>NZ_JBTLMN010000007.1:0-341659 GCF_054462275.1 Micromonospora sp. SD19
CGGAAGCTAAGCCCTCCAGCGCCGATGGTACTGCACTCGTGAGGGTGTGGGAGAGTAGGACGCCGCCGGACAATCTTTCAGAAAAGGCCACCCCTCACGGGGTGGCCTTTTCTGCGTCTCAGCCGCCAACGGGAACGGGTGGACCGTCCTTGAGCGTCAAGGTCGCGCTCGATCCAGGATGTAGTGGCTTTGGTTGTGTGCGGGCACCACGACAACCAGGATATTGCGCGATCTTGCGTCCGCCCCTGGGCCGGGTGCCCACGGATAGGCTCGGTCTGTGGACGAGGTCCTGATATTCGTGGTGTTCGCGGGCTGCGTGGCCGCGGTCCTGAGCACCCTGTGGTGGCTCGCATCCCGGGTCCGTCGTCGTGGCATTGGGGGCGAGGTCATGGGCCCGTTCGAGGAGATGTGGCACCCGGCGGCGCACCGCTTCCGGGCCGAGATCCGGGTGCAGGAGAGCCGCACGGTGCCGATGCCGCCACAGGGTGGGAGGCGCGATGGGGGCCCGGCGGCAACGCCGCCGAGCTGACCCACACCTGTGACTTCAGGAAAAAGGCCGACCTGGAGTGGACCTCAGGACGTCTTCGGGCCGCAGACGTAACGGGGTTCCGCGTCGTAGCGCCAGGTGAACTTCTCCCGCTTGACCACCACGCCGCCCTTCTTGATGACCCGGAAGGCGTCCTGGGTGAAGCCGTTGATGCCGTTGGTCTCGATGCACGAGGGCCCGGGGGTCAGGTGGATCTGCTTCGGCGTCGTGATGTTGCGGCGCGGGCCGTACTCCGTCTTCACACTGTCGTAGATCTTCGTGCTCCAGATCGACACGGTGACCGAGCTGGACGTGTACGACGTGTCGATGAGGACGCCGTACTCGGTGTTGTTGCGGAACTTGAAGTCCAGGTTGGGCCAGAAGATGGTCGACTCGATGACCGCCGGGTACCTGTCGAACCAGTACGAGTGCGGCTTGTGCTCGACGTCCTCCAAGCCGGCGTAGTAGGTCGCGTTGAACAGCGTGGTGGTGAACTGCGAGGTGCCACCACCGACCCCCGGCACCAACTTGCCGTCGAGGATGACCGGTGCGTCCCGGTAGCCCTGCGCGTAGCCGCGTTCCCCGGTGTGACCGTTGAGCGAGAACGTCTTCCCGGGCAGCACGACGGTGCCGTCCACCTTCTTCGCGATCGTGGCGATGTTCTGGCTGCGCGACGAGGCCATGCCGCCGGTGAACCGGGTGGTGAAGGTGGAGACCCGCTCCTTGATGCCCAGGCCGGCGAGCTTCTCCGCGGTCAGCTGCGGCGGCGTCGGCTTCAGCTCTCCGGTCACCTCGCGACCGTCTGCCTTTGGCAGCACGGCGAGCAGGTCCCGACTGAGCGCCGCTGTGTCCAGCTGCTGCCCGGACTGTCCGTCCTTCACGGTGGGCCGGCCACCGGCAATCGTCATCGTGGCGTCCTTCGGCGGCACCTCGATGGCGGCCAACTTCTCGCCGAGCGCGGTGCGCAGGCGCTTGACGTCCACCGTGGGGGTCAGCTTGCCGGTCTTGTCGGCGTTGAACCGCAGGCTCTTCGCGATGGCGGCGGGCGGGACCGTCACCGAGCCCTTGCTGGTGCGCAGGGTGACCGGTGCGGCCACCGCAGGCTTCGCAAGCTCGTTGACCAGCCGATCCAACTCCTCCGGGGTGGTGGCCGGGTGGGTCTCCACCAGGGGCACGGTGACCGGCTCGCCGGCCAGCCAGCCGGCGCGGACCACCTCGGCGGAGCGTTCCGGGTTCAAGGCCAGCCCGGGCTTGGGCTGCACCACCTTCGGGGTGGTGCCCTGATAGGTGATCGCCGGCATCGTCATCCCCTGGGCCTGGTCGCCGAGCACCTTGCGGAGCGCGTCGTCCAACCGGCCCACGTCGACCGTCACCACCGGCTCGACGGTGCGGGAGCCGACCAGCCGGCTGACCGGGTGCGCGTCGGCCTCGGCCGCCGCCGCGACGGTCGCCGGCACGTCGACGGCCAGCCCCACGTCGGCCGGTTTGATCTCGGCGGTACGCCCGTCGACGGTCACCTTCAGCGGTGTGGCCAGCGTCGCCGCCCGCCGGTCCAGCTCCGCCCGCAACTCCCGGTCGGCGTCCGCGCGGCTCCGGCCGCCCAGTTCGGTGCCGAGCACGCTGGTGCCACGGGGAACGTCACCGGCGTACGCCCAGGCGCCGGCGCCCGCCACGGCGGCGAGGACACCACCGGTGATGCCGGCGGCGAGCAGCATCCGCACCCGGCGTGACCGGCGCGGGCCGTTGTCGGGTTCGCCGGGAGCGGCTGTCGTGACCGGCTCAGGTCCATCGTCCGGCCAGGTGACGGCGGTGACCTGCACGGTGGGCCGGTCGTCGACAGGTGGACTGTTTTCGCCGTACAGCGTCACTGCAACCTCGATCGCCAGGGTGCCGCGGGAGGTCCTTCCCTCCCGGAGCCACCTACGGTAACGAATGCCCAGCCGTCCTCGTGGCTGCGCCCACCAGGCGCTGCCACCGCGTGTCGTACGGCGTGTCGCACCGAGCCGGGGGCGGTGCCGGGGGCGGTGCCGGGGGCGGATCACCGACGTGGCACGGTGACCGGGTGGGCACTGCGGAGCGGGTGTTGGCGTACGGGGGCGGCTGGCTGGACCGGGCAGGCCCGTTGCGCACCGATCCGACGCGGTTGAGCGAGCTGTTCGCCGAGCCGACCACGGTGCTGCTGGCCATATGGCGGGACCGCTGTCTCGTCGACGGCGACGGGCCGGTTCGGCTCAGCGCGGAGCGCGCGGCGCTGGTCCGATCCGCCGCCGCCGAGACCGTCTTCCTGGGGCTGGACGCGGAGACCGCCGTGTTCGCCGCAGACCTCTCCGACCTGCCCGAGCGGTCCGCCGTCGAACTGGCCGGTGCGGTGCGGTCCGTCGACGTGCGGGCCCTGGTCGGGCGACTCGAACCCGGTCACGCGGCCGTCCAGGCGTACGCCAGGGGTTTGTTGCACTGGCACCGGCAGCAGCGATTCTGCGGGACGTGCGGCGCGGCGGCCGTCACCGGCGGCGGCGGGCACCTGCGGACCTGCACCGGCGCGGAGTGCGGGCGTCTGCTGTTTCCCCGGATCGAGCCGGCGATCATCGTGTTGGTCGAGGCACCCGGTCCGCCCGGGCGGTGTCTGCTGGCCCGGCACGCGGGCGCGGCCGAGGACGCGTACTCGACGCTCGCCGGTTTCGTCGAGGTCGGCGAGAGCCTGGAGGACGCGGTCCGTCGGGAGATGGCCGAGGAGGCGGGCGTGACCGTCACCGACGTGACCTACCAGGGGTCGCAGGCGTGGCCGTTCCCCGCCGGCCTGATGGTGGGCTTCCGGGCCACCGCCACGTCCGACGAGGTACGCGTCGACGGCGAGGAACTGCTGGAGGCGCGCTGGTTCACGCGGGCGGAGCTGCGGGACCGGGTGGCCTCGGGTCGTCAGCTCGGTCGGGTGGACGCGATCGACCACCGCCTCCTGGCGGACTGGCTCGCGGAGGGTTAGTCGGGCTCGCCCACCGGTGCCCGGGCTGGCCGACGGGCCGCCACCGCCATGATGGCGGTGACGACGACAGCCGTGCCCAGGGCGGCGAGAAGGAGACCGGGGACGGTGTGCGGCCGCAGCGTCGCGGTGACGGCCACCAGGCCGGCAATGCCCACCCACAACGGCGTCGCCGCCCACCGCGTGCCGGCCGCGAGCCGGTCGTTGAGCAGCACGAACGTCACCGCGTAGAGGGCGCCGACCGCCGCGAAGAGGGGCGCGTACCGGCCGAGGTGGTCGTAGTCGGGCCCACCGGCGAGGCGGAAGGCGAGCCCTCCGGCGAGCGCCGAGGCGAGCACCAGGACCAGGCCGCATCCGCCGGTCACCGCGAGCGCAACCGTTCGGCTGCGCCGGTCACCGCGAGCCAGCCGCGGTAGGGCGAGGACGGCGGCGACCTGCGGCGCCCAGAGCGCGCCCTTGCTCAGCACGGTGCCGACCGAGTACGCCCCGGCATCCGACGGGGGCAGCAGTTGCCGGGCCAGCAGCAGATCGGCGTAGGAGACGACGAGCATCGCCAGCGTCGCACCGCAGCCGGCGACAATCTGAGCGACGGCCAGCCGTGGGACGTCGGACTGTCGTCCGGGCTCGCGGGCGAGTCGGGCCAGCACCGGCGGGGCGAGCGCGGCGGTCAGCGCGCCGGCCGCCAGCGCGCCGGTCGGTCCCGCGCCGAGCAGCAGTCCGGCGATCACGCCGCCGTAGCGGCCGGCGGCGAGCACTGCCATCCCGATGGCGAGTCGTACGAAGCGCTGGCCACCCTGCAACTCGCCGAGGGACCGGGAGGAGAGCACGATCGCCGCTGTGCTGACCGCCAGCAGTGCGGGCATCTCGACCGGGAGGTCCAGGGCGGTGACCAGCAGTGGCGTCGCCGCGATGAGGGCCCCCGCGCAGACGGCAGCGGTGATCGCGGTGAGCCGTCGAGTGTCGGAGGACCCGTGTCGGGCGTGGTGCACGGCGACGGCCAGTTGCAGACCGAGCCCGGGCACACCGGCGATGGCCACCAGACCGAGGGCGGCGGCGAGCGCGCTGAGGTCGGCCGGGTCGAGCCGCCGGGCGGCCAGCACCGGCACCACGTACGCCAGGCCGTTGACGAGTACGCCGGCCACCGTGACGCTGATCCCGGCCGCACCGAGACCGTTGTTCCGTCGGCCCGGCTCCTCCGTCTCCGCCGTCCGCTCTGTCGCCTTCGGACGGACGGGTCGCCGAAGGCTCACGTGATCTCCGAGAAGGTCGGACGCTGCCCGTCGGCCGGGCCGGTCGCCTGGTCCGGGCCGGTCGCCGGGTCGGGCTCGGCCGCGTCGGGCTCGGTCTGGTCGGGCTCGGTCTGGTCGGGCTTCGCCGCGTCCGGTTTCGACTCCTCCGCGACCAGCGCAGTCGCCGCAACGGCCGAGGTCACGGCGGTCGGCGTGGTCCGGCGTACGGGTCGTCGGCGGGCGGCGGTGGAGAGCCAGAGAGCACCCAGGGCGACGACGGTCGTGAGTTGCAGCAGGGCGTCGGTGTCGCGTTGCGTCGAATTCAGGTAGAGCCACCCGGCGAGCACCAGGAGCGCTCCCGGCAGCCAGGTCTCCACGGCCCGGCTGATCGTCCTGGCCCGACGTGGGTCAGCCGACCAGGGCAGGCGGCGTGGCCCGGGCACCGCCAGCATGAATCCGGCGGCGACCAGCAGGCCGCCGATGAGGCCGCTCCACAGCACCAACGCGCCGGCCCCGACCGCCAGCAGTGGCAGTGAGCGGGTGACCCGGCGTCTGCCACGCGGTAGGGCGCTCGTCGAGGTTCGCCCGGTGGGCTGGCGGGCGGGCAGCACCGCGAGGAGGACCACCGCCGCCAGCAGGACGCCGCCGAGCAGAAGGCCCGCCCGGTACGTCGTGTCCGGGGCGAAGCGGAGTACCACCTCCCCGGAGGTGCCAGCGGGAAGAATCCAGCCCTGCTGCCATCCGTCCACCACCAGCGGCTTCAGCGTCCGCCCGCCGATGGTCGCCTCCCAGCCGGTGTTGGTGTTCTCCCGAACGGCGAGTACGCGGTCGACGGGGTGGTCGGCCACCCGTACCCGCCGCTCGGTGGCCGTCCAGGAGCCGACCTCGATGGCGCTGGCGACCGCCGCAGGGGTCGGCGTGGGCGTACGCGGCACCAGGGCGACCCGAGTGGGCGAGGCGAGCTTGCTCGGTGTGGTCACGATGCGGTGCTCCCCGCGGCCCAGGTCGAGCTGTCGGGGCGTGTCCCGCCCGCACGGTGTCACCGCCATCTCGCGCAGTTCCAGCAGGTCGCGGAGTGTCCCGCGGAGCGTGGTGGTCACCCGGGACGCGCCGATCCGCAGCGTCGGACCCGACCCGCAGGCCAGCGTCACTGGTGCGTCGGGGCGCGGTTTGACCGTTGACGCTCCGGGCAGCACTGTCACCTCGCCGACCGCGACGGGCAGCTTCTCCGGCAACCGCAGCTTGTACGGGTCCGTGCTGGTGGCGGCCGGCTTGTCGAGGAACTGGATGGTGATCTCGTCGGTCCGCATCGGCGGGTCCAGGCGAAGGAGCCCGTCGTCGCCGAGCAGGCTGCTTCGGAAACCGTCGTCACCGACCACCCGCACACTGCCGAGGCGGGTGGCGGCCGCCTCGTCGTCCACGGAGAACCGGAGTCCGGTGATGGTCTGCGGCTTGAGCCACTTGAGGCGCAGGATCGGTGCCTCGTCGCTGACCGCCGGTGACCAACTGGTGGTCGGGTCCCCGTCGAGTGCCGCGCCGGCCCGACCTGTCGGGTCGGGAACGGCCGTCGAGGAGGCGCTGACCTGCGCCGCGAGGCGCAGTGGCTGTGCGTCGGCCACCAGCTTGTCGAGAGTGTTGTCCAGGTCCGGGCCGGCCGTCGGCCGCGCCCACAGCTTGGCCTCGTAAGCCCCGGCGGCGGGCAGGGTGAGGGTCCGGTCGATGCTGGAGGCGTCCTCGGAACCGCGGACGGCGTCGGTGGAACAGTGGGGGTGGCCGTCGACGGTGAAGCAGGCCGGGGTGGTGGGCGGCGCCGACACGACGACGGTCGCCGGCCGGTCGGTGGCCGGTGCGGCGGGAAGGACAAGGGTCCGGCTCGTCTGGACGCCGGGAATCGTGATCTCGGCGAGGCCGACCGACCCGTTGCCGAACGAGCGGAGGTCGTACGCGTCGTCGATCGAGATCTTGACCGTGCGGGTGGCGTGGACGCCGGGCAGCTCGAAGACCATGTGATCGCTGAACTGTTCGACGGTGCGGCTCTCGTACCCGGCGGCGACGGTCACCGTCGTGGGCAGGGCGTCGGCCTTCAGGTCGAACCAGACCTCGACCCGGGTGACCCGGGTCGGGTTGGCGAGGCCCACCTCGACCCACTGACGGTCGCTGGGCGAGTACGGCGCGGACTGCCAGGACGTTTCCGGATTGCCATCCATCGCCGCGTACGGCTGGTGCTCGGGGCGGGCACCGCCGGGGGAGTCCACCTGCGAGCGGGCGGTCGACGCGCGGATCGCGCTGATGCCCTCGAAACGGGCGACGGTGGACTGCTGCGCCCCCCACTCGGGCAGGTAGTCGTGGGCGGGCGCTGTCACCTCGAAGGTGTCGTCGGCGGTGAGAGTCTGTGAGGCGTTGTCGCGCGAGCGGCCGAACGACACGTCGCGCCTGCGCAGCCCGTCGGTCATCGCGACCGGCCCGGCGATGCCGGCCGCCGTCGCATCGCCGGCCAGGACCGTCGGCGCCGTGCCGAGCTGCCCTGCCGCGGCGAGGTCGAGGAGCGACTCGGGGCCGCCCACAACTGTGGTCATGGCGTCACGGTCGTACGCGACAACCGGCTCGACCGGCCGGTCGACCCGGTAGACCTCCAACGCTCGCACGGGCACGTCGAGCCCCTGGTCGCGGAACTCGTCCGGGGACGAGGGCCCGCCGCGCAGGGGGCCGAAGGAGGTGACGCGGGTCAATCCGGGTGAGCGGTCCAGTGCCTGGCGGACCACAGCCGGGCGGGCCGTGTCCGAGCGGCCGTGGTCCAGGTCGGCGCGGAACAGGACGTGGCTGATCCCGGACCGGGCGAGCAGGTCGGCCAGGCCCGCCGACCCGGCGCCGGTGGCGAGTGTCGACTCGATCGCGTCCAGCAGCCGGATCGTGGTCGGTGGGGTGAAGGGGATGGAGTTGCGTACCGCCCACCGGCTGTTCAGCAGCGGCTGGGCGATCTCATCGGTGGTGTTGCCCCAGTCGTACGAGGGGAAGCGCGCCCCGGGTACGACGAGTACCCGCCCGCGCCCGGTGTTCGCGTCGAGCCAGTCGGTGGCCTCGTGCCAGTAGCCGGGCACCGCCTTGACGCCGCCTGGCGTGGCGAGACCGCCGGCGAGCGCGGGCGTGGCAACCGCCGTGACGGCGACCATGGCCACACCGGCTGTGAGCCAGGCGCGTGCGACAGTTCGTGGGCGGTGCTGCTCGGGCGCGGTGCGTGCCGCGCGGATGGCCAGGCCGATCAGGTGCGCCATACCCAGGGCCAGGGGCAGGCGGAGCAGAACGTCGAACTTGTGCACGTTACGCAGGGGGGCACCGACGCCGTCGAGGAACTCCCGCTGCGGGCCGGCGAGGATGTTCGGCAGGTCACCGACGTGCCCGAGACCGACGAGCGCGGCGCCCAGCACCAGACCGGTGATGAGGAACCGGCGGTGCGGCATCCCGCGTCGGGACAGCCCGAGGACACCGAGGGCGGCGACCACCAGGGTGGCGGCGACCAGTAGCGCCTCGTTGGCGAGTCGTGCGCCGGCCGGAAGGATCGGCCCGAACGGGGTGGCGAGGTAGGCGAGCCAGTAGGAGGCGCCGCGGAGGGTCGTCACCGCGTCGGTGACGCTGGTCGTGTTCCGGGCGGTCTCGATGTAGTCCAGGAAGGGTGGGCTGTACCGGCCCAGAACGAGCAGCGGAACCAACCACCACGCCGTGGCCAGCGCCACCGCGCCACACCACGCGGCGATGGCGGTGACGCGGCGGCGTACGGGCTGGAGGGTGGCGAGCCAGAGCAGGGCGAGTGGCACCACCGCGGCCACGGCTGTGGCGTTGACTCCGCCGGCGCAGGCGACGGCTACGGCCGACCCGGCGACGGCGCGCCGCAGCGGGGTGCCGCCGGCGAGGCCCACCAGCGGGATGAGCACCCAGGGGGCGATGGCGCTGGGCCAGGACTCGACCGAGGCGTAGCCGAGTTGGGTGAGGATGCGGGGTGACAGCGCGAAGGCGACACCGGCGATCATGCGTCCGGCGGGCGTGCCGATACCCAGCCTGCCCGCCAGCCGTACCACTCCCAGGTAGGCGACACAGAAGATCAGCGCCCACCACAGCCGCTGGACCACCCACGGCGCGATGCCAAGTTCCGATCCGAGCAGGAAGAACGGGCCCATCGGCCAGAGATATCCGTACGCCTGGTTCTGTAGCTGACCGAACGTGCCGTTGGGGTCCCAGAGGTGCAGCGAGCGGAGCAGCCAGCCGGCTGGGTTGACACTCAGGTCGATCTTGGTGTCGGGGACGACCTGGCCCGGGGCCTGCTGAAAGGCGAGGGCGGTCAGCGCGATGCAGATGACCAGGTGCCGGAACCGTCGGGCCGTGTGCCGGCTTCGACTGGACACCGGAGCGGCGCCACCGGTCACCTCTGCACGCATTTCGGCTCCTGTCTTCACCGGCCGGACGCGCACCTGCAGCCGACTACTGTCGCGCGACGTTATCCGGACCGGGCACGGACGGGCGACCAGGGGCGCTGCGGTGGCGTTATCGGGAGAACGGCCGTCCCCACGGCGTGTAAGCGTGTGGCAGGCTGCCGACCATGTCAATGCCAGAAGCTGAGGCCGAGACGCATCCGGAAGGCGTCACGTCCGACGGTGACCGGCCGGGGCCGATCGGCCGATGGGTCCGTGCCGACCGCGTCCGCGCGGTGGCGATCGCCCTCATCGTCGTGTCCGTCGCCTGGCGCGCCGGCCTTGCCACCCGTGGCTGGTTCTCGCAGGACGAGTTCGTCATCGCCGCCCAGGTCCTCGACACCCGGTTGGACGCGGACTTCCTCCTGCGTACCTTCAACAACCACCTCATGCCCGGCGGCCTGCTGGTGGCGTGGGCGATGGTGCGGGTGGCGGGCTTTGTCACCTGGCCCTGGGTGCTGCTGCTGGCGGTCGGCCAGGCGGCGATCGGGTTCGCCGTCTACCGGTTGCTGCGCGATCTGCTCCGACCAGGCTGGGGGCTGCTCATCCCGCTGTGCCTGTTCGTGTTCAGCCCGCTGACGCTTGAGGTCTCCTCGCTGTGGTTGGTCGGGCTGCTCGTGATGCCGATGCAGTTGGCCCTGGTCATGGCGGCGACGGCCCAGGTCTGGTACGTGCGGACCGGTCGGCTGCGACACCTCGTGGTGGTTGTCCTGTGGGTGGTGTTCGGCCTGCTCTTCGACACCAAGTCCCTGCTGATCGTGCCGCTGCTGTTCCTGCTGACCGTCTTCCTCTTCACGTCGGGCGGCCCCTGGCGCAGCCTGGTGACGACGGTCCGCCGGCACTGGCCGGCGTGGCTGGTGCTCGGTGCGCTCTCGGGGGCGTACCTGGCGTTCTATCTGACCCGTCCCGCCCGCGAGTTGGACGAACCCACATCCGTCGGTCAGGTCCTCAAATTCCTCGGTGACCTGGTCGGCGAAACCGTCGTTCCGGGTCTGCTCGGCGGACCCTGGCGTTGGGCGTACGCCGGTGACGGTCCGCCGGCCGTGAACCCGTACGACATCGCCAAGTGGCTGTCGTGGGCGGTGCTGGGGGCTCTCATCGTGGTCACCGCGCGGCGGCGCCCGTCGGCCCGGCGGGCCTGGTTGCTGCTCGCGTGCTACCTCGGGCTGGTCGCCGCGCTCTTCGCCGTGACCCGCCTCGGTGGGCCGCTCGGCTCGTTCGTGGGCATCATTCCCCGGTACGTCGCCGACGTGGTGCTGGTCGCCGCGATCTGTGTCGGCGCGGCCCTGTTGGGGACGAAGGACGCCGATGAGGACGACGTGTCCGCGTGGCCGCTGCCGACCGTTCTGCGGGAGCCGGGTGCCTTCGCGGTCGGTCTGGTCTCGATAATCGTCGTCCTGGCCACCATCGGGGTGGGCACGCTGTGGAGCACGGCCCGTTTCGGGGACAACTGGAGCACCAAGTACGGACGGGACTACCTCGCGACGACGCAGATCGAGCTTGCCGCCGCCGCGCCGGGCACCGTCTTCCTGGAGACCACCGTCCCGGACCGCGTCATCGCCGGCTACTTCTGGCCAGACAATCTCCAGTCGCACTTCTTCCGCCCGGCCGAGCGGCGGCCCACCTTCGTGGAGGAGGCCGAGAAGCCGTTCATGTTCGACGACTTCGGCCGGATCCGTCCGGTAGTGGTTCAGGGGCGGAAGGTCGTGCCCGGGACGGTGCCCAACTGCGGGCACCTGGCGGAGGGTGGTGTACCCGCCCGGATCCCGTTGGACGGGTACCTGGAGGAGTGGCCGTACGCGGTCCATTTCGGCTATGTCAGTTCGGGCGACTCGACGGCACTCTTCCGTCTCGGGGACGCGGTCCGGGTAATCACCCTGAAGCGCGGGCTGAACGACGTGTTCTTCCTGCTGGAGGGGGCTGGGGACGCCGTCGAGGTCACCGTGAGCACCTCGGGGGTCCGGGTGTGCACCCAACTGATCACCGTCGGCCGCGCGGTGCCGGCACTGTGAATGGTTGAGCAGACCACCGGCGTCGGGGCCCCACCGGTGCGGCGGGCGCGGGACACGTTGCCGCTGTACGCCGTTGCGGCGGCTGTCACGGTGCTGGTGCTGGCCCCGCTCGCGGCACCGGGATACGCGCTGCTGTACGACATGGTGTTCGTACCCCGGCAGCCGCTGAGTTGGGATCTCGTCGCCCCTGCGCAGACTCTGCCCCGGGCGGTGCCGATGGACGCACTGATGTCCCTGGTCACCCAGCTCGTGCCGGGCTGGGCGGTGCAGCGGGTGGCGCTCGGTGGAGCGGTTCTCCTGGCCGCGGTCGGTGCCGGCCGTCTGGTGCCGACGGAACGGCTCGCGGTCCGATTGCTGGCCGCGGTGGCGTACGCGTGGACGCCGTACCTGGCCGAGCGGTTGCTGATCGGACAGTGGGGGCTGCTGCTCGCGTACGCCGCGCTGCCCTGGTTGGTCCGGGCGGCGCTGGACCTGCGGGCGGGTCGTGACGGCGCGCTCGCCCGGGTGGTGCTCGCCGCGGCTCCCGCCGCGATCACCCCGACCGGTGGGTTGATCGCGTTGGGCACTGTGGCCCTGCTGGTGCCGGACCGGACGCGCCTTCGCCGGTCGGCGCTCGTGGTGGGCGGCGTCGCGTTACTCAACGCCCCCTGGGTGACCGCGGCCCTGGTCACCGGCGCTGGCGGGTCATCCGATCCGGCGGGGGTGGCGGCGTTCGCGGCGCGTTCGGAGAACTGGGCCGGTCCGCTGGTGGCGCTCGCGGGTACGGGTGGCGTCTGGAGCGCACAGGCGACCCCCGCCAGTCGCGCTGCGCCGCTGGTACCGCTGGCGACCCTGCTCCTGCTGGTCCTGGCCGGTGTCGGTACCGGCCTGCTGCGGCGCCGGGTGCCCCCGGGTGTGGCGGTGCGGCTGGCGCTGCTCGCCGGGATCGCCTGTCTTCTCGCTGCCCTCGGGGTACTCCCCGGTGGGGCCGCCGTGTTGCGCTGGGCGGTGGTGCATCTGCCGGGTGCGGGGCTGCTTCGAGACGGCCAGAAATTCCTGGCCCCGTACGCTCTGCTGCTGGTGGTGTGTGCCGCGTTGGGAGCCGAGCGGTTGGTGGCCAGGATCGACCGGGAGGTGGCGGGGGTGGTTCTGGTCGGCCTGCTGCTCCTGCCGGTGGCCGTCATGCCGGACCTTGCCTTCGGCGGTGCCGGTCGGCTTCGTCCGGTGAGCTATCCGGCGGACTGGCAGGCGGTGGCCGAGCGGGTGGCCGGCGAGCCGGGGGAGATCCTCGCGCTGCCGCTGTCCGCCTACCGGGCCTACCCATGGAACCCGGGACGTATCGTCCTGGATCCGGCGCCGCGCTATCTGCCGGGGACGGTGCTGACCGACGACACGCTCCGGGTCGGCGACGTCGCGGTGGCCGGGGAGAACCCACGGCTCCGCGAGGTGCGCCGGGTGCTGGCCGAGGGGCGGCCCGCCTCGGCCACCGGTGTGCGCTGGGTGGTCGTGCAGCACCAGGGGCCCAGCGAGGTCGACCCGGCGACCCTTCGTGATCTCGAAGTCGTCCACGAGGGACCGTTTCTCACTCTCTACCGAAACCCGGCTGTTCCTCCGGAATCGGACGCCCCTGGACGTGGTGCGTGGGCCGTCGTGATGGCGCTCGGCGCTGCCCTTCTGGTGGTCATGGCGGCCGCCATTTCGGCACTACACCGGCGTCCTACCGCGTGGTAACGTCCGCTCGCACGTCTCGCCATTGGAGGATTGGCATGCGTAGAGCTCTGACCCTGGTCGTCTCCGGCATGGTGGCGGCGTTGCTGGGGATCCTGGCCCTCGGCGGGCTCTCGGCCGCCGCGACCGCCACCGACAAAGAGGCGGCCAACGAGGCCAAGAGTGTTTCGGAAGCGGCCAAGCGTGCCGGAAAGAAGGACCCGTACGCCCCCGAGGTCTACGGCGACAGGTAGGACGGCTCGCCCCGCTGCTGCACTGGGCGGGGCGACTCCACCCCGCTCAGCAGGTCCGCGAAGCGCCCACCCGCGACCTGCCAGGTGAAGCTCGCCGCGTGCTCCCGGGCCTGCGCCCCCATCTCTCGCCGCATGTCGTCCTCGCGCAGGAGCGTGCGCACCTTCGCCAGGTAGTCGTCGATGTCGTCGGCCAGCAGGCCGGTACGCCCGTCGACGACAGCTTCGGCGACCCCACCCGCTTCCCGGAACGCAACCGTTGGCGTGCCGGCGGAACCCGCCTCGACAATCGTCAGGCCCCAGCCCTCCTTGAGTGACGGGGTCAGGGCGACCCAGGCCGAGGCGAGCAGAGCGGCTTTTTCCTCCTCCGTCACAAAGCCCCGGAAGTCCACCCGCTCGGTGATGTCCAGCTCCGCGGCGAGTTCACGCAGGTGTGACTCCCACCAGCCCTGGCCGGCGACGACCAGCCGCAGCTGGGGCAACTCGTCGGCGAGGGCCGCGACCGCCCGCAACGCCACCTCGACCCGCTTGTGTGGCACCAGCCGATTCAGCGTCACGAGCAGCGGGAACGGCGCCCGCTCGGCGTCGGTGCGGGGCAGCGCCGGGGTGCCGTTGTGCACCACGGCGACCTGCTCCGGCGGTACGCCCAGCACGGCCAGCTCGCTGCGGGTGGCCTCAGAGACGGTGACGTACCGGCACCGCCGGTAGACGCGCACAGCCAGCGACGACTCGACCCACCAGCCGAACCGGGCGGCCCATTTCGGAAGGACCACCGGCCACTGCTCGCGATGCACGTGGTGGATCAGCTTGACCACCGGGCGCCGTGCCCACAGCGGGGAGAGGAACGGCAACCCGTTGCAGACGTCGACCAGGATGTCGGGCCGGCCGCCCCGACGGCTCGACAGCGGGCCCACGCCCAGCGCGCCGGCCAGGTAGCTGAGCGCCGCCCAGAGGTAGACGGTGTGTCTGCCGCCGCGCCGCACCAGCCGAACGCCTGCCTCGTTGACCTCGTCGCCGGGTGCCTCGCTGTGGGCGGCGCAGAAGAGGGTCGCGCGGAAACCGCGCGCCACCAACTCGGCGGCGATCCGTTCCACGTACACCTCGGAACCGCCACCCTCGGGGTTGCGGGTGTCTCGCCAGTTGAGGAACAGCACGTGTCCGGGCATGCCGAAGCGACGCTCCACGCGAACCCTACTCTCAAGTAATTTAGGGACGCGCGTCACACTAGGGGGCCGGGGTGCCGGCCGGCAATGCCCTGATGGGGCAGCGCTGATCGACTGGCGTTACGTGCCGACAGTGGGTGCCGGCGTGACCGTCGGCGCCGCGACGGCCGGTGCGGCCACGTCGACGGTGGGTGTGCCGGACGCCTGCCCGCGCCTGGCCGGTCGCTTCCGACGCTGCGATCCGAGCACCTGCAGGGGCCGCTCGACGCCGTAGTAGCTGACGGTGGCGTACATCAGGCCGAAGACCATGGTGAGTGCGAAGGTGTTGAACAGTCCGCCGGTGAAGAGCGGTCGGTCGTCGATCAGGTAGATGAGTTCGATGACCAGCGGGTGCCACAGGAACAGCCCGTACGAGACGGTGCCGAGCCATCGGGCCGACTCGGCGGCGAAGATTTCCTTGGCCCGCGTCCGCCCGCCGAAGGCCACCGGGATCAGGATCAGCGTCGCGATCGCGAGGTACAGGGCCAGCTTGACCGCGAACTCGGCGGCTGTCGGACCGGTGAGGTCGCGGGGTCCGGCGATGGGCGTCGTCGCGATCGCCATCAGGGCGACCGCCGCTGCCCAGCAGGCAATCGGCGCCGAAGCGAGGTCGTCCAGTACGCGGAAGGCGGCGGGCGCGGTCCCGGTGCGCAGGGCGACGTGCGCCGCCGCCAGGGCCATCCCCGCGCCGAACCAGGCCGCGTACGAGGGGAGCCACATGGTGTGCAGGCCATTGCTGAGCCAGCCGATCCCCAGCAGCGCAAGCCATCCGGCGGTCACCAACAAACCCCCGCAGACGATCACGACGGTTCGGACGGGACGCCACGACCGACCAACAGCGAGCACGGCGATCAGCGGCAGGATCAGGTAGAACGCGACCTCGGTGGCGAGACTCCAGGTCTGGCTGAGCCCGGAGCGCAACTGGCCCGGCTCGTAGATCTGGGTGAAGGTGAGATGGCGAATCCAGTCACCGACGGACGCCGGCCGATTCTGCGGCAGGACGATCAGGCAGACCAGCACCGCCAGCCAGTAGGCGGGCAGGATTCGTAGCGCCCGCCGCCAGAGGTACCGCCCGGCGCGCGGTCGGGCCTGTCCCGTCGCGGCGTTCAGGGCCCACGGTCGGAACAGCAGGAATCCGGAGAGCACGAAGAAGATGGCAACGCCGACGTCGAGCCGAGCCAGCCAACCGCCCCACGGGGTGTTCATGGTGGCAGCGGTCTGGAACCCGATGTGGTGACCGACGACCGCCACGGCGCCAATTGCTCGCAGCGCGTCGAGTGCGGGGAGTCGGTCGGTAACCGAAGTCTGCGGAATTGTTGGCGCGGCGGCTGTGGACATCTGGACATCCAGGGGGTCGCTTTGAAGGTGACCGGGGAGTAACCTCCCGCCATGTTAAGGATCGGGTGCCCCGGACAACAGGTCGTAGGGCGGCAGGCTACAGGAGGATGAGTGAAGCTTCGCGTGGGCGCCGCGCTCTTCGGGCTCGGTGTTTTGTTGCTGGTCTTCGCGGCTGGGCTGCCGTTCTACGTGGCCCCTTCCGTGACCAAGCTCCCGTATGACCTTGAACCAACGACGTCCGTCGCGGAGGCAAAGAACGCCAAGTTCCTGAAGATCACTCGCGTCGGCGAGTCGGTGAGCATCGAGGTCCTGCAAGGTGACCTCGTCTCCAGCGTCGAGGTCATTCCTCAGCCGGACGACACAAGGGACCGGCTACCCGAGGACCTCAAGGGCGACGCGGTGATCTGGGACGTCTACCAGACCGTCAGGCGTGCCGACACCCCTGATGTGGTCAGCCAGTACAGCACCGAGCTGGCTCTCGACCGGATCTCCGGCGCGGCCGCCCCGTGGAAGGAGCAGTGGCTCAACGAGAGCGGCGCGGAGCAGACTCCGGTCGGGAACGTGACCTACTCCGGCCAGATCTACAAGTTCCCGTTCGGCACCGACAAGCGGGACTACCAGGTTTTCGACCGTGACCTGAAGCGGGCCGTCCCGGCGAAGTTCGTCGGCACCGAAAAGATCAAGGGCATCGAGGCGTACCGCTTCGAGCAGCGCATCGAGAACGAGGCGCTCAACACCCCGGAGGCGAGCCTCAAGCCGCTGCTCGGCAGGTTCGCCCCCACCGCCACCAGCGGTCAGATCGTCTACAGCAACACCCGTACGCTCTGGGTCGACCCGGTGACGGGCTCCTACGTGAACGTCCGGGAACAGCAGAAGAAGGAGTTGCGCCCGGACACCGGCACCGCCACGGTGTTGCTGGACGCGGACTTCAACTACAACGACGACACGGTCAGCCGCAGTGTCGAGACGGTCAAGGACAACCGCTTCAAGATCGGCCTGATCAGTTTCTGGGGCCCGATCGCCGCCGGTGTCCTCGGTCTGATCGCCCTCGTCGTCGGCGTGTGGCTGGTGATGCGGAACGACGACGGTGCCGCCCGGCACCGCGCCGACGCGGCTGTGGCACCCGGCACCGACCCGACCCGTACCCGGGTGGACCAGGAGCCGGTACGCGACGCGGACACCGCCGAGCAGCCCCGGACCGAGCCCGCAGGCGGTCCACTGACCGACGAGATCCCGCCGGCGTCGACGAACTGGAAGTCCGAGGACCCGACGGTGCCGACCCAGCGTCCGGCGCACGGCGAGGTCGAGCAGCGCTAGACGGGTACGACGCGATGCACGTTCGAGGGGTGGACCGCGGGTGCGGTCCACCCCTCAGTCGTGAGGCGGCGTCTGCCTCGGATGCCCTGCGTGGCGCACGGCGTACCGCGTGCAGACCCAGTCTTCGCTGTACAGCCGATCGCGCCACTGCCCGACGATCTCCCCGTCGTGTGCGGCCATGAGCCGCACCATGTCGGCGTGCGGTACGACCGTCATCTTCATCGGCGCCGGGTAATTGAGCAGGTGACGCTGTGCCCAGCTGATCAGGCGGGCCGGCGCCAGGTGCCAGACGATGCCCCTGGCCGTGTGCGCCGGTTCGGTGGGGAATCCCACGACGGCGGTGCCGCCTGGCCGCAACACGCGCAGGAACTCGGCCAGATAGCGATCGATGGCGGGGCGCGGTAGGTGTTGCAGCACCAGGGCGCTGTAGACCAGGTCGAAGTGACCGTCGGGGAACTGGCTCAGGTCCGGTGCGTCGTTGAGGACGAACCGGATGTTCTCGGCGCTCTGGTTCAGTCGCCGGGCGGTCTCCAGCATCGTCGGAGCGATGTCCACACCGACGACCTCGTCCGCGTGTGGGGCGAGTGCCTGCGACAGTCGCCCGACGCCGCAGCCGAAGTCGAGCACCCGCTCCCAGCGGGTGGGCAGGCCGAGTTGGCGAAGTTGGCCGGTCGTCTCCTCGACGTCGGTGCGGCCGGTGGCCAGGAACTCCCCGACGTCCCACCGTCCGCCGCGTTTGCCGGGCTCGACGAGTACGGCCCAGAGCGGATCTTCAGCTCCGAGCTTGGTCCAGTCGCGTCGCACGTCGTTCAGATGCACGCCGAAACCCTAGGACCTCGGGCCGCTCGGTGGGGTCCTGCTGTCTCCGGGATCGCCTGGATGTTCGGGCGAGAGGACGAGCCGAACGGCTCTCCGCAGCCTGCGTACTTTACATCCGTTACCTAATTGTAATTCCTCGATGCCCTGCGACTCTCTGCTGTCGGGGGGCGGGGTTGTGCCGCTTTTGTCGCCTGCCGAGGCTTCTGTCCACACAGGTAGTTCCACGAATCGTGACGTCGACCGTCTGTTGGATCGCCCTCCTGTTACCGCCGGATGGTCAGGGGGTTGTGAGTCGCGCCGCAACGGGTGCACGATCAGGCTCGATCGTTACCCGCCGGTAACACATGCCGTGCCCGGTGCGAGGCCGCCAGTCCGGGACCGGCCACCTGAGGAGGAACCCGTGCAGGATCGCTTTGAGGATCAGGGCCGTACCCGTTGGCGGCGGTTCGCCGCCATGGCGGTCCCCGCCACCGCCGCCGTCGGCGCCATCCTGTTCGGCATGTCGACCGGCGCCATCGCGTCCGACGTCACCGTGTCCGGACAGACGTTCAAGATCGGCGCGGCGCGCCTCGAGGGCGACGGCTTCAAGCAGTACGGCGGCGTCGTCCGCGAGAAGGGTGAGGACGGCAGGACCCACCCGATCGCCGTCGCCGAAATCAGCAGCGCGGAGCTCTACAACCTCTGCCAGTCCATCCGCTCCGACCTGCCCGGCCTGCCCGTGGTGCTCACCATCAACGCCGGTGAGGGCAAGGAGCCCGCCCGGGCCAAGGACCTGCTGATCGCCATGGACTCGCTCGACGGCAACGCGACGTTCACCAACATCAAGATTGGCCGGGACGCGAGCGACCTGAACGCCACGGCGCAGAAGGGCTCATTCGGCCAGAACTCCGACCACGTCAGCATCACGAACCTGCAGCAGGTGTCCCGGTACACCACGGCGGCCACCTTCAACCTGGTCGGACTCCGGTTGAAGGTCAACGTGGGCGACGAGGCCAAGGGCAAGGAGTGCTTCTGAGGTGAGTCGGGCCCGCGGTGGCCGACCACCGGGGGTGCCGTCCCCTTCCCCGTCCCCGCTCCGCCAGGAGGAGTACGTGACAACCGCCAACGCGTCCCACGCCCGGCCCGGCGGCACGGCCCAGGCGTGGCAGACCTTCCGCCGCTGGCAGCGGAGCCGACCGTTCTGGGGAGGCCTCTTCGTCGCCCTGGCCGGGGTGGAGATGTTCGCCTCCACCCGGATGACGATCAACGGCCTGAGCTTCCACAGCGGAGCCACCGGTCTGCTCTCGCTCCTGATCCCGGTCATCCTGGTGACCTGCGCCCTGCTGCTCTGGTTGAGCCCGACGCAGCGGCTGTTCTACTCGGTCGTCGCGGCGGTCACCACGGTCTATTCGCTGATCGGGCTCAACCTCGGCGGCTTCTTCGTCGGTCTTCTGCTCGGCATCGTCGGCAGCGCGCTCGCCTTCGCCTGGACCCCGACCCGACCCGCGCCAGCCGCTGCCGACCTGTCCGACACCGAACTGCCCCTCACCGAACGAATCGATGCGGATCAGGCAGACGCGGATCAGCGCGGAGTCGAGCGGCTCGACACGGAGCGGATCGGAGTCGGGCAGACCGACGCGGCCGGCGAACCGGTGGACCGCCCGGCGAGCGACGCGACCGACGCGGGAGCACCCCCCGAGTGGCCGGGACGTCCTGCTGATCCGCGGGTGTTCGGAGTCGCGCTGCTGGTGCTGGGCCTCGCCGCGGCCGGCCTGGCCACCCAGCCCGGAGCGGTGCAGGCCGCACCGACCCGACCCGCCGCGACCGCCTGCCCGACCCCGTCCCGGTCCGTCACGCCGTCGCGCAGCCCCTCCACTCCCACCAGGACGCCGACCCCGACACCGAGCGTCAGCCCGGAGCGGGACGGCAACATCATCACCGACATCCTGGATGGAATCGGGGACCTGCTCAACGGTGGACGCGACGAGAAGACCGCGACGCCGGCGGCCACCCCGACCGCCAACCCGTCGGCGAAGCCGACAGTCACGCCGACGGCCCGTCCCGGGTCCACGGCCTGCCCGTCACCGAACCCGGGCGGGTCAGGTAAGCCCGGGACCACGACACCCGACAAGCCAGACAAAGCGGAGCCGGGCAAGCCGCTGCCCCGCATCGCGGCCGACCCGAATCTGCCGATGGTGGGCGAGACGCCGTCCAAGCTCACCGGCTCCAAGGTCACCATGACCGGGCTGCGGTTCGACGGGACCACCGAGCTGCGGACCGAGAAGGGCAGCCTCAAGGTGCTGAAGTTCAGCATGCGGGAGGCGGTGACCGACGACTTCCTGCTGGTCGCCGACGGCCCCGACGGGCGCACCCAGCGGTACAAGACCGACCGGCTGACCGTCCGCGGTGACGTGGCCTTCTACTCCACCCGGTTCGTCGGCAAGCTGCTCGGCATCAAGCTCACTCTGACCCCGGACCTGCCGTTGCCGGACGGGATCCCGGTCACCCTGCCGATCTCGATCACGTTCACCGACCCGGTCATCGATCTGGCGTTCGTCACCAGTGACACGCTGACCGCCCGGCCCTCGTTGGCGCTGGCACTCGGCTGAACGACAACCGTCCCGATGGCTCCGGGTGCTGGCGGTACGACGAACCGCCAGCACCCGGGCCGTCAGAGACTCAGAGCCGGGCCAGCGCCCGACGCAGCGGGTCGAGACCCAGCGCACCCAGGTCCAACGCCTGCCGGTGGAACTCCCGCAGGTCGAAGTCGGCACCCTTGCGGGCCTTGGCGTCCTCGCGGGCCTGCAACCAGATCCGCTCACCCACCTTGTACGACGGCGCCTGCCCCGGCCAACCGAGGTAGCGGTTCAGCTCGAAGCGCAGGTTCTCGTCCGGGACCCGGCAGTGCGCCCGCATGAACTCCCAGCCCAGCTCGGGCGTCCAGCGCTCGCCCGGGTGGAAGCCGAAGGGATTGTCCTTCGGGATCTCCAGCTCCAGGTGCATGCCGATGTCCACGATCACCCGTGCCGCGCGCATCGCCTGGCCGTCGAGCATGCCCAGCTTGTCGCCCGGGTCGTCCAGGTAACCCAGCTCGTCCATCAACCGCTCCGAGTAGAGCGCCCAGCCCTCGCCGTGCCCGGAGACCCAGCAGAGCAGCCGCTGCCAGCGGTTGAGCAGGTCGGCCCGGACGGCGGTCTGCGCCACCTGGAGGTGGTGACCGGGCACGCCCTCGTGGTAGACCGTGGTCACCTCCCGCCAGGTGGAGAAGTCGGTGATGCCCTGCGGCACCGCCCACCACATCCGACCCGGGCGGGAGAAGTCCTCACTGGGGCCGGTGTAGTAGATGGCGCCGTCGCTGGTCGGGGCGAGGCAGCACTCGATGTGGCGGACCTGCTCCGGGATGTCGAAGTGGGTGCCGTGCAGCTCGGTGATCGCCTTGTCGGCCAGCGCCTGCATCCAGTCCCGGAAGGCCTCCTTGCCCTGGATGGTCCGGGCCGGGTCGGCGTCCAACCGGGCCACTGCCTCGTCGACTGTGGCACCGGAGCCGGCGATGCGCCCCGCCACGACGCGCATCTCCTCCTCCAGCCGGGCCAGCTCCGCGAAACCCCAGGCGTACGTCTCGTCCAGGTCGACCTTGGCGCCGAGGAAGTACTGAGAGGCGAGTTCGTAGCGCTCCCGGCCGGCGGCCTGCTTGTCCCGCCCGTGCGGGGCCAGCTCGGTACGCAGGAACTGGCCGAACTCGGCGGTCGCCGCCGTCGCCGATGCCGCGCCCCGACGCAGCTCCGAGCCGAGCGTGCCCTCCGCTCCCAGCCGCTCGACCAGCCCGTGGAAGAAGTTGTCACCGGTCGGGTCGACCCAGATGTCGCACTGCTTGGCCACCTCGACCAACTGCACCTTCGAGCTGACCGCACCGACGGCGAGCGCCTCGCGCAGGGTGGTCTTGTAGCCCTCCAGCGCGGCGCCGAAACCGTTGAGCCGGGCGGCGATGTTGGCCTGGTCGTCGCTGGTCGCGGTGGGCATCAGGTCGAACACCATGCGGATCTCGTGCAGCCCGCTGGTGATCACACTGACCTCGCTGGTCACCTCGCCGGCGTCGTACCGGGCGAGGTCCAGGCCGAGTCGTTCCTGCATGGCCTCCTTGGCGGTCCGTTCCGATTCGGTCTCCGGCTCGGTCACCTCCAGCTCGGCGAGCGTCCGGCGGGTGAGGTCCGCGCGGGCCCGGTAGCCGTCGGGCGACAGGTCGTCGAGCTGATCGTCATGGCCGGCGATGCCGACGAAGGTCGCGCCGGTGGGGCTCAACGGCGCCCACTCGGCCACGTAGCGGTTGGCGAGTTCATCAATTCGTCCCACGCTGCGACACTACGTGACCGCCCCACCGCTTTGTCGCCGACGTTTGTTGTGTTCGAGCTGCGGGTTCGGGCACGGCGTGACGGCCGAAAGGCGCGCGACTTTGTCGTACGGTTACGGCAGAGTGTCAGGGGTGACCACCGATACCACTCCTGACAAAGCGCCGGTCCGCGCCTGGCTGCCCGGCTTCGTCGCCCTCGCCGCGATCTGGGGCTCCAGTTTCCTGTTCATCAAGGTCGGGGTGGCCGAGCTGCACCCTGTTCAACTCACCCTCTACCGGGTCCTCGCCGGGGCGCTGACTCTGCTGGTGGTCCTCGCCGTGCTCCGCGACCGACTGCCCCGCGAGCCCCGGGTCTGGGCGCACCTGACCGTCGTCGCCGCCTTCGGCGTGTCAGTGCCGTTCACCCTCTTCGGTTACGGGGAGCAGCGGGTCGAGTCGATGCTGGCCGGCATCTGGAACGCCACCACCCCGTTGATCGTGCTGCCGCTGGCGGTGCTGGTCTTCCGCACCGAGCGGCTCACGGTGCGCCGGGCGGTCGGGCTCGGGCTCGGTTTCGTCGGGGTGCTGGTGGTGCTCGGGGTCTGGGAGGGCATCGGCGGGGCCCACTTCGTCGGGCAGCTCATGTGCTTCGGCGCGGCGGCCTGCTACGGCGTGGCCATCCCGTACCAGAAGCGGTTCGTCGCCGGCAGCACGCACTCGGGTCTGTCGCTCTCCACCGCGCAACTGCTGCTCGCCGCCGCGCAGTTGGCAATCGTCACCCCCTTCGTCGCCGGCCTGCCGCCGCTGCCCACCGAGCTTTCGGCGGGGGTGGTGGCGAGCGTGCTGACCCTCGGCGCGCTCGGCACCGGCCTCGCGTTCGTGATCAACATGCGCAACATCCGGGTGGCCGGCGCGAGCACCGCGTCCACCGTCACGTACCTGATCCCGATCTTCGCGGTGCTGATCGGTGCCGTGGCGCTCGACGAACGACTCAACTGGCACCAACCGGTCGGCGCGCTGATCGTGCTGCTCGGGGTCGCGGTCTCGCAGGGGATGTTCAGTCGCCGCCGGACCAGCCCGGTGGTCGGCGTCGGCGCACCCGCCACCCCGGCCGCCGAACCCGCCCGCCGCTGAGCGACCACCTGATCGACACGGCTTTTCAGAAATCGGGGTGTCCGGCGGACCCGGACACCCCGATGTCCAGAAACGCGAGTGGATCAGCGCCGGTCGTGCGTCCAGGCCACCAGTTGCTCCGCCGACCACGTGTTGACCACCCGGTCGGCAGGGACACCGCACAGTGCCGCGCGTTCGCAGCCGAACCGCTGCCAGTCGAGCTGGCCGGGCGCGTGCGCATCGGTGTTGATGGCGAACCGGCAGCCGGCCTCCAACGCGCGGCGGATCAGACGCTTCGGTGGGTCCTGCCGCTCCGGCCGAGAGTTGATCTCGACGGCGGTGTCGTGCTCGGCGCAGGCGGCGAAGACGGCGTCCGCGTCGAAGTCGCTCTCCGCCCGGGTACGCGCCCGGTGCCCCCGATCGCCCGGACCGGTCACCCCGGCGGGCCGGGACGACACCATCCGGCCGGTGACGTGGCCGAGGATGTCCAGGTGCGGGTTGGCAACCGCCTTCACCATGCGCCGGGTCATCTTCGACCGCTCGTCCTTCAGCCCGCTGTGCACCGACCCGACCACCACATCGAGGCGCGCCAGCAGGTCGTCGTCCTGGTCCAGGGAGCCGTCAGCGAGGATGTCCACCTCGATCCCGGTGAGGATCCGGAAACCCTCGGGCAGCGCCGCGTTGACCTGCGCCACATGGTCGAGCTGCTGGCGCAGCCGGGCCGCGGTCAGCCCCCGGGCCACCGTCAGCCGGGGCGAGTGGTCGGTCAGCACCAGATACTCGTGGCCCAACTCCACCGCGGCCAACGCCATCTCCTCGATGGGCGAACCGCCGTCGGACCAGTCCGAATGGGTGTGGCAGTCGCCGCGCAGGGCGGCGCGCAGCGCCGTGGCCTCGGCGTCCAGGTCGCTGCCCTCGGTCGCCACCAGCCGGCGCAGGTAGACCGGCTCCTCACCGGCGAGGGACTCCGCCACACAGCGGGCCGTCACGTCACCGACCCCGGCCAGCTCGGTGAGCGTGCCGTTGCCGGCCCGTTCGGTCAGCTCGGCCGCTGGTAGGCCGGCCAACGCCTTCGCCGCCGACCGGAACGCGCGTACCCGGTAGGTGGCCTCGTTGGCCCGTTCCAGAAGGAACGCGATCCGGCGCAGGTCGGCGATGGGATCTCTCGCGCGAGCCATGTCAGGGCGCCTTCGGGCAGCCGTGCCGGCGTTGCCACGCGGTGACCTCGGCGGCCGGCTCCCGGTTGCCGCCGCGCCGCCAGGAGTCCAGGTAACGCGCCGGCCAGATCACCCCACGCCGGATCCACCAGCCGTCCTTACCGGTGCACCCCGGCGAGATGCCGAAGTGCACGTGGCAGACGTTGTTCGCGTTGCCCGTGCGGCCCACCTTGCCGAGCTGCTGCCCGGCGCGGACCCGCACCCCGGCGTCGACACCGCTGGTCACGGCGCTCAGGTGCGAGCCGTAGTACCGCACCCCGTCGTCGCCGAGCAGGGAGACCGACAGGCCGCCGTTGTCCGGGCCCTGTGGCCCGCGCTTGCGGTACCGGTCGACGCGGCTCACCTCCAGCACCGTCCCGTCGGTCACCGCCACGAACGGCTCGCCGCAGTCGGCGAAGAGGTCCGTCGCCGGGTACGCCCCGTGCGTCGGGTGGTAGTCGACGTTGTCGGCGCGTACCGGAAAGACATGCTTCAGCCCGACGCGGGGTGCCGTCGCCGACGGCGCGGCCGACGACGGCGCGGGCGGGCTCGGGTCGGTCGCCGCCGGCGACGGCGGCTGCGACGCCGGCTGGTCGGCTGTCGCCCAGACCGCCGGTGGCGTCGGCGCGGCGCCGTCGGGCACCCCCGGCCGGGTGGTCGCGCAACCGGCGGCCAGCACCGGGGCGAGCAGCAGCAGGATGGGGTACGCCGGACGAGCGCGGCGGCTGATCGTCGGCGAGGCCATCCGGTCATCCTGGCAGAGCCGGTACCGTGGGCACGAGCGGCACGCGTGAGGGAGGGCAGCGACGGTGACCTTTGCCCGACCCGAACCTGGCCCGGACTTCGGTGCCGCCCGCCCGATGCCGCGTACCCCGTCGGGTCTTTTCCCCTCCGGTCCTCCGACCCGACCCACCTACCGCGAGCCGCACCCGGTCACCGGCGGTGGCGTCGCCGCCGGTGGTGGCGCGGCAGCCGGTTGGTTGCTGCTGTTCGGCCTGCTCGGCACCGACGTGGCCAGCTACGCCTGGTGGACGGTGTTCGCCGGCCTGCTGGCCTGGGTCACCGCCCTGGTGCTGGTCCGCTACGGCGACCGGGGGGTGGCCACCGGGGTCGCCATCGTCACGGCCGGTGGCTGGAGCATCGCCGCCGCCGTGGTGGCGGTCCGCTGGGCCACCAGTGGTGACTGGCCGCTGTGGTGACCAGCACGGACCGGCCCCGGAACGTCGCCCGGTTGACTGCGCCGCGTGCCCGGTTGGCTGCGTAGCGAACGCCGTCTTGACGTGGCCGCCCAGACTCGGCACGCTCGGCACTATGGTCTGGACCACTCCGCGACAGGATCCCGATCGCAGCCGCCGCCGCCTGCAGTTGCTGGCCGAGCTGGCGGGTGCCCGGGCGGTCCGCCAGCGCAGCCGACCACAGCGGCAGCGCACCGAGCGCCTGCGGCAACTCATCGCCACCCGCCGTCGAGTCGTCGGCTGATTCGACTTTGTCAGGAATGACCCGCCCTTCGGGGCGTTGACGGGTCGCCTGCCGACCCGACCGGCTAACGTGCACGCGTAACGAGTCGACGCTGTGTCGAGGGCTATTGGGGGGACCGTGTCGTACTTCGCTGCGGCCGTGGTGCGCGACGACAGTGGCTGGACCGCCGCCGAGGTCAGCCTGCGTGGCGCGACCGACATCGACGAGGTCGCCGACCGGCTGCGTGACGTCGACCAGGAGGCCGACGTGTCGCTGCTCTTCGTCGAGGCCGACGACGCGTACCTGGTGATCCTGCGCCTGGACGAGGGCGAGGACCTGCGGGTGTTCGGTTCGGACTCCGCGTACGCCGAGGAGTCGCAGCTGGGGGCGCTGCTGGTCGGTGACCTGAAGACCTCGGTCACCGGGCTCGACGGTGACGACGAGCCCCGCCCGGCGAGCACCGGCGACGACGAGAGCGAGCAGCCCGTCGTCGACCCGGAGGCCGACCCGGTCGGTGACGCCGACCTGCTGGCCAACCTCGGCATCTCCGCGCAGAAGCTGCTGACCCTCTGCACCCACGAGGGGATGATGCCGGCGGACGTCACCGCCGAGATCTGCCAGGTGCTCGGCTGCGCCGACGAGGTCGAGGAGCTGCGTGAGGTCTGAGCCGGCCGACGCCACCGATCCATCGCTGGAGTCGATCCGGCCGGGCCAACCCACCCCCGGTGCGGTGGGCCGCGCCGGGCCCGGTGCCCACGAGGGCCTTGCCGACACTGGTGAGATCGGCCGGCGGCAGCGGCACGAACTGTGGATGCGCCGCGCCCTGGAGGTCGCCGTCGCCGGTCCGCCGGTCGACGACGCGGTCAGCACCGACGTCGACGACGTGCCGGTGGGGGCGGTGCTCTACGGCCCGGACGGCACCGAGCTGGCCACCGGACGCAACGAACGGGAGTTGACCGGGGACCCCACCGCGCACGCCGAGGTGCTGGCCCTGCGCCGAGGCGCCGAACGCACCGGCCGGTGGCGGCTCGACGGCTGCACCCTGGTGGTCACCCTCGAACCGTGCACCATGTGCGCCGGGGCGCTGGTGCTCGCCCGGGTCTCCACCGTCGTCTTCGGCGCCTGGGAACCCAAGACCGGCGCGGCCGGATCGCTCTGGGACGTGCTGCGCGACCGCCGGCTCAACCACCGCCCCGAGGTCTACGGCGGGGTGCTGGAGGCCGAAACCGCCACCGTCCTGCGCGCGTTCTTCCGCTGAGGCCGGGTCGCCGGTCAGGCCGGCGGCAGGGTGACGGTGACGACCAGCCCTCCGCCCGGACGGGGCTGCGCCTCGGCGATGCCACCGTGGGCGCGGGCCACCGCGCGGACGATGGACAACCCCAGCCCGAAGCCCCGCGCGCCGACGACCCGCTCCCGCGACAGCCGCCGGAACGGCTGGAACATCGTCTCCACGTCGTAGCCGGGAACGACCGGGCCGGTGTTGGTCACCGTGAGGGTGGGCCGACCCCCGACCAGCCCGGTACGCACCTCCACCCAGCCGTCGGCGGGCAGGTTGTGCCGCAACGCGTTCTCCACCAGGTTGAACGTGAGCCGCTCCAACAGCACCGGGTCGCCGCTCGTCGGCGCCGGGGCCAGCGCCCGCCGTACCCGCACGCCGGGTGCCTGCCCGCCGGCCTGATCGGTGGTGTGCGCGCAGACCTCGGCCAGGTCGACCGGCGTACGCTCGGTCAGCTCGTTCTCCGAGTCGGCCAGGGTCAGCAGGCCGTCGATCAGCCGCTCGTGGCGTTCGTTGACCGCCAGCAGCGACTCACCCAGTCGCCGGGTCTCGGCCGAGGCGTCCGGGCGGGTGACCGCCAGCTCCACCAGGGCGCGGTTGAGCGCCAGCGGGGTACGCAGCTCGTGCGAGGCGTTCGCCACGAACCGGCGCTGCCCGTCGAAGGAACGGTCCAGCCGTTCCAGCATCTCGTCGAACGTGTCGGCGAGTTCGCGTACCTCGTCGGGAGGGCCGGTCAGCGCGATGCGCTCGTGCAGACCACGGCCGGCGGTGTCCGCGCCCGCGATCCGGCGGGCCGTGCCGGTGATCTGGTGCAGTGGCTGCAACGCCCGGCCGGCGAGCAACCAGCCGAACGCGATCGCCACCGTCGACACCACTATCAACGCGATGCCGCCCTGGGTGAGCAGCGACTCCAACGCGTTGCGTTTCGCTTCGTCCTGCACCTCCTGCACCAGGGCGCGCAGGTTGTCGAGGTTCTGCCCGCTGGGCGTCGTGGGGGTGGTCCTCGGCAGGTCGCGCAGGCTCACCCCGAACGGCTGCGGCATCCGCTGATCCACCAGCACGTACGTGACGGCGAGCAGGACCACGCCGGCCAGCAGGAAGAGCCCGCCGTAGATGAGGGTGAGCCGGGCGCGGATCGTCAGGCGTTTCATCGGATCTGGTACCCCGCCCCGGGCACCGTCTCGATCACCGGCGGGTCGCCGAGTTTGCGGCGCAGCTTCATGACTGTCACCCGGACCACGTTCGTGAACGGGTCGATGTGCTCGTCCCAGGCGCGTTCCAGCAGGTCCTCGGCGGAGACCACCGCGCCGTCGGCACGCAGCAGCTCGGCCAGCACCGCGAACTCCTTGCGGGACAGCGCCACGTACCGGTCGTCCCGGCGTACCTCGTGTCGGGCCGGGTCGAGCTGGATGCCGGCGCGCCGTAGCGTCGGCGGCGCCGCCGGGCGAGACCGGCGGGTCAACGCGTGCACCCGGGCCGATAGCTCAACCAGGGCGAACGGCTTGGTCAGGTAGTCGTCGGCGCCGAGCGCCAGCCCGGCCACCCGCTCCCGGACCGCCGCCGACGCGGTCAGCATCAGCACCCGGGTCTCCCCGCCCGCATCCACGATCGCCCGGCACACGTCGTCGCCGTGCACCACCGGCAGGTCCCGGTCCAGGACCACCACCGCGTACTCGTTGACGCCGAGCCGTTCCAACGCGGCGTCCCCGTCGTACGCCACGTCGACAGCGAACGACTCCCGGCGCAGCCACTCGGCGATGGCGTCCGCCAGCACGTTCTCGTCCTCGACCACCAGCACTCTCACCCCTCAATGGTGCTCGGGGCTCCGTAACGGCGGCATAACCGCCGACGGTAACGCCGGGGATACGCGCGCTGCCGTGCACTGGGTGCCACGTTCGGCGAACCGCGCCGGACCTGAGCGGAGGTGGACATCATGCGACGACATCTGCTTGCGATCCCCGTCCTGCTCGCCCTGGCGCTGTCCGGGTGCGGCGCGGGAGGTGACGACGGCGGCGGGGTCGCTACCGCCGGCGGGACGAAGGCCGACGCGACGGCGACCGGCACGCCGGTCAGTGACTCGGACCGGCAGCTCGCCTTCGCCAGGTGCATGCGGGAGAACGGGGTGGACCTGCCCGACCCGGAGGCGGGCGGCCGTCCCGGCTTCCGGTTCGGCGCTGACGTTGATCAGCAGAAGGTCCAGGCGGCCATGGAGAAGTGCCAGGACAAGCTGCCCAACGGCGGGCAGGGACCGCAGCTCAACCCCGAGCAGGCCGAGCGGATGCGCACGCTCGCCAAGTGCATGCGGGAGAACGGGGTGCCCGACTTCCCGGACCCGGACGCCGACGGACGGGTCCGGATCGGGGCGGGGGACAACGCGATCAACATCGGCGACCCGGCCATGAAGGCCGCGCTGGAGAAGTGCCGGCAGCACGCACCGCAGTTCGGGGGTGACCGGTGACGATCCGACGCTCGCGGCTGCGCGCCGCCGTCACCGGAGGCATCGTCCTGCTGGTCGCGGCGGTGGGCGTGGTCGCCGCGGTGGGCTTCGGCGGCGGTGCCGACGGCGGACGCGCCCAGGCCGGCAGCGCACCACCCGCCACCGCCACCGTCACCCGGCAGACCCTCGCCGACTCGGAGACCGCCGACGGTGAGCTGGGGTACGGCACCACGCGTACCGCCACGGCGAAGCTCAGCGGCACCGTCACCGCGCTGGCGGCGACCGGGTCGACGGTACGGCGGGGCAAGGCGCTCTACCGGGTCGACAACGAGGCCGTGGTGCTCCTCTACGGCGGGCTGCCCGCGTACCGGACCCTCGCCCCCGGGGTGGACGGCGCCGACGTCGCGCAGTTCGAGCGGAACCTCGACGCGCTGGGCTACACCGGTTTCACCGTCGACGACGAGTACACCGGCGCCACCGCGGACGCGGTCCGGCAGTGGCAGGAGGACCTGGGTCTGACCGAGACCGGTCGGGTCGAGCCAGGGCGAATCGTGTACGCCGACCGGGAGGTCCGGGTGGACGGCCACCAGGCCGACGTCGGCGACCTGACACAGCCCGGCCAGGCGGTGCTGACCTACACCGGCACCAGCCGGGTTGTCACAGTCGAGTTGGACGTGGACGACCAGCGGCTGGCCAAGCGCGACGCGAAGGTCTCCGTGCGGCTGCCCGACGGCCAGACGGTGGCGGGCACGATCAGCACTGTCGAGACGATCGTCCAGGCCGGTACGGCCGGTGCCAACGGACAGTCCGGCGACGCCGAGACGAAGATCGAGGTGACCGTCGCGGTGACCGACCCGAAGGCCCTCACCGGGTTCGACCGGGCCAGCGCGGACGTCACGTTCACCGTCTCGGAGCGCCGCGACGTGCTCACCGTGCCGGTGGCGGCGCTGTTGGCGCTGGCCGAGGGCGGCTACGGCGTCCAGGTCGCCGAGGGTGGCACGAGCCGGATCCTCGCGGTGACCACCGGGTTGTTCGCCGGTGGGCGGGTGGAGGTCACCGGCACGGGCCTCACCGAGGGCGCGACGGTGGTGGTGCCGACGTGAGCGGCGAGGTGATCGTGCTCGACCGGGTCAGCAAGCGGTATGCCGGCGGCGTCGTCGCCCTGGACGACGTGTCGCTGCGGATCGGCCACGGCGAGTTGGTCGCGATCGTCGGCCCGTCCGGGTCGGGAAAGTCGACGATGCTGCACCTGATCGGCACCCTGGACCGGCCGTCGTCGGGCAGCGTGCTCATCGACGGGTACGACGCGGCGAAGCTGACCGACCGGGAGCTGTCCGCGTTGCGGGCCACCCGGATCGGCTTCGTGTTCCAGCAGTTCCACCTCGCCCCGGGCGTTCCGGTGGTGGACAACGTCGCCGACGGGTTGCTCTACTCCGGCGTACCGCTGCGGCGGCGGCGCGACCGTGCGGAGGCCGCGCTGGTCCGGGTTGGCCTGGGCCACCGGTTGGGGCACCGGCCGCACGAACTCTCCGGTGGGGAACGGCAGCGGGTCGCCGTGGCCCGTGCGGTGGTCGGCGAGCCGGCGGTGCTGCTCGCCGACGAGCCGACCGGCAACCTGGACTCCCACTCCGGTGCCGAGGTGTTGGATCTGCTGCACGACCTGCACCGGGCCGGGACCACCGTCGTGGTGATCACCCACGACCGGGAGATCGCGGCAAGCCTGCCCCGGCAGGTGCGGATGCGCGACGGCGCGGTCCGACACGACTCGGCCCGCACGTCGGACGGGGTCGGCTGATGGCGACGCTGACCCCGGCCCGCCTGGGACCGGCGGACGTGCTGCGCGTCGGCGGGGTGGGGCTGCGGACCCGTCCGCTGCGGGCGTTCCTCTCCGCGTTGGGCATCGCGATCGGCATCGCCGCGATGATCGCGGTGGTCGGCATCTCCTCGTCGTCCCGGGCCGAACTGGACCGGGCGCTCGACGCGCTCGGCACCAACCTGCTCACCGTCGAGCCGGGCAGCACCCTGTTTGGTGCGGACGCGCAACTGCCCGAGGAGTCAATCGCGATGATCGGGCGGATCGGCCCGGTGACCGAGGTGTCCGCGACCGGGCAGGTCTCCGACGCCAAGGTGTACCGCTCGGACCGGATCCCGGCGGCGGAGACCGGCGGCATCGCCACCCGGGCGGCAGGGCTGGATCTGCTCGGCACCGTCGGGGCCGAGGTGGCCACCGGCACCTGGCTCAACGAGGCGACCGCCCGCTACCCGGCGGTCGTGCTCGGCGCCACCGCGGCGCAGCGGCTCGGGATCACCGCGGCCGACCCGCAGGTGCAGGTGTGGCTGGGTGGACGCCCGTTCACCGTGGTCGGAACCCTCGCCGCCGCACCTCTCGCCCCGGAGCTGGACACCTCGGCGTTGATCGGCTGGTCGGCGGCGACCGAATACCTGGGCTTCGACGGCCACCCCACCATCGTCTACACGCGGGCCGAGGAGTCGCAGGTCGAGGCGGTCCGGTCGGTGCTCGGCGCGACCGCCAACCCGGAGGCGCCGAACGAGGTGGAGGTGTCCCGGCCCTCGGACGCGTTGGCCGCCGCCGAGGCGACCGACGACGCGTTCACCGGTCTGTTGCTGGGTCTGGGCGCGGTCGCCCTGCTGGTCGGTGGGGTCGGTGTGGCGAACACCATGGTGATCTCGGTGCTGGAACGCCGAGCCGAGATCGGCCTACGCCGGTCACTCGGGGCCACCCGTGGTCAGGTTCGGACCCAGTTCCTCGCCGAGTCGCTGCTGCTCTCCGCGCTCGGCGGGATCGGTGGGGTGGTGCTGGGCATCCTGGTCACCTCGGGATACGCGCTGTCGCAGCACTGGCCGACAGTGGTGCCGGCCTGGGCGATGCTCGGCGGGGTGGGTGCCACGCTGATCATCGGCGGCTTCGCCGGCCTCTACCCGGCCGTGCGCGCCGCTCGCCTCTCACCGACCGAGGCGCTGGCCGCCGTCTGACTTTCTGCGGCTGTGGCCCGGCGGCCTGATGCGAAAGAGCGTGATGACTCTGAGGCATCTTGATGCCACACAGTCATCACGCTCTTTGCGGTATTGCCGCCGGAACGGGTCAGGCGATGATCGTGTCGAGGGCGATCTCGACCATCTGGCTGAAGGTCTGCTCCCGCTCCTCGGAGGTGGTCTTCTCGCCGGTCTTGATGTGGTCGCTGACGGTCAACACGGTCAGCGCGCGGGCCTTGAACCGCGCGGCGATCGTGTAGAGCGCCGCCGACTCCATCTCCACGGCCAGCACGCCGTAGTCGGCGAGGGTGTCGTAGAGGTCCGGCCGGTCGGTGTAGAAGGCGTCCGCCGCCAGGATCGGCCCGACGTGCATGCTGATGCCGCGCCGCTCCGCCACCTCGACCGACGTCCGCAGCAGCCCGAAGTCGGCCACCGGGGCGTAGTCGATCAGCCCGTCGAAGCGCATCCGGTTCATGTTCGAGTCGGTGGACGACCCGATCGCCGCCACCACGTCCCGCAGTTGCAGGTCGGTGCTGAGGGCACCGCAGGAGCCGACCCGGATCAGCGTCTTCACGCCGTACTCGTTGATCAGCTCGTGGGCGTAGATGGAGGCCGACGGCATGCCCATGCCGGAGCCCTGGACGGAAACCTCGACGCCGTTCCAGCGGCCGGTGAAGCCCAGCATGCCCCGGACCGTCGAGTAGCAGGTGGCGCCCTCGAGGTAGGTCTCCGCGATCCACTTGGCCCGCAGGGGGTCACCCGGCATCAGGACCCGCTCGGCGATCTCGCCCGGCTTCGCGCCGATGTGCGTACTCATGGCAAAGATCCTGCCAGGCCGGCCCGGGCGATACCGGTTCGGCGTCGGAACCAGCGGTCCTGTACCCTCGTCGGCGGTGGCGTGTCCGAGCGGCCTAAGGAGCACGCCTCGAAAGCGTGTGAGGGTTAACGCCCTCCGAGGGTTCAAATCCCTCCGCCACCGCTCTGTAGTGCGGAAACGCCCGGTTCGACCCGCGAGGATCGAGTCGGGCGTTTCTTCGTCGGCCGGTAGGGCGGTGGTGGTGGGTCAGCAGGGGCCGACGCCGTCGTGGAAGAGGCGGCGGGCCCAGTCGGCGTACCCGGCGATGGTTTTCCGGACCGTGCGCCCGTCGTGGAGGAACAGGTACGCGCGGTCGCCGCTGCGGGCGAGCAGCCCGTCGAGGCGATGTGTCCCCTGTGGAGCGCGAAGTCGGCTGACCTGGGGGTAGCTGTCCCAGACCTGGTCGACGGGCGAGCCGACGGTGATGCCCTCCGGTGTCCGCATCGGGTCGCCGACCCAGAGCAGCACGAGTTTGTCGTCCATGAAGACCGGGCTGACGGTGTCGTGGCCGGCGAGCACCGGCCCGCAGGCGTCCAGGCTGGTACGCAGGATGCCGCGTCTGGTCAGCTCGTCCTCGGTGGCACCGAATTCGATGTTCCGTAGGCCGTTCAGGTCGATGATCTCCACGCTGCCGACGGGCCGGCCGTCCGGGATCGGCCCGGTTGGTGGTACGCCGCTGCCGGCGATTGAGGCAGCAGTCATCAGCGTGGCGATAAACGCAAATTGTCGCAATTTCATGGAATCCCCCAGTCCCCAACGGAACGGGAGCATTCAGGTTGCTGCCAGTGGCCGGATTACTGATTTTCCCACTGCTCGACCAGCTCGTCCCAGTAGTCGGCGCTGAGCCGGCGCCGCCCGTGTGCCAACCAGCCGTCGGTGTTTCGCTCCAGGTGCAACCCCAGTTCGGCGAACGGGTCGATCCAGGTGCCGGGCTCGACGCCGAGCCGGGTCAGGGCCCCGTTGATCGGCCAGAGCGGGCGCGGCGCTTCCAACTCGTCGTCGAAGCACGGGCCCCAGGACAGCTCCCCGCCCAACCACACCGCCGCCGACTGGTAGCCGGCGCCGGCACCGAACTCCGCCTCCAGGTACGCCACCGGCCCCGACCGCGACCAGCGGCTCAGCACCTCGACCAGGGCCGTGGACAGCACCAGGCCGAACGGACGCTCGGCGCTCCGGTCGTCAGTCGCGAAATCCGGTAACGACCCGGTCAGTTCGATCACCAACTGTGGGGTGACCGGCAGCAACGCGAAGTCCTGACGCAGTTCGCCAAGGACGGCGTGGTCCAGCTCGGCGGTCTGCTCGCGGAGCAGTTCGGCGTCCGCGACCACCGCGCTGAGCTGGTAACTCATCAATCCCCCGTCGTCCACAGGGTGTGGATAGAACATGTGTACGACGGCGGCGGGCTCCACCGGCCCCGGGACCGTACCCGCCGTCCGCGCTCACCCCGGGGTGGCGTCGTGCTCCAGCACCACAAGGTGTCCCTGCTGAAGGCGACGCCCCGGCACGTCCAGGTGGTCGGCTGACGCCACCGCACAGACGACTCAGGGCCAGTCCCGTTTGGGGCCGGCCCTGTCGTTCGTGCTGCTCAGGCGAGCGGAGGATACGAGATTCGAACTCGTGAGGGTGTAAACCCAACACGCTTTCCAAGCGTGCGCCCTAGGCCTCTAGGCGAATCCTCCGCGAGCCAGGATACAGGCCCGTGTCGGCCGGGCCACCCCACCACCCCCTGAAGATCGACGGGCGGTCGGGTAGGCTGGGCGTTACCTCCCGTGCGGCGGTATCTCGTGAACCTCCCCAGGGCCGGAAGGCAGCAAGGATAAGCGAGCTCTGCCGGGTGCACGGGAGGCCTTTTTGTCTGTGGGCTGGTTGATCCACTCGACATTCATGATGTCGCGGTGTCCCGGCCAGACGGACACCGCGGTTTCCAGGAAGCCGAGTCGATCAAGCGCGGCGGCCAGGAAGCCGAGTCGATCAAGTCCGTAGGCCCGGGCGCCGCGGCGGGGTGGGTGGTCACCCGCGCCCGACCGGCGCAGAATGGCTCGGTCGAGAGGAGGCGGGACGAGTGACGCTGGCGCTCTACCGCAAGTACCGGCCGCGTACCTTCGCTGAGGTCATCGGTCAGGAGCACGTGACCGAGCCGCTGTCGCAGGCGCTGCGCAGCGGACGGCTCAACCACGCCTACCTCTTCTCCGGCCCACGCGGCTGCGGCAAGACCTCCAGCGCCCGGATCCTGGCCCGGTCGCTCAACTGTGAGCAGGGCCCCACCCCGGAGCCGTGCGGCAAGTGTGAGTCCTGCCGCTCGCTGGCCACCGACGGTGCCGGCTCGATCGACGTGATCGAGATCGACGCGGCCAGCCACGGTGGTGTCGACGACGCCCGTGAGCTGCGCGAGCGCGCCTTCTTCGCGCCAGCCAGCAGCCGCTTCAAGATCTACGTCATCGACGAGGCGCACATGGTCTCGACCCAGGGCTTCAACGCCCTGCTCAAGCTGGTCGAGGAGCCTCCGGAGTACGTCAAGTTCATCTTCGCCACCACCGAGCCGGAGAAGGTCCTCGGGACGATCCGGTCGCGGACCCACCACTACCCGTTCCGGCTGATCCCGCCGAAGGTGCTCCGCCCGTACCTGGAGCAGCTCACCCAGGCCGAGGGCGTCGCCGTCGAGCCGGCGGTCTTCCCGCTGGTGGTCCGCGCCGGCGGCGGCAGCGCCCGGGACAGCCTCTCCGTGCTCGACCAGCTCATCGCCGGGGCCGGCCCGGAGGGGGTCACCTATGCCCGGGCCGCCGCGCTGCTCGGGGTCACCGACGCCGCGTTGATCGACGAGATGTGCGACGCGCTGGCCGCCGGGGACGGCGCCGCCGCGTACGCCACCGTCGACCGGGTCGCCGAGGCCGGTCACGACCCGCGCCGGTTCGCCTCCGACCTGCTGGAACGGCTGCGCGACCTGATCGTGCTCCAGCAGGTGCCGGACGCCGCCGCGAAGGGCCTGATCGACGGTCCGGCCGACCAGATCGAGCGGATGGCCGCCCAGGCCTCGCAACTCGGCCCGGCCACGCTCTCCCGTTGCGCCGACATCGTGCACGACGGCCTGGTGGAGATGCGCGGCACCACAGCGCCCCGCCTGCTGCTGGAGCTGATCTGCGCCCGGATGCTGCTGCCCGGCGTCGACGACTCCACCGGCGGCCTCCTCCAGCGCCTGGAACGGATGGAACGCCGGCTCACCCTGGGCGGCACCGACGCGCCGTCGGCAGCCGCCGCCTCCGCGCCCGCGAACCACCCAGGGGTACGCCCACAGCCCGCCGCACCGGTCCCGGCTGCCGCCACCCCCGCGAACGCCCCGACCTCCGCCCCGCCGTGGGAGGTCGACCCGGCCGCGTCCCCGATCCGGGGCGCTGCGGCCCCGGGTGCTCCCGCGCCGGCCGCCTCGGCCACCGGGGCACCCGCCTCCGGCGCTTCGATGTCAAGCGCTCCCAGCTCGGGTGCTCCGACCTCCGGTGCGCCGGCCTCGTACGTGTCGACGGCCGACTCGCCGATCCCGGCGTCCCCGGGCGCGTCGACCGGCTCGGCCGCCGCTGACCCGACCGTCCCCGTCTCGCCCGCCGGGCCGGCCCCGCGTCGCGTGGTGCCACCGTCGGCGGTGCTTCCCGACCCGGCCACGCCCGCGCCGCCCCGCCCGGGGGCACCGGCCCCCGCGCTGGACGCGGTCGCGGTGCGCCGCGTCTGGCCCGACGTGGTCGGCAAGGTCAACCGGACCAACAAGCGGATCGCCGCCCTGATGCGGGACGCGGTGGTCCGTGAACTCGACGGCGACATGCTGGTCCTGACGGTGAAGTCCACAGTGCTGGCCAAGATGATGGCCGACCACGCGGCGGTGCTCACCGACGCGCTCTACGAGGAGTTGGGCGGGCGCTGGCAGATCCGGTGTGAGGTGGCCGGCGAGCGCGGTGGCGCGTCGCTGTCCGGCCCTCCGCGCTCGCAACCCGCCGCCCCGGCCCGCTCCGCAGCCCCGCCCGCCGCGACCCCGACGGTCGGCCCGACGAGCGCGCCGCCAGCCGTTCCGAACTCGAACGCCCCTGGCTCGCCCTCCGCGCCGGGCTCGAACCCTGCCTCTGGCTTCAACCCTGCGCCGGGCTCGAACTCCGCGTCAGGCTTCGACCCTGCGTCAGGGTCGAACGGTGCGCCGGGCTCGAACTCCGCGCCGGGCTTGAACCCTGCGTCAGGCCTCAACGCTGCGCCTGGCTCGAACCCTGCGCCGGGCTCCAACCCTGCGTCAGGGTCGAACGCTGCGCCGGGCTCGAACCCTGCCTCTGGCTTCAACCCCGCGCCGGGCTCGAACCCCGCGTCAGGCTTCGACCCTGCGTCAGGGTCGAACGCTGCGGTGAACCCGACCGGCGCTGCCGGCCCGGCTTCGCGGGGCGGTGTCGGCGCGGGTAGCGGTGGTCAGGGTGCGGTGCCGTCCGCCCCGGCGGCGGACGACGAGGGCGACTGGCCGGAGGCGGCCCGCCCCGGCGGCGGTGCGCCCGTCGCCGAGGCGACGGATGACGAGGACTGGCCGGAGGCCGCCCGACCCGGCGGCGCGTCGGCCGGCAGCGGGTCGAGCCCGGACGGCTCCCAGCCTGCATCGGCGTCGACCGGCGCGTACGGCGGGGGCGCGAACGGCAGCGGCACCAACGGCGGCGGTACCAACGGCACCGGCACCAACGGCGGCGGCGGTGCGAACGGTGCCGGACCCGGCGGTTCGGGTGGTCCCGGGGCGGCGGCCGGTGGCGGTAGGCCGGGCGGGCGGGGTAACCCGACGCCGGCGGCCCGGCAGCCGGCGACAGCCGGTGGTGCCCCGGTGAGCAGCGCCATCGCCGCGGCTCGCGCGGCGGCGGCGGGGCGCGGTGCGCGTACCGGAGCGGCGGCCCGGCCCATCGCGGACGCCGAATGGGCCGGCGAGCCGCCCTACGATCCGGACTTCGATGGTCCGACGCGAGCCGGCCGGCCCGGCGGCGCGGCACCGGCGGCGACCCCGGTCTATGAGGGGTTCGACCCGGGCGACGAGCCGTTGGACGAGATCATCGACGAGAAGACCGCGCGGGAGTCGAGCGAGGAGCAGGCGGTACGGCTGCTCCGGGAGACCTTCGGCGCCGAGAAGATCAACGAAGTCGACGCCCGCTAGCCCCCGCCCCGCCCTCAGCTCCCCGATCTTGCAGTTTCGGTTGTCGAGATGGGCAGAATGCCCTCCGGTGTCGGCGCGGAAAGTGCAAGATCGCGCAGGGGAGGGGGTTCGGCCAGCGAGACTCCCAGGCAGCAGGCCCAGAGGGGGAAGGGTAGGACGGCTATTCGTTCCATGCCGCCTACCCCGATTCCCAGGCCCTGCTGGGCGGCGAACAATGCCGTCCCGACCAGCGCGATGAGCCCTGCGGTGAGGGTGAGTCGTCGGTACCGGCCCAGTGTCGTGCCGCTCGGGGCGAAGCCGGCGAGGAGCAGACCGACGTTGCCCAGACCCATGATCAGGAATGCGCCGAGAACGTGCAGGTTCTCGTCGACGTCGGCCGGGTAACCGGCCGCTAGGGCGTATCCGCCGGCGGCCAGCAACAGGAGGGTCTGAGCCGACCGCACCACCGGGCCGCGGCCGAGGATCCGCCAGGTCAGCAGGAGCCCGACGGCGAGCAGTACGGCGGTGGCCAGGGTCGCGGTGTTCATCAGCGGATGCCACGGCGAGCAGACGTAGCGGGGGCGGGTGGTGTCCCAGCTGCCGCAGTGGACGTTGCCGAGGTCGCTGATGTTGTGGGTGGCCCAGCTGTAGGTCGGCTCGCGCCAGCGCAGCCCGGTGACCAGACTGGCGACCAGAAAGACGGGCGCGGCCGCCAGCCAGCACAGCGCGCCGACCCGGCCAGTACGGGTGAGGTTCATACCCCGAGCAGACCAGTGCGACGGCGGTGGGCGCACTACCACCAGATGGCCGGTTCGGGGTAGGGGTAGCCGTACCCGGAGCGCCGGCGTGGGCGGACGCACCGGGCGGGGCGAGGTCGGTCCCAGCGGATAGGCTGAGCGGCGGTCGAGCAGACGAGTGCGAGAAGGAGCCATCCCGTGCGCCCAGGTGGACAGCCGAACATGCAGCAGATGCTGAAGCAGGCGCAGAAGATGCAGCAGCAGATCGCCGCCGCGCAGGCCGAGCTGGCCGAGGCCGAGCTGACCGGCACCGCCGGTGGCGGGCTGGTCACCGCGACCGTCTCCGGCTCCGGTGAGCTGAAGGCCATCAAGATCGACCCGAAGGCCGTCGACCCGGAGGACGTGGAGACGCTGGAGGATCTGGTCATCGCGGCCGTGCACAATGCCGCCGAGGCGGCCCGGGAGCTGACCGAGCGCAAGATGGGCCCGGTCGCCGGCGGCATGGGCGGCCTCGGCCTGCCCGGTTTCTGAGCCGGCAGATGTACGAAGGTGCCATCCAGGATCTGATCGACGAACTGGGTCGGCTGCCGGGCGTGGGTCCGAAGAGCGCTCAGCGGATCGCGTTCCACGTTCTCTCGGCGGATCCGGCCGACGTCAACCGGCTGGCCGGCGCGCTGCGCAAGGTCAAGGAGCTGGTCCGGTTCTGCACTACCTGCTACAACGTGGCCGAGTCCGAGCAGTGCCGGATCTGCCGCGACCCGCGCCGCACCGACGAGGTGCTGTGCGTGGTGGAGGAGCCCAAGGACGTGGTGGCCATCGAGCGGACTGGTGAGTTCCGCGGTCGCTACCACGTGCTGGGCGGTGCGATCAATCCGCTGGAGGGGATCGGCCCGGACAATCTGCGCATCCGGGAGCTGATGATCCGGCTCGGTGGCGGCGGGGTGCGGGAGCTGATCCTGGCCACGGACCCGAACACCGAGGGCGAGGCGACAGCGACCTACCTGGCGTTGATGGTGAAGCCGATGGGCATCTCGGTGACCCGGCTGGCCAGCGGGCTGCCGGTCGGCGGCGACCTGGAGTACGCCGACGAGATCACCCTCGGTCGGGCCTTCGAGGGGCGTCGCGCGGTCTGACCCCCTGGCGTACGACCGGTGGCCGGCACCCGGGTGGGTGCCGGCCACCGCTGTGTCCCTGCCCGGAAATGATCTGACACCTGTGCCCTCATCGGGGCTGTTCGACGTAACAGTTTGGCATCGCGGGTGCTGATTGATCGGTTTTGGCCGCCGTTTACCTACGAATCGAATGTCAAGCGGCGGTTGAGGCACGATCCGATACCAACAGTCCACCCGGCTGTTTCCGGCTGGTCGCATCGGGAGCTATGGTCACCGCCATCGGTGACCCCTGTCACCACGTTGTCCGTACCCCCAAGGACGAGGTGAAGCACACATGCGTGCACCCAGGCCGAAGGTCGCGATCGCGGCCGTCGCGGTCGCGGCCCTCGCGGTAGCAGGCTGCGCCGAGAGCAACCGCGACGACAAATCCGGTGGAAGCAAGAAGGACACCCTCGTCTTCGGCGTCGCCGGAGACCCGAAGGTGCTCGACCCGAGCTTCGCCAGCGACGGTGAGTCGCTGCGTGTGGCGCGTCAGGTCTTCGAGACCCTGGTCCGGCCGGAGGAGGGTGGCACGAAGGTCACCCCCGGCCTGGCCGAGTCCTGGACCCCGGACGCCGCCGGCACCACCTGGACCTTCAAGCTCCGCTCGGGCGTGAAGTTCCACGACGGCACCGACTTCAACGCCGAGGCCGTCTGCGTCAACTTCAACCGCTGGTACAACGCCAAGGGCCTCATGCAGAGCCCGGACGTCACCGCGTACTGGCAGGACGTCATGGGCGGCTTCGCCAACAACGAGAACGCGGACCTTCCGCCGAGCCTCTTCAAGTCGTGCACCGCCAAGGACGCGACCACTGTGGACCTCTCGTTCACCCGGGTCTCCAGCAAGATCCCGGCCGCGCTGATGCTCCCCTCGTTCTCCATCCACAGCCCGAAGGCGCTGCAGGAGTTCGACGCCAGCAACGTCGCGGGCAGCGCCGAGGACATCAAGTACCCGGCGTACGCGACGGAGCACCCGACCGGCACCGGCCCGTTCAAGTTCAAGGCCTGGGACGTCGCGAACAAGACGCTGACCCTGGAGCGCAACGAGGACTACTCGGGCCCCAAGGCCAAGCTGAAGACCCTCATCTTCAAGACGATCTCGGACGAGAACGCCCGCAAGCAGGCGCTGCGCTCCGGTGACATCCAGGGTTACGACCTGGTTGGCCCGGCCGACGTCGAGCCGCTGAAGTCCGAGGGCTTCAACATGCTCACCCGCCCGGCGTTCAACGTGCTCTACCTGGCGATCAACCAGAAGGGCAACCCGAAGCTCGCCGACCTCCGGGTCCGGCAGGCCATCGCGTACGCCCTGAACCGTGAGCAGCTGGTCACCTCCAAGCTGCCGCCGGGCGCAAAGGTCGCCGACAACTTCATGCCGGACACCGTCGAGGGCTGGAACGGCGACGTTCCGAAGTACACCTACGACCCGGCCAAGGCGAAGGCGCTGCTGGCCGAGGCGGGCGCGTCGAACCTGACCCTGAAGTTCCACTACCCGACCGAGGTCACCCGGCCGTACATGCCGAACCCGAAGGACATCTTCGAGTTGCTCTCGGCGGACCTGAAGGCCGTTGGCATCACCGTCGAGGCGATCCCGCTGAAGTGGAGCCCGGACTACCTGAACGCCACCACCTCGGGTAGCAAGCACGACATCCACTTCCTGGGCTGGACCGGTGACTACGGCGACGCCTACAACTTCATCGGCACCTTCTTCGACCGGCCGAAGGACGAGTGGGGCTTCAACAACAAGGCCCTGTTCGACCAGTTCAAGGACGCGGACACCACCGCGGACATCGCGGCCCGTACCGAGAAGTACAAGGCCCTGAACAAGTCCGTGATGGAGTTCCTGCCCGGTGTGCCGATCTCGCACTCGCCGCCGGCGATCGTGTTCGGCAAGGACGTGACCGGCGTCAAGGCGAGCCCGCTCACCGACGAGCGTTTCGCCACCGCCGAGTTCAAGTAAGTCCTGATCTGACGCAGCAAGGAACGCGGGCGGGCGCTGTCGCACAGCGCCCGCCCGCAACCCTCCGCACCCCTTCGAGGCCGCCGTGTTCCGGTTCATCGTCAGGCGCCTGCTTCAGCTGATACCCACGCTGTTCGGGCTCTCCCTCCTGCTCTTCATCTGGCTCCGCCGTCTCCCCGGCGGCCCCGAGACCGCCATCCTCGGCGAGCGCGGCACCCCCGAGATGCGGGCCGCGATTCGCCGCAACATGGGGCTCGACGAGCCCATCCTGGTCCAGTACGGCCGCTTCGTACGGCGGATGATCAAGCTCGATCTGGGCACCTCGACCTCCACCAAGCGGGCGGTCACCACGGAGTTCATCGAGCGCTTCCCCGGTACCGTCGAGCTGACCATCACCGCGATGATCATTGCGATCGGTGTCGGCATCCCGCTGGGCTACCTGGCCGCCCGTCGTCGCGGCCGCTTCCTGGACCACGCGTCTGTGGGCGGCTCGCTGATCGGCATCTGCATCCCGGTCTTCTTCCTGGGCTACGTGCTCAAAGCGATCTTCTCGGAGAACCTGCACTGGTTCCCGTCCAGCGGCCGGCAGGACCCGACGCTCGGGGCGACCCGGGTGACCAACTTCTTCGTCCTCGACGGGTTGATGACCCGGGAGTGGGACGCCGCAGCCGACGCCCTCTGGCATCTGGTGCTGCCCGCCATCGCGCTGGCCAGCATCCCGCTGGCGATCATCGTCCGGATCACCCGGGCGAGCGTGCTCGAGGTGCTCAACGAAGACTTCGTACGCACCGCCGAGGCGAAGGGCCTGACCGAGCAGACGGTCCGTCGCCGGCACGTCCTGCGCAACGCCATGCTGCCGGTGGCCACCTCGATCGGTCTGCTCGCGGGCGGCCTGCTCTCCGGCGCCGTGCTGACCGAGACCGTCTTCGCCTTCAGTGGCATCGGAGCGTTCGTCGCCGAGGCCATCGGCCAGCGCGACTATCCGGTGCTGATGGGCTTCATCCTGATCATCGCGGTGGTGTACGTGCTGGTGAACCTCCTGGTTGATCTCTCCTACAGCTTCATCGACCCGAGGGTGAGGGTGCGATGACCCTCAGCCCGGGCAAGAAGCGCGAAAAGATCGACCGGCTCTCCGAACTGGCCGCCCGCGACGACGAGCGGGGTGTCAGCCTCTGGCAGGAGGCGTTCCGGCGGCTGCGCGGCAACCCGGCCGCGATCGTCGGCGCGGTCATCCTGGCGCTCTTCGTGTTGGTAGCGGTGCTCGGCCCGTTCCTCGTGCCGTACGCGCCGACGGACACGATCGGTATCCGGGAAGGGCTGATCAAGCCGGGTGTCATCCCCGGGCCCGACGGCGATCACTGGTTCGGTTACGACCACCAGGGCCGTGACGAGTTCAGCCGCATGATCGTGGGAGCCCGTCAGACCCTGCTGGTCGGTGTGGTCTCCACCCTGATCGGTCTGGCCATCGGCGCGCTGATCGGTGGCATCTCCGGTGCCGCGGCCGGTCTCGGCGGCCGGTGGGGGCGGTGGGTCGACACCACCCTGATGCGCTTCATCGACATGCTGCTGGCGATGCCGAGCCTGCTGCTGGCGGTGAGCATCGCCGCCCTGCTCGGGGCCAGCCTGACCACTGTGATGATCGCTGTCGGTGTGGTCTCGGTGCCGGTGTTCGCCCGGCTGCTGCGCGGCTCGATGATCTCGCAGGCCAACAGCGACTACGTGCTGGCGGCCACCTCGCTCGGCGTCAAGAAGTCGAAGATCGCGCTGACCCACGTGGTGCCGAACTCGCTCGCCCCGGTGATCGTGCAGGCCACCCTGACTCTGGCCACCGCGATCATCGAGGCTGCGGCGTTGTCGTTCCTCGGTCTGGGTAACCCGGACACCGCCGTACCGGAGTGGGGGGTCATGCTCGCCGACGCGCAGCAGTACCTCGGCATCCGGCCGTCGCTGGCGATCTACCCGGCGGTCGCGATCATCATCACCGCGCTCGGCTTCACCCTGCTGGGTGAGGCGATGCGTGAGGCCCTCGACCCGAAGCTGCGGAAGTAGGCCCCTGATGGCACTGCTCGAAGTTGAAGATCTCGCCGTCACGTTCGCCCGCCGCGGTCAGCGGGCCGTGCACGCTGTCGACGGGGTGTCCTTCTCGGTCGACGCCGGTGAGGTGGTCGGCCTGGTCGGTGAGTCCGGCTGCGGCAAGAGCGTCACCTCGCTCGCGATCATGGGTCTGTTGCCCAAGCAGCCGGGCCTGCGGGTCGGCGGCAAGGCCGTCTTCGACGGCACCGACCTGCTCCAGCTCGACGACCGGTCGCGGCGGGACATCCGGGGTCGGGACATCGCGATGATCTTCCAGGATCCGCTCTCCTCGTTGAACCCGGTCATCCCGATCGGGTTGCAGGTGACCGAGGTGCTCACCCGGCACCGGGGGATGAAGGGTGAGACCGCGGCGAAGGAGGCGGCGGCGCTGCTCGACCGGGTCGGCATCCCCGACCCGAAGCGGCGGCTGAAGGAGTACCCGCACCAGCTCTCCGGTGGGATGCGTCAGCGTGCGCTCATCGCGATGGCGGTGGCCTGCCAGCCGCGGCTGCTGATCGCCGACGAGCCGACCACCGCGCTCGACGTCACCATCCAGGCCCAGATCCTGGAGTTGCTGAAGGAACTGGTCCGGGACTCCGGCACCGCGCTGTTGATGATCACGCACGATCTGGGCGTGGTGGCCGGCATGTGCGACACCGTGAACGTGCTCTACGGCGGCCGGGTGGTGGAGACGGCCCGCCGACGCCCGCTGTTCCGCCAGCCGCGTCACCCGTACACGGTGGGTCTGCTCGGTTCGGTGCCGCGCCTGGACGCCGGGCGGGGCGAGAAGCTCAACCCGATCCCCGGTTCGGTCCGCGACCTGCTGCCCTGGCCGGACGGTTGTGCCTTCGCCCCGCGCTGCTCCCGACGGATCGACGAGTGCGTGGGCGAGCCGCCGGAGCTGGTGCAGGCGTACGACGGACGTAGCTACCGGTGCGTGAACCCGGAGCCGGTGCCCGGCACGGTGCCCGCCCCGCGCGAGGAGGAATCAGCGTGAGCGAGCGTAGCGAGCGAACCGAGAACGACGTCCTCGTCGAGGTGCGCGATCTGAAGGTGCACTTCCCGATCAAACGGGGGGTGCTCTTCGACCGGGTGGTCGGCCAGGTGAAGGCCGTCGACGGGGTCGACCTGAGCATCGCGCGGGGCAAGACGTACGGCCTGGTGGGTGAGTCCGGCTGCGGCAAGTCCACGTTGGGCCGGGCGCTGCTCCAGCTCACCCCGCCGACCGCCGGTGAGGTCAGCTTCGACGGTGTCGAGTTGACCACGCTGCCGCCCGGCAAGCTGCGCGGCATGCGTCGCCGGATGCAGATGATCTTCCAGGACCCGATGTCCAGTCTCGACCCCCGGCAGAACGTCGAGTCGATCCTGACCGAGGGCCTGCAGACCCACGGGATCGGCGCCGACCGCACCGACCGTCGACGGATCATCGGCGAGACCCTGGACGCGGTCGGGCTGCCGCGCTGGGCGCTGTCCCGTTACCCGCACGAGTTCTCCGGCGGGCAGCGGCAGCGCATCGGCATCGCCCGCGCGCTGGTCCTCGGGCCGGAGCTGATCGTCGCCGACGAGCCGGTCTCGGCGCTCGACGTGTCGATCCAGGCCCAGGTGGTCAACCTGCTGGACGAACTCCAGGACAGCCTGGGGCTGACCTACCTGGTGATCGCGCACGACCTCGCGGTGGTCCGGCACATCTCCGACACGGTCGGCGTCATGTACCTGGGGGCGTTGGTCGAGGAGGCGCCGAGCGACCGGCTCTACAACGAGCCGCTGCACCCGTACACGCGGGCGCTGATGTCCGCGGTGCCGGTGCCGGACCCGGACGTGGAGGACCGCCGGGAGCGGATCCTGCTCGCCGGTGACCTGCCGTCGCCGGCCAACCCGCCGTCCGGCTGCCGCTTCCACACGCGCTGCCCGTGGGCGCAGCCCACCCGCTGCGCCGACGAGCGACCGGTGTTGCGGGAGATCGGTGGCAGCCGGGTGGCGTGTCACTTCGCCGAGCAGATCGCCAGTGGCGAACTGCGTCCGCACGGGGTCAGCGCGCAGATCGTCCGGCCCGAGGGCGAGGGGGACGCGCCGGGCGTGGTCTCCGCGCCCACCGAGCCCGGTTCGTACGTCTGAGCCGCAGGACGCGGTGCCGGCGGTCGTCAGCCCTCGGGGCGGTTCAGCAGCCCCACCGCGACGCCGTGCACCGCGTCCAGCCCGGCCGGGTCGGCCAGCGTGACCGACGTGCCGGTCACCGCGTACCACTCGTCCGCGTCCTTGTACTGCACCCGCACCGTGACCTTGCCGTCCGCGTACTCGGTGCGCAGCGTCAGGTCCCCGGTGACGACGCCGACCTCGTCGGTCATCACGCCGCCCGGGCCGGGCACGATGTCGGTGGTGCGGCTCTGCGGGCCGGCCGCGCCGCCGGAATCCGCGACCATGCCGGCACCTGGCACGGCGGCGGGAGTCTCGGCGGTGCCGTCGGCGGTCATGCCGGCGGCGGACGGGACGCCCTCCCCGGCGGCGGTCACGATTCGCTCCCCACTCAACAGCCCTCCAACATGTCGGTCAGTGCGGCCTTCTCGGCGCTGGTCACCGTCAGCCGCCAGTAGTGCTTGACCGTCACCCAATCCTGGGCGTATTTGCACCAGTACGATCGGTTTGCCGGCTTCCACTGGGACGGGTCCTGGTCACCCTTTGCCCGGTTCGACGAGGCGGAAACCGCGAACAGCTGCGGACGGGTGGTGTCGTTGGCGAAGTCGCCGCGCTTCGCGTTGTCCCACTCGTCGGCACCCGAGCGCCACGCGTTGGCCAACGGCACCATGTGATCGATGTCCACGTCGGAGGGATCCGAGAAGCTGCGACCGTCGTACACGCTCTCCCAGCGCCCACCGACCACGTTGCAGCCGGAGAGCTTCACGTCCTTGCCGTCGCGCTGGAGGATGCTGTCCCGGACGTCGCAGTTCTTGCCGGTGTCCCGCCAGTGCGGGAAGCGGTCCCGGCTGTAGCCCTTCATCGAGCCGGCGGTGGCGACGGTGAGCTCGCTCAACTGCTCCACCGCGTTGCCGCCGTCACTCGGCGGCGGGGTGGCCGGCTCATCCGGCGGGACGCAACCGGCCACGCCGAGCGCCAGCGCCGCGGCAAGCGCAGCCACCGCCGCTCGCGGTCCTGATCTGGTACGCACAGACGACACCTCTCCAGCTTGGGGGCTCCCGGCGATTGCGCACAGTACCCGGGAACGGTTTCGGCGTTTCGTGGCGTCTCCCACATGATGCAAGGCAGATTGGTGGGATGACCGCACCCGTGCCGGCCGCAGCCCTCCGGATGGGCACCACCGCCGGCCGGGGCACGCTGCTCGCCGCCGTACTCGCCTCTGGCATGGTCTTCCTCGACAGCACTGTCGTCAACGTGGCGCTGCCGAGGCTCGGGCAGGATCTCGGCGCGAACGTCGCCGATCTCCAGTGGACCATCAACGGCTATCTGCTGATGCTGGCGGCGTTCGTGTTGCTCGGTGGTGCGCTGGGGGACCGCTTCGGCCGGCGACGCATCTTCCTCATCGGCGTGGTCTGGTTCACCGCCGCCTCCGTGCTCTGTGGGCTCGCCCAGGACACCGGTTGGCTGATCGGAGCGCGGTTCCTCCAGGGCGCCGGCGGCGCGCTGCTCACGCCCGGGTCGCTGTCGGTGCTCCAGTCGAGCTTCCACCCCGACGACCGGGGCCGCGCGATCGGTGCCTGGGCCGGGCTGTCCGGCGTGTCCACCGCGCTGGGCCCGTTCATCGGCGGCTGGCTCATCGACGCGCTCTCCTGGCGCTGGATCTTCTTCCTCAACCTGCCGATCGCCGTGCTGGTGCTGCTGGCCGCGCTGCGCTGGGTGCCGGAGAGCCGGGACGAGAGCGCCTCCCGGATCGAGGGACGGGATCGGACCCGACGTCGGTTCGACGTCGCCGGAGCCCTCCTCGGAGCGCTCGCGCTCGCCGGCGTCACCTACGCCCTGATCGACGCGCCGGCTCGCGGGTTCGACTCCGCCGAGGTGCTGATCGCGGCAGCGGTCGGTGTGCTCGCCGCGGTGGCCTTCGTGCTGCTGGAGCGGCGGCGGGGCGACGCCGCGATGCTGCCCACCGGGCTGTTCAGCAGCCGACTCTTCTCGGTGCTGAACCTTTTCACGGTGGTCGTCTACGCGGCCCTCGGCGGCTTCACCTTCTTCTTCGCCGTCTACCTGCAGAACGTGGTCGAGTGGTCGGCCTTCCGCACCGGCATCGCGTTGCTGCCGATGACGCTGCTGCTGTTGGTCGGGTCGGCGCGGGCCGGCGCGCTGTCGGCGCGGATCGGCCCGCGCCTGCCCCTCGCCGTCGGACCGGTGATCGCCGCCGTCGGTCTGCTGCTGCTGCGCGGAGTCGGACCGGGCGCGTCGTACTGGCGCGACGTGCTGCCCGGCGTGCTGCTCTTCGGCATCGGGCTGACCCTGGTGGTGGCACCGCTGACGGCGTCGGTGCTGGCCGCCGTGCAGGACCGCTTCTCCGGTGTCGCCAGCGGCTTCAACAACGCCGCGTCCCGTGCCGGCGGCCTGCTCGCGGTGGCGGCGCTGCCGCTGCTGGTCGGTCTCTCCGGCGCCGGCTACGAGCAGAAGGCCGACCTGACCGACGCGTACCGCGCGGCGTTGGTCTGGTGCGCGGGGCTGCTGCTGGCCGGCGCGGTGCTGGCCCTCGTGCTGGTCCACCGACCGCCCCGGGAAGCCCCGCCGTCGCAGCCCTGCCACTCGCTGCCCGCCGCCACGCCCCCGAGGTAGCGGACCACCTCGGGGACGCGACGCCTGGGATCAGCGACGTGCGCGGTTGACGGCGCTGGTGACCGCCTTGATCGACGCGGTGACGATGTTGGCGTCGGTGCCGACACCCCAGACCGTCTTCCCGTCCACCTCACACTCCACGTACGCGGCGGCCTGCGCGTCACCGCCGGAGGAGAGCGCGTGCTCGTGGTAGTCGAGCACCCGCACGCCCACGTCGACCGACTGCAGCGCGTTGACGTACGCGTCGATCGGGCCGTTGCCGACCGCGGCGAGGGACCGCTGCTCGCCGCCCACCCCGACGTGGGCCTCGATCTCGACCTTGCCGTCCGCCGTGCCGATCGTGTAGCCGGCCAGCCGGACCGCCGGGTCGGGCTGGTGGTCGAGCAGGTAGTGCGTCGCGAAGATCTCCCACATGGCGGCCGGGTCGACCTCGCCGCCGTCGTGATCGGTGACCTGCTGCACCACCCCGGAGAACTCGATCTGGAGCCGGCGCGGCAGGTCCAGCTGGTGCTCGCTCTTCATGATGTACGCGACGCCGCCCTTGCCGGACTGCGAGTTGACCCGGATCACTGCCTCGTAGGTGCGGCCCAGGTCCTTCGGGTCGATCGGCAGGTACGGCACCGCCCAGGTGTGCTCGTCCACCGGCACGCCGGCCGCCTTCGCGTCGGCGGCGAGGGCGTCGAAGCCCTTCTTGATGGCGTCCTGGTGGGAGCCGGAGAAGGCGGTGTAGACCAGGTCGCCCGCGTACGGGTGGCGCTCGTGCACCGGCAGCTGGTTGCAGTACTCGACCGCCCGCCGGATCTCGTCGATGTTCGAGAAGTCGATCATCGGGTCGATGCCCTGGGAGAAGATGTTGAGCCCCAGGGTCACCAGGTCGACGTTGCCGGTGCGCTCACCGTTGCCGAACAGGCAGCCCTCGATGCGGTCCGCGCCGGCCAGCAGGCCCAGCTCGGCGGCGGCAACGCCGGTGCCCCGGTCGTTGTGCGGGTGCAGGCTCAGCACCACGCTGTCCCGGCGCGGCAGGTGCCGGTGCATCCACTCGATCGAGTCGGCGTACACGTTGGGGGTGGCCATCTCGACGGTGGCCGGCAGGTTGATGATCAGCGGCCGGTCGGGGGTCGGGTCGATCACGTCGATCACCCGGGAGCAGACCTCCAGCGCGTACTCCAGCTCGGTGCCCGTGTACGACTCCGGCGAGTACTCGTAGAAGATCTCGGTGTCCGGGGTGTGGATCTCCGCGTACTTCTGGCAGAGCCGCGCCCCGGTGGTGGCGATGTCGGCGATGCCGTCCTTGTCCAGGCCGAAGACCACCCGCCGCTGCAGGGTGGAGGTCGAGTTGTAGAAGTGCACGATGGCCCGCTTGGCGCCGCGCAGCGACTCGAACGTCCGGTCGATCAGGTGCTCCCGGCACTGGGTGAGCACCTGGATGGTGACGTCCTCGGGGATCATGTCCTGCTCGATGAGCTGCCGGACGAAGTCGAAGTCGGTCTGGCTGGCCGACGGGAAGCCGACCTCGATCTCCTTGTAGCCCATCTGGACCAGCAGCTGGAACATCCGGCGCTTGCGCTCCGGCGACATCGGGTCGATCAGGGCCTGGTTGCCGTCGCGGAGATCCACCGCGCACCACCGGGGGGCGGCGTCGACGGTGCGGGTGGGCCAGGTGCGGTCCGGCAGGTCGACCCGGAACTGCTCCTGGTAGGGCTGGTAGCGGTGGTACGGCATCCGGCTGGGGCGTTGCCGGGCGAACGGATTGGACTCGGTGTCGGTGACAGGTTGAGCCATCTCAGAGTGCTCCCTGGAACATGTGGCGTCAGCAGATCGGAAGGTGTCGGCGGATGCCGGGCGACGATGCGCGGCGGTGCCGAGAGGAAACTCAGATGTGCTGGACGGCGCGATGCGACTCCGCGACGAGGTGCCGGCCGGTCAGGCCTCGTCGCGGCGGCTAAGGAGGAGCAGCGCCTGCCACATGACCAGGTCACCCTACGTGATGGAACGGGGGGTGGAAAGGCCGGTCCGGACTATGGGACCGAGGTCATCGCCGGCTCCGGGGCCTGGCAACCCAGCCTCGGCGTCCGTTCGGCCCAGGCCACGGCGGGCACGATCGCCAGCCCGACCAGCGCGAAGATCGCTGCCGTCGGTAACCAACCCCAGCCGCCGGTGCTCACCCCGAGCGCGGTCAACCCCGCCGGGGCGATCAAGTACTGCACCTGGGAGCCGAGCCGGAACGCCCCCACGTACGCGCCGCGCTGGGCGGCCGGCGGCAGGGTGGCGGTGAGCCCCCAGGCGCCCGCCGACTCGATCAGCTCAGCCAGGATCAGCAGCGTCGCGGCGGCCACCAGCACCACGACGGTGAGGCCGCCCCGGGTCAGCCCGGAGATCGGCAGGACCAGACAGAACAGGGCGATCAGCAGGGCGCCCCGGCGGGAGGCCCGGGCCGCGCCCGACGCGGTGTCAGCGCCTCGGCTGGCGCGTACCTGGAGCAGCACGATCAGGATCGTGTTGAGCAGCACCAGGGCGGCGATCACCGTCTTCGGGGCGTCGGTGTGGGTGAGGATCCAGAGCGGCATCACCGTCAGGTAGAGCGTCTGGTGCGCGGTGAGCAGCCCGGAGAGCAGGGATGCCGCCATGAACGGGCGGTCCCGGAGCACGGCGAGCCGACTCATCGGCTCAACCGGCCGGGCCACCTGCGGCAGGCGGGGCAGTCGTCGCACGAAGAGGGCCGTCACCAGGAAGACCGTCGCGATGAACCAGACCATCCCCCGGTAGGCCGCCATCGTGTCGACCGCCAGCACCACGCCGCTGATCACCGCGCCGAGCCCGAAGCCGACATTCAACGACGAGCGCTGGTACGCCATCGCCGTGACCCGTTCGGCCGGGGGGAGCGCGTTGATCGAGTAGACCTGCCGGGCCACACCGGTCGCGGCCTCCACGGCGGCCAGCGCCACCACCACGGCGAGGAAACCCGTGAAGCCGCCGACGAACGGGTAGGTCGCGAAGAGCGCCGCGTCCAGTGCCAGCCCGACGATCCAGACCCGCTGCGGCCCGTACCGGTCGGTGAGCCCACCCAGCGGCACCGTGCCGAGCAGCGACACCCCCGCCGCTACGGACAGGCCCAGCCCCACCTGGGCGGCGCTGAGCCCGAGTGCCCGGGTGAAGAAGACGGCGCTGCCGGCGTGGAACAGGCCGCTGCCGACGGCTCCGACCATGGCCTGCACGGCCAGCGCGCGGGTCAGCCCGGCCGGCGGTACGACGTGGTGGACAACGGTGCGAATGGTGTCTCTGGCCCCCATGGCCGGTGAGTGAACCGTGCCCCCATGACGGTGGTCGAGTCTTTTAGGCTCAACCGAATCCTGCTCCCGGGGAGGGTACGTGTCCGAGTTGCGGTTCAACGTGGCCGACGTGGCGGGAGTGCGGTTGGCCGTGTCGCCGGTCAACGAGACGGTCATGAGCATGTGGGCGCTGGCCAGCCCAATTCACTACGCGGTGCACCTGCCCTGGATCGACCGCGCCCGGGTGACCCTGCGTCGGCCCGAGGTGGCCTCCCGGGTCCGACCGCTGGTGGAGCTGGCCCGACCGCGTTGCTGGCTGCCCGACTTCCTCACCCCGGCCGCCCGGCCGAACGTGGAGATGGCCGAGCAACTCGAACAGATCGCCGCCACGCCGCCGGCCGTGGTGGTCCAGGACCTGCTGGCGACCACCCCGCGCCGGCCGCTGGGTACGTTCGGGCAGGCGCTGCTCGCCGACCCCGGTGGGCTGCTGCCGCAGCTCGTCGACGCGGTGCGGGTCTGGTACGACGAGGCGATCGCCCCGGACTGGCCACGGATGCAGGCCCTGCTCGACGCCGACGTGACGTACCGGGCCGCCCAGCTCGCGGAGAACGGCGCCGGCCGGTTCTTCGAGCAGCTGCACCCGAGCCTGCGCTGGCTCGGCGACCGGGTGGTCAGCGACGACCCGTTCGAGCGGGACTTCGACCTGCGGGGTCGTGGACTGGCGCTGAACCCGACGGTGTTCAGCGGGCGGCGGGTGCTGTGGAACCTGCTGGAGGATTCGCTGCCGGCCGGCGCGTACCCGGTCCGAGCGGTCGGGACGCTCTGGGAGGCGACAGCGCCGCCGCCGGGCGACCCGCTGGGGCGGGTGATCGGCCCCGGCCGGGCCGTGCTGCTGCACCGGCTCGACACGGCGGCCACCACCACCGATCTGGCCCGACTCACCGGGATGTCCGCCGGGAACGTCTCCCAACACCTGGCCGCGCTGCACGCCGCCGGCCTGGTCAACCGGTCCCGACAGGGCCGGCACGTGCTCTATCGCAACACCGAGGCCGCAGTGGTCCTGCTGCGCGCCAGCCGCGGCGGGTAGCCGGCTGACCGGTCAGCCGAGCAGCAGGTCGGCCAACGGTCGGCGGCGGCGCAGGCCGGTCTCCTCGGCGACGAGGTCCGCCGGCAGGCTGAGCGGGTCGCCGAGCTGCCCGACGACGAGCACCGCGTACGGCCGCACGTCGGCGGGGAGGTGCAGGTCGGCGGCGAGCCCGCCGCGGTCCACGCTCAGCACCTGCCGGACGTGCAACCCCAGCGCGGTGGCCTGCACGGTGAGGTGGGCGACCGCCTGGCCCAGGTCGTACGCGATCCCGTCAGCCGCCGCGGCGTCCGGGTCGACGTGCGCGGCGAGCAGCAGCGCGGCGGCCCGGTGCGCCCAGCGTTGGTCGCGCTCGGTCAGGTTGACCAGGATGCGCTTCCAGGTGTCGTCGTTGCGGTAGCCCACTGTGAACCGCCAGGGCTGGCGGTTGCCCAGGGAGGGTGCCCAGCGGGCGGCCTCCAGCAGGGAGGACGCGTCGGCCGCGCTCAGCTCCGCGGTGGGGTGGAACGCCAGCGGACTCCAGCGGTAGGCGAGCAGCGGGGTGAGATCGGCCATAAGACGGATCGTCCCGTATGGGTGATTCGTCGCTCAGGACGGGGTGGCGAAATGTGGGCAAGAGCACCCGTAACGGGACGAAGATCAGGGCGTTCCCGCGCTCGGGCTCTCCGACGGGTCCGGGGTCGGCGGCGCCGCGGTGTCGAGCGGCTCCCGGTCGATCACCACCGGGCCGGCCAGTTGCACGGTGGCCGGTGCCGGGGCGGGGGGAGCGGCCAGCCGCAGCGTCCCGGCCCCGGTCCGGACACCGGTCGGCGTGCCGTCCCGGTCGTAGCAGTAGATGCCCACGTCCAGCGGGGCGTTGAGCGACGCCGAGGTGGATTCCACCGAGTAACAGGTGCCGGTGACGCCCTCGGGCGCGGTGGCCGGGGCGACCGCCAGCGGGGCACGTCGGTCGGTGAGCACATCCAGCCAGTCGGTGAGCGGGTGCTGCACCCGGGGGTCCAACCGGCGCGGCACCGCGTCGTCGCGGTCACCCAGGCGTACGCAGCTCGCCGACCCGGCGTGACCGGCCGACGGCAGGGCGCACTGGAACAGCCCGTCGGCCGTGCTGGCCATCGAGACATCGGCGGTGCCGCCCAACGCGCCCCCCGGCACGTCGACCCGCCAACTGCCGTCGTTCGCGCTGGTGAAGACGATGGTCCGGTCCGGTTGACCGGGCCGGCCGTACACGTACTGCGCCACCAGGTGGCGGTCCTGAGCAGCCGCAGCCAGCGCGGCCAACTCGTCCCACGCGGCGTCCACCTGGACCGGCGCGGCATCGGCGGGTGGTGGAGCCGGTGGCTGCTCACTGGTGCAGGCGGCCAGGAGCGTCGGTAGGGCGAGGACGAGCGGCCCGAGCACGCGGCCGGCCGAGCGGAGGAGGACGGGCACCGGCCCATTCTGGTGGGTGCGGGCGATCGGTGGGCGCCGCGCGTACCGCGCTCGTCCCGGCGTGTCGGGCGGGCCGTTCCCGCGTACCGCCCGACCTGGTGGGACCGGCCCCGCCGGCGTCCGGCGGGCCGGATGGTGGGATCACCTGACCCGGCCTCGTTACCCGCCGGATACCCTCAAGGGGTCTGACACGCGCCGCCGGCCCCGGTTCCGGCGGCGTCGGCACGCTCAGGGTCGCTGGGAGGGAGTGCACCGTCGTGGCACTCGTGGTGCAGAAGTACGGCGGGTCCTCCGTCGCCAACGCCGAGCGGATCAAGCGGGTGGCCGAGCGCATCGTCGCCGCCCGCAAGGCCGGCGACGACGTGGTGGTGGTGGTGTCCGCGATGGGCGACACCACCGACGAGCTGCTCGACCTGGCCAACCAGGTCAGTCCGCTGCCGCCGGGTCGCGAACTGGACATGCTGCTCACCGCCGGGGAGCGGATCTCCATGGCCCTGCTGGCCATGGCCATCCACAACCTGGGGTACGAAGCCCGCTCGTTCACCGGTTCGCAGGCCGGCGTGATCACCACCTCGGTGCACGGCCGCGCCCGGATCATCGACGTCACCCCCGGGCGGCTCAAGGGCGCGCTCGACGAGGGGTCGGTGGTCATCGTGGCCGGCTTCCAGGGCGTCTCGCAGGACACCAAGGACGTCACCACGCTGGGCCGTGGTGGTTCGGACACCACAGCGGTGGCGCTCGCCGCCGCCCTGCACGCCGACGTCTGCGAGATCTACACCGACGTGGACGGCGTCTTCACCGCCGACCCGCGGATCGTGCCCAACGCCCGGCACATCAAGGACATCACCTACGAGGAGATGCTGGAGCTGGCCGCCTGCGGCGCGAAGGTGCTGCACCTGCGTAGCGTGGAGTACGCCCGCCGGGCGGGGTTGCCGATCCACGTCCGTTCGTCATACTCGACCAACACCGGCACGATGGTCACCGGATCGATGGAGGACCTTTCCGTGGAGCAGGCACTGATCACCGGGGTCGCACACGACCGCAGCGAGGCCAAGATCACGATCGTCGGGGTGCCCGACGAGCCCGGTGCCGCCGCGCGGATCTTCGACACCGTCGCCGGTGCCGAGATCAACATCGACATGATCGTGCAGAACGTCTCCACCGAGGGCACCGGCCGGACGGACATCTCGTTCACCCTGCCCAAGGCCGACGGGCCCACCGCGATGGCGGCGCTCAGCAAGATCCAGGAGCCGGTCAAGTTCAAGGGCCTGCTCTACGACGACCACGTCGGCAAGGTCTCGCTGATCGGCGCCGGCATGCGCTCGCACCCCGGTGTGGCAGCCGGCTTCTTCGCCGCGCTCGGCGCGGCCGGAGTCAACATCGAAATGATCTCCACCTCCGAGATCCGGGTCTCCGTCGTCTGCCGGGACACCGACCTCGACGCCGCCGTCCGCGCCATCCACGACGCGTTCGAGCTGGGCGGCGACACCGAAGCCGTGGTCTACGCGGGGACGGGTAGGTAGCGCCGATGACGGCGCTGCCCACCCTCGCCGTGGTCGGAGCGACAGGTGCCGTCGGCACCGTGATGTGTGAGCTGCTCACCGGGCGGCGCAACGTCTGGGGTGAGATCCGCCTGCTCGCCTCCGAGCGCTCCGTCGGGCGTCGGGTGCGCTGTCGGGGTGAGGAACTCGTCGTCCAGGCGCTGACCCCCGAAGCGTTCGACGGTGTCGACGTGGCCATGTTCGACGTGCCCGACGAGGTCTCCGCCGAGTGGGCGCCGATCGCCGTCGCCCGGGGCGCGATCGCCGTCGACAACTCCGGCGCGTTCCGCATGGACCGTGACGTCCCGCTCGTCGTTCCCGAGATCAACCCCGAGCAGGTCCGCAACCGGCCCCGGGGCATCATCGCCAACGCCAACTGCACGACCCTCGCGATGATCGTCGCGGTCGCGCCACTGCACCGCGAGTACGGCCTGCGAGAGCTGGTGCTCGCCTCCTACCAGGCGGTCTCCGGCGCCGGTCAGTCCGGCGTCGACATCCTGCACGACCAGCTCACCAAGGTCGCCGGCGACCGGACGCTCGGTTCGCGCACCGGCGACGTACGCCAGGCGGTCGGTGACGACCTGGGTCCGTTCCCGGCACCCATGGCGCTCAACGTGGTCCCCTGGGCCGGCTCCCCGGCGGACAGCGGCTGGTCGTCGGAAGAGGTGAAGATCCGCAACGAGTCGCGGAAGATCCTCGGCCTGCCCGACCTCAAGGTCTCCGCCACCTGCGTCCGGGTGCCGGTGGTCACCGCGCACTCGGTGGCCGTGCACGCGGTCTTCGCCAGCGAGGTGGACGCCGAGGGCGCCCGCGAGGCGCTGCGCAACGCTCCCGGGGTGATCCTGGTCGACGACCCCGCAGCCGGGGAGTTCCCGATGCCGATCGACGCCGTCGGCACCGACCCGTCCTGGGTCGGGCGGATCCGCCGCGCCCTGGATGACCCGCGCGCCCTCGACTTCTTCGTCACCGGCGACAACCTCCGCAAGGGCGCGGCCCTCAACACCGCCCAGATCGCCGAGCTCCTGGCCAAGGAACTCCACACCCCCTAACCCCGGCCCTTCCCGGCCCTGCCCTTCCCCGACTGCGGCGATCTTGCACTTTCGGTGCCGACACAAGGGGTAAGAGCGGCAAAACGCCTACCGAAAGCGCAAGATCGACGGCTGCGGGCCGCAGGGGGTCAGGCTGCTGAGAGGTGTACGCCGTCTCGGCCCTGCCGTTTCACCGCATAGAGGGCCTGGTCGGCTCTTCTCAGGGTGCGTTCGGGGGCTTCGCCGGGGCGGGGTACTGCGACACCCACGCTGATCGTGCGGCCGATCCGTCGGGCGGCCTCGGTCAGCCGTTCGGCGATCCGGACCGCCTCCTCCGGGCGGCTCACCTCGATCACCGCAACGAACTCGTCGCCGCCGATCCGGTACAACTCGTCGCCGTGCCGCAACGCCGCCTCCAACGCCCGGGCCAACCCGACCAGCACCCGGTCGCCGGCCTGGTGGCCGTACGTGTCGTTCACGGTCTTGAAGCCGTCCACGTCGATCGCCAGCAGGGCCGTACGGCCGGGGGTGGCCGCCGCGATCCGCTGCCCGAACGGGCCGGTGTGCCGCAACCCGGTCAGCGGGTCGGAGCTGGCCTGCTCGCGCAACCGGGCCAGCGTGCGCAGCCGGTCCACGCTCGTCCAGGCCTGCCCGGCGAGCAACTCCATCAGGCTGACGGTGGTCGGGTCCGGGCGCAGCGCGCGTTCGTCGGCGACCAGCAACACCCCACCGGCATCCGCCGGCCCGACCGGCACGGCGACCAGCGTGCGTGCCCCCGCTCGGGTCAGCGGGCGGTAGTCCTCGGTCGGCGGGTGCCCGGCCTCGCCCAGCGTGTACCCGGCGCCGTACCGGTGAGCTCGGTCGACCATCCGGTCCAGGGCAACCGGACCCGCCCCGGCCAACTCGGCGCGGATCCGGGTCTCCAGATCGCTCGGCGTCGCCGGGGACGGGCCGAGCTGACCGCCGATCAGCAGCAGCGCTGTGGAGAGCGTGGAGACCTCCCGGGCGGCGCGGGCCGCCGCCCCCATCACCTCCCCCTCGGTCGGGGCGGAGGAGAGCGCGGCGGCGTGCCGGAGCAACGTCTCGCTGCGGCTCTCCGCCGGTGGGCCGCCGAGGGCGGCGATCCGCGCGCCGAGCCCGTCGGCCAGCCGCTGCGCGGTCCCCCGCCACGGCTCCAGGTCGGTCGGCTCACTCCACTGCAGGTCGAGCACGCCGATCGCCCGGCCCGTCGGGTCCAGCACCGGTACGCACAGCTCGGCCGTCACGTCCGGGCGCACCGGTAGATAGTCCGGGTCGACGCTGACGTCCGGGACGACGGCGGGAACGCCCGTCGCGTACACCCGGCCGACGATGCCGGTGCGCGCCGGCACGGTGGCGAAGACCTGCCAGGCCCCGGTCGCCGCGACGCAGCGCAGGCGGTCGTGGACCGCGAGCAGCACGGAGATGGTCGCCGGGGTGTGGCGGGACAGCGCGGTGACCGTCCATCGACACGCCTCCGGCGTGCTCGACGCCATCGGCAGGCGGACGGTGACGTCACGGATGACTCGCTGATGATCCACTCGCACGTCGTTCCAGGTAGGGGAGGGGCCCGGCTGACGCCGAGCCGCTCGATCAAGCGTACTCACGGCGGCGGGGACCAATCCGTCTTCGTACACACGTGCTATCCACAGGCTGTGGACGCAGCCTGTGGACTCCCGCCGCCGCAGCTCCGGCATCCCGGTAACCCGGTTCCCGGGATGCCGCGTCCGGCGATAGCGTGAGGCATCCGGCGCCGAGGAGGCGAGCCCATGCTCATCGCCCAGCTCAGTGATCCGCACCTGACCACCGGCCTGCTCGCCGCCGAACCGGCCGCCGGGTTGCACCGAGCGCTCGGCCGGGTGCTGGCGATACGACCCCGCCCGGACTGCGTGGTGATCAGCGGCGACCTGGTCGACCACGGCCAGCCCGACGAGTACGCGGCGCTGCGCGAGGTCATCGGCCGGTTCCCGCTGCCGGTGCACCTGGCCGCCGGCAACCATGACGACCGGGAGTCCCTGCTCGACGCGTTCGGCGGCACTCAGTGGCTCGGCGGCGGCTTCTCGGCCTACTACCACGTCGACCACGAGGCGGCGACCGTCGTGGTGCTCGACTCGCTCGTCCCCGGCAGCGACGGTGGCCAACTCGGCGAGGAACAGCTCGGCTGGCTCGACGGGGTGCTGGCCGGGCGACCCGAGGCGCCGGCACTGATCTTCCTGCACCACCCACCCGTCGCTGTCGGCATCCCGGTGGCGGACGCCATCCGGCTCGCCGACGGTGACGCGCTCGCCGAGGTGATCGGCCGGCACCGGCACGTCGTACGGGTCGCCGCCGGCCACCTGCACCGCCCGGTCACCACGGCGTACGCGGGCACGGTCCTCACCGTGGCACCCAGCACCTGGAAGCAGAGCACGCTCACCATGAGCGCCGACGAGCAGATCGGTTGGGTCCACGAGCCCACCGCCTTCCTGCTGCACTCCGTTCAGGCCGGCGGCTGCGTGACCCACACCGTGCCGGTGAGCCACTCCGCCGGGCAGACCTGCGGCTTCTGAGGCGTCGTCGTGCTGGTCTGGTACGTCTCGTACGGCTCGAACATGCACGCCGCCCGGTTGGGCTGGTACATCGGTGGTGGCTGCCCACCCGGCGGAAAGCGGACGTACCCCGGCTGCCGCGACCGGCGCCCACCGAGCCGGTCGGCGGCCGTGTCGCTGCCCGGCGGCATCTACTTCGCCGGCGAGTCGGGTGCCTGGACCGGCGGCATGGCCTTCTACGACCCGCACCTACCGGGCGAGGCCGCCGCCCGCGCCTACCTGGTCACCCTGGAGCAGTTCACCGACATCGCCGCGCAGGAGATGTACCGCCCGCCGGGCGACCCGACCGACCTGATTCCGGCGACCGGCGCGGCCATTGCCGCCGCCGTCGCCAACGGACGGGCGACCCTCGGCCCGGGCCGGTACGAAACGCTCGTCTGCCCGGGCCACCGCGACGGCGTTCCGCTGCTCACCTTCACCGCCCCCGAGAGGGCGTCTGCCGCGCGGTGCCGGCCACCCGCGCCGATCTACCTCGGCATGATCGCCAAAGGGCTACGCGAGTCGCACGGCTGGCCGGCCGAGCGGATCGCCACCTACCTGTCGGCCCGCCCCGGCGTCGCGGGCACCTGGCCACCGGACGCCGTGACGGCACTGGTCGACGAGGCACTGATCGACGGCTGACCCGCCGGGCTCGCGCCGGCCAGGTGGCCCGCCAGTCATGTCCCGTCGGTGCGGTGGCCGTCGGTGCGCTGGCCCACCGGTGCGCTGGTCGGCGGTGCGCTGGCCCGCCGGTGCGCTGGTCGCCGGTGTGCTGGTCGGCGGTGCGCTGGTCGGGCGGCGCGCCGGTGTCGTCAGCCGAGCAGGAACTCGCGCAGCACCGGGGCCAACGTCGCCGGCGGCACGTCGTGGTAGCCGCCGTCGAGGCTCACCGACCGGCCGCCCGGCACTGCCTCGGCCGCCGCCCGACTCGCGTCCCGCAACCACTCTGGACTGCCAGTGCTGTCCAGGGCGAGGGTCGGCGCGGTGATGGCCGCCAGCCGTTCGGCGGGGAGTCGCCCTCCGGTGGTGACGATCGCGTCGTACACCAGGGTGTGCGCGAGCGCCGTCAGCCCCGCCCACATCGGCTGCGACCGCATCGCGGTGATCTGCTCGGCCGGCAGCCCCACCGAGGCGCTGAGGAAGGTCGTCACCGCGCCGTCCCGGTCGTCGGCGGCGATCAGCTCGATGAGCTGCGGGGTGATGTCCTTGCTGACGCCCACGTGCGAACCAACCTGAAACGGTGGCTCGAACAGCACCAGCCTGGTCACCGGCAGGCCCTGTGCGGTGGCGAGGGCGGCCAGGACGGCACCGGAGGAGATGCCGTAGAGGGCGGCGGAACCACCTGCCGCGGCGATCACGGCGGCCAGGTCGTCGATCTCACGACCGACCTCGTACGGTGCGGTGTCGCCGCTGTAGCCGCGACCCCGACGGTCATAGCCGAAGGCGGTGAAATCCGTCGCCAACGCGGCGGCCAGGTCACGGGTCGCCTGGCGATCGGCGAACGCGCCGCCGACCAGGATGAGCGCCGGCCCGGCACCGGACCGCTCGAACGCGATGGGCGTGCCGTCGGCCGATCGCACCTGCTCCGCCACCGGTGTCGTTCCGCTCACGATGCCTCCTGCCCGCGATGACTGTCCCGTCCTTTCTAGACCCTGGCTCCGACACTGTCCGGCAGACCGCGGTAAACGGTGATCGATTCTGGTCCCGGCGTACGCGCTGCTCCGATGTGCTGCCCGGCTCGACCGGTCGGCGTACGGATGAGAGGCTGTCGGGGCGGGGGCCATGCTCAACCGCCGCCCAACCGCGACCCTTCCGACGGCGTCCGTCGGCGGCCCGGTCGACCCAGAGGCCGGGCACCGTCCGCGCCGATTCTCACGAGGAGATCCATGTTCATACCCGGGATGCGCCGGGCCGCTGTCGGCCTGACCGCGCTCGCGGTGGCCGCTTTCGGCGCGGTCGCCACCAGCCCTGAGCAAGCCGACGCGCGGCCGAAGCCGGTCGACGTCACCCTGCTGGCCCTCAACGACTTCCACGGCAACCTCGAACCGCCGAGCGGGTCCAGCGGCACCATCGCCGGGCAGACCGCGGGTGGCGTCGAGTTCCTGGCCACCCACCTGGCCGAGCTGCGCGCCGCAGCCAAGAAGAAGAACACCATCACGGTCGCCGCCGGTGACCTGATCGGCGCGTCCCCGCTGCTCTCGGCCGCGTTCCACGACGAGCCGACCATCGAGGCGCTGAGCATGGCCGGGCTGGACTACGCCAGCGTCGGCAACCACGAGTTCGACGAGGGCGCCGCCGAGCTGCTGCGGATCCAGAACGGCGGCTGCCACCCGGTGGACGGCTGCGTCGACGGCACCCCGTACCGGGGGGCCGACTTCCAGTACCTGTCCGCGAACGCCTTCACGACCGCCACCGGCAAGCCGCTGATGGCCCCGTACGCGATTCACAAGGTGCAGGGCGTCAAGGTCGGCTTCATCGGCATGACCCTGGAGGGCACCCCGCAGATCGTCAGCCAGCAGGGCGTCGCCGGTCTCAGCTTCGCCGACGAGGCGGACACCGCCAACCGGTACGCTCGCGAGCTGCGCCGCAAGGGCGTGGAGGCGATCGTCGTGCTGCTGCACGAGGGTGGCACCCAGGCGGCGACCGGCGGGATCAACGACTGCGTCGGCATGACCGGCCCCATCGTGGACATCACCAACCGGATGGACCCGTCGATCGACGTGGTGGTCAGCGGGCACACCCACCAGGCGTACAACTGCGACATCAACGGCAAGCTGGTCACCAGCGCCAGCTCGTTCGGTCGCCTGGTCACCGACATCGACCTCAAGATCGACCGGCACAGCGGTGACGTGGTCTCCGCCAGCGCGAACAACGTGGTGGTCAGCCGGGACGTCGACCCGGACCAGAAGCAGACCGCGCTGATCGAGCGGTACAAGACCGTGCTCGGCCCGGTCGCCGACCGCCAGGTCGGCGAGACCACGACCGCGATCACCAAGACCCAGGAGAATCTGCTCGCCACCTGCTCGCCGCAGGTGCCAGCCTCGTGCGGTGAATCGCCACTGGGCAACCTGATCGCCGACGCGCAGCTTGCTGCCACCGACGACGAGCAGAACGCCGTCGCTGCCTTCATGAACCCGGGCGGGGTCCGGGCCGACCTCGACGCCGGCCCGGTCACCTACGAGGAGGCGTTCACGGTGCAGCCGTTCGCCAACAACCTGGTGACGCTGGACCTGACCGGTGCGCAGCTCTACTGCGTACTGGAGCAGCAGTTCGTCACCGGCCGGATCTTGTACCCGTCCTCCACCGTGGGCTACGTGGTCGACCTCAACGGCACTACCGCCCCCACCGCCGACCCGTGCGCCGGCACCCGCGTCGTCCGGGGCAGCCTCACCCTCGGCGGCACCGCCGTCGACACCGCCGCCACCTACCGGGTGACGGTGAACAACTTCCTGGCTGGCGGCGGCGACGGGTTCAGCGCCCTCACCGCCGGGACGAACCTGGTCACCGGCCAGATCGACCTGGACGCGTTCGTGGACTACCTGACCGCCCAGTCGCCGGTCTCCGCACCGACGCTGGACCGGATCCGCACCACCGCTGAGGTCCCCGCCGCCTGACGGCCGACCCCGCGAGATCGGGCCCCGGAGCACCAGCTCCGGGGCCCGACCCGTTCCAAAGCCCGCCGCCCCGCATCAGCCCGCGCCCGCCGCTCGCCGCCCGCCGCGCGCCCGCCGCCTGCTGCAGGATCGCGCTCGAACATGGATGTAGTGGCATTGACACGCATCGAGGCCACTACATCCAGGATCGAGCACGTCAGGCGGGGGTGGGCGCGGCGGTGCGGGACGACGGGGCGGTCGTCGCTACGCCGTCCTGCTCGGCGGTGAGCAGTCGGCGCAGGGAGAGGGCGACCAGCGAGGCGATCAGGCAACCGCCGACCACTGTCGCCACCCAGACGCTGCCGTGGGCGGCGCCGAGGAGCGGGCCGGCGGTCACCGGTCCGATCACGCCGCTGATCCCGAAGATCATTGAACTCATGGCGTTGTACCGGCCGCGCAGTTCGTCGGTGGCCAGAGCGTTCGTCAGCGCGGGCATCACCGGCGACAGCATCGTCTCGCCAAAGCCGAAGATCGCCGAGCAGGCCACCACGCACAGCGCGGCAAAGACGGCGTTTTCGGCGCTGACCAGGCCGCCGGCACCGAGGACCAACCAGGCGCCGGCGAACACCGCCCCGACCACGGCGAGTGCACCGGTACGGCTACGCCCCTCGATCCGGCGGAGCACCAGGAGCTGGGCCAGCACGATCATTACCGTGTTGGCCGCGAGCGCCCAGGCGACCACCTGGGGCGTCACCTCGACGACCCGCACGGCGTACGCGGCGAAGCCCACCTCGATCTGGGCGTACCCGCAGGTGGTGAGGATGAGACCGAAGATCACCAGTCGGCGGAACGGGCGGTCGCGGAGCACTGTCAGGTAGCCACCGGCGGACGGCTCGCCGCCGGTCCTGGGGCGGACGAGTCGGTGACCAACGCCCGGCAGGGTCAGCAGGATCAGCGCCGGCATCAGGTAACTCACCGCGTCGAGCACGTAGATGATCTGGAACGTGCCTGGCCGGGCGGTGTCGACGATCGCGCCGGACGTCATGCCACCAATGCCGATACCGAGGTTGAGCAGGGCGAAGTTCAGCCCGAAGACCCGTTGCCGTTCGTCGTCTCCGGTCAACGAGGCGAGGATCGTGTTCTGCCCGGACCAGATCGCCGAGCTGCCGACGGCGATCACCGTCATCACCAGCACCGCCGAGCCGGTCGAGTTCACCAGCGCCAGCGAGCCGGTGCCGATGGCCTCGATCAGCAGGCAGGGCACCACCACCCGGCGGGCGCCGAATCGGTCGATGAGCGTCCCGCCCAGCGGTGACAGCGCCAGGGTGACCGCGCCGTACCAGCCGATCACCAGGCCCGCCCGGGTGTCGGTGAGTCCGCGTACGTCGGTGAAGTAGATGAACAGGAACGGCAGGGTCAGACCGCGCCCGATCGCCGACAACAGGGTGCCGATCAGGAGTCGGCGAGCTTCGAAACGGCGGGGTAGGGCACGACGCAGCATGTCCGGCATTCTGTTCGCCGGGTGCGACACCGCGCGAACACTTTTGGACGTCGCCCCGCTGGCCGCAGGCCGCCGGGTGACCAATCCCACGATGATCCACTCGGCTGACGGCGGTCCGGCGTTGTCCGCCGGGTCTGCGATGCTGACCCGATGACCGGCACCTGGCGACACCTGCCCGCTACCGCCCGCGCCATCGCGGTCACCGCCACGACGGCCGTCGCCGCCGCCCAGGCACGCGACGGTCAGGCGTACGACGAGGCAGTCGGCGGTCTCGCCGCGGACGAGCGGTCCGGGCTGGTGCTCGGCGCGGTGGTCCGACTGCTGCTGGAGGAGAGCCATCCGGACGGGTTGACCGGCGACGACATCCGCCAGGTGTTGACCCGCTGCGTGCAGCAGTCGACGCGGTGGCGTTCCGATGTCGACCCGCACGTGGTGCTCGTCCTGCTGGCCGGCGCGCTCGGGGTGTACGACCCCGACGGCGACGAGGCACCGCCTGACGCGTCGGCGCTGGCCCGGCATGCCCCGCTGCTGGTGGCCGACCTGTTGGCGACGACCAGCGTGCCGTTGGGCGACTACCTGGCCGCCGCGTTCGCGGAGATCGAACGCACCGAACGACAGGACTGACAGGCGCGAACGCCGCTGAGAAGGCGCCGAACTCGCTGCGTACGAGGAAACGGCCCGGTCGAAGCGACCGGGCCGTTCCTCGTGCTCACTGGTGGTTGCAGGCAAAGCCCGCCCGGGCCCGGGAAGCGGGCCCGTCGCCACCGTCGCTCAGGCCCGACCCACCTGGACCTTCGGTGACGCTGCCGCCGACGTGGCTGCGGGCCGCTGCGGTACGACCACCAGACCGTAGTTGTAGTTGGCCATCAGCAGGTCCTTCAGGCCGTCGTTGTTGATGTCGGCCACCGCGAGGCCACGCGGGGTGAAGGAGCTGGCGGGCGGCAACTGGGAGACCCGGAACTCGTTGCCCAGCCAGCCGTCCGGCCGCTGCAACAGGACACTCGCCGCGCTCCAACCGCCGTGGGTGATGGCGACGTCGTCCCGACCGTCGTTGTTGACGTCCGCGATCGCGATGGCGTCCGGCATCTCGTACACCGGGTAGCGGATCCACCGTCCGAGCACACCGGCGCTGTCGTGCGTGAGCACCTGCACCTGGGCGTTCGGCGCGTTGCCGGACACGGTGACGACGACGTCCTTCCTGCCGTCGCCGGTCACGTCGCCGACCGCCATGGAAGCCACCGTCTGCTGATGCCCGGCGGGCGCCTGATATCCCACGGGGGCCGCGAACGACCGGGGCTGCGCCTGGGCGCTGATCTGGATCAGCTGCCCGAGCTGCACCACCAGGTCCGCCCGGCCGTCCCCGGTCATGTCGACCACGTCCAGAACGAAGCCACGGTGCGCGGAGACGAGGGCCGCCGGCGCGAAGCTGCCGTTGTCGTCGCCGTACCGGACCAGGACGCCGTTGTCGCTCACCGCGACGATGTCCGTCCGGCCGTCACCATCGAGGTCGCGGAGCCTGAGGTCGATGAGGTCGTCGCCGAACGACAGGTGCTCCGCCGCCGAGAGCCCCGATCCGGTACGACGGAACACGTCGACACCGTCGCCGGTGGCGACGACCAGTTCGTTCGCGCCGTCACCGTCCAGGTCGCCGATCACCGGATACATACTGCCGCCGCTGGAGGTGGACATCGCCACCTGCTGCTTCATCACGAGCTGGTTGTCCGCCTCCTGCACGAACAGGAAAGCGGAATGGTCGTTGGCGTCGTCGAAGTACTCGGTCGTCGTGATCACCACGTCGGAGAGGCCATCGCCGGTCAGGTCGCCGGCGGCGACCGCCTCCTCCCAGGAACCGAGCTTCAGCCACGAGGGGCCGTTGAAGGCCACCGCGCCGTAGGGCTGGGTGACCACTGGCACCGCGTCGCCGGACACGCTCGCCCCGGCCGCCGGCCAGTCGTAGCCCTGGAACTGGGCGTAGACCGAGGTCGGAGTCCAGCCGGCGCCGTTGACCATGGCGATCGCCGTGCCGTCGGTGCCGTTGACAGTGGCGAACGCGACAGCTCCGGCGGCGGACATGAACGCGACCTCACCGCCAGGGATCCGACCGTCGGCGTACCGCACGTTCGCGATGAGCAGGATCCGCTGTCCCTGCTCCACCGAGCCCGGCGACACAGTGACAGTCGTCGTGGTGGCAGGTCCGGTGTAGACCCGCACGGCGTCGGACGTGGCAGTGGCGCCGCCCGTGGCGACCGCCCGGATCCAGTAGACGTAGCGGGTGGCGACAGTGAGGCCGGTGTCCACGTACTCGGTTGACGTCGTGGTGCCGACGACCGTCTCCACCGGGGCATCGTTACTCAGGCGGACGATCTCGTAACGCGCGGTGCCGGCCACGGCCTTCCACCGCAGGGTCATGCTCGTCTCCGCCGCGGTCGCCCGTACGTTAACGGGCTTCGCCAGCGAGGTCTGCACCGACACCTCGGACGAGTCACCCGACGCCCGCTTGCCGGATCGGGACCGCACCACGTAGTAGTACGTGGTCTCGGCGGCGACGGTTCCGTCCAGGTACGACGTCCCGGTGACGGTACCCACCGTCGTGTACGGGCCACCCGAGACGGTCCCACGCCGTACCTCGTAGCTGCTGGCGCCCGCCACCGCCGGCCAGCTCACCTCGACCTGGGTCTCGGACACCAGTTTCGCGCTGACCGGAGCGGGTGGCGGCAGGGCCGCCGCGAACGCCGGTGTACCGGACGCAACCAACACCAGCAGGGCCGTCAGTAAGGCCAGCACGCCACGATTCAGCAACCGCAGTTGCGACAACATACGCATCTCCAGATCCCCCGAGGGCTTGTACGGGCAGCCGCTCGTACAGCGCTGGCACATTCGGGATCGTCACGCGGGGACGGGACGGCGGACAGCTCAACGAACGTGGCCCAGACCGAGGGAAAAGCCGGGAGGGACATCGTTCGTTTGGTTGAACTGATCCAGATTCCGGCTTGTGGGACAACGAGGTTGCTGGTCATTCGCTAGCTTCGTAGGTCTTGCTCACCCCCCCCTGTACGGTCATCGCCCTTCAGGCACCCCGAAGGAACAGTTCATGCAACGAAGTACAGCGGTGGCACGGTTCGGTCTGGCCTCCCTTATGGCCATGTGCGTTCCGCTAGCTGTCGCAGCCCCGGCCAGAGCCGACGTCGAGTACCGGACGTTCATGTCGGCACCCCAGATTGCCGACATCACCTTGGCTCCGGGGCAATCCGCAGAGCTTCCGGTGCCCCTCAGCGTCCTCGGCAACTACGACGCCGAGGGGGCCTTCGTGACCATCCAGACCTATGGCAAATCGCCGTTGACGCTGACGGGCCCGACGGGCGCGACGTGCACCGGAGACGTCGAGCTGCTCTGCTACCTCCCCGAGGTGATCACCCCCGGGCAGACGTCCGAGACGTGGGGGGCCAGCAACCCATTCCGGGTCACGGCACCGCCGACGGCCAAGGCGGGGACCTACCCGGTCGGCCTTTACTACATGCCCGCGAACACGTCCTACCGCAATGTGGGCCGCAACAGGGATGGCAGCTGGAAGATCACCCCGACCGTGCCCATCACCCAGTGGGTCTGGTCCGGTGACCACCCGTATGAGGACCAGTCGCTCGACGTCACCGTGACGGCTGGAGCGACACCGACTCCGAGCCCGTCGGCCGCCCAACCCACGACTACGCCCACGCCCACGCGACAGTCCCCGGATGGTGATGGCACGGTCCAGCCAACCGGCACCTCTTCCCCCGGCGGCGGTGCCGGTGGGGGCAGCGAATCCGGTGGGGGGCTTCCGGTGACCGGCACCCCGGTGACCGCTCTGACTGTTGGTGGCCTGCTGCTGCTCGTCGTTGGCGCCACTGTCGTGGGGCTTGCCCGATGCCGACGCACCAGGATCGTGGTCGAGTGACCAGGCTTCCGTACCCGGCGCAGACCTGCCTCACGTGAAGCGGAAGACGGACTGACGGCGTACCCGGAGGTGGCCCGGTCGTTCGGACCGGGCCACTTCCTCGCGGTCATTCCTGGTTCCAGGCATCCGTCTCCGGTGTCCCCTGCGCACCCTCGTCAGACACCTGCGCGCTGGCGAGTGTCCTGCCGGAGCCGTCGAGCGCCGTCACCACGAGACCCGCGGTGGGTCGGGGCACTGTCAACGCCGCCCCGGAGCCGCTGGCCGGGGCCCTCGCCACCTCTTGCCCGTCCCGTAGGACGCGCACAGTGGTGGCCGCAACCGGGGTCACCACCAGCAGGAACTGCTGGTCCCCGCCACCGGCCGCGTCGCCGTCGATCGGCACGGCCAGCACGCTTGCGGGATCGGTCGGATCCGTCGGCACGGTGAACGAGGTGCCGGTGCTGATGACGCTGTCGGACCGTGGTTGATCGGGCTCGATCGTCACCTCGCCGACCCAGCTGCCGTCGACTGCGGGAGCAGCCAGGACGGTCACCTGGCCGTTCGTCACCGACGGCTCGCCGGCGGTTGGTGATCCGCCGGTCGGGATGCCGGCAACGTGCCCGCCCCACACCACGCTCGGCAGGGCGGTCAGGCGGTAGCCCGCCGACTGGGCCGACTGGTACACCAGCTCTCGGGCCCGCTGCGCCGTGACATCTCCCCGTACCCGGGACATCGCGGTCGCGAGCTGGGCGTCGGTGATCGGCTTGGCCGCCAGTGAGCCCGGCCCGGGAGTTATCTTGCGCGTCACCGCGCCGCAGTTGACCCGCCACCACTCGGGTCGCTGGGTCTGCGGCGTGCGGATCAGGTAGGAACCGGTCGGCTCCGAGGCCCACTGGAACGCGTTGCCGTTGAGCACCGGTGAGGTGAGGAAGGCGCAGCCGGCGGGTGCGATCGCCACGTGTATCGCCTTTCCCGGACCGGACGGGTCGTCCACGGCAAGGCTCTCGTAGGGTTCCAGAGCGTCGCTCGTACCCCGAACAGAGCCGGTGCTGGCCAGCTTCTCGGCGCTGGCGCCCTTCTCGGCGACGAGCCACACTGCGGCGCTGGGCCAGCCGGTGACCGGATCGGGCTGGGCACGGACGAAGGCGGCGAGCGCGATCCGTTGGTCGTTGACGTCTTCGATGAAGAGGACCTTCACCGCGTTGACCGGCACCGTCAGGTTGGGAAAGTCTCCTCGGCGCTGGGCGTCCAACAGAAGGTCGGAAAGCTGGCGGACATAGCTGGTGTCCCGGGCGACCGCACCGCGTGGCGGCGACTGAAGCAGTTTGTCCGACCAGGCCAGTACGGGTGCGATGGACTCGTTCGAGTTCGCTGGTGGTGGCTGCGTGGTCCGGGCCGGGCCGGCCACGGCGAAGGCTGTGCCACCCACCGAGACCACGAGGGCCAGGGCCAGCCCGCCGAGGCGTCGCTGCCGCCTCCGTCGATAACGCGCCAGGACTCGACCGTACGGATCCGGCTGCGGGGTCAGCGTGCTGCTCAGCTCGGCCAGGGCCCGGCCCAGCTCCTCGTCGACAGTCATGGCGTTGCCCCCGTCATCCTCGTTGTGCCGTCCGGTGCCGGCTGAGCTGCCGTTGATGCCGGTGTCGACGGCGGCGCGTCCGCTGCCAGTGCCAGCCGCAGGCGAGCCAGGCCCCTCGACGCACGGCTCTTGACTGACCCGACCGAGCAGCCCAGGGTGGCGGCGACCTCCGCCTCCGGCAGATCGACCACGTACCGCAGCACGATCACGGCCCGGGTGCGCGGCGTCAGTGCCCGCATCGCCGCGTACAGGGCGTGCCGCTCCGCCACCGCATCCGTCATGTCCCGGGTGGACCGCTCCGGCAGAATCGTCGTCACCAACTCGTGCACCCGGTAGCGGCGCCAACTACTGATGTGCTGATTGATCATGACGCGCCGCAGGTAGGCCATCGGATCTTCGACCCGCCGCCACCGACGCATCACCTTCACCAGCGCCGCCTGCACCAGATCCTCCGCATCCTGTGCCGACCCGGTGAGGTGGTACGCCACGCGCAAGAGATCCATGTAGCGCGTGTCGACGAACTCTCGGAAATGCTCGTCGTCAGCTGCCATAAGCCCCCGCCTCGATTGGTTACCTGTCACGACCCCGCCGGGGGTCAAAAGGTTGAAGGCGGCAGCGGGCGCGTTCAACGTGCCCCGGATGGCCGCAGCTGGGCAGCATCGCCACAGCGCTGGGCCGTGCATGGTCAACAAACGCCAGAGGGCACATCCGTGATCGGATGTGCCCTCTTACCTCTGGTCGGGGTGGCCGGATTCGAACCGACGACCTCTTCGTCCCGAACGAAGCGCGCTACCAAGCTGCGCCACACCCCGAGGCGTGCCGACAAATAGTAGCCCACCCGCCCCGATGGTCAAACTCGGTACCCCCGCCGACCGGACCCGTCAGCGCGAACGCCGGCCGGGCTGGTTCGTTGATCGACTCGGGTTCCAGGAAGTCGGGCTGTCGACGTGACCAGGACACCCCAACTTTCAGGAACCCGAGTCGATCAACGACCGCTGCCTGGTCTCGCCGCGACGGGTGGCGCGAGAGGGGTCAGCGGGGGATGAGGGTGAGGATGCTGGCCTCCGGGGGGCAGGCGAAGCGGACCGGGGCGGTCGGGTGGGTGCCGAGACCGGCGGAGACGTGCAGCCAGGAGTCCGAGCCGGGCCACCGGTGCAGCCCTTGCGCCATCGAGCGCGGCAGGCCGCAGTTGGTCACCAGGGCCCCGAAGCCCGGTACGCACACCTGACCACCGTGGGTGTGCCCGGCCAGCAGGAGGCCGAATCCGTCCGCCGCCATCTGGTCGAGCACCCGTGGCTCGGGGGAGTGCGTCACGGCGATGGACAGGTCGGCGGAGGACGCCACCCGGCCCGACACGGACGGGTAGTCGTCCCGGTCGATGTGGGGGTCGTCGACGCCGACGAGGTCCAGCTCCCGGCCGCCGGCCTTGAGGCTCGTCCGCGCGTTGTTCAGGTCCGCCCAGCCGGCGCCGGTGAAGACCTGACGCAGCTCCTCGTAGGGAAGCTCCACGCCCTCGGTGTACTCCCGGTCGGGCAGGAAGTAGGTGAAGGGGTTCTTCAACACCGGCCCGGTGTAGTCGTTGGAGCCGAACACGAACGCGCCCGGGTAGTCCAGCAGCGGTTGCAGGGCCCGCAGCACCCCGGGCACCGCGCCCGGGTGCGCCATGTTGTCGCCGGTCACCACCACCAGGTCGGGGTCGAGGGCGGCCAGCGACGCCACCCAGCGCTGCTTGCGCGCCTGGTCGGGCATCATGTGCAGGTCCGACAGGTGCAGCACACGTAGCGGCTCCGCGTCGGTCGGGAGCACCGGCACGTCGTACCGCCGCAGTGTGAACATGTTGCGCTCGATGAGCGACGCGTACGCGAGGGTGGCCGCGCCGATCGTGGCGGTTCCGGCGGCGAGCCGGAATAGTGTGCGCTTTCGCATGGCGTTCAGGGTAGTTTGACCGTCCATGAGCACGCTGAAGGACCGCCTCACCGCCGACATGCGTTCCGCGCTCAAGGCGCGCGACGAGCTGACCACCTCCACGCTGCGGATGGCCCTGGCCGCCGTCGGCACCGCCGAGGTCGCCGGCAAGGCCAAGCGCGAGCTCACCGATGACGAGGTGCTCGCGGTGTTGACCAAGGAAGCCAAGAAGCGTCGGGAGGCGGCCACCGCCTTCGCCGACGCCGGCCGCGCCGAGCAGGCCGCGAAGGAGAGCGCCGAGGGCGAGGTGTTGGACCGCTACCTGCCCAAGCAGCTCTCGGACGCCGAGTTGACCGAGCTGGTGTCGGGGGCGCTCGCCGCGGGCGGCTTCACCGGCAAGGCCCAGATGGGCCCGGCGATGAAGGCGGCCCAGGCCGCTGTGGCGGGCCAGGCCGAGGGTGGCCGGGTGGCCGCCGAGGTACGCCGACAGCTCGGTCTCTGACTCACCGGGTCGGTGGCGCGGCACGACTGTGGTCGTAGCCGCCAGCTGGTCCGGGCAGACGAAACGGGCGGGCACCCGAGGAGGGTGCCCGCCCGTCGTGTCCTACCCGTCGGCTCAGCCGTTGGGGCGGCCGTTGCCGGGTCTACCTGGCTGGTTGCCGGGCGGGTTGCCCGGAGTGCCGTCGGTGTTGCCCGGCGTGCCGCCGCCGCTGCTGACCTGGATGGTGACCACACCACCCTTGATCGTGCGTCCGTCCGGGCTGGTGCCGGCCGCGTCGCCCGCCTTGCAGGAGGACGGCACCTTGGTGCTGGAGACGACCGGCTCGAAGCCGGCGCCCTTGAGCCGGGACTTCGCCTGCTCCACCGACACGCACTTCACGTCGGGGATGCTGCGCTGGTCACCCTCGGAGATCTTCTGGCCGGGTGGTGTGAACTGGACCCGGTCCTTGCCCTTCATGGCATCGCGCAGGGTCTCGTACACCGGTGGGTTGATGCCGTCCTTCTCGGCGTGCTTCATCTTGACGTTCGTCTGCGGCCAGTCCGGGTCGGCCATGATGCCGGCCACCGAGTACTGCTTGGTCATGGCGACCAGGGCGGCCGTCTTCTCCGAGTCGGTGGTGCCGGACTTGCCGGCCACCGGCGCGTCGACGATGCCCTTCACCACGCGGGCCGTACGGCTGCCACCGCACTTGCTGGTGCTGGAGTTGTCACCGACCGGGCAGCGGGCGGCGTCCACGGCGGCCCGGGCCACCTCGGTGCTGAACCGCTTCTCACAGCGCGGGTTGGCGATGTCCAGCTTGTTGCCCTCCGGGTCGCGGATTTCCTGCACCGGGATCGGCTCGCAGTACTTCCCGTCCGCCGCGAGGGTGGCGTACGCGTTGGCCAGGTCGAGCGGCGTGGTGGAGGAGACACCGAGGGTGAACGCGCCCCACTGGTGGGCGGCATCCTTGGTCGCGGCGAACTTGGCGTCGTTGCTCGCCCGGAACTGGATGCCGGCCCGCCGGGCGGCGTCGACCACGTTCTCCGCGCCGACCTGCTGTTGCAGCGGGACGAAGTACGTGTTGATCGACGCGCTGAAGGCGCTCCACATGTTCTGCACGCCGCCGGCCTTCAGGCCGGAGTTGGTCGGGCAGTAGAAGTGGGTGCCCTTGCAGGCAGCCGGGCTGCTGCTGTCGATGATGTATTCCGACTTGAACTGCTGGGGCGCGTTGATCGTGTAGCTGAGCGGAATGCCCTTCTCCAGCGCGGCCAGGATGCTGAAGATCTTGAAGGTCGAGCCGGCCTGGTAACCGGTGATGCCGTTGCCGCCGGTGAGCAGCGGGTTCACTGTCGCCGGGTAGTTGCCCCGGATGCCCTTCCTGCTTTTGGCCGGGTCGCTGGAGAGCTTGTTCTTCGGGTTCTTCGGGTCGTCGAGCTTGAACTGCCGGTTGACCGCGAGGGCCCGCACCCGGCCGCTGCCCGGCTCGACCACCGCGACCATTGCCGCTTCCTTGCTGTTCACGCTCTTGGCCTTACGGACGGCCTTGTCCGCACCGCGCTGCGCCTGGACGTCGAGCGAGGTCACGACGGTGTAGCCGCCGCTCTTGAGCCGACGCTCCCGGTCGTACGTGGTCGAGCCGAACGTCTCCTGATCCATCCACCAGCGGTAGAAGTAGTCGCAGAAGAAGCCCCACTCGTTGACGTTGGCGGCGACGCAGCCGTTCGGGGTGCGCTTGTCCTTCACGACCAGCTTGGTCGCCTTGGCGGCGTCCGCCTCCTGCTGGGTGATGGCCTTGATGTCGACCATGTTCTGGATGACGTAGTTACGCCGCTCCAGTGCGAGCGGGTAGCCGGCCTCGGTGGTCGGGTCGTTCGTCGTCGGCGCCTTGACCATGCCGGCCAGCAGGGCCGCTTCCTCGATCTTCAGCTTGCTCGGCGGCTTGCCGAAGTAGACCTGGCTGGCGGCGTAGATGCCGTACGCGCCGTTGCCGAACGAGGCGAGGTTGAGGTAGCGGGTGAGGATCTCGTCCTTGGAGAATTCCTTGTCGACCTGGAGAGCCAGCCGCATCTCGCGGAGCTTGCGGGCGCTGGTGTCCTCGGTCGCCGCGACGACGTCCGCCGGGTGGGTGGCCGAGTAGGCGATGGCCAGCCGGACGTACTGCATGGTCAGCGTCGATGCGCCCTGCCGACCGGCGCCCTCGCTCTGGTTGTTCACGAACGCGCGGGCGACACCGTTGATGTCGACGCCGTTGTGCTTGTAGAAGTCGTGGTCCTCGGCCGCGATGATGGCCTTCTGCATTGCCGGCGAGATGTCTGGGAGCTTCACGTCCCGCCGGTTCTCGTCGTACATCGTCGCGAGCGGGGTCTTGCCGTCCGAGGCCATCAGGTAGCTGATCTGTGGCGCGCGGGCCACCGTCAGCTCCGTGGGCAGGGCACCGAATGTCTCGGCGCCGGCCTTCGCGGCCAGGCCGGACATCGCTACCGCGGGGAAGGCCGCCGCGGCGACCACCACGCCGGCCAGCAGGCCACACACGAGTAGCGATGCGGCGTTGGTCAGCACATTGTGGTCACGTTTCCGCATCCAGGTCACCTCGACAGGGTACGCGAGTAGGGAACGAGGGGCGCTGGGGCGTTCTTTCCCCATTTCCTGCGCGCGCTGCCCTCGTTGTGCTAAACGCACGACCCCCGGTGCTTGGTTGCGTGTGACCTGGCGTGAGTCTCCTCCGATTCAGTGAGGCGGCGCAGCGTTATCGCTGACCTCGGCGGGGTAACCGGCGGTCGAAGGCCCGGGAAGCCGGGAGTGTCCGGAATGATGGATTTCGTCGACAACGTTGCGTAATCGGTCGACTACAGAGCATGATGGGGGCGGCGACAGCGCCACATGTCGTCCGCGCCGCCTTGGGGAAGGCGGGCCGGGCGATCGGGGGGAATTGCCGGCTGACGTGCATCGACGAGGTCGGTAGGTACTGCAAGGGGGGACGTGTACACATGGGCATGATCACTGACTGGCCGTCACTGGCGGCATGTCAGAACGGGGACCCGGACGCGTTGTTCGTACAGGGCGCCGAACAGAACGTGGCGAAGCGGATCTGCCGGAGCTGCCCAGTTCGGTACGAGTGCCTGGCCGACGCGCTGGACAACCGGATCGAGTTCGGTGTGTGGGGCGGCATGACCGAACGCGAACGGCGGGCGCTGCTGCGTCGTCACCCGCAGGTGACGAGCTGGCGCAAGATGTTCGAGGCCGCGATGAAGAAGAACAGCAAGGACAAGGCCGGCAAGGACAAGATTCTCGTCAGCGCGGCCAACTGACGCCGGTCACGGCCGGCTGATCGCCGCGCCGATCGTCCGTAGCCCGTCGACGTCGTGCACGTCGGCGGGCTGCGCCGTAACCGAAACCGCCGGCACGGCCGGGAACGCCTCGGTGAAGCGTGCGGCGACCTGCTGCTCGCGTACCGCCTGGCGCGCCAGCGCCGCGTGCGCCCGCAGCACGTCGGCGGTGGCCTCGTGCCCACCCAGCTCGGTCAGCCGCTCGGCGGCGACCCGGCTCTGCTCGGCGTCCAGCTCCGGGACCGCCGGGCGGTGCACCCGGTTGAGCACCAGGCCGGCCAGTGGCATCTGCTCCTCGCGCAGCCGGCCCGCGAAGTAGGCGGCTTCCCGGACCGCGTCCGGCTCCGGCGTCGCGACCAGGAGAAAGGCCGTCTCCCGCGCCTGCAGGATGCGGTACGTCTGCTCGGCGCGCTGCCGGAAACCGCCGAACATCGAATCCAGCGCCGCCACGAAGCCGGACAGGTCGGTGAGCAGCTGCGCGCCGAGCACCTTCTGCACCACCTTCGAGAACATCCCGAACGAGGCGGTGACCAGGCTGAACATGCTCCGGCCGCCGCTTCGCGCCGGGGCCAGCAGCAGTCGCAGCATCCGGCCGTCGAGGAAACGGGAGAGTCGGGCCGGCGCGTCCAGGAAGTCAAGTGCCGAACGGGACGGTGGCGTGTCCACCACGATCAGGTCCCATTCGCCCCGGGCGTGCAGCTGACCCAGCTTCTCCATCGCCATGTATTCCTGAGTGCCGGCGAAGGTCGAGCTCATCGCCTGGTAGAACGGGTTCGCGAAGATCTCCGCGGCCTTCGCCGGGTCGGTGTGCTGCAACACCACGTCGTCGAAGGTGCGCTTCATGTCCAGCATCATGGCGTGCAACTCGCCGCCGCTGCCCTCGATGTCGATCCCCTTGACCTGGCGAGGGGTGTTGTCCAGCTCGGTCAGGCCCAGCGACTGGGCCAGCCGGCGGGCCGGGTCGATGGTGAGCACCACGGTGCGTCGGCCGTGGTGCTCGGCGGCCCGCAGCGCCAGCGCCGCGGCCGTGGTCGTCTTTCCCACTCCGCCGGCACCGCAGCACACGACGATCCGCACGCCCGGATCGGCGAGGATCTGGTCGACGTCCAGCTGCGGCGCCGCGTCTTCGGAAGGCACCAATCGAGCGTATCGGGCCGGTGGGCCCGCGCGCCCGTGCTGCGCTCAGGTGTGAGTCATTCGGCGCGGACGAGCGCCTGGGCCAGCGTCGCCAGCCCCGCCCGGTCCACCCCGTCGGGCAGCAACGGCAGCTCGATCATCGGCAGCCCCAACTCCACCAGGTCGGCGCGGAGCGAATCCTCCAGTTCGCGCCGGATGACCTGGTCACGTGCCTCGTCGTGCAGCCCGGCCACGATGTCCCGATCGGCCGGGAGCCCGGCGGCGACCAGTCCGCGCCGCAACTCCGCGGCGGTGACCGCCTGCCCGGCGGGCAGCGGGGGTCGGACGCCGTTGACGAGCACCTTCCCGACGCCGAAGCCGAGCGCGGTCAGGTCGGCGATCGCGTCGACGGTCTCCTGGATCGGCATCTCCTCCAGCAGCGTGACCACGTGCACAGCGGTCATCGGGGACCGCAGCAACGCGGCCACCCCCTCGCTCTGGGTCTTGATCGGGCCCACCTTGGCCAGCCGGGCGGTCTCCGCCGTCACGTTGAGGAACCGGCCGATCCGCCCGGTCGGCGGGGCGTCCAGCACCACGGCGTCGTACGCGCGCCGCTGCCCGTTGGTGCGGGTGGTGGCCTCCTTCACCTTGCCGGTGAGCAGGACGTCGCGCAGGCCGGGCGCGATGGTGGTGGCGAAGTCGATGGCACCGAGCTTGCGCAGTGCCCGGCCGGCCGCGCCCAGCTTGTAGAACATGTCCAGGTACTCGAGCAGCGCCTCCTCGGCGTCCACCGCGAGCGCCCGCACCTCACCGCCGTCCGGCGCGTCGGCGAGGTGCCGCTCCTCGTAGGGCAGCGGGTCGATGCCGAACAGCTGCGCGATGCCCTGCCGCCCCTCGACCTCGACCAGCAGGGTGCGCCGACCCCCGGCAGCGAGCGCGAGGGCCAGCGCCGCCGCCACGCTGGTCTTACCGGTGCCGCCCTTGCCGGTCACCACGTGGAGACGGGCAGGCCATCCGGCACCGGCCGGGTCGATCGGGCGCTCAGCTGCACACACCCGTCGAGCCTATCCAGGCATCGGGGTCACGCGACCTCGCAGACCCACCAACCCGTCTTCTGCACCACAGTGAAGCGCAGTTCCTGGTCGGCCACCTTCTCGTCGGCGGTGGTCATGGTGAGCCGGGTGGAGACGGTGGCCCGTTCCCCGGTCTGGTTGTCCACCTTCGGGGTGGTCCACCGGAAGCGCGGGTTCTGGTACGCGGAGGCGTACTTGTCCACCTCGGCGACCTTCGCGGCGATCTTGTCGTCGTCGCGGGCCGCGGCGCAGACGCGACTGGCGGCCTTTGTCGCGTCGCGGTCCTTGTAGATCGCGGTGAGGAACTCGTCGACGGCGACCGCCGGCTCCTTGGCGCCCTCGCCGGTCTCGGCATTGCGCAGGGTCAGGAAGGCCACCACGCCGCCGCCCACGCACAGCACCATGATCACAACGAGTGCGATGGCCGCGATCAGCAGGCCGCGCTTCTTCTTCGGCTCGGCCGTGCCCGGGTAGGGCGGGTAGGCCGGCGGGGCCGGGGGGATCGGCGAGGGGTTCGGGGTGCCCGACGTCGGCGCGGCGGCCGAGGCCGGGGCGGCGGGCAGCGCCGCCCGGGCGGGGGGCGCGGGGAGACTGGGCTGCCCCGGCGGCGGGGTGGGGGTGGACTGGCTGGGGACACCCGGCGCGCCGGGCTGATCCGGGTGCGCCGGCGGGTGGACGGGTGGGCCGGCCTGGTCGCCGCTGGGCGGGTGGGTCATGTCTTTCCCCCAGGGGTGCGGCGCCCGCCGCCACCCCTGGCGCCGAGCGTGATCGAGCGGGCGTCCGGGCGCTGCGCGACCGTCCGACCGGAAGGGTAGCGGTCGATGACCCCCTCGGTGTCGCCCCTGCCTGCCCGGGAGGTCCAGCGATCCGGTGAGCGGTACCCGGGTCGGTTCCGGTGTCGGGCCCCCGACCTGCGGTGTGTCGCATATGTGACTGTTGGTGACCTCTTGTGCGCGTCCTGTTGGCGGGACTGGGGCCACAGACCTACCTTCGTCCCCGGTGCGGGGGCCGGAACGGACGAATGGGGCCGGGCCGGAAGCATGGTCCGAGAGGTACGACCGGAGGCAGTGCATGCGCGACGCGGACAACGTTCCTCGTACCCACTTCCCGACGAACGACCGGCCCCGCCGGCCGGGGACCGTGGCCGAGGCCGGCGGGCAGGTCACCAACCAGCCGATCAACGAACGGTCGTACCGCCGGACGCCGGAGCAGGCGGAGGCGGCCCGGGTGCCGAGCCAGCCCGTCGAGCGGATCCGCGACGACGACGAGCCGGGCTTCGTCATCCATCTGCCGATCCGGGTGCCGAACCTGGCGGCGGCGACGGTGCTGGCCGGACGGGTCGCGGTGTCCCTGGGGTTCCTGCCCGAGCTGGACGCCGGCGAGACCACCGTGTCCAATGCCGACGATCAGAACAACCGGCACCGGGTCTTCTGCGACCTGCTGCTGCCGGACCGGTCCCGCTGCCCCCAGGGGTACGAGCACGAAGGGCGCTGCGGGGAACTGCCGGCCACGTCGGAGCAGCGTCCCGTACCCCGTCCCGCCAGCGGACCGTAGGCTGTCCCTCGAACAATTCCGCACCGAGAGGGAGCCCTTCAGCGATGCAGAAGTGGGAATACTCCACGGTCCCGCTGCTGGTCCACGCGACCAAGCAGATCCTCGACAACTGGGGCGAGGACGGGTGGGAGCTCGTCGCCGTGGTCCCCGGCCCGAACCCGGACCAGCTGGTCGCCTACCTGAAGCGGCCGAAGGCGTGAGCAACGGTCCGCACGCGAAGCTCGCCGAACTCGGCCTCGAACTGCCCGAGGTCGTGCCGCCGGTGGCCAGCTACGTCCCGGCCGTGCAGTCCGGGCAGCACGTGTACGTTTCCGGCCAGTTGCCGATGGCCGAGGGCAAGCTGCTCGGGACCGGCAAGGTCGGCGCCGGGATCTCCGCCGAGCAGGCGAAGGATCTGGCCCAGCGGTGTGCGCTCAACGCGCTGGCCGCTGTCGACTCGCTGGTCGGCCTGGAAAACGTGGTCAAGGTGGTGAAGGTGACCGGGTTCGTGGCCTCCGCGCCCGGCTTCACCGGTCAGCCCGCCGTGATCAACGGTGCCTCCGACCTCCTCGGCACCGTCTTCGGGGAGGCCGGCCGCCACGCGCGTAGTGCGGTAGGTGTGGCCGAGCTGCCCCTCGACGCCCCGGTGGAGATCGAACTGATCGTCGAGGTCGCCTGACGCGTCCCCATCGCCCCGCGATCTTGCACTTTCTGCTCGGACGAAAACCCTGAACGGGGATGAATCAGGGGCCGCCAGTGCAAGATCGTGGGGTGTGGCGGGCGGGGTCGTACGATCGCAGCCATGAGCGGGCACGTGACGGGGGCGGTGGCGGCGCTTGCCGACGAGTTGCCCCGCTGGGTTTCGCTGCTGCGTGCCCCCAACCCGGGGCCGATGACCCTCGACGGCACCAACACCTGGGTGCTGCGCGCCCCGGCCGCCGAGTACGCCACCGTGGTCGACCCGGGGCCGGCCGACGAGGGGCACCTGACCCGGATCGTCGAGCACGGTCCGGTCGGGCTGATCCTGATCACCCACGGCCATCCCGACCACACCGAGGGCGCCGCCCGGCTGAGCGAGCTGCTCGGCGCGGTGCCCGTCCTCGCCGTCGACCCGGCGCACACCATCGGCGTGGAACCGCTGACCGGGCCGGGCGAGAGCTTCGGTGACTTCGGTCTGCGCATCCGTCCGCTGCCGACGCCGGGGCACACCGCCGACTCGGTCTGCTTCCTGGTCGAGCACGACGACGAGCGGGTGGTGCTCACCGGCGACACCATCCTCGGCCGGGGCACCACCGTGGTCGCCCACCCGGATGGGCACCTCGGTGACTACCTGACCAGCCTGGAGCTGCTGTCCGCGTACCGGGGGATTCCGGCGTTGCCCGGACACGGCCCGGCGCTGGCCGACTGCGCCGCCGCCGCCGATTTCTACCTCGCCCACCGTCGGGCCCGGCTCGACCAGGTCCGGGCGGCGGTCGCCGCCGGTGCCCACACTCCCGCCGACGTGGTGGCAGCGGTCTACGCGGACGTGGACCGCTCGCTCTGGTGGGCGGCCGAATGGTCGGTCCGTGCCCAGCTGGAGTATCTGGGCGTCGACACCGGGGAATCCCCGCCCGGGGTCAGTGGGTTGGAGCACATGTGACCTGCCCCGTGTGTGGAACCGTTGCCGTTCCCGGTGCGCGGTTCTGCCACAACTGCGGTGCCGCGCTGCCGGCCGCCGCCACGTTGCCGGCGGCCGAGCGTCGGGTGGTCACCGTGCTCTTCGGCGACCTCTCCGAGTTCACCTCCTGGTCGGAGGACCTCGACCCGGAACGCGTCGGCGCGGTCACCGACCGGGTGCTCGCCGCCCTCGCCGGTGCGGTGAAGACCTTCGGCGGGCACGTCGACAAGCTGACCGGTGACGGCATCATGGCGGTCTTCGGCGCCCCGGTGGCGCACGAGGACGACGCCGAACGCGCCGTGCGGGCCGCCCTGTCCATGCAGCGGGCCGTCCGCCGGGTGCTCGACGACGAGCGGGGCGGCGGCGCGCCGCTCGGGCTGCGGGTCGGGTTGAACACCGGCGACGTCATCGCGGGCATCCAGGCCGCCATCGAGTACACGGTCATCGGCGACACGGTGAACACCGCGGCCCGGCTCGCCGACGCCGCCGCGGTCGGAGCCGTCTACGCCGGCGGGCGGACCGCCGCGGCGACCAGGCACGTCTCCTCCTGGCGGGCGTTGCGCCCACTGCGGCTCAAGGGCAAGCGTGAACCGGTCGAGGCGTACGAGCTGTTGGGTCTGCTGGACGCGCCGGGCACCCGCTCGGGGCTCGGCGACGAGGCGCCGTACGTCGGCCGGGAGACGGAGATCGGTCGGGTCGCCGGCCGGCTCGCCGAGGTGATCGACCAGGGCGACCCACGGGTACTGCTGATGACCGCCGAGGCGGGTATCGGCAAGTCCCGGTTCGCCGCCGAGGTGGAGCGCCTCGCCGCCGGGTACGACGTCGGTGCCGGCCGGTACGCGGCGCACACCGGGGCCCGGGTGCTCTCGGTGCGCTGTGCCGCGTTCGGCGAGCGGCGCCGGCTCGCGCCCCTCGCCGACCTGGTGCGGGCCGCTGTCGGCCTGCCCAGCGACGCGTCCACCGCACTGACCCGCCCGGCGGTGGAGGAGCGGCTGCGTCGGCTCGGGCAGCGGCTCGCCCGATCCGGTGCGGAGACCGCGCCGATCGCCACCGAGCAGCTGCTCGCCCTGCTCGGCTATGCCGAACTCCCGGCGCACGGCGGCACCGACAGCGGCGAGTGGGGCGGGTCGGGTACCCCGGCCGCGGATGCCGAAGTGGTGCCGAACGCGGTCGCCGACCTGCTCAGCGGGCTCGCCTCGGAGGCCCCGCTGGTGATCGTGGTGGACGACCTGCACGATGCCACCGCAGAGACGATCAGGGCCCTCGGGTTGACGCTGTCCAGGCTCACCGGCCCGGTGCTGGTGCTGCTGCTCGGCCGCCCCGAACTGGTGCGTACCGCCGGAGCGCTGACCCGGGTCGCGGACGCCGAGGTGCACTCGTTGCCGCCGCTGCGCGGCGCCGACGCGGCCCGGCTGCTGACGAGTTACCTCGGCGGCGGCAAGCTGCCCCAGGCCGACGCCGACCGGTTGCTCGCCACCGCCCAGGGCAACCCGTTCTACCTGGCCGAACTGGTCACCCTGCTGATCGAGCGGGGTGCGCTCACCACCGAGTCGGTGCGCGGTGCCGGTGCCGCGTCCGTCCGCGGCGTCGCCGTGGAGCGGTCCGGTTCCGGTGATCGGGAGCAGAGCGGGACGGCCAGTTGGCGGTTGGTGCCGGGTTCGCTGGGCAGCCGGCTGCTCTCCCGCGACCTCGCCGCCGTGCTGGCGGCCCGGATCGACGCGCTGCCGCCGGACGCCCGGTCGGTGCTGCGCGACGCGGCGGTCACCGGTGACACGGTGCCGACCGGCGCGCTGGAGGCGATGCGCGAGCAGCGGGCCGGTCGCGACGGCCGGCCGTCGGCGGTGGTCGCCGTCGAACTCGACCGGGCGGTCGAGGAGTTGCTGCAACGCCGGATGCTGCACCGCTCGCGTGCCGGCTACTCGTTCGCGACGCCGCTCATGCGGGAGGCCGCGTACGCCGGGGTGAGCAAGGCCGAGTTGGCTGAGCGGCACGCCGCGCTGGCCCGCTGGGCGGCACCGGTGGACGATGCCACGCCGAGCACGGTGGGCGGGTTCACCGACGAGGCCCGGGACGACTTCGTGGCGATGCACGTCGAGCGGGCCGCCACGCTCGCCGACGCGGTGAAGCTGCGTCCGGACGCGCCGGCCCGGGCGGTGGTTCCGCTCGGCGTCGCCGCGCTCGGCCGGGCCGCGCGCCGGTCGCTGTCCGCCGGTGAGCCGGCAATGGCCGTCGAGTACGCCGAGCGCGCCACCGAACTGGCCCGCGACGGGGTGCCGGCCGCCGACCAGGTGGTGCACGCCCGGGCGTTGCTCCAGGTCGGCCGGGTCTCCGACGCGTTGGCGTACGCCGAGAAGATCGCCGCGAACGCGCGGGACGAGGCCACCCGGGTCAGCGCCCTGCTGCTGGCGGGGCAGGCCCAGGAGACCCTCGGGGACCAGGGCCGGGCGGTGACCGCCTGGCAGGAGGCGTTGCAGGTGGCCACGGAGGGTCAGCTGCCCACCCAGCGCGCCACGGCCATGCGCCGGCTCGGCATGGCCGACTTCGTGGCCGGGCGGTTGAGTCAGGCGAGCAGTCGGTTGGCGGCCGCGTACCAGGTGAGCCTGGGCGTCCAGGACAGGCGCGGGCAGGCGTGGTCCCTGCAGAACCTGGCCTGGGTGACCACCACCCGGGGTGACTTCGCCGGCACCGACGCGGTGCTCGGCCGGGCGGCCCGGCTCTTCGCCGAGCTGAAGGATCCGTACGGGCGGGCCTGGTTGCGCGGCACCACGGCGTTCGCCCGGCTGCTCGCCGGTCGACTGCGCGAGGCGTGTCGGATGGCGCAGGTGTTCCTGCCGTTCGGTGAGCGGGTCGGCGAGGCGTGGGCGGTGGGGACGTTGCGCGCGGTGGCGGCGTTCGCCACCGCCGAGCTGGGCGATCTGGCCGAGGCGGACCGGGAGGCCCGGCGGGCGTACCGGGAGTTCGCTGCCGCCTCCGACGACTGGGGCCGAGGTTTCGCCCTGGTGGTGCGGGCGGTGGTGGCGCGCGGGCTGGGCGAGCCGGAGCACGCGGCCGACCTGCTCACCGACGCCCTGGCGTACGCGGAGCGCACCTCGCACCCGCTGCTCACCGGGATGGCCGGGACGCTGCGGGGCTTCGTCGCGTTGGACATGGGCGACTGCGAGACGGCCGAGCAGGTGGCCCGGGCGGTGCTGACCGCCGTGGAGCCGCACAACCCGCAGGCCCCGGCGCAGGTGGCGCCCCGGGTGCTGCTGGCGACGGCCCGGCTCGCCGCCGGCGACTCGGCGACCGCTGTGGGACTGCTCGCTCCGGTGGCCACTGCCGCCGCCAACGCACCCTCGCTGCTCTTCTCCCGCCGCCAGACGATGGCCCAGTACGCTGCGGCGCTGCTCGCGCACGGTCAGCGGGAGCAGGCGTTGGACTGGGCCCGCCGAGCGGTCGGCGCACCCGCCGAGGACGTGCGCAGCCAGGTGATCGCGGCGAGTGTGCTGGCCGAGGCGTTGGCCGCCTGCGGACGCCCGGCGGAGGCGCTGTCCTGTGCGCAGGAGGCGGTCCGCCTGGCGTACGCGACCGAGCAGCGCAGCGAGCGGGCCGCGGCGGACGCCCTCCACGCCCGCCTGGCCGCACTGGTCTGAACCGTCCCGGGGAGGGTGCAGGTTCTGCCGGTTCTGGGGATGTGGTGCCCGGGGTGAGGGGCTAGCGTGTCACCACCGCGTACGGGTCCACAGTGGTGACCGTCGCCGTGCCTGGGGAGGCCCTTCATGAAGCTGCCGCGATCCATCGCGGGCTGGACCATCGCGGTCTTCGGCGTGCTGGCGCTGGTGATGGGCGCGGTCGGGCTGCTCTGGCCGGAGGCACAGCTGCGCATGCTCGGGTTCGAGGTGCCGGCGACGCGGGCCGTCGGTGACCACACCGGGACGTTCCTGCTGGCGTCGTCGATGGCGGCGTTCAACATGGGCGTCTACTACCTGCTCGCCACGGTGACCGAGTGGCGGGTGTTCTTCCGCTTCACAGTGGTCTTCCGGCTGGTCACGTTCACCGTGTTCACCATCGCGGTGCTGGCCGACATCGCCCCCGACCGGTTCTTCGGGGTGGCGGCGTGGGAGGGGCTGGGCGCGGTCGCCACCGCCATCGGTCTGCGTCTGGATGCCCGACGGGGCATCCCGGCCGGCGGGTCCGGAACGTCCGAGGGTGCCGGGACGACCGCGGTCGCCGAGGAGGGTACCGGTCCCACCGGTGCGGCTCCGGCGGACGCGGCGCGCTGAGCCATCGGTCGGGTTGGGTATTTTCGAGCGGTGACCGACTCCCCGACCGGCGGCGTGCGCGTGCCGATCGTGCCCGGCCTGACTGATTTGCGGGTCTTTGCCCGGGGCGGGTACGCGACCGTCTACCAAGCCACCCAGATCTCCGTGGACCGCGAGGTCGCCGTCAAGGTCGAGAACCGGACGCTGGACAGCGAGCGCGACCAGGCCCGCTTCCTGCGCGAGGCGCGGGCCGCCGGGCGGATGTCGTCACACCCGCACGTGGTGGACCTCTTCGACGTGGGGGTCACCATCGATCAGCACCCCTACCTGATCATGGAACTCTGCGACGGCTCGTACGCCGAACGGATGCGCACCTCGCCGCTGGGCCCGGTGGAGGCCCGCGACCTGGGCATCAAGATCGCGGACGCCCTGGCCCACTCGCACGCCGCGGGGGTGCTGCACCGGGACGTGAAACCGGCCAACATCCTCTACTCGGGCTTCAACTCGGCGGTGCTCGCCGACTTCGGGCTCGCCGTCCTCGCCGAGCACCGGGACGCCTCGGTCACCCTCGAGGTGCTCACCCCGGCGTACGCGCCGCCGGAGATGTTCAGCCACAGCCCGCCATCGCCGGCCGTCGACGTGTACGCGCTCTGCGCCACCCTCTACGCGGTGATGCACGGCCGACCGCCGCGCTGGCAGTCCGAGCGCAACCCGAGCCTGGTCACCGTGCTGGAGATGTTCAACCAGCCGCTCCCCGCCCTGCCGGGCGTGCCGGACGAGCTGATCGACGTGCTGCGCGCGGGCATGGCCAACGACCCGGGCGAGCGCCCCTCCGCCCTGGAGTTGCACGACCTGCTCAGCAACCTGCCGCTCGGCTCGCCGTCGGCACCGGTCAGCGGCGCTCCGATCAGCGGGGGCGCGACGCTGTCCGGCCCGTACGCGGCCAGCCAGCCGGTGCCCCGCCCACCCGTTGAGGACACCCAGCCGACCCTCTCCACCGGCCGGCGTTGGCGGCGGTGGCTCTTCGGCGGCATCGGGGTGCTCGCCCTGGCCGCCTCCGCGACCGCCGGGGCCTGGGTCGCGGACCGGGCGCCACCACCCACCCCGTACCCGTCCGCCACCCAGATCGCCGCGCCGGCGACCGGGCCGTTGCCCGGCTGCGCGACCGGCACCGGTGGGCCCACCGCCCTGCCCGAGGGCGCCCGGTGCCTGCCCGAGCTGGAGTGCTTCGGCCCGATGCGGATCCGCGGCAGCCGCGCCGAGGCGGCCCGGCTGTCCTGCGCCGGCCGACACACCTGGGAGACGTACGCCGAGGGCATCCTGCCGGTGTCGCTGGTCGGCGCCACCTACGACGAGGTGGCCGCCGCTGAACCGGTGCGGCAGGTGTGCAGCGTCACCACGTTCCGACTGACCACCGGGATCGCCGAGGTGACCGGCTGGCACCTGGAGGTGCTACCGCCGGTCGACGGCAGCATCGACCGGACCTACCGGTGTCTGGCGGGGCGCGGCGTGGACGCCCTCACCGCGCCCACGCTCACCGGCCGCTGAGGCCGTTCGACCCGCGTCGGCGGTCACGCACCGCACGCAACGCGTCCCGACTGTCCAACGCGTCGAGGGTGTCCGCGTCGATGCCGTACGGCATCAGCTCGGGCGGCCCGACGGCTGCCGACCGGTCCACCGGCTCCGGACCGTCGACCTGACGAGCGGCGGAGACGGCCACCCCGGCGACCATGGTCATCAGCACGCAGAGCAGCGCGAGAACCACGCCGAGCAGATCCTGCCGGCGCCACACGACCAGCATGACCAGCGGCGCAAGGGCTCCGAGCGCCGCGAGCACCGCCACTGTGCGCGCATCGGGTCTGGGCAATCGGCTCACCCGTCCAGCATGTCGTGACGAGGCCGGCTGTCAACCGCAGAGCCGACTGTCGTGCCGATCGGCGTCGATCCCGGCCGACCCGGCCGACATGGCCCACGGCACCCACACGGACTGGACAAGAACCGCTACTCTCAGTGTCCCGCAGGCTCTTCCGGCAGCGAGGTCGCCCATGAGCTCAGGCAGTTCGCAATCCCGGCTCCGCTCGATCGCGTCGACGCTGGCGGTCGCCCTGACTCTCACCCTGGCCGCTGCCGCCGGTTGCGACAGCCGCAAGGAACCGGAGTTGTCGTCGGTGCAGGAGAAGATGCGCGAGACCCACATCTACGGTCAGTCGAAGCTGCGCATCGGTGTCGCCACGAACGAGCCGCTCATGGGTGAGTTGCGAAACGGCCAGCACGTCGGGTTCGACGTCGAGATCGCCCGGTACATCGCGGCCTCCCTCGGCTACGAGGGTGAGCAGCGGCTGGAGTTCGTGTCGGTCGCCACCGAGGACCGCATCCCGTCGCTCCAGGGCGGCACCGTCGACCTGGTGGTGTCCAGCTTCTCCATGACCGAGGACCGTAAGAAGCTGGTCAGCTTCGCCGGGCCGTACTTCGTCACCACGCAGGAGGTGATGGTGCCGGTCCGACTCAAAGACAAGATCCGCACCATTGAGGACCTGCGCGACCCGGCCTACAAGGTCTGCACCAGCGGCGGCTCCACCACCGAGGCCGAGCTGGAGAAGCACCAGGTCAAGACGTTCGTGGTCAAGGACGTCGGCGACTGCGTCGACGGCATCCGGAAGGGGCGCTACGACGCGGTCAGCTCCGACGAGTCGATCCTCGCCGGTTTCCTGGCCAGCTTCCCCAAGGAGTTCGAGATCGTCGACATGCCGTTCGGCACCAGCGAGTTGCTGGGCATCGGCGTGCCGATCGGTGATCCCGCGCTGCGCGACCTGGTCGCGTACTTCCTGCAGAAGAGCTACGAGCAGGGTCGCGACGGGGATGCCAGCCCCTGGCAGACCGCGTACAACCGAACCCTCGGCCCGTGGCTGAAGGCCGAGAAGCGCCAGCCGCAGCCGCTGGAGGTGCCGAAGCTCGTCGACTTCGACGACAAGGCGCCCGCGAAGTGAGCGCGGCACCGACCGCCACCGGCGGCGACGGGCCGGTGCCGCCGCCCCGCAGCTCCGTGCCCGGCGGCGCTGCCGAGGCGCCGAGAGTCGACGGTACGGTCACCGCAGCACCGGTCGTCGACCCTCCACCGGCCAATCCGGACGGTGAGGTTGCCTGGCCGGCCGCCGTGCCGGTCGCCGAACCGGCCGAACCGGTCGTCGCCGAGGTGCAGCCCGGGCGGGTCCGCTGGGATCCGGCGGAGCGGCGGGCCCGAGCCAGCCAGTCGTTCTGGACCGCCGTGGTGGGCGTACCCGCGATCTTCTCGGTGCTCCGCCTCGGCGTGGAGGCCGGCGGCGAGCTTCAGACCACGCTGCTGCTGGTGGCCAACGTCGGGCCGGTCAACCTGCTCGCCGGCTTCCTGACCACGGCGGCCCGGCTGCTCTCCACCGGCCTGGTCGCGGTGTTCGCGCTCGGCGCGGTGCTGGCCGTCAGCGCGGACCGACTCCCGCCGGGCGCCCGGCGTCGCCCGCTCTTCGCCCGCTGGGCCGACATCACGCCGGCCTGGGTGGTGCTGGCCAGCTTCCTGCTCGCCCTGATCACCTGGCCGTTGCTCTACCTTCCGCTGCTGTTGCCGGCGTTCGTGGCCGCGTTCCAGCTGCGCCCCGGGCGGCTGCACGAACGGGTGGTGCCTCGGCTGCTGCTGATCGGCGCGCTGCTCGCCGGGTACGGCTGGCTGATGCTGCCGACTCTGCGTGCGGCGGTGCAGCAGGGTGGCGAGTTGCTGGTGATCGCGCTCATCGTGGTGCCTCCGCTGCTGGCCCTGTTCATCGCGGGGCCGCTGCCGGGCATGGTGATCCGGCCGCTGGCGTCGGTGACCGAGGTGGCGGTGCTCGCCACCCTGGTCTGGGCAGCGGTGCCGGTGATCAGCACACCGGTGCTGCCGCTGACCGTCACCACCGTGGGCCCGGAGAGTGGGCCCACCGAGGACGTCCGCGGGCACGTGGTCACCACCGACGACGTCAACATGGTGATTCTCCAGGAACGGGGTGGGGTCCGGTACGTCCCTGTCGATCAGGTCCGCGCCCAGGTGCTGTGCCCGAGCGAGGAGGAGTTGCCCCGCCACCAACTGCGCATTCACGACTTTCACGTCGAGGATTCACTGTTGGAAGGCATGGGTCGTCGGGTCCGCCCGGTCCACCGCATCGACGCCGCCTGCCGTACGCCGGCCTGACCCCGTCCCGCCCCTTATGCCGCGATCTTGCACTACTGTCCCGACGTAAAGGGCATCTCACGCATATCGACGACCGAAACTGCAAGATCGGCGTGGCCGTGCAGGCCGGGTCAGTACGACTTGTCCTGGCCGAGGACGTGTTGGGCCACGAAGTTGAGGATCATCTCGCGGCTGACCGGGGCGATCCGGCCGGCCCGGACCGCGCCGAGCAGGGTCGCCACCCCGTACTCGGTGGTCATGCCGGCCCCGCCGAGCACCTGGACGGCGGTGTCCACGGCGAGCGCGGCGGCCTCACCGGCCGCGTACTTGGCCATGTTGCCGGACACCCCGGCCTCCAGGTCGCGGCCAGCGTCGTACAGCGTGGCCGCCTTCTGGATCATGAGCCGGGCCAGCTCCACCTGCACCGCCGCGTGGGCCAGCGGGTGCGACACGCCCTGGTGGGTGCCGATGGTCCGACCACCCCAGACCTTGCGGGTGGCGGTGTACTCGCTGGCCCGCTCGATGGCGTACCGGCCGGTGCCGGCGCCCATCGCGGCCACCGTGATCCGCTCCGGGTTGAGCCCGGCGAAGAGTGCCGGCAGTCCCGCGTCCAGCGACTCACCGAGCAGCGCGTCGGCGGGCACCCGCACGTCGTCCAGGTAGAGCAGGAACTGGTTCTCCGGAGACACGATCTCCATGTCCAGCTTGGACCGGGTCAGCCCGGCCGCGTCGGTCGGCACCAGGAACAGCGCCGGCTTGAGCTTGCCGGTCGAGGAATCCTCGGTACGCGCCACCACCAGCACGTGCCCGGCCTCGTCGACTCCGGAGATGTAGCACTTGCGACCGTTGAGCACCCAGTCGCCACCGTCGCGCCGGGCCACCGTGCCGAGCCGGTGGAAGTTGGAACCGGCCTCCGGCTCGGTGATCGCGAAGACGATCTTCTGGGAGCCGTCGGCCAGGCCCGGCAGGTGCCGTTTGCGCTGCTCCTCGGTGCCGTGTCGGTTGATCACGGTCGCCGCGATGGCTGGGGAGACCACCAGCAGCAGCAACGGGCAACCGGCCGCCGCCAACTCCTCGCAGACGATGGCCAGTTCGGTGATGCCGCCGCCCCCGCCGCCGTACTCGGTGGGGATGTTGACCCCCAGGTAGCCGAGCCGTCCCGCCTCGGCCCACAACTCGGTGGTGTGCTCACCGGCCTTCGCCTTCTCGACGAAGTAGCCGTGGCCGTAGCGGCGGCCCAGGGCCCGCACGGCGTCGCGCAACTGGTCCTGTTCGGGGGTGAGGTCGAAGGTCATCGGGGGTCCTCCTCGGGATTCGACGGCTCCAGATCGGCGGATGCGGGGGAGCTGTCGATGACGGCCAGCACTGCGCCCGCCTGCACCTGACCACCGGTCGGCACCGGCAACTCGGCGACCACACCGTCGATCGGGGCGAGCACGGGATGTTCCAGCTTCATCGCTTCCAACGTGAGCAGCGGATCGCCGGCCCTGACCCGCTGGCCGACCTGGACGTGCACCCGGGTCACCGCGCCGGGCAGCGGCGCGAGCAGCGACCCCGCACCCACTTCCGTCGTGGGCAGGGGAAGGCGCGGCAGCTCGGTCAGGCTCGCCGCCCCGTCCGGGCCGTCCACGAAGACAGCCGACCCCACCCGGTGTACGCGGTACCCGCGCCGAACCCCGTCGACGTCGAGCACCACCCGGTCCGCTGCGGCCTGAACCAGCGCCACTGCCGGCGGGTCCGCCGACCCAGCGGCGTCGGAGCCCGGGGCTGTGCTGCCCCAGTCCGCGAGCCGGCCGGTCCGGTCCAGGCGGTAGCGGACCTCGATCTCGTGGCCGTCCGACTGGACGAGGCGGGTGACCTGCGGGACGGCGGGCACGTTGCGCCACCCGGAAGGGAGCCCGGACAGCACCGGCGCGGTCGCCCGACGGTGCGCCGCGCCCGCCAGCGCGGCGGCGAGGGCGGTGAGCGGCACCTGCTCGGTGGGGAGCAGTGGGTCGAAGACCCCCGGGTGCCGGTCCAGGAAACCCGTGTCGATCTCCACGGCGGCGAACGCGGGGCTGCGCAGCACCCGGACCAGCAGGTCCCGGTTGGTGGTCACCCCGTGCAGCTCGGCCCGGGTCAGCGCGCCGGCCAGCAGCCGGGTCGCCTCCGCCCGGGTACGACCCCAGGCGATCAGCTTCGCGAGCATCGAGTCGTAGTGCACCCCGACCACCGAGCCGGCCACCACACCCGAGTCGAGCCGCAGCCCCGGCCCGGCCAGCCCACCGAACTCGGTCACCACCGCGCCGACGCTGAACCGGTGCAGCGTCCCGGTGTCCGGCCGCCACCCCGCCGCCGCGTCCTCGGCGCACAGGCGCACCTCGATCGCGTGCCCGGTGCTCCCCGGAAGGTCCGCCGGCAGCGGCTCACCCTCGGCGACGAGCAGTTGCAACCCCACCAGGTCCAGGCCGGTGCACAGCTCGGTGACCGGGTGCTCCACCTGGAGCCGGGTGTTCATCTCCAGGAAGAAGAACTCGCCACCCGGGGCGAGCAGGAACTCCACAGTGCCCGCGCCCAGGTAGTCCACCGCTCGCCCGGCCGCCACCGCCGCCTCGTGCAACGCCGTCCGCACCCGCTCCGGTACGACCGCCGGTGCCTCCTCGACGATCTTCTGGTGCCGCCGCTGGATCGAGCATTCCCGGTCGCCGAGCGCCACCACCCGACCGTGGGTGTCGCCGAAGATCTGCACCTCGACGTGCCGGCCGCGCTCGACGTACCGCTCGATAAAGACAGTGCCGTCGCCGAACGCGGCAGCCGCCTCGCGGCGCGCGGAGGCGACCGCCTCGGCCAGCTCGTCGGCGGTCCGGACGATCCGCATCCCCCGGCCGCCACCGCCGGCCGACGCCTTCACCAGCACCGGGAAGTCCGTGATCTCGTCCGGGTCGGTCCAACTGGGCAGCATCGGCACGCCCGCCTCGGCGAGCAGCGCCTTCGCCGCCAGCTTGTCGCCCATCGCGGCGATCACCTTGGCCGGCGGCCCGACCCAGGTCAGGCCGGCGTCGGTCACCGCCGCCGCGAACTCGGCGTTCTCGGCGAGAAACCCGTAACCGGGATGGACGGCGTCCGCGCCGGTGCGCCGGGCCGCGTCCAGGATCAGATCCACCCGCAGGTACGTCTCGGCCGGCGTGTTCCCGGGCAGCCGGACCGCCTGGTCGGCCTCGGCGACGAACGGCGCGTCGGCGTCCGCGTCCGAGTGCACGGCGACGGTCTGCACGCCCATCGCACGGCAGGTGGCGAAGATCCGACGGGCGATCTCGCCCCGGTTGGCCACGAGCAGTCGGTTGATCATGGTCCCCTGAGCCTGCCTTTCGTTCGCGACTGCGGGACTCCGCTTCGCTGCGTTCCTCGCGCTCACGGTGCCTACATCCGGAAGACGCCGAAACCGTCGGCGCCCTTCACCGGTCCGTTGTGGATCGCCGAGAGGCAGAGCCCGAGGACGGTCCGGGTGTCCCGAGGATCGATCACCCCGTCGTCGTAGAGCCGGCCGGAGAGGAAGAGTGCCCCGGACTGCGACTCGATCTGCTGCTCGACCATCATCCGCATCGCCGCGTCGGACTCCTCGTCGTAGTCGCGCCCCCGGGCGGCAGCCGCCTGCCGGGCCACGATGGACAGCACCCCCGCGAGCTGCGCCGGGCCCATCACCGCCGACTTCGCGTTCGGCCAGGTGAACAGGAACCTCGGCTCGTACGCCCGGCCGCACATGCCGTAGTTGCCGGCCCCGTACGAGGCACCCAGGTTCACCGTCAGGTGCGGCACCGTCGAGTTCGACACCGCGTTGATCATCAGGGCGCCGTGCTTGATGATGCCGCGCTGCTCGTACTCGGTGCCGACCATGTAGCCGGTGGTGTTCTGCAAGAAGATCAACGGGGTGTCCGAGGCGTTCGCGAGCTGGATGAACTGGGCCGCCTTCTGCGCCTCCGCGCTGAACAGCACCCCTCGGGCGTTCGCCAGCACCCCCACCGGGTACCCGTGCAGCTCGCCCCAACCGGTGACCAGCGCGTCCCCGTACGCCGGCTTGAACTCGTCGAAGTCGCTGCCGTCGAGGATCCGGGCCAGCACCTCCCGGGGGTCGAACGGCACCTTCAGGTCGGCGCTGGTGATGCCGAGCAACTCCTCCGGGTCGTACTTCGGCGGCTGCGGCACCGCCGTACGCGGCGACGGGCCCTGCTTACGCCAGTTCAGCCGGCGGACACACTGCCGGGCCAGCCGGATGCCGTCCCGCTCGTCGGCGGCCAGGTGATCGGCGAGCCCGGACGTGCCGGCGTGCATCGCCGCTCCACCCAACGACTCGTCGTCGGTGACCTCGCCGGTCGCCATCTTCACCAGCGGCGGACCGGCCAGGTAGACCTGGGACCGGTCCCGAATCATGATCACGTGATCGGACATCCCCGGCACGTACGCGCCACCGGCCGTCGCGTTGCCGAAGACCACGCTGACAGTGGGGATGCCCGCCGCCGAGAGCCGGGTGAGGTCACGAAACACCCGACCACCGGGGATGAAGATCTCCGCCTGGGTGGGCAGATCCGCCCCGGCCGACTCGACCAGGTTGACCATGGGCAGCCGGTTGGCAAGCGCGATCTCGCCGGCCCGCCGGGTCTTCGCCAGCGACCACGGATTGACAGCGCCGCCGCGTACGGTCGGATCGTTCGCGACGATCAGGCACTCCACGCCCTCGACCACCCCGATACCGGTGACCACGCTGGCTCCGACGGGGAAGTCCGAGCCGTACGCGGCGACCGGCGACAACTCCAGGAAAGGGCTGTCGGCGTCCACCAGCAGCTCGATCCGCTCCCGGGGGAGCAGCTTGCCGCAGGCGTGGTGCCGGGTCACGTACTTCTCGCCACCACCGGCCCGCGCCTGGTCCAGCGCGGCGTCCAACTCGGCCAGCCGCTCCAGCAACGCCGCCCGGTTCGCCACATACGAGGGCGCGGACGGGTCGACCGAGCTGTCCAGGATCGTCATAAGCCCATGCCCTTCGCGATGATCTCGTTCATGATCTCGGTGGTGCCGCCGCCGATGCCGAGGATCCGCGCGTCGCGGTAGTGCCGCTCCACCTCGGCGTCGCGCAGGTAGCCGAAGCCGCCGTGCAGCTGCAACGCCTGGTCGACGACGTGGTCGCAGGCGGCCACCGCCATGTTCTTGGCCATCGCCACCTCGGTCACCACCGGCTCGCCGGCAGCCACCCGAGCGGCGACGTCGTGCACGTACGACCGGGCCGCCTCGGTGCGGGTGTGCATCTCGGCCAACCGGTGCCTGATCAGCTGCCGGCTGGCCAGCGGACGCCCGAAGGTCTCCCGGTCCCGGCACCAACGCACCGCCAGCTCGACGCAGCGCTGCGCGGTCGCGTACGCCTGGGTCGCCAGCGACAGCCGTTCCGCAGCGAAGTGCTGCATGATCGCCAGGAAGCCGGTGTTCTCCGCGCCGATCCGGTTGGCGACCGGCACCCGTACGTCAGCGAAGGACAGCTCGGCGGTGTCCGAGCAGTGCCAGCCCAGCTTCTCCAACCGGCGTCCCACGGTGAACCCGGGCGACCCCTTGTCGATGACCAGCAGGGTGAGTTCACCGCTGCCGGGGAAGTCGGTACACACGGCGGTGGTCACGAAGTCGGCCCGGTGGCCGCTGGTGATGTACGTCTTCGACCCGTTCACCACGTAGTGGTCGCCGTCGCGGCGGGCGGTCGTGCGGATGCCCGCCACGTCCGAACCGCCGTCCGGCTCGGTGATGGCCAGCGCCCCGATCATCGTGCCGGACAGGGTGGGCCGGACGTACCGCTCGATCAGGCTGTCGTCGGCTGGGGACGCGGTGCCGCCGAGCCGACCGCCCAGCGAGCCGCCGGTGCGGGCACCGGCCGCCGCGACCATGTGCGGCAACGCGATCCCGTGCGTGAACAGGGCCGCCACCAGCCCGGACGAGCCGCCGGAGCGGATCAGCTCCTCGGTCACGATGATCGAGTCGAGCAGGTCACCGCCGCTGCCACCGACCGACTCCGGGAAGCCGATGCCGAGCAGGCCGAGCTTCGCGGCGGTCGCGTGCAACGCCCGGGGCACCTCGCCGGCCCGCTCCCAGTCGTCCAGGTGCGGCAACACCTCCCGGGTCACGAACGCCCGGGTCAGTTCGCGCAGTTGCCGGCGCTCCGGGGTGTCCACGATGCTCATCGCGCCTCCGTCGACAGGTCGGCCGGCAGGTCGACGATCCGGGCGCGCAGCAGCTCGCCGAGCGCCTTGGCCTGCGGGTCGAACCGGGTGGACGCGGCCACCCCCGCGCCGAGCAGACCCTCGATCACGAAGTTGACAGCACGCAGGTTCGACAACTCGTAGCGCCGCACGGTCAGCGGCGCGGTCTCCGGCAGTAGTTCCGCCAGCCGGTCGACTGTCAGCCAGGCCCGCAGCCAGGCGTACCCGGCGTCGGAACGCGCCCAGACACCGAGGTTGGCATCCCCGCCCTTGTCCCCGGAGCGCGCGCCGACCACCTCGCCGAGCGCCCCGCGCCGGGTCGAGCCGTTGACCGCCACCTCGTCACCCGAGGCGGGCTCGTCCTGCGCTGTGGGGGCGGTGCGGATCGGCGGGGCGATCGGCACCCGCTCGCCACCGGGCAGCACCGCGACGTGCGCCACCGCGTCCTGCGGCACCGCGTCGGCGGTGAAGACGCCGTACGGTGTCGCGTCGCCGGGCACCGTGGTCAGGGTGCAGCCCGGGTACGAGGCCAGGGCCAACTCCACCGCGGCGGCCGAGAACGCCCGACCGGCCCGCGTCTTGTCGCCGTCACGCAGGTGTACGTGCAGCAGGGCGCTGGCCGCCTCGGTGTCGGCGGCGTTCTCGTGGTCGGTGCGGGCCAGCGTGAACTCCAGCCCGTCAGCGCCCACCGCCTCCTCGATCTGCCCTCGGACCAGTGCCGCCTTCGCCTCGATGTGCAGACCGCAGAGGACGAACGTCATCGAGTTGCGGAAGCCGCCGAGGTTGTTGACGCCCACCTTGAGGGTTGGCGGTGGCGGCGTGCCCCGTACGCCGGAGACCCGGACCCGGTCCGGCCCGTCGGCGTGCAGCGCCACGGTGTCCAGTCGGGTGACCACATCCGGCCCGAGATAGGACGGCCCGCCGATCTCGTAGAGCAGTTGGGCGGTGACCGTCTCCACGGTGACCGCGCCACCGGTGCCCGGATGTTTGGTGACCACCGACGAGCCGTCGGAGTGCACCTCGACGATCGGGAACCCGGGCCGGTGACCGCCGTCGGGCAGTTCGGTGAAGAAGCTGAAGTTGCCGCCGGTGACCTGTGCGCCGCACTCGACGAGGTGCCCCGCGACGGTGGCCCCGGCCAGCTCGTCGAGGTCGTCGCGGCCCCACCCGTACCAGGCGATGGCCGGGCCGACCACCAGCGACGCGTCGGTGACCCGGCCGGTGACCACCACGTCGGCACCCGCGTCCAGGCAGGCGGCGATCCCGAACGCGCCGAGGTAGGCGTTAGCGCTCAACGCGTCCGGCCGCTGGATCGTGTCGCCCTCGACGTATCCGATCCGGGCCGGCAGGCCGAGCCGGTTGGCGAGCTTCTCGATGGCCGCGGCCAGGCCGGCCGGGTTCAACCCGCCGGCGTTGGTCACGATCCGCACCCCTCGGTCGAGGGCGGTGCCGAGGCAGGTCTCCAGTTGCCGCAGGAACGTCTTCGCGTAGCCCAGGTCGCTGTCACGGAGACGATCCCGGGCCAGGATCAGCATGGTCAACTCGGCCAGGTAGTCGCCGGTCAGCACGTCCAGCTCACCGCCGTCGAGCATCTCCCGCCAGGCGGTGAACCGGTCGCCGTAGAAGCCGGAGGCGTTGCCGATACGGATCATGCCCGTACCCCGTTCCCGCCGGCCGGCTTGCGGCCGTCACCCGGCGGCCCGGCGAAGGCCTGTGCCACGTCGAGCCAGTCGTCGGCGACCGGCCCGGTGGCGACCAGTGCGAGGTCCGTACGGTGTCGGCGCTGGGTGACCAGCTGGCAGAAGTCCCGGGCCGGGCCGGTGACCCGGTCGGCGGCGTCCGCCGGGCCCCAGCTCCACGTGTCGCCGCCGGGCCCGACCAGCTCGACCCGGACCGGCGCCGTCGGCGCCTCCCGGCCGTGCGCGATGAAACCGTGCCCGAGGGTACGCACGCCCAGGTGCGCCACGTGCCGAAGCCGGTCGCTGTCGGGGCGGACCACGCCGAGGGCCTCGGCGACGTCCCCGCCGTGTGCCCAGGTCTCCATGAGCCGGGCGGTGGCCATCGAGGTGGCCGACATCCGGGTGCCGTACCAGGGCAGTTTGTCACCGGCCGGAACGGCGGCCAGCGCGTCGACGAGCGCGGTTCGTCCGGCCCGCCAGCGGGCGAGCAGCTCGGCCGGCGGTGCCAGGAACTCCTCGGCCCCCGCGTCGACCATCCGCGTCACGTCCGGCGCGGAGGTCACCGTCGCGTAGAACGCCTCCGCGTCGGTGGCGGCCAACAGTGCCACGTGGTCGGTCCAGGCGAGGTGTGCGATCTGATGCCCGATGCTCCAGCCCGGCGCGGGGGTCGGCCTCGCCCAGTCGGCTGCGGGCAGTGTGGCCACCAGGGCGTCCAGCTGGGCGGACTCGTCGGCCAGGTCCGTGAGCAGGTCGCTGAGGTCGACCATGGTGCCTCCGGTCGGTGGGGGCCGGTGCGGCCGGCGGTCAGGGGGTGAGCAGAGTGGCGAGCTGGCGCTTCCAGGTGGTCAGCAGGGCGGCCCGGCGGGCCGAGTCGTCGCTGAGCAGATTGGCCACCCCGAGCCCGCGGAGCAGGTCGAGGGTGGCCTGCACCGCTTCGCGGACGCCGGGTCGACGCTCGTCGACACCGAGCAGGGCGACGGTGAGCCGGTGCATCTCCCGCCCGACCGTCGCCTCCAGCGGCACCAGGGCGTCGCGGAGTTCCCGGTCGGTGCGGGCGGCGACCCAGAGCTCAAGCGCGGCCACGAAAAGCGGACCGGTGAACGCCACGGCGAGCAGGTCGACGACCCGGTCCAACCGTTGTGGGCCAGCAGGCAACGCTTCGGCCTCGGTGCGCAACTCGTCGGCCCGACGCTCGGCCAGGTGAGCCACGGCGGCCGTGACCAGCGCCGCCTTCGTCGGGTAGTGGTGCAGCTGAGCCCCACGGGAAACACCGGCCCGCGCCGCGACGACGGTGGTCGTGGTGCCGGACCAACCGTGCTCGATCAGGCAGTCGACGGTCGCCTCCAGCAGCCGGGCCTGGGTGGCGCGGCTGCGTTCCTGCTGGGGGACACGCGTCGATGCGGGGGGCACGCGAACAGCCTGGGGCCTACAAAACAAACAGTCAAGACTGACTTTTTCTAGGCCCGTGTCGCTCGGGCGCGAGCCGGGCGGGCTCGGGCCCCGCGAAGGCGCAGTGGACGGGTGACGGGACTTCGGGTGGGCCATGGTGGCGCCGCCCAGGAGACGGCATGGGGGCAGTGGCCTCGCTTTGGAGCTGATGTCACAAACGAATCACCCGTCGGCCCCGCTGCCCGCTGCCTGCTGCCCCTTGCCCCTTGCTCCTTGCTCCTTGCCCGTTGCTGATGCCTGATGCCCACTGCCCGTTGCCCACTGGCCTTGCCTTGGATCGGCCTGCCGATCACCGACCGCTGATGCCGCAAACGATTCAGCTCCAAAGGGCCCCTGACCCGTAATCGGAGTGCTGCCGGCGTGGCCGTCGGGTGCCTGCTCGGCGACCGCCGGACGCCGTGTCAGCGGCTGTCGGGCGGTCTTCCCAGCGACGGGCCGTCGGCTGTGCGCCGTCTCGGACCGTCGGCTCCATGCCTCGGCCCGCCGCTGTTGCGCCGCCGTTGCGTCGTCAGGCTGCCGGGTCAGCGGCCGTCGCGGGGGCCGAAGACGGTCAGCGCGTCGGCGTCGCTGTGTCGGGAGCGCAGGTACTCGTCGGCCCAGGCGGCGGCATCGGGGAAGGTCGACTCCGCTGCCACCCGCGCGCAGGCGGCGTCCACGTCGAAGGCGGTGCGGCGCAGTTGGACGCCCGGCCCGAGCAGCGCCCACCACGCTCCGGCGCCCCCGTACGGCATGCCGATGCTGCCCGGGTTCACCACCAGCCGCCGGTCGACCAGCCGGGTGAAGGGCATGTGCGTGTGGCCGCAGACCACCGTGGAAACCTCGGCGGGAAGACCGTCGAACACCTCCGCCCAGCGGGCCAACCGGGAGTCGACGAGCACCACCTCCTCGTCGTCGCGGGGCGTCGCGTGGCAGAACAGCGTCGGCCCGAGGCCGTCGACCTCCAACGTCACCGTCGCCGGCAGCGCGCCCAGCCGGGCCACCTGGTCGTCACGCAGTTGCCCGGCGGCCCAGTTCGACACCTCGATCGACGCGGGATGCCCGGCCCGGGCCTCGACCAGCTCGCGATCGGCGTTGCCACCGACCCAGCACACCCGGTCGCCAAGGTCGGCGAGCACGTCCAGCACCTCGACCGGTTGCGGACCCGCGGCGATGTCACCGGTGAGCACGATCAGATCGGCGGTGGCGACGTCCGGCTCAGCCAGTACGGCCTCCAGCGCCGGCAGAACACCATGGATGTCGGAGAGCACCGCAACACGGTTCACCATGGCCCCACCCTCACCGCTGGTACCGCCCCGGGGCCAGCGATTCTGCGCCAGGCAGATGGCAAACGTCCCCGCCTGCGGCCGGCACCGGCCGCAGGCGGGGACGTGCTGTGCCACTCAGACGCGGGCGCGACGGGCCAGGCGCTCCGGGTCCAGAATGATGATGCTCTTGCCGTCCAGGCGCAGCCAACCGCGCGAGGCGAAGTCGGCCAGCGCCTTGTTGACGGTCTCCCGGGAGGCGCCGACGAGTTGGGCGATCTCCTCCTGGGTGAGGTCGTGGGTCACCCGCAGAACGCCACCGTCGCGGGTGCCGAAGCGACCCGCCATCTGCAGCAGGTTCTTGGCGACCCGGCCCGGCACGTCCGTGAAGATCAGGTCGGCGAGCGAGTCGTTGGTCCGGCGCAGTCGACGGGCCAACACCCGGAGCAACTGCTCGGCGATCTCCGGGCGGTTGTTGAGCCACGGCCGCAGCGCCTGCTTACGCAGCCGCACCAGCCGGGTGTCGGTCACCGCGGTAGCGGTCGCCGTACGCGGACCCGGGTCGAAGAGCGACAGCTCACCGACCATGTCCGACGGCCCCATCACCGCGATCAGGTTCTGCCGGCCGTCCGCCGCGCGGCGACCAACCTTGATCTTCCCGGACAGCAGGATGTAGAGGCTGTCACCGGGCTCGCCCTCATTGAAGACGATCTCGCCCTTGCGGACCTCGATCGTCTCCATCTCCTTGGCAAGCGCCTCGGCAGCTTCCGGGTCAACACCCTGGAAGATCCCGCTGCGGGCCAGTACCTCGTCCATTGCGCACCTCCGGTTGCGCGTGCCGTCCGTCGGCCGGGGCCGCCGTCCGCTGATCCCCTCGCGCGCCGCCAAGTCTAGGCGCACGTGAGCATGAATCAGAGGTCGCCCCTGGAATCTTGATCGTTGGGCGTAACCTGCCCGACGTGCTAAGCGAGCCGATTCTGACCAGCCGCGCCGAGGACGGGCGGCACGTCCCGCTGCTCGTCTGGCGCGCGGACGTCCCGCTGCGGGCGGTGAGCAGTGGCCCGCTGGGCGGTGGCATCGGGGTCCGGCGGTGGGTGCTGAACGCGACGGTACCGATGTCGTACGACCGGGAGGACCCCGCGGCGCACCTGGCCTCGCTCGCCGCTGAGCTGGCCCTCGACGGCGCCGGGGTCGGTCTGCTGACCGGCGTCGATGTGGCCGAGGTGGTGGCGCGGACCGACACCGGGGTGCGGGCCTGGGCGACGGTCGGGCTCGGCACGCCGGTGCCCGCGGCCGCGCCGACGCCGGCCGCGCTCGCCGAACGCGTCGGCACAGTCAACATCGTGGTGTACGTGCCGGCCCGGCTCGCCGACTCGGCACTCGTCAACGCGGTGGCCACCGCGACCGAGGCGAAGACCCAGGCGATCACCGAGCTGGGGGTGCCCGGGACCGGCACGCCCACCGACGCGGTCACCGTGCTCTGCCCGGTGGACGGGCCGGAGGCCGCGTACGGCGGGCCACGCTCCACCTGGGGCGCCGCGCTCGCCCGAGCGGTGCACGCGGCAGTCCTGGCCGGCGGCGCCCGGCCGGTCGTGCCGTGGTCTGAGCAGCTCACGGGTGCAAAGTCCAACCGATCGGCCATCGTCGGCGGGTTTAACGACCGGTAGGGTCGCGGGCGATGTACGCTCCCGCCCCCCTCGCGTCCCGCCCGCGTCGCCGCGTCGCCCTCGGCCTCGCCGCGCTGCTGGCCGCCCTCCTCGTGGCCGGCTGTGCCGACCCCGGTGGTGAGGCACCCGTCTGGCAGCCCGGCGCGGGAGGTGGTGGCACCGGCGCACCGGTCTCCACCGCCGGCCCGAAGGCCACCGGGCCCGCCTCCTCCGGTACGGGTGGCGCGATCTCGCTCTCCGCCACCGGCGACATCATCATGGGCAACGCGCCCAGTCGGCTGCCCGCCGCCGGCGGTAAGGGCTTCTTCAACTCGGTCACCGAGGCGCTCAAGGCCGACCTGGTGATGGGCAACCTGGAGGAGCCGCTGACCGTCGACACCGGCACCGGCAAGTGCGGGGCGAACTCCACCCGCTGCTTCCAGTTCCGCGCCCCGCCGGAGTACGCCGGGCACCTGCGCGACGCCGGCTTCGACGTGCTCAACCAGGCCAACAACCACGGCTACGACTACGGCCCGAAGGGCTACGAGAACACCCAGAAGGCGCTGCAGAAGTACGAGCTGGAGCACACCGGCGCGCCGAACGAGATCACCGTGGTCGACGTCAAGGGCGTCAAGGTCGCTGTCGCCGGCTTCTCGTCGTACGTCTGGTCCAACAGTCTCGTCGACATCGCCAAGGCGAAGACAGTCGTTGCCAAGGCCGCCACCATGGCCGACCTGGTCGTGGTGCAGGTGCACATGGGCGGCGAGGGCGCCGACAAGACCCGGGTGAAGCCGGGCACCGAGATGTTCCTGGGCGAGAACCGGGGCGACCCGGTGAAGTTCTCACACGCGATGATCGACGCCGGCGCTGACCTGATCGTCGGGCACGGCCCGCACGTGCTGCGCGGGATGGAGTTCTACCAGGGCCGGCTGATCGCGTACAGCCTGGGCAACTTCGCCGGCGGCGGCAACTCGCTGAGCAACGCCGGTCGCCTCGGCTGGGGCGGGGTGCTGAAGGTGTCGCTCAAGCCGGACGGTAGCTGGGCGGGTGGTTCGTTCACCTCCACGTACATGAACTCCGCCGGCAAGCCGACGATGGACCCGGACGACCGGGGCCTGGGTCTGGTCACCGAGTTGAGCCGCGCCGACTTCCCGAAGGCCGGCGCCCGGTTCGACGGGCAGGGGAAGATCTCGCCGCCAACCGCCGGCTGACCCGAGGAGGACGTCCGGGGTGCGACGTAGGCTGACCGTCGTGACCAGTAGCCCTCCCGGTGCCAGCGAGACCGACCTCGGGCGCAAACGCCGTGCCCGCAAGATCGGCCGGGTGCTGGCCGAGACGCACCCCGACGCGCATTGCGAGCTGGACCACTCCAACGCTCTGGAGTTGGCCGTCGCCACGATCCTGTCCGCGCAGTGCACGGACAAGAAAGTCAACGAGGTCACCCCGAAGCTCTTCGCCCGCTATCCCGACGCCGCCGCGTACGCCGGCGCCGACCGGGGCGAGATGGAGGAGCTGATCCGGCCCACCGGCTTCTACCGCAACAAGACCGACTCGCTGCTCAAGCTCGGTCAGGCCCTCCTCGACCGGTACGACGGCAAGGTCCCCGGCCGGCTCGTCGACCTGGTGACGCTCCCCGGCATCGGCCGCAAGACCGCCAACGTGATCCTCGGCAACGCCTTCGACGTCCCGGGCATCACCGTCGACACGCACTTCCAACGGCTGGTCCACCGGTGGGGGCTGACCACCGAGACCGACCCGGTCAAGATCGAGCACGCGATCGGCGCGCTGTACGACAAGCGCGACTGGACCATGCTCTCGCACCGGATCATCTTCCACGGGCGACGGGTCTGCCACGCCCGCAAACCGGCCTGCGGGGCGTGCACGCTCGCCAGGCTCTGCCCCTCGTACGGCACCGGCCCGACCGAGCCGGCAGCCGCCGCCAAGCTGCTCAAGGGCCCTCGGGCACGCGACCTCGCGGTGGCCGCCGGGGTCGACCCGGAGTTGGTGCCCGCGCAGGCGGTCACGGCGGAGGTGCCGTGAACCGCCGCCTCGCCCTCGCCGTCCTGCCACTGCTGCTGGCCGTCACCGCCTGCACCAGCGGCACTGCCGACGACGAGCCGGCCCCCCGTCCGGCCGCCGCCGAGCGGCCATCGCCGTTCCGGGACTGCGCCACGCTGAGCACCGCGCCCACGGCCGCGACCCCTGGCTCCGGCGCGTCGACCTCCGCGACCCCCGGCTCCGGCACGTCAGCGCCCGCCGCCGGTGGGCAGGCACTGCCGGCGCTGACGCTCTCCTGCTTCACCGGCGGTGCCCCCGTCGCGCTGGGGGCGGTGGCCGGACCGGCGGTGATCAACGTGTGGGCGTCGTGGTGCCCGCCGTGCCGCAAGGAGTTGCCCGCGTTCCAACGCCTCAGCGAGCGGGCCGCCGGTCAGCTCCAGGTGGTCGGGGTCAACAGCCGGGACAGCCGCAGCGGCGCGCAGTCCATCGGCGAGGACTTCGGCGTCCGGTTCCCGATGCTGGTGGACCAGGGGGAGGCGTTGCAGCGGGAGTTGAGGCGCAATGCCATTCCGCTGACCCTCTTCGTCGCCGCCGACGGTCAGATCCGGCACATCGACGCCACCGGCGCTCTCGACGACGCCACGCTCGCCACGCTGGTCCGCCAGCACCTCAACCTGGCGGTGCCGGCGTGACCCGTCGGCCACCCGAGTGGATCGAACCGTTGCTGACCCGGCTGGGCACCGCCCGCGCCGAGGACTTCACCCGGCTCACCACCCCGGCCGAGGGCGGTCGGGAGAGCGCTGTGCTGGTGCTGCTCGGCGAGCAGCCCGGCGTGGGCCCCGACGTGCTGGTCCTGCAACGCGCCGCCAACCTGCGCAACCACGCCGGTCAGCCGGCCTTCCCCGGCGGTGCGGCCGACCCGGAGGACGCCGACGTCCGTGCCACCGCCCTGCGTGAGGCGAACGAGGAGGTGGGCCTCGACCCGGCCAGCGTGACGGTGCTGGCCGAGCTGCCGAAACTGTGGATCCCGGTCAGCGACTTCGTGGTCACGCCGGTGCTGGCCTGGTGGCACGACCCGCACCCGGTACACCCACGGGAGCCGGCCGAGGTGGCACACGTCGCCCGGCTGCCGGTGAGCGAGCTGGTCGATCCGGCCAACCGACTGCGGGTCCGCCACCCGAGCGGCTGGATCGGGCCGGCGTTCTCGGCGCGTGGGATGCTCGTCTGGGGCTTCACCGCGGGGGTGCTCGCCACCCTGCTCGAGATGGGCGGCTGGGCGCGTCCGTGGTCGCCGGGCCGGGTGCTGGAACTTCCGCCGAGCGGGGCGACACCGGCCCCGTCCGCCGGCACCGAAGAGGCCGACGAGAACGCCTTGCGCTGACCGCACGGTCACCTTCCGCAAGCGATGGTCATCCGCCGGGCACACTGCCCGTACGCTTGACCCGTGTCCGTCGTGGATCTCGTCCTGCTGCTGCTCATGCTCGTGTTCGCGATCAGCGGATACCGCCAGGGTTTCGTCATCGGCGTCACGTCGTTGTCCGGCTTCTTCCTGGGTCTCCTGCTGGGTCTCCAGCTCGGGCCGCTGTTCGCCAGACAGTTCGTGGACGCCGGCACCCGCGTGCTGATCTCGCTCGTGGCCATCTTCGGGCTGGCGGTGGTCGGGCAGGCGCTCGCCGGTTGGCTCGGCTCGCACCTGCGCAAGACGATCACCAGCGACGTGGGCAAACGGGCCGACGACGTCGGAGGGGCGTTGGTCTCGCTGTTCGCGGTGCTCCTGCTGGCCTGGCTGGTGGCCGTGCCGCTCGGCTCGTCCTCGGTGCCCTGGCTCGCCGCCTCGGTCCGCAACAGCGCGTTGATCACGGTGGTCAACCAGGTCCTACCGGAGCAGGCCCACCGGTTGTCCACGGCGTTGGAGGACACCGTCGACACCGACGGCTTCCCGGACGTCTTCGGCGACCTGGCGCCTACCCGGGCCCGGCAGGTCGACCCGCCGGACCCGGCACTGGCCGGCTCGCAGGTGGTGGTCAGCGGTCAGCAGTCGGTCGTCAAGGTGCTCGGCTCGGCGCCCAGTTGTTCGCGCCGGATCGAGGGTTCCGGGTTCGTCTACGCGGACGACCGGGTGATGACCAACGCGCACGTCGTGGCCGGCACCCGCTCGGTCGCCGTGGAGCTGGGCGGCGAGCGGTACGACGGCAAGGTGGTCGTCTACGACCCGAACCGTGACCTGGCGGTGCTGCTGGTACCCGGACTGCCCGGACCGTCCCTACGGTTCGCCGCCGGCAACGCGGGCAGCGGCGCCGACGCCATCGTGCTCGGCTTCCCGCTCGACGGCCCGTACAACGCGCAGTCGGCGCGGGTCCGGGACGTCGACCGGATCAAGGGCCCGGACATCTACTCCGCCAACGAGGTGACCCGGGAGATCTACACGATCCGGGCGCTGGTCCGCAGCGGCAACTCGGGCGGTCCGCTGCTCTCCGCCAACGGCCTGGTGCTCGGCGTGATCTTCGCGGCGGCGTCGGACGACCCGAACACCGGTTTCGCGGTGACGGCGGCCGAGGCCCGTCCGGTGGCGTTGGCGGGAGCCGAACGCAACCGGCAGGTCGGCACCGGCGAGTGCACCTGAGTCGCCGCGGGTCAGCTCAGGTCTGAGCGGGCAGAGCGCGACTCCCGGCCGTCGGCAACTTCGCCCGACCCCATCGCAGCCCCCGGTCCAGCACCGCACGAGCCATGATCGCGACGCAGGTGCCGCCGTTGACGAAGGACGCCACCACGTCGCTCGGATGGTGCATCCCCCGGTACATCCGGGTCAGCGCCACGCCCAGCGGCACCATCAGCAGCAGCGTCCACCAGACGACCTTCGCCCCGGTGCTCCGGGCGCGCAGCGCCATCAGCACGGCGATGCCGACGTAGAGCGCCACCGCCGCCGAGGTGTGCCCGGACGGAAAGCTCGACGTCGGTGGCGACACGTCCATGTGTTCCACCGCCGGCCGCCGCCGGTCGATCGCGAGAGTGGTCAGCAGGAACACCAGCGCCTGGGCGGTCACCGCCGCGCACAGGAACAGCGGCTCGCGCCAACGCTTCAGCCAGAGCCGCAGCGCCAACGCCACCAGCACGGTCACCACGACGATCATCTGGGTGCTGGCCAGCGTGCTGAACACCAGCGAGACGTTGTTCCAGTCACCGGTGCGGTCGGCGGCCAGTTCCCGGTTCACCGTGTCCTCTGCGGTGAACGGCCAGGTGCGGGCGAACACCCGGGTGACCAGCACCCCGAGCAGCACCATGAGTCCGAGCAGGAGGGACACCGGCAGCAGCACCCGCCGAACGATCTGGAGCACGAGGTCGGACATGGGTGCGCCAGTACCCGGCCGGCCCCGTCGTCAGTCCTCAGGCAGCCCCGGGGTGCCGCTCGACCTCGGGAGCGACGCCGTCGCGAATCGGTCGGACCGGCCGCAGCCCGGTGTGTGCCCGCCAACTGGTGAACGCGGCGGTGGTGGCCGCGACCACCGCCACCCCGAGCAGCCATCCACCCACCACGTCGCTGGTGAAGTGCACGCCGAGCGCCACCCTGCTCAGGCCGGTCACCACGGTGAGCAGCACCGCCGCGACCCAGAGCGCCACCCGCGCCGGCCACCGCCGGGCGTACGGAAGGAGCACCAGCAGCAGCACCCCGGCGGCCAGGGTGGCGTTCAGGGCGTGCCCGGAGGGGAACGAGTAACCGGCGGCCCGGGCCACCGGGTCCAGCAGCTCCGGTCGGTCCCGGCCGACCAGCAGCTTGAGCAGCGGACCGAGCAACCCGCCGACGACCATGGTGGTGGCCGCCCAGAGGGCCAGGCGGCGGGCGCCCCGGCGCAGCAACCAGACCACCAGGAGCAGGACGACGGCGCGCAGCGGCATCGGGGCGAACACCTCGGTCCAGACCCGCATCAGCACCACCCACGCGGGATGATCCTGGGCGTAGCCGTGCAGCGCGTCGGTGACCGTCGTGTCCAACCGGTGCAGCGGTGCCCAGGCGTCGAGCACCAGCAGTGTGAGCAGCGCGAACGGCACCAGCACCAGAAACGCCGCCGTCGCGGCGAGCGTGAGCCGTAGCCCCAGCGCGTGGTCCGGGTCGAATCGGCGGTGCCGCCACGACGGCCGGCCGGTGGGGGCGAGCGTGGGCGGCCGGTGCGTCCTCATGACCTTGTTCTACCCGACCAGACGGCCGGTCAGGCCTACCGGTTGGCTGCGATCAACGGGTCCGCTGGCGGAGCCGGCGAACCACCAGCGCCGCCCCGGCGACCAGCGCGACCAGGAGCACGACGGTGGTCGCCAGTTGCTCCGGCGCGGGGGTGTCCGCACCGCCCGCCGCCCGAGCCGTCCACCGGCTCTGCTGACCGGACGCGGCGAGACCCAGGGGATCGCTACCGGCACCGGACACCGGACCGTCGTCGACCGAGCCGGGCGCCGGACCGAAGCCGGTCACGCCCGGCGACGTCTGATCGTCGAGCGGGTTGACGGTCACCGGCGGCACCTGGGCGGTCAACGCGGCCACCGGGTCGACCACCCCGTACCCGAAGCGGTCGTCCCGCCCGGTCGGGCCGAGGTCCCGGGCGGTGGCCAACAACCGGTTGACCACCTCACCCGCCGGCATCTGCGGATAACGGGACCGGACCAGCGCGGCGGTCGCGGCCACCAGCGGCGCGGCGAAGCTGGTGCCCTGCACCCGCCAGTACCCGCTGGGCGGCTTGGCGCCGACCAGCCCGCTGGCGGGGGCGGTGAGCACCGTCGCCCGGCCGGTGATCGACCCGGACCACAGGTTGTCGCTGCTGCGTTCGAGACCGGCCACCGCGATCACACCCGGCTCCCGGGCCGGATACCAGACCTTGGTGCTGGTGGAGGTGGCCAGGTTGCCGGTGCAGGCAACCACGACCACGTCCCGGACGAACGCGTAGTCCAGGGCGGCGGCCAGGGCCGGGCTGTCGCCGCTGCCACCCAGCGACAAGTTGATCACGCGGGCGCCGTTGTCGACCGCCCAGCGCACGCCCTGGGCGACGATCAGCGCGTCGTCGTAACGGTTCTCCTCGTCCAGCACCCGGACCGGCAGGATCCGGGCGTCCGGTGCCAGGCCGACCACGCCCCGCTTGTCGTCACTGCGCCCGGCGATCAGGCCGGCGACAGTGGTGCCGTGGCCCACCGGGTCCGGGCCCGGAGCGCCGCCGGCGCCGACCAGGTCCTTGCCGGGAAGCACCTGACCGACCAGGTCGGGATGCGTGCCGTCCACTCCGGAGTCGACCACCGCCACGGTCACGCCCCGCCCGGTCGAGCTGCGCCACGCCGTTTCGGCCTGCAACTCGTCGAGCTGCCACTGCTCATCGCGGACCTGGTCGGTGCGGGCGACGGCGTCACCGGGGGCGAACGCCATCGGCGCGCCGGCGAGCTGTCCACCGTTCGTGGGCGCGGCGACCGGCACGGCCGCCGCGGTGGGTGCCACGACGGCGAGCGCCGCGGCGACGCCGAGCAGCACTCGGCCGGTCGTTCGTCGGGCCGCTGACGGACCGCTGTGCCGCACCCCAGTCACATCCCCAGCCATTCATCCCGACGGAACCATGACGATCGGAGATTACCGGTTTCCCCACCCGTCACGGGAAGAACCGGCGAGTCAGCTCATTGCGGCGGCAGATGCGCCAGCTGAACGAGGCGTACGCCCTCCCGTCGGGTGACCAGTCGGCCACGCCCCGGCGGCAGTGGTCCGGGCCGGACCGGCCCGACGAGCGCGCCCTCCTCGGGGCTGCCCGCCATCACCAGGCCGGCGGTGGACAGCTCCCGCAGACGCTGCACGATCGGCTCGTACTGGGCGCGGCCCGCCCCACCGGAACGGCGGACCAGCACCAGGTGCAGTCCGATATCCCGGGCGTGCGGCAGGTGCTCCTCCAGCGCCCGCAACGGGTTCGCCGGCCCCGCCGCCACCAGGTCGTAGTCGTCCACCAGCACGAACAGCTCCGGCCCGGACCACCAGGACCGGTCCCGCAGCTGCTGCGGGGTGACCTCCGGCCCCGGTGCCCGCCGCTCCAGGTAACCGGCGGCCGACTCGATCAGGTCGGCGGTGTGCGCGGCGGCGGTGCCGTACCCGATCAGATGTGGTGTCTCGATCGCGCCGAGCAGGCTGCGCCGATAGTCGACGAGGATCACCCGGGCCTGCTCGGGAGTGAACCGGGTGATGATCGACGTGGCCAGCGCGCGCAGGAACGACGACTTGCCGCACTCCGAGTCCCCGAAGACCACGAAGTGCGGCTCGGCGGCGAAGTCGAGCAGCACCGGGCGCAGGTCCGCCTCCGCGATCCCGATCGGCAGCCGCAGCCCGGCCGTCGAGGTGAGGTCCAGATCGGCGTACGGCAGCGCCGGCGGGAGAAGCCGCACCCGGGGCGCCACGGGACCCGCCCACCCCTCGGCGGCCCGCTTGACCAGATCGGCGGTGTCGCCACCGGCGGTACCGAGCTGAGGCAGTGCGGTGAGGAAGTGCAGGCCCTCCGCGGTCACCCCTCGGCCGGGGCGCTCCGGCACGTTCGCGGCGGCACGCCGGGCCACCAGCGAGTCGGCCGGGTCGCCCAGGCGCAGCTCCAGTCGGGAGCCGAACAGGTCCCGGATCGCCGGGCGGAAGTCCAGCCAGCGCAGCGCGGTGGCGACCACGTGCAGCCCGTACGACAGGCCCCGGGTGGCCAGGTCGGTGACGAGTGGCTCCAGGTCGTCGTACTCGCCGCGGATGGTGCTCCACCCGTCGATCACCAGGAACACGTCACCGTACGGGTCGACGCCCGGCTGACCGGCCGTCCCCGCCGCCGCTCGCCGCTGCCGGTACGCGGCCATCGACTCCACGCTCAACTCCGCGAAGCGGCGTTCCCGATCGACCAGCAGGGTGGTCATCTCGCCGACGGTGCGTCGTACCGCGGTCGGGTCGGCGCGGCCGGTCACACCGCCCACGTGCGGGAGGTCGCGCAGTGCGGCCAGCCCGCCGCCACCGAAGTCGAGGCAGTAAACCTGCACCTCGGCCGGCGTGTGGGTGAGCGCCAACGCGCAGATCAGCGTGCGCAGGGCGGTGGACTTGCCGCTCTGCGGCGCACCGACCACCGCGACGTGCCCGGCGGCGCCGTCCAGTGCCAGCCAGAGCAGGTCCCGGCGCTGTTCCAAGGGTTTGTCCACGATCGCCATCGGCACGCCGAGTGCGCCGTGCAGCTCCGGGTTGCCGACGGTGAGCCCGCGCTTCGGGTGCACCTCGACCGGGCCGAGCACCTCGTCCAGGGCCGGCGGCTGACCGAGCGGTGCGAGCCACACCTGGTGCGCCGGGGGGCCCTGCCCGACGAGCCGGTCCACCAGCAGGTCGAGCAGCGTGCTGCCCCCCTCCTCCTCTGCCACGACCGGTACGACCGGGGACGCCGGCTCGGCCACCGGTACGACGTGGGTGGTGAAGGTGAGCAGCCGGGCGCCCCCCTCGGCGGCGGCGACGCCCGGTGCGGTCCGTCGGCGGACGGCACCGGAGACGTACGCGGCCTTGAAGCGGGCCAGCGGGTCGGTGCCGGCGCGCAGGTAGCCGTGGCCCGGCGAGCGGGGCAGCTCGTGGGCGTCCGCGACGCCGAGCACCGTGCGGGACTCCAGCGCCGAGAAGGTGCGCAACCCGATCCGGTACGACAGGTGGGTGTCCAACCCACGGAGCCGGCCTTCCTCCAACCGTTGGCTGGCGAGCAGCAGGTGCACGCCGAGCGACCGGCCCAGTCGGCCGATCTGCACGAACAGGTCGATGAAGTCGGGCTTGGCGGAGAGCAGTTCGGAGAACTCGTCGCAGATCAGCAGCAGTGACGGCAGCGGTGCGAGCGGGCTGCCGGCCGCCCGGGCCCGCTCGTAGTCGCGCACGCTGGCGAAGTTGCCGGCGCGTCGCAGCAACTCCTGACGGCGGACCAGCTCCCCGTTGATCGCGTCCACCATGCGGTCGACGAGTGGCAACGCGTCGGCCAGGTTGGTGATCACGGCCGCGGTGTGCGGCAGCCGGTCGAACGAGGCGAAGGTGGCCCCACCCTTGAAGTCGACCAGCACGAAGTTGAGCTGCTCGGAGCTGTGCGTGGCGGCAAGCCCCAGCACCAGCGTGCGGAGCAGCTCGGACTTGCCGGACCCGGTCGCCCCGATGAGCAGGCCGTGCGGGCCCATGCCGTCCTGGGCGGACTCCTTGAGGTCCAGCTCGATGGCGCCGCCGTCGGCGCCCACCCCGATCGGCACCCGCAACCGGTCTCGTGCCGAACGCGGCAACCAGCCCTGTTCCGCTGTGAAGCTCTCCGGGTCGCCGAGACCGAGCAGCTCGGGCAGACCCAGGTCGGCCTGGAACGGGGCGTCCGGCCCACGGGCCGTGCCGGCGAGGCGCAGCGGCGCCAACCGTCGGGCCACCGCCTCGGCGTCGGCCAGGTCCAACTGGTCGGCGGTGCCCACCTCGGCGTGCCCGTCGGACGACCACGAGTGCAGCCGTCGGCCGTGCAACTCCAACAGCAGCGCGTACCGGTCCAGCAGTCGGGGCGGCGGAGTGTCCAGGTCCAGCACGGTGACCGCGTCGATGCCGCCGTCGCCGGTCAGCTCACTGGCCCCGGTCAGGTCGCCGCCGTCGAGGACCACCACCACGTGCGGGCCGTCGGTGGCCGGGCCGGCCGGACTGAACCGGGACCGGGTGGCCAGCACGTCGGCCAGCAGCGACTCCAGTTCGGCGGCGGAGCTGGTGACCAGCCGTACCGGGCCGAGCGCGTCGGTGCGGGTGGGGTGGTGGGCGTGCGGGAGCCACTTCACCCACTCCCAGCAGGCCCGGCGTTCCGGCCCGGCGCAGACCGCGACGAGCAGCTCGTCGGGGGCGTGGAAGACCGCCAGTTGGGTCAGTACGGCCCGGACCAGCGCCTGCGCCGCCGGGTCCGCGCTGGGGGGCGCGCCGGTGGTCGGGGTGGTCGCCGGGGTGCGGCCGGCGGGTCGCACGTGCACCCGGGCGAAGCTGCGCAGCGACAGCGCCACCGGCAGGTCCGGCACCACTGAGTACGCGTCCAGGAAGCGGCGCAGCGCGCCGGCGGTCATCGGCTCAAGCTCCTCCAACGGTCGGGTGACCGGTGGGACGAGTGGCGTGGCGAGGGTCTGCGGCCCGACGGCGACGCGTACCACGGCGAAATCCCGGTCGGCGGGACGCCGCTCCCAGACCCGGTGGCTGTCCACCGTCGACCAGAGTCGACCCGGATCCGGGTGCCGGTAGTAGAGCCCGGCCCGTTGTTGGCCGGCGGTCCGCCGGACCCGCCGCCGCAGCGTGGCCAGGTGGCGCAGGTACTCCCTGCGGGCGGCCATCATCTCGGACTTCTTCGGGGTGCCGGAGGCGCTGCCCCAGGACGTCACCAGCATCGCCAACGAGGAGAGCCCGAACATCCCGCCCACCACGTACGAGTAGGCGCCGCCACCGCGGCCGAACATCATCGCCATCGCCACCGTGCCGCCGAGCATGGGCAGCAGCATGAGCATCTGCTGCCACCGTCCACCGGTCACCACGGGGATCTCCGGCGGCGCCTCCACCGACACCTCACCGGCGGGAATCTCCGGCGCTGGTCGGCGTGGTGGGCGCTTGATGACGACGGTGGACACTCGGCCTCCTGACAGCGCTGGGTAACCCGAGCCTGGCTCATGGTAGGTAAAGTCCTGTCGTCCGCGCAGCCTCCGATCCCAGTCGATATGGAGATCAGTCGATGACTACCGGGCTGGCACGCGTCACCATCAGCGCGCCGCAACGACGGGTGGACGTCGCCCTGCCGGAGCAGGTGCCCCTGGCCGAGCTGCTGCCCGACGTGCTCCGACACGCCGGTGTCGGGCTGGCCGACGACGGCGAGCAGCACGGCGGTTGGGTGCTCCGCCGCACCGACGGGGCGCTGCTGGTGACGGCGCAGGCGCTGCTGCCGCAGGGGGTCCGCGACGGTGAGGTGCTGCACCTCGTGCCGGCCCGCGCCCACTGGCCCGAGTTGGAGTACGACGACGTCATCGAGGCGATCGCCGAGGGCGCCCGTCGCCGGGGTGGCGCCTGGTCGCCCACCGCCACCCGGGCGGCCGGTCTGGCCGGTGCCGCCGTACCGCTCGCTGTCGGAGTGCTCGCGCTGCTCGCCGGTGGACCGACCCACCGGGCCGGTTGGCTGGCGGCCGGCGCGGTGGCGCTGGTGCTCACCGTCGCCGCCACGGTGACCTCCCGGGCCAACGGCGACGGTGCCGCCGGGGCGACGCTCGGCGGCTACGCGCTGCCCTACGCGTTCACGGCCGGAGCCCTGGCGGTCGGCTCCGGCGACCCGGTCGGACCGTTCGGGCCGGCCCGCTGGGTGGGCGCTCCGGAACTGCTGGCCGGCTCGGTCGCGCTGCTGCTGGTGGCGCTGATCGGTTTCCTCGGGGTGGCCAGCCGGCTGCGGGTCTTCGTGGCCGGTGTCACTGTCGGGCTGATCGGTGCGGGGGCCGCGCTCGGTGCGCTGGTGATGACCACGGCCGGCACGGCGGCGGTGCTGCTCAGCGCACTGGTCTTCGCCGTCGGCGTGATCCCGCTGCTGGCCATCCGGCTGGGCAAGTTGCCGCTGCCGCCGATCACCCTGCCGGCTTCGACGCCCGCGCCGGAGCCGGAGCGGGCCCGGGACCTGCCGGACCGGGGCCGGGTGCACGCCGCGGTGATCCGCACCGAGGAGATGCTCACCGGGATGCTGATCGGCCACGCCCTGCTGGCGGCGGCCACAGCGGTCGTACTCGTGGTTTCCGGTGGCACTGCCGGTCGGGTGCTGGTGGCGGTCACGTCGGCCGTGCTGTTGCTGCGGTCGCGGCTGTTCGTGGCGCTGCGGCAGCGGGTGCCGACGGTGCTCGCCGGGCTGGCCGGCTACGCGGTGCTGGGCGCGGCGCTGGTCGGTCGGGCCGACGAGACCGGGCGGTTGGTGCTGGTCCTCGGCGGGGCGGCGCTGGCCGTGGTGGCAGTCGCCAGCGGCACCGGGTACGCCCGCCGGCCGGTCTCGCCGTACGTCGGGAGGGTCGCGGACCTCACCGACACGGCACTGGTGGTCGCCGTGGTGCCGATCGCCTGCGCGGTGCTCGACCTGTACGACCGGGCCCGAGGGCTGCTCGGCTGAGCGGCCCCCGGGCCCGGTGCGTCAACGGTCGGTCAGTGCATGGTTTCGCCGCGCGCCTCGGCGTCCCTGGCCCGCTGGTAGGAGGCGTGGATCTCGGCCTCGGCCTCGGTGCGGCCGACCCAGGTCGCGCCCTCCACCGACTTGCCGGGCTCCAGGTCCTTGTACACCTCGAAGAAGTGCTGGATCTCCAGGCGGTCGAACTCGCCCAGGTGGTGGATGTCGCGCAGGTGCTCCTGGCGGGGGTCCTCGTAGGGCACGCAGAGGACCTTGTCGTCCCCGCCCTTCTCGTCGGTCATCCGGAACATGCCGATGGTGCGGCAGCGGATCAGGCAACCCGGGAAGGTCGGTTCGGGGACCAGCACGAGGGCGTCCAACGGGTCGCCGTCCTCGCCCAGCGTGCCCTCGATGAACCCGTAGTCGGCCGGGTACTGGGTGGAGGTGAAGAGCGTGCGGTCCAACCGGATCCGGCCGGTCTTGTGGTCCACCTCGTACTTGTTCCGGTGACCTTTGGGGATCTCAACCGTCACGTCGAAATCCATCTGCACGCTCCCTCGTCTGCCCACGCTGGCTAACGGAACCACTGGCGGCCCTCCGGACAGGTGAATGCCCACCCGCCGACTCCGGCCGCCGCATAGTCTTCGGACCGAAGTAGTGTCACCCAAGCCGATTTTCGCTGGGGGAGGAGGGGGTCGTGGGGAGGGAAGATTCACACTACCGCCCGGACGGGGGCTCCGCGCACGGTACCGGACGATCCGGCTCGGGCAGTGCCAAGGGACGGGTCCCGGTGCCCGAGGCTCACCTCCCTCGGGCTCCCGAAGCACCGAACACGGCACCGGAGACGGTGCCCGAGCGGCCCCCGCCGCTGCCCTGGCGTCCGCCGGCCGGTCCGGCGTCACCGACCCCGAACACCGGGCACTTCCCGGTAGCCGGCGGTGAGCGGCCGGTGAGCGGCCCGCCACGCGGCAGTGCCACGGTCCCGGTCAGCCCGGCGCCGGTCAGCCCGTCGTTCGGTGCCGGCCCCGGTGGGGTCCCCCCGGTGGGCCCGCCGATCTCCGCGTTGCCGGCACCGGCCGGCGCCACGCCCACCCCCCAGCCCTCGCCCGCGTCGCGCCGCCGGCGGTTGCCGCTGGTGCTGGCCGCCGTGCTCGTGCTGGTGCTCGCCAGCGTCGCAGTGGTGATCACCCGTCCCGGCCCGGTCGCCGGGTGGCTGGGCGACGACGCCGCGGCCGGGCCGAACGCGGGCGGCGTGCCCCCGGACCCCGCCCCGTCGGAGGTGCTGGCCGGCCCCGATTCGAACGCCCCGGTGCCCACCCCCGAGGGGGTCAGTGCCGTGCTCGATCCCCTGGTCGGCGTCGCCGCCCTGGGTGACCGGGTGAACGTCTCGGTCGCCGACGTGATCACCGGTCAGACGCTGTTCGCCAAGGGGGCGGACGACGGCACCGTCCCCGCCTCGGTGACCAAGCTGGTGACCGCGGTGACGGTGCTGGCGGCCCGGGGGCCCGGCTACCGGATCCCCACTCGTGCGGTGGCCGGCGCGAAGGCTGGCGAGGTGGTGATCGTCGGTGGCGGTGACCCGACCCTGGCGATCGACAAGAAGGGCTACTACCCGGGCGCGGCACGGCTCGACGATCTGGCCGCCCAGGTGCGTTCCGCGCTCGGCGGGACACCGCCGACGAGCGTCACCGTCGACGGCTCGGTCTACTCCGGGCCGGTCTACGGCCCCGGCTGGGACGACGACATCCCCACCGGTGGGTCGGGCGGCGCGGTGACCGCGTTGATGACCGACGGCGCGCGTACGGACCCGGGCGTCGAGCACGGGTCCGCCCAGCGCTTCGCCGAGCCGGACCTGGCCGCCGGCAAGGCGTTCGCCCGGTTGCTCGGAGTGCCGACCGACGCCGTGAAGCGTGGCTCGGCCCCGGCCCAGGCCGCGGCGGGCCCCAGCCCGGCGCCGGGAACCGAGTTGGGCGTGGTGCAGTCTCCGCCGCTGATCCGGCTCGTGGACGTGATGATCAGCGAGAGCGACAACCTGGTCGCCGAGGCGCTCGCCCGTCAGGTCGCGTTGGCCCGCAACCAGCCGGCCTCGTTCGACGGGGGTGCCGCAGCCATGGACGCCGAGGTGGCGGAGTTGGGCCTGCCCGCCGACGAGATCAGCGTCTCCGACGGAAGTGGCCTGTCCCGTCGTAACCGGATCAGCCCGTCGCTGCTGACCGATCTGATCCGGTTGGCCGCCAGCCCGGACCACCCGGAGTTGGCAGGTGTCTTCGGTGGTCTGCCGGTGGGCGGTTGGTCCGGGACGCTGAACGAGCGCTACCGCAACACCGCGGGCACCGCCGCCGGCGCGGGTAGCGTCCGGGCCAAGACCGGCACGCTGACCCAGGTGCACTCCATCGCGGGCCTGGTCACCACCGCCGACGGTCGGTTGTTGACCTTCGCGGTGCTCACCGACAAGGTGCCGGGGGGCAGGGAGACCGCCCAGCCGGCGCTGGACCGGATCACCGCCGCGCTGGCCGGTTGCGGCTGCGGCTGACCTGCGCCGCTGCGGCGGGACGCGGTCGCCATCGGTGTCGATCGAGGGCGCGAGCCCGGGCCGGGGTGTCGCGGCGCGGGTACGGTGGGTCCATGGCGCAGTTCGTGGACTGGGATCTGGCCGCCGCCACGGCGGGGGCGTTGAGCAAGTCTGGCCCCCGCGTGTCGTACGCCGAAGCCACCGACGTGGTCGGCGACCTGCGCCGGCTGACCGACGAGGCGGCCGGGCACGTGGCCGACTACACGGGGCTGCGGGCGCAGGTGTCGCATCCGCCGGTCCGGGTGGTCGATCGCCGCGACTGGGCGGCGACCAACATCGCCGGGCTCCGCGAGGTGATCACCCCGCTGGTGAGTCGGCTCTCCGGCGACAAGCAACCGGGAGCGTTGACCGAGGCGATCGGGTCCCGGCTGACCGGGGTGCAGGCCGGCACGGTGCTGGCCTACCTCTCCGGCCGGGTGCTCGGCCAGTACGAGGTCTTCTCGGCCGAGCCGGGCCAGCTGCTGCTCGTCGCACCGAACATCGTCGAGGTGGAACGCAAGCTCGGCGCCGACCCTCGGGACTTCCGTCTCTGGGTGTGTCTGCACGAGGTCACCCACCGCACCCAGTTCACGGCCGTGCCGTGGATGCGGGCCTACTTCCTCAGCGAGGTGCAGGCGTTCGTGGACGCCTCGTCCAGCGGGAGCGAGCACCTGGTCGAGCGGTTGCGGCGCGGGGTGGCCACGTTGTCCGAGGCGGTCCGTGACCCGGAGAGCCGCACCAGCGTGCTGGACATCGTGCAGACCCCGGCGCAGCGGGCGGTCCTGGACCGGCTCACCGCGTTGATGACCCTGCTGGAAGGGCACGCCGAGTTCGTGATGGACGGCGTCGGCCCGCAGGTGATCCCGAGCGTCGAGCGGATCCGGGCGTCGTTCAACCGTCGCCGGGAGGCGGGCAACCCGCTGGAGAAGGCGATTCGCCGGCTGCTCGGGGTGGACGTCAAGATGCGCCAGTACGCCGAGGGGCGCAAGTTCGTGCACGGCGTGGTGGAGCGGGTCGGCATGGACGGCTTCAATTCGATCTTCAACTCGCCGCTGACCCTGCCCCGACTGTCGGAATTGGGCGACCCGGACGCCTGGGTCGCCCGGGTGCACGGCCCGGCCGGCACCGTCCCGGCCGCCGGCTGATCACCCGCCGGTGGCCGCGCTCGCCCCGCCGGTGGCCGCGATCCGGGTGGCGGTACGCCGCGCCCTGACCGGTCTGCCGTCCGGCGGTGTGCTGGTCGCCTGCTCCGGCGGGGCCGACTCGTTGGCGCTCGCTGCGGCCACCGTGTTCGTGGCACCTCGGCTGGGCCGCACCGCGATGCTCGTCACCGTCGACCACGGCTTGCAGGACGGCTCCGCGGCCCGCGCGGAGGCGGTGGCCGCCTGGGGTCGGGAGGTTGGGTTCGCGTCGGCGACCGTGGTCCGGGTGCAGGTGGCCGGGCGCCCCGGCGGGCCGGAGGCGGCTGCCCGCGAGGCCCGCTACCAGGCGCTGACCGAGGTGGCCCGGCAGCAGAACGCGGTAGCGGTGCTCACCGGGCACACCCGCGACGACCAGGCGGAGACGGTGCTGCTCGCGCTCGCCCGGGGCGCCGGCCCGCGCGGGCTGGCCGGGATGCCCGCCCGGCGGGATCTGGGCGGGGTGCCGCTGCTGCGCCCGCTGCTGGAGGTCGGTCGGGAGCAGACCCGGGCCGCCTGCGCCGTGCTCGGGCTGAGTCCGTGGCAGGACCCGCACAACACCGACCCGTCGTACGCCCGGTCGAGGGTGCGGGCTGACCTGCTGCCGGCGCTGGTGCGGGCGCTCGGTCCCGGCGTGGTGGACAACCTCGCGCGTACCGCCCGGCTGGTGGCCGCCGACAACGCCGCGCTCGACGAGTTGGCGGGGGCGGCGCTGGCGGCGGCCCGGTGTCCCGACGGAGGGCTGTCCGTTGCGGCGCTGCTGGGCCTGGTGCCCGCCGTACGCGGTCGGGTGCTGCACGTCTGGGCCCGTGAGTTGGGCGCGCTGCCGGGCGCGCTGTCGCACCGGCACGTCGCCGCACTGGACGCCCTGGTCACCGATTGGCACGGTCAGGGCCCGGCCGACCTGCCCGGGGGTGTCCGGGTGCTGCGCCGCGACGGCCGGCTGACCCCGGGCTGAGCTGTCCGGTCAGCCGCTGTGTGCCCGGTCCCGGAAGGTGGTCCGGTAGCTGTGCGGGGTGGCGCCGACCCGGCGGCTGAAGTGGTGCCGGAGCGCGGCGGCGTCGCCGAAGCCGGACTGGTCGGCGACCGCCTCCACGCTCAACGGGGTCTCCTCCAGCAGCCGGCGGGCGAGCAGCACCCGCTGGTTGGTGAGCCAGTCGTGCGGGGTGGTGCCGGTTTCGGCGCGGAACCGGCGGGCGAACGTGCGGGGTGCCATGCCGGCGCGGGCGGCCAGCTCCTCCACGGTGATCGTCCGGTCCAGGTGGCCCATCATCCACTCCAGCACCGGTTCGAGGGTGGGTGCCTCGGGCGCCTTCGGGATGGGCGCCTCGACGTACTGGGACTGGCCGCCGTCACGGTGCGGCGGGACCACCATCCGCCGGGCCAGCCGGGTCGCGGTGGCCGAGCCGTGTTCCTGGCGGATCAGGTGTAGGCACGCGTCGATGCCGGCCGCGGTGCCGGCGCTGGTGAGGAGCCGGCCGTCCTGGACGTAGAGCGAGTTGCAGCGCACCCGGGCGCGGGGGTGGCGGCGTTGCAGCTCGTCCACGTACCGCCAGTGGGTCGTGCACTCGCGGTCGTCGAGCAGGCCGGCCTCGCCGAGCAGGAAGGCTCCGGAGCAGACGCTGAACAGGTGCGCTCCGCGGGCGTCGGCACGGCGTAGCGCGTCGAGCACCGGGCCGGGGACGGTGGTGCCCTGGCTGTGCGCGGGGATGGCCACCAGGTCGGCCTCGTCGACCGGGCCGAGGTCCGCGTGTGGGGTCAGGTGGAAGCCGGACGAGGTCCGCACGGGATCGCCGTCGGGGCTGCACACCTGGAAGCGGTAGGCGGGGAAACCGTCGGCCGTCCGGTCGGTGCCGAACACCTCGGCGAGAACGCCGAGCTCGAAGGGAGCGACCTGGTCGAGGGCGAGGACGGCAACGGACCGCAGCATGTGACGAGGGTAACCCGACAGGTGGCAGTAAATCGATGACCAATGGCATTCCTGCCACTGTCCGGTTGCTCCGGCAGGTCGCAGACTGGTCTCAGTCCGGTGCGCACCGGCGGCGAAACCGACAGCAATCATGCGAAAGCGAGCGCCGCCATGGAGTTCCTGTTCTTCCTCCTGTTCCTCGTCCTGCTCGTCGCCGCCTCGGCGGCCGGCCTCACCGTCGACAGCCACGACTCGGCCGACTGGAAGCCCAGCGACGACGGCCGCCGCTGGCGGTCACGTACCAACTGATGTGATTGGCGTTGTTTGCCCAGAAAATCCTCGGCGGGACCGCGCGAAAAGGTGCGGCCCCGCCGACGGAGGCCAGCAGACGTACGGCAGGCTAGGAGTCATGGCTGACGGCTCCTGGTACGACGCCGACATCGACCACGTGATCATCTCTGAGGCGCAGATCCGCGAGAAGACGGCGGAGCTGGCCAAGCAGGTCTCCGCCGACTACGCCCACGTGGGCGACGGGCTGCTGCTGGTGTGCGTCCTCAAGGGTGCGGTGATGTTCATGGCGGACTTCGCCCGGGCGCTGGGCCGCAACGGCCCGCCGGCGGAGCTCGACTTCATGGCCATCTCGTCCTACGGCCAGGGCACCACCTCCTCCGGTGTCGTCCGCATCCTCAAGGACCTGGACCGCGACATCGCGGGTCGGCACGTGGTCGTCGTCGAGGACATCGTCGACTCCGGCCTGACGCTCTCCTGGCTGCTGCGCTACCTCGAGTCCCGGTCGGCGGCGAGCGTCGAGGTGGTCGCGCTCTTCCGCAAGCCGGACGCGGTGAAGGTGCCGGTCCCGGTGAAGTACGTCGGCTTCGACATCCCCACCGAGTTCGTGGTCGGGTACGGCCTCGACTTCGGTGAGCGCTACCGGGAGTTGCCCTACGTCGGGGTGCTCAAGCCCGAGGTCTACGCCCGCTCCTGACGACGGGTCCCACCCCGTCGGGGTGGCCCCTCGGGCGTAATGAGCCCAACTCGCATCGGCATCCATCAAGCCGACGTTCAGCGCGCTCTCAGCTGATGCGGTTACCGTGTAGCACGGTGGCCCGGAGGTTACTCCGCGCTCGACCCCCTCGATCGCGTGACCGGGCGTTCGGGTGGCCGAGCCGGACTCCCCGCCACGCCGGCTCCACCCGGACTCGCCGTACGTTGGCTGCGGGGCTGGTGGGCCTGCCCACGGTGCGTGTCGTCGATGTCGAAGGCGCGCCGAGTGCGGAGGCTCGCAGGCTCGCTGTCGGCGTCCTCGGTCTTTTGATGGTGCACGACTGCGGGGCTCGCAAGCTCACTCCTCGCGTACACGGTGTACCGTCGAATGACCGCGGCGCGGCAGTTTTCGCGTCTCGGGGTCGAGCCGGCCCGCACGGCGGCTCCGGCCGCCGCTCAGCGCGGCGACACCATCAGACGGTCAGGACGTCGATCAGGAGGATGCGGGCGCTCCGGCGCTCGACAACAGTATGGAACGTACGCGTTTCTTCCGCCGACCGGTGGTCTGGATCATCCTGGTCATCCTCGGCGCCGTTGTGCTCAGTCAGCTGTTCACCGCTGGTCCCAGCTACCACCGCGTGGACACTTCCGTTGCGCTCGATCAACTGCACACCGCCAAGATCAATAAGGTTGTCTTCCAGGACAAGGAGCAGACGCTCCAGCTGGATCTGGCCCAGAAGACGAAGTTCGGCAAGACCGAGACCGACCGGATCGAGGCCCAGTTCCCGTACCAGGCTGGCGACCAGATCTGGAACGAGGTGCTGGACGCCAAGGCGAACAACCGGGTCACCGGCCCCGCCGACGCCAAGGTCTCCTCGGACAGCATCTGGGTGAGCCTGCTGGTCAACCTGCTGCCGATCGCGCTGCTCGTCCTCCTGCTGCTGTTCTTCATGTCGCAGATGCAGGGCGGCGGCTCCCGGGTGCTCAACTTCGGCAAGTCCAAGGCCAAGATGATCACCAAGGACACTCCGAAGACGACCTTCGCGGACGTCGCGGGTGCCGAGGAGGCCGTCGAGGAGCTGCACGAGATCAAGGACTTCCTGCAGAACCCGGCGAAGTACCAGGCCCTGGGCGCCAAGATCCCGAAGGGCGTGCTGCTGTTCGGCCCGCCCGGCACCGGCAAGACGCTGCTGGCCCGCGCGGTCGCCGGCGAGGCCGGGGTGCCCTTCTACTCCATCTCCGGCTCCGACTTCGTCGAGATGTTCGTCGGTGTCGGCGCGAGCCGGGTCCGTGACCTGTTCGAGCAGGCCAAGACGAACGCCCCGGCGATCGTCTTCGTCGACGAGATCGACGCCGTCGGCCGGCACCGCGGCGCCGGCATGGGCGGCGGCCACGACGAGCGGGAGCAGACGCTCAACCAGCTGCTCGTCGAGATGGACGGCTTCGACACCAAGGGCGGGGTCATCCTGATCGCCGCCACCAACCGGCCGGACATCCTCGACCCTGCGCTGCTGCGTCCGGGCCGGTTCGACCGGCAGATCCCGGTCGACGCCCCCGACATGGAGGGCCGCAAGGCCATCCTGCGGGTGCACGCCAAGGGCAAGCCGTTCACCCCCGACGTCGACCTCGACTCGGTGGCCCGGCGCACCCCTGGCTTCAGCGGCGCCGACCTGGCCAACGTGATCAACGAGTCGGCCCTGCTCACCGCCCGTAAGGACCAGCGCGCGATCACCAACGACTCGCTCGAAGAGTCGATCGACCGGGTGATCGCCGGTCCGCAGCGACGGACCCGCGTGATGAGCGACCAGGAAAAGAAGATCACCGCGTACCACGAGGGTGGCCACGCGCTGGTCGCCTGGGCGCTGCCGCACGCCGCGCCGGTGCACAAGGTGACGATCCTGTCCCGTGGCCGCTCGCTGGGCCACACCCTGGTGCTCCCGACCGAAGACAAGTACACCCAGACCCGCGCCGAAATGATCGACACCCTGGCGTACGCGCTGGGCGGTCGGGCCGCTGAGGAACTGGTCTTCCACGAGCCCACCACCGGTGCCGGCAACGACATCGAGAAGGCCACCCAACTGGCCCGCGCGATGATCACCCAGTACGGCATGAGCTCCAAGCTCGGGGCCATCAAGTACGGCACCAGCGGGGACGAGCCGTTCCTCGGCCGCAACATGGGCCACGAGCGGGACTACTCGGACTCGGTGGCCGCCGAGATCGACGGTGAGATGCGGGCACTTGTCGAGCTGGCGCACGACGAGGCCTGGGAGATCCTGGTGGAATACCGGGACGTCCTGGACAACATCGTGCTCGAGCTGATGGAGAAGGAAACCCTCTCCACCGCCGACATGGCGCGCATCTGCTCCCGGGTGGTCAAGCGCCCGCCGCTGGCACCGTACAACGGCTTCGGCAAGCGTCAGCCCTCCACCGAGCCGCCCGTGCTCACCCCTGCGGAGAAGGACAAGCTCAAGGCGCAGGCCCAGGCCGACGGCGCGCAGGCGTCGGTCGGCGGCGTGGCGCCGTCCAACAACTCGGACGGCACGCACTGAGCAACGACCCGACGGCCAGCTCCCCACACCGGGAGCTGCCCGTCTCCGCGACCGAACCCGACGGCGACGACGAACTGGACTACGTGGCCGCGCGGCTGATCAGCGGCAAGCTGACCGGCCGCCCCGTCGAGGACGCTGTCGACCTCGGCCGGATCGAGAAGGCCGTCCGCGAGATCCTGATCGCGGTCGGCGAGGACCCGGACCGCGACGGACTCCAACAGACCCCGGCCCGGGTCGCCCGCGCGTACGCCGAACTCTTCGCCGGCCTGCGGGTCGACCCGGCCCAGGTGCTCAGCACCACCTTCGAGGCCAACCACGAAGAGCTGGTCATCGTCCGGGACATCGACGTGATGAGCCTCTGCGAACACCACCTGCTGCCCTTCCGGGGCAGCGCGCACATCGGCTACATCCCCGGCCCCGACGGGCGGATCACCGGCCTGTCCAAGCTGGCCCGGCTCGTCGAGGTCTTCGCCCGCCGCCCGCAGGTGCAGGAGCGGCTCACCTCGCAGGTCGCCGACCTGCTGATGAGCAAACTCGCACCCCGCGGCGTCGTCGTCGTGCTCGAATGCGAGCACATGTGCATGGCGATGCGGGGCATCCAGAAATCCGGCGCCAAGACCATCACGTCGGCCGTACGCGGCATCCTGCAGACGGACTCCAAGTCGCGGGCCGAGGCGATGGCGCTGATCATCCCCCGCTGACAACCCGACGCACCACGGCCGGCCGACACCCCCTGGCGGGGACGGCCGGCCGTTGCGTCCCTGGTGCCCGTCAGCCGGCGAGCAGGGCCAGCAGCAGCCCGGCCGTGGCCAGCACCGCCGGCACCAGGCACACCAACGCGCCGAAACGCGCCGTACGGTCCAACCGCTCGGTGGGACTGACCCGGAACAACCGCCCGATGCCGATCCAACCCGCGACGAACGCCACCGCCGGCATCGGCAGCCCACAGATCAGCGCCGCCACGGTCGCCGGTCCCACCCCCGTGGCCGCCAGCACCACGACCTGGATCAACGGCACCAGCAGCGCAAACGGCCCGTACACCAGGAGGTTGCGCGCTCGCGCGGGCCAGGACCCCGGCCGGATCCGGCGGCGTGCGGCCAACGCCGCGTCAGCCGCCTCGGCCCACCCCCGCGCGGACCGCAACGCCGCCAGCACGGCCGCCGGACCACCCGCCATCGACCGGGCCGCCTCCGACACCTCCGGCGGCGACGGCACCAGAGAGATCGCCGGTACGCCCAACTCACGCAGCCGTTCCTGCTGGCTCGCCAGCCCGGTACGGAGCACCGTCAACTCCTCCCGCGCGGCCTCCGCCGACCGGGCCTGCTCACCGGCGGCCGCAGCAGCGCTACGGCGTACCCCGTCCAACTGACGGGCGGCCGCAAGATACCCCGCCCAGGCCGTGCTGGGCTCGACAGCCGGCAGCGTGGCGTCCCCGGTCGCCGCAGCGGCCCGCTGTCGCCCCGGCCCGGTCACCGTCGCGTTCGAATTCACCTCGGCACCCCCCACCCGCGCCACCCGATCAGCCGGCCCCGTCGGCGAACGGCACCAGGACGGTGCCCCGCTCGTCCGGGCCGTCCCAGAGCACCGCCCGGTCGGGGCGCGCGTGCCACTCGACCGGCCGGCCGAAGACCGCGGTGAGCTGCGCGACCGGCACGTCCAGCACTGCCACCGCAGCCAGCTTGTCGACTTCGCCCGCCGGCTCGAACAACGCCGCGAACGGCGGCACCGCACGCCACCAGCCCAGCAGATGCCTGCCCGCCGGAGGCCCGTCCCGCAGCAGCGACCGCAGCCGGTCCACCGGCAACTCCCGAGGACCCGGCCGGTCCAGCCCGAACACCACAAGGTACGTCGGCAGGTCGTCGGCAGTGTCCGCGAGCAGCGTCGGCAGATCCACCAACTCGGCCGAATGCCGGGCCGCCAACTCGGCCGTCAACGCCTGCGCCAACGCCCGGGAGCCCGGGTCCGGTGCCGCCACCAGGAAACGGGCGCCACCCGGTGTGTGGTGAGCCGCTGTGCTCCGCGCCGCCGTCGCCAACAGCCCGCCCGCCGCGGTGCCCGAGCCCAGCACCGCGAGGTTGCGCCCGGCCGCCGGCCCCAACGGCACCGCAACCGTCGAACGGGCCACGTCCACCGCCCGGCCCAACAGGGCGGCCGGCCCGTGCGCCTGCCCCGCCAAGGCCGCCCGATGGCGCGGATCGTTGCCGAGCAGAGGCCGGGCGTAACCAGCGAAGACCACCGGCGGCACCGACCCCGTCGGACGCGCCGCCCACAATTCGTGCCGCAACGCCTCCACGACCTCCGGATGATCCTGCGGATCCGGGTGACGGATCAACCGCTCATGACCCCGGATCGCCCCCCGCGGACCGCCGAGCCCACCGGCCGTGTTCACCACCGCACTGCCCACCGGCAGACCGGCGGCCGAGTCGTTCGTCGGCTCCAGCACCGGACTGCCACCCGGCAGCGCCACCCGAACCGGAAACTGCCCGAGCACCGAATCGCGATGACCGGCGTCGGCGCGCGCACTCAACCCCAACTCACCCGCACCGGCCAACACCAGGTGCACGCCGTACGCCCGGCCGGCCCGGGCCAGCGCGTCCAACTGGGCGGCCACCTCGGCGGCCAGCCGATCCCGCCCGGCGAACAGCAGTGGCGCATTGTCCACCACACAGACGATCCGCGGCAGCGGCTGATGCTGACGCAACTCCGCGAAGCGTTGCCCCCCGGCCCGCGCACCCGCCTCCGTGCGGCGCTGGACCTCGGCCGTCAACTCCTCAAGCAGATCCCTGACGTACTCCCGGTCGGCAGCCATCGCCGCCGCCCGCACCTGCGGAACCCACGACCGGTCCCGCTCGGTCTGCAAAAACTCCACGAAGGACTCGCCGTCGCCGAGATCCGCCAGGTAGAACGCCAGGTCATCCGGGCCGTACCGGGCGGCCAGGCCGAGCAGCGCGGTGGTCAGGAACGCCGCACGGGCCGCCGCGGAACGACCGCTCACCAGCCAGTGCGGGGTCAACTCGGTGAAACCCAGCGACACCGACCGGCCCCCGGCATCGCCGACCGTCGTGGTCAAACCGTCGGCCGAGTCCGACTCCCACAGCCGCTCACCCGTCGGCGGCAGCAGGGCCCCCAACGCCAACCGGGAACCCGCCTCCACCTGCTCGGCGAGCCGCCGACAGACCGCGTCGACCAACTCGGCCGGCGGGTCCGACTCCACGAAGACCGGAGAGTTCAAACCACCCGGCGGATCCGCGCCCGGGCCGGCGAACGACGCCCCCGGCGGGTCACCGAGCAGCGCGTACGCATTACGCAACGCCAGCGCGGTGCTGAGCGGCAGCGGTGCCCGGGCCGAGTACGGGCCGGCGGGAGGCCAACCCGCCACCACCAGGTGCAGCCCCGCTGCCGGCCCCTGCTCGGCCAACGTCTCGATGCGCGCCAGATCGGTCGGACCGGTCGACTCCGGCAACGCGGCCACCACCAGCAACAGCGTCCGGTCGTGACGACGACGCCCACTCGCCCCCGGCGTGACCCACTGCTCGGCCTCGGTCAGCACCGCACGCAGACCCGCCACATCCACCGCCGGCGGCGGCAGCAGACCGGCATCCGCGAGCGCCCCGAACGGCGTCAACACCGCCCCGGTGGCATCCACCGCGCGAATCAACAGGGCACCCGCCGGTGCCGCACCCAACAACCGCAGGAGTACGGCCCGGAGCAACCCCGCCACTCGCGCCTCGCGCGCGTCAACGTCCACGCTGAGATGACCGGTGCCGACAAGTGGCACCAACGCGGGGAAACGAGCGTCGTCCAACGGCGCCGCAGTGCCGACCCGAACGAACGGCGGCGGACCATCACCAGCCGGAGAGTCCACGGAAAGTGAATCCAGCGCCGCGCCCGCCCAACCCGGAGCCACCAACGCCGCAGCCGCCCGTAGCCGGTCAGCCACCTCGTACTGACGGCGCTGATCCGCCGGAGCCGGCCGCGTCTCGTCCAGGATTCCGGCAGCCGCGGTCGCGACAGCCGTCGCCCGACGGTGCAGGGCTGCGGCGCGGTTCGTGCGAGCCTTCGGACCGGCCACCGCGTCCACCCCCTCTACCCGAGGTTGGCAACCCCTCCCAAGCAGAGACGGTATCCCAGCCGCGGGCGCACCTCCGGGAGGTGCCTCGGCGCTGCGCCGGTGTTGTCGCGGATCTCACCGGTGGGGAGGGGTCCGTCACGATCCGCTGGATCTGAGGCATTGGCTCCGGAGCGTCCAGCCGATAACTTCAGGAGGTGGAATCAGTGCAGCCCCCCGCCGGTTCCCAGGTCTCCCGCGTACCGGCCCAGCGGACACCGTCCGAGCAGCTGCCGCCCGCCCCGGCAGCGCCGGCACCGCAGCCCCCACGCCGCCGGATGCGGACGGTTCTCACCGTCGCCGCTGGCGTGCTCGCGCTGCTGTGTCTCGGCGGAATCGCCACCGCCTACGTCTGGTACGACCGCGCCTCAGCCCCGGATCGCAGCGCACCCGACGTAGTGGTGGACAACTATCTGCGCGCGTTCCTTGTGGATCGCAATGACACGAGAGCAGACCTCTTCACCTGCGAGAGCGGAGCCGACCTTCAGCCCGTTCGAGACCTGCGAGCTGAGGCTGAGCAGCGTGAGGCGAAGTTCGGGGTCACTGTGCGAGTCAGTTGGGGTGCACTGACTCGCACACAGTCGGGTGCGGGAGAAGTTGTTGCCACCACGCTGACTATTTCCGGCGCTGCTGAGGGTGTCGTCCGAAGCAGTCGCCGAGAGGACTGGACGTTTACTGTCGTCGAGGATGACGGCGGTTGGCAGGTATGTGGCGGCGCACGTGCTGGCTGATGTCACTCGATCCAGAGCAGGTGAACCGGAACCTCCAGCGTGGTGGGTGACTGGCCGCGCCAGGCCCAGCGGTACCACTCCACCTCGGGTGTGATCCGCACGCAGATGTCCCCTTCGGCGCCTGAGTAGGTCTCGGTGACCGCTCGAAGGTCACGGTGCTCCAGGCCGTTCTCGACGTGCACCACCCGCCGCCCGGTGACCGCGTCGGCTTCGAAGACCGGCGTGGGAGCCCGGTGTGCCGGGCCGTCCAGCGAGACCAACCGGATGCCGGTGTCCCGGGCACCATCCACCACCGGTCGGCTGCCGACGGTCTCCACCCAGACCCGCTCCACCGGCACCAACGGAGCGAACACCTCGACCTGCTCGGCTTCGGCCCGGTACCACTCGTGCTCGGGAATCACCGGCACGTAGGTCCGGGCGTTCTGCACCACCCGGTCGTCCGCGCGCAGATCGCCACGCCAACCCAGCCCGGGCAACCCGACCAGCACCCGTCGCCCGCGTAGGTCGACCCGATCCGTCGCGGGGACGATGGCCAGCGGTCGAGGTGGTTGCGGTGCCCAGTCGGGCTGGTCGGCGAACGGGTCGGGCAATGGACCGGTCATCCCCGCGGTGACCTCACTCAGCGGCGCGCAGCGGGGCGCCCCGCTCGCGCATGAACGGGACCGGGTTCACCGCGCCGGAGGCGCTGCGGTTGTTGCGCAGGTGTACCTCGAAATGCAGGTGCGGGCCGGAGGAGTTGCCACTGCTGCCGACCTTGCCGATCACCTGACCGGCCGTGACGATCTGGTCCTTTTTGACGAAGGGCTGGACCACCATGTGGCAGTACCGGGTGATGTAGCCACCGGCGTGCAGCAGGTCGACGAACCAGCCGCAACCCCCCTTGCCGGGAAATCCGTCCACGTTGCAGTCCTGGCGGCCGCGGTGGTCCTCGTCGCAGGTCGAGACCAGCACCCGACCGGTCGCTGCCGCGCGGATCTCGGTGCCTTTGGCCGCGCCAATGTCGACGCCGTTGTGGCTGGGCCGGCTGGCGGTGCGGAAACCGGAGCCCACTCGGCCGGGTATCGGCGCGGTCCAGCCGGAGGCGGCGATCTGGCCGCGTTCCGCCGCGTTGCACACCGCCTTGCCGTTGATCTCGACGGTGCGGGCCGCACCGCCGGCCAGCGCGTCCACGATCCGGCTGGCCACCTCCTCGTGTTTGGCGTACGCGTCCGGGTACGCGCTGACCTGCACCCGCTGCGCGACAACTGTCAGCGGTCGGCCCTGCCAGCCCTGAACCTTGACGAGCTTCTCGTAGAACTTGCGGGCCGCGTACGCCGGGTTCAACCGCTCGGCGACGGAGCCCCACCCCGGACGCTGCTGGAACAGGCCCAGCGAGTCGTGGTCCGCGCCAACGCCCTCGTGGGGCAGGGCCAGGGACTCGGGTACGCCGCTGTTCGCCAGGTTGCGAAGGGCGGATTCCTGCATCGCGGTGGCGAGGGCGATCACCCAGCCGCGCGACGGCACGCCCATGTCCTGACCAACCTTGATGATGATCGCGGCATTGCGGACCTGGCTGTCGCCGTACTCGGCGAACCGCGGCAGCTTGCCCGCGACGTTCACCGCTCGGATCGGTCCGCATTCCATTCCCGCGAGGGCGTCCCCGTTCTCGGCGTCGTCGCCGCCGAGCCCGGTGAGGAAGAACGCCGCGGTGCCGCCCGTGCAGCAGAGCAGAAGCAGCATCCCGGTGAGCACCGCGGCGATCAGGCCGAGCCGGGGCCGGCGGCGAGTGGGGCTATCAACGTCGCTCACGGCCGCTCCCAGTCCAGAACGTCGACCAGCCAACCATCGTCGGAGGTGACCAGCTCCAGCCGGAGCCGGCCGGTATCGAGGGGGAGCAGCAGTTCGACGAACGTCTCGGTTCGCTCCCGCATGGTCGGCGGACCGGTGACCTTCTCGGCGGGCACGCTCTCGGGCTCGGCGCCGGTCAACTTCTCCCTCAGCGCCGGTGTGGAGAGCGGCCGCAGGCCAGCCTGCCAGTCTTCGGTGGTCATCCCGGGGCGACCCAGCCAGGCTGCGGCGAAGCGGTCAGCGGTCTGTTCGGGGGTGCGGGCACCCGGCGACGTCACGGGTGACGGCGGAGCCGCGCTGTTGAGCAGGCCGTCGTCCCCGGCTGTTGGGTCCACGGTGATGATCGGTCCATCAGGACGGTTGCTCAACCCATCCGTCGAATCGACCGGGTTGCCGACCAGCCGGGCTGCCCCGAGCACACCGACAACCACCACCCCGATCAACAGGGCAATGCCCAGCCGGGACCGCAGCGCCCGGGTGAAGAGGAACTCCAACGCCCGCCGCATGGCTGTCACCTCGCCTCTGAGCGCACCCGAGGTCCGGTGCGATCCGGCGCTCGTTCGGAGGAGCCCGGGCGGTAGACCACGAACGACGGGTTCTCAGCCGGCACATCGGGTTCGGTCCAGGTCGCCGGCTTTCGGCGTCGGGGCTGCGGTGCCACCGGGCGGCTCCGACCGCGACCCTCCTCGGCCGGCGCATCGTCGGGCCGCTCTCGACCGTCCGGACGCACCGTGTCGCTGCGCCGGCCCTCGGCGGCGGCGGTCGGGACCGGGGCCGGGTCCTCCCGCCGCGCCTCCGGTCGTAGCCGGGTCTGCTCCGCGTCGGGTGACCGTCGACGTCCGCCCACCGGTTCGGCGGTGCCGCCCGGCTCCGCCACGTCCAGCCGCGCTGCGGTCCGCATGTCACGGAAGAACCGGCGGTGCCAGGAGCCGGCCGAACTCACCGCTTCGCTGCTGTCCTTGCCGCCGAGTTGGGTGATCCGTCGGTACGGCCGCAGCAGCAGCCATCCGACCACCCCACAGAGCCACACCAGCACCACCTGAAGCCAACCCGGCAGGGTGGGAGTGCTCATGATCAAATCAACCGCGAACAGGTAGATAGCGGCGCCAGTGCCGAAAATGGCAATGTTGAACACTGCGGCAACGACCGCATTGGCCAGCCGGCGAAGCCCGGCGCTGGCCGGTCGGAGTAGACCGATGGTGCCGAGAATCGGGGCAGCGATCACCGCCCAGCGGAAGATCAGGAAGCCGAGCAGCACGAGCACCGACGCGGTGAGGTCGAACATCGCGAAGAGCACTGCCGCGAGTACCGCGATGAATCCGGACCCAATCCGGTCCATATCTCGGGTCCCCGTCAGGAACTCGTACGCCTCCGGGTCTTCAGTCTTGATCTGCTCGGCAACCGTCATCCACTGCTGTTGCTTGGCCTTGATCGTGGCATCACGGGTGGCCGGGTTGGCACGGAGCTTTTCCGACTCCTCCCAGGAGAGGGCCTTCGCGTCGTAGAGTGCCGGCCCGTACTTACGAGCGGTCTCGCTGTCCGCCGAGCCGAGTACTCCACGCAGCCAGTTGCGGTAGAGCATGGATTCGGTGGCAGTGTCGCTGGCCCGGACAGCCGGCGGTCGGTTGTCCTTGCAGGCCTTGGGATCCGGATCGTCGCATTGATCCGGCGGGGTATCCCTTGAAGCCGGGCCTATGGCGTCGTGCACGACGCCGAGCGAGGTGATCAGAGTGCCGTCCGCGATGTTCGCCGACTTGACCGGCCAGGCGGCCAGGGCCGTGACCGCCACCATCACCAGCAATGCCCAGCCTGCGGTGGTCATCGCGTTACTCATGTCCGATTGCCGGGAGCGCCAGAGCAGGTAGAGGCCCACCACGCAGAGCGTGACGATCCCGAAGACGCTGAACACCTTCTGGTAGACGGCTTTGGTGGCCTTCTCCACCAGTGGGTCGGCCCAGTCCCACATCGCGCGTGGATCCCAGGCCCGTTCCCGCAGGGCGTTCGAGGCGCCCACGACCGCAGTGGCGATCATGAGCTCACCGTTGGCGACCGTGGTGGTGAACTTGTAGTCCGGATGGAGAATGGTGGAGGCGCAACCACCATCCACGTCATAGGTGTTGAAGCTGTAACCGCCGTACCCGTAGTCGCTGTAGATGCCCTTCGGCCCGGGCAGCTTTGACGAGTCTGGGCGGGAAGCGAACCAGCCGGCAAGGCCAGAATCCGGGGCGGACGGTACAGGTGGCTTTCGGCAATCGATCTCAGCCTGGCTGACCTGCTTCAGCTTGCCCACGCAGGTGCGGAAGTCGGCCTGCCATTCAGCGGTCGTGCAGAGGTCGGCGCGGGCCTGGGCGGCTGGTGGTGCGGCGGCGGCGGCCTCCGCGCCGATCAGCGGCCAGGTGAGGCTGGCCCCGGCCAGTACGCCGAGGGCGAGCAGGAACGACGTGAGCCTTCCCCAGGCTCCCGGGCCTCGGTCACGGCCCTCCGCCTCGGCTCGACCGAGGACCTTGACCCAGGCCCTAGCCATGTCACGCCTCCAGATCCGGCAGGGGGATGCTCGGCAGCACTCCGGCCGCTGCGGCGATCGCGGCGGGCGTCGTGTCGAGGTGGTCCAGCAGGCCTTCGACGTACGAGACATCGACTCGGACCTTCTGCACCCGGCCGTCGACGTCGCGCATCACGAACTCACGGAAGCCGAGTCGGCTGGACGAGCTGGTGTCGGCGGCGGAGAGTGAGGCGAGGGTGGCCTCGTACCCGTCGTTGACCGGCACCCGCAGCAGCCGCAGGGCCTCGGAGGCGATTTCGGCGTCCTCGGCGATGCGGCCGACGAAGACGGTGGAGACGAGGTTCTGCACGTCGAGGCCGAGGATGTCGCGGGGGTTCTGGGAGGCGACCAGCGCGGCCAGGTTCCACTTGCGGGAGTCGCGGGCGAGCCGGACCAGGAAGGAGCGCCCGGAGCGCCAGCCCTCCATGAAGTGCGCCTCGTCCAGGCCGACGAGCTTGCGGGACGACATCGAGCCGCCGTAGCAACGCCGGACGGCGAGCCGGTGCGCGGTGTGCAGCATCGGCAGGGCGAGGGCTTCCTCGGCTGACCAGTACTCACGTTCGATCTTGAGGTCGGGCAACCGCAGCCCGGCCATGGTGATGACGGTGAGTGCCGCGTCGGCGCCGAGCAGCCCTTCCGGCGGTCGGCCGAAGAAGAGCATGGCCAACGGCATCTCGGCGGTGTCCAGCAGGAGGTTCGCCAGTTCCTTCCCGGCGTCGTCGTCGAGCCGCCCGAGGCAGCTCACCACGTCGTCCAGGGTGGAGGTTTCCTCGGCGGGGACCTGCCGGACGGCGTGCCGGAACAGGGTGGCTGTCGACGCCTCCCTGGCCACCTGCGGTGGGACGAGCATCATGCAGATGTCCTGGACCAGCATCCGCCGCTCGGCCCGGGCGTTGGAGACGGCGATTTCGAACTCCCGGTCGCCGGAGGCTCCGGGGCCGAACTCGGAGCGCAGCGGCGTCGGGATGAGTGAGTAGGGCGCCAGGGTGCCGTGCTCCGAACCGGTCAGGTTCAACACCCGGGAGTACGGCCGCAGTTCGGGCATCGCGCAGAGGCGGGCCAGCGGGCCGGACGGGTCGAGCAGGGTCACCTGGACACCTCGGCGGGCGGCCAGGTAGCCCAGGGCGCCGAGCAGTGTCGACTTGCCACCGCCCGGTTCGGCGACGAAGACCGCGAGCCCGGAGCGTTCCCGGACCTCCATGGGGAAGTGCAGGTCGAGGAAGACCGGGCGGCGGCAGGTGCCGGCGGTCCGGCCGATGAGGTCGCCCCGCCGGTCGCCCACGTTCGATGCTGCCTGGGGGAGCGCGGCGGCGAGCAACGGCACCGGCATGCGCCGGACGTAACCGGTGTTGGCGATCGGCTCGCCGGGGATGAATTCGCGGGCCAGCCAGTCCTGGTTCTTCGGGTGCTGCAATGAGATGCGCAGCTCCCGGGAGTAGAGCTGGATGAGCCGGCGGGCCCGCTCCAGGCATTCCTCCCTGGTCCGGCCGCCGACCGCGATCCGGTGCCAGCCGTGCGCTCGGGCCGAGTCGACCGGCAGGCCGGTGGTCATCTCGTCGCCGATCACCAGGGCGCGCTTGGCCAGTCGCTCCAGCTCGGGGGGCGCGTCGATGCCGTGTTCGGCGTAGTCGAGCTGTTGCGAGCGGATCATCCGCAGCCGGTGTTCGAGATTGCGGAAGGAGTCACCGGAGCCGAGGATGTCGACGCGGGTGGAGATCTCCATCGGCCACGGCAACCGCTCGTGGAAGTGCAGCCAGGGCTCGTGCCGTTCGGGGATCTCCAGCGGCTCCATCCGGCCGACGGCGAGCACGGCCACGTGCCGCTCCTCACCGGTCATCCGGTTGACCAGTTTCACCGTCGAGCCGTACGGGGTGCGGTAGCGCTCCACCTGCTCGGTCATGGCGAGCAGGTCACCGCGCTCCCAGCGCCCGTCGGTGACGGGGGAGAGGGTGCTCGGCGGCGACATGCACAGCGCCACCGAGCGGTAGAGCAGCCATTCCAGCTCCTGGGCGGTGACCCGCCGGCCGCGCATGCCGAACGCGCCGAGCACCTCGTCGAACTGCTCGACGGTGCGGCCCAGCTTGCGGCGTTCGCCGTCGGCGGTGCCCCGACCGAAGGTGCGCAGCAGCCGCTCGGTGAGCGAGTCGCCGAGTGAGCGGCGGGCGAAGGTGACCCCCAGGTAGGTCTGCCCCTCGGCGTGGTTGACCGCCATCAGGTGGCGTTGGGCGGCGACCAGGTGATCGGCCCAGCCGGTGGTGCCGGGGACGTCGGGCAGCGGTGCCGAGGTGTGCGTGTCGATCGTGCGGGCCCACTCGTCGGCGGGGAACGGCCGGGTGGTGCGGCGCAGGTGCAGTCGGAAGCCGGCCAGGCCGGCGTACTGCTCGGAGATCGCCGACAGGAGCGCCTCACGTTCGGCGTCCGGCCGGAACGCCCAGCGGACCTCGGGCAACCAGTACCAGGCCGTGACGGTGTTCGGCGTGAAGGTCAGGTGGCCGGCGATCTCGGTGATGGCCAACTCGACCGACGGGTCCCGGTCTCCGAACTTGATCTTTGGAGCCCGTACCCGGGTCGGCTTGATCGGTCGGTCCGCTCGGCTCGCCGCACGTTGGCGGGGTGCGGCGACCTCCTTGCCGGTGGACGCGGTGCCGGTGCTCCTGGGGCGACCCGGGTCGGCCGCCCGCCGCGCCGTGCGTTCCAGGGCTGGGCGGTCAGTGCCGGCGATGCTGGCCGGCTGCGGGGCCGGTGCGGTGGGCCGGGCCGCCTGTGCCGGGGGTCGGCTCGGCGGGGCGCCGGCTGGCCGGCCGGCGGGGTCGGTGGTCGCCGCCGATGGCCCAGGGCCGGTGGCCGGGGCGGGCTCGTCCGGCGGACGCCGCATCGGCCGTCGATCGCCGGCCTGATGCGGCACCCGGGACTCGGTCGGTTGGCCGCCTCCGTGGCGTGCCTCGACGGGTCGGACACCGCTGCCGGGCTGGTCGGCGGGCGTCCACGGCGGCTCCACTTCGGGAACCGCACGGGCTGGTGCCGAGCTGGCGGTGGGTGGCGGCTGGTGCGGGATCGCCGGTTGCTCGCGGGTGCTCGGGCCGGCCGTGACGGCTCGGGTCGCGCCGGGCCGGGCCCCGCCGCCGAAGAGGTCCAGGAAGGGGGAGTCGATGTCGGCGTTCTCACCGGCCGACACGGTGCTGGGTTCGGCCGGTGGGGTCCGGCGGGGGACCGGCCGGGGGGCCTGGAACACGCCGACGGCACCGTGACCGGGCGACGTCACCAGCGCGGGGTCGAGGGCGACCTCGTCCTCGTCTTCGGTGTAGTCGAATGAGTGCGCACGGTGACCGGCCGGCGCGCCTGGGCGGCCGGCCGGGGAACCCGGCGTGGAGGAGCGGCTCATGCCACCGCCTCAGCGACTGTCGGCAGACCCGTGCCCGCGTCCGGTGACGGACCGTTCGCCATGCTTCCGGTCATGCCAGCTCCTCCCGAATCCTGATCCGGCTGCCGACCAGGCGCGGATCGCGCTGCTCGACCGCCGGCTCCCGGGTGCGTCGCCAGTCGGTCAGCGCGGTGCGGATGACCACCCGCGCCGGCCGGTCGGGGTCGACGTGCCGGAAGATGAACGACGTGGTCACGATGGCGAGCGCGATCTCCCAGGCCGGGAAGAGCTCGACCGTCAACGTGAACAGCCAGTGGATGAACATGTAGAGGGGGACCAGCAGGATGAAGAGCCCGTACTGGGCGTAGGGCAGGTGGACCGGAAGGGTGTAACCGGGCGGCCCGAGGTAGACCAGGCGGGCCCGGTAGATGTCGTCGTCGGTGCGCAGCCGCATCTGGTGAACGCGCCTATTCGAAGATCAGGTCGATCAGGTAATCGCCGACGAAGAAGAGTGTTGCCGCGCCGGCGATGAAGGCGAGCCCGACGATGGCGATCGCGGAGCTGGTCAGCACCTTGGAGATCTCACCTCGGCTGGCACGGCCGATGAAGATGACGCCCAGGACGGCGAGCAGGATCGGCGCGATCTTGCTGGCGAAGAAGGTGACGACACTGTTGGTGTCGATCCCCTTCGGTGCCGGCTCCGCGAGTGGAGCCGACGCCAGGGTGGAGAGCGCGTGGGCGACGCCGGACGACGCCGTCTCCATGAGCTCGAAGGCGATCACTGGAACCTCCCCATAGCGCGGCCGGCGGTGCCGCGGCGGTGCAATAGGCAAGCCTTGCGGGAAAAGTGCTCCACAGGGCATGGCGTTCTTGACCCTGTGTTCGTTACTCACCACGGAGGGTGGCGAGGTTTGGGCGGATTTCCCCCGCTTCGGCCCTCCCTCCAAGCTTCGCCATCTCGATGCTGGCCAATTCCAAAGCGTACGGGCCGCCCCGGATTGCGACAAGCCGCGAAGGGCCTGCCTGATGCTGCCCGGATGACCGATCGTACACCTGTTCTAATCGGCACGTCAGGGGCAGTGCCGCAGGGTCGACCCGGGTCGCTGGGCGCCGCTGCCGCGACCGGTACCGTCTAGTCGTGACCGATCTGGTGCGGGCCTCGGGCCCGGTGGTGATGGGCGTCCTCAACGTCACGCCGGACTCCTTCTCCGACGGCGGACGGTACGCCGACCTGGACGCTGCCGTCGGACACGGCGTCCGTCTGCGCGACGCCGGCGCGCACCTGGTCGACATCGGCGGCGAGTCGACCCGTCCGGGCGCTGAGCGGATCGACGCCGCGACCGAGGCGGAGCGGGTGTTGCCGGTCATCCGTGAGCTGACCGCCGCCGGTGTGACGGTGAGCGTCGACACCAGCCGCGCCCGGGTGGCGGAGGCCGCGTTGGCCGCCGGCGCGGCCGTGGTCAACGACGTCTCCGGCGGCCTGGCCGACCCGGACATGGCCCGCGTGGTCCGCGACGCGCGCTGCCCGTGGGTGCTGATGCACTGGCGTGGCCACTCCCGCGCGATGCGCGAGCTGGCCACCTACACCGACGTGGTGGCCGACGTGCGGGCCGAGTTGGCCCAACGGATCGACGCGGCGCTGGCCGCCGGGGTGGCCGCCGACCGTCTCGTCGTCGACCCCGGGCTCGGCTTCGCCAAGACGGCCGCCCACAACTGGGAGCTCAGCGCCCGCCTGCCGGAGCTGCTGGACCTCGGCTACCCGCTGCTCTTCGGGGCCAGCCGGAAGTCGTATCTCGGCGGCCTGCTCGCCGCAGCGGACGGCACGCCCCGACCGACCGCCCAGCGGGAGGCTGCCACCGTGGCCACCAGCGTGCTGGCGGTCGCCGCGGGCGCCTGGGGCGTACGTGTGCACGACGTACGGGCCACCACCGACGCGCTCGCCGTCTGGGCCGCCACCGGCAGCCCCCGTCTCGCCGCCGCATCCCGCGACCACTGGCGAGCGCAACACGATCACGAACACGAGGTACGGCGATGACGACGGACCGGATCCAGCTGACCGGCCTGCGGGCGCACGGCCGGCACGGGGTGTACGACTTCGAACGCGCACAGGGGCAGGACTTCGTTGTCGACGCCGTCCTGGAGCTGGACCTCGGCCCGGCCGCAGCCACCGACGACGTCACCGCCACCGTGCACTACGGCGAGCTGGCCGAACGCCTGGTCGCGGTGGTGACCGGGGAACCGGTCAACCTGATCGAGACCCTCGCCGACCGGCTCCTCACGGTCTGCCTGGCAGACGAGCGGGTCGACTCCGCGACGGTCACCGTGCACAAGCCGGAGGCCCCGGTGCCGCACACCTTCACCGACGTGGCCGTCACCATGACCCGGGCGCGTGCCCGGTGACCCGGGCGGTCCTCTCGCTCGGCAGCAATCTGGGCGACCGGCTGGAGCACCTGCGTACGGCCGTCGCCACCCTCGGCGACGCGGTGCTCGTGCTCTCCGGGGTGTACGAGACTCCACCGTGGGGCGACACCGACCAGCCCGCGTACCTCAACGCGGTGGTGCTGGCCCAGGACGACAGCGCGACCCCGCGCGACTGGCTGGAGCGGGCCCGCGACGCGGAGCGTGCGGCCGGTCGGGTCCGGGACCCGCAGCGGCGGTTCGGGCCGCGCACCCTCGACGTGGACGTGATCGCGGTCTGGGGCGACGACGGCGAGCCGGTGCTCAGCGACGACGCGGAGCTGACCCTGCCGCACCCCCGGGCCCACCTGCGCGCCTTCGTGCTGCGCCCGTGGATCGACATCCAGCCGTACGGTCAGCTGCCCGGTCACGGCTGGCTGACCGACCTGCTGACCACCGGCCCGGCGGCGGACGAGGCGTTGGAACTGCGTCCGCGGCCGGAGTTGGCGTTAGAGTCGACGGCATGACCGAGCGGAACCGGCCGGCATGACGCAGGCGAAGCCCCCACCCCGCGGGTCGGGCCCGGACGGGTCCCGGATGGGCCCCACCCGGATCTCGACACTGGTCGTGGCCGGGCTGGCCGCGGCGGCGGTGGCCTGGCTGCTGATCAGCACCCTCTACTACAGCGGCATTCCCCGGTTGCCCTGGCTGCCGGTGGTGACGCTGGCCGGGCTCGCCGTGCTGGAGGCGTACGCGGCGATCAACACGCGGGGTCGGATCGAGCGCAAGCCGGGCCGGGACCCGGTCAACCCGCTGATGGTCGCCCGCTTCGTGGTGCTGGCCAAGGCGTCGGCACTGGCCGCGGCGATCTTCGCGGGCTTCTACGCGGGGCTCACCGGTTGGCTCTTCGTGGAGACCACCCGGGCCGCCCTGGACGATCGACCGGCCGCCGGTGGGGGCCTGCTCGCCGCACTGGCCCTGGTCGGCGCCGCGCTCTGGCTGGAGCGCTCCTGCCGGGTGCCGGAACGCCCGGACGACGAGCGCGAGCAGGACCCACGCGAGAGCCGCCCCGGCCAGCGCTGAGCAGGGGGTTACGCCCGGCTGCGGGCGCGGGTACGGTGCCTGCGATCAGAGAGCGAGGCCGCCCAGGGTCCGTCCGTGCGCCGGACCGGGGGCGGTCGGCCACCGGGAAGGCGGCGTCATGGGGTACGAAGAAGCGGGCCGGGACCGGTCGGCCGAGCCCTCGTCGGGGGTGCCGGCCGCGGTACTGGAGAACGTCTTCGACGACCCCACCCACGGTGAACCCGGCCGGGACCGGATCGGCGTACACCTGGGGTGGGAGCTGGTGCTGCTGGCCGGTCTGGCGGCCGTGAGCTGGCTGCTCTGGCAGGAGGACCCGGCCGCGGTGCGCGACGGCAACCTGCGCACCCTGCTGATCGACGCGGTCGGGTTGGGTTTGCTCGCACTGGCCGCTGGGCTGAGTCTGCGGACGGCCGCGCCCAACCTGGCCATCGGCCCGGTCGCGGTGGCGGCTGCGCTGCACTACGCCGAGCAGGGTGACCGGGGCCTGCCGGCGTCGATCGGCCCGGCGGTGGCGGTCGCGGCGGTGGGCGGGCTGGTGCTGGCGCTGGCCGTGGTGGTGCTGCACGTGCCGGGTTGGGCCGCCAGCCTGGCCGGTGCCGCCGCCGTGGTGGTGTACATCGAACGCCGTTCGGCGCCCGTGCTGGTGCAGGGTGACTACGAACCGACCAGAAGCGCCGGGTACCTCTTCGCCGGCTTCGCCGCGGTGGCCGTCCTCGGTGGGCTGTTCGGCGCGATCCGGGCGATCCGCCGGCTCGTCGGCCGGTACCGGCCGGTCGTCGATGCGGCCCGCCGCCGGGGTGCGGTGGCCGCCGTGGTGACCGCTGTCGCGCTGGTCGTCTCCACGGTGCTGGCCGCTCTCGCCGGTGTGCTGCTCGCCGCGAACGACCCCGGCCCGGTGGCGCCGACCTCGGGGTTGGACTGGACCGTGCTGGCAGTCGGCGTGGCCCTGCTCGCCGGCACCAGCGCGTACGGCCGCCGGGGCGGGGTGTTCGGCACGCTGCTGGCGGTCGGTCTGGTCGCCGTCTTCCAGGTGTACGCGTCGGAACGCGACTGGACGTTGAGCAACTGGGTGGTCGGCGGGGCCGCGCTCGGCGTCGGGCTCCTGGCGACCCGGCTGGTCGAGACGCTCGGGCGGCCCCGGGCGGGCGGCCCCGAGCAGCCCGAGCCGGTCAGCGACGGCACGATCAGCTCGGGTTGGACGATGCCGCAGCAGCAGTCGGTCGACAACTGGCCGCCCACCCTGCCGACCCAGGCCGCGCCCCCGCCCGCCGACCCGTGGCGGGATCCGCGCTGGGAGGACGGCCCGCGGCAGTGGGACACCGACGGTCGGTGAGCCGCGTCGCGTCCGCCGAGCCGGAGCTGATCTCGACAGTTAGGCTCGGCGACATGACCGACACACCTGCCGCCACCCCCGGCGGAACCTCGTTTGAAGAGCTTGACGCGTTGCCCACCGAGGAACTGCGGGAGCGGGCGTTCGCCCTGGCCCGGGAGCGTCGCGACGTCAAGTTCTACTGGTCGGTAATCCGCCACCTGCCGAACGCGGACGAGGCCACCGTGCTGGACGGCGCCCCGAACTCGATCGGCCCGACGATCGACGAGGCCAACGCGTTGTGGCGGGAGCTCACCGGTCACGGGTACGAGGAGTCGGCGCCGCTGCTGCGGGCCGCCTTCATCGACTACCTGATGAAGCACTGAGCCGCCCGGGGCAGCCCAGGTCCGCCCGATCCAACGGTGCGGGGGCTGGGCGGATGGCGTCGTTCCTGCACCGGTCCGGCCCGGTCAGCCGCTACGGCACGGCCGCCGGCACCGGCGCGCTGGCCGTGTTGTTGCTGGTCGGCATCTGCGGCAGTCCGGCGTACACCGGTTGGGCCGCCACCCTGACCGACCCGGAGTCGGGCGGTGCCTTCTACGCGCGCCTTCTCGCCTGGCCGGCCTGGCGGTTGGACGCGGACGGGCAGGCCGGCGGGTTGTTCGCCGCCGACGTGCGGGCCGTGCTGCTGGTGGTCCTGGCGGTGGCCCTGCTCTACCTGCTGCCCGCCGCCCAGGTCGCCCGGGTGCCGGGCCCGGTCAGCCAGTTCTTCTCCGGTTGGGCCGCGTACGTGCTGGCCGCCGGGCTCGCGGGCCTGCTGGCGACGCTGTTCGGCCCGACGTCGTCGCTGCTGGGTGCTTTGGAGGCCGCCAGCACCGGTGCCGGTTACGGCTTCCTCACCGGGTGGATCATCGGCGTCGCCAGCCTGGGCGGTCGCGCCTGACCGACCCGACCGAGGCGGGGTCAGCCTCGGTCGGGTCGGTCAGGTGGTCTGTCGGCCGAGGTCGAGGAGGCGCTGTCGGCTGAGCGTGCCGACCGGGCGGCCGGCGTCGGTCACCAGGAGCCGGTCCCGGCCCGAGGTGAGCAGGACCGCCAGCGCGTCGTACGCGGAGCCGTCCACCGTCACGGTGGGCAGGTCCGCTGCGGTGCCGTCGGGCACCGGCTCCAGCGCGTCACGGTCCAGTGGGGTCACCGCCAGTCGGCGGATGCCCCGGTCGGCGCCGACGAACTCGCGTACGAATTCGGTGGCGGGTGCGCCGAGCAGGGCGGCCGGGGTGTCGTACTGCTCCAGGTGCCCGCCCGCGGAGAGCACCGCGATCCGGTCGCCGAGTCGGACCGCCTCGTCGAGGTCGTGGGTGACCAGCACGATCGTCTTACGCACCTCGGCCTGAAGGCGCAGGAACTCCTCCTGGAGGCGGGCCCGGACGATCGGGTCGACGGCCGAGAACGGCTCGTCCATCAACAGCACCACCGGGTCGGCGGCGAGTGCGCGGGCCACCCCGACGCGCTGACGCTGGCCACCGGACAGCTCGTGCGGGTAGCGACCACCGAACTCGGCCGGGTCCAGCCCGACCAGGTCGAGCAGCTCGTCCACCCGGGCCCGGGTCTGGCTCTTGGGCCAGCGGAGCAGGCCCGGCACCGTGGCCACGTTGGCCCGCACCGTCTGGTGTGGAAAGAGGCCGACGTTCTGGATCACATACCCGATCCGACGGCGTAGGCGCACCGGGTCGACGTCGGTGACGTCCTCGTCGCCGAGCGTGATGCGGCCGGCGGTCGGTTCGATCAGGCGATTGATCATCCGCAGCACTGTCGACTTGCCGCAGCCGGACGGGCCGATCAGCACCACCAGTTCGCCGGCCCGGACGTCCAGGCTGAGGTCCCGGACAGCTTCGGTGCCGTTCGGATAGCGCTTCTGGATGCCGTGCAGGGAGATCGACGCCGCGCGAGGTGACTGGGCCACGCTGGCAGCCTCCGGGGTAACGTCCACGTATGTCCTTCCGCCTGAGCTACCTGGCCGACCCGGGTAACCCCTGGTTCTCCTGGCAGTACGTGCGGGACAACTCTGACACGATCCTCGCCGCGGTGCGCGAACACGCCTCCCTCACCGGGCGGGCGGTGTTGATCGCGGTGCTGATCGCCCTGCCGTTGTCGGTGCTGGCGTACTGGTTCCGTCCGCTCGCCGGCCCGATCCTCGCTGTCAGCGGGGTGGTCTACACCATCCCGTCCCTGGCGCTCTTCGCGTTCATCGCCCCGTACCTGGGCACCGGTGCGACAACGGTGCTGGTCGGGCTGGTCCTCTACGCGCTGCTGCTGATCGTGCGCAACGTGGTGGCCGGTCTCAACCAGGTGCCGCCGGAGGTTCGCGAGGCCGCCGAGGGCATGGGTTACGGCAGGTGGAGGCGCCTGTTCCGGATCGATCTGCCGCTGGCGCTGCCGGGCATCGTGACCGGCGTACGGCTGGCGACCGTCTCGACGGTGGCGCTGGTCACGGTCGGGGTGCTGGTCGGGCACGGCGGGCTCGGGCAGTTGATTTTCGCGGGCTTCCAGAACAACCTCTACAAGGCCGAGATCATGACCGCCGCGCTGCTCTGCGTGGCGCTCGCGGTAGTGCTCGACCTGCTGCTCATCCTGGTCGCCCGGCTGGTGACCCCCTGGTCCCCCCGGAGGGCGCGGTGATCATGGCGGCGAACCCGATCGGGCAGGCGATCACCTGGATCAACGACCCGCTGAACTGGACCAACCCGGGCGGCATGCTGGACCGGCTCGGCGAGCACCTGACGATCTCCGCCCTGGCGGTGGCGCTCGGGTGCCTGGTGGCCTGGCCGCTCGGGCTCTGGCTCGGGCACCTCGGCCGAGGTGGCGGCCTGGTGGTGCTGATCTCCAACGCGACCCTGGCCATCCCCACCCTGGCGTTGCTGACCATCCTGCCGGTGGTCTTCGCCAGCGGCTTCGGGAAGACGCCGGTCGTGGTGGCGCTGGCCGTCTTCGCCGTGCCGCCGTTGCTGGCCAACGCGTACACCGGGGTGCGGCAGGCGGACCCGGAGGCCCGGGACGCGGCCCGGGGGATGGGTCTGTCCAGCGCGCAGTTGCTGCGCCGGGTGGAGTTGCCGCTGGCCGTGCCCTATCTGGCGGCCGGCTTCCGGACCGCAGCGGTTCAGGTGATCGCGACCGCCGCGCTGGCGTCCTTCGTCAACGGCGGGGGCCTGGGCCAGATCATCCGGACCGGCTTCGGGATCGGTATCGCGGCCGGCGGCGGGCAGATCGTCGCGGGCGGTGTGCTGGTGGCCGGGCTCGCGCTGCTCGCCGAGGTGGTCCTGGGCGGTGTCGAACGGCTGGTCACCCCCAAACCACTGCGACGCGGGCGGCAGCGCCTGGGACGCCCCCGGGCCGCCGACGCCACCGGCAGCGCGTGACCCGTCGGGGTGGGCCGGCGTCGAACTGACCACCCCGCCCGGTTCGTTCGGTGACGATGGGGTGACGAAGTCCATCCCAAGTTGTCGGTCGGTTGCGGAGGATGTTGGGTGGATATTCGCGGGCGGCCGACAGTCAGGATCGCCCGTCGGACACGCGGCCGGCCCGGGACGGGCCGCGCCGGGACACGGAAGGCGGGCACATGCGCGCACGTACACGTCTGGCGATCGGGGCGGTCAGCGCCGTCGCCGGGGCAGCGCTCCTCACCGGCTGCGGTGACGCCGGCTCGTCCGGCACCGACGCACCGCAGTCGAGCGCCTCCGGCGCCGGGTGCGCCCCGGTCGCCGGTCAGCAGCTCATCGCTCTGCAGGACGACAAGAAGCTCCAGAACTCCGACAACGTCATTCCGGCGGTCAACAGCAAGGCGGCCAACCCGCAGTTGATCGCGGCACTGGACAAGGTCTCCGCCGCGCTCGACACCCCGAAGTTGATCCAGCTCAACAAGGCGGTGAACGAGGACCGCAAGACCCCCAAGGTGGCGGCCGAGGAGTTCGCGTCCGCCAACAACCTCACCGCTGGCATCGCCAAGGGCCCGGGCGGCGACATCACCGTCGGTGCCGGCAACTTCGCCGAGAGTCAGATCCTCGGCGAGCTGTACCGGATCGCGCTCACCGCCGCCGGTTACCAGGTCAAGGTGCAGCAAATCGGTAACCGGGAGCTCTACGCGCCGGCTCTGGAGAAGGGCGAGATCCAGGTCGTCCCGGAGTACGCGGCGACCATGGCCGAGTTCCTCAACACCAAGGCCAATGGCCAGAACGCCCAGCCGATCTCCTCGCCGGACATCAACACCACGGTGACCGCGCTCAAGGCCGAGGGCGACAAGGCCGGCCTCACCTTCGGCACCCCGGCCGCCGCGCAGGACCAGAACGCCTTCGCGGTGACCCAGGCCTTCGCCGACAAGTACGGCGTGCGGACCCTCTCCGAGCTGGCGGCGAAGTGCTCCGGCAGCGCGACGGTGCTGGGCGGGCCGCCGGAGTGCGAGCAGCGTCCGTTCTGCAAGCCGGGCCTGGAGAAGACGTACGGGCTGTCGGTCGGCAAGTTCTCCTCGCTGGACCAGGGCGGGCCGCTGACCAAGAGCGGGCTGCGCGACGGTTCGATCAGCGTGGGCCTGATCTTCTCCTCGGATGGTGCCTTCGCCACCAGCTGAGCCCTCCCCGCACGCGCTGTGGACGCCCCCGCCCCCGACCGGGCGGGGGCGTCCGCGCGTCCCGGGGACCCGTTCCCTCCGCCGGACATCGTGGGTAGGCTGCACATCCATGCCAGCCCCGGCCACCCCCGACGCCCGGCGTCAACCACCGCTGCTGACCATGCTCTTCTGGGCGGGCGTCGCCCTCGCCCCGGTGGCGGCGCTGATCCTGCTGGTGGCCGACGGCAACGGCCCGCTGCGCTTCGCCGCCGTGCTCGCCATCCTCGCGGTGGTGTTGATCGGTCTGTCCATCGCGCTGCGGCCCGAGGGCGAGGTCGACTCGGTGCGGACCGACGAGCTGCTGGACGAGATCGAAGGGCTGCGTCGGGAGCTGCGCAGCGAGATCGTGGCCGCCGCGCAGCGCGGCAACCAGGCGCTCGACCAGGCGCAACGGGCCCAGGAGGCGATCGCCGCGGTGCGTCGCCGACTCGACGTCAGCGGTGCCGCTCTCGCCGGTGCCGCCCCCGCTGTCGAACCAGCGGGCGCCGGGCGGGCGCGGGTGGCTGCCGTCGAGCCGCCGGTGGACGACACGCCGGCGGCCCGTAGCCGGGTCCCGGGTGACGCGTCGGCCGGCCGGGCCCGGGTGTCGAGCCCCGACGACGCGCCCCGGTGGGGGCGCTCCGAGCACCCGGACGACGACGAGCCGGGGTACGCGCGGGCAGCCCCCGAGCCACCGGCCACCGCCGGGACGTACGGCGGGGAACGACCAACGGCCGCCGCGTACGGCTCAGCCCGACCCCGGGAGCACGACCGCCCCGAACCGGCCCACCGGCCGGGTGGCGTGGTCAGGCACACCGAGACCGTGCACGTCACCACTCGGCACACGGTGGTGGACGGCGGCGCGGCCGAACCCGCCGGGCGCTACGGCGGCGGGTACGCCGGCCAGTGGACCCCGCCCGCGCAGGAGTGGACCCGGGGCGGCGACGCGGACGAGCGCCCCCGGCCGGCCGGCCGGGCGAGGCACGAGCCGGACGAGCGCCCCCGAGCCGGGTACGGCGACGAGCCGGGCTGGACGGGCCGCCGCGACGAACCAGAGTGGACCGACCGGCGCGACGGGTACGCCCCACGCGACGAGCCCACCCCGCCTTCCCGGTCGCACCGCACCCCGGAGCGGCCGGCGGCCGCCTCCTGGGACAGCCCGGACGATCGGGGCTGGTCGGAGCAGCGTGACCGGGCGGCTGCCGCGCCGCAGCCCGGGCCGCCCCTGCGGGCTGACGACACCGGCGAGTACTGGTCGCAGTTGCGGACCGGTGACCGGTGGGCCGCCGTCCGCGACGACGAGAACGGCCGCGAGCTGCGGGTCGGCGAACGTCGGGCCGAGGTGCACGCCGACGCCACCGGCACCGAGTACCGGATGGCCGACCGCTGGGCCGCCGTCCGCCACGAGGAGCCGCGCCGCCAGGAGGACGCCGGCGGTTACGAGGAGCCGCGCCGCTACGAGGACGCCAGCGGTTACGAGGAGCCGCGCCGCCACGAGGAGGCCGGCGGTTACGAGCCGGCGCGTCGCCGCGACCGCGACGGTGGCTGGCGGGACGAGCCGGGCCGGCCCGCGCTGCCGGCGGGCGGTGTGCCGGTGCCCGACGAGTGGCGTCCACCGCGCCAACGCGGCCACCAGGCGGAACCCGCGCCGGAACGGACCGGCCGGCGGCGGGTCGACGAGCGTTACGGCTACCCGCCCCAGGACGACGTGCCGCGCGCCGGGGGCGCGCCACCCGCCGACCGCTGGCGCTGACCGGTCAGCCGGCTCGGGTCACTTGTCGATGTCGCCGACCACGAAGAACATCGAGCCGAGGATCGCGATCAGGTCCGGGACCAGGCAGCCGGGGAGCAGGGTGGCCAACGCCTGCACGTTCGCGTACGAGGCGGTGCGCAACTTCAACCGCCACGGCGTCTTCTCGCCCCGCGACACCAGGTAGTAGCCGTTGATGCCGAGCGGGTTCTCTGTCCAGGCGTACGTGTGTCCCTCCGGCGCCTTGAGCACCTTCGGCAGCCGGGTGTTGATCGGCCCGGTCAGCCGATCCACCCGGTCCAGGCACTGCTCGGCGAGATCCAGCGACGCGTACACCTGGTCGAGCAGCACCTCGAACCGCGCGTGGCAGTCCCCGGCCGTCCGGGTGACCACCGGCACGTCCAGCTCGTCGTAGGCCAGGTAGGGGTCGTCGCGGCGCAGGTCCAGGTCGAGCCCGGAGGCTCGGGCCACCGGGCCGGACGCACCGAACGCGGCGGCGTCCGCGGCGGACAGCACACCCACGCCGACGGTGCGGGCCAGGAAGATGTCGTTGCGGCGGATCAGGTGGTCCAGGTCGGGCAACCGGCGGCGTACCTCACCGATCGCCGCGCGGGCCCGCCCGGTCCACCCGTACGGCACCTCCTCCTTGAGGCCACCCACCCGGTTGAACATGTAGTGGATCCGGCCGCCGGAGACCTCCTCCATCACCGCCTGGATGGTTTCGCGTTCCCGGAAGGCATAGAAGATCGGCGTGATCGCGCCGATCTCCAACGGGTACGAGCCGAGGAACATCAGGTGGTTGAGCACCCGGTTCAGCTCCGCGAGGGCCATCCGCAGCCAGGTGGCCCGCTCCGGCACCTCCATGCCCATCAGGCGTTCCACAGCGAGCACCACACCCAGCTCGTTGGAGAACGCCGAGAGCCAGTCGTGCCGGTTGGCCAACACGATGATCTGCCGGTAGTCACGCACCTCGAAAAGCTTCTCCGCGCCCCGGTGCATGTAGCCGACGATCGGTTCGCAGGCGACCACCCGCTCGCCGTCGAGCACCAGCTTCAACCGCAGCACACCGTGCGTGGAGGGGTGCTGCGGGCCGATGTTCAGCACCATGTCGGTGCCGAGCTGCTGATCACCGGTGCCGGCGACCAGGCCGGCCCCGGTGCCGACGGTCAGTTCACGAAGGTCCCCGGCGTCGGTGGTCATGCCCGTCATCGTGCCACGACCGACCCGAGCGGGATGCCGACCGGCTGGCGCAACCACAGGTGCCCGCCGAGCCCGGCCGGGTCGGTCAGCTCGGCCACCGCCGACGCGGCGGCCAGCGCCCGCACGTAGCCGGCCGGGTCGGTGCCGGCCAGGCTGAGCGGCGGTCGCCCACCGTCGGCCCCGAGCGCCCGCAGCGCCTCCCGCTGCGGAACCATTGAGTACGCGCACCGGGCGACCGCCGCACCGGCGGAGGCGACCGAGTCCATGGCCACGTGGGCTGTCACATCACTCGTCCCGTCCGGCACCGGAGGCACCTGCCGCCCACCCCGGTACCCGGTCAACGTCCCGTCCACCGGCCTCTCGTCGCGTAGGTGCCCGTAGTCGACGGCAACCGCCAGCCCTCGGCTGATCTTCCGGACCGCGTTCGCCCAGGCTTCGTCCCTCGGTCTACCGATCTCTGCGCGGTGGTTGCCGTGGGGGGTTTCCGGGCAGCCCGGCCAGCTCCGGGCGGTCAGGCTTGATCCCTGCGCCGGCCGGGCTGCCCGGAAACCCGACTCGCTTCCGCTGGTCGCGTCAGTCGAGGTCAACCCCGGATCCGGGTCGCTGGTCGCACTCGGGGAGCTGGTGAGGCTGGGCCACCAGGTGGTGAGCCAGTCGACGTCGTCGGGGGTGACCGGCTCGCCGATCGTCTCCGCGCCGCTGTCGGGGTCGACGAGCACGTATCGCCAGCCATCGGCGGTGTGCACTGCCACGTCCAACGGGACGTTGTCCAGCCATTCGGTGGCGATCAACAGTCCGGTGATCCCGTCGGGAATCTCAGCGGTCCAGCTGATCTCTTCGGGCAGGTTCTCGGGGCGGTCGGCGTACTCGACTGCTGTGAAGCGGATGCGTTCCGCAAGCGACGGACGGACATTGCCGGACGGCGGCTCCCCGCCCAGCGGACGGGCGGAGGCCGTGGGAGTCAGGGTTTCCGGGGAGCCCGACCACGCAGGGATCAAGCCTGACCGCCCGGAGTGGGCGGGCTCCCCGGAAACCCCCACCGCGAGCCCGACGAGAGCCCGCAGCAGCTCGCCTCGCCCAGCCCCCACGTCGACCACGTCGAGCCGCGACGGATGCCCCAGAGCGGCGTCGACCTGCGTGAGCAGGCGCAGCAGGGCGGTGGTGAACGCCGGGGACGCGTGCACGCTGGTCCGGAAGTGGGCGGCCGGCCCGCCGCCGGCCACGAAGAAGCCGCCCGGCCCGTAGAGGGCCTGGTTCATGGCGTCCCGCCAGCGGATCGGCATCAGGTCAGGGTGCGTCACCGTGCCGACCCTACGGTCACCGGTTGTGGGCCGACCCGTGATCCCCGCCCGGGGTCGTGCCGTTCATGCCGTCCGGAAGTAGTGCCCTTCGTGGAGGTCGGCGATCAGGTCGGGGTGGGTCGGGGTCCAGCCCAGCAGGTCGCGGGTGAGGGCGGACGACGTGGGGTTGTCGATCTGCACGAACGAGCCGAGGAAGCCGAAGTGTTCGTCGGCCTCGGCGGGGCTGATGCTTCGGACCGGGAGGCCGAGGTTGTCGCCGATGGCTGCCGCGATCTGTCGGAAGGGGACGCCTTCGTCGGCGGCTCCGTGCAGGCGCGTGCCGGCTGGGGCCTTTTCGAGGGCGAGTCGGTAGAGCACTGCCGCGTCGAGGGTGTGGACGGCCGGCCACCGGTTGGTGCCCTCGCCGACGTACGCGGCGTAGCCCTTGCGTCGGGCCGCGGCGATGATGGTGCTGATGAAGCCGTAGCGGTCGAGGGAGCTGTGCACCGTGGGTGCGAGCCGGACGATGGAGGAGCGCACACCGCGGGAGCCGAGGCCGGCCACGAAGTTCTCCGCGTCGATCCGGTAGCCGCCGCCCGGGAAGGTGTCGTGTTCGGTGCCGGGGCGGCCGACGATGCCGCCCATCACGAGCATGGCCGTCCCGCCGGTGCCGACCAGGGGTTTGCCGGAGCCGGCCAGGCCGTCGGCGAGTGCGGTGAGGGCGTCCAGGTCGGTCCTGGCGGCACCGGCCAGGTCGCCGTTGACCATGAGGTCGTGGCGGAACGCCAGGTGGATCACGCCGTCGGCGGCGACCGCCTGGTCCCGAAGCACGTCGAGGTCGGCCAGGTCGCCGCGGTGTGCGTGGGCGCCGAGCTTCTCGATGGCGGCGGCGGATGTGTCGGAGCGGGCGAGGCCGACGACCTCGTGCCCGGCGGAGAGCAGTTCCGGGACGACTGCGGAGCCGAGGTGGCCGGAGGCGCCTGTGACGAATACGCGCATGGTGGTTCCTTCGTGAGTGCCGATGTCACCTTGCGACATAACCGTATACCGAGTGATGTCACATCGCGACATCCGGACGAACTTAATGTCGCAGTGTGACGTCGGATACCATCGCCGCATGGCCCGCTGGCAACCGGACGCGCGCGGCCGCCTGGAGGCGGCCGCCTTCGAGCTGTTCCGCGAGCGCGGCTTCGAACAGACCACCGTCGCCGACATCGCCGCCCGTGCCGGCCTCGACAAACGCACCTTCTACCGGCTCTTCGGGGACAAGCGCGAGGCGCTCTTCAGCGGCAGTGGGCGCGTCGAGGAGGTCCTGGTCCAGGCGGTGACCGAGACCGACGCCGGCCCGTTCGAGGCGGTCGTCGCCGCCTTCCGCCGGGTGGCGGAGGAGCTTTTCGCGGACCGTCTCGAACTGGTCCGGGCGCGGCAGGCCATCATCGAGAGCAGCCCGGAGCTGCAGGAGCGTGAACTGCGCAAGACCGGCTCACTCGCCGCCGCCGTCACCGCCGCCCTGCGCGCCAGGGGCCTCGACGAGACCACTGCCACCCTGGCCACCGAGTCGGGCGCGACGGTCTTCCGGGTCGCGTACGCCCGCTGGGTCGCGCCCGGCAGCGACGCCCCGCTCAGCGACCTGATCGCCGAGGTGGCCGCCGAGCTACGCGCCATCACGTCAGCCCCTACCGAAACGCCCTGACGAGCCGTCTCGTCGGTGGTGAAGGTTTTCACACATGCTTGTCCCGGTTCGGCGGGCCGGGCGCATACTTGCGATCGACCGGTACCCCTTCTCGAGGACTGGATCATCGACATGAGCGCACCGATGCGCCCGCGTCCGGCCGCCCCACCCGGGCCTGCCGCGTCGTGGGACAGCGCCGTTCCCGGCGCCCGCGCCACCTCCCGTCTGCTCACCGTCGGTGTCGTCGGCGCGGGCCGTGTCGGCGCCGTGCTGGGTGCCGCGCTCGCCGCCGCCGGGCACCGGGTGGCCGCCGTCTCCGGCAGCTCCGGAGCCAGCCGCGCCCGCCTCGCCCTGCTGCTGCCCGAGGTGCCCCGCCGCCCGGCCGCCGCGGTGGCCCACGCCGCCACCGACCTGCTGCTCGTCGCGGTACCGGACGACCGGTTGGCCGCCGTGGTGGCCGACCTCTCCCAGCGGGGTGCGCTGCACCCGGGCCAGATCGTCGCGCACACCTCGGGAGCGCACGGCCTGGCCGTGCTGGGGCCGGCCGTCTCGGCCGGAGCCCGCCCGCTCGCCCTGCACCCCGCGATGACCTTCACCGGTACGCCGGACGACCTGCCCCGCCTCGACGGCATCTCGTACGGGGTGACCGCCCCGGCGGAGTTGCGCCCGCTGGCCGCCCGACTGGTCGCCGACCTCGGCGGCGTGCCCGAGTGGGTGGCCGAGTCGGACCGCCCGCTCTACCACGCCGCGCTGGCCCACGGCGCGAACCACCTGGTGACCCTGGTCAACGAGGCGACCGACCGGTTGCGCGACGCCGGGGTGTCCCGGCCGGAGAAGGTGCTCGCCCCGCTGCTGCGGGCCGCCCTGGAGAACGCGCTGCGGCTCGGCGACGACGCGTTGACCGGCCCGGTCTCCCGTGGCGACGCGGGCACCGTACGGCGGCACCTGGACCGGTTGGTGGCCACCGCGCCGGAGTCCGTCCCCGCGTACCTGGCGTTGGCCCGTCGTACCGCCGACCGGGCGATCGCCGCCGGCCGCCTCCGGCCGGTGGACGCACAGTCGCTGCTCGGTGTGCTGGCCGACAGCGGTCGGGAGGTGGCGGCATGACCCAGGTGGTGCACACGCGGGCCGAGTTGGCCGAGGCCCGGGCCGGGCTGAAGGGCACGGTCGGGGTGGTGATGACCATGGGTGCGCTGCACTCCGGGCACGAGACGCTGCTGCGCGCGGCCCGGGAACAGGCCGACCACGTGCTGGTGACGATCTTCGTGAACCCGTTGCAGTTCGGGCCGAACGAGGACTTCGACCGCTACCCGCGCACCCTCGACGCCGACCTGGAGGTGTGCCGGCGGGCGGGCGCCGATCTGGTCTTCGCCCCGTCGGTGGCGGACATGTACCCGGACGGGCAGCCCCGGGTCCGCCTCGACCCGGGTCCGCTCGGCGCTGAGCTGGAGGGGGCGAGTCGTCCCGGCTTCTTCCACGGCGTGCTCACCGTGGTGCTGAAGTTGCTCCAGCTCACCCGGCCGGACCTGGCGTTCTTCGGCGAGAAGGACTACCAGCAGCTGACCCTGGTCCGACGGATGGCCCGGGACCTGGACGTGCCGGTCGAGGTGGTCGGCGTGCCGACCGTCCGCGAGCCGGACGGGCTGGCCCTGTCCAGCCGCAACCGCTACCTGAGCGAGTCGGAGCGGGCCGCCGCGCTGAGCCTGTCCGCCGCGTTGCGGGCCGGCGCGCGGGCCGCCGACGACGGTCGGGACGCGGGGGCGGTGCTGACCGCGGCGCACGCCGCGTTTGGTGCCGGTACGCCCGGTGCCCGCCTCGACTACCTGGTGCTCACCGACCCCGACCTGGAACCGGGACCGGTGTCCGGGCCGGCCCGGTTGGTGATCGCCGCCTGGGTGGGTGCCACCCGGTTGATCGACAACGCGGCGATCCACCTCGCCCCGCGCCCCTGACCCGGCCGCACCACCCTCCACCAATCCCGCGAAAGGCCACCCCGATGTTGCGGACCATGCTCAAGTCGAAGATCCACCGAGCCACGGTGACCCAGGCCGACCTGCACTACGTCGGTTCGGTGACGGTGGACGAGGACCTGCTCGACGCCGCCGACCTGCTCCCCGGCGAGCAGGTGGCGATCGTGGACATCACCAATGGCGCCCGGCTGGAGACGTACGTGATCCCGGGCGAGCGGGGCAGCGGCGTGATCGGTATCAACGGTGCCGCCGCGCACCTGGTGCACCCCGGTGACCTGGTCATCCTGATCTCGTACGGGCAGATGGACGACGCCGAGGCCCGGTCGTACCGGCCCCGGGTGGTGCACGTCGACGCCGACAACCGGGTGATCGAGTTGGGTGCCGACCCGGCTGCGGCGGCACCCGGCACGGCCGGGAACCCGGTGCCCAGCCCGTTGGCCGTGTCCGGAGTCTGATCCCGGGTACCACGATTCCGGTCTGTCACCGGACTGTCATTTCCGGTTACCCTGGGCGCGCTGGCGGAAGCCGGTCGGTGGCTGGGGGAGGCCGCGATGCGCCGTGCCATGACGACCCTGTTCGCCGCTGTTGCCGCGGCGGCGCTGCTGGTGGCCTGTGCCGGGTCCGACGGCCTGGACGGTGATCTGACCGACGACTGGGCGGCCCTGCCGGCGCCGTCGGCGTTCACCCCGGCAGCCGGCGTGTGTCACGCCGCCGACTTCACCGATCTGGTCAGCCTGGCCGGCTACCAGCCGGTGGATTGCGCCGGCCCGCACCGGCTGGAGACCGTGCACGTGGGGGCGTTCCCGGTCGAGCGGACGACCGCCCCGGCGGGTGGTTCGGCGGAGTTGCGCGGCGCGTTCGCCGAGTGCGACACCCGGGCGGCCGGCTACCTGGGTGACGACTGGCGGTCGGGCCGGCTGCGGCTGTCAGTGGCGCTGCCCAACGGGCCGGGTTGGGCGGCGGGTTCCCGGTGGTTCCGCTGTGACGTCACCGAGCTGACCACCGTCGAGGCGGCGGCCACCGTGGTGGTCCGGTCGGGCAGTCTGCGGGACGCCTTGAAAGGGCCCACCGCGCTGCGCCTGGGTTGCCAGCAGAGCCGCGCGGGCGCCGGCCGGGGGGTGCAGACGTTGATCCCGGTGGAGTGCGGCGCACAGCACGACGCGGAGTTCGTCGGGGTGTGGCGGGCACCGGATCGGCCGTACCCGACCCGGGACGCCGATTGGCTGCCGCTCTACACGGGTTGTCGCAGCGTCCTCGCCCGGTACGCGGGCGTACCGGACGACGCCACGCTGCGTTTCCGCAGCGGGGTGGTGGTCCGGCCGCCGGGGGCGGGGCGGTGGAAGGTCGGTGATCGGGGGGTCCGCTGCTATCTGTGGCTCAGCGACCGTACGGTGACCGCCTCCCTGAAGGGCGCCGGCCCGGCGGGTCTGCCGGTGCGGACGAAGTGACACTGGCCTGACGGTCGACGCGGCGCGGCGGGCGCCGGACGGCGTCGCCCAAACCACTCGTCCCGCCCCCGCCGCCCCGGGCGAGGACGGTTCGGGTTGACTGGGGGAATGCGTTTCCCGACCGTCGACCTGCCCGCCCTGCCCACGCTGCTGGCCGCGCCAGCGCCCGGCTGGGTGGAGACCACCGACGTGATCGTGGTGGGTTCCGGCGTGGCCGGGTTGACCGCGGCGCTGCACCTGCGCGAGGCGGGTCTGCACGTCACGGTGGTCACCAAGGTCAACATCGACGATGGCTCGACCCGCTGGGCGCAGGGCGGCATCGCCGCCGTGCTCGACCCGGCCGACTCCCCGGCGGCGCATGCCCGGGACACCGAGGTCGCCGGGGTCGGGCTGTGCGACCCGGCGGCGGTCCGGGTGCTGGTCGAGGAGGGCCCGCCCCGGCTGCGTGAGCTGATGCGGATCGGCGCCGAGTTCGACAGACACCCGGACGGCTCGTTGATGTTGACCCGCGAGGGCGGGCACCGGGCGGACCGGATCGTGCACGCCGGCGGAGACGCCACCGGCGCGGAGGTGCAGCGTGCCCTGCACGCCGCCGTGCAGCGCGACCCGTGGATCCGGCTGGTCGAGCACGCCCTCGTGCTGGACCTGCTGCGCGCGCCCGGCGACGGCCCGGACGGGCTCGGCCCGGCGTGCGGGATCACCCTGCACGTGCTGGGTGAGGGCAGCGAGGACGGCGTCGGCGCACTGCTGGCCCGCGCGGTGGTGCTCGCCACCGGCGGAATGGGGCAGGTCTTCTCGGCCACCACCAACCCGGCGGTCTCCACGGGGGACGGGGTGGCGCTGGCGCTGCGGGCCGGCGCGGCGGTGACCGACGTGGAGTTCGTCCAGTTCCACCCGACCGCCCTGATCACCCCGGCCGGCGCGGGGGTGCCCGGGGCCGGGCACGCGCAGCAGCCGCTGGTCTCCGAGGCGTTGCGCGGCGAGGGCGCGTACCTGGTGGACGCGGACGGCAAGCGGTTCATGGTGGGCCAGCACGAGTTGGCCGAGTTGGCCCCCCGGGACGTGGTGGCCAAGGGCATCCACCGGGTGTTGGTGGCCACCGGCGCGGACCACGTCTTCCTCGACGCGCGGCACCTGGGCGGCGACTTCCTGGCCGGTCGGTTCCCCACCATCGTGGCGTCCTGCCTGGCGATCGGCGTGGACCCGGCGACCGACCTGATCCCGGTGGCGCCGGCCGCCCACTACGCCTCCGGCGGGGTCCGGACCGACCTGCGCGGCCGTACCTCCATCCCCGGCCTGTACGCCTGCGGCGAGGTGGCCTGCACTGGCGTGCACGGCGCGAACCGGCTGGCCAGCAACTCGCTGCTGGAAGGGCTGGTCTTCTCCCGGCGGATCGCCGAGGACATCGCGGCCGGCCTGCCCGAGCAGGCCCAGCCGGCGGACGTCGGCGCCTGGCGTGGCGGCACGGGCTGGGTGCTGCCGGCGGAGGTGACGCCGACCCTGCAGCGGGCGATGACCCGGGGGGCCGGGGTGCTCCGATCCGCGGCGACGCTGGCCGAGACGGCCGGGACGTTGACCGAGCTGGGTGTTGCCCGGGGTCGCCCGCGCACCGCCGACTGGGAGGCGACGAACCTGCTGACCGTGGCGTCGACGCTGGTCGCCGCCGCGTACGCCCGTGGTGAGACTCGGGGCTGCCACTGGCGGGAGGACTTTCCGACGGCCGACGAACGGTGGCTGGGCCATCTCGTCGGGGCGGTCGGGGCGCAGGGCCGGGTGACGCAACAGTGGGAGGGGAGTTCACGGTGAGCGCGACGGAGATGGCGTTGACGGGGCCGACGGCGGTGGCGTTGCAGGCGGCCGGACTGGAGCCGGCACAGGTGCGGCAGGTGATCGAGGGCGCGCTGGTCGAGGATCTGGGCCCGGACTTCCTGGACGTCACCAGCGTGGCCACCGTCCCGGCGGAGCAGACCGACACGGCCGACCTGGTGGCCCGCGCGGACGGGGTGTTGGCCGGGATGGCGGTGGCCGCCGCCGTGTTCGAGCTGGTGGGTGAGGTGACGGGCTTCGGTCGTACCGTCGAGGTGTCGGTGCTGGCCCGCGACGGTGAGCGGGTGGCCCGCGGTGACGTGCTGGCGACGGTGACCGGCCCGACCCGGTTGCTGCTGACGGCCGAGCGGACGGCGCTCAACCTGCTCTGCCGGATGTCCGGGGTGGCCACCCACACCCGGGCCTGGGCGGACGCGCTGGCCGGTACGAAGGCGATGGTGCTGGACACCCGCAAGACGACGCCGGGCCTGCGGGCTCTGGAGAAGTACGCGGTGCGGGCGGGCGGTGGCACCAACAAGCGGATGGGCCTCTACGACGTCGCCATGATCAAGGACAACCACAAGCTGGCGGCCGGGGGCATCACGGCGGCCTACCGGCGGGTCCGGGAGGCGTTCCCGGAGGTGCCGGTGCAGGTCGAGGTGACCAGCGTCGACGAGGCGGTGGAGGCGGTGGAGGCCGGGGCGAACTTCCTGCTCTGCGACAACATGACGCCGGAGGCGCTGGCCGAGGCGGTGGCCGCGGTGGGTGACCGGGCGGAGCTGGAGGCGACCGGCGGGCTGACCCTGGAGGTGGCCGGCCGGTACGCGGCCACCGGCGTGGACTTCCTCTCGGTGGGCGCGTTGACGCACTCGTCGCCGATCCTGGACATCGCGATGGACCTGCGTACCGACTAGTTGTCTAGGCTGCGTGCGTGCTGCTCTGCATCGACATCGGAAACACCAACACCGTGCTGGCGACCTTCGACGGCGACAAGCTGGTGCACTCCTGGCGGATCAAGACCGATGCCCGCTCGACGGCGGACGAGCTGGGCCTGAAGTTCCGGGGTCTGCTCGCCGGGGACAACGTCGAGATCACCGGCGTGGCCGCCTGCTCCACCGTGCCGGCCGCGTTGCGGTCGCTGCGGACGATGCTCGGCCGTTACTACGCCGACCTGCCGAGCGTGATCGTGGAGCCCGGTGTGCGGACCGGCGTGCAGTTGGCGATCGACAACCCGAAGGAGGTGGGCGCCGACCGGGTGGTGAACACCCTGGCGGCGTACACCCTCTACGGCGGCCCGTCGATCGTTGTGGACTTCGGCACCACCACCAACTTCGACGTGATCAGCGAGCGCGGTGAGTTCCTGGGCGGCGCGTTCGCCCCGGGTATCGAGATCTCCTTCGACGCGCTGGCCGCTCGGGCGGCGCAGTTGCGCAAGGTGGAGGCCACCAAGCCCCGCTCGGTGATCGGTAAGAACACCGTGGAGTGCCTTCAGGCCGGCCTGTACTTCGGCTTCGCCGGGCAGGTGGACCGGATCGTCGAGCGGATGACCGAGGAGTTGGGCGAGGTGCGGGCGGTGATCGCCACCGGCGGCCTCGCCTCCCTGGTGATCAACGAGTGCCGCACCATCACCCACCACGAGCCGATGATCACGCTGATCGGCCTGCGGATGGTCTACGAGCGCAACCGGTGACCCCGGCCGCCGTCGGGGGCGGCCGTCGGGTGGGCCTCAGCGGCGTCGGGCGCGCAGCACCAGCGTCCGGTACGGCAGCTCGATGGTGTCCCGGCCAGCGAGGGCGGGGTGGGTGTTCAGGAGTTCGGTCAGTTCCCGCTCGACCCGCCGTTGATCGTCCGTGGTGGCGGTGAGCCAGTACGAACGGGTGCGGACCACGCCGCGCAGCTCGTCCGGCGTGAGCGTGCTGTGGTGCCGGAACTCGCGCCGCTCGATCGGGTCGAAGGCGGAGCCGAAGTCGGGGTGGTCGTTGCCCGCCAGGCTGGCTGAGTTGTCGCCGAAGTGGGCGATACGACCCAGCTCGGCCACCCAGTCGACGCTGTCGTCACGGATGTTCCACAGGGGGGCGAAGGTGCCACCGCCACGGAGCACCCGGGCGATCTCGGCGTGCGCGGGCTCCCGGTCGAACCAGTGGTACGCCGTGCCCACCAGCACCGCGTCCGCGGCCGAGTCGGGCAGCGGCAGGGCCTCGGCGGTGCCCGCCAGCGCGGTCGTGCCCGGGGTGCTGACGGCGAGTTGCGCCCGCATCCCCGGATCGGGCTCGACCGGTACGACCTGGTGGCCCAGGGCCAGCACGGCGCGGGTCAGGATGCCGGTGCCGGCCGCGAGATCCACCACCTGGCCCGCCCGCAGCCCGCCGAGGGCCCAGCGGACCGCAGCTTCGGGATAACGTGGCCGAAAGCGGTCATAGTCACTCGCCGCGACGCCGAAGGACAGGGCGTGAGTGTGATCCGCCATGACGGGCAGGTTATCCGGTAACAGCCACCTGAGCGCTTGAGTACGCTCGGGCCTGACCCCCCGTAGTCATCGTGACGAGGAAGCGTGCCGTGAGCGAGCAGAACCCCGTGCCAGTGGACCCCGCCGACGACCTTCCCGAGCAGATGAAGGTCCGCCGGGAGAAGCGGGACCGGATGCTCGCCGAGGGTGTCGAGCCCTACCCGGTCGGCTTCCCCCGCACCACCACCCTGGCGCAGGTCCGGGCGGCCTACGCCGACCTGCCGACCGACACCGCGACCGGCGACCAGGTCGCTCTCACCGGCCGGGTGATCTTCGTACGCAACACCGGCAAGCTCTGCTTCGCGACCCTGCGGGACGGCGACGGCACCGAGTTGCAGGCGATGCTCTCGCTGGACCGGGTCGGGCCGGAGCGGCTGGAGGCGTGGAAGCGCCTGGTCGACCTCGGCGACCACGTCGGCGTCACCGGTGAGGTGATCACCAGCCGCCGGGGTGAGCTGTCGGTGTTGGCCCAGCACTGGGAGATGACGGCGAAGGCGCTGCGACCGTTGCCGGTGGCCCACAAGCCGCTGTCCGAGGAGGCGCGCGTCCGGCAGCGTTACGTCGACCTGATTGTCCGGCCGCAGGCACGGGAGATGGTGCGTACCCGGGCCGCCGCCGTACGCAGTCTGCGCGATTCACTGCACGGGCAGGGCTTCATCGAGGTGGAAACGCCGATGTTGCAACTGCTGCATGGCGGCGCGACGGCTCGACCGTTCGTGACCCACAGCAATGCGTTGAACACCGATCTGTATCTGCGAATCGCTCCCGAACTGTTTCTCAAGCGCGCTGTGGTCGGCGGCGTCGACCGCGTCTTCGAGATCAACCGCAACTTCCGTAATGAGGGTGTCGACTCTTCGCACTCGCCGGAGTTCGCGATGCTGGAGACGTACCAGGCGTACGGCGACTACGACACGATCGGCGAGTTGACCCGTAATCTCGTGCAACAGGCGGCGATCGCGGTGAGCGGTTCGACTGTGGTGACCCACGCCGACGGGCGCGAGTTCGACCTCGGCGGCGAGTGGCGGTCCGTGACGTTGTTCGGTGTGCTTTCCGAAGCGCTGGGCGAGGAGGTCACGGTCCGCACCGAACGCTCACGCCTGGTGGAGTACGCGGACAAGGTCGGATTGGCGGTGGACCCGAAGTGGGGCCCGGGCAAGCTGGCCGAGGAGTTGTTCGAGGAGCTGGTCGTTCCCGGCCTGGAGGCGCCCACCTTCGTCCGGGACTACCCGGAGGAGACCAGCCCGCTCACCCGGGGCCACCGCAGCGAGCCGGGGTTGGCCGAGAAGTGGGACCTCTACGTGCTCGGCTTCGAGCTGGGCACCGGGTACTCCGAGCTGGTCGACCCGATCGTGCAGCGGGAGCGGCTGGTCGCCCAGGCGCAGTTGGCCGCCCGTGGCGACGACGAGGCGATGCGTCTCGATGAGGACTTTCTTCGGGCGATGGAGTATGGAATGCCGCCGGCCGGCGGTATGGGAATGGGAATCGACCGGCTGTTGATGGCGCTGACCGGCCTCGGAATTCGGGAAACGATCCTCTTCCCCTTGGTCCGCCAGGAGTAGTCCGGGCCGGAGCTCACGGCGGGCCGTAACGGGGTCCTATTGACGCGACGAGCGGCGCGGGGGTTATTGTGCTCTAGTTAGCAGGAGCGCCCTGCTCGAAAGGAATGTGGGACGTGGCCAAGCAGATCATTCACAAGCTGGTCGATGACCTGGACGGCGGGGACGCGGACGAGACCGTCAAGTTCGCCCTCGACGGCGTTCAGTACGAGATCGACCTGTCGAGCGCCAACGCCGCGAAATTGCGTGATGCATTTGCCGCGTACGTTGGCGCCGGCACCAAGGTCGGCCGTGGTGGTGTCGTGATCGGTGGGCGGGCTGCCCGCGGTCGCGGTGGCGCGACCGCCGATCGGGAACAGAACAAGGCGATCCGGGAGTGGGCCAAGAAGGCCGGCAAGGACATCTCGGACCGGGGTCGTATCCCCCAGGAGATCGTGGACGAGTTCCACGCGAAGCGCTGACCTGTCAGCAGCGTGGTGGCCAGCCGCCACCGCAGGCGACACCGACGCCGGGCCGGAGGAGTTCTCCGGGCCGGCGTCGCCGTATCCGGGATGTCGCGTCGTGTGCCCGTTCGGGGTGAGTGACCGTTTCGCCGCTGGGGTCGCGGTGGCCGCTCGGGGGCGGCGTCGTCGGGTCCGGTCCGGGCCGGGAAGCAATTCGAGCCGACCGTCGTTGTCCACAACCAGTGGACCAGCTGTCCACAACCTGTGGACAACCTCCCCAGGGTCCGGCGCGACGCTTGTCGCGACCGCCGGTCCGGCCGCCCGGAGCCTCCGGGAGCGCTTCCGGACCCCGGATCGGGCTTCGGTGGCGCCAGTCGGATTTCGCTCTGCGCGTAGCGACAGGGCTACCGGAACACCTCCTGAGCGCGGACGGTTGTTCAAAACGACGTGGAACTGACCCAGACCGGAGACACACGACCTCAGCTGAGTCGGTCAGCGACGATAGAGTAAGGAGGCACGGACGCCCGTCCTGGACGTTCGTGCACCGGCCCCGCCAAGATCTTGACCATCAAGGCGCACGGCACGTGAGGAGCACGAGGGCATGTTCGAGCGGTTCACCGACCGAGCGCGACGGGTTGTCGTCCTGGCCCAAGAAGAGGCCCGGATGCTCAACCACAACTACATCGGTACGGAACACATCCTGCTGGGCCTGATCCACGAAGGTGAAGGCGTCGCGGCTAAGGCCCTGGAGAGCCTCGGCATCTCCCTGGAGGGCGTCCGCCAGCAGGTCGAGGAGATCATCGGCCAGGGCCAGCAGGCGCCGAGCGGGCACATCCCGTTCACGCCGCGGGCGAAGAAGGTGCTGGAGCTGTCGCTGCGCGAGGCGCTGCAGCTCGGCCACAACTACATCGGCACTGAGCACATCCTGCTCGGGCTGATCCGTGAGGGCGAGGGCGTCGCCGCCCAGGTGCTGGTCAAGCTCGGCGCCGACCTCAACCGGGTCCGCCAGCAGGTGATCCAGCTGCTCTCCGGCTACCAGGGCAAGGAGCCTGCCGCGGCGGGCGCCGCGCCGGGTGAGGCCGCGCCGTCGACCAGCCTGGTGCTGGACCAGTTCGGCCGCAACCTGACCCAGGCCGCCCGCGAGGGCAAGCTCGACCCGGTCATCGGGCGCGAGAAGGAAATCGAGCGGGTCATGCAGGTGCTCTCCCGCCGTACCAAGAACAACCCGGTCCTGATCGGTGAGCCCGGCGTCGGTAAGACCGCTGTGGTGGAGGGGCTGTCCCAGAAGATCATCAAGGGCGAGGTGCCCGAGACCCTCAAGGACAAGCAGCTCTACACGCTCGACCTGGGTGCGCTGGTCGCGGGTTCCCGCTACCGCGGTGACTTCGAGGAGCGCCTCAAGAAGGTGCTCAAGGAGATCCGCACCCGCGGCGACATCATCCTGTTCATCGACGAGATCCACACCCTGGTGGGTGCGGGTGCCGCCGAGGGCGCCATCGACGCCGCCAGCATCCTGAAGCCGATGCTGGCCCGTGGCGAGCTGCAGACCATCGGTGCCACCACCCTCGACGAGTACCGCAAGCACCTGGAGAAGGACGCCGCTCTCGAGCGCCGGTTCCAGCCGATCCAGGTGGGTGAGCCGTCGCTGGCCCACACCATCGAGATCCTCAAGGGTCTGCGCGACCGGTACGAGGCCCACCACCGGGTGAGCATCACCGACGCGGCGCTCGTGGCCGCCGCGACGCTGGCCGACCGGTACATCTCCGACCGCTTCCTGCCGGACAAGGCGATCGACCTGATCGACGAGGCCGGTGCCCGGATGCGGATCCGCCGGATGACCGCGCCGCCAGACCTGCGTGACTTCGACGAGCGCATCGCCCAGGTGCGTCGCGACAAGGAGTCCGCGATCGACGCGCAGGACTTCGAGCGCGCCGCCCAGCTGCGCGACAAGGAGAAGCAGCTGCTCGGCCAGAAGGCCCAGCGGGAGAAGGAGTGGAAGGCCGGTGACCTGGACGTCGTCAGCGAGGTTGACGACGAGCAGATCGCCGAGGTGCTCGGCAACTGGACCGGCATCCCGGTCTACAAGCTGACCGAGGAGGAGACCTCGCGCCTGCTGCGCATGGAGGACGAGCTGCACAAGCGCGTCATCGGCCAGGAGGACGCGGTCAAGGCGGTCTCGAAGGCGATCCGGCGTACCCGGGCCGGCCTGAAGGACCCGAAGCGCCCGTCGGGCTCGTTCATCTTCGCCGGCCCGTCCGGTGTCGGTAAGACCGAGCTGTCCAAGGCGCTCGCCGAGTTCCTCTTCGGCAGCGAGGACGCCCTCATCCAGCTGGACATGTCCGAGTTCCACGACCGTTACACGGTCTCCCGGCTCGTGGGTGCCCCTCCCGGCTACGTCGGTTACGACGAGGGCGGGCAGCTGACCGAGAAGGTGCGGCGTCGGCCGTTCTCGGTGGTCCTCTTCGACGAGATCGAGAAGGCCCACCCGGACGTGTTCAACACGCTCCTGCAGATCCTCGAAGACGGTCGGCTCACCGACGGTCAGGGTCGGATCGTGGACTTCAAGAACACGGTCATCATCCTGACCACCAACCTGGGCACCCGAGACGTCGCCAAGGCGGTGTCGCTGGGCTTCCAGCAGTCGGAGGACTCCGAGTCCAACTACGACCGGATGAAGCAGAAGGTCAACGACGAGCTCAAGCAGCACTTCCGGCCTGAGTTCCTCAACCGGATCGACGACACCATCGTCTTCCACCAGCTGCGTCAGACCGAGATCCTCTCGATCGTGGACATCATGATCCAGCGGATCGAGGGCCAGCTGCGGAACAAGGACATGGGTCTGGAGCTGACCGACAACGCCAAGAAGTACCTGGCCGCGAAGGGCTTCGACCCGGTGCTCGGTGCCCGTCCGCTGCGTCGCACGATCCAGCGCGACATCGAGGACAACCTCTCCGAGCGGATCCTGTTCAACGAGCTGACCCCCGGTCAGATCGTGGTGGTCGACTGCGAGGGCGACCCGGACGACATCGACAAGTCCAAGCTCGTCTTCCGGGGCTCGGACAAGCCGGTCGAAGTTCCGGACGCCGTCCCGGCCGATCTCGGTGGCACTGCCGCTGGCACCGCCGCCGCAGGCGTGGACGAGTAGCACAACCGGCAAGGGGCGGGGCCCCGGTGGCGCAAGCCACCGGGGCCCCGCCTTCGTGCGCCACCCGCACGAACAACACCCGCCACCCCGCCGCCGCCCGGCCGACCACCCTCCAGGACCGCCCGACCCGCCCGACCCGTCGCACCCGCTCGGCGGTGGCCTCGTCCCGGTGGAGCGCTTCCGCCCGCAAGATCGCACAACATCCAGGATGTAGTGGCATCCGTCGCGCCTGACACCACTACTTCCAGGATCGAGCACGATCTTGCGGACGGTCAGGTCGTGAGGTCGGCCGTTGGCAGGGAGGGGCCGTCACCGACCAGGCGGAAGGAGTCGGTGCCGGCGGGCTCGACCAGCCCGTCCTGCACCAGGCCGGCGAGGGCGCGGGCGCGCTGCACGTCGTCGGTCCAGACCTGGTCCAGCCGCTGGTGCGGAACCGGTCCGGTGCTGTCCCGCAGCACCCCGAGCAGCAGGCCGCGTACCTGTCTGTCGGTACCCGCGTACCGCTGGGGCCGACGGGTCGGCCCCGCCGGTGCCTGCTGGCCGGACGCCCGCCAGGCGCAGGTCGACTCGACGGGGCAGGCCGTGCAGCGCGGCGACCGGGCGGTGCAGATCACCGCTCCCAGCTCCATGAACGCGGCACTGGCCAGCGCTGCCGCTGCCGGTTCCAGTGGGAGCAGTTCTTCGGTGGCGACCAGGTCGGCGGGTCGGGTGACCGGCCCGGCGTCCGGTTCACCGGCCACTGCCCGGCACACGACCCGGCGTACATTGGTGTCGACCACCGGGTGCCGCTGCCCGTACGCGAAGGCGGCCACCGCCCGCGCGGTGTAGGTGCCGACGCCGGGCAGTGCCAGCAGGTGCTCCAGCCGGTCCGGCACCTGGCCGGCGTGCCGGTCGACGATCGCGACCGCGCATTCGCGCAGCCGCACCGCCCGACGGGGGTAGCCGAGGCGTCCCCACATCCGGATCGCCTCGGCGGGGGTGTCCGCCGCCAACGCGGCCGGCTCCGGCCATCGCGCCAGCCAGGCCTCCCAGGCCGGCACGACCCGGACGACTGGCGTCTGCTGAAGCATGACCTCGCTGACCAGGATGGCCCACGGGGTGACACCGGGCTCGCGCCACGGCAGGTCCCGGGCGTGCTGCTGGAACCATCGGCTGACCGCTGTGGCGAAGTCGGGTTGAGTCATGGCGTCGTCGATGATGTCACGCCCGGCGTTCCCGTTGGGTGGGCGGCTCGGGCGGGGTGCCACGACGTCGTCCGGCGGACGGGGGAGAATGCCCGGATGAACGAGCTCGCGATCACCGTCATCGGTCGGGACCGGCCGGGCATCGTGGCCGACGTCGCGGAGGTGCTGGCCCGACTGGGCGCGAACCTCACCGACAGCACGATGACGCGGCTGCGGGGGCATTTCGCGATGACCCTCATCTGCACCGGCCCGGCCGCCGCCGAGGTCGAGGCCGCACTGGCGTCACTGACCGCCGAGGGCCAGCTGCTGGCGACGGTACGCGCGGTCACACCGGACGGCGACGTGCCGCCGGCCGGTGAGCCGTACGTGATGGCGGTGCACGGTTCGGACCGGATGGGGATCGTCGCGGCGATGACCCGGGTGCTGGTGGACGCCGGGGGGAATGTCACCGACCTGAGCACCCGGTTGACCGGTGAGCTCTACGTGGTCCTGGCGGAGGTCGAGTTGCCGGCCGGGGTGGCGGACACTCTGGTTGACCGGCTACACCGGACGGCTGCCGAGCTGGGCGTGGAGGTCACCCTCCGGCCGGCGGACCCGGATCTGCTGTGACGGGCGAGGAGCGCGTGCCGGACGTCGAGGCGTACACCGGTCTGGGTGACTGGACGCCGGACTCGCTGTTGGTGCCCGGCGTGGTGCGGCCGGTGGTGTCCGCCCCGCACGCGGTGTTGAGCCGGGCCGCTGACGAGGTCGATCCCACCGCCGCGGAGACGGTCCAGTTGGCGGCCGACCTGGTGGCCACGATGCGGGTCTCGCCGGGCTGCGTCGGGCTGGCCGCACCGCAGGTCGGGGTGGGCGCTCGGGTCTTCGCTGTCGACGTGACCGGGCATCCGAAGGCGGTGACGGTGCACGGCACGTTCGTGCTGTGCAACGCGCGGGTGGTCGAGGCGACCCGGTGGAAGCCGGGCCGGGAGGGCTGCATGTCGGTGCCGGACCTGACCGGTGACGTGAAGCGGGCCAGCCGGCTGGTGGTGGAGGGTGACCTGCCGGGCAGTGGCGAGCCGGTCCGGTTGGTGACCGACGGCTTCGAAGCTCGGGCGTTGCAGCACGAGATCGACCACTGCGCGGGGCTGCTCTTCCTGGACCGGGTGGCCGGTGCGCACGCGATCTATCAGCGCAAGGTCTACCTGTGACCAGTGCGTCGTCCGTCCTCAGTGGACGGTGGGGCGTACCCCTCGAATCGGTTCCGGCGCGTCGCGCCGCACTGCCGGGTACGGCGCGGCTACGGTGGAGGGCATCATGCGTCTGACGGTCGGCCCCCTGCCACCCGCCGTGTACTGGCGGCGTCGCGCCGTCGTACTCGGAGCGGGGTTTCTGTTCCTGATTGTCCTGCTCTACTCCTGCACCGGTTCGGATCGGTCCGGCGGTCAGAAGCCGACGGCGGGAGGCACCCCGTCGGCGACGTCCTCCGCGACGTCTGATCCCGGCGGGCCGGTGTTGACACCGCAGACCGGGTCTCCGTCACCGCCCGCGCCCGCTGATTCGACTGCGACGACTCCGAGCCCGGCGATCACCAGCAACACCCCGCCGCTGGGCGCGGCGGCCGGTTCGGAGGACGACGGCACCTGCACCGACGGGGAGATCAGCGTGGTCTCGTCGGCGAGCCAGACCTCGGTGCAGCGAGGCGCGGTGGTCGAGCTGCAACTGAAGATCAAGAACACGTCGGACCGGACGTGCAGTCGCAACGTCGGCGCCGACCTGCAGGAGATCTTCATCAAGTCCGGTGCCGAGAAGGTCTGGTCGTCGGACACCTGCGGCAAGGTCCAGGGGTCGGACGTGCAGTCCTTCACGCCGGGCTTCGTGCGCTCCTACGAGGTTCCGTGGAACGGGCGGGACACCAGCCGCTGCGACGGTGCGCTGGCCGGTGGGCCGTTCGCGCCGGTCGGGTCGTATCAGGTGTTCGCCAGGGTCGGCACGAAGCTCAGCGAGCCGGTGAAGCTGACCGTCACCGGCTGAGCCCGCTCAGACGTAGCGTTCCAGGATGGATGCCTCGGCGAGCCGGGACAGCCCTTCACGGACGCCACGGGCCCGGGCGTCGCCGACCCCTTCGACGGCTTGCAGGTCCTCCACTGTCGCGCCGAGCAGCCGCTGGAGGCTGCCGAAGTGCAGCACCAGGCGGTCGACCACCGCCACCGGGAGCCGGGGCACCTTGGCCAGCAGTCGGAAGCCGCGCGGACTGACCGCGGCGTCGAGCGCGTCGGACGCCGCCGGGTAGCCGATCGCCTTGGCGACCGACACCAGGTCGATCAGCTCGGTGGCACCGAGCAGGTCCAGCTCGACAAGAGCCTCGTCCAGGGTGCGGGACTTGCGGCCGACCGGGAGGTAGTCCCGGATGACCAAGGTCCGGTCGGCGTCCACGCCGGCCATCAGCTCGTCGAGTTGCAGGGCGAGCAGGCGGCCGTCGGTGCCCAGCTCCACCACGTAGCCCGCGATCTCGTCGGCGATCCGGCGGACCATCTCCAGTCGCTGCACCACTGCCACCGCGTCGCGCACGGTGACCAGATCCTCGATCTCCAGGGCGGAGAGCGTGCCGGAGACCTCATCCAGCCGGAGCTTGTAGCGCTCCAGGGTGGCGAGCGCCTGGTTGGCGCGGGAGAGGATGGCCGCCGAGTCGTCGAGCACGTGTCGTTGGCCGTTGACGTAGAGGCTGATGATCCGCATGGACTGGCTGACCGAGATGACCGGATAGCCGGTCTGGCGGGCCACCCGCTCGGCGGTGCGGTGCCGGGTGCCGGACTCTTCGGTCGGGATGGACGGGTCAGGCATCAGGTGCACGGCGGCCCGGACGATCCTGGTGCCGTCGCTGGAGAGCACAACGGCGCCGTCCATCTTGCACAGCTCGCGCACCCGGGTCGCGGAGAACTCCACGTCCAGCGGGAAGCCGCCGGTGCACAGGCCCTCGACCACCTTGTCGTAGCCGAGCACGATGAGCGCACCCGTGCGACCCCGCAGAATGCGCTCCAGACCGTCGCGCAGGGCGGTGCCCGGGGCCATCAGGGCGAGGTTGGCCCGCAGCGGATCTCCGGCGCTCCCGGCGGCCCCCGCAGTCACGCTCACGCTGATCGGGCGGGCGGGCGAGCCCACGGCGCCGGTGCGGGCCTGGGGCGGCGCGCCGGCTGGCTTGGTGGTATCGCGGTCGATCGGCACGGGCACAGTCTACGGACTGCCGTGCGGTGGGTGCTGTCGTGGTTACTGTGATGTGTCACGATGCCGCCCTCTCCGGCGTTTCCCGCTTACGACCCGCTGTCCGGTTTCGCCGCCCTCGTCGGCACGGTGGGTCACTCGGCGGACGCACGGGCCGCATGGTGCAGCGCCGAACGGACGTCGGTGACCTCGGTCACCCGCATCTGCTCGGGCCCGGCGCCGGTGCTGGCCGGGCCGCAGCCGGGCGGCACCAGGGCCACCTTGAACCCCAGCCGGGCCGCCTCGGCCAGTCGGCGCGGCACCGCCCCGACCCGCCGCACCTCGCCCGTCAGCCCCACCTCACCGATCGCCACCAGGTGCGGCGCGATCGCCAGGTTGAGCCCGCCGGAGGCGACCGCCAGGGCCACTGCCAGGTCGGCGGCCGGCTCCACCACCCGGATCCCGCCCACGGTGGCGGCGAAAACCTCCCGGTCGTGCAGGGTCAGCCGCTCGGTGCGCCGTTGCAGCACCGCGAGCACCATCGCCAGTCGCGCCGAGTCGAGGCCGGAGACGGTGCGTCGGGGAGAGCCCGCCACCGTCGCGCCGATCAGCGCCTGCACCTCGGTGACCAGGGCCCGCCGGCCTTCCATTGCCACCGTGACGCAGGTGCCCGGGACCGGCTCCGCGTAGCGGGTCAGGAACAGCCCGGACGGGTCGGCCAGGCTGCTGATGCCGCCCTCGTGCATCTCGAAGCAGCCGACCTCGTCGGCCGCGCCGAACCTGTTCTTCACGCCGCGCACCAGGCGCAGCGACGAGTGCTTGTCGCCCTCGAAGTGCAGCACCACATCGACCAGGTGCTCAAGCACCCGAGGCCCGGCCACCTGGCCGTCCTTGGTGACGTGCCCGACCAGCACGGTGGCGATGCCCCGCTCCTTGGCGACCGACACCAGCGCCGCGGTGACCGCGCGGACCTGGGTCACCCCACCGGGCACCCCTTCGGTGCCGGTCGTCGAGATGGTCTGCACCGAGTCGAGCACCAACAGGCCCGGCTTGACCGCGTCGAGGTGCCCGAGCACCGAGGCCAGGTCGCTCTCCGCGGCGAGGTAGAGCTGCTCGTGCAGGGTGCCCATCCGCTCGGCGCGCAGCCGCACCTGACTCACCGACTCTTCGCCGCTGACCACCAGCGAAGGGCTGCCGGCATTGACCGCCCACTGCTGTGCCACATCGAGCAGGAGGGTCGACTTGCCCACGCCGGGCTCGCCGGCGAGCAACACCACGGCACCGGGGACCAGGCCGCCGCCGAGCACCCGGTCCAGCTCGCTGACCCCGGTGGGACGGGCGCGGGCCGGAGCGGCGCTGATGGTGGCGATCGGCCGGGCCGGCTCGGCCGGCATCCGGGAGCTGACCACCCGACCGGAGACGGTCGGGCCGGTCACCGTGCTCTCGACCACCGCCCCCCACTCGCCGCACTCCGGGCAGCGCCCCACCCACTTGGGCGGCTGGTGCCCGCAGGCGTCGCACTGGTAGGCCGGACGCGGCTCGCGGGCGGCGGACCGAGCACGGGCGGCACCGGCCGTGCCGCCACGCGGAGGGGTCGATCGGGACGTGGTCACATCAGGACGCTAGCCCCCGCGTACGACGAAAACACCCCGGCGTGGTGGTCACCACGCCGGGGCGTTCGTCGATGTGCGCTACGGGTCACTCGTGGGTCGTGCCGCCCTCGTCGCCCTCGTAGCCGCCCTCGCGCTCGATGATCGGCGACGGAGGGGCCGCCGGGGTGAGCGGCACCGCGACCGGCGCCTGGCCGGTGACCGTGTTGCCGTTGCCGAAGTCGAAGGTCACCACGACGTTCTGACCGGAGCGCAGCGCCTCGGTCAGGCCGATCAGCCGGAGCTGCGAGGTGGCCTCGGAGTTGAACTGGATGTAGCTCAACGGCGCCAGCTCGATCCGGGCCGGCTGGCCCGGAGCGGCCGGACTGGCCGAACCGGACGCCCGCGCCGACTCCGGGGCGGACGGCGTCGCCGACGGGCTCGGCGAACCCGAGGTGGAGTTCGACGGGCTGGCCGAACCGGACGGCGACGGGCTCTCCGAGGCGGATTCCGAGGCGGATGGCGACGGGCTCGCCGAGCCGCCGCTGATCACCACCTCGCGGGCGCTCTCGGTGGTGACGGTGACCGTCACCGTCTCCTTGGAGTCGTTGTAGATCACTGCGCCGAGGCCGGCGTCCTGCCCGGCCCGGTAACCCTCGGTGCCCGGGTAGTCCACCAGCAGGCCCCGCACCGAGAAGGAACCGTTGTCGGTCGTGAGGTTGACGCCCTGGACCGACGGCTCCTTCAACGCGGTCTCGGCGATCTGACCGGCGCCGCATCCCGAAGCCAGCAGGCTGGCCGCCGCAATCCCGGACAGCAACAGGGCCGCCCGCCGGGATCCCCTGATCGAGCGCGTCACGTCGGTCCTCCTCGTCACAATCCCCACCCGGGCCGTACGCCGGGCACGGTGGCCATACCCGCGCAGACCGCGCTCCAGGGTAGTTGGGGCTGATCGAGGCCCGCACGCGGACCCGGCAATGCCACCTGGCCGGGTGGCGTTCAGACCACCCGACCGCTCGCCACCAGCAGAACCACGTCGATGAGGGCCACCAGCATGACCGCCCGGAAGGCCGCCACCGGCCGCTGACCGGCCCGGCTCGCCGAGCGTCCGGCGTACCAGCTCAGTGGCGGCACCACGGCGGCCGTGCCGACCGCCGCCCAGCCGATCGCCGACGGCGGCCCTGGTGGTCCGAGGACCAGGGCCGCGGTCGCCGCGAGCAGGAGACCCGCCGCGGCCACCCGGCTGCCGGCGGCGCCCAACCGGTGGGGCAGGCCGCGCACGCCGGTGCGGGCGTCGTCGGCCAGGTCGGGCAGCACGTTGGCGAAGTGCGCGCCGGCGCCCAGACAGGCCGCCGCCGCCACCAGCCAGACGGGCGGGGCCGGCTGACCGGGCAGTGCCAGCACCACGAAGGCGGGCAGCGCGCCGAACGACACGGCGTAGGGCAGCACCGAGAACGCGGTGGCCTTGAGCGGCCAGTCGTAGAGCAGGGCGGAGACCAGGGCGAGGGTCAGCCAGAACGCCGCCGCCGGGTTCGTGGTCAGCGCCAGCAGAGGGCAGGCCACTGCGGCCACCACGGCGGCCCAGGCCGTGACGCGCCGACCGACCGCGCCACTGGCGACCGGCTTGTCGGTACGCCCCACAGTGGCGTCCCGCTCGGCGTCCAGCGCGTCGTTGGTCCAGCCGACAGCGAGCTGGCTCGCCAGCACGGCGAGCACCACCGAGACGATTCCGGCCGGCCGGTGGCCCACTCCCCACGCCAGCAGACCGGCCACCGTGGTCACCGCCGCGGCCGGTTCCGGATGGCTCGCTCTGACCAGCCCTAACACCCTCGACGACATAAGGGAAGTCTGGTCGTTACCGAGCAGTCGTGCCACGCTCGGTTCCATGCGAGACGTGGCTGCGGCCGGGGCGTCCACCGGGCCGAGGGTGCTGCCGCGAAACGATCCGCGTCAGTACGACGATCTGGCCGGTGAGTGGTGGCGGCCCGACGGCGCGTTCGCGATGCTGCACTGGTTGGCGGAGGCGCGTGCGGCGCTGGTGCCGCCGGCCACCCGTGCGGGCGCGGTGCTCGTCGATCTGGGTTGCGGTGCCGGCCTGCTCGCGCCGCACCTGGCCGGCAGGGGCTACCGCCACGTCGGGGTGGATCTGACCCGCTCGGCACTCGTCCAGGCGGCCGAGCACGGGGTCAGCGTGATCCAGGGTGACGCCACCGCCGTTCCGCTGCCCGACGGCTGTGCCGACGTGGTCTCCGCCGGCGAGTTGCTGGAGCACGTGCCGGATTGGCCACGGGCGGTGGCCGAGGCGTGCCGGCTGTTGCGCCCGGGTGGCGTGCTGGTGCTGGACACCCTGAACGACACGGCGCTGGCCCGGCTCGTCGCGGTCCGGATCGCCGAACGGCTGCCGACGGTGCCGCGTGGCATTCACGATCCTCGGTTGTTCGTGGACGCCCGGGCGCTGGTCGCCGAGTGCGCCCGGCACGGTGTCGACCTGCGGTTGCGCGGCATCCGGCCGCAGGTCGGCGGGGTGCTCGCCTGGCTGTTGCGCCGCGCCCGCGCGACCGGAACGCCTGGTGCGGTGCCCGCCGGTCGGGCGCCGCGCATCGTGCCGACCCGCTCCACCGCCGTGCTCTACCAGGGCCGGGGGGTCCGCAAAGGATAGTCAGGCCGTGGCGGGGGTATGGAACGCCAAGGAGGGGACGAGATGACGGTGCACGCGCTTGAGGCAGCTCGCCGGTTGGCACCACGGTTCGCCGCGCGCGCGGCCGAGCACGACCGGGACGGTTCCTTCCCTGTGGACGACTTCGCCGACCTGCGCGAGGCCGGCCTGTTCGGGCTGATGGTGCCCCGGGCGCTCGGCGGGCTGGGCGCCACCTTCGCCGAGTACGCCGCGGTGGCCACTGAGCTTGCCCGAGGCAACGGTGCGACAGCCCTGGTGTTCAACATGCACGCCTCGGTGACCGGTGCGCTCGGTGCGGTCACCGAGGAGTTGGCCGAGGCGCTGGGCGTACCGGACGAGGCGCTGGCCGCCCGCGACCGGCTGCTCAGCGCGGCGGCGCAGGGCTCCTGGTACGCGGTCGCGATGAGCGAGCGGGGCGCGGGCGCGCGGTTGTCCCAGCTGAGCACCTCGTACACGCCGGTCGACGGGGGCTGGCAGCTCAAGGGCAGCAAGACCTTCTGCTCCGGTGCCGGGCACGCGGACGGCTACCTGGTGGCGGCACGCAGCTCTGCCGACCAGTCGGTGGTGTCCCAGTTCCTGGTGCCGGCCGGTGACGGGCTGACAGTGGAGCCGACCTGGGATTCGCTCGGCATGCGCGCCACCTCCTCCCACGACCTGCACCTGGACGTCAGCGTGCCCGCCGACCGGCTGCTCGGTGGGGTGGAAGGGCTGGCGCTGGTGGTCGCCCAACTGATGCCGCACTGGCTGGTGGCCAGCTACGCGGCGGTCTACGTGGGGGTGGCCCGCGCGGCGATCGACGCGGCGGCCGAGCACCTCAACGCCCGCAATCTGGCCGGTCTGCCGGCGGTGCGGGCCCGGCTGGGTCGGGCGGACGCGGCGACGGCCGCCGCGCAGCTGGTGGTGGCGGAGGCGGCCCGCCGGGTGGACGAGGCGCCCGGTGACGAGGAGACCAACCGGTGGGTGTGGCGGGCGAAGCTGCTGGCCGGCACCACAGCCGCCGAGGTGGCGGCGTCGGTGTTGGAGGCGGCGGGCACCTCGGCGACCCGCCGTGGTCATCCGCTGGAGCGGCTCTACCGCGATGCCCGCTGCGGGTCACTGCACCCGGCCACGTCGGATGTCTGCGCCGACTGGCTCGGCATCGCCGCACTGGGTGGCGACCCGGATCGTGACGGATCGGCACCACGTTGGTGAGCCCGCGCCACCGGGCTCGTACGGGAGAACGACCAGCCGGGGTGGCTGGTGGGACGGCCAGGGGGAGGACAGCATCTGACGAGAGGTGGGGATCGTGTCCGTACCAGTGATCGCGGGGCTCGGGACAGCGCAGCCGCCGTCCGCTTCGCAGGACGAGTTGTGGGAGGGCTTCTTCTCCCGGCACTTCTCCGGCACCACCCGGTCGTTGGCGCAGCGAATTTTCGCCAACTCCGGGGTGACCCGGCGGCAGGCTGCGGTGAACCCGCTGCTGGAGGACGTTTCGGACTGGCCGACCGAGCGCCGGATGCGCCGCTACCAGGTGGAGGCGCTGCCGTTGGGCAAGGAGGCGGTGGGCCGCGCGTTGACAGCCGCCGGGTTGAGCGCCGGCGACATCGGGCTGTTCATCGTCTGCTCCTGCACCGGGTACGCCACTCCGGGGCTGGACATCCTGCTCGCCCGGGACCTGGGCATGGCCGCGGACACCCAGCGGATGGTCATCGGCCACATGGGTTGTTACGCGGCACTGCCGGGTCTCGGCGCGGCGAGTGACTTCGTCACCGCCCGGGGGCGTCCGGCGCTGCTGCTCTGCGCGGAGCTGACCAGCCTGCACATCCAGCCGTCCAGCGCCCGGGTGGACACCCAGCAGATCGTCTCCCACGCGCTCTTCTCGGACGCCGCGGTCGCCGCCGTGGTCGTGCCGGGCGGCCCGGGGTACGCGGTGCGCGAGGTCACCGCCGTCACCGACACCTCGACCGCCGATCACATGACCTGGGACGTCACCGACGCGGGGTTCCGGATGGGGCTGTCGCCGAAGGTGCCGCAGGTGCTGTCCAGGCACGTCCGTGGGCTCGTCGACGAGCTGTTGGCCCGGCACGGCGTCACCAGCTCCGAGGTGGACGGTTGGGCGGTGCACCCGGGCGGGCCGCGGATCCTCAACGTGGTCGAGCGGGAGCTGGCGCTGCCCCCGCTGGGGCTGGCGGCGTCCCGGGCGACGCTCGACGAGCACGGCAACTGCTCGTCGCCGACGGTGCTGCTGATCCTGGACCGGTTGGGCCGGGCGACACCGGCGGCCCGGCGCATCGTCATGCTGGCCTTCGGCCCCGGCCTCACCCTGTACGCCGCCCTTCTCGATCGACAGGACTGAACCTCCGACCGGTACGCTCGTGCCGTGGATGCGACCTTGGGCGATCGGCTGCGTTCGGTGGTGCTGTTCGGCGCCGCGGCGGCCGTCCTGGTCGTCGGTGGCTGGTGGTGGCACGCTGCCGAACCGTCGTCGACGGCCGGGGCGGCTGCCACTCCCTCGGCGGCGCCGAGGGCCGAGCAGAGCGTCAGCACCCCGTTGGAGCGGGCCATGGCGGGGGCGGAGCCCGACGAGCGGGTGACGGTGCGGCTGGACCCGGACAGCGGCGAGATTACCCGGGGGCGGAACGGCGCGTGGGCGGTGCTCGACCCGGCAACGGGCTCGCCCACCGAGACCGAGGGCGGCCCCGCAGTGCTCTCCCCTGCTGGTGAACTGCCACAGTTCCACGAGACGATCTGGCGGGAGGAGCGGGAGCTGGCTCCTGGTCAGGAAGTGACCCGGCAGGCCGGCAACGGCGCCGACCGCTACCTGCTCCAGTACCGGTGCACCCGGCTCGGCACGATGGTCGTGACGAGCGCCGGGGCCAGGATCGCCGGCGAGTCGCGCATCGACTGCGACGGCACGATCGCCACTGCCGAGGTGCTGTCCGAAAACGGGTCGTTCCTGGTGTCGCTGTCGGCCGTCGACCGGCCCATAGACATCGAGGTGCGGCTCGTCGCGCTGCCCCGCTAGATCCGGCGCTCAGGCGGTGAGGGCGCTCAGGTCGCTCCGGTAGGACTCGACGGTGCCCAGGTCGGGCAGGACCCGGGTCACTGTGCCGGCCCTGTTGACAAGCAGGGCGGTGGCGGTGCCGGGCCGGGCCGGTTGACCCAGGAACGAGCGCAGCCCGCCGGCCGGGTCGGCCAGGACGTGCGCCTGCCGCTGGGTGGTCGGCCCGGCCGGGGCGCTGCGCCCTGCGGTGACGGTGACCACGGAGACGTCGGCGGGTGCTGCTGCCAGGGCCTCGCTGACCCGGTCCGGGCAGGGGCAGCCGTCCAACAGGATGATCATGGCGGGTAGCAGGCCGCGCAGTGGCACTGGTGCGTCCTGGGCGTCGACCAGGTCCAGTGCGGGCAGCGCCTGCCCGGTCAGGCTGGCCGGTGGTGAGTAGGGGGTCGGGCTCGGGCGCTCGGTGCCGCGGTTGGCCCGGGGCCAGGTGACCACCAGCAGGCCGGCCAGCGTGGTGACGACCGCCACCAGCAGGACCAGCAGCGGCAGCCCCAGAGCCCGGTGACCGCCGGGGAGGCCGCTGGCCCGACGGAGCTCACGGCGGACCTGGGCCGCCTCGGCGGCCAGCGCGGAGGCGTCGTCCGGGACCACCACCCGGCCCCATTCGGGAGGCAGGCCGGGCAGGCCGTCGGCTGGCCCGTTACCTTCTGCGTCCGGCTTGCCCATCGGACCTCCTGGAAGCGTCTCGAGAGCTGAGTGCGGCTCGGTCTCCAGGGTCGCGCACCGGGGGCTCCTCCCGCTACATCTGGGCGCGGTCCGGCTGGCCGGGCTACCATGGGAGGAGCGCATAGCCCTTGATCTCGACGTTCTGTTCACCCGTACCGGGCAGTCATTTGCGCGTTACGGAGCGTGTTCGAACCATCGGTTTGACCGCCTGTCAAGCTGAAGCAAGACCTCTCACAGGGCCCCTGAGCTGCGCCAACGGTCAGGACATCGGTGAGACATCGGTGCCTGAGCGTGTTACCCTAGACACAGCGAAAGGGGTTTCGAACCTATGGTTTTCAGTGTCGGCGAGACCGTTGTTTACCCCCACCACGGGGCCGCACTCATCGAGGCAATCGAGACTCGGGTCATCAAGGGCGAGCCTAAGCAATACCTCGTCCTGAGGGTCGCGCAGGGTGACCTGACGGTCCGGGTGCCGGCCGAGAACGCCGAGATCGTGGGCGTCCGTGAGGTGGTCGGCGAAGAGGGCCTCGGGAAGGTCTTCGACGTTCTGCGGGCTCCGCACACCGAGGAGCCGACCAACTGGTCGCGGCGTTACAAGGCCAATCTGGAAAAGCTGGCTTCCGGCAACCCGCTGAAGGTCGCCGAGGTCGTGCGTGACCTGTGGCGCCGGGAGCGGGAGCGGGGCCTCTCTGCGGGCGAGAAGCGGATGCTCGCCAAGGCCCGCGACATTCTCGTCGGCGAGGTCGCGCTGGCTGAGAAGAGCACCAAGGATGAGGCGGAGACGCTGCTCGACAAGGTCCTCACCGAGGCCTAGTCCGCACAGCATCGTCGTACCCACTTCGTAGTGAAGAAACCACCGAGGACCGCGACGTGACCGCGCAGCTCAATCCGCGCGGTGACGTCGCGGTCCTCGTGCCCGCGGCGGGTGCCGGCGTACGGCTCGGCCCCGGCCGACCCAAGGCGCTGCGCCTGCTCGCCGGTGAGCCGCTGTTGGTGCACGCCGTACGTCGACTGGCTGCCGCGCCCTCCGTGCACACCATCGTGGTGGCCGCGCCGACCGCCGAGGTGCAGGCCGTCCGCGAGCTGTTGGCCCCGGTCGCGCCGGTGATCGTGGTGCCCGGAGGGGCGGAACGGCAGGCGTCGGTCGCCGCCGCGCTGGCCGCCGTGCCGGCCGGCCCGACGATCGTCCTGGTGCACGATGCCGCCAGGGCGCTCACCCCGCCCGAGCTTGTCGAATCCGTCGCGGCGGCGGTCCGGAGCGGGCGTGACGCGGTGATCCCGGTCCTGCCGGTCGTCGACACCATCAAGGAGGTCGGCGCCGGCGAGGTGGTGCTCGGCACCGTCGACAGGTCCGCCCTGCGGGCGGTGCAGACCCCGCAGGGTTTCCGCCGGGCCGTGCTCAGCGCCGCGCACGCCGCTGCCGGTGACTCCCTCACCGACGACGCCGGGCTGGTCGAGAAGCAGGGTGTCGAGGTGAGCTGCGTGCCCGGCTCGGAGTACGCAGTGAAAATCACCCGACCGTTCGACCTGGCCCTGGCGGAGCATCTGCTTGCCACGACCGGTTGACGCGTACCCTCTGATCATGATCGTTCCTCGGGTGGCCATCGGGACCGACGTGCACGCGTTCGAGCCGGGCCGGCCGTGCTGGGTGGCCGGGCTGCTCTGGCCCGACCAGGACGGCCTCGCCGGGCACTCGGACGCCGACGTGGTCGCGCACGCCGCCTGCAACGCGCTGCTCTCCGCCGCCGGTCTCGGTGATCTCGGTTCCGCCTTCGGGGTTGACCAGCCGGAGTGGGCCGGCGCGTCCGGGGTGGCGCTGCTGACCGAGACGGCCCGCCGGGTGCGGGCCGTCGGCCTGGAGATCGGCAACGTGTCGGTGCAGGTCATCGGCAACCGTCCCAAGATCGGCCGGCGCCGCGCGGAGGCGCAGGAGGTCCTCTCCGCCGCGGTCGGCGCCCCGGTCACCGTCTCGGCGGCGACCACCGACGGGCTCGGCTTCGCCGGTCGTGAGGAAGGGCTGGCCGGGATCGCGGTGGCCCTGGTGTACGACGCTCCGGCCGCCTAGGCTCGCCGCGATGTCCAGCGACCCCGCCCCCGACCAGTCCGCCGCCGACGGCTACGTCCAGCGGGCCCAACTCCTCGCCGAGCTGGGCCGCTACGACGAGGCGGCGGGGGAGTTGGCCTACGGGTTGGCCCTCCAGCCGGATGACGTGGACGCGCTCACCATGCTGGCCCGGGTGCACCTGGCCGCCGACCGCCCGGCCGAGGCGCTCACCGCCGCCGACACGGCAGTGGCCGTCGCGGCGGAGGCGGTGCCACCACTGGTCGCCAGGGGGATGGCGCTGGCCGATCTGGAGCGCTACGCGGAGGCGGCGGCCACCGCCGACCGGATCCTCGCCCTCGGCCCGACCGACGCGTACGCCCAGCGGAGCGCGGCGGCGATCCTGGCCGGCGCCCGCAACGGTCAGCCGGCGCTGAACGCGGCCTGGCGTGGTGTCGAGCTGGCCCCGCAGGAGCCGCAGGCGCACCTGGTGCTCAGCCTGGTCGCCGCCCGGTTGAACCTGTTCGACCTGGCGGAGCGGGCCTACCGGGAGGCGCTGCGGCTCGACCCGCGGATCGCCGAGGCCGGCCACGACGTGGGGGTCATGCGGCTGGAGCAGCGCCGCTGGTCGGAGGCGTTGGCGCACATCGCCGAGGCGGTGACGGTCAGCCCGAGCCGGATCGACTCGCCACGGACCCTCGCGTACGGGCTGCACCGCCTGGTGCTCTACGGCGCGGGCTGGTCGCTGGTCGCGGCGGTGCTCGTCGCGTTCGCGGCGTCGGCGGGCGACGGGTTCTCCCGCATCCTGGCGGTGCTCGCCGCGCTCACCGGGGGCATCGTCGTCTGGCAGCTCGGTGCCCGGCTGCCGGGGCTGACCCGGAGCGTCCTGCCCGCTCTGCTGCGCGCGGACCGCACGATGGCCCTGGCGATCTACGCCGTGGCCGCCGCGCCGCTGCTGCTGCTGGTGTACGCCATGGTCGGCTCACCGTGGCCCCTGGTGCTGGCCATCGCCGTCACCGCGGTTGCCGAGTTCGCCGTCTTCACCCGAACCGCCGTCCGCTAGGCGCGACGCGCCCACGTCCAGGCGTACCCCTCGTCCTCACAGGCGCTGGCGGCGTCGCAGAGATCCAGCGGGCGGAAGGTGTCGACCATGACGGCCAACTCGTCGAAGTAGTCCGCGCCGATGGAACGCTCGGCGGCACCCGGCTGGGGGCCGTGGGTGAAACCGGACGGGTGCAGCGAGATCGAGCCCTGCTCGATGCCGGAGCCGCGCCGTGCCTCGTAGTTGCCCCCGGTGTAGAAGAGCATCTCGTCGGAGTCGACGTTGTGGTGGTTGTACGGCACCGGGATCGACTGTGGGTGGTAGTCGACCTTGCGGGGCACGAACGAGCAGATGACGAAGTTGGGCCCCTGGAAGGTCTGGTGCACCGGTGGGGGCTGGTGGATGCGGCCGGTGATCGGCTCGAAGTCGTGGATGGAGAACGCCCACGGGTAGAGGTGCCCGTCCCAGCCGACCACGTCGAACGGGTGGTTGGCGTAGACGTAGCGGGTCCAACCGCGCCGGTGCCGGACGAGCACCTCGACCTCTTCGCCGTCGACGAGCAGCGGGGCGTCGGGGCCCCGGACGTCCCGCTCGCAGTACGGCGAGTGCTCCAGGAACTGGCCGCGTACGGAGAGGTAGCGCTTGGGCGGGCCGATGTGCCCGGACGCCTCGACGGCGAGCAGCCGGACGGGCTGGTCGCCGGTGGGCACCAGCCGGTGGATGGTCGAGGTGGGGATGACGACGTAGTCGCCGGCGACCGCGTCCAGCACCCCGAACGGGGACTCGACCCGCAGCGTGCCGGCCTCGACGTAGAGGCAGTGGTCGCCGGTGGCGTCGCGGAACAGCGGTGAGGGCCGGTCGGCGAGGACGTACCCGATCCGGACGTCGTCGTTGGCGAGCAGGTACTGCCGGCCGAGGATGGGGTCGGAGCCGCCGGTGTCCAGTTTGTGGGTGCGCAGGTGGCGGGGTTTGAGCGGCAGGTTCGGTGCCCGGGTGAACGTGGGCGGGGTGAACTCGTCGGCGGCCAGGATCGCGGTGGGCGCGTGCCGGTGGTAGAGCAGCGACGAGTCGGAGGAGAAGCCCTCCTGGCCCATCAGCTCCTCGGCGTAGAGGCTGCCGTCGGGCTGCCGGAACTGGGTGTGGCGCTTGCGCGGCACCTCGCCGACGCTGCGGTAATACGGCATCTCGCCTCCCGAGGGGTTCCGTCCACCGGCCGAAGGCGTCCGATAATCGGACGCTGTTGTCCGTTCCTCGTAGCGTCCCGTACATTCTTGTTCCGTGTCAACGCAGGTGCCCGCACTCCTGACCGGCCTGGTGGACGACGCCGCCGTCTTCCCTCCGGGCAGCGCCACGCTGCCCGACGCCCTGGCCGCCCACCGCCAGCACCGCGCCGCCTGGTACGCCGACCTGGTCGGACCGCTGCTGGTCCCCGCCTCGACGGTGGCGGCCGGCGAGCTGAGCGGGCTCGTCGACCCGGGCGAGGGCCTGGTGGTCGGCGTCATCGGTGACACCGGGATCGGGAACCTGCCGTTCGCGCTGTCGTTCCTCGCCCCGGACGGCGTCACCGCGCGTCAGGTCGAGGTGGCGGTCGCCAAGCGCGGCGAGGACCCCCTGCCCGGCATCGCCGAGCTGCTGCGGCTGACCGGCGAGCTGGCCGGTGTGGAAGCCATCTACGCCGAACTGCCGCTGACCTTCGGTCTGATGGGTGCGCTGGACGCGCTCGTCGCCGCGCGGGCCGACGGGGTGCCCGTCGCGGCCAAGTTCCGCACCGGTGGCCTGGCCGCCGAACTCTTCCCGACGCCGACCGAGCTGGCCACGGTGATCTGCGCCTGCCGGGACCGGGACCTGCCGTTCAAGCTCACCGCCGGCCTGCACCAGGCGATCCGGCACCTGGACCCGGAGACCGGGTTCACCCACCACGGCTACGCCAACGTGCTGGCCGCGACACTGGCCGCCGCCGACGGTGACGGGGTGCGCTCGGTCGCCGAGCTGTTGACCGTTGTCGACCCGCGGCCCCTGGTGGAGCGCGCGACGGCACGGCTGGACGCGCCCCGCCCGCTGTGGGTGGGCTTCGGCTCGTGCAGCATCCTGGAACCACTGACCGATCTGATCCGGCTGGGGCTGGTGAACGGGGGCTACGACGCATGACCTGGGTGACCGGCGCCGACGGTTCGCCGTACGGGGTGACGAACCTGCCGTACGGGGTGTTCCGACAGAACGGCGGTCCGGCGCGGATCGGCGTACGGATCGGGTCCTGGGTCCTCGACCTCGCCGCTGCGGAGGCCGCCGAGCTGGTGCTGGCCGCCGGCGCGCTGTGCCGGCCCGTGCTCAACGACTTCATGGCGCTCGGACGTCCGCAGTGGACGGCGGTACGCCAGCGGATCACCGAGCTGCTGACCGACCCGGCGCACCGGGCCGCCGTGGAGCCGCTGCTGGTGCCCCTCGACGACGTGGAGCTGCTGCTCCCCATCGAGGTGGCCGACTACGTCGATTTCTACTCCTCCGAGCACCACGCCGCGAACGTCGGGCAGATCTTCCGCCCCGGCCAGCCGCCGCTGCTGCCGAACTGGAAGCACCTGCCGATCGGCTACCACGGTCGGGCCGGCACCGTTGTCGTCTCCGGCACGCCGGTGACCCGGCCGACCGGGCAGCGGGCCTCCGCCGACGGCCCGGTCACCGGCCCGTCGGTACGCCTCGACATCGAGGCCGAGGTTGGCTTCGTGGTGGGCGTACCCAGCGCGTTGGGCGATCGGGTTTCCGTGGACGACTTCGCCGAGCACGTCTTCGGGGTGGTGCTGGTCAACGACTGGTCCGCCCGGGACATCCAGGCCTGGGAGTACCAACCCCTCGGCCCGTTCCTCGGCAAGTCGTTCGCCACCTCGGTCTCGGCCTGGGTGACGCCGTTGGACGCGCTCGGCGACGCCTTCGTGCCCGCTCCCGACCAGGACCCGCCGGTCGTCGACTACCTGCGGGACGTGCCGCACCTGGGCCTGGACCTCCGACTGGCTGTCGAGTGGAACGGCGAGCGGGTCAGCGAGCCACCGCTCGCCACCATGTACTGGACCCCCGCACAGCAGTTGGCGCACCTCACCGTCAACGGGGCTTCGCTGCGCACCGGTGACCTGTACGCCTCCGGCACCGTCTCCGGGCCCGAGCGGGGACAGGTCGGGTCCTTCCTGGAACTGACCTGGGGTGGGGCCGAGCCGGTCACTGTGGGCGGCGAGAGCCGCACCTTCCTCGACGACGGTGACACGGTGACCATCACGGCCACCGCCCCCGGCCCGGACGGCACCACCATCGCCCTCGGTGAGGTATCCGGCACGGTTCGTCCGGCCCGCTGAGCGGGCACCCGCCATCCGTCTCGTGCACGGGACCCGTGATCGCACCGGCTGTGCGATCACCGGCCCTTGTTGACCCGTTGATCGTCCGGATTCCGTTGCCACACCGCGCAATCCAAGCCGGGCTCCACCCGGCCGCCAGCGGTGGGCATCCCGACGCACACGGAGGTAACGACAATGCACGATCTTGCGGGCGCGGTCTGGCGTACCAGTAGCCGCTCAAACGACCAGGGGCTCTGCGTGGAAGTGGCGGACAACCTGGTCGATGTCCATGGTCTGGTCGGGGTCCGCGACTCCAAGGATCAGGCCGGCCCCACACTCGCGGTCAGCCCGCCGGGGTGGACAGCGTTCATCGGCGCGATTCGGGCCGGTCGCTTCGAGCGCTGACCGGCGCTTCGGCACCGGTCGACGACGACCGGTGCCGAAGCGACCGCCCAATCGGACAGCATCGCCCCCGGGAGGTGGAAATTCCGTCCCGGGGGCCCCGTCCGGCCCTCACTCCGCGTACCGTCGGGGACACGGGAGGGTGGCATGTCGACGGTGGCGATTACCGGGATCATCGAGGCCGACACTGTCGACGTCTGGCGTCTGCTGACCGACCTGCCCGGCCGCGCCGCGCGGCTGACCGCCGCCGGCCCGATCGAGGTGCTCACCCCCGGCCCGTTCGGTCCGGGCACCTCCTGGCGTGAGGAGCGCGTCCAGCCGGGCGGCGGCACGCTCACCGAGGAGTTCCTGGTGGTGGAGGCACTCGCGCCGCAACGACTGGTGCTCTGCTCCTCCGGTGCCGGCGCCGACTATCGCATCACCTGGGGCCTGCGGCCGGTCCGTCGCCGCAGCCGGGGCTGCACAGCGATCACCGTCACCCAGGAGGCGGTGCCGACCGCTCCGTACGGTCGGGTGGTGGCGCTACTGCTCGGCGGCCTGGCCGCCCGGGCGGTGGAGGCGGCACTCTGGCGTGATCTCGCCGATCTGGCCGTCGCGGCCGGTGCCACCGGCACTGTCGAAGCCGCCTGAACGCCAACCAGCAGCCCCGCCACGACCTGACCGGGGTCCGGCCGCCTCCGCTGGGTAGGGTGCCGGGCGGAGGTGCGGCATGAGGTTCCCGAGAGGCCGGCGACGGCTCGTGATCGCGGTCGCGGCGCTGCTCGCGACGGCGGCGGTCGCGGTCATCGTCCACCGGGTCCTCGCGCCGGCAGAGGTGAGCACCGTGGCGCGGGGCGACTACCCGGCCCCGGCCCGACCGGCTGCCGGAGTGATCGGTCGGTTGCCGGTCGCCCCGTTGATCGTCGACGGGAGGCTGCGGGTGTACGCCGCACACCGCCAGGTCTACGCCGACCGACCGGTCGACGGGCGATACCGGACCAGCCCCTACTGGTCGTACCGGCGGTGGCCGGCAGAGCTGAGCGGGGTGGTGGCCAGCGGCAGCACGGTGGTCAGCCGCTGGTCCGACGGGCAACTCGTCGCACTCGACGCCCGCACCGGCGGGGTGCTCTGGCGAGCCGACGGCCCGGAGCCCGCCGAGAGCGCGGCGCTGGTGCGGCGTACCGGGGCGGCGACCGTCTGGGATGCGCCAGGGCTCCAGCTCACCGACCTCCCCGACGGGCGGACCGTGCTGGTGGTGACCGGGGACGCCCAGGCGCGCGGGGTCGAGCTGAGCGGCGGTCGGGAGCTGTGGCGGGTCGAGCTGCCCGGCAGTTGCCGCAGCGACGTCGGCACCACCGCCGCCGGGCAGCTGATCGGTCTGGACACCTGCGCCGGGGCGGCGACTGTCGAGTTCCGGGACGCGGCGACGGGCGCGGTACGGGAGCGTTGGCGACCGCCGAACGGCCCGGACGCGTTGGTGGTGACGCCGCTCGGTTGCCGTACCGGCTGGTCGGACTGTCTGGGGCTGCGGACCGCCGGGCCGGGTGACGAGGGTGGTCGGGGTTGGCTGGTGGACGCCGGCCAGCCGGTCGCCGCCCCCGCGCTGGACCCGGCCGGTGCGGTGCTGGTCGGTGAGCAGTCGGTCGCCGTACTCGACGGGGTGGTGGTGGGTCGATCGGCGCGTACGGGCAGCGAGCTGTGGCGGTCCGCGGGCCTGGGGGTGGCCCGGGTGTTGGCCGCGCAGCCGGGCCGGGTGCACCTGCTGACCGAGGCGAGCGAGTTGGTGACTGTGGACCCGGTGACCGGTAGGCAGTTGTCGCGCTTCGTGCTCAACGTCGGCTCGGACGGCACCGGCTGGGCGCCCGGTGCGGTGACGGCCGAGGACGGGTTCGTCGCGGTCGAGCGGCTCCGTAACCCGGTCGACCCCGACGGCGACGACCGGCGTTACTACTACACCGGCGAGGCGGTGATCCTGGCCGCCACCTGATGGTGGCGTCTTCGACCACGGAATCGTGAACCGTTCTACCTCTTTGTCCGAAAAGGGTATGTTTTTCACGGTTCAGATTTCCGGTGGAAGGGGTCGGCGCATGGCCAGAACAGCAGCCAACTACCTCGTGGGCGGCGCGCTCGCCGCCGCCGCGAGCCTGACGCTGGCGGTGTCGCCGGTGCTGGCTGCGGAACCCGCCTCGGTACCCGGGTTCAGCGTCGCGCGGCCCGAGCCGTCCGGAGGTACCGGCGTCACCTTCGAGATCCTGCCGGCGTCGCCGACCCCGCAGCCGCCACCCACGTCCACGCCGACGGCACCACCGCAACCCTCGCCCAGTCACGGCGAGCTGCCGGTCACGGGATCGGGCGGGTCGGCGCTGCCGCTCGCCGTGCTGGGCGCGGCCCTGATCGTCATCGGTTGGTTCGCCGCCCGCCGCCGCCGACCGAGCTGACCGGCCGGGCTGACGGGCCTGGCCGGCGGCGGCCGGGCTGACGGCCTCGGCGAGGGGCGGGTTTCGGCGAAGGGCGGGCTGTGGTGCGGGGTCAACGACCGGCCGGGACGCGCTCCCTCGGCTCGCTGCTGGCTGGCCGATCGGACCGGCGCGAGCGGCGGACCAGCACTGCGAGGCCGACAACCAGCAGCAGCCCCGCGACGGCCGCCGCCACCGTCCACCCGGAAACGATCCGGGAGACGACGCTGCCCTGCTTTCCGACCTGACCGGGGTCGGGGAAGGTGATCTGCGCGGTGACGCCGCGCTTCACCAGACCGCTCTCCAGGTTCACCTCCGCCTTCCAGGGGCCGTTCGGCAGCGCGGCCGGGAACCGGGCGATGACCTGCCCGGACGCGCCCGGCGCCAGCGTGACGCCCTGCCCGACCGGAAACGGGCCGGCCCGGCTGCCCGCCGGGCCGTCGGCCAGGGCGACCGCGCCGGTCAGGTCGATGGCACGGCCTCCGGTGTTGGTGACCTGGACGGTCAACGATGGTTCGCCGGCGGGGCTGCGGGCCGGGCGCACCTCGCCGATCGAGAAGTCGGAGGCGGGTTCGCCGCCGGGCCCGACGTCGAGGTACATCCGGACGCCGACCCGGTGGACCTGACTGATCTCGCCGCCGGCTCGGGGGGTCGAGGTGGTGGACGCCCAGATCACCCCGTACCGCTCGCCCCGGGAGGCAGCCGGCGGCACCGTGACGGTCGCGCGGACCCGGGTCTCGCCCCGCGGTCCCAGCTGGACGGAGCGCTCGTCGAGGGTGACCCAGGAGGTCAGCTCGTTCTCGGCGCGGCCCTCGCCGAAGCGGAACGCCGCACCCTCCACTGTCGCGGCCGCCGGGTACACGTCGACCCGACGGGTCTGGTCGGTGCGGTTGACGATCAGCAGTTGCCGCTTGATGGTGGTCCCCGGCGGTAGGTGGTCGACGATGTAGCGCAGAGCCCGGGGGTCGGCGCGGCGCTCGGTCGGGGCTTCCAGCAACCGGATCCCGATGGTGCCGTCGTCCGAACCCGCATCCGGTTCGACCGCGCCGGCCCGGGTCGACAGACCCGGACCGGCGAGGCAGAACAGGGCGAGCGCGACCGCGATGGTCGACCGCCCCCGGCGGCTACGCCACGGAATGTGTCACCGTGCCCGTGTAGACGCCCGCGATGCTGTCCAGCGGGACGTTGACCACCAGGGTGGGGTTCCAGCTGGCGGTGTTGCCGCCGGTGCCGCCGCTGTGGGTGAACGCGGTGAGCAGGGTGACGCTGTCCAGCGGTGCGGCGTCGCCGGCGGTGGTCTGCCCGGGGGTGAAGGTGCCGTCACCGGTGGTCGCCGTCGCCGGACCGGACCAGTAGTCGATCTCGGCCGGCAGGACCGTCTCGGGCGGCGAGCCGCCGCCGGTCTGGAAGACCGTCGAGGTCACCGAGGCGACCCAGGAGGCGTCGGCGGAGCCTCGGGAGTCGTCGACGGTCACGGTGCCGAGCTGCCCGGTGATGGTGCCACCGGGGGCACCAGTACCAAGGTCGGCGGTGGTCGGCGCGACGATGTCGAGGGTGCCGGCGAGCACCTCGAACGTGGTGGCGGTGGTGTCGTCGGGCGCGGCGGCGGCCGGAGCGGCGAGGAAGCCGACCATCGCCGCGGCGGCCGCGCCGGCCAGACAGATCTTGGCAGTACGCACGTGTTTTACCCCGTTCTCGAAGTGAGTCGACGCGATCCTCGGCGGGTCGACTACTTCGGAAGATAGGGCAAAAAATGGAGCAAACCGGACAAAACGTCCATCAGTCATTAATTGGTCACAGATGGCCGGTCGGTCCTCAGGTCAGCGCCGTCTCCGCAGCGGCCAGGAACGCGTCGTTCTCCGCCGGGGTGCCGATGGTGACCCGGACGCCGTCCCCGGCGAACGGCCGCACGATCACCCCGCGCGACTCGCACGCCTTGCCGAACGCCACGGCCCGCTCGCCCAACGGCAGCCAGACGAAGTTGGCCTGGCTCGTCGGCGCCTCGGGCACGAACTTGCGCAGCGCCTCGGTGACCCGGTCCCGCTCCGCGACGACCAGGGCGCAGCGGCGCTCCATCTCCGTCGCCTGGGCCAGCGCGGCCAGCGCCCCGGCCTGGGCCGCGGTGCTGCTGGAGAACGGGGTCGCCACCTTGCGGATGGCGGCGGCCACCACCGGCTGGGCCACCAGCCAGCCCATTCGCAGCCCGGCGAGCCCCCACGCCTTCGACAGGGTGCGCAGCACCGCCACGTTGGGGCGGTCCAGGTAGTCGAGACCGTCCGGCACCTCCGGGTCGGTGACGAACTCCCGGTACGCCTCGTCGATCACCACCAGCACGTCGTCCGGCACCCCGTTGAGGAACCGGTCCAACTCGGCCCGGCGCACCGCCGTACCCGTGGGGTTGTTCGGGTTGCAGACGAAGATCACCCTGGTTCGGTCGGTCACCGCCGCGGCCATCGCCGCCAGGTCGTGCCCGTGCCCGGCGTCGTTGGGCACCCGCACGCTGGTCGCGCCGCTGGTCGCCACGATGATCGGGTACGCCTCGAAGGACCGCCACGAGTAGAGCACCTCGTCACCCGGCAGGCAGGTGGCCCGCACCAGGTGCTCGGCGAGCGCCACCGAGCCGCAGCCGGTGGCGATCCGGTCGGCGTCGACGCCGTACCGCTCGGCCAACGCGTCCCGCAGCGCGACAACGCCCATGTCCGGGTAGCGGTGCGACGTGGTGATCGCCTCGGTGACCGCCTCCACCACGCCGGGCAGCGGGCCGTACGGCACCTCGTTGCTGGCCAGCTTGATGGCCTCCGGCAGGCCCAACTCGCGGGCCAGGTCGGCAGGACTGCGCCCCGGCACGTAGTTGGGCAGCGCGTCCAGGTCGGCGCGGGTCAGCCGCAGTGCCGGCTGGTGACGTCCGGAGTCGGTCATGGGGTGTCTCCCGGGGGCTGGTTGCGGTCGTTCGAGGGGGCGGAATCGGGCCGGTTGGGGACTTCGACGACCACCGTCTGCGCGCGCTTGTCGTGCAGCGCCATGCGCAGCGGGTGGTCGAAGAGGGGGGAGAGGGCGTCGACCAGCTGCAGCACCAGGCCGAGCCCGGCGCAGTACCAGAGCAGCGTCGGCAGGCCCAGCGTGCTCCACCGGCTCAACGCCCGGCGGAAGCCCAGCGGCTGGTCGGCGGCGATCGGCACCGCCCGGATCCGCATCATCCGCTTGCCGACGGTCTGCCCACCGGCGGCCATGGCGGGCACCTCGTACGCCAGCCAGAGCGCGGTGGCGATCAGCAGGATCGCCACCAGGAGGGAGTTGGACTGCTCACTGGGGAGCGGAAGGCCCTCGGCGGAGGTGTCGCCGCGCGCCGCGCGCCGGAAGACCTCCTGCCAGTACGGTGCCCACTCCTGCGCCCAGCGCCAGACGAACCAGCCGTTGACGACCACGTTCAGGGCGAAGACGAGGCCGAAGTCGATCACCCGGGCGGCGAGCCGACGGCCGTAGCCGGCCAGCCGGTGGCCGTGCGGTCGTGGCTCGGGCGGCCGTCCGGGCCAGCCAGGATGACCGGCCTGTGGTCCCCATCCGGGTGGGCCGGCCTGCGGTCCCCATCCGGGTGGCCCGGCCTGCGGTCCCCAACCGGGTGGGCCGGCCTGGGGTCCCCAACCCGGGCCGTGCCCCGGCTGCGGGCCGTACCCGGGGGGTGGGCCCTGCTGCGGGCCGTACCCGGGGGGTGGGCCCTGCTGCGGCGGCCAGCCCGGCGCGGCGGTCGCCGCGTCGCGGGTTGCCGACGTCGCGGGCTCGGCCGGGGCGACCGGCGCGGGTGGTGGCTCGGGTGGCGGCGGGCCGTCCGGCGGGGTCGCGTCGACGGGGATGGGCGCGCCGAGCCAACCCTCGCCGTCCCAGTAACGCCGGGTCTCGGTGTCGGCGGGGTCGACGTACCAACCAGGTTGAACGCTCACGCGGCCGTTCCGCTTCGCTCACTCACGAGGACACCTTAACGACGACCGTCCCGGCGAACTCGTCATGGACGTGTCGCGGGGCGTACCCCGAAGGGTGTGGTCCGGGCAGCGGCGCGACGCCGCCGGTGGTGGGTCGGGGCCCACCGACCGGCGGCGTCGGGCACGACGGAGGTTGCGTCACGCTCGCAAGTGTTACAGGTTGCCGCGGGCTTCCTGCTCCCGCTCGATCGCCTGGAACAGCGCCTTGAAGTTGCCCTTGCCGAAGCCGAGCGAGCCGTGCCGCTCGATCAGCTCGAAGAAGACGGTGGGACGGTCCTGCACCGGCTTGGTGAAGATCTGCAGCAGGTAGCCGTCCTCGTCCCGGTCGACCAGGATCTTGCGGGCCTTCAGCTCCTCGATCGGCACCCGCACGTTGCCGATCCGCTCGCGCAGCTCGGGGTCGTCGTAGTACGAGTCCGGGGTGTCCAGGAACTCCACACCGGCGGCGCGCATCGCGTCGACGCTGGCCAGGATGTCGTTGGTGGCGACGGCGATGTGCTGCGCGCCCGGGCCCTGGTAGAACTCCAGGTACTCGTCGATCTGGGACTTCTTGCGGGCGATCGCCGGCTCGTTGAGCGGGAACTTCACCTTGCGGGTGCCGTTCGCCACGACCTTGCTCATCAGCGCCGAGTAGTCGGTGGCGATGTCGTCGCCGATGAACTCCGCCATGTTGGAGAAGCCCATCACCCGCTTGTAGAACTCGACCCACTCGTCCATCCGGCCCAGCTCCACGTTGCCGACCACGTGGTCGACGGCCTGGAAGAAGCGCTTCGGCTGGATGCCGGCGTCGATCATCGGCTGCCGGTCCACGATCGGGCCGCGGGCCACGAAGCCGGGCAGGAACGGGCCGGTGTAGCGGGACCGGTCGACAAGCGTGTGCCGGGTGTCGCCGTACGCGGCGATGGCGGCCATCCGCACGGTGCCGTGCTCGTCGCTCACCTCGTGCGGCTCGACGACGCTCGCGGCGCCCTGGGCGATGGCGTGCGCGTACGCGGCGTCCACGTCCGGCACCTCCAGCGCGATGTCGCTGACCCCGTCGCTGTGCCGGGCCACGTGCTCGGAGCCGTCGGCGTCCGGGCGTACCGCACCGGTCAGCACGAACCGGGCCGAGCCGCTGGTCAGCACGTACTGGGCGTGGTCCCGGTAGCCCTGCTCGGGACCGCGGTACGCCACGCAGGTCATGCCGAACGCGGTGGAGTAGTAGTGGGCGGCCTGCTTGGCGTTGCCGACCAGGAAGTGCACGTGGTCGAGGCCCCGGACCGGGAACGGGTCGTGGCTGATGTCGTGGTCGACAGCTCCCACGAGCCGGTCGATGTCGACGTCCTCGGTCGACTGGGGTCGGTCGATCGCCTGGGTCATGATGGGCTCCCTCGCGTACCGGCCGGCCTTGTGGGCCGCCGTGGTCGGTTCTTGTGGCGAGGATCGCTGGCCCGGTGTGGGGTGGGCAACTGTTGACAGAAATGCTGGTCAGGTTGCACATTCGGTATGGTCTGAGCCCATGAATGGTGAGCAGAATGTACAGCTCGACGCGCTCGACGTGCGCTTGATCGAACTGCTCGCCGAGGAGCCCCGGATCGGGGTGCTGGAGTGCTCCCGGCGGCTCGGGGTGGCCCGGGGCACCGTCCAGGCCCGGCTGGACAAGCTCATCGAGCGGCGGGTCATCCAGGGCTTCGGCCCCGAGATCGCACCGGCCGCGATCGGGTTCGCGGTGACCAGCTTCGTCACCCTGGAGATCAGTCAGCGACACGGCCACGACCCGGTCACCGCCCACCTCGCCGCCATCCCCGAGGTGCTGGAGGCGCACACCATCACCGGCTCCAGCGACCTGCTCTGCCGAATCGTGGCCCGCTCCAACACGGATCTGCAACGGGTCATCGACCAGATCGTCTCGTCCGCCGGGATCACCCGCGCCTCCACGATCATCGCGCTGGCCGAGCAGATTCCCTACCGCACGCTTCCGCTGGTGCGCAGCGCCGTGCGGGCCGACGGAAGGGCGCTGTAACACCTCCCCGCCCAGAAAGCGCGGCGACACGGCGACGCGGGCGTACGGAAGATCCGTGATCGTGGCTACGGTGTGCGGTGTGGCGAAGGGGAGCGTGCGCGGTGGGCTGCTGCTCGGCCTCGCCGTGGTCGTCGCCCTCGCCGCGACCGGCGTGTGGAACCCGTTCCCCGGCCTGTGGGACTGGGTGGACCGCAGCGAACCCATCTCCGAGCCCGACGTGGTCTGGCAGCAACGCGTCGGCGGCACTCCGCGCAGCGTGACCATCGCCGGCGACGCCGTCGTTGTCGAGCAGCGCACCCGGGTCGAGGCCCGCAGCCTGGCCACCGGCGCCCAGCTCTGGGAGCGCAAGGCCGACTGGGCGGCGGTCGCCGGCGGTGACCGTGACCCGGTCGTGGCCGTGGGCAAGCTCCTGGTCAAGGGGTACGAGCTGCTCGACCCGACGACCGGGGTGACCCGGCGACGTGATGACGACGCGGTTGCCGTCTGGACGTACCGCAATCTGCTCCTCGACGCCCGCTGCACCGACGCCACCGACTGCACCCTGAGCGCCTGGGACCCGCGTGGCACCGCGCCGCTGTGGACGGCTTTCCTGCCCGGGGTGCACAGCGGCCTGCTCGCCGACAACCCGGGTCTGCGCGGCACCCGCCGGCTCACCGCCAACCGGATCGACGACGGGGTGGCCGGGGCCGAGGCCGCGCCGCCACTGCTCGGTTTCCCGGTCGACGGTCGGGTCCACGTGGTCGACACCGCCACCGGCCGGGTGTTGCAGAACGTCGAGCCGGCCCGGGACGAGCGGCTCTCCGTGGTGGGCGGTCGGCTGCTGCGGATCGCCGCCCGCTCCCAGGACGGCACCTGTTACTTCGCCATCTCCGCCCGGGACTCGGCCACCGGGCAGGAGGCCTGGCAGCGGGCCGGCGTCAACCTGCGCACCGCCGACTCGGCCGGCTGCGTGCAACGCGAGGACCCGCAGGGCGCGCGGAACGTGCTGATCGGCGTCGCTCCCGACGGCCGTGAGGCGGTCATCGACGGGTACGACGGACGGCTGCTCTGGGTCGGTGAGTCGGGCACCAAGTTGATTGCTGTGGACGATCGCTCCGCGGTGTTCCGGGCCGCCGACAAACGCTCCGTGATCGCCCGTGAGCTGGGCACCGACAAGGTGCTCTGGACGCGGCAGGCCAGCGGCAAGGCCGGCGCGGCGCTCACCCCGTACGCGGTGGTGGTGGCCGACGAGAAGCCGTCCCGGCTGGCCGCCCTGGACCCGCGCACCGGCCGGGAGCTGGCCGCCCTGCGCACCTCGGCGAACGCTCTCGCCGTCGGATCACAGGGCATGATCATTGGCGAGGGGCGGGAGATCGGGTACGTCCGCTTCGTCGGCGCGGCCGGCGGCTCGTCCACCCGGCCGCCCGGCGACGGTGGGAATCCCCGGCCGGGCGGCACCGACCCCGGCGGGCCGGACAACGACGACTGCGGGCCGAAGGGGGAACTCTGCCCCGACCCGGGCGGCGGTAAGGACGGCTGAGCGGGCCGTTCGCCCGACGATGCGCACGGCGGCCGGGCCCGGCGCGCCTGCTGGATGAGAGCGGCGTCCCAGGACCCGCCCGGCGGGTGGGAGTGATCGACCGGTCTGCCCTAGGCTTGCCGCTCATGAGCAGTGCCGCCGCATTCTCGTACGCCCCTCTGCTGCCGACCGGCCCGGACCAGACGGACTATCGCCTGGTCACCGACGAGGGCGTGGACGTCGTACACGGCCCGGGAGGCCGCCGGTTCCTCACTGTGGAGCCGGCCGCGCTCACCGCGTTGACCGCCGAGGCGATGCACGACATCGCGCACTTCCTGCGCCCCGCGCACCTGGCGCAGCTCCGGGCGATCATCGACGACCCGGCCGCCTCGCCGAACGACCGGTTCGTCGCGCTGGATCTGCTGCGCAACGCCAACATCGCCGCCGGCGGTGTCCTGCCCATGTGCCAGGACACCGGCACCGCCATCGTGATGGGCAAACGCGGCCGGCACGTGCTGACCGACGGTGCCGACGCCGAGGCCATCTCCCGGGGCGTCTACCAGGCGTACACCAAGCTCAACCTGCGCTACTCGCAGCTCGCCCCGCTGACCATGTGGGACGAGCGGAACACCGGCAGCAACCTGCCCGCCCAGGTGGACCTGTACGCCGAGGACCCGGACGGGCACCCCGACGCGTACAAGTTCCTGTTCATGGCCAAGGGCGGTGGCTCGGCCAACAAGTCGTACCTCTACCAGGAGACGAAGGCGCTGCTCAACCCGGTGCGGATGATGCAGTTCCTGGAGGAGAAGCTGCGGCTGATCGGCACCGCCGCCTGCCCGCCGTACCACCTGGCCATCGTCATTGGTGGCACCTCCGCCGAGTACGCGCTGAAGACCGCGAAGTACGCCAGCGCCAAGTACCTCGACGCGCTGCCGACCTCGGGTTCGATGAGCGCGCACGGCTTCCGCGACCTGGAGCTGGAGGCGCAGGTGCTGGAGCTGACCCGCAACTTCGGCATCGGCGCGCAGTTCGGTGGGCGGTACTTCTGCCACGACGTGCGGGTGGTCCGGTTGCCCCGGCACGGCGCGTCCTGCCCGGTGGCGATCGCGGTCTCCTGCTCGGCGGACCGCCAGGCCGTCGCCAAGATCACCCCGTCGGGCGTGTGGCTGGAGCGCCTCGAAACCGACCCGGCGCGGTTCCTGCCCGACGTCACCGACGACTCCCTCGACGGTGAGATGGTCGTCCGGGTCGACCTGAACCGGCCGATGGACGAGATCCGCGCCGAGCTGTCGAAGTACCCGGTCAAGACCCGGCTGTCCCTGTCCGGCCCGCTTGTCGTCGCCCGGGACATCGCGCACGCCAAGATCGCCGAGCGGTTGGACGCCGGTGAGCCGATGCCGCAGTACCTGCGGGACCACGCGGTCTACTACGCCGGCCCCGCGAAGACCCCCGAGGGGTACGCGTCCGGCTCGTTCGGCCCGACCACCGCCGGGCGGATGGACGCCTACGTGGAGAAGTTCCAGGCGGCCGGTGGCTCGCAGGTGATGCTGGCCAAGGGCAACCGGTCGGGTCAGGTGACCCGTTCCTGCCAGCAGCACGGCGGCTTCTACCTCGGCTCGATCGGCGGCCCCGCGGCCCGCCTCGCCCAGGACTGCATCAAGCACGTCGAGGTGCTCGAGTACGCGGAGCTGGGCATGGAGGCGGTCTGGAAGATCGAGGTCGAGGACTTCCCCGCCTTCATCGTGGTCGACGACAAGGGCAACGACTTCTTCGCCGAGGTCACCAAGCCGGTGCTCACCGTCGGCCGCCGCTGACCCGACCGCAACGCGAACGGGTGCCGGGCGAATCCGCCCGGCACCCGTCTGTCGCCCGTGTTCTACCGACAATCGGTACGCCCGCCCCGCTGGGGTGGGACGGGCGCACCGCCCCCGTCGGATGCCGTCACCGACAACCCGAAGTGAGTTTGCTGCGCATCACTGTCGATCCGCTCTCAGATCACTCTTGCCTGGCCGGGGCGATCTGTCACCACCGGACTACTCTGCTGGAAGTTGCACCACTGACGCGGGAGAGTAGATGCGGTTCGGGATCCTGGGGCCTCTGCGGGTGGGCGGTGGCGAAGCCACTGTCACCGCGGGACGCGACCGGACCGTCCTCGCCATGCTGCTGTTGCGGGCCGGCCGGCTCGTGCCGGTCGACGAACTCGTCGACGCGGTGTGGGAGGACCACCCGCCGGCCACCGCCCGCGCGCAGTTGCAGACCTGCGTGTCGCGGCTGCGCCGCCGGTTCACCGAACTCGGGCTGGCGCCTGAGCTGATCGTCACCGACCCGGCGGGGTACGGACTGCGTACCGCACCGAACGACCTGGACGCCGAGGTCTTCAACCGGCGCGTGGAGGTGGCCCGTGCCCAGGTCGTCGCCGGCCGGCTGGCTGAGGCGCGTATGGAGTTCCGCGCCGCGCTGGCCCTGTGGCGGGGGCCGACACTCGGTGGCATCGCGAGCCGGAGCGTCCGCCGTCGCGCCCAGACGCTCGACGAGCAACGCCTCACCACGTTGGAGGAGTGCGTCGACGTCGAACTGCGCCTCGGTCAGGCAGCTGAGCTGATCGAGGAGTTGGCGGAGAGCGTCGACCGGAATCCGTTGCGGGAGCGGCTGCGAGGTCAGCTGATGCTGGCGTTGTCCTCGGTCGGGCGGCAGGCCGACGCACTCGCCGTCTACCGCGAGGGCCGGCGGACGTACGCCGAGGAGTTGGGCATCGAACCGGGTGCCGAGCTGCAGGAGCTGCACCAACGGGTGCTCGCCGGCGACCTGGCCCTGGCCGGTCGGCCGGCCCCACCCGTCGGCCCGGTTCGTTCCCTGCCCCGGGCGATCGGGGACTTCATCGGTCGGCAGGAGACGGTGGCCCGCCTGGTCAAGGAGATCGAGGAGGACGGCATCCGGATCCAGGTGGTCGACGGGATGCCGGGCAGCGGCAAGACCACGCTTGCCGTACACGTCGCTACCGCGCTCGCGGACCGCTATCCCGACGCCCAGCTCTTCATCGATCTGCACGGGCACAGCGAACGCCGACCGTTGACAACGGCAACGGCCGTGGCGGCCCTCCTGCGGCAGCTCGGTGTGCCGGTGGAGCGGGTGCCGGAGAACCTGGACGACCGATTGGCGCTCTGGCGGATCGAGCTGGCCGGCCGCCGTGCGTTGGTGGTCCTGGACAACGCGGCCAGTGCCGACCAGGTGGCACCGTTGCTGCCCAACGGCGCGCAGAGCCTGGTCCTCATCACCAGTCGCCGCCGGCTCATCGGGGTCGACGAGGGCCGGCCGTCGTCGTTGCCGGTCCTTGACGCCGACGAGGCGATCGAGCTGCTCGGTCGGGTGGCCGGGATGGAGCGGATCGCCGCCGAGCCGGAGGCGGCGGCCGAGGTGGCGCGTCGCTGCGGCCACCTGCCGCTCGCTATCCGGCTGGCTGGCGCGCGGTTGGCGCACCGGCCGCGCTGGCGGGTCGCCGACCTCGCCGAGCGGCTGGTCGCCGGGGCGGGCCCGTTGGCCGAGCTGACCGCCGGGCAGCGCTCGGTGGGGCAGGCGTTCGCACTGTCGTACGCGCAGGTCTCACCGTCGGCGCAGCGGCTGTTTCCGCTGCTCGGCCTGTACCCGACGGGGCGCTTCGACAGTCGGGTTGCCGCCGCCCTCGTCGACCTGCCCCTGGCCGACACCCAGGAGCAGTTGGACGAGTTGGTCGACGCGCATCTGGTGGAGGAGGTGCAGCCGGGTCGGTACCGGTTGCACGATCTGCTCCGCGAGTACGCTCGGCTGCTGCTCGTCGGCCCGGAGCGGCAGACCGAACGCCGCGCCGCCGTGGAGCGGCTGTTGGATCATCATCTGTCGGTCACCTTGGCGATCGCCCGGACGGTCGAGGCGGCGGGCAGTCGTCGCAACATTCCCGAGCGCACGCCCGGTCGGCCTGACCTGTTGGCTGTCCCGGTGGCCGAGGGGCGGGCGTGGTTCGAGGAGAACCATGTCGCGCTCACCGCCCTGGTCCGGAAGGCGGAGGAGGAGAACTTCCCGGTTCAGTGCTGGCAGCTGGCCCGGGCCTGCTGGCGGCTCAACTTCGACGGCGGGCATCTCGACGAGCTGATCGAGACCCACACTATCGGGCTTCGGGTGACCGAGCGGCTGGGCGACGAGGCGGCCTACGCCACCATGCTGAACTACCTCTCGTCGGCGTACTTCCGGTTGGCCCGCTTCCCGGAGGCGATCAGCGCGATGGAGGTGGCACTGACAGTGCGCCGCCGGCTCGGGCTCCGTGACGACACGCTCAGCACGCTGTGGAACCTCGGCGTCTCCTACGCCGCGAACGGTGACCACCGGCTGGGTAAGGCGAAGTTCGACGAGGCGCTCGACATGATCCGCGGCTTGGTCGACGTCCATGCGCTGACCAATCTGTTGAACAACGTGTCCTACGCGTTTATCGCCTGGGGCCGGTACGACGAGTCGCTACGCCTGGCCCGGCTGCACCTCCTGGCGGCCCGGCAGGCGAAGGACCGCCGGCAGACCTACAACGCGTTGGGGCACCTCGCCATGATCCGGCACCGGATGGGTGACCTGGGCCCCGCCCGTCGCCTGCTGCGGACGGCGTTGTACCTCAAGCGCCGGGCCAGCAACCGATTCGGTGAGGGGGAGGTGCTCAACGAGATCGGTGTGATGGAACGTGTCGCCGGCGATCCGGAGCGTGCCGCAGCCCTGCACCGGGAGGCGCTGGTGGCGATGGTGGACGCCGGCGACCGAATCGGTCAGTGTGCTTCCCGGAACCTGCTGGCCCGGGCGATGTTGGAGCAGGGTGACGCGGTCAGCGCGCTCGACCTGCACCGCCGGGTGCTCGCCGACGCCAGCCGGCTCGCTGCCCGCTACGAGAAGGCCCGGGCGTTGGAGGGCATCGCCCGGTGCGTGCTGGCCACGGATCCGACGGCGGCCCGCGCGCATCTGGAGCAGGCGCTGGTGTTGTTCCGGGAGGTCGAGTCGCCGGACCGGCACGAGGTGGAACGGCTGCTCACCGAGTTGGGCTGACGGATCATCTGCGAGTCGGCCACGGGCGCGGCAGGATGGTACGCGTGACGACTCCAGAGGCGACCGGTTACCGCATCGAACGTGACTCGATGGGCGAGGTGGAGGTGCCCGCCGAGGCACTGTGGCGTGCGCAGACCCAGCGGGCGGTGCAAAACTTCCCGATCTCCGGCCGGGGAATCGAGCCGGCCCAGATCAAGGCCCTCGCCCAGATCAAGGGCGCGGCGGCCGAGGTCAACGGCGAGCTGGGTGTGATCGACGCCAACGTGGCCGCCGCCATCGCCGCCGCCGCGGCGCACGTGGCCGACGGTGGTTACGACGACCAGTTCCCGGTGGACGTGTTCCAGACCGGCTCGGGCACGTCGTCGAACATGAACACCAACGAGGTGATCGCCACCCTGGCGAGTCGTGAGCTGGGCTCGCCGGTGCACCCGAACGACCACGTCAACGCCTCCCAGTCGAGCAACGACGTCTTCCCGTCCTCCATCCACCTGGCGGCCACCCAGTTCATCGTGGAGGACCTGCTGCCGTCGCTGGGGCATCTGGCGGCCACCTTGGAAACCAAGGCGGCGGAGTTCGAGACGGTGGTCAAGGCGGGGCGTACGCACCTGATGGACGCCACGCCGGTGACCCTCGGCCAGGAGTTCGGCGGGTACGCCGCGCAGGTCCGCTACGGGATGGAACGGCTGGAGGGCGCCCTGCCCCGGCTCGCCGAGCTGCCGCTTGGTGGCACCGCCGTGGGCACCGGAATCAACACCCCGCTCGGCTTCGCCGCCGCCGTGATCGACAAACTGCGTGAGTCGACCGGGTTGCCGCTGTCCGAGGCGCGTAACCACTTCGAGGCGCAGGGCGCGCGCGACGCGCTGGTGGAGACCTCGGGGCAACTGCGGACCATCGCCGTGGGCCTCTACAAGATCGCCAACGACATCCGCTGGATGGGTTCCGGCCCTCGCGCCGGTCTGCGTGAGCTGCGCATCCCCGACCTCCAGCCCGGTTCGTCGATCATGCCGGGCAAGGTCAACCCGGTGGTCGCCGAGGCGATGCGGCAGGTCTGCGCCCAGGTGATCGGCAACGACGCGACGGTCGGGTTCGCCGGTTCGCAGGGCGACTTCGAGCTGAACGTGATGCTCCCGGTGATGGGCCGCAACCTGTTGGAGTCGATCCGGCTGCTCTCCGCGGTGAGCCGGCTCTTCGCCGACCGGTTGGTGGCCGGCCTGGTCGCGGACGCCGAGGTCTGCCTGGCGTACGCCGAGGGCTCACCGTCGATCGTGACCCCGCTCAACCGCTACCTGGGGTACGACGAGGCCGCGTCGATCGCCAAGGAGGCGTTGGCGAAGCAGATCTCGATCCGCGAGGTGGTGATCTCCCGGGGGCACGTCGACTCCGGCAAGCTCACCGACACCCAGCTCGACGAGACGTTGGACCTGCTTCGGATGACCCACCCCTGACCCACCCCTCACCCACCCCTGAGCCGGCCCGCTCAGCGCAGGTTTTGTGGCCTCGCCCAGCCGACGAAGCGGGTGAAGAGCGCCGCGGGGTCCGGCCCATCGTGCGGGTTGAGCCGGTACAGGTCGGCGACCGCCTCGTGCAGGACCGCGCACAGGTAGACGCTCAACCCGACGCAGTCGTGCGCGTACTCCCGGCGGAGGGTGAGCCGGGCGACCGCGCACGGCCAGGGCGCGGCGCAGACGCGGCAGAGCCAGAGCGGACGCAGCGGCAGGTGCGGTCGTCGAGGCGTGGTCGCGCGGTCGTCCGGGTTGGTCCGGGGCATGGTGTTGCGGTCCTTTCGAGCTGACTCGTTTGTGGCATCACCCCCCGACCCGGCGCCCCCGCCCTCGCGCTGGCCTCCGCACCCCGCGCCCCGTGCCCGCGCTCCGCCCCGTGCCCGCGCTCCGCCCCGTGCCCGCGCTCCGCCCCGTGCCCGCGCTCCGCCCCGTGCCCGCGCTCCGCCCCGTGCCCGCGCTCCGCCCCGTGCCCGCGCTCCGCCCCGTGCCCGCGCTCCGCCCCGTGCCCGCGCTCCGTCCCAGGCTCGCTGCTCGCTCGGTGCGCCGGGCTCGCGGGCCGCCTGCGCCCGCGCCCCCGGCGCTCCCGAGGGCGGCGGCGCGTGAAGATCGTGCTTGATCCTGGATGTAGTGCTTTCCGCACGTTGGGACCCCACTACATCCAGGATCGAGCACGATCTTGGGCGGTTGGTCGGCTTGGGTGGGGGTGGGACCGCCCGGCACGGGGGAGCGGGCGGTCCCGTGCGGCGCCGCCGGGCCCCGGGGGACGGGGAGCGGTGCCGCGCTTCACAGTCTGGTGATCGGACGACTACGGTCGGAAGGGTTCGGCCCGCCTGTCGTAGCTGCCCTGTTCCCGGGCCGCGCCGGCTCTGTTGGTCGGCTGGAGTTGATCGTCGGCGGGTTGGAGAGTGGCTGGGCATGGCCGATGGACAGATGACGGCGGCGGCGTTCCTGGTCGCGGAGCTGCGCCGGGCGCGGGTGCGGCGCGGCTGGAGTCAGGATGAGCTGGCGAAGGCGGTCAACTACTCGGCGTCGATGGTCAGCGCCGTCGAGTTGGGTCAGCAGGTGCCCACCGCCAAGTACCTGGAACTCGTCGACCGGGCACTGGAGACCGGCGGCCTGTTCGGCCGCATGTCCACCGAGCTGGTGAGCCTGGACCGGGCGCAGCCCTGGCTGCGGGGCTGGCAGGCGATCCTTGCGCAGGCGCGAGCCCTGCGATGGTTCGACCCGCTGCACGTCCCCGGGCTGCTGCAAACCGAAGGCTATGCACGCGCCATCTTCGAGTCGGACCGACTGCTCGATGCCGACGAGGTCGAGCGTCGGCTGGCGGACCGGATGGACAGCCAGCGGGTCCTCTACGGGGATCGCCCGCCGCATGTGGTCGCGGTGCTTGACGAGTCGGTGCTGAGGCGACGGGTCGGCGGTCGGAAGGTGATGTGCGAGCAAGCTCTGCACCTGGCGCGCTTGTCGACCGAACATCCACGGGTTCAACTCCATGTGGTGCCCCGCTCGGCCGAGGAGTATCCCGGTCTGAACGGGCCCTTCATCCTCGCGACCGTGGCCGACCACAGCGATCTTGCCTATCTCGGCGGCCAGATCGGCGGCCAAGAACTCGACCGGCCTGCGGATCTGTTGCGTCTACAACGGACCTGGGAAGCTACCCTCGGGCAGGCGTTGCCACCGCAGGAGTCGATCGAGTTGCTGAGGGAAGTGGCGGAGTCGTGGAGTTGAGCCGGGCTCGGTGGCGTAAGAGCAGCCGGAGTGGTTCCAACGACCAGTGCGTCGAGGTGGCTACGAATCTGGGGGACGTGGTCGGGGTGCGGGACAGTAAGGACTCGGGCGGACCCGTGCTCGTTGTCGACGCGTACTCCTGGCGGCTCTTCGTGGCCGCGCCCCCGCGCTGACGCGACCGGCTCGCCCGCGACGGCGGGCGAAGGGGCGCGGACCTGGGGTGGCCGGGTAAACGGCTCGACGGTGTCCACGGGGTGGCGGGATGATCCGGGCCATGGGTGACGATCAGGTGGCCGCGCCGGTGGGGACCGAGCGGCTGCGGTTGCGGCGGCTGACCATGGATGACGTGGGCCTGCTGGTCGAGTTGGACAGCGACCCCGAGGTGATGCGGTTCCTCACCGGTGGCGTCGCGACTCCGCTGGCCACCGTGCGGGACGAGCAGTTGCCGAGGTTGCTGGCCCAGTACGACAGACATCCTGGGCTGGGTCGGTGGGCGGCGCACGATCGGGAGTCCGGGGAGTTTCTCGGTTGGTTCGCGTTGGACCCGTCGGAGGACGGCACCGAGGCCGAGTTGGGCTACCGGTTGCGCCGCGCGACGTGGGGGCGAGGGCTGGCCACCGAAGGGTCGCGGGCGCTGGTGCGGCACGCCTTCGACACTGTCGGGGTGCGTCGGGTCTGGGCCGAGACGATGACTGTCAACGAACGCTCCCGGCGGGTGATGGTGAAGGCCGGGCTGCACTACGTGCGGACCTTCCACCTCCAGTGGGACGACCCGATTCCGGGCACCGAGCAGGGCGAGGTGGAGTACGAGGTGCGGGCCGAGGAATGGGCGACAGCCGGTCAGGAACGGCCGGCGGCCCGTCGGGCTCGGTAGGCGGTCACCGCGGCGCGGTTGCCGCAGCCGGCCTCGCAGAACCGCCGGGACCGGTTGCGGGACAGGTCGACGACCACGTTGTCGCAGTCCGGGTACTCGCAGATCCGCAGCCGGCTCAGCTCGCCGCTACGGACCAGGTCGGCCATCGCCATGGCGGCCTCCACCGCGATCCGGGTGGCCAGCGGCGCGTCGCGGGGCACCGCGTGCAGGTGGTACGGCTCGTCGTCGTGCTCGATGAGCTGCGGTAGCGCCTTGTGTTCCAGCAGCAGGCCGTTGACCACCGCGACGATCTCGGCTGGCTCGGCGTGCCAGATGCGGCGCAGTTGGGGCCGCAGATCCCGGACGGCCCGCAACTCGGCGTCGGTGCGTTCGTGCCGGCCGCTGTAGGAGTAGCGGACGAAGAACGCGTCCAGGGCCGCGACGTCCGGCAGCAACTCACCGTCTCGACCTGCGGTGTTGACCAGCGCCGAGGCGGCGATCAACGAACACTCGGTGTCATGAGCGAATAGCATCTTGACTCCTGTCACGGCTTCCGCTTAGCGTCATCAGCACAAGGATAGTTTGCTCATGACACCACGCCGATTGCGAGGAGCGCGACATGCACTCACGACCTGCTGCCGGCGTCGGGTTGGCGCTGCTCTCCGCTGTCACCTTCGCCACCTCCGGCACCTTCGCGCGGTCGCTCATCGAGGCCGGCTGGTCAGCCGAGTCCGCGGTGATCGCCCGGGTCGGCGTGGCCGCCCTGGTGCTGGCGATCCCCGCCCTGCTGTCGCTGCGCGGCAGGTGGCACGTGCTGCGGAGCAACGCCGCGGCCATCGGGTTGTTCGGGCTCCTCGGGGTGGCACTGGCCCAGGTGTGCTTCTTCAACGCCGTGCGGTACCTCCCGGTCGGTGTCGCGCTGCTGCTGGAATACCTCGGCATCATCCTCGTGGTGGTCTGGATGTGGCTGCGACACGGGCAGCCACCCCGCCGGCTCACCATCGCCGGGTCGATGGCCGCCCTGGCCGGGCTGGCATTCGTGCTCGACCTCGCCGGCACCGCGGACTTCCACCCGGTGGGCGTGATCTGGGGCCTCGGCGCGGCATTCGGCCTGGCGGGCTACTTCGTGCTCGCCGGCCGGGTCGACCCCCGGCTGCCCTCGGTCGCCCTGGCCAGCGGAGGAATGGCCGTCGGCGCCGCCATGCTGCTCCTCATCGGGCTGACCGGCCTGCTGCCGCTGCACGCCACCTTCGGCGAGGTCACCTTCGCCGGGCAAGCCACCAGCTGGTTGGTGCCGATCGCCGGGCTCTCGCTGGTCGCCGCCGTCATCGCGTACCTCGCCGGCATCGCCGGCACCCGGATCCTCGGCCCGCGACTGTCGTCGTTCGTCGGGCTGACCGAGGTGCTCTTCGCGGTGCTGATCGCCTGGCTCTTCCTGAACGAGCTGCCCACGGGGTGGCAGCTGTTCGGCGGTGCGCTGATCGTCGCCGGCGTCGCCCTGGTCCGCCTCGACGAGCTGCGGTCGCCCCCGACTGCCGCACCCGCACCGGTCACGAGCGAACCCGAGCTGGCGCTCGACGGTCGGTGAGAGAGTGGCGTCGTGCTGACGACTGTGGTGTTCGACGCTGACGAGACGCTGCTGGATTTGCGCCCCGCCGTGACCGGCGGGCTGGTGGCCGTCCTCGACGAGATGCGGCGGCGCACCCCGGCGGCGGCCGGCGTGACGCTCGCCGAGCTGGAGTCCGACTGGGGTGCGGTCTTCGGCGAACTGACGGCCGCCCCGGTGATGGAGATCCGGCGTGCCGCGCTGGCCCGGTCGCTGACCCGCGCCGCGCTGGCCGACCACCTGGACGAGTTCGCGGATCTCTTCTTCGCCCGCCGGTTCGCCCTCACCCGACCGTTCCCGGACGTGACACCGGCGCTGGCCACGCTGCGCCGCCGCTACACACTGGGCTTCGCCACCAACGGCAACAGCCGCGCCGAACGATGTGGGCTCACCGGCGAGTTCGCCTTCGAGCTGTACGCGCACGAGAACGGCCTGCCCAAGAAGCCGGCCCCGGAGTTCTACGCAGCGGTGGTCGCGGCGGCCGGTGTGCCCGCCGGGCAGATCGTGTACGTCGGTGACTCCTGGGAGCACGACGTGGTGGGGCCCCGGCGGTTCGGCCTGCGATCGGTGTGGCTGAACCGGCTTGGTCTGCCCCGCCCACCCGGTGGACCGCCGGACGCCGAGGTGTCGACGATCGCTGACCTGCCGGCCGCACTCGCAGGTCTGGCCGTCGAGTCGGACAGCGCCGACACTCTCCCGGCTGCGCGTGTCGACGTGGCCGGTGTCGATGCTCTTGGTGGGCGTGCGTAGGCGGAGAAATTCACGACCATAACGGGCGTTCAGCTGGCGTAATCCGACCCGGTGTTGTGTGATGGCTGCCACGTCCCTCAACGAGAGGATCCGATGTGGTGAGCAAGCGCTTCACCGCCCGTACGGTCGCGACAGCGGCAGTACTGGCACTTACGGCTACGGGGTTGGGTGTGCCGGCCAACGCCGCGCCGAGCGACTCCCGCACCTTCACCGTCGTCGCCGAGGATGGCGTCGCCGCCGACACCGCCATCGCCGCTATCAAGGCGGCTGGCGGCACTGTGGTGTCGCGGTCCGACGAGGTCGGCATGTTCCAGGTCAGCAGCGACCGGGCCGACTTCGCGGCCAGGGCGACCGCCGCGCCGACGCTGATCGGTGCCGCCGAGCAGAAGGCCATCGGCCGCAAGCCGAAGCTGGACCGCGTCGAGCAGGAGCACCTGCTGGCCGGTGCCGGTGCTCGCGCCGGTGCTGGTGCCAAGAAGGGCACCAAGCTCGATCCGCTCGACGACAAGCTGTGGGGCCTGGAGATGATCCGGGCCGACAAGGCCCGCAAGATCGAGCCGGGCGACCGTCGGGTGACCGTCGGCGTACTGGACACCGGCGTCGACGCCAGCAACCCGGACATCGCGCCGAACTTCAACTGGTCGCTGTCGCGCAACTTCGCGCCCGACCTGACCGATGTGGACGGCCCCTGCGAGGTGCCGAGCTGCCTCGACCCGGTCGGCACCGACGACGGCGGGCACGGCACCCACGTGGCCGGCACCATCGGCGCCGCCGCCAACGGCTTCGGCCTCTCCGGCGTCGCCCCGAACGTCTCGCTGGTCGAGCTCAAGGGCGGCCAGGACTCCGGCTACTTCTTCCTCGACCCGGTGGTCAACGCGCTGATCCACGCCGGCCGGTCCGGGATCGACGTGGTCAACATGTCGTTCTACGTCGACCCGTGGCTCTACAACTGCACCGCCAACCCGGCCGACTCGCCCGAGGACCAGGCGGAGCAGCGGGCCATCATCAAGGCGATGAAGCGGGCGCTGATCTTCGCGCACAACAAGGGCGTCACCCTCGTCGGCGCGCTCGGCAACAACAACGAGGACCTGGGCGTACCGCGTACCGACGTCACGAGCCCCGACTACGGCGCTGACCCGTACCCTCGGCCGATCGACAACGAGAGCTGCTGGGACCTGCCCACCGAAGGCCCGCACGTGATCGGTGTGTCGTCGGTTGGCCCGTCCGGCAAGAAGTCGGACTTCTCCAACTACGGCACCGAGCAGATCTCCGTCGCCGCGCCGGGCGGTTGGTTCCGGGACGGCTTCGGCACCGACACCTTCCGTACCGACGCCAACATGATTCTGTCGACGTACCCGAAGCACGTGCTTCAGGAGGAGGGGTCGGTCGACGCCGACGGCAACATCGTCGCCGGATTCGAAAACTCGGTCTTCAAGCAGTGCAAGGCCAACGGTGAGTGCGGCTACTACACGTACCTCCAGGGCACCTCGATGGCGTCCCCGCACGCCGCCGGCGTCGCCGCGCTGATCGTCAGCCGGCACGGCAAGGCGCAGGGTCGGACCGGCTTCGGGATGTCGCCGGACCAGGTCGAACAGCACCTCTACCGCACGGCCGCCGAGCACGCCTGCCCGGAGCCGCGCCTGCAGCAGTACCGCAACGAAGGCCGGGACGAGACCTACGACGCGTACTGCGCCGGCGGGGTCAACTTCAACGGCTTCTACGGCTACGGGATCGTCGATGCCTACGCGGCGGTGAAGACCCCGCTCAAGCCGAACGCGCGCCCGTAGCGCACATCGCACTGCCAGGTGGCCCAACCGCCACCACGCCCCGGGGCCCGGCCGACGCCTGTCGACCGGGCCCTGTGGTGTCCGGGCCTGGTCCGTCGTCCCGGGCCTGGTCTGTCGTCTCGGGGCTGGTCTGTCGTCCCGGGGCTGGTCTGTCGTCCCGGGCCTGGTCTGTCGTCTCGGGGCTGGTCTGTCGTCTCGGGCTCGGGCCGTCGTCCCGGGGCTGGTCTGTCGTCTCGGCGTGGGGCGTCGTCCCGGGCTCGCCTGCCGGGGCGCGCCTACCTGGCCTCGGTCATGATCGACTCGGGATTCTTGAAGGCGCGGTGTCGGAGCCTGAGGGAGGGCGCGGTTTCCGGAAACCCGAGATGATCCTGGTCATCTGGATGATGCCGGTCGCCATCCGCGGCTGACCAGCGCGTCGCGCACCTCTCGGAGGACCGCCGGAAAATCGCCGTACAGCCGTCGACTGGTCACGTGCAGGACCAGCCAACCCGCGGCGACCAGCTGATTGAGTCGGCGGCGGTCGCGGTGCAACTGCTCCGCGTCGGAATGCCACGTCCCGTCGTACTCGACCGCCACCCGATACTGCGGCCAGGCCAGATCGGGGTGCAGGACAACCCCGACGGGCAGACGTATCGGATGTTGAACCGCCGGACGCGGTAGCCCGCCCAGCACCAGCCGCACGCGAAGGTGCGACTCCGGCGGAGACTCGGCTCCACCGTCGGCCAGGTCGAAGACCCAGCGTGCCCGTCGTCCACCGGGCCGATCGGCATTGCGGGCAGCGATGGCGTCCAAGGTGTCGCGCCCGGTCAGACCCTGCCCGAGCAACGAGTCGACGATGGCGACCGCCCGGACGGGGTCGAGCCAGACAGCCGTCTCCCAGGCGGCCCGCCCGGGGTCGGACCGGCGGATCGGCAGATCGCGCTCGCTGGACCTGAGCGGGCTGGCCGCCGACCACCCATCGCCCGCGCTCGCCGTCATGACACCCCCTGCGCGGGCGGACACTGCGGCCTGGCGGGACAGCAGCGGTGCTGGCCGTGGCGACATTCGGCCGACAGGTGGTCGCCCTGCTCCCGTCGGTCGCGTCGCATCACGTGGACGTCCAGCGCCCGACGGACGCCCCGCATCTGGCGGTTGCCCCGCGCCTGACGGTCGCCCCGGGTCGGGCGTTGGCCCCGCGCCTGACGGTCGTCCCGGGTCGGGCGTTGGCCCCACGCCTGACGGTCGTCTCGGGTCGGGCGGTGCCACGAGCGGGGTGATGGTGTTGACGTGCACGCTTAGACCACGCTGTGGACCGACCCGCAGCGATCGGGGCACGAGGACGTGCACGTCGTCGGTGAAGCTCGCGGCGTGGTGGACGCCGTGCAGGTAGGCGGCCGACGGACCGCCGACCACCACTGCCTGCGGTAGGCGGAGGAGGGCGGCGCGACACGCCAGGGCGTGGTCGCGGTCCAGCCGTGCGTCGGCGTAGATGTCGTGGCGCAACCGCACCCAGGCGGAGTTGCGCAGCTGATGTTCGGTGAGCAGGCCTTCCCGGACAGCGTCGGAGCCGCGGAAGACCTGCCAGGTCAGGGCATCGGGGCGATGCGGACGTGGTGGCATACCGAGCAGACTGCCGACCACCGAGCGGCCCTCGAAACCCCTGTGGACAACCCGGCCTGCACCTGCCGCCGGACCTGTGGACAACGGCGACTCCGCCTGCCGATCGTGCTATGAGAACCGGCCATATCCGCCGACCGAGGAGTCACCGGCCATGTCCGCCGACCGAGGAGTCACCGGCCATGTCCATCGACTGAGGAGTCACCGACCGGATCCCACCGACCGATGAGGCACCCGGGGCCGCTGATGGGCGACGATCCACTCGCGTTCCTGAAAGTCGGGCGGTCGTTGGCCATGGGATACCGCGACTTCCGTGAACCCGAGTCGATCACGCCCGAGGCCGGGCGATCCTGGCCGGCGAGCCGGGGTCAGCTGAGGGCGGTGGTGATGGCTCGGGCGGCGGCCAGCACCTGGGGGCCGATCGTGTCGACGTCCAGCGGGGCGAGCGCGACCACGCCGACGCTGGCCTCCAGCCCGGGTACGTCGAGCACCGGTGCGGCCACCCCGTACGCCCCGGCCTGCAACTCTCCGCTGCTGCTGACCGCCTCTGCCACCCCGGCTCGCCCGGCCAGGATCGCCCGGCCCGCCGCTCCCCGGTCCAGTGGATGCCGCGCCCCGGCCCGGTACGCGACGTGGAACGACGTCCAGCTCGGCTCCACCACGGCCAGGGCGACACCCTCTCCACCTTCGACGACGGTCAGGTGGGCGGTGGCGCCGGCCTGCTCGGCGAGGCGACGCAGCGCGGGCAGCGCACCCTCGGCGAGCAGCGGCTGGGCCCGCCGGGCCAGGTGCAACAACCCGGCCCCCAGGCGCAGCCGACCCTCATCGTCGCGGCGCAGCATGCCGTGCCCGGTCAACGCACTGACCAGCCGGTAGACGGCTGCCCGGCCGATGCCGAGCCGATTCGCGGCCTCGGTGACGGTCAGACCCCCAGGCGCCTCGGCGACCAGGTGCAGCAGCCGCAACCCCCGGTCCAGCGTCTGCGACGTCTCCCCGCCCCGCCCGGCAACCCCGTCGGCCCGCCCCAGGCCCGCGCCGGACGGCGGGGCAACAGCGTCGGCCCGCCCCGCGCCCGCATCGGCCCGCCCCGCGCCCGCATCGGCCCGCCCCGCGCCCGCATCGGCCCGCCCAGCGCCGGTGGGAGCCGGTCCCGCGCCCGCGTCGGCCCGCCCCGGGCCCGCGTCGGCCCGCCTTGCGCCGGTCGGGGGCGGCCCCGCAGCCGCGTCGGGTCGCCTCGCGTCGGCGTCAGCCGAATCGGGGGCGGGGGCGGTGGGGTTGGCTGGCAGGTCACCGGAGCCACCGGAGCGTGCGGTCGCATCCACGCCTGGCAGCGTACGACCCGGCACCGGCCGACTCGGACAGGCGCGGACAGCTACCCTTGTACGGTGACGCTACGCCTGTATGACACTGCCACCCGATCGGTGCGGGACTTCGTCCCGCGGGAAGCCGGCAAGGTGGGGGTTTACCTGTGTGGTCTCACCCTTCAGGCTCCGCCGCACATCGGTCACCTTCGTTCCGGGGTCAACTATGACGTGCTGCGTCGTTGGTTGATGGCCGCCGGCTACGAGGTCACCTTCATTCGCAATCTGACCGACATCGACGACAAGATTCTGGTCAAGGCGGGCGAGCAGGGGCGTCCGTTCTGGTCGATCGCGTACGCCAACGAGTTGCTGCTCGCCCAGTCGTACCGGTCGTTGAACGTGCTGCCGCCCACCTATGAGCCGCGCGCCACCGGGCACATCCCCGAGATGCACGAGCTGATCACGAAGTTGATCGCCGACGGGCATGCGTACCCGGCGAGTGACGGCTCGGGCGACGTCTACTTCGACGTGGCGTCCTGGCCGGCGTACGGGTCGCTGTCGGGTCAGTCTCCGGACGCCATGCAGTCCGCCGGGGACGCCCCGGATCGGGGCAAGCGGGATCCGCGCGACTTCGCGCTGTGGAAGGGCGCCAAACCGGACGAGCCGGCGGACGCCTACTGGCCGTCGCCGTGGGGGTTGGGCCGTCCGGGTTGGCACATCGAGTGCTCGGCGATGTGCTGGCGCTATCTCGGCCCGGAGTTCGACATTCACGGCGGTGGCCTGGATCTGACGTTCCCGCACCACGAGAACGAGATCGCCCAGTCCAAGGCGGCCGGGTTGCCGTTCGCCCGGTACTGGGTGCACCACGGGCTGTTGAGCATCGGCGGGGCCAAGATGGGCAAGTCCGCTGGTAACGCGTTGGGCCTGGCGTACGTGGACTCGCTCGGGGTGCGGCCGGTGGAGCTGCGCTACTACTACGCCGCCGCGCACTACCGCTCGGTGATCGACTACTCGGAGGATTCGCTGCGGGACGCGGCCACCGCGTACCGACGGATCGAGGGTTTCGTGCAGCGGGCCGCCGAGCGGGTCGGTGCCGGGCAGCTCGGTGAGCTGCCGGCGGGCTTCGTCGCGGCGATGAACGACGACCTCAACACGTCCGCCGCGCTGGCCGTGCTGCAACAGCACATTCGGGACGGCAACACCGCCCTGAGCGCCGGCGACGATGTGACCGTCCGCACCACGCTGGCCGTGGTGCGGGCAATGCTGGATATCCTCGGGATCGACCCTCTCGACCCGGCCTGGACCGGCGGCGGCCCATCGGACGATCTTCGTGCGGTGGTGGACTCCCTGATCGCGCTGGCCCTGGAGCAGCGTGCGCAGGCGCGGGGCCGCAAGGACTGGGCCGCCGCGGACGCGGTGCGTGACCAGCTCAAGCTGGCCGGCGTGGTGGTCGAGGACACCCCCCAGGGCCCCCGTTGGACTATTGGAGAGCAGGACTGATGGCCGGCAACTCGCAGCGCCGTGGCCGGCGACTGACGTCGAAGGCGACCGCCCCCAAGGGCTCTGGTGGCAAGAACAAGGACTCGTTGGCCGGCCGGGGTCGCACCCTGCCCGCTGACGAGCGACCGTGGCACAAGGGCTACTCGGGCACCGAGAAGCTGCCCCAGCGCACCGCCTGGAAGCAGGACAAGGAGCGCCGCGCGGCAGCCGAGGAGGGGCGAGCCCCCAAGATCGGGCAGCCCGGAAGCAAGGACACCACCTGGGGCCGGGGCGGCGGCCGGGGGGTGCCGGCCGGTCGGGGTGCCACCGGCGGGCGGGGCGGCAAGCCCACCGGGCGGTCCGGCCCCCGGGTGACGCCGGGGCGCAAGTCCAACCCGTCCAAGGACACCCCTGAGCTGCTGGTCGGGCGTAACCCGGTGCTGGAGGCGCTGCGCGCCAACGTGCCGGCGACGGCGCTCTACACCGCCCAGGGCATCGACATGGACGACCGGGTCAACGAGATCATCCGGACCGCCGCCGACCGGGGCATCGCCAACCTGGAGATCAGCCGCGCCGAGCTGGACCGGATGACCGGCGGGGTGCTGCACCAGGGCGTCGGTCTGCAGGTGCCGCCCTTCGCGTACCAGCCGTTCGAGGACATGGTCGCCGCCGCCCTTGAGCAGCAGGCTCCGCTGCTGGTCGCGCTGGACGGTGTCACCGACCCGCGCAACCTGGGCGCCGTGATCCGGTCGGCTGCCGCGTTCGGCGCGCAGGGTGTCTTCGTACCGGAGCGTCGTGCCGCCGGGATCACCGCGACCGCCTGGCGGACCAGTGCCGGCGCGGCCGCGCGGGTTCCCGTGGCGCAGGTGACCAACCTGACCCGGTCGCTGAAGGCGTGCCGCGACGCCGGCTTCATGGTCGTCGGCCTGGACGCCGACGGCGACACCGACCTCTACAACCTGGAAGCCGCTGTCGGCCCGCTGGTGGTGGTTGTCGGTTCCGAGGGGCGCGGCCTGTCCCGCCTGGTCGGGGAGACCTGCGACCTGACCGTCAGCATCCCGATGATCTCCGAGGTCGAGTCGCTCAACGCCAGCGTGGCGGCGGCGGTCGCCCTGGCCGAGGTCGCCCGTCGGCGCTCCGTCGAGCTGTAGCGCACGTCCACGAAGGCCCCTTTCCGCCGCGCGCGGGAGGGGCCTTCGTGCTCAGATCTGCCGGGTCCACGCGACGAAGAGCAGCGCCCCGGCAAACGCCATCAGCAGCACTGTCGGGAGCAACCAGAGCGGGCCGCGCTCGCCCTCCAGGCGTCGGGTCAGCCGCTGGTGCACGGCGGCGATGCCGATCAGGGCGGCCAGCCCGGCGGCGGCCATCGGCAGGCCGACCAGGAAGTGCGCCAACCAGGCGCCGGCCCGGGTCGGACCACCCCAGGAGTTGTCGTACGGCCCCGGGTCCACCAGGCCGTACAGCACACCCCGCAGCACCATCAGCAGCTGCACGCCGAGTGGCAGCAGGGCAACGGCACCCACCAGCAGGCTGAGCAGCGCGTGGCCGAGCACCGCGACGGTGCCGGGCCGCCGGCCGGGCACGGCCGTCGGTGGCATCCCGAGCAGTCCGGTACGCAGGGCTCGCCAGCGTGTGACGGCGGCGTCGGCTCCGCCCAGCGGGGCGGTCACCAACGTGAGGACGGCGACCGGGATCAGCGTCGCGCAGTAGGCGAGGCTCCGGCCGGCCAGGCGAACCACCTGGTACGGCCGGGAACGGGCGGTCGGCTGGTGGGCAGCGGGTCGGGCGAGATCGGTCGGCACGGCACGTCCTCCGGTTCGGGGTTGCCGTGACGGTAGGGGAACGGCCAGCCGTGCCGAGTCACCCCGAAGAGCCACCTGCGCGCTGGCTCCCGGGGGTGAGGCGCCACCGCCGGTACGACGAAAGGGGCGGCCCGCCGAAGCGGACCGCCCCTTTCGGTACGGCGTTACGTCAGATCCGGCTGCCGGTGGCGGCGTGGAAGACGTGGCTGCGACCGGCGACCGGCTTGACGAACACGGTGTCACCCATGTTCGGCATGTTGCGCCGGTCGGTGCGGACGACGAAGCGCTCCGAGTTGCCACCCAGCGCGGCGTGGCCGTAGACGTTGGCGTCCGAACCGAGGTCCTCGACCAGCTCGACCACGACCGGCATGCCGCCCTCGGTCGGGCTGACCAGCTCGCAGTCCTCCGGGCGGAAGCCCACGGTGACCTTGCCGTCGCCACCCTCGGCGCGGGCCGCCTCAACCTGCTCCCGGGTCAGCGGGATGTTCAGCTCGGCGAACTCGGCGCCCCGCTCGTTCAGCGGAACGGTCTTGATGTTCATGGCGGGAGAGCCCATGAAGCCGGCGACGAACACGTTGGCCGGGGTGTCGTAGAGCGCCCGCGGGGTGTCCACCTGCTGCAGGACACCGTCGAGCAGCACCGCGACCCGGTGACCCATGGTCATGGCCTCGACCTGGTCGTGCGTGACGTAGACGGTGGTGACGCCCAGCTTGGCCTGCAGGGACGCGATCTGGGTACGGGTCTGCACCCGGAGCTTGGCGTCGAGGTTCGACAGCGGCTCGTCCATGAGGAAGACCTGCGGCTCGCGGACGATCGCCCGGCCCATCGCGACACGCTGGCGCTGACCACCGGAGAGCGCCTTCGGCTTACGGCTGAGGTACTCCTCCAACTGGAGCAGCCCGGCCGCCTCCTTGACCCGCCGGTCGATCTCCGACTTGGAGGTCTTGCGCAGCTTCAGCGCGAACGCCATGTTCTCGTACACCGTCATGTGCGGGTAGAGGGCGTAGTTCTGGAAGACCATCGCGATGTCGCGGGCCTTCGGGGGGAGGTGGGTGACGTCACGCTGGTCGATGTAGATCGAACCGGCGTCCACGTCCTCCAGGCCGGCGAGCATCCGCAGGCTGGTGGACTTACCGCAACCGGAGGGACCGACCAGGACGAGGAACTCCCCGTCGCCGATCTCGAGGTTCAGCTCGTTGACGGCGGGACGCTCTTGGCCCGGGTAGATCCGGGACGCCTTGGAATAGGTGACCGTAGCCATGGTGAAGCGCTTCCTTTCACCGGCAGGAACGTGCCGGACGATCCGAGTGAAGGAGCAACCGGCACGTGTCCGTGCCGGTCAACGGACGGCGGCCCGGTCGCGGGGGCGCCCGGTCGTCGTCCGTGTGAGTGAACCGTAAACGCGTTTACCCGTGCTGCCAAGGCGGGGGGCCGCCGAGCCCACCAGGCGGGCTACGCATTCCGGTCACTCGGGCACGGTCAGACATCAATCGACGCCACGGCGAACCGGTGTGCGTCGGGTTGTTGACGATTCCCGTCGTCGGGAGGCCTCGCGATCGGGATATCCGGACGTCAGTCGCTATGCTGACCTCGACGCACGCGCCCCTGTAGCTCAGCTGGCCAGAGCACTCGCCTTGTAAGCGAGATGTCGCCGGTTCGATCCCGGCCGGGGGCTCCAATTCCATCAGGCATTTCCCGATGGGCACTGCCACGAGTCGACCAGTTGACAGCAGCGGCACTCACGACAGTTTCCCGTCGAGCTTGCCGCGGGCCTTCCCGCTGCCGCCCGAGCTGCGTGCCACCGGCCCGCCAGACGACTACCGGATCCGACCGGCGCTCAGGCGAGCAGCTTCACCACGGCCGCGGCCACGGCGCGGGCGGACTGTGGGTTCTGACCGGTCACCAGGCGGCCGTCGACCACCGCGTGCTCAGTGAAGTCCGGTGCCGGTACGTGCTGCGCGCCAGCCTCGGTGAGCTTGTCGGCGAGAAGGAAAGGCACCTCGTCGGTGAGGCCGACGGAGGCCTCCTCGCTGTTGGTGAAGCCGGCCACCCGCTTGCCGGCGAGCAGCCGGGAGCCGTCGGTGAGGGTCAGGTTCACCAGCGCCGCCGGACCGTGGCAGACGGCCGCCACCACGCCGCCGCGCTCGTAGACCGAGCGGGCGATGCGGGCCAGGTCGGGGTCGTCGGGGAAGTCCCACATGGTGCCGTGACCGCCGGCGAAGAGGATCACGTCGTACCCCGCCGGGTCGACGTCGGCGGCCCTCGGGGTGTCCGCGACGCCGGCGGTGGCGAGGAAGTCGTTCTGGGTGCTGTCGTTCTCGTCCCGGCCGTCTACCGGCGGCTCGCCGCCGGCCACGGACACCAGGTCGACGTCGTAGCCGGCGGCCCGGAACACTTCCCACGGCTCGGCGGCCTCGCCGACGTAGTAGCCGGTCGAACGGCCGGTGCGGCCCAGCTCGGAGTGACTGGTCAGGGCGATGAGTGCACGAGTCATGCCCTCCATGCTGGCGTGGCCGGTCCGTCCCGGCCATAGGCCGATGTCACAACGGAGACGGGTTTGAACGCCGGCTCACCGGGTCGGCGGTAGCCTGGGCCCGGCAACGGGCGAGCGAGGCGGGGGTCCATGAGTCGCGCGGTGGAGGAGTCGAACCGGGCGATGCTGCGCGCCCGGGACGCGATGGACCGGGCGTACGCCGAGCCTCTGGACATCCCGGCGTTGGCCCGGATCGCGCTCGTCTCCGAGGCGCACTTCATCCGTACCTTCCGGGCCACCTTCGGCGAGACTCCGCACCGCTACCTGCAACGCCGCCGGGTGGAGCGGGCGATGGCGTTGTTGGTGGAGACCGACCGGGACGTGACGGACATTTGTTACGCCGTCGGCTTCGGCAGCCTGGGCACGTTCAGCCGGACGTTCCGGCAGATCGTCGGCGAGTCGCCCTCGGATTTCCGGCGTCAGCGCGTCGCGTCGGCCAACGTGCCGTCGTGCTTCACCAAAGCCTGGACCCGACCCAGCAGTTTTGGATAAGCCGCAGGTCACGCCCAACCTCTAGCGTCATGGGCATGACGATGAACGCGATCAGCCGCTCCCAGATCTACGTCCTCGACCAGGACGCCGCGCTTGACTTCTACGTCAACAAGCTCGGCATGGAGGTCAACACCGACCAGGACCTCGGTTTCATGCGGTGGTTGACCGTCAACCTGCCCGGCGACCCGGAGCGGGAGATCCTGCTGGAGAAGCCGGGGCCGCCCGCGCTGGACCCGGCCACCGCCGAGCAGGTCCGCGAGCTGCTCACCAAAGGTGCCCTCGGCGGGTACCTCTTCATGACCACCGACGACGCCCGCAAGACGTACGAGGATCTGGTGGCGAAGGGCGTCGAGATCACCGACGAGCCGACCGAGCGCCCGTACGGGATCGACTTCGGCATCCGGGACCCGTTCGGAAACAAGATCCGCATCGGCCAGATGTTCCCGCGGGCGTAGGGGGCGGACGATGAGTCAGGCCGCGTCTCTTCCACTGGTCCGGCCGGCGGCTGTCGGCCGGGACCGCGCACTGCTGATCGGCGGGGTGCTCGCCGGCCCGATCTTCGCCGGCTCGGCGATCGCGCAGGCGTCGACCCGGGACGGCTTCGACTTTCGCCGGCACCCGGTCAGCGTGCTGAGCACCGGCGAGCTGGGCTGGATCCAGATCGTCACGTTCCTGGTCAGCGGAGTGCTCTGCGTGCTGGCCGCCGGGGCGCTGCGCCGCCGTGCCGGCGACGGTGACCGGTCGGTCTGGCTGCCCCGACTGCTCGCGCTGTACGGCCTGGGCCTGGTCGGGGCGGCGATCTTCAGCGCCGATCCGGCCGACGGGTTCCCGGTCGGCACGCCTCGGGGTGCCGGTGAGATCAGTTGGCACGGGGGTCTGCACTTCCTGGTGGCGGCGGTCGCCTTCGGGTCGCTGATCGCGGCGACGGTGCTGGCGGCCCGTCGGGCCGCACGGCACGGGGCGCGCGGTCGGGCCGCGTACAGCCTGGTGACCGGGGTGTTCTTCGCGGTGGCCTGGGTGACGCTGATCGTCCGGCCGGCACCGGCAGTAATGGTGGCGTTCGGCTTGGCGGTGTCGGCCGGTTGGCTGTGGGTGTCGGTCACCTTCGCGCGAGCGGCATCCGGTCGGACCGACTGAGCCGACGTGTGCGGGGCCGGGAGGCACGGGGTCGCGACCGTGCCTCCCGGTGTGTTGAGGTGTCAGCCATGGCGACGCGACTGCTGTACCTGACCAGACACGCCGAGCAGGACCTGTCCGAGCTGAACGGCTCAACCGCCGAGGAGCCCGACACCGGCCTGTCCGAGCGCGGTCGGCAGCAGGCCACCCTGCTCGGCGAACGCCTGCGCGGCCGCCGGTTCGCCGCCGTCCACCACGGGCCGCTGCGCCGGGCCGCGCAGACCGCCGCGCTGATCGCCACGTCACTGCCCGATGTTCCGGTGTACGAGACGGAGCTGGCCGGTGACCACCTTCCACACGACACGGACCCGACCGACCTGCCGCCCGCGTACGCGACATTCCTGGCCCAGTTCTCGGCGGCCCAGCGGGTCGACGGGCCGCAGGTGACGGCGGCGGCCGTGCGTCGGTTCGCCGGTCCGGCCACCGGGGCGACAGCCGGTGACGAGCCGGTCCGCGAGCTGGTCGTGACGCACACCTTTCTGATCGGCTGGCTGGTGCGGCACGCCCTCGACGCGCCGGAGCAGCGGTGGCTGGGCTTGAACTCGCACAACGCGGGTTTGACCGTCATCCGGTACAGCCCCTCCGGCCCGCCGAACCTGATCGCCGTCAACGACGTCGCCCACCTTCCGGCGGAGTTGCGGGGCACCGGCCTGCCCCCGGACTACCTGGTCTAGGTGCCGGTGGCCCGCAGCAGCAGCTTGACCAGGGCCTGCGTAGCCGGCGGCGGGGGCCCCTCGGCAGGGCAGTCGGCGTACCCGGTTTCGGTGCTGCCCACGGTGAGGCGGTAGTGCATCACGTCCGCGCAATTGGTAGCGGTGGTCGGTTGCCCCGCCTCGACGGCGAGCCGGGGGTCGGCGGCCAGAGCCGTCAGGCTGCCCAGGTCGGCGGGGCTGAGCCGACCGGTGCGCCGGCTGCCGGCCCGGTCCACAGCGGTCCACCGACCGTCCGGCTCGACGGTCACGACGTCGCCGCGGCCCGCGAAGCCGCCCGAACTCCGCAGCGTCACCTGGGCGGCTGCGGCACTGGCGGCCGTGGGGGTGGAGCCGGGCGTTGGGGTGCCGGCGGTCGGGACGGTGGCCGTCGGGGCGGGGGTGTTCGGAGGAGGATTTCCGGCGGTGCCGGCCCGGTCGGTGCTGGTGCACCCGGCCAGCAGGGTGACCAGTAGCGCGACTGTGACGCCGGTTGTCGAGGTGGCTCTCATCCCCGTCGGACGCGCGGCCCGCAGCGTCGGTTCCCATGTCACGGGCCTCCCCCGAACGGGCGCCGTCGATATCCGAGCCGCACGGTGGTCCTCGGCCCGTGCCTCGCTCGGTTTCCGGCAATCTTGGACAGTTTCCGTTACGCGCCAACGGAAACTGTCCAAGATTGCCCAGCACCACGCGTGCGGCGGGCCAGCCTGGCCGATCGGTCGCGGGTCGGCGCGATTATGGTCGCCGGGGTTGGTGTGCGGCGTCGGGGTGCTTCGGCGTGCGGCGTCGGGCGTCGCGGCGACCGGGCGACCGGGCGTGCGGCGTCGGGGCGACCGGGCCTGCGGCGTCGCGGCCAGGTCGGCGTCGCGGGTCGGTCGGCGTCGTCGCGCACTGTGGCGCGGATGAGGAGGTGGGCGTGTCGGATGCGGAGTTGACAGTCGAGGTGACCGGACCGGTCGCGACAGTGGTGATCCACAACCCGGCTCGGCGCAACGCGATGACCGCGGCCATGTGGCGTCAGCTCCCCGAACTGCTCGACCGGCTGGAGCCCGACCCCGACGTACGGGCGTTGGTGCTCACCGGTGCCGGTGACGCCTTCTGCGCCGGTGCCGACCTCGGTGATCTGGCCGAACTGTTGGACGCCGGTGACACCAGCATCGCGGTGGCCGCCGAGGAACGGCTGGCCCGATTCGCCAAGCCGACGGTCGCGGCCGTCCGGGGCGCCTGCGTCGGGGGTGGGGCACAGCTGGCGGTCGCCTGCGACCTGCGGATCGCCGCTGACGACGCCCGGTTCGGCGTACCGCCGGCCCGGCTCGGGCTGGTCTATCCGGCGCCGACGACGCGCCGGCTGGCCCGGCTGATCGGTCCGTCCGCCGCCAAGCATCTGCTGTTCACCGCCGAGCTGATCGACGCCGAGCGGGCGCTGCGGATCGGCCTGGTCGACGAGGTGCTGCCGGCCGACCGACTCGCCGCGCGGGTGGACGAGCTGACCGCCACCATCGCCCAGCGTTCACCGGTGAGCATCGCCGCCGCCAAGGAGATCATCGACGATCGGGCCGAACCCGCGCGGATCGCCTGGTGGCACCGGAAGGTGACGACCACGGGCGAGGCCAGGGAGGGTGTCGCGGCCGTCGCCGAACGCCGTACGCCCCGCTTCGCCTGGCGACCACCGACCGGCGACTGACCGCGTTTCAGCTTCCCGCGTCGATGGGTAGTCCCCGCTCCACACGGTGATCGGGGGGCCACTATGGACACACCGGCGACGCCACCGGAGCGCACCGGACGGGGAAGACGTCGAACTGGTCCGGTTCTCGCCGTCGTGCTGCTGGTCGTGGTGGTCGGCGGGCTGGTGATCGGCAGCGCGGTGGGCGGTGCGGACACCGGCATCTTCGACGGCGACCCGCCGCGCTGGGCGAGCACCTTCGGCGCGGCCCTGTGTCTGCTCGGCCTGGGCGTCGAGATCGTGGCAATCGTGTGGGCCGTACGCACCGGCCGGTATCGCGCCAACCGTCGACAGTCACCGCTGACGACGCTCAGTTGGTCGCGCCGCCGACGGTTGGGGCGGCAGGTTCGGCGCGGCACACCCGAGCCCGGCGAGGACCCGGCCCTCCTCGTGGAGACGGCCCGTCAGGCCATCGCCCAACGTTGGTTCGTGCTGGTCATCGCCGGGTTGGCGATGACAGGTGCCGGTCAGGCGTTCCTGGGGTTCGCGCCGTTCCACGTGGTGATCGGTGGGCTGCTGGTGGTGATCTGGGCCGTCCTGATCGTGCTGGTCCTTCGGGCTGCCCGCCAGGGGGAGGCGTTCCTGCGGGCCCACCCGGATCTCGGCGGGCGATAGCCGAAGCCCGCGTCCAATCATCGCGATACCTCGATCCCGGGTGGCCCCACGCCGGGCCGGTACGGCAGGCTGTCCGTCGTGCAGCGTGATCAGTTGCTTGCGGGCCGCTACCGGCTCCTGGAGCGTCTCGGCAGTGGCGGCATGTCGGCGGTGCACCGGGCGTACGACGAGGTGCTCGAACGGGACGTGGCGGTGAAGGTGCTGGTCGCCTCGGACAGCAACGCCGGACAGCGGATCCGGGGCGAGGCCAAGGCGGCGGCCCGGCTGTCGCATCCGCATGTCACCAGCGTCTACGACTACGGCGAGTCGACGCTGGAGGGCGTCGCGGTCCCGTTCGTGGTGATGGAGTTGCTCGGCGGTCACACCCTCGAACACCGGTTGGTGGTCGGTCCGTTGCCGCCGCGCGCCGGGTTGCGGGTGTGCGCCGAGGTGGGCTCGGCGCTCGCCGCCGCGCACGAGCAGGGGTTGGTGCACCGCGACATCAAGCCGAGCAACGTGATGCTCACGCCGACCGGGGCGAAGGTGCTCGACTTCGGCATCGCGGCAGCCGCCGGCGCGCCGGAGATCGACTTCGAGGGGCGGCTGCTGGGCACACCGGCGTACCTGGCACCGGAGCGGTTGCTGGCCGGCGAGGTGCTGCCGGCCAGCGACGTGTACGCCCTCGGCCTGCTGCTGCACCGGGTGCTCACCGGCCGACTGCCCTGGCCCGCCGACGCGCAGACCGGGATGCTCCGCGCGCACACCCACGTCGAGCCGGACCCGCTGCCCCCGATCGACGGCGTGCCGCCCGAGGTGCACCGGCTCTACCGCTGGTGCCTGGCTCGCGACCCCGCCGACCGGCCGTCGGCAGCCGACGCGGCCCGCATCCTGCTCGCCGCCGCCAGCGCGGCCGCACCCGCAGTGGCCGCCGTCGAACCAACGGCGACCAGCGCCAGTCCGACCAGCGCCAGTCCGACCAGCGCCGATCCGACCAGCGCCGATCCGGCGACCGCGACGTCGAGCAACGCCGAGAGGGCCAGCGCCGGGACGGGCAGCGCCAAGCCGAGCAGCGCCAGGCCGAGCAGCGGCTCGGCGGTGCCGGTGCGGCGTCCTCCGTGGCGTCGGGGCCGCGCCATCCTGACCGTCGGCGGGGCCGTTATCGCCGCGGTGGCGCTGGCCGGGTCGCTCGGCGACTCCAGCAACCGTCGGCCCGGACAGGGCGCCGCGCCGGCCGGCAGCGGCCCGGGCACCACCACGGTGGGGATGCCCAGCACCGAGGAGCCGACCGACCCGGTCGACGTCGGGCCGTCCGCCGTACCGCGGACCAGGAGCACCGCCACCGCCGCCCGGACCGGCCCCCCGACCGGTCCGGGCGGGACAGTGGCCCCCGGCCCGACCGCCACCACTGGAGTCCCGACCCCGACCCCGACCACGGTCGCGCCGACTCCCACCCCCGGCGCTGGCGTACCCGTCGCCGGACGCGGCGGGACGGTCACCGTCCGCTGCGTGGGGAAGACGGTCGAGGTGCTCGCGGTGACGCTCGCGCCTGGCTTCCGGGCCGAGGCGTACGACCCGGGGCCGGCGAAGCAGATCGTTGTCGGGTTGACCTCCACCGAGCACCGCAGCGAGATCCGGGTGCAGTGCCCCGGTGGTCACCTGAGGTCGACGGTCAAGGAACGCGACGTCTGAATGGGGGGCCGGCGGGTGCCGCGCCCAGGACGTACCCGGGCCGCGGCCCCCCGTTCCCGCCGGCCGGTCCATCACCGCCCGGCCAGCACCCCCCAGCCCGGGTTCACGGGCTCCCGGCGCAGCGGCATGCCCGCCTCCGCTGGCGTCCGGTCCCCCTTGCGCTGGTTGCAGGCGTAGCAGGCGGCCGTGGTGTTCCGCCAGGTGTTCCGGCCGCCGCGTGAGCGGGGCAGGACGTGGTCGATGGTGGATGCCGGCCCACCGCAGTACGCGCAGCACCGGTCGTCGCGGCGCAGCACACCGGCGCGCGACCAGGCCGGCCCGGAGTTGAACCTCCACCGGGTGACCACGTAGCGGACCAGCCGCACCACCCGGGGCATCGGGAAGACCCCGATCACCCGGTCCGGCTCGGCCTCGTGGATCTCGGCAACCCGACGGCAGAGCATTCGGACGGCGTGTTGGACGGTGACCCGGTGCAGCGGGCCGAGGTCGGCGTTGATGACGAGGACGGCGTCCACCGGGACTCCTTTCCGGTTGGTGGCGGACAGCAAGAAGCCGCCCGGTCCAGTGGTCGGACGGGGCGGCTCCGCGCGTACGGGTACGCGTCAGTCGGGCCGGCCCGCCCGGGGACCTTCCGCTCGGCAACCGTCACCGGGCAGCGTCGACGGCACGGTGGTGACGTGCGACATCGTCATGTGCTGCTCCCGCGGCGGTGGTTGACAGTGCGCGCTCACGGTAGGTCGACGCGGGAGACCCGGGCAACGTATTTCGATCGGCCGGTGTCTTCGGGTCGCCGCTGGCGGCGGGTGCGGGGTGCCGCTTTCACAGCGACCCGGGCGGTGGTCAGCGGCCGGTTCAGCCGCAGGGCCATCCTGGTGGTGAGTTCGCTGTCCAGCAGCGGCCGGTTGACCTCACCGGCGACGGCCAGGGCGGGCCCGGAGACCGAGCGCCAGATCGCGGCCAGCCCGGCGCCGAGGCCCACCAGGGCGACGGTGGCCCGGGTGGTCGGTGAGCCAGCGGCCGCGGCGGCGCTCACCCCGACGACCGCGAAGAGCACCAACAGCAGGGGTACGAGCACCGGCCAGAAGATGCCCCGGGCGGCCTGCGCCACCAGCCGCCGGTCCCGGATGATCAGGTTTCTGGCGATCACCGCGTAGTCCTCCTCGTCGAGCAGGTCGCGCGGGTGCAGGCCGCCGGTCAGCACGTCCCGCCAGAGGTCACCCTGGCCGCGTAGGGCCCGGCTCAGCGCGGCCGGCGTCGGCTCGGTCGGGTCGCCGTGGCCGGCGCGGTCGACGGCGCTCGCCCAGTCGGCCAGCGACCGGCGCACCACCGCGGCCGAGTATGGCGGCAGCACGCTGGCCAGCTCGTCCAGCCACCGGCTGATCTGGACGTGCCGGCCGCCGAACTGCCGCAGCAGCTGCGTGACATCACCGGCCCGGACGGTGTCGGCCACTGATCGGCCCAACCGGTAGGCCAGCCCGACCCGGTGGTTGGCGGCCATCGCCCAGCGCAGCACCTCCACGTTGAGGTCGTCGAGGGCGAGCAGCAGCGGCACCGGGTCGGCGGGGTCCGGCTGGCCCGGGTCGGGTAGCAGGGTCCGGGCGGCCGAGGTGTCGGGCACCGGCCCGGTGTGCCGGGTGAGTTCGACGATCTGGGCCACCGCGACGTCCACCCCGTCGAGGTACATCCGCATCCGTCGGTGCGCGGACATCTCGGTGAGGTTGGAGAGCTTGGCCGGCGGTACGGCGGGGCGGGTCTCCGCGAAGGCGCGGGGCTGCGCCTGCTGCCCGTGGTGGTAGGCGTCCGCCATCCACCAACCGAGCCGCAGCGCGGTGACGATGCAGGCGCGCTCGTCGCGGATCAGCGGGTACGTGTCGTCGCGGCCGATCTCGTCGATCGACGAGCCGTGGTCCGCGCCGGCGCGGTGCAGTGGTGACATCTCCCGCTGCCCTCCCGCCCGGCCGATCGACGGTTGATCATTCGAGCGTACGGCAGCGTGCCGGGGCTTATGTGGTGTTTTGTCGATTCAGCCTGCCGGCCAGCAGCCCACGCGGCCGGATCGAGCGCACCGGCTCCGCGGCGGCGCCCTCGGCCCGCAGGATGTGGTTCGCGGCGATGATCCCGGTCGCGGCAGAGCGTTCCATCAGCGCGCTCGGGAAGTCCGTGGCGATGCCGTCCCCGGCCAGGTAGACGCCGGTCGCGTCGGTGCGTACCCCCGGCCGCCAGGAGTGGCTGCCCGGCGTGAAAGCCGGCGCCTGCGCCTCCACCCGCGCGCGCAGCTCGCGGACCCGCAGGTCGCCGGCCTCCGGCCAGAGCGCGACCAGCTCGCGGCGCATCCGCTCGGCCAACTCCTCGGCCGGCACGCCGGGTTCGCAGGCGTACGCGTGCAGCTCGATGACCGACCCGCCGGTCTGCCGCGCCCAGCGGCGCGACTCGTTCTCCAACCGGTGGTAGAGCGTCACCGAGTCCAGAGTGGGCTGCCGGGACACCCCGCTGAACACCGCGCGTTCGGCGGCGACGTCCCCGTCACACCAGTACCGGGCCACCGCGTACGGCGGGCCGGGGGTGCCGAAGGTGGGCATCCGTGCCGCCAGCTCGGGTGCCCGCTCGGCCAGGTCCGGCGAGGCCGCGACCAGTGCGGCGAGCGCCGGTGGGTCGACGGCGAGCACCACGTGGCCGGCCGGGTGGCTGCCGCCGTCGGTGGTGGTCACCCGCCAGCCCTCGCCGTCGTGGTGCACCCCGGTGGCGGCGCAGTCGGTGAGGATCCGACCGCCGTGCTTCTCCACGTACCGGGTCAGCGGCTGCCAGATCGCCGTGGCGTAGTCCTCGTCAGGGCAGTCGAAGGCCAACCCCTCCGGGTTGCCGAGCAGGTAGAAGTGGAACTGGGCGACCATCTCGGCCGCCGACATCTCCGCCTCGTGGTTGAAGAACGAGTGCGAGAAGACCTCGAACAGCATCGCCCGCGCCCGGTCCGGCAGTCGCAACGACGCCAGCAGCTCGTCGGCGGTGGTGTCGTCCAGGTCGGCGTAGGTGCGCACCGGGTCGTAGCTGAGCAGCGGCAGCGCGGCGTCCCGATCCATCACCCGCAGGTCGGCCAGACGCAGGCTGGGGCTGCGCAACAGCAACGCGAGCAGGTTCGCCGGAGGTGCCGGGGGCAGCTTGCCGAACTCCTCGGTGGGCCACTGCTCGCTGAGAATCGGGTAGCCCGGAATGGCCTTGAGGAAGCCCAGGTCACCGTCGACCCGGCGGAGGATGGACCGCCAGTTGTAGTACTGCCGGAAGAACGCGTGGAAGCCGTGCTCGTTCTGCTGGCTGCCGTCGGGGAGCGCCTCCGGCCAGGCACCCAGTCGACCGCCCAGCGTGGGCGCCGCCTCCAGCACGGTGACCGCCACACCCCGTTCGGCGAGCACCACCGCCGCCGACATGCCGGCGATGCCGCCACCCACCACCAGCGCCGTGGTCGGTCGCGGCACCCGGTCGGCGCCACCGCCGCCCGGGTCCACCAGGTGCTGCCGTACGCCGATCAGCCGACCTACCACTTGCGACAGCGCCATGGGCCCAGTCTGCCCCACCTGCGGCCCAACGGCCTGTTCAGAGCCCTAGTCGGTCGGCAGGCATCGGCGGGGGCGGTCGGAGGCGGGCCAGACGTACTCCAGATCGTCTGGCACGTCGTCGCCGAACAGTGGGCGGTAGTGCGCCGGGTCCTTGCGCAGCAGCGACGAACGGTGACTCAGGTGCAGGTCGTCGCGGCCCAGCCAGGGTGGCAGCTCACCGGCCTCGGCCAGCTCGTCCTGGGTCCGGATGACACCCGGCCCGCAGGCGGCCGTGAGGTCGACGGTCATCGTGGTGGCACAGGTGTCGGCCCGCCCCGGCTCGGTCCAGACCGCACACATGTCCAACCCGTAGCGGACGAGCGCCTCCTCGTACCCGGCCCACATCTTCACGGCCGGGTGGTTGCGCCAGCCGTACCCGGGTCGGGTGAGCCCGCGCAGCACCTGGATGGCCTCCACCCGCTGCTTGCCCAGCCGCTTCTGGTCCAGCGTGCGGGCGCTGGCCAGAAAGCCCGGGTACGGGAGGAACGTCTGCATGGCGCTGCTCTACCCGCCGTCGGAGTGGGCATGCCTGGCCCGGGGATGATCCGGACAGGGTCGCCCAGCATGGCCGTGCTGATTACGATCCGGGCATGGCGGAGCCGTGGCGGGACCGGGCGCGACGGGCGGTCGAGTGGAACTGGCGGCTGCGATCCGTCGGTGATCCGCGCCCGCACTACGTGATCTGCGGGAAGGACGCCCTCGCCTACTACGTGGCTCGGGCGATGCTCGAATCCGACCTGCCGGCCGGTGGGGCCCGGGTCACCGTCGTGGTGCCGGAGCGCTACCGCAGCAACGGGCCGGACGTGGCCGGGCTGCGTGGGGTCCGGGTGGTCCGCTCGGACCGGCTGGACGTGGACACCTTCGAGGCCGCCGGTCTGGCCGGGGCTGCCGGGTTGGCCCTGCTGAACCAGGACGACGTCGGCAACCTGCACGCGGCGCTCTGCGCGCAGGCCGTCGACCAGCGGGTCCGCCAGGTGCTGCGGATGTTCAACGGCACCCTCGCCGACGGCGTACGCAAACTGCTGAAGGCGCCGGTCGAGGTGCTCTCCGACGCCGAGATGGCCGCGCCGGCCTTCGTGGCCGCCGCGCTCAACGAGGTCGACCCCAGCTCCTTCCAGCATCGGGACAAGACGCTGCGGGTGGCGCGGCGAGCCGACGTCCGACCGCAGGACGTGGTCTGCGCGTTGGCCCACCTCACCGAGGCGCAGGGCGTGGAGTTGCTGCCCGCCGAGCAGGCCGGCGCGGACCTGGTGCTCGCCGAGGCGACCGGGCAGCCCCCGGGCACCGAGGTCGCCGCCCGTCGGCTGGTTCGCGCGCGCCGGCGGCGTCGTCCGGTCGCTGTGGTGATGGGAGCGGTTCGCGGCTTCGCCACCCGCAAGATCGGCGTCGCGGTGATGGCGGTGCTCGCGCTGATGGCGGTGCTGGGGGCGCTGATCTCCCGGGCCGAGGACGTCTCCCCGTTGGAGGCGCTGTACCTGACGCTGGTCACCACCCTCAGCGGCGCCGACCCGGACACCACCAAGGCACCGGACGCGCAGATCATGCAGGTGGTGCTCAACCTGGCCGGGTTGGCGCTGATCCCGCTGATCACCGCGGTCGTGGTGGACGGCATCGTCAACGCCCGGCTGGCCCTGCACACCGGCCGGCTGCAACCGGCGCGGGTCGGGCACGTGGTGGTGATCGGCTTGGGCAACGTCGGCACCCGGGTGATGGCGCAGCTGCGCGAGTACGACGTCGAGGTGGTGGCGATCGACAAGGCCCCGGAGCCGCGCGGTGCGGCACTGGCCCGCCAACTGGAGGTGCCGCTCATCGTCGGCGACGCCGCGTTGCCGGAGACGCTGGTGGCCGCCTCGGTGGCGGACTGTCAGGCGCTGGTGGTGGCGTCCACCGACGACGTGGCCAACCTGGAGGCAGCGCTCGCCGCTCGCGACCTCCGCAACGACCTGCGGGTGGTGCTGCGGTTCTTCGACGGTGACTTCGCCGAGCGGGTGGAGGAGACCTTCGCCCTCGGGGTGTCCCGGTCGGTCTCCTACCTGGCCGCACCGGCCTTCATCGGGGCCCTCACCGAACGCGCCGTGATCACCACCATCCCCGTCGACAGGCACGCGCTGCCGGTCGCCGAGGTGCCGGTCGCCGCTGGCTCCGAACTGGACGGTCGGCCGCTGGACGTGGTCAACCGGGACGGGCAGGTCCGGTTGATCGCACGCACCCCGGCGGGCGGTGCCAAGACGATCTGGTGGAAGGACCTCGACCCCCGGCAGGTGATCTTCGCGGGTGACCGGCTGACCGTTGTCGCCCGGCGGCGCGGGCTGGACTGGCTGACCCGGCAGTGCGCCCCGCCGGCCCGACCGGGCCCGATCCCCCGACCGGCCGGGGCGGTCCACGGCGGGGTGCACGCCACGGCGGCGGCACCCCCCTCGGTGCCGGGCCCGACCGACTCCGAGGTCGCCGCCTCGGCGCCCGGCGCGGCGCATCCCGTTCCTGCCGCCGGGGAGGCGCCCTGGGCGACCAACGGCGACCAACCCGACGGACGTGAGCTGCCCCTCCGGAATGACGGCACCCGCGAGGAGGGCTGACGCCATCCCGACGCGGCTGAGCCTCCCGATCCGTGAGGTCGGCTGGTCGGGCCGTGGGAACCGGCCGGCACTGCGCGACAATCCATGGCATGCGTTTCCGCATCCTGGGGCCGACCCAGGTGGTGCTTGCCGACGGGCGCGAGGTCCCCGTCGGCGGTCCGCGGCTGCGCACCCTGCTGGCGCTGCTCCTGCTCGACGCGGGCCGGGTGGTCTCCGCGGAACGGCTGATCGACGGCCTGTACGGGGAGCATCCGCCCCGGGGAGCGGCAAACGCGTTGCAGTCCCAGGTGTCGCGGCTGCGCCAGGCCCTGCCCGTCGGGCACGACCCGGTCGAGTTCCACCCGGCCGGTTACCGCCTCGCCGTGGATCCCGACGACGTCGACGCGTACCGGTTCGAAGGGCTCGCCGAGGCGGGACGCCGCGCGCTCGTCGACGGCGACTGGAGCCGGGCGGCGGCCCTGTTGCGCGAGGCGCTGGAGCTGTGGCGAGGCCCTGCGCTGGCCGATGCCATCGGCGCCTCCGCGCAGGCCGCCCGGTTGGACGAGCTGCGGTTGGCCGCCGTCGAGGACCGGGTCGAGGCGGACCTGGCGTTGGGCGCGGACGGCGTACTGATCGCGGAGCTACGGGAGTTCGTGGTCGCGCATCCGTTGCGGGAGCGGGCGCGTGGTCAGCTCATGCGGGCCCTGGCCGCAGTGGGTCGGCCTGCGGAGGCGCTGGCCGAGTTCGAGGACGCCCGGCAGATCCTGGCCGAGCAGCTCGGCGTCGACCCGTCGGCGGGGCTGGCCGCGATCCACCTGGCGGTGCTGCGCGGTGCGGAACGCGGGTCCGCCCAACCGGTGCTACCCGGTCAACTCACCACCTTCGTCGGGCGGGAGGAGGAGCTCAAGCGCGTTGGCGAACTGCTCGGTGAGCGCCGGCTCGTCACCCTCACCGGCCCCGGCGGCGCGGGCAAGACGCGCCTGGCGATCGAGGCCGCCGGCCACGTCGACGGGGAGGTCCGTTTCGTCGAACTGGCCGGGCTGGCCGACGGTGCGGACGTACCGCAGGCGGTGCTGAGCGCGCTCGGCCTGCGCGACGCGGGTCTGCGCGCCTCCGCCGAGCCGGGCCGGCACCCCACCGACCGGCTGGTCGAGGCGCTCGCCGAGCGGCGACTGCTGCTGGTGCTCGACAACTGCGAGCACGTCATCGCCGACGCCGCCCGGCTGGCCGCCCGGTTGCTGGGCGCGTGCCCGACGCTGCGGGTGCTGGCCACCAGTCGCGAACCGCTCGGGCTGGCCGGTGAGGCGTTGTGCCCGCTCTCCGGGCTCACGGTGCCACCGCCGGGCGCGTCCGCGCTGGACGCCGACGAGTACGCCGCCGTCCGCCTCTTCGCCCAGCGGGCCACCGACGTCGCACCCGACTTCACCGTCACGGCTGCCAACGTCGACACGGTGCTGCGGATCTGCCGCACCCTCGACGGCCTGCCGTTGGCGATCGAGCTGGCCGCCGCCCGGCTGCGCGCGTTGCCCGTCGCCGAGGTGGCCGCCCGCCTCGACGACCGGTTCCGGCTGCTGTCGATGGGCAGCCGGGCGGCGTCGCCCCGGCACCGCACACTGCGGGCCGTGGTCGAGTGGAGCTGGGACCTGCTCGGCGACGCCGAACGCCGACTGGCCCGCCGGCTGACCGTCTTCGCCGGCGGCGCGACGCTGGAAGCGGCCGAACGGGTCTGCGGCCTGCCCGGCGGGGAGTTCGTGGACGCGCTCACCGGCCTGGTCGACAAGTCCTTCGTGGAGATGTCCGGCGGCCGGTACCGGATGCTGGAGACGGTGCGGGCCTTCTGCGCCGAGCGTCTCGCCGACGCGGGCGAGGCCGACGACCTGCGTCGGGCGCACACCGCGTACTTCCTGGAGTTCGCCTGGACCGCCAGCGACCACCTCCGGCGCGCCGAACAGCTGCACTGGTTGCGACTGCTCGACGCCGAGCGGGACAACCTGCACGCGGCGTTGCGCCGGGCCACGGCCGCCGGTGACGCGTCCGACGCGGCCGGGATGGTCGCCGCCCTGTCGTTCTACTGGTGGCTGCGCGGCATGCGCGGGGAAGGGGCCCGGCTGGCGGCCGACGTCCTCGGTGTGCTCGGCCCCGAAGCGCCTGCGGCGCTGCGCGAGGAGTACACGCTCTGCGTCTACAACGCCTCGCTCGGTGGATCGGGGCCGCTGGACTCGCTGACGACGCAGCGTTCCGTCATCCGCAGTCTCGACCGTCCGCCCCGGCAACCCTTCCTGCTGTATCTGTCCGGGATCTCGGCCGGACCGCCGTCCGGCGGGTCCGAGCACGTCAACGAGCTGATGCGGGAGCTGCGGCGGCTGGTCGGCTCCGACGTGTGGATCAACGCGCTGGGCGCAATGGGCAGTGGCTCGGCGCAGATGTGGAGTGGCCGGTGGGACCAGGCCGCGACGGCACTGGAGACCGCACTCGACGGCTTCCGGCAGGCCGGGGACCGCTGGGGGTCCATGATCACGCTGGGCGTGCTCGGCGAACTCGCCGCCTGGCGTGACGATCCGGAAGCGGCGGGTGCACACATGGACCAGGCCATGAGATTGGCCGAGGAACTCGAATCGACTGTCGACCGGGCCGACATGCTGCGTACCCGGGGCGAGATCAGGCTGCGCGCCGGTGACCTCGGCGCCGCGGGCGACGACTTCGCCGCCGCCCTGCTCCTCGCGCAGCGCAGCGGCGCACCGGAGTTCGTCTCCGGCGCCCGGCTCGGCCTCGCCCAGGTTGCCCGGCTGCGCGGTGACCTGGCCGAGGCGAGGCGGTTCTGCGAAGCGGCGCTGACCGGCGGACTCACCGGCTGGTACGTCGGCGACGCCACCCGTACGGAGATCATGTTCGTTCTCGAACAGATCACCGAGGCGGAGAAGGCCGGCCCTGGTGCGCCGCCGTCAGCGGAGCGTGCGTGACCCGTCAGCGAGCCACCGCACGGTGGGGGCATGACGACATTCGACGTGGTGGCCGAAGGGCTGGGTAAGCGCTACGGCCCCACCCGCGCGCTGGACACCTTCCACCTGGCCGTGCCGGCCGGCACCGTGTACGGGCTGCTCGGCCCCAACGGCGCGGGCAAGACGACGGCGGTACGGATCCTCACCACGCTGCTGCGCTTCGACAGCGGCACCGCCAGCGTGGCCGGGTACGACGTGCTGCGCCAGCCCGACGAGGTGCGCGCCCGGATCGGGCTGACCGGGCAGTACGCCGCGGTGGACGAGACCCTCAGTGGTCGGCAGAACCTGGAACTGTTCGGCCGGCTGTTCCGGCTCGGCCGAGGGGCTGCCCGCCGACGCGCCGACGAACTGCTGGAACGGTTCGGGCTGAGCGAGGCGGCGAACCGGTCCGCGGGCGAGTACTCGGGCGGGATGCGCCGCCGGCTGGACCTCGCCGCCAGCCTGATCCGTACCCCTCGGGTGCTCTTCCTCGACGAGCCGACGACCGGCCTGGACCCGCGCAGCCGCAACCAGGTGTGGGACCTGGTCCGGGGCCTGGTCACGGACGGGACCACGGTGCTGCTCACCACGCAGTACCTGGAGGAGGCCGACCAGCTCGCCAACCGGATCTCGGTCATCGACGCCGGGCGGGTGGTCGCCGAGGGGACGCCGGACGAGCTGAAGTCGATGACCGGCGGCGACCGGATCGAGGTGGTGGTCCGCGACCCCGCCGCCCTGACCCGGGCCGCCGGTGTCGTCGCGCCGATCTGCGGTGTCGAGCCCGCTGTCGATCCGGAGATCCGGCGGCTCAGCGTCCCGGTGGCCGACCGGGTCGCCGGGCTGGTCGACGTGGTGCGGGCGTTGGACGACGCCGGGATCGCTGTCGAGGACATCGGTCTGCGGCGCGCCACGCTGGACGAGGCGTTCCTGTACCTGACCGGGCACCGGCCCGACGAGACCGGCGAGCCCGTCGGCGCCGGACGAAAGGCGGGAGTGGCATGACCACGGCGATCACCGACGGTTGGACGATGACCCGGCGGAACATGCTCCACGTGGTCCGCGCGCCGGAGGAACTGATCCTCTACTTCTCCCTGCCGATCATGTTCGTGCTGGTCTTCGGGTACGTGTTCGGCAGCGGCATGCAGGTGGCCGGCGGTGGCAACTACCGCGAGTTCCTGCTGCCCGGCGTCTTCGTGATGACGATGCTGTACGGACTCGGCGCCACCGCGACGGGCGTGGCGCTGGACCTCAGCCGGGGCGTCGTGGACCGGTTCCGGTCGATGCCGATGGCCCGGTCCGCCCTGATGACCGGTCGCAGCGCGGCTGACCTGCTGCGCGCGCTGTTGGAGATGTCCACCCTGCTGGTCTGTGGCCTGCTCGTCGGATGGCAGTGGCGACTCGGGGTGGGCAAGGCGTTGCTCGCCGTCGGGCTGCTCCTGCTGCTCCGGGTCGCGATCACCTGGGTCGGGATCTACCTGGCGTTGCTGGTCCGCAACCCGGACACGGTCGGCGTGATCGTCTTCCCGGCCGCGTTTCCGCTCACCGCGATATCGAACGTCTTCGTGTCGCCCGAGCTGATGCCGTCGGTCATCGGTGCGATCTCGGAGTGGAACCCGCTGTCGGCCACCGTCGCGGCGATCCGCGAACTGTTCGGCAACCCGGGCCTGGGCGGCGACTCCTGGCCGGCGGAGCACGCCATGCTGCTGGCGGTGCTGTGGCCGGTGCTGCTGATCGCGATCTTCGCCCCGCTGGCGGTGCGCCGCTACCGGCGGTTGAGTCGCTGATCGAGGACGTGACGGGGGTCAGCGGCGGGCCCGCAGCGCGTAGACGGCCGCGCCGACGGCGAGCACGCCGAATCCGGCGAGGACGCTGCTGAGCGGCAGGTTGACGGCGAGCAGCAGGCAGCCCACCAGACCCAGAGCGGCGAGGACCTGGACCGGCAGCCGCCGGTCCGGGTCCCGGCCGAGGGTGAGGGCCGCCGCGTTGGTGATCGCGTAGTAGACCAGCACCGTGCAGCTGGAGAAGCCGATCGCACCGCGTACGTCGCCGAGCAGCACCACCACGATCACCACGGCGGCGACCGCCAGTTCGGCCCGGCGCGGCACCTGGTGCACCTGGTGCACGGCGGCCAGCGCACCGGGCAGGTCGTGCCGGCGGGCCATCGCGAGGGTGGTCCGGCCGACCCCGGCGACCAGGGACAGCAGCACCCCGACGACGGCGATGGTCGCACCGGCGCGGACCACCCACGCCAGGCCGGGCAGCCCGGCGGCGGTCACCACGTCGACCAGGGGCGCGGCGGAAGCGGCCAACCGGTCGGCGCCGAGCACACCCAGCGCGACCACGGCCAGCACCAGGTAGATCGCGAGCACCACCCCGAGCGCCAGCGGCACCGCACGCGGGATGGTCCGCTGCGGGTCGCGGACCTCCTCGCCGAGCGTGGCGATCCGGGCGTACCCGGCGAAGGCGAAGAACAGCAACCCGGCGGCGGTGAGCACACCCCGCGCCGAACCGCCGCTCTCACCGAGCCGGTCCAGGTGCACCGGCCCGCCCAGCAGGCCGACGACGGTGACGAGGGCCAGCACCGCGAGCACCAGCGCGACCAACGCCCGGGTCACGGCGGCGGTCTTGCCGATGCCGCGCAGGTTCACCGCGGTCACCGCGAGCACCGCGGCGGCGGCCACCAGCCGGGCCTGACCCGGCCACAGGTACGCCCCGATGGTCAACGCCATCGCCGCGCAGCTGGCCGTCTTACCGACCACGAAGCCCCAGCCAGCCAGGAACCCGGCGAACGGCCCGAGGCGTTCCCGCCCGTAGACGTAGGTGCCGCCGGACTCGGGGTACCGGGCGGCCAGCCGCGCCGAACTCGTCGCGTTGCAGAAGGCGACGAAGCCGGCCAGCACCAGCGCCGGCAGCAGGCCGGCGCCGCCGGCCGCCGCCGCGGCCGGGCCGAAGACCACGAAGACGCCCGCGCCGAGCATCGAGCCCAACCCGATGACAACCGCATCGGGTACGCCCAGTCGCCGCGCCAGTTGATCCACAGGCCAAACCTAGGAGTACGAGGTGAACGGCCGGTCCCATTCGCGTAGCCGGCCGGGAAGCGGGATGCCGTCCCAGGGCACCCGGTGCAGCAGCCGGTCCAGGAACAGCCCCAGCAGCAGCCCGGCCACCGAATCGGTCAACCAGTGCCAGCCCAGGTAGGTGGTGGTGGTGAGAACGACCAGCGGCGGCACGATGCGGATCACGGTGACGAGTCGGGCCGGTAGGTGCCGGCCGAAGCTGCGGGCCAGCGGGGCGAGCAGCAGCGCGATGACGCCGTACCAGACGATGGCGTTGGCGACGTGCCCCGACGGGTAGGACTGGGCGAATCGGACCGGCAGGTCGTCGTGGAACAGCGGCAGGGTCTGCTCGGGTGGCAGGAACGGCTCCTTGATGCTGGCGCTCGGTGCCGTCCGCGCGGTCCAGACCTTGAGCGGACCGATCGTGAAGGTGGTGACCACGAATCCGACCACCGGCAGCAGGATGGGCCGCACTGACCGCAGCCGAACGGCCAGCAGCACGCCCAGCCCGGCGCCGATCAGGGTCAGCGGGGTGCCCTGGCCGAGGAAGTTCAGCACCCGGGCGACCCAGTACGCGGCGGTCGGTCGATGCCCGTCGGCCCAGTCGGCGACCGCCCGGTCCAACCCGAAGAGCTGGCCGGTGGCGAGGGCGACTGTCAACCCGGCCAGACCGACGAGCAGGAGGGCGTCGAACCACCAGCCGGCCGGGCGGACGGGCCGTAGCCGCAGGTCACGTCGTACCGCCGTGGGTTTGAACACGCGACCACGCTACCGGCCCGGTGCGAGGCCGGGATGTGCGGCGCTGTGGGCCCAACCACGATCAGGAGCGGATACCGGGGGCGAGGCGTCATGCTTGTGCCCGTGCGGATCACGTCTGCCCTCGTGGACCCGGCGCTGCTCGACCTGCCCTGGTCGACGCCGCTGGAGGAGTGGCCTGCCCAACACCTGGTCGCGCTGCCGCAGGGCATCTCCCGGCACATCGTCCGGTTCGTCCGGTTGGGCGATTACGTGTACGCGTTCAAGGAGACCCGCGAGCGGATCGCCGAGCGGGAGTACGACCTGCTGCGGGCCCTGGAGCGGATCGACTTTCCCTCGGTCGAGGCGGTGGCGGTCGTCGCCGACCGGCAGACCGAGGACGGGGAACCTCTCGAATCGGTGCTGATCACCCGGCACCTGCAGTTCTCCCTGCCGTACCGGGCGTTGTTCTCGCACACCCTGCGGCCGGAGACGATGAGCCGGCTGCTCGACGCGCTCGCCGCCCTGATCGTGCGGATGCACCTCACCGGCTTCTTCTGGGGCGACTGCTCGCTGTCGAACACGCTGTTCCGGCGGGACGCTGGCGCGTTCGCCGCCTACCTGGTGGACGCGGAGACGGGCGCCCTGCACAACTCGCTCTCCAACGGGCAGCGCGGTGAGGACCTGGAGATCGCCCGGGTGAACATCTTCGGTGAGGCGCTGGACCTGCAGGCCGCCGGCCTGCTGCACGAGTCCATCGACCCGGAGGTGGTCTGCGAGGAGGTCGTGCAGCGTTACGAGCGGCTCTGGCACGAGATCACCTACGAGCAGGCGATCGAGCGGGAGGCCCGGCACGACATCGAGGGTCGGATCCGCCGCCTCAACGAGCTGGGCTTCGACGTCGCCGAGGTGGCCATGTCGTCCATCGACGGTGGGCGTTTCCTGGTCCGGCCGAAGGTCGTCGACGCCGGCTACCACACCCGGCGGCTGCTGCGGCTGACCGGGCTCGACGCCGAGGAGAACCAGGCCCGCAAGCTGCTCAACGACCTGGACGCCTACCGGGCCGAGAGCGACCTGATCGACGAGCAGCAGGCCGCGCACCGCTGGCTCACCGAGGTCTTCGAGCCGGTGGTTCGGGCCGTCCCCACGCACCTGCGCCGCAAGCTGGAGCCGCAGGAGCTGTTCGCCCAGATCATCGAGCACAAGTGGCTGCTCTCCGAGCAGGCCGGCCGGGACGTCGGGATGCGCCACGCGGTCCAGTCGTACCTGTCCGACGTGCTGGTGCACCGCCCCGACGAGCAGGCCGTCCTCGGCGTGGAAGTCGCCAGCCTGAGCTGAGGCCCGGCCCGGTTGTTCCTGGCCTGGTCATTACTGGCCTGCGCGGCCGGCTCGTTCATACGGTTGCTGGTCTGCTCGGCGGCCGGACTTATCCAAGCGGCTGCCTTTGGAGCTGATGCCGCAAACGATTCAGCTCCAAAGGCCCTCCAGGTGCACTGTGGGGCTAGCCGCGGGCGGGCAGCCTGCGGCCATGGGCCGACACCGGGCGCGTCACTCCACCCAGGAGCCGCCGCGCAGCACCCGCACCACGTTGAGGTCGTCGTCCAGCACCACCAGGTCGGCGCGCAGGCCCACCTGAAGGGCGCCCACCCGGTCGCCCAGGCCGATGGCCCGCGCCGGGGTGGTGGCCACCATCCGGGCGGCGTCGGCGATCGGGATTCCGGCGTTCACCGCGTGCCGCAGCGCGGCGTCCATGGTCAGCGTGCTGCCGGCGATCGCGCCGTCGCGGGCGAGTCGGGCCACCCCGTCGGCGACGGTGACAGCCTGGCCGCCCAACTCGTACTCACCGTCGGACATTCCGGCGGCGGCCATCGCGTCGGTGATCAGCGCGGCGCGATCCGGCCCGGCGGTCGCGGTGACGAAGGTCAGCATGCCGTCGTGCAGGTGCACCCCGTCGGCGACCAGCTCGCAGATCACCGTGGGCGCGTCGAGCAACGCCACCACCGGTCCCGGCTCGCGGTGATGCACCGGCCGCATCCCGTTGAACAGGTGGGTGCCGACACTGGCGCCGGCGGCGACCGCGGCGCGGGTCTGCTCGTACGTGGCGTCGGTGTGGCCCACGGCGGCCACCACCCGCTGCGCGGTGAGCAGCTTGATCGCCTCCAGCGCGCCGTCGCGCTCCGGGGCGAGGGTGACCATCCGGACCGCGCCCCGGCCCAGCTCGATCAGCTCGGACAGCTCGTCGGTCGACGGGTCGCGCAGGTACTCGGGGTTCTGCGCGCCGCAGCGGGCGGCCGACAGGTACGGCCCTTCGAAGTGGACGCCCGCCAACACGCCCTCCTCGACCAACGGGGCGAACGCCTCGGTGGCCGACCGCATCAACGTGAAGGGCGCGCTGACCAGGCTGGCCAGCAGGGTGGTGGTGCCGTGGCTCAGGTGGAAGCCGGCCGCCGCGCGGGCCTCGTCGGCGTCCCCGGTGGTGAAGGTGTGGCCGCCCCCGCCGTGCGTGTGCATGTCGACGAAACCGGGCAGGATCCAGTGCCCGTCGCGCACCGATGGATACTCGGCCACCGCCGTGATCCGATCCCCGTCCCACTCGACGCAGCCCTGTCGGACGACTCCGGTCGGGGTCACCACTCGGCCGTTCACCCGTACGGTCATCGCTTCTCCTGATGGTCACGGACACCCACGGCGTCCAGGGCGAGCAGGGCGGCACCGAGGCAACCGGCCTCGTCGCCGAGGGCTGCCGCGACCAGGTGCGGCTCCCGGTGGAAGGTCATTCGTTCTCGCATGGCCGCCCGCAGCGGGGTCAGCAGCCCGTCCCCGGCCTGGGCCAGGCCGCCGCCCAGCACGATCGTCGCCACGTCGAACAGCGCCTGCCCGCTGGCGAGACCGTCGGCGAGCGCGTCGATCGCCTCCTGCCAGACCTGGCCGGCGAGCGGTTCGCCGGTTGCGGCCCGTTCGGCCACCTCCGCCGCCGTCACCGCGGCGTCGGCGCTCGGCCCGGCGAGTTCGGCGTAGCGGCGGCCGATCGCGGCGGCCGACGCGATCGCCTCCAGGCAGCCCGGACGACCGCAGCCGCAGCGCGGACCGTCGGGCCGGACCAGGATGTGGCCGATCTCCCCGGCGGCGCCGTGGGCACCGACGGCGGCCGTGCCGTCGACGACGTGCGCGGCGGCGATGCCGGTGCCGATCGCCACGAACAACACGTGCCCGCTGCCGCGCCCGGCGCCGAGCCGGGCCTCGGCGAGACCACCGACCCGCACGTCGTGGCCGAGCGCCGTCGGCAGGCCGAGCCGCGCCACCGCCAGGTCCCGCACCGGTACGTCCCGGAAGCCCACGTTCGCCGACCAGACCGCGACGCCGCGCGCCTCGTCCACCACTCCGGGCACGGCGATGCCCACGGCGATCGGGGTGAGCCCGTCGGCGCGGGCCTTGTCGGCCAGCCCTTCGGCCACGTCGAGGATGGTGCCGACCACGGCGGCCGGGCCGCGCGCGGCGTCGGTGGGATGCCGCTCGGCGCGTACCACGACGCCGTCCGGTCGGACCACTGCGCACTTCATGCCGGTGCCGCCGACGTCCAGCGCAACGACCACGCGGTCATCGGTCATGGCGCGAGAACCACTGACCGGGTCAAATGACGGGGCGCGTCCGGGTCGAGGCCCCGGCTGGTCGCCAGCGCGACCGCGAAGCGTTGGGCCAGGATCAGGTCGGCCATCGGGTCGACCGGGGTACGGCCGGCGGACCAGCTGCCCAGCACCGTGCGCCACCCGTGTGTGCGGCTGTGCACGAAGGCCGCGCCGGTGGCGGCCACATCCTCGGGCAGCCCGTCGGGTAGCTCACCGAACGCCCACACCAGCCGGCCCGGCGCGGCGACCGAGATGGGCCCGTGCCGGTAGTCCATCGCCGGGTACGCCTCGGCCCAGAAGGTGGCCGCCTCGCGGCACTTCAGCGCCGCCTCCTGCGCCAGCCCGATCGTCCAACCCCGACCGAGGAAGGTGGCCTGCTCGATGGTGGCCGGGTCGATCGGCAACGGGGATCGCACCGCCACCTCGGCGTCGGCGGCGAGCGCGGTCACCGGGTCGCCGAGCTGGGCCCGCAGCAGGGCCAACGCGGTGGTGGCGAAGCGGGTCTGCACCACCGACCGCTCGTCGGCGAAGGGCATGGTCACGGTGGCGGTGGCCAGGTCGACCGCCGGGGAGGCCGGGTCACCGACGATGACGGTGGTGGGTGTGTGCCCGCGCAGCGCGGCGAGCAGGTCCAGCACCTCGGTGGTGGTGCCGGAACGGGTGATCGCGATCAACCGGTCGTAGCGGCGGCCGGCGGGGAACTCGGACGCCTGGAACGCGTCGGTCTCACCCTGGCCGGCCTGCTCGCGGCGGGCCGCGTACGCCATCGCCATGAACCACGACGTGCCGCAACCGACGACGGCGACCCGCTCACCGGGGCGCGGCAGGTCACCGCGTACGACCTCGGCCAGCCTGGCCGCCTCCCGCCAGCAGTCGGGTTGGCTCGCGATCTCCGCGTCCACGTACGCCATGGGAAACTCCTCGCAGGGCCGATCGGTGCGCAATACGGCTCGTTACACCCGCATTTCGCGCGTTATTCTGCGCGAACGCAGGTGACCATGGCAACCGACCAGTCGATCGCGCAGGTCAGTCTTTTGCGCCAGCCTAGTTTCGCGCACTAGTGTGCACGCAATCAATCACCGTCCGTGCAGTTGCTGGGAGGGCCCCCGCGGTGGACCGGTACGCCAGATGGAACGCCCTGCTCGAAATGCTGACCGACAACGGCCGGGTCAGCGTCGAGGCGGCGGCCGAGCGGCTTGACGTCTCCCAGGCCACCATCCGGCGTGACTTCGACCAGCTCGCGCAACAGCAGATGATCACGCGGACCCGGGGCGGCGCGGTCGCCAACGGCGTGTCGTACGACCTGCCGCTGCGGTACAAGACGGCCAAGCACTCGGCCGAGAAGCAGCGGATCGGGGCGGCCGCCGCGGCGCTCGTCACGCCGGGCACCGTGGTCGGCCTGAACGGTGGCACCACCAGCACCGAGGTGGCGCGGGCGCTCGCCGTCCGGCCGGATCTCAACACCAGTGCCGAGGGCGCCCAGCTCACCGTGGTGACCAACGCGCTGAACATCGCCAACGAGCTGCTGGTCCGATCCCGGATGAAGGTGGTGGTGGCCGGCGGCGTGGTGCGTCCGAAGTCGTTCGAGCTGGTCGGCCCACTGGGTGGGGCGTTGCTGCGCGAGGTCACCCTGGACGTCGCCCTGCTCGGTGTGGACGCGATCGACCCGCAGCTCGGCGCCGCCGCCCACCACGAGGGGGAGGCGGCGATGAACAACCTGATGGTGGCCCGCGCCAAGCGCGTGGTGATCATCGCGGACTCGTCCAAGCTGGGGGGTCACGCCTTCGCCCGGATCTGCCCGGTCGAGCGGGTGGAGACGCTGGTGACCGACTCCGGTGCCGCGCCGGAGATCGTGGACGCGTTCCGCGCCGCCGGAGTGCAGGTCATCTGCGCCTGACCGGTCACGCTCCGTCAATGAAATAACCTGATCGGCGCGTCAATGCATACCGCGTATTGCGTGGCCCTGCATACCGCGTATGGTGTCGGCTGTCACGCCCACCCATCGGGGGAGGTGCAGCTTGCCAGCTGTCCTGGAGATCGAAGGTCTACGTAAGACGTACAAGAGTCGTCGACGCGGCACCCGCAACGCGCTCGACGGCTTCGACATGCGGGTCGACGCGGGGCAGGTGCACGGCTTCCTGGGTCCCAACGGGTCCGGCAAGACCACCACGCTGCGTACCCTGCTCGGCCTGATCCGACCCGACGGCGGCCGGATGGTGCTGCTCGGGCACGAGGTCCCCGACGCGCTGCCCGCCGTCGCCGGCCAGGTCGGCGCGATCGTGGAGAGCCCGCAGTTCTTCCCGCACTTCACCGCACGCGACACGCTCTCCCTGCTCGCCGGGGCGGGCGAGGTGCCGGCCACCCGGGTCGACGAGGTGCTGGAACTCGTCGGGCTGCGCGACCGGTCCGGCGAGCGGGTCAAGACGTACTCGCTGGGCATGAAGCAGCGGCTCGCGGTGGCCTCGGCCCTACTGAAGAACCCGAAGCTGCTCATCCTCGACGAGCCCGCCAACGGCCTCGACCCGGGCGGCATCCGGGAGATGCGCACGCTGATGCGTAACCTCGCCGAGTCCGGAATGACAGTGGTGCTGTCCAGCCACATCCTCGGTGAGATCCAGCTGATCTGTGACTCGGTCACCATCATCTCGCTGGGCCGGCGGGTCGCGTTCGGCCCTGTCGACGAGGTGCTCGCGCAGCACTCGTCCGGTGCGGTGCGGATCCGGCTGGAAGCGGTCAGCGACCTGCCGGTCGCCACCGACGTGCTCACCCAGGCGGGGATCCGGGTCACCGGTCACCCCGACCACCTCATGCTGGCCGGCGTCGACAAGCCGGCGTCGGTGACCCGGCTGCTCGCCGAGAAGAACCTCTACGTCAGCGAGTTGGCGCCGATCGCCGTCGACCTGGAGAGCGTCTTCCTCGAACTGACCGCCACCGCGCCGGTCCCCGGCCAGCACCGGCAGGTCGACGAGTCCATGAAGGTCGGCGGGACGGCTCAGCCCGGTCCCGCCGGGGGAGGGTGGGGCGCGTGAGCCTCTTTCGTACCGAACTGCGCCGGCTCAGCAAGCGGCGCTTCACCCGTTACATGACGCTGCTCGGCCTGGTGGTGCTGGCCGCGGTGGTGGTCGGGGTGTTCTTCACCAACCAGAAGATCGACGCCGGTCAGCTCGCCCGGGCCGAGCGTCAGGCCGACCAGCAGTACCAGGAGCAGGTGCGCTGGAGCGAGCAGGAGCGCGCGGCCTGCGAGCAGGCCAAGGCGGCCGGCACTCCGAGCGACGGCCGCTACCCGGACGACTGCTCGATGATCGCGCCGCCGCCTCGGGACCAGATCGAGGCGAAGTGGTTCCTGCCCTCGACGTTCAACTTCAAGGAGACGTTCGACGAGACGCTGATCCCGTTCGCGGCGATCCTCGCCCTGGTCGGGTTCGTCATCGGCGCGTCCTTCGTCGGCGCCGAGTGGAGCACCGGCGGCATGATGAACCTGCTGCTCTGGCGGCCGAAGCGGCTCACCGTACTGCTCACCAAGCTGGCCGCGCTGCTCACCGGCATCCTGGCGGTGACGCTTCCGGCCGCGGTGCTGTGGTTCGCCGGGTTCTGGGCGGTCGCCACGTTCCGGGGCAGCACCGAGAAGATGACCTCGGGGGTCTGGCAGTCGTTCGTGCTGACCGGCGTACGCGGCGTCGCGCTGGTGGTGGTGTTCACCACCATCGGGTTCGCCCTCGCCTCGCTGGGTCGGCACACCGCGATGGCCCTCGGTGGCGTGGTGGCGGTGATGGTGGTCGGCCAGTTCGGCCTGGGCATCCTGCTGGACATGGCGGGAGTGCGCTTCGCCGAGGCCTGGCTGCTGCCCACCTACGCGCTGGCCTGGATGACCAAGAAGATCACGTTGGAGGACTGGAACGCCTGCAACGCGACCTACTACGGGGAGTGCAAGCCGGCCACGATGGACATCACCTGGCAGCAGTCCTCCGTGCTGCTCTCGGTCGGAGTGGTGGTGATCCTCGGGGCGGCGCTCTGGGCGATGCGCCGCCGCGACATCTCCTGACGTTCGGCCCCCGACGGCCCCCGGCGCGCGCCGGGGGCCGTCGGGCGTGCGGCACCGCCGCGCCGGCTGCTGCGACCCGGGCCCAGGCTGGCTAGGCTGAGCGAATGTCCGCCGACGCCACCACCCCGGAGCCGTCCACCGACGCTCGTCCGGGTGGCGTCGGCCAGACCGTTCCGACTCCCCGGCCCGCTCCTGCGATCGAGACCGCCGACGAACCGGCGCTGCCGGTCGAGCCGGTCGAGACCGCTGACGATCCGGCGTTGCCGGCCGAACCGGTGGACGTCCAGCCCGTCGACCCGGCGGCGGCGTTGACCGGGCGGGAGCGGGCCATCCTCGCCTTCGAGCAGCAGTGGTGGCGGCACGCCGGCGCCAAGGAGCAGGCCGTCCGGGACACCTTCGGGCTCTCGTCGACCCGCTACTACCAACTGCTCAACGGTCTGCTGGACAATCCCGCCGCCCTCGCCGCCGACCCCGTGCTGATCAGCCGACTCCGCCGGCTGCGCTCGTCGCGCGCCCGCAACCGTCGCCGCTGACCGAACGCCCCGCGATCTTGCACCTTCTGCGGCCGTTTCGCGCCTTCTGCACGCCTTTGTCGCGACTCAAAGTGCAAGATCGCCGGCGGCGGTCGTGGGCCCTGCTGTTGGCGGCCCGCCGTCCGGCGGTCGGCCCAGCCGCATGCCGCCTGACCTGGCGGGTAGGCGGGAGGCGTTCCGGGGTCGCACGCGACCTCGGGCCCAGGAAGGGAGCGGGGTATGACGGCAACGAACCAGAGCGGTACCGGACAGCAGGCGCGACAGGAGGCCTCGCGGGTCGGCCAGCAGGCCGCGCAGGCCGGGGGTCAGGTCGCCCACACCGCCGCTGCGCAGGGCGGGCAGGTGGCCGCAGAGGCGCGGCGACAGGCCCAGCAGTTGACCGGGGAGGCCACTGGGCAGCTTCGGGATCAGGCGCAGACACAGCAGCGGCGGGCCGCTGCGGGACTGCGCGACCTGGGCCAGAACCTCAGTTCGATGGCCGAACGGGACGGCGATTCCGGGCTGGCCGGTCAGGTGGTGCGCAGGGCCGCCGACGCCGCCCAGCAGGCCGCCGGCTGGCTCGACGAGCGCCAGCCCGGCGAGGTGCTCGACGAGGTCCGCACGTACGCGCGGCGCCATCCGGCGACGTTCCTCGCGGGCGCGGCGGTGGCCGGGCTGCTCGTCGGGCGGCTCACCCGTGGCCTGACCGCGCCGACCTCGGCCAACGGTCAGGGCGGCGGCGCGTCCGGTGCTCCGTCACCAGCGCAGGGCGCACCGATGGACGCCGGTCAGCAGCCGTACGTGGGCACGGCCCGGGCGCAGAACGTCTCGCCGGCCGGTCAACCGGCGCGGGACCTGCCCGGCGGGGTGGCACCGTGAGCGCCCCGGAGAAGGAACGGACCCAGGCGTCGGTCGGCGAGCTGATCGGCGACGTGAGCCGGGACATGTCCACCCTGGTGCGCAAGGAGATCGAGCTGGCCAAGGCCGAGCTGCGCGAGGAGGCCGCCCAGGCAGGCAAGGCCGGCGGGATGTTCGGCGGCGCCGGACTGGCCGGGTTCCTGGCGGTGCTCTTCGTGTCGTACGCCCTCTGGTGGGGGCTGTCCAACACGATGGACCAGGGGTGGGCGGCGCTGATCGTCGCGGTGCTCTGGGCCGCCGTTGCCGGTGGCCTCTTCATCAACGCCCGGACCCAGCTGAAGCGGGCACGTGCGGTTCTGCCTCGAACAAAGCAGACTGCCCGGGAGTTGCCGGACGCCCTGCGGGGCCGGTGAACGAGTCGGGAGGAACAGATCATGTCCACTGATCCGGATCGGATCCGGCGGGAGATCGAGACCACCCGCAACGAGTTGAGCAGTGACGTCGACGCGTTGACCGACAAGGTCAACCCGCGTCGGATCGCCGGTGACCGCGTCGGGCAGGCCCGCGGGGCGTTCACCCGAGCGAAGGAGAAGATGATGGGCAGCTCGAACCACTTCGGGCAGGAGGCCAGCCAGCGGATGTCGCACGCGGTCGGCTCGGTACGCGACGAAACCCGTTCACTCGGGCAGCACTCCCGCGAGCAGGCTCAGGGCAACCCGATGGCAGCCGGCCTGGTCGCCTTCGGAGTCGGTCTGCTGGCCGCCTCGTTGATCCCGCCGAGCGGGCGTGAGCGGCAACTCGCCGGACGAGCGCGGACCATGGTGAGTGAACATTCCGATCAGCTGCGTGAGCAGGCGAGCCAGGTCGGCCACCAGATGCAGGACAACCTCCGGGAGCCTGCGCAGCAGGCGGCGCAGTCGGTGCGGTCCAGCGCCCAGCAAGGCGTGTCCGCGGTCCGCGACCAGGGCCGTTCGGCCGCCGGTCGGGTGCAGGGAGAGACGCATGCGGCCGTCGACGACCTTCGACAGCGCTGACCCGGTCGGCGTGCCGGGGCCGGCGTCGATGATGCGGGTACGCTCCGCGTCCGCGCCGGCCCCGGGCCGGCCGGTCAACGAGGATCTGGTCTTCCGGTTCGGCCCGCTGGTCGGTGTCCTGGACGGCGCGACGGTGCCGGACGGCTTCGACACCGGCTGCGTGCACGGGCCCGAGTGGTACGTCCGGCACCTGGCCGCCCGGATCGGCGTCGCCGAGGCGGTACGCCCGGCGGCCCGGCTGACCAGCAACCTGGCCGCTGCCATCCTCGCGGTGCGCGCCGACCACGGCGGTCAGTGCGACCTCGACCATCCGGGCACCCCGTCCAGCACGGTGTGCCTCCTGCGGGACTGCGGCGACCAGGTCGACTACCTGGTGCTCTGCGACAGCCCGCTGGTCCTCGACGCGGGCGGGCAGGTCAGCGTGGTCACCGACAACCGGCTGGACGCGGCGATGACGGAGCTGCGGGAGACCGTGGCGATCGTGCCGGGCGGCGCGGCGGACCCGGTCACCCGGTTCCGGCACGCGGTGAGCGTCCAGCGGGAGCGGATGAACCGCACCCACGGCTACTGGGTGGCCGCCGCCGACCCGGACGCGGCCTTCCACGCGGTGACCGGGACCGCACCCCGGTACGGTCCGGGGGCGTTGCGGCGGGCGGCGTTGCTCAGCGACGGTGCGTCCAGCGCGGTGGAGCAGTTCGGTCTGACCGACTGGGCCGGTCTGCTGGACCTGCTGAGCGTCGACGGTCCGGGCGCGTTGATCGACAGGGTGCGGGACGCCGAGCGCGACCACCCCGACCGACTGCGCCGGCACAAGTCCACCGACGACGCGTCGGTGGTGTTCTGCGAGTTCGGGTAGGCGGTTCGCGCGTTAGACACCCGGTCGGGTGACAACAGAGCGTGATGCGGAACACCCATACCGCCCGACCGGCCGGTACCGCTGTCCGGACCGCCAGTGGATGGCCAATGGGGTGGACTTCGGCCGATGAGGGCGGCAGACTGCGGCACGTGGCGGGTGCGGTCCGGCTGGAGCCGGTGGACGAGCGAAACCTGGAGCCGTTGCTCTCCGTAGCGGCGGCCGAGGCGGAGCCCGGCGACGTCATGCCCCCTGTTGAGGCACCGGCAGGCTGGTCACTCGCCCGTCGCGAGGCGTTCCGCGAGTTCCACCGAGCCAGCTTCGGCGGACTGGACGGCCCGACCCGTTCACAGATGTACGCCATCCTCGTCGGCGGCGAGGTGATGGGCATGGTGCGGATGACGCGCTGTGACGAGCCCGGCACTGTGGAGACCGGGATGTGGCTCGGCCGCTCGGCACGAGGGCAGGGGATCGGTGCGGCAGCCCTGCGGGAGTTGCTGAACGCCGCCGCTCGGGCCGGCATGCGGGTGGTGGTCGCCGAGACCACCCCGGACAACATCGGTGCGGTCGCCGTCCTGGAGAAGTGCGGCGCGAAACTGCACGAGGACGACGGCAAGATCCGCGCCCAGATCTGCCTCGACTCGACGCCGCCCACCTTCTGAGCAGCCGATGGGCCGGCGGTGACCGCAGGGCCGCCGCCGGCCGCCCCGGCTCAGGCCGGCAGCCGGACGATGTCGTAGTCGGTGCTCGGCGTCGACTCCACGTCGAAGCGGCCGTTCACCACGTACAACGCCGAGCCGAGCAGGTCGCCGGTGGCCGGGGACCGCAGCTGCGGGCCGGTAATCTCCCGCTGCACCACCCCGGAGGTGTACCCGGCGTTCAGCCGGACCACCGCGACGACGTTGGACAGGTTGCGGATCACGTGCAGGGTGCGTCCGCGCAGCACCAGCCCGTCGGCCCGGTCCACCGAGTAGCCGCCCAGGTCGAACAGGGCGCTGCCGCCGGTACGCGGGTCGACGCGGACCAGCTGCCCGGTCAGCATCTGCGCGACCAGCAGGTCCCCGTTCGGCAGTGCCACGATCCCGTTGTTGAACGCGTCCGGCGTCGCGCCCGGACCGGTGAGTGGCAGCACCCGGAACGCGTCCGGGGCCGGCAGTCGACCACCGGGGCCCAGCGGCACCACGTACAGCACCGGGCGGACGGAGTCGGTGAAGTAGATCGCCCGCTCGGTGATCACCATGTCGTTGACCAGGGTGTTGGCGTCGGTGGTGAACTGGTAGTGGGCCAGCCGGGCGCCGCTGCCCGGGTCGTACACGCTGGCCCCACCGCCGAAGAAGTCGGCGCTCCAGAGCCGCCCCTTCGCGTCGAGCTTGATGCCCGCCTTGGCGGTGCCCGGGGTGCCGGGGATCAGCACCGAGCCGCGTCCGGTGCGTAAGTCACCCCGCCAGACGGCACCATCCAGGACGGAACCCACGTAGACGGTGGTGCCCCGGCCGATCGTCAACCCTTCCGGGGTGAACCCGTCCGGCAGCGCGATCCGGGCCGGGAACGGCTTCGCCGGATGAGCCGTCGCCGGTGCGCCGACCGAGACCAGCGTCGCCGCCGCCACGAGGGGGACGAGGAGAAGAGAGAGCCGCTTGCGCACCGAACACCACCTGACGTCGCAGTGGATGACTCCACTGAGGAATGTGACGTACTAGGAACGTTCGGGGCGCGACAAAAGGTTGTGCTGGTCTGATCACTCCCGGTTGGCGGCGTACGCGGCCAGCCAGGCCACCTGGGCCGGGTCCAGCGACGGGCGTACCCGGGACCGGGCCGCCGACACGTGCTCGGCCGTGACGGTGGCAGCGGCGAGCGACTCGCGCATCGCGGCCAACGCCGCCTCGCGGACCAGCGCCGCGCAGTCCGCTGCCGAGAAACCGGTCAGCTCGTCGCCCAGGGCGGCCAGGTCGACGTCCGGTGCCAGCGGCACCTGCCGGGACGCGGCCCGCAGGATCTCCGCCCGGGCTGGCCCGTCGGGCGGTGGCACGTAGACCAACCGTTCCAACCGGCCCGGCCGCAGCAGCGCCGGGTCGACCAGGTCCGGCCGGTTCGTCGCGCCGACCACCACCACGTTGCGCAGCGTCTCGATCCCGTCCAACTCGGTGAGCAGGGCGGCGACCACCCGGTCGGTGGTGCCGCCGTCGGTGGCCTGACCGCGTACCGGGGCCAGCGCGTCCACCTCGTCCAGGAAGATCAGGGTGGGAGCTGCCTCCCGGGCTCGACGGAACAGCTCCCGGACCGCGCGTTCGCTCTCGCCGACCCACTTGGAGAGCAGTTCGGCGCCCTTGACCGACAGCACGTTGGCCCGCCCCGACCCGGCCAGCGCGGTGACCAGGTAGGTCTTGCCGCAGCCCGGCGGCCCGTAGAGCAGCACACCGCGCGGCGGCTGCACGCCGAGCCGGGCGAAGGTGTCCGGGTAGGTGAGCGGCCAGAGCACCGATTCGGTCAGGGTCTGCTTGACCTCCTCCAGCCCACCCACGTCGTCCAGGGTCACCGACGCCAGATCCAGGGTGGAGGACGCCATCGTGGTCGGCCGCACCACCTCCCGGGCGGCGGTGAAGTCCGCCATCGACACCGTCGGCGTCTCGGCGGACTTCTGCCGCAGCGCCGCGCGTACCCCGGCCTCCCGGACCAGTGCGGCCAGGTCCGCCGCGACGAACCCGGGGGTACGCGCGGCCACGTCGTCCAGCCGGACGTCGTCGGCCAACGGCACCTGCCGGGTCAGCACGGTGAGCTGTTCGCGGCGCAGCGCCTGATCCGGAAGCGGGACGCTGATCCGCAGCGACAGCAGGTCGGGCGCGCGCAGTACCGGGTCGACCGCCTCCGGTCGGCTGCTGGTGCAGACCACTGCGACGCCCGCGCGGACACTCTCGGCGAGCACCTGACGGAACACCGTCGCCACCGGGCCGGGATCGTCAACGGGTGCGAGCGCCTCGACGTCGGTGACCAGCAGCACCGCCGGGCCGCCGGCTCGGGCCGCCGTCGCCGCGTCCCGCAACCGCTCGGCGGCGGCCTGACTGGCCAGCGCCGCCACCTCCGGGGCCCAGAGCGGGTGCACGCGGGCACCGACCCGGGCGGCCACGGCGCGGACCAGCGCCGCCTTCCCGGAACCCGCCGGACCGACCAGCAGCACCCCCAGCGAGACGGTGGTGCCGAGGCGGCCCAACACCTCCCGGTGGTGGAAGCCGAGGTCCAGCAGCTCGGTCAGCTCCTCGGCCTGGGCCCGCAGCCCGGGCAACTCGTCCACGTCCGGTGCGTCGTCCGGCGCAACGGCGTCGGCGCTCGCACCCGGCCGGGCCGGCGCCGCGCCGCCCGGAGCAGGCCCGCCGTGGGTGCTCGCGCCGTGCTGCCAACCGACGGACGTGCCCATGGTGACCAGCGCGCCGGCCGCCGGCTCGACAGCGACCACGGTGAGCAGGGTGCTGGTCCAGGCGAAGCCCACGGTGTTGGCGAGGCTGTGCCGCGCCGCCTCGACCAGGCTGCGGACCGAGGCGTCCGGCAGCACGTCCTGCGGCAGCAGCGACACGTCGTCCCCGACGGTGAGCACCTTGCCCAGCAGCGCGAGCCGGAGCATCTCCGGGCTGACCGCCGCGACCACCCCCGCGGGCCCGGCCAGGACGACCCGGCTCGCCGGGACCAACGGCACCGGGCTCACCCGCACCTGACCGCCGTCGCGCAGACCCAGGTTGCCCAACGTCAGGTCGTCGGCGTACAGCAGAGCGCTGCTCGCGCCCGGCCCGGCAGCCGCCGCGATGCCGGCCGTCTCCCGGCGGCCGGCGAGGCGGACCGGGTCGCCGGGGCGCAACCCCAGCGCGGTCAGCGCCTCCGGGTGCAGCCGCACGATGCCCCGTCGGGCGTCCAGCGCCGCCGGTCGCAGGCTCGCCGTCAGGGTCAGGTCGGGTTGCGCCACCGCCCGACCGTAGCCGCCCGCGGCCAACCCCGTCGGTCAGCGCCGCGGATCCAGCTCGTCCAGCAGCGTCGGATCGCGCCGGATCAGCTCGGCCAACCGGGCCGCCGGGTCCGGGCTCAACCCGTCCGGGCCGGGCGCCCAGGCGGGCACCGTCCGCCCGGAGAGCGGCCAGGCCGGCGGGGGTTCCACCGGGGTCGGTGCGGGGACCGGTCCGACCGTGACCGCCGGCCCGTTCCAGGAGACCCGCATCGGGTACGCCCGCCCGCCGTGCTCCACCTGCACTGTGACCGCCAGCCCGGGGTGGGCGCCGACGACCTGACGGACCGCCTCGGCCACCTCCTCGACCGGTCCCCATCCGGCCACGTCGCTCGGGGCCTCCACCCCCGCGTGCCGCGGGTCGTGCCGGCCCGAGGTGTTGCGGGTGCCGCTGCCGGGCGGGCTCGACGGTGCGGTGGTGTCGTCACGGTCGGCGGCCCGACGGCGCGACGCCTCCTCACGTCGGGCCAGCCGGGCCAGCGTCTCGTCCAGGTCGCCCCTCACCAGATCACCTCTTCCCGCCACGGCCGGAGCTGACCAGCTCAGGCCTTCCTCTCCCGGGTAGCACGGTCCAGCGCGCGGTCCAGGACGACCAGGAGGGCGTCCCGCACCGAGAGTCGGTCGCGGGCATCGAACTGCACCAGAGGTACATGATCGCCGATGGCCAACGCCCAACGGATCTCACCCAGCTCCAGGGCCAGCCGCCCGTCGAAGGCGTTGACCCCGACGACGAACGGCAGCCCGGCCCGCTCGAAGAAGTCGATGGCGGGGTAACAGTCGTCCAGCCGTGCGCTGTCCACCACCACCAGCGCGCCGAGCGCTCCCCGGGCCAGGTCGTCCCACATGAAACCGAACCGGGTCTGCCCCGGCGTGCCGAACAGGTAGAGCTTCAGGCTGCGGTCGATCGTCACGCAGCCGAAGTCCATCGCCACCGTGGTGGTGGTCTTGGTGGACCGGACACCCGGGTCGTCCACGCCGATCCCGGCGCTCGTCATCTCGGCCTCGGTGGTCAGCGGCGCGATCTCCGAGATGGCCCCCACGGTGGTGGTCTTACCCACCCCGAACCCGCCGGCGATCAGGATCTTGACCGGGATCGGCGGTGCGGCCGGCCTACCGACCGGAGGCGGCACCGACCCCTGCTCCGAGGAGGGCCGGTACGGCGGCGGTGCGGTCGGCGGTGGCCCGGCCCGGCCGACTATCGGCCCGGTGCCCGAGGACATGCCGTAACGGGCGGCGGCGCTGTTCGCGGCGACCCCGCCGAGCGGGGCGGCCGGCCATTCAGGAGATCGCACGGAGTCCATCAATCACTCGCAGGATGAGATCGGGATCGACAGCGTCGTCGGTGTCGGTGACGTGCACGTCCAGGTGCCCGGCGGCGCGCAGGTCGCCGACCAGGACCCGGACGACGCCGAAGTGCAGTCGGGCGCGGGCCGAGATCTCGGCCACCGAGATCGGCTCGACGCACAACGCGATGATCGTCTGAAGTTCCGGTGCCAGCAGGGCCCCGGTCGGGCCGCCCCACCCGGGGCTGTCCATGCGAATGGTCACCTGGGTCTCCAGCCCGATCGCCGGGTCGGCACCCGCCACCCGCCCGGCGGTGAGCACGAACGGCCGGGGACCGGCCGGCTGGTCCCCGGCCGGCTCCGGCCGCCCCGGTGTCGCCGCCGCGCCGTCGCCGAGCGATGGTGGCGTGCGCAGGTACGGGCGGATCCGAACCCTGGGTTCCGGATCCGGATCCTCGCCGGCGACGTCGGGGGTCACTGCTGAACGGCGTTCTTCAACTCGACGATCAGTCGCGGGGTCAGGGCGCCACCGGCCCGCCCGGCGAAGAGCGTCATCTCGTACGCGACGGTGCCCAGGTTCGCCGACCGGTCGGCGACCACCCCGAGCACGGAACCGCTGCTGATCGCGCTGATCAACAGATAGCCGTCGGCCATGTCGACGATCACCCGGTTCAAGCCGCCGAGCGCGTACCAACTGGCGGCCCCACCGGCGAGGCTGGTCATCCCGGACACGACGGCGGCCAGCCGTTCCGCGTTGGACCGGTCCTTGATCGCCGACATGGCCATCAGCAGACCGTCCGAGGAGACCGCGATCGCCTCCAGGACCCCGGCGGTGCTGGAGGTGAAGGAGTCCAGCAGCCAGTTGAACGTCCGGGCCTCCGGGCTGAGGTCCCCACTGGCGCTGGGTTGGGTCTGGTCGACGTTTTCGTGCAGGAAGGGGCTGGTCACCGTGATGATCCTTCTTCGTTCCGGTGGTCGGGGCTGACTTCGCGGAGAGCGCGGGCGACGCCCGCCTCGAACTCGCTGATGAGGTCGCGGACCTCGGCCGGGTCGCCGAGGTGGGTACTGGGCGGTTGGCAGGCCGGGACGGCCGTGAGGTTCGCCCCCGGTACCCGTCGGCTCAACCGGGGCCGCCCCGCGGCGGCATCTGTCGAACCGTCACCGCCGGGCACCGTGGGGCCGGCGCCTCCCGGTGTGCTGGGCAGGTCCGCTGTCGTGTCCGGGTCCACCACGGCCGCCCCGGCCCGGGCCGACGGGTCGCTGGTCGTCCGCGCCGACGCACCGTCGGGGGCGGGTGCCCCGTGCAGTTCGGCACGGCGTACACCGGCTTGGAAGGCCTCGACCAGCGCGCGGGCGGCGGCCGGGTCCGCCCCGGTGGCGTCCACCGGCCGGGTCGTCCCGGCGGTGGTGTGCAGAGTGGCCCCCGGCACCCGCTGCCGTACCCGTGGCGTGGCCGGCTTGTCCGCCTGCTCCGGGCTCTGGGGTTCGGCAACGGTCTCCTCCGGCTGGCCCCGACCGAACGCGTTCCAGGACGGGCCGGCGTCCAGGCTGCGGGTGGCCCGACTGAGCAGGTCCGAGTCGAAACGGGCCGGTACGGCGACGGCCGCCGTGCGGGGCTTCTCGGGATCGCGGGTCACAGTGGTACGCCGATCCCGATTCGGCACCGCGGCGCGGGCCACGGCGGCCCCGGCGCGGTCGGCGCGACGCAGCACCAGCGACGCCGACGGGATCTCCAGCTGTGCTGTCACCCCACCGCCGCCCGTGGCGGCCAGGGCGACCTGCCAGCCGTGCCGACGGGCCAACCGGCCCACCACGAAGAGGCCGAGCACCTCGGTCGGGGCCAGGTCGAGCCGCTCCCGGCGGGTGAACCGGGCGTTCTCCTCAGCCAGCCGTTGCTCGCTCATGCCGATGCCGTGGTCCACCACTGTGAGCCGCGCACCGAGGCCGGACGTCTCGGCGCTGACCAGCACCCGGGTGTGCGGCGGGGAGAAGACGGTGGCGTTCTCCATCAGCTCGGCCAGCGCCAGGACGAGGTCACCGACCACTGCCGGCGCGGCCGAGACGCCCGCCGGCACCTGCACATCCACCCGGGTGTAGTCCTCGATCTCGCCGAGCGCCAACCGGACCACGTCGGCCAGCGGCACCGGCGCGGTGTGCGCGTCGGCCCCGGCCGAGCCGGAGAGCACCACGAGGCTGCCGGCGTTGCGCCGCAACCGGCTGGAGATGTGGTCGAGTCGGTACAGGTGCTCCAGGCGGCCGGGGTCGGCCTCCTGCTGCTCCAACCGGTCGATCAGCGCGATCTGCCGACCCACCAGGTTCTGGGTACGCCTCCCCACGTGGCCGAACATCTGCGCCACGTTGCGTCGGCCGGCGACCTGCCGCTCGACCAGCTGCGCCGCGGTGTTCTGCACCCGGTCGAAGGCCCGCGCCAGGTCGCCGATCTCGTCGTTGGCGCGGATGTCCACCGGCTCCAGCCGGACCGACTGATGTTTCTCCGTCTCGTCGTCGGTGACCCGGACCAGCTCCTCCTCGGCGACCCGGGCGACCCGGTCGGCCGAGCGGGTGAGTCGGGTCAGCGGTCGGGCCACCGTCCGCGCCACCGCCACGCTGAGCAGCACCACCAGCGTGAGGATCAACGCCGCCAGGGCACCGACCAGGTAGGCGGCGGTCAGCGCCCGCCGCTGATCGGCGGTCACCTCGGCGAGCACGTCAGCGACCAGCTTCTTCTCGACGAACTGACCGAGCCGGATCATCGTGCGGACGGCCGGGAAGAGCGCCTCCATCGGCACGTCGCGAACCGCGGCGGCCGGATCCCGGGCACTTCTGACCAGGAAGTCGGGGCTGGTACGCGCGGCCACCGCGGCGTCGTTGAGCTGGGACACCGTGAGCTGCTCGGGCGTGATCAGGCTGCGGAAACGCGAGTTGTCGACCTGGAGCGCGGCGATGCACGCCACGTACCCGGCGGTGGTGTCCGGGGTGCCGATCGCCTTGACCAGCAGGCTCAGGGTGGCGCAGGCACCCAGCCCCTCGTCGGCGCGCAGCAGCCCGTCGAGGGCGAGCACCTGCCGGCCCGGCAACGTGTCGGTGTCCACCCCGAACACCAGCCGCAGTGACTCGATGATGCCCTTGTTGACCGGGCCAAACGTGTCCATCACCTGACCGGGGTTGGCGGCCCTGGCCAGGACGGCGGTCCGCAGGTCGATGAGGCTGGACACCCGGTCGAGGGCGCTGTCGACCTCGTCGGTCAGCGCGTCGCTCCGCGCCGCCCGGAGGTCGGCCACCCGGTCGTCCACGTCGGCGGACTTACGGATCAGCTCGCTGCGTTCGACCCGGCCGAGCAGGAGGCCGACGGAGAGGATGCGTTCCTGCTGGAGATCCTGGACCAGGCTGCCGACCCGGCTGGCGAGCCGGACCCGTTCGGCGGTGTCGCCGGCCCGCTGCGCCGCGGCGACCCGGTCGAGCATCACCGGCACGGCCAGGCCGACCATGCTGAGCAGCGGAATCACCACGAGCAGTGCGAGCTTGCCGCGGATCCGGAGCCTACTGAGCATCGAACGCCCCCCACTGTGTGCTCTCCGGATCACGGGCCGCGCCGACCGGTTGCAGCGCCCGCGACTCGTCGGCAAGCGGTTGCCAGGGGTCGCGGTGCGGCGGGGTGTCGGCGCCTTCGGCGTGGGTCGCGGCCAGGGCGGCCCGACGCCGGGCCCGGCGGCCGGCGGCGACCTGCAACGCGGCGAGCCAGCCCAGCAACAGCGCGGCGACGACCGCCGCCCCGGCGGTCAGCCAGCGGTCCCGGTTGAGCCGGTCGATGCGCTCGACCAGCAGGGCGTCCAGCTCGGTGAGGATGACCGGCTGAAGTTGGCGGGCCGAGCGGTGCGAGTTGAGCGCGGCGGCACTCAACTGACCCGGGCTGACCACGCCGCTGTCCTTGTCCGGCAGGGAGTACCCGGCAAGCGCCTCCACCGACCGCTGGTAGGTGTCCAACGGGGTGAGCACGTTGGCGCCGAGGTCGGTGCTCTCCGAGCCGTCCACGGCCGAGCGCAGGTTGTCGACGACGTCGGTGGCGGGTGTCAGGGCGGACACCCGGACGCCGCTGAACTCCATCAGGCCGCGCGGCTGCTGGGCGGCCGGCCGGCGGGAGACCAGCACGCCGAGGTCGGCGAGCCGACCGGCGGCGACCACCGCCTCGGGCAGCTCCTCGCCGGCGCTGTCCTGGAGGAAGAACGAGTCCGCCTCGGGGTCGCGGACCAGCCCGGAGCTGTCCCGGACCTTCCGGTGCAGGGCCAGCAGCAGGTCGGCGACCTCGCCGTAGGCGGTGTAGGCGGCCTCCGGGTCGGTGGCGCTGCGGCCGCGCAACGCCTCCAGCTTGGCCCGTACGCCGGCCCAGCGTTCCTGGCTGAGCAGTTCCCCGCCGATCCGGGCGTCCACCGCGGCGGCCTCCTCGACCGCGTTGTCCAACGCCTCGCGTGCCGCGGGGCGGCCGTTGACCGCGTTGGACTGGGCCTCCACGAGGGCGTCGGTGACCGCCGCCAGCGCGGTGAGGTACTGCACGCCGAGCCGTTCCCGGGCGGCGAAGTCCCGATCGTCGGTGATCCGCCCCCAGTTCGAGGTGGCGAGCAGGCCCAACGGTGCCAACAGTGCTCCGATGAGCAGCAGGGGCAACAGTCGGCCCAGCATGGACGGCCGTCGACGGGCCCGCGGCGCGGGGACTGTCATGTGTGTCTCCTCCGGCGTGGGCGCGAATCGGGGCGGCGTCGGGCTAGCCCGACAAGTCCCGTCCACCGGACCGGAAAACTAATCGAACCCCCGACTGGTCAGACCCGACTGAACGAGTCAGGTTCGCGTCAGTTCGAGTCATGTCACCATTTGTCCGCGTTGCCAGCACGCTCTGTGTCAGCTGTGTGTGTGACATGGAGGGATCGAGGTGGATATCCGCGGAAGATCGGAATTCACGAAATCCGAACTCAACTCGCTGTGCCGCGTCGGACGTTGCGCGCTCGCACCCCCACCCGGCACCGATCGGGGCAACCGGACAGACGTACGGCGGATCTCAGCCAACGCTCAGCCTCCGCGCCGTACCGTGTGCCGCATGACATCGCCGTCGCCGGCCGCGTGGTTCCGGCGTGCCCTGCCCACCCGTCGCCGCGCGACCGCCGCCGCGGTGGTCGTCGTACTGTTGGCCGCCGCCGTGACCTGGGCGGTGTGGCCACAAGGGTCGGGCGTACGCGCCGAGAGCGCGATGCTCACCGTCCGCTCCGGACCGTCCGGCGACGAGCCGGTGGACCTGGACACCACTCTCTACCTGCCGGCCGACGCCTCATCCGCCCGGAAGGTGCCGGCGGTGCTGTTGGCGCACGGGTTCGGCGGCACCAAGGAGTCGGTGCGCTCCGACGCGGAGGAGTTCGCCGGCCGCGGCTACGCGGTGCTCACCTGGACCGCGCGCGGGTTCGGTAGGAGCGGCGGCGAGATCCACCTGGACAGCCCCGACTACGAGGTCCGCGACGCCGAGCGACTGCTGGACTGGCTGGCCGCTCGGCCGGAGGTGCGCACCGACGCCGCCGGCGACCCGAAGGTCGGTGTGGTCGGCGGCTCGTACGGCGGCGGTTTGGCGTTGCTGCTGGCCGCCCAGGACCGGCGGGTCGACGCGATCGTCCCCATGATCACCTGGAACGACCTGTCCCGGGCGTTCCTGCCGGAGAGCACCGGCGGGGCGCCAACCGAGGGCGTGTTCAAGAAGGGTTGGGCCGGCCTCTTCTTCGGCGGGGGCGGCAACGTGGGCTCCGGCCCGGCGGGGCTCTCCGGCGGGACCGCCGCCGCGCCGCAGGGCGCACCGGAGTCGGCCGGCCCGCCCAGCCCCGGGCCGGGTGCCGGCCCGGGTACCGCCCCCGGTGGTGCCCCAACCGGTGCCGCCGACCCGTCCTGCGGTCGGTTCGCCGCCGACGTGTGCGCCGCGTACCTGCGGATCGCCACCACCGGTCAGGCCGACCAGGCCGCCGTGGACCTGCTGCGCCGCTCCAGCCCGGCCGGCGTGCTGGACCGGATCAAGGCCCCCACCCTGCTGGTGCAGGGCGAGGCTGACACGCTCTTCCCGCTCGGCGAGGCCGACGCGAACGCGAAGGGCATCGCCGCCGCCGGCACCCCGGTGCGGGTCGCCTGGTTCACCGGCGGCCACGACGGCGGAGCCGGCCCCCGCTCGGACTCGGACCGGGTGAAGTTCCTGACCGTCCAGTGGCTCGACCACTACGTCAAGGGCGAGGGGGACGCGCCCGGCGACGACTTCACCTGGTCGCGGATCGCCGGCTTCGACGCGCTCGACCGGGGCCTCGTCGCCACCGGTTTCCGCCGCGCCGACTACCCGGGCCTGGCCGGCACCGACCGCCGGGAGGTGACTGTCACCGGCCCGGCGCAGCCGATCGCGAACCCGCCGAACGGCAACCCGGCCGCCATCTCCTCGATCCCGTTCGCGGGCGGGCTCACCTCGCTGCTGGACGGGGTGGCCAGCGACGTGCCCGGCCAGCACGCCCGGTTCGAGTCGGCCCCGCTGACCGAGGCGGTCGACGTGGCCGGTGCGCCCACCGTCACGGTGCGGGCGGCGTCGCCCACCGGCGAGGCGGTGCTCTTCGTGAAGCTCTACGACGTGGACAAGGACGGCGCGGCCACCCTGCCGAACGGCCTGGTCGCCCCGATCCGGCTGACCGGCCTGCCGCAGCGGGCGCAGGACGCCCGCCCGGTCACCGTCACGCTGCCCGCGATCGTCCGCCGGGTGGAGGCCGGGCATCGGCTGCGGCTGGTGGTGGCCAGCTCCGACCAGGCGTACACCACCCCCGCCGAACCCACCGTCTACACGGTGGCCGCGGACGGCCCCGTCAGCCTGCCCACTGTCGCCGGCGAGCCGATCCCCACCGCGGCCACGGTCTGGCGTTGGGTGCTCGCCGGCCTGCTCGCCGCCATCGTGATCGGGCTCGTCGTGGTCGTCGCGGTGGTCCGCCGCCGGCACCGCCGCCAGGACCGCTCCGTGCATCCGGAGTACGCGGACACCCCGCTGGCCGTGCGCGCACTGCGCAAGGAGTACGCGGACGGCTTCGTCGCGGTGTCGAACGTGGACTTCGAGGTGCACCCGGGTCAGGTGGTGGGTCTGCTCGGGCCGAACGGTGCCGGCAAGACCACCACCCTGCGGGTGCTGATGGGGCTGACCCAGCCGACCGCCGGGGAGATCTACGTCTTCGGTCGGCGGTTGGTGCCCGGCTCGCCGGTGCTGTCCCGGATCGGGGCGCTGGTGGAGGGGCCGGGCTTCCTGCCGCACCTGTCGGGCCTGGACAACCTGAAGGCGTACTGGCGGGCCACCGGGCGGCCGTGGGAGGACGCCCAGTTCGACGCGGCGCTGGAGATCGCCGGGCTGGGTGACTCCGTGCACCGGAAGATCAAGAACTACAGCCACGGGATGCGTCAGCGTCTGGCCATCGCCCAGGCCATGCTCGGCCTCCCCGAGTTGCTGGTGCTGGACGAGCCGACCGACGGGCTCGACCCGCCGCAGATCGCCGAGATGCGCCGGGTGCTGCAGCGGTACGCCACGGACGGCCGGGCGGTGCTGGTCTCCAGCCATCTGCTGGCCGAGGTGGAGCAGACGTGCACCCACGCGGTGGTGGTGAACAAGGGCCGGATCGTGGCGTCCGGACCGGTGGAGGAGATCGTGGGCGAGTCGCCGAGCGTGCTCTTCGACGTCACCGACCCGGTGGCGGCGCGGGCGGTGCTGGACCGGCTGCACGGCGTGCGGGTGTTGCCGGAGAGCGACGGCCAGTTGGTGGTCGACACCAACGGCACGGCCCGCAGCGAGGTGGTGGCCGAGCTGGTACGCGCCGGCATCGGGGTGGACCGGGTGGTGCCCCGGCGGCGCCTGGAGGACGCGTTCCTCGCCCTGGTGGGCGACAACTCTCGGGGAAGCGGTGACCGGTGATGGCAGTTGTCGACGCAGGTGAGGCACGCGGCTACCGGCCGTCGGCCACGATGCCGTTCAAGGCGGAGTTCCGCCGGCAGGCATCCCGACGGCGGACCCAGCTGGCGCTCGGGTTCATGGTGCTGCTGCCGCTGATCATCCTGATCGCGTTCCAGTTCAACTCGGGTGGCGACGACGACAACGGGCGCAACGAGTTCTCCAGCCTGGTCGACCTGGCCACCACGGGTGGGCTCAACTTCACCCTGTTCTCGATCTTTGTGTCGGCGTCGTTCCTGCTGGTGGTGGTCGTCGCGCTGTTCTGCGGCGACACGGTGGCCAGCGAGGCGAGCTGGGGCAGCCTGCGGTATCTGTTGGCGATCCCGGTGCCCCGGGCGCGGTTGCTGACGGTGAAGCTGGTGGTCGCGCTCGCGTACTCGGGACTTGCCCTGCTGCTGTTGGCCGGCACCGCGTTGCTGGCCGGCACCCTGCGCTACGGGTGGTCGCCGCTGCGCAGCACCGTCGCCGCCGAGCTGGAACCCACCGAGGGGTTGCTCCGGTTGCTGGCCGTGCTGGGTTACCTGGCGATCGTCCTGCTGGTGGTGGCCGGCCTGGCGTTCCTGCTGTCGGTGACCACGGACGCCGCGCTGGGCGCGGTGGGTGGTGCGGTGCTGCTCTGGATCCTGTCGAGCATCCTGGACCAGATCACCGCCCTGGGCGCGTTGCGTGACTTCCTGCCCACCCACTTCAGCACCGCCTGGCTGGGGCTGCTGTCGACTCCGGTGCAGACCGACGACGTGGTGCGCGGCTGCATCTCGGCGATCAGCTACGCGACGTTGTTCTGGGGATTGGCGTTCTGGCGGTTCACCCGAAAGGACATCACGTCGTAGCGGGGCGGCTCACAACCGGCTGTCGGGTGGGCTCACCGACGACGGCACCACGCTCGGCGCCGGCGGTGGGGCCGGCCGGGTCGGTACCGGCGCGGACGGGTCGGCCTTCTTCCAGGCGCTGACGCCGATCCGGCCGGTGTTGCCGAGGTCGATCGGCCCGTCCGGGTCGACCTCCTCGGCCGGCTGCCCGGCGGCAGGCGCCACTGTCAGAAACGCGCCGTTGGTGGCCACCACTGTCGAGTCGGTGACCAGGTTGCGCCAGAGCACCACGGCGGTGGCCCGCTCACCGGCAGCGAGGGTGATCTTCCGGGGCGGTTGGTCGAAGCCCATGGTGATCTCCTTGGCGCCGTTGACCACCCGAAGCATGATCGGCTCGCGTTCCTCGTCGAACACGTGCAGCACCGGGTAGCCGTTGAGCTGGTAGGGATGCTCGCCGCAGTTGACCAGCTCGATGCCGAGGGCGCGCAGGCCCGAGGCGGCGTCCCCGCCGGTCGCCCGGATCCGGACGCCGGAGGCCGGACACTCGGCCACCGGAGCGACGCTGGGCGACTGGGTGGGGCTCGACGGGGTCGGTGGCGGGCCCGTCGGGTCCCCACCCTGGCCGCGATGGTCACCGGGGGTGCAGGCGGCGAGTGCGAGAGGCACCGCGACCACTGCGCTGAACCATCGCCGTGCTGCCGTGCAGCTGAAGATCATGTGTCGATCCTCACCCATCGAGGTGCCTCACCGCTGCCTGGCCCCGCAGCAGCGCTGGTGTGCACCTGCCGTCTGCTGGTCCGGGCCTCTGGAGCTGCCCCGGATCCGGGGCGGTGACGCTGTCCCTGGCCGGCTGATGTGCCGTCCCGGTATGCCTTTCGAGCTGAATCGTTCAGGGCATCGCTCGGGCGTCCGCCCAGCTCGGCCAGCGCCGCGAGCAGCCGGTCCGCCGGTGTCTGAGGTGGGGTAACCGGCCGTACCCACACTGTGGGAGCGTGCCCATGGCGGTCGGAGCGACGCGACATCGATTGTTTTCGCAGCTCAGGGGATCGGGTGGCCGGCTCCGTGAGGCGGCGAGCGCTCGACGAGGGCCCTGCACGCCGGTACATTCCAACCGGGGACTTTCCCACTAACAAGGAATCTATAACCTTCGATACTTTCATGCCTCACATTGAGGGAATCCAATCCCTTCGATGGAGGTACCGATGAACGTTTCTCGGCTCGGCGGGCCGACCCTGTCCCTGTTCCGCATCGTGATCGGCCTGCTGTTCGCTTTGCATGGTGTGACCTCGGTGTTCGGGTTGTTCGGCGGCAACCCCGTGACCGGTGCGGCGATAGCCCCCGGCACCTGGCCGGGCTGGTGGGCCGCGTTGATCCAGCTGGTCTGCGGCGCGCTGGTGCTGGCCGGCCTCTTCACCCGACCCGCCGCTCTGCTCGCATCCGGCTCGATGGCGTACGCCTACTTCGTCGTGCACCAGCCGGATCATCTGCTGCCGCTGCACAACGGTGGTGAGCTGTCGGCACTCTTCTGCTGGTCGTTCCTGCTGATCGCGGCCCTCGGTCCGGGTTCCTGGGCGCTCGACACGCTGCTCGCGCGTCGCCGCGAGGTTGAGTCCGCGCCGGCGACGCCGATGGCTGAGAGCAGCTCGATCGTCGTCTGACCGCACCCGTTCCGCGTCGCCGGGGCCTCGACGAGGCGGCCCCGGCGACGCGCCGGTCACGGCCGTCCCCCGCAGGCCCGGCTCTGCGCCCCGTGCGCCGGCCCGGCTCTGCGCCCCGCGCGCCGGATCCCAGCTGGGCGCTGATGTCGTAAACGATTCAGCTCCAAAGCATGCGCGAATGGTAGGTGTCACCCGCTCCGCAGCCGTGACCGTCAGCGACACGTGCGGGAGGGGCCGAGGCGGGAGCGTCAGGCCGGTCGGTGGTGGGCGAGGACCGCGTCCAGCAGGCCGGGGTAGAGCTTGTCCAGCTCGTCGCGGCGCAGCCGGACCAGGCGGCTCGTGCCGGCGGCGCGGGTCCGGGTCAGGCCCGCCTCGCGCAGCACCTTGAGGTGGTGGCTGCGGGTCGCCTTGGAGACGCCGAAGTCGAAGCTGCCGCAGGGGGACTCGCCGCCCTCGGCGAGCGCCCGGACGATCTGTAGCCGCACGTCGTCGGCGAGCGCGGCCAGCACGCTGGTGACCGGTACGGCGGTCAGGTCGGGTTCGTGCGGCTCCATGTGACCAGTGTAACCATTGTTCGACAAGAGTCGAACAAGCTCCTACTGTCGGTGTCGTTGGTTCGACGATACTCGAACATTGGAGTTGCCGATGCGATCCCGCGCCACCGCTTACCCACTGGTCGCCGTGCTCGGCTGGGGCGTGATGTTCCCGATCCTGGCCAGCGCGCTCGACCGGGTCGACCCGCTCAATTTGACCACCGCGCGCTACCTGCTGGCCGCCGTCGTCCTGGTCGCCATCCTGCTGCTCCGCGAGGGGGCCGGCGCGCTGCGGCACGGTGGAAGGGCGCTGGAGGTGGTGGTGCTCGGCGTGGTCGGCTTCGCGGGGTTCAACCTGCTCACGAACCTGGCGCTCGAACACGCCGCCCCGCAGCAGGTCTCCCTCTTCGTGGCCACCACCCCGGTGATCACCCAGCTCGTCCGCTGGGCTCGCGACGGCGTACGCCCGAAGCCGCTCCTGCTGGCCCTCTCCCTGGTGGCGCTCATCGGAGTCGGCCTGGTGATCACGCGCGGCAGCCTGGCCGGGCTCGGCCAGTTCGGCCTCGGCGGGCTGATGATGATCGGCGCGGTGCTGGGCTGGGCCATCTACACCCACGGCGCCAGCCGGTTCGGCGAGTGGACGCCGCTGCGCTTCACCACACTGACCGCGCTCGCCGGCACGGCCGCCATGCTCGTCCTGAGCATCGGCGCCGACGCCGTCGGCTGGCAGCACGCGCCAGGCGCCGCCGACCTCGTGGCGGTCACCCCGCAGCTGGCGTACGCCGTCGTGGTGGGTGCCGTCATCGCGGTCCTGGCCTGGAACACCGGCGTGCAGCGACTCGGTGCCGCCAACGCCGCGCTGTTCATGAACCTGGTTCCGGTGACCACCTTCGCGGTGCAGATCGCCCGTGGCTACCGCCCGGAACCCGTCGAACTGGTCGGGGCCGCCATCACGATCGCCGCCCTGATCGCCGCGAATCTCGCCGCCCGCCCCCGGACCACGCCGCTGCCCCAGTCGGGTGCGGTGACGGACCCGATCGCGGTGACCGACCCGGTGGCCGTGAACGCCCGCTGACCCACTCCCTGGGATTCGCCCTGGAGGCCACGGCCAGCTTTGCCTAGACTCGGCGGCACAACTGAATACCTCATCCAGAGGGGCTGAGGGATACGGCCCGACGACGCCCCGGCAACCACCCCGCGCGCTCACCGCTGAGCGACCCGCGGGGCAGGTGCCAATTCCGTCCCCGCCGCACGGTGCGATGCGGGGAAAGATGAGAGGACTCTCGACATGACGTCGACGCTCGTCAGCTCCGGCATCGACACCTCTGCCAGCCCGGCCCGCGCCCTGGTCTGCCGCGCCTGTTCGGCCCGCTACCCGCTCGCCGCCCAGCACGCCTGTTACGAGTGTTTCGGCCCGCTGGAGGTCGACTACGACACCTCCGCGCTGGCCACCGTCACCCGTGAACAGATCGAAGCCGGCCCGGACAACATCTGGCGGTACGCCGCACTGCTGCCCGCCGGTCAGGACCCGGCCAGCCGGGTCACCCTCGACCCGGGGCTGACCCCACTGGTGGCGGCCCCGCACCTCGCCGCCGAGTTGGGCATCACCGCGCCGCTGTGGGTCAAGGACGACAGCGCCAACCCCACCCACTCGTTCAAGGACCGGGTCGTCTCGGTGGCGCTCACCGCCGCCAAGGCGCTCGGCTTCACCCGGTTCGCCTGCGCGTCGACCGGCAACCTCGCCAACTCGGTGGCCGCCCACGCCGCCCGCGCCGGGGTGCCCTCGGTGGTCTTCATCCCCAGCGACCTGGAGCAGGGCAAGGTCATCACCACCGCCGTCTACGGTGGCGAACTGGTCGCCATCGACGGTTCGTACGACGATGTCAACCGGCTCTGCGGCGAGCTGGTGGAGACCGACGAATTCGAGGACACGGCGTTCGTCAACGTGAACGTCCGGCCGTACTACGCAGAGGGTTCCAAGACCCTCGGCTACGAGGTGGCCGAGCAGCTGGGCTGGCGGATCCCGGCGCAGGTGGTCATTCCGATGGCCAGCGGCGAGCTGCTCACCAAGATTGACAAGGCGTTCTCCGAGCTGGTCGAGATCGGCCTGGTCGAGGCGCCGGCCGGCGGCTGGAAGGTCTTCGGTGCGCAGTCCGCAGGCTGCAACCCGATCGCCACCGCCCTGCACGGCGGGACCGACACGATCATCCCGGTCAAGCCGACCGGCATCGCCAAGTCGCTCAACATCGGCGACCCGGCAGCCGGCCTCTACGCCCTGGAAGCGGTCCGCCGCACCGGTGGCTGGATGGAGTACGTCGACGACGACGAGATCCGGGCGGGCATCCGCGACCTGGCCCGCACGACCGGGGTCTTCGCCGAGACCGCGGGTGGGGTGACAGTGGCCGTGCTGCGCAAGCTGGTCGAGTCCGGTCGGCTCGACCCGTCGGCGGAGACCGTCGTGTTCAACACCGGCGAGGGTCTGAAGACCATCGACGCGGTGGCCGGCCAGGTTGGCCCGACCCACCACATCAAGCCCTCGCTGCGTGCCGCCCGCGACGCCGGCCTCCTCGGCTGACCCACGGGCCAGGTGGATCAGCCAGTAACTGGGTTTTCGCTGTGAGTGTGGAAAACCCGCCGCTACGGACTTGACGGCAGGAACCGGACGGCGCAAGATGCTCCGTGCGGGAGGGCATTTCGCCGAAGACTTTTGAAGTTCTTGCGACCCAACGCCGGAGGCGTTGTGCGAGTGTCCCTCCCGACCACGTTCGATCGGGCCAGCGATTAATTCGCTGGCCCGATCGCTTTTGCCTGGTGCACCCTCAGCGCAATGAGCATCACTATCGCGTCGTTCGACGGCGCCGACCGGACCGCGGTCGACGAGGCGTACCGGATCGGGTCAGCGGTCAACCACGCCGACCTGCCGGACTTCCCGCCCTCCTGCCGGCGCCGCTTCGACGCGCTGTTCCACACGCCGATGCCCGGCACCCGGTCACTCTGGGCGCTGGCCCGACTGGACGGCGTGCCGGCCGGCTACCTCCAACTGGACCTGCCGCAGCTCGACAACACCGACAACGCCACCGCCGACCTGCTGGTGCATCCCCAGCTGCGGCGTCGTGGAGTCGGCCGGGCCCTGCACGAGTACGGCGTGCGTCTGCTCCGCGAACACGGCCGCAAGCGGGTGGTGGGGATGGCGGTCTCCGCGCTGCCCGGCGGGCCGCCCCGAAGCGTGGCCGGTGACGCGTTCGCCGCCGCTACCGGAGCGCAGCCCGCCCTCGCCGAGGTGCGCCGACGGCTCGACGTCAGCAAGCTCGACCGGGTCGCGCTGCGGGCGGCGCTCGCCGAGGCCCGCCCGCGGGCCGAGGGCTACCAGTCGGTCTGCTGGCAGGGGGCCACCCCGCCGGAGTACGTCGCCGACATCGCCTACCTCGACGGCCGGCTGCTGATGGACGCGCCCATGGGCGACGTGCAGTGGGAGCCGGAGCGGGTGGACGCCGAGCGCATCCGCGGCAACGAGCGGGCGCTGGACGCCCGGGGCCGGCGGCGCTACCACCTCGGGATGCGCCACGAGGCGTCCGGTCGACTTGTCGCCTGGACGCTGCTGGACGTGGGTGCCTCCGCCGACTGGCACGCGTTCCAGCAGATCACCATCGTCGACCCGGCCCACCGTGGGCACCGGCTCGGCCTCATCGCCAAGGCGGAGAACCTGCACCACCTGCTCACCCACCAGCCGGCGATACAGGTGATCGACACCTGGAACGCGACAAGCAACAGCTACATGGTGGCGATCAACGAGCAGCTCGGCTTCCGCCCGGTGGACTCCTGGACCGACTGGCAGCTCACCCTCTGACAGGTATCGGCGCTACTGCTCGCGGACCTGACTCAGGCATGCGCCGCTGCCGGGCATTCGCGCTACTGCTCGCGGACCTGACTCAGGCATGATGGCGGGCATGACGGAGACCCCGCATCCCCTGTACGACAGGCACGCCGACACCCTCAACCGTGCGCTGACCGCGATCACGGAGCGGGGCTACTGGTCCGCCTATCCTGAATCCCCCAGCCCCCGGGTGTACGGCGAGACCGCCGCCGCCGACGGTAAGGCCGCCTTCGAGGCGTACCTCGGTGGTGATTTTCCGCTCGACCAGCCCGGCAGCGGCGCTCGGGTCGCCACCGAGACGAGCCCGTTCGGTGTGGAGTTGGCGGTGCGGTACCCGCACGCCGGCCCCGGCGAGCTGGTCAGCGCCGCCTCCGCCGCGCTGCCGGCGTGGCGTGACGCCGGCCCGCAGGCCCGGGTGGGCGTCTGCCTGGAGATCCTCGACCGGCTGCACAAGAACATCTTCGAACTGGCCAACGCGGTGCAGTTCACCAGCGGGCAGGCGTTCGTGATGGCCTTCCAGGCCGGTGGCGCGCACGCGCTGGACCGGGCGCTGGAAGCCCTGGCGTACGCGTACGCCGAGATGACCCGGCACCCGGGCACGGCGGGCTGGGAGAAGGCCGCCGGCAAGGGCGACCCGCTGCGGATGACCAAGACGTTCCACGTGGTGCCGCGTGGGGTGGCGCTGGTGATCGGCTGCAACACCTTCCCGACCTGGAACTCGTACCCCGGGCTGTTCGCCTCGCTGGCCACCGGCAACCCGGTGATCGTCAAGCCGCACCCGCGCGCCGTGCTGCCGCTGGCCATCACCGTGAAGTACGCCCGGGAGGTGCTCGCCGAGGCCGGCTTCGACCCGAACCTGATCATGTTGGCGGCGGAGGCGCCCGGCGAGAAGCTCGCCAGCGACCTGGCCCTGCACCGGGCCGTGAAGATCGTCGACTTCACCGGCTCCACCGAGTACGGCGACTGGCTGGAGACGCACGCGCGGCAGGCCTCGGTCTACACCGAGAAGGCCGGGCTGAACACCGTCGTCATCGACTCCACCGACGACTTCGCCGGCATGTGCCGCAACCTCGGTTTCACGCTGACCCTCTACAGCGGTCAGATGTGCACCACCTCGCAGAACATCCTCATCCCGGCCGGCGGCATCGAGACCGACCAGGGGCACAAGAGCTTCGACGAGGTGGCCGGCGGGATCGCCGCCGCCGTCGGCAAGCTCACCGCGGACCCGGCCCGGGGTGTCGAACTCACCGGCGCCATCGTCAACGACGGGGTGCTGGAGCGGCTGGCCGAGGTGACCAAGGTCGGCGAGCCGGTGCTTCAGTCGCGCGCCGTGGAGCATCCGTCGTACGCCGACGCGGTGGTGCGTACCCCGACGATCGTGAAGCTGACCGCTGACGACGCGGAGACGTACGGCCGGGAGTGGTTCGGGCCGATCTCGTTCGCCATCGCCACCGACTCCACAGCACACAGCCTGGAACTGCTGCGCCGGACGGTCGGCGAGAAGGGCGCGCTCACCGCCGGTGTCTACTCCACCGACGAGGCGGTGCTGGACGCGGCCGAGGCGGTGGCGGTCGAGGTCGGGGTGCACCTGTCCTGCAACCTCACCGGAGGTGTCTTCGTCAACCAGTCGGCGGCGTTCTCCGACTTCCACGGCAGTGGGGCCAACGCGGCGGCCAACTCGGCGCTGACGGACGGGGCGTACGTGGCGAACCGGTTCCGGATCGTGCAGTCCCGGCGGCACGTCTGATCTTCGATCTTGGTTGCGGTTGGGGTTTCCGGGGCAGTCCGCCCCGCTCCGGGCGGTCAGGCTTGATCCCTGCGCGGGTCGGGCTGCCCCGGAAACCCGCCGTAGGCACGGTGGTCGTCGACTGTCCAGGCTGGAGCCCTTCTCGCCACCCCATGATCGTGCTCGATCCAGGATGTAGTGGTCTCCCGTCGGTGGGTTACCACTAGATCCTGGTTGCTGCACGATCATGGCTATCGGCGCGGTGGTCCCGGTCGGCGTGGTGGTTCCTTGGGTCTAGGCGGGGCGGCGCATGTGCAGTTCGGTGAGGGCTGGGATGGTGGGGTGCGGGACGCGTACCCCGGTGTCCTGGAAGCCCAGGCGCTGGTAGGCCCGGTAGGCGCGGTCGTTGCCGACCACCACCTCCAGCAGCAGCTCCGGTCGGCCACAGGCGCGCGACCAGGCGGCCACCCCGTCGATCAGCTCGCCGAGCAGCCCGCTGCCGCGCCAGGTCGGCGTGACGTAGACGGCGTAGATCACGGTTACGCCGGGTTCGTTCGGGGCGGTGGTGCCGCCGGCGTGCCCGACCAGCCGGCCACCGGGGTCGGCGATGAACTGCGCGTTGCTGGAACCGGCTGAGGTGTACGCGACCCGGGCGGCGTACTCGTTGTGTGGCCGGGCCGCCGCGTCCGCCAGGGTCTCCAGGAAGGCCAACGGCGCGTCGGCCAGCATCTCCAGGCGCAGCGCCCGCATCCGGGCGGCGTCCTCCGGCCGGACCCGGCGGATCTCCGCCAGCCGCACCGCCGGCGAGCCCATGTCGGTGGTCATGTCCGCATGCCTACCACAGGGGATGGCCGCCTTCTCGTGAGCTGTGCCCGCTCGCCGTCACCTCGGCGTGGCCCCGGAGTGTGTCCGATTTGTGGCCGTGCGCGGCCGTCACTCCTCGTGTAGCGTGCGATTTCGGTCACCTCACTCAATGGCGGTCATCGATCGCTGAGTCGGTGGTCGGGGCGCCCGGCCGCGCCGTGCGCCGGGTCAGGCAAGGCCGCGCGAGTAAGGGAAGTGCACCGTGGCACAGGGCACCGTGAAGTGGTTCAACGCCGAAAAGGGCTACGGCTTCATTGCCGTCGACGGCGGTCAGGACGTGTTCGTCCACTTCTCCGCTATCGAGATGGACGGTTACAAGGCGCTGGACGACGGTCAGCGGGTCGAGTTCGAGATCGCCCAGGGTCAGAAGGGTCCGCAGGCCGAGCACGTACGCGTCACCGGCTGAGCTTTCGGACCGATCGGCCCCGGTGAGTCGGGGCTGCGGCAGGGGCACCCAGCCGGGAAGATCGTGACCGTTCCAGCCGATGCCGAGGAGCGTTCATGACCGACCAGCCGCCCCCGCCCACGTCGTCCGCCGGGTCCGGGGAGCCGGACCCGTCCTCGCCCGCCGGCAGCCCCGGCCACTCCGGTCCGCCGCCCGGCTGGGGCCCGGGCCTGCCCCCGGCCGGCCCGCCGCCCGGCTGGGGCCCGGGCCTGCCCCCGGCCGGCCCGCCGCCCGGCTGGGATCCCGTAACCGGGTCCTGGGGCGCCGGTGCGCCGCAGCAGGGTTGGACGTTCCCGCCCACCGGGGGCTACCCGCCCGGGTCGGGCCCCTACGGCGGGCAGCCGTGGTATCCGGGGCCGCAGGCCGGCTGGTACCCGCCGGGTTACGGATTCGACCCGAACGACGCACTGGTCACGCCGCCTGGCGCCGGCCTCGGCGGTTGGTTCGACAGATGTGGCGCAGCCTTGCGCCGGGGCTGGCGGCAGTTGGTGCCGATCGTGCTGCTCACCCAGGTGCTGCCGGCGGCGGTGCTCTCGGTGATCTCGCTCGGGCTGGACCCGTCGGCGCAGTGGGCCGCCCAGGCCGAGTCGAGTCCGAACCCGGCGCTTCCTGACAACTTCGCCGCCGAGCTGCTGAACCTTCTGGTCCTGCTGGTCGGCGGCAGCCTGCTGGTCGGGTTGGTGCAGGCCGTCGGATGGGCCGCCGGCACCTGGGTGATCACCAAGCAGGCGGCCGGTCAGCCGGTCAGCCTGGAGTCGGCACTGCGCTACGGCCTGCGCCGGGCCCTCGGGCTGTGGGGTTGGACCCTGCTGATCGGCCTGCTGATCGGCGTGGGCCTCTGCTTCTGTGTGCTGCCGGGCATCTACCTGGCCCTCGCGCTGAGCATGGCCGGCCCGGTCTATCTCTTCGAGCGGCACAACCCGATCGGCCGATCGTTCCGGATGTTCCATGATCGGCTGGGCCTGCTGCTCGGTCGGGTCGCCCTGGTGGCCGCGGCGGTGATCGTCGGCACGGTGATCCCCGGTGTGCTGGAAGGGGTGGGCACCTCCCCGCTCGGAACGGATCCGTTCGCCTCGGCGGGCACCGCGGTCGGCGCGGTGGTCGTGATCGGGATCACCGCCGTGCTGGCCCTGCCCGCTCACCTGGCCCAACTCATCGGTCTGCTGGTGACGTACGCCGAGCAGCGGGCCCATGAGGCGCCGGTGAACACCTCCGTACTGGCTGCGGAACTCGGTTGAGCGGCGGCATCGTGCTTGCACTCGGCATGGGAGAGTGCTAAACAAGTCATTGGCACTCGCATACCGTGAGTGCCAATGGTCGGGACGGTGGGGCCAGGTTGCACCGGCGTGGAGACGCCGGGGTGACACATGGCCGGTCGTCGCGGGCTATCCGGCCCGGCCGAAGGACGTCGTCGTCGCCAGGTGGCGACGTCCCAAGGTGCGTACACCAGGCGGCCCATCCGGGGCACACATCTCGGGTGGCCCGTGAGTGTCCAGGAGGACAACGCCGTATGGCCAAGATGATCGCGTTCGACGAAGAGGCGCGCCGCGGCCTCGAGCGGGGCATGAACCAGCTCGCCGACGCCGTAAAGGTGACCCTCGGCCCCAAGGGCCGCAACGTCGTGCTCGAGAAGAAGTGGGGTGCCCCCACCATCACCAACGATGGTGTGAGCATCGCCAAGGAGATCGAGCTCGAGGACCCGTACGAGAAGATCGGCGCTGAGCTGGTCAAGGAGGTCGCCAAGAAGACCGACGACGTTGCCGGTGACGGCACGACGACGGCGACCGTCCTGGCCCAGGCCCTGGTTCGCGAGGGCCTGCGCAACGTGGCCGCCGGCGCCAACCCGATGGCCCTGAAGCGGGGCATCGAGGCTGCTGTCGCGAGCGTCTCGGAGGAGCTGTCCAAGCTCGCCAAGGACGTCGAGACCAAGGAGCAGATCGCCTCCACCGCCTCCATCTCCGCTGGCGACAGCACCGTCGGCGAGATCATCGCCGAGGCGATGGACAAGGTCGGCAAGGAAGGCGTCATCACCGTCGAGGAGAGCAACACCTTCGGGCTGGAGCTGGAGCTCACCGAGGGTATGCGCTTCGACAAGGGCTACATCTCGGCCTACTTCATGACCGACCCGGAGCGTATGGAGGCCGTCTTCGACGACCCGTACATCCTGATCGCCAACAGCAAGATCTCGTCGGTGAAGGACCTGCTCCCGATCCTGGAGAAGGTCATGCAGTCGGGCAAGCCGCTGCTGATCATCGCCGAGGACCTGGAGGGCGAGGCCCTCGCCACCCTGGTGGTCAACAAGGTCCGTGGCACCTTCAAGTCGGTCGCCGTCAAGGCGCCGGGCTTCGGTGACCGCCGCAAGGCCATGCTGACCGACATCGCCATCCTCGCCGGTGGCCAGGTCATCAGCGAGGAGGTCGGCCTCAAGCTCGACGCCGCCAGCCTCGACATGCTGGGCCGCGCCCGCAAGGTCGTGGTGACCAAGGACGAGACCACCATCGTCGACGGTGCCGGTGACGCCGAGCAGATCCAGGGCCGGGTCAACCAGATCCGGGCCGAGATCGACAAGAGCGACTCCGACTACGACCGGGAGAAGCTGCAGGAGCGGCTGGCCAAGCTGGCCGGTGGCGTTGCGGTCATCAAGGTCGGCGCGGCCACCGAGGTCGAGCTCAAGGAGCGCAAGCACCGCATCGAGGACGCCGTTCGCAACGCGAAGGCCGCCGTCGAGGAGGGCATCGTCCCGGGTGGTGGCGTCGCGCTGGTGCAGGCCGGCAAGACCGCCTTCGACAAGCTCGACCTGGTCGGCGACGAGGCGACCGGTGCGAACATCGTCAAGGTCGCGCTGGACGCCCCGCTGCGGCAGATCGCCGTCAACGCCGGCCTTGAGGGCGGCGTCGTGGTGGAGAAGGTCCGTAACCTCGAAGCGGGTCACGGCCTCAACGCCGCCAACGGCGAGTACGTCGACCTGCTGGCCGCGGGCATCATCGACCCGGCCAAGGTGACGCGCTCGGCGCTGCAGAACGCCGCTTCCATCGCGGCGCTCTTCCTCACCACCGAGGCTGTTGTCGCGGACAAGCCGGAGAAGACCCCGGCTGCCCCGGCTGGCCCGGGTGGCGGGGAAATGGACTTCTGAGTCCAGTTCCGACACACCGAACGGGGCGGACCGCGTCAGCGGCCCGCCCCGTTCGTCGTCAGGTCGGTAGGGGGCGCTGGTTGCGCCGTTTCTGTGCCCTGCTGTACGGCGGAAGCAGTTGGATCGGCGCGTCCACCATCTCCTGAGGTTCCTCGGCCATCGACGGCTCACCGTCGGTGGTCATCTCGGCCAGTTGCTCGGCGTCGCCGTAGTCGAGCCGGTCGAACGGCAGTTGACCGGGGAGTTCACCCACCGGCTTCCAGGTGATCGGCGGGCCGTCCTCGGTCTGGTTGTCATCCGTGGTCATGGCTGCCTCCTCTACCGAAACGGTAGGGGGCGTCGATGGCCGACGCGGGCGAAAGGATCTACGTCCTGTTTGCCCCGGTTAGGTGATCGGTAGGGTTTTCCGGTACAGGAAGAAGACCCGCTCGATCCGTGCGCCCGCGCTGCCCGAATAGAACGGCACCGGCCCGACCCAGCCAATCTGTGCCCGGTCCAGCCCCGCCGTCCGCAGGTCGCGCAGGCAGCGCCGCAACAGCACCCCACCGATGCCCGACCCCTCGGCGGCCGGCGCGGTGCCCATCGGCCCGAACCAACTCGGCCGCGACGACCCGTACGCGGCGAAGCCGAGCAGCTCGCCGTCCCGCTCCGCCAGGTGGCAACCGGCGTCCGCGCGCCCCACCGACCCGGCCAACTCACCGTCCCAGGTACCGCCGAAGGTGGATCTGGCGAACGCGGTCAACGCCGGCAGGTCCGCCGGCTCCGCCCGCCGTACGGTGACGCCCTGGTCGGCCAGCCGCCGCTGGGCAGCCTCGGTGGACCGCAGTGCCGGCGACCCGTCGTACGACAGGTCCGCTGTCATGTTCCAGGCGGTCCGGTCCTGCTGGTAGCCGAGCGCGAGGGCGGCGCAGACCGCCGGCGTGTAGCGGACGTCGATGCCCGGCCACGCGTAGTACGGCGGATTCCCGGCCAGCAGCACCTCGGTCACCCCCCGCTCGGCGAGCACCCGCTCGGCCCGCTGGAGCAGGGCCCGGCCGACACCCCGACGCCGCTGATCACTGTGAACCGCGACCAGGTCCACGTGCCCGATCCCCGGCTCGGCCGACGACACCGAGCAGATCAGCACCCCCACCAGGTCCGCGCCCCGGTACGCGCCGAGCCCGACCACCGGCCGGTCGGCGGAGGCCCGCGGCCAGAGCACGTCCACGATGGAAGCCGCCTCGGCGGCGTCCTCGGGCAGGTCGAGCGCCTGCTGGCAGAGCCGTACCACGGTGGGGGCCAGGTCGGCGGTCAGCTCGGTGACGGTGATCTCGGCGTCCATGGTCGCCGACCCTAGATCACCGGCTGTCGGGTCGCACCCCCTACTACCGCCGGGCGGCGCGCACGGCGGCGTACGCGTCGACCTGGCCGGCGCCGGTCACGTTCGACGGCCCACCGCAGGCGTCGGAGGGGCTGTCGGAGCGGTAGGTGGGCGTCGCCGCCGTGGCGGTGTCCCGGAGGATCTGCCGGGTCCGGTCCACGTCGCCGACCAGCGCCGGGTTCGCCGACCACATCAACGCCACCACCCCGGCCACCTGCGGGGTGGCCATCGACGTGCCGTCCAGTGCGGCGTATGTGCCGCCCGGCATGGCCGACACCACGCCCACCCCCGGTGCCAGCACGTCCGGCTTGCCCGAGCCGCCCGGCACCGGCCCGCGCGAAGAGAACTCCGCCACCCGCCGCTGGGCGTCCACCGCGCCGACGGTCAGCACGTCCGGGTACGGGGCGGGCGGGTCGTCGATCGAGGCGCACCAGGGGCCGGTGTTGCCGGCCGCGGCGACCACGAAGATCCCGGCCGCGTCCAGGGCGGCGGTGGCCGGCCGCAGGACCCGCTGGTCGCAGCCCTCAATAGGCGGGCAGCCCCACGAGTTGGTCAGCACCTGCGGGGCGCGCTCCGGACGGCCGTCGGTGAACGGGTCGCCACCTGCCGGGAACGGCGCCAACATGAACTGGAGGCAGTCCAGGTAGTGCGCGGGGTTGCCGAGGTTGCGGTCCAGGTTGACGCAGCCCACCCATTTCGCGTCCGGTGCCACGCCGATGCCGTCCCGCCCGACCGCGCTGCCCACCGTGTGGGTGCCGTGCCCGCCCTGGTCGGTCGGGCTCCGGGTGTCGTCCCACGGGTCGTACCAGGAGTCGTCTCCACCACGGAACCCGGCGCTCAGCGCGGGATGGCTGCCGTCCACCCCCGAGTCGGAGCTGCCCACCACGATGCCCGTGCCGGTGACCCCGAGCTGGGACCAGACCCGGTCGGCACCGATCTGGCGGATGTTCCACTCCGGGGCGGTGGGTCTGGGCACGTCGCCCCGGCTCTGCCCGGCCGGGGCCGGCAGCGGGCGTAGACGCTGGCTGACCAGCACCCGCGCGACCTCCGGCCGGCCGGCCAGCCAGGCCCGCACCGCCGGGCCGCCGTCCACCTCCACCGCGTTGACCAGGTAGTACGACACCGGGTCGAGGCGCAGCCGGTTCACCTCCCGCAGCAGGTCGCCCTGGCTGCGTTCGGCGGTCGTCACGAGCCGCCGGTAGACCTCCGCCGCGCGGGCGTCCCGCCCGGCCTGACCCGGCGCGCCGGCCAGAAGATCGCTCAGGTCGGCCTGGGCGCGCAGCACCACGAACAGCCGCTCGCCGTACAGGCCCGGCTGGCCGGGGCCGAGGTCGACCACCCCGAACGCCACCAGCAGCACCACCGCCGCCACCGCGGCGACCCGCCGGTTCGGGGTGCGTGCCGTCGGCCGGGCGAGCAGCACCGCGTACCCGATGGCGACCACCACCGCGACGGCGAGCCCGACGCCGGCCGCGGCCGCCACCCAGAACGGGATGTCCCGGGTGCCGACCAGCAAAAGGGTGATCTCTTCCGGGTCGGTGAAGGCCAGCGGGCCGAGCGCGGCCAGGCCCACGAGCCAGCCGGTCGCCGCCCGACCCGCCCGCCTGGCCTCGGCCGGATTGGCGCCGGACCGCCAGGTCGCCGCCCAGAGCGCGGCCAGCGCGAACCCCACCGGCGGCACTGTCAGCAGCCCGGGGAGCTGTCCGCCGGACTGGCCGGCCCCGGCCGCGAGCAGCAGCAACGCCACCCCGGCGACCAGGCCGCCGACCAGCACCAGTCGAGCCGGCCGGGGCGGTCGACCAACCGCGAACACGGACCAGAAGGGGGCATCCAGCAGGGTCGCGGCGAGCACTCCCAGCGCGGCGGCCGCCAGCAGCGCGAGCGCGGTCTCCAGGAGGCCACCGAGCGCACCCAACCACGCCCACGGCAGCAGCAGCGCCAACCCGGCGGCGACCGCGAGCAGCGGCACCGGGCCGGGCCGGCGCGGGCGTCGCTGGGGTGCGACCGGCTCCGCGTTCCCGGCCGTCTCGGGCCGGGTAGCGTCGCCGTTCCCGGTGGCCTCGGGCCGCGTGGCGTCGCCGTTCCCGGTGAGTGCCGGGCCGCCGATCGGGCCAACCAGCCCGGTGTACGCCCACCAGCGCGCCGCCCAACGCACGGCGAGTGCACCGAGCAACGCGACGCCGGCCAGCGCGGCGAGGTACGCCTCGTGGTGCACCGGTGGCACGACCCGCAGCAGGGTGAGCACGCCGAGAGCGAGTGCGCCGAGCAGCCAGACCCGCCCGGTGGCCCGGACCGCTGCCGACCGGGGTGCAACGGCAAGCAGCAGGGCGGGCGTGCCGAGCAGCGCCACTGTGGCCAGGCCGAGCACCGGCCAGAGCCAGCCGAACCGGTCCCGTCCGAAGCCCAGCAGCACCTGATCGGTGAGCCAGCCACCGGTCTGGGTGCCCACGGTGACCGCTACCGTCCAGCAGCCGACCAGCACTGCCGCGACCACCGGCCATGGGGACGTTCGAGAGCTGACTGCGGGGTACCCGGGTTGACCGTGCATCCGAGAACCTTACGACCACGGTGAACGGTTCCGGACCGAGTGCCGCCTCGAAGAATCGTCGAGATCTTGGACAGTTTCCGTTGGCAGCTAACGGAAACTGTCCAAGATCTCCGACAGGCGAGGGTCGCGAAATGGGCATTTGGGGCCGTGCGGCGCGGGCGGCGAAATGTCGACACGTCGGCCCGGCGGTTACGGTGGACGGGTGCGCGACCCCAATATCTCCCGATCCGTCGCCGGTCAGCTCTCACCGGTCCGCCGTGCGTCCGACCTGCGTCGACTACGTGCCGAGCGCTTCGATGTGCTGGTCATCGGCGGTGGGGTGACCGGTGCCGGTGCCGCGCTGGACGCGGCGTCCCGGGGCCTGAAGGTGGCGCTGGTCGAGGCGCGTGACCTCGCGGCGGGCACCTCCAGCCGGTCCAGCAAACTCATCCACGGTGGCCTGCGTTACCTGGAGCAGTTGGAGTTCCACCTGGTCCACGAGGCGCTCACCGAGCGCGGCCTGCTGGCCACCCGGCTCGCGCCGCACCTGGTCCGCCCGGTGCCGATTATGGTGCCGCTGCCGGCGGGGCGGGGCCTGCGGGACCTGCCGGCCCGGGTCTTTCGTCGCTCGTACTACGGCGCGGGCGTGGCCGCGTACGACGCCTTCGCGGGGGTCTTCGGCGGTGGCCGGGGTATGCCGCTGCACCGTCACCTGACCCGGGAGGGTGCCCGGCGGATCTTCCCGAGTCTGCGGGCCGACGCGCTGGCCGGGGCCATCCGCTACTATGACGGGCAGGTCGACGACGCCCGGCTGGTGGTCACCCTGGCCCGCACCGCGGCCAGCCTGGGCGCCACCGTGGTGAGCAGTGCCCGCGCCGTCGGGCTGATCCGGCAGGCGCGCGAGGTGACCGGCGTCCGGGTCCGGGACCTGGAGGCCCCGCCCGGTTCACCGGACGCGGAGTTCGAGGTGCAGGCCCGCACCGTCATCGCCGCCACCGGTGTGTGGAGCGACGACATGTCCCGGATGCTCAACGACGTGGGCCTGCGGCCCGGCGTCCGGGTGCGCGCCTCCAAGGGGGTGCACCTGGTGGTGCCCCGCTCGGCGATCACCGGCGAGACGGGGCTCATCCTGCGGACGGCGAGTTCGGTGCTCTTCGTCATCCCGTGGGGCGGGCACTGGATCATCGGCACCACGGACACCGACTGGCGGCTGGACCGCTCCCACCCGGCCGCCTCGGCCCGGGACATCGACTACCTCCTCCAGCAGGTCAACACGGTGCTGGACCGGCCGCTGACCACCGCCGACATCGAGGGGGTGTACGCCGGGCTGCGGCCGCTGCTGGCCGGCGAGGCCGACTCGACCTCGAAGCTCTCCCGTGAGCACGCGGTCTTCGAGCCGATGCTCGGGCTGTTGCTGGTCGCGGGCGGCAAGTACACGACGTACCGGGTGATGGCGTCGGACGTGGTCGACCGGGCCGCTCGCCGCCTCGGTGGGGCCCGCGCGTCGCGCACCGCCGACCTGCCGCTGCTCGGCGCCGACGGCTACCCGGCGATGTGGCGGGACCGGGCCGACCTGGCCCGCCGGCACGGCGTGCCGGTGGGCGTGGTGGAGCACCTCCTGGAGCGGTACGGCACCCTCACCCTGGACCTGCTGGCGCTGGTGGACGCCGATCCACTGCTGGCGTCCCCGCTGGCCGGTGCTCCGGAGTATCTGGCGGCCGAGGTCGCCTACGCGGCGCGGGCCGAGGGTGCGCTGCACCTGGAGGACGTGCTGACCCGACGGACCCGGATCTCGTTCGAGACCAGCCACCGGGGGTTGGAGTCGGCGGAGCACGCCGCCGAGTTGATGGGGGCGGTGCTCGGTTGGGATGCGGCCACCCGGGCCCGCGAGGTCGAGCACTACCGCGCCCGGGTGGAGGCGGAGCGGCAGTCCCAGTTGATGCCGGACGACGCGGCGGCGGACGCCGCCCGGTTGGGCGCTCCGGACGTCCGGGGTTACGCGGCCGACCGGGGTGGTGACGGTCAGGCGGAGCTGCGACAGTCCGCTCGATGACGAATTGCGACGTTACCAATGGGTAACTATCGATACCGACCCGGATGGTGGTTTCGAACGCTACCTACGGTGGGGTAGGTTTCCGCGCGTGCAACACCGCGCCCGCCCTCGTCTGCTCGGACCCCTGCTCGCCGTCGCACTCGCCAGCGCCCTGACCGGGTGCTCGCTCTTCGACCGGGACAAGCCGAACAGCTCGGTGGAGCAGACGACGGGCACGGCGGGTGGCGGATCGCAGCTGGAGATCCCCACCACTGTCGCCGCCGGCCAGGTCAGCCTGCTCCAACGCCTCGGTGAGGACGGGCCGATGCGCACCCTGAGCGTCGAGCGCAACGGCGCGTGGCAGTGCGTCGACTGCGCCGGCGACGGGGTGACCTCCCGGGGCACCCTCGCACCGGAGTTGACCGAGCGGCTCCAGGTGCTGCTGGCCAACCCGGCGCTGGCCGACGAGACCGATCAGGCCCGGCGGTACCGGACCACCTGCATCGACGCGCTGACGTCCAGCCTCATCACCTCGACCGGGCTGATCACCTCACAGGACTGCCCCGGTGAGGAACTCACGCCGGTCGCCGGGGAGATCCTGCTGCTGCTGACCCAGGCCACCCCGGCCGAGGTCAAGGGCTGACCGCAGCCGGTCAGAGCACCTTGCCCGGGTTGAGCAGGCCGGCCGGGTCGAGCGCCGACTTGATCGCCTGATGTACCCGGACGCCGACCGGCCCGACCTCCTGGGCCAGCCAGTCCCGCTTGAGCAGCCCCACCCCGTGCTCGCCGGTGCAGGTGCCGCCCAGGTCCAGGCCGAGCCGCATGATCTCGTCAAAGGCTCGCCGGCCCCGCGCCACGCTCGCCGGGTCGGCCCGGTCGACCACGATGTTCGGGTGCATGTTGCCGTCCCCGGCGTGCCCCACCACGCCGATCGGCACCTCGCACTCGGCGGCGATCCGGGCGACCCCGTCCAGGAGCGCGGCGAGTGCGCCCCGCGGCACCGCCACATCGTCGATCACCAGGCCGCCGTTGCCGCCCGGGTAGGTGTCCGCCGCGAACTTCTCCATGGCCGGGTGGGCCAACCGGCGGGCCTGTAGCAGTGCCGCCGCCTCCACCGCGTCGGTGGCCGCGTAGACCTCGTCGGCACCGACGGCCTCGCACACCTCGGCCAGCACCGCCAGGTCGTCCGCCGCCCGGGTGCCGGTGTCCGCGGCGGCCAGCAGCAGGGCCTGCGCGTCGGTCCGCAACCCCATCGGCTGGTACGCCTCGATCGCCCGCAGGTGGGTCTGGTCCAGCAACTCCAGCAGGCTGGGGGTGAGTCCGCGAGCCGCGATCTCGGCCACCGCCGCGCCGGCAGTGGCGACGGACGGAAAGACCGCCACCAGGGTCAGCGAGTCGGCCGGGGCGGGCCGCAGCGCCACGGTCACCTCGGTGATCACGCCGAGGGTGCCCTCCGAACCGACGAACAGCCGGGTCAGGTCGTAGCCGGCCACCCCCTTGGCCGTCCGCCGCCCGGTGCGCAGCACCTCGCCGGAGGCGAGCACCACCTCCAGGCCGAGCACGTACTCGGTGGTCACGCCGTACTTGACGCAGCACATGCCGCCGGCGTTGGTGGCCACGTTGCCGCCGATCGTGGACGACTCCCAGGAACCGGGGTCGGGCGGGTACCAGAGGCCCTGCTTGGCCACCGCACCGGCCAGCGCCGCGTTGACCACCCCCGGTTGGACCACAGCGATCCGGCTCACCGGATCGATCTCCCGGATCTCGTTCATCGCGACGGTGCTGAGCACCACCGCGCCGTCCACCGCGTTCGCCGCGCCGGCCAGCCCGGTCCGCGCACCCTGCGGCACCACCGGTACGCCGTGTCGCGCCGCGGCCTGGACCACGGCGACCACCTGCCCGGTGTCGCGCGGGCGGGTCACCACCAACGGCAGGCCGGCGGCGCACAGGTCGGCCTCGTCGCGCTGGTGCATCAGCAGCAGGTCCGGGTCGGTGAGCACGGCGTCGTCACCGAGCGCGGCGCGCAGGTCGTCGAGGAGCGCGGTGGCAGCCATGCAGCCGAGGCTAAGCCGCCGACCGGCGATCAACAACATGATCGACTCGACGGGATAGCTTGGACATCATGCTCTACCTGGACCGGCCGGCCTGGCCGTGGCGCGGCCGGCTCTGGTCGCACCTGATCAGTGACGTCTCGTACGCCGAGCTGCACGCCTTCGCCGAGACGCTCGGCGCGCCGAGGCGCGGCTTCGACCGGGACCACTACGACATCCCGGCCGACCGGTTCGCGGCGGCGGTGTGGCTCGGTGCGCAGGTCGTGCCGAGCCGGGAACTGGTCCAGTTGCTCCGCAGCACCGGCCTGCGTCGCCCGAAGCACCTGGTCAGCCCGCGTTCTGCGGCTCCCCGCTGAGCGCGGCGAGTTCCCGGCGCACGTTGGCCCGGGCGGGCTCTTCCCACCGGGTCGCCAGCGGCGGCAGCCGGAACAGCGCGGGCAGCGCCAGCAGGCCGGTCAACACCGCGGCCCGTCCAGCCCGGAAGGCCGGCTCCGGCACGTGGGCGTACTCCCGGCGGATCGCCGCCGCGTACCGCTCGTAGCGGGCCGGCGGCGCGGCCAGCACGGCCAGGTCCGCATCGCAGAGCAGCGCGCCGTCCCGGTCGTCCGGGGTCACCGAGTGCCCGGCGGTGAGCAGCACCAGCCGGCGCACCTCGGCCACCGTGGACGTCGGCACCCCGAGCCCGGTGAGCACGCTCCCGGCCAGCGCCGCGCTGTCGCGTTCGTTGGCGTCGCCAGCGGCCCGGGGATCGTAGACCACGTCGTGGAACCAGGCCGCCAACCGGACCACGTCGACCCGATCGGCCAGGTCGGCGTGCTGGTCCACCACATCGAGCACCGCCGTCAGATGGGCCAGCGTGTGATAGTGCCGGTGCGGCTCCCGCCACCGGGCGATCACCATCTCCCCGGCCCGGGTCGTGTCCGGGTCGGGCCTCGCGCCGGCATCCCGGGCCGCCGCCCGCCACCGGTCCAGCAGATCAGCCACCGCCCGAGTCTGCCGCATCCGCCCGCGACGCGCCGGACGGGAGGATTCAGCGAGCCCACCACGGGTAGTCGCGCCCATGGCCGTGGCCCGCGACAAGCGACCTCCGGTGGTACGACGTACCGCGCTGCGTGAAGGGCTGGTGGACATCGACGGCGCGCGGATCGCCGAAGCCACCCAAGAGCTGCGTCACCGCGGTCGAGCCACCCTGCACGACCGGCTGCACCGGGTACGGATGGCCGGTGGGCTCGCCGTGCAGGCCGGGCTGGCGGCCGGGCTCGCGTACTTCGTCTCGCACCGGCTGCTCGGCAACCCGCAACCGGTCTTCGCGCCGATCTCCGCGGTCGGCACCCTGGCCGCCTCGGTCGGTCAGCGGTTCCGCCGGACGGTGGAGCTGATCGTCGGGGTGGGCGTCGGGGTGGCAGTCGGTGACCTGCTGATCTACTTCCTCGGCACTGGCGCGTGGCAGCTCGGCCTGGTGGTCACCGTGGCGATTCTGCTCACCATCTTCGCCGGGGCGAGCGTGGCGATCGTTATCCAGGCGGCGGCCACCGCGGTGCTGATCGTGACGCTGAGCCCGTCGACCCAGAACCTGGAGATCCCCCGCTTCGTCGACGCGTTCCTCGGCGGTGGGATCGCGCTGCTGGTCACGGCGGTGCTGCTGCCGCTGAACCCGCTCCGGGTGATCAACCGGGCCGCCCGACCCGCCCTGGACCTGCTCGCCTCCCAGCTCGACGCCACCGCCGACGGGCTGCGCAACCGGGACCGCGCCACCATCCAGGGCGCGCTGGAGAGGTTGCGCAACAACAAGGAGGAGTTGGCCACGCTGGGCGAGGCGATCGAGGGGGCGAAGGAGACCGCCACCCTCTCCCCGGCCCGTTGGCACCGCCGCGACGAACTGACCCACTACGCCGAGGCGGCCGACCCGATCGACCGGGCGATGCGCAACAGCGGCACGTTGATCCGCCGGTCCGTCACGCTGGTCGAGGACGAGGAACCGGTGCCCGATCCGATGCCGGACGCGATCGGCCACCTCGCCGAGTCGGTCCGGCTGCTCAAGCACGAGTTCGCCGCCGGTGAGGAGCCGGAGAAGGCCCGGGAACGGTCACTGCGGGCGGTCAGCGAGGCCGGCCGGGCGTACGGCGAGGGGGTCGGCTTCTCCGGCAGTGTGGTGGTCGCCCAGGTCCGCACCACAGCGAGCGACCTGCTGGTCGCCTCCGGAATCGAGCAGGAGGAGGCGAACCGGTGGATCCGCACCGCCTTCGGGGAGCAGGAACGCCCGGTCGGTGAGCCCGCCGAGCCCGGCGAGGCGCCGAAGCCACCCACCGCCCCGCCGATCGGCTGAGCGCGGGCCGCCGCCGGCCGGGCCTCAGCCCAGCTCGGCCAGCGCCGCGAGCAGCCGGTCCACCTCGGCGGCCGTGCTGCCCAGCCCGATGCTGGCGCGCAGCGCGGTGGGCGGCAGGTCCCGCCGGCCGGTACGTCCCGCCGCCTCACTGAGCAGCCGCCGGGCCAGCGGGTGGGCACAGAACAACCCGTCCCGTACGCCGATGTGGTGCTCGGCGGCCAGCCGGGTGGCCACCTCGGTGGAGTCCCGACCGGCGACCACGAACGAGACGATGCCGACCCGGGGCGCGTCCGGGCCGAAGGTGCGCAGCTCCACGACGTGCGGCAGGGCGGCGAGGCCGGTCCGCAGCCGGGCCAGCACTGCCTGCTCGTGGGCGGCCAGCGTGGCCCGGTCCGCGTCGTCGAGCGCCGCGCACACCGCCGCCAGCGCAACCGCGCCGAGCAGGTTCGGGGTGCCGCCCTCGTGGCGGGCCGGACCGGTCGCCCAGGTCACGTCGTGGGTGGCCGGACCGACGTGACTGGTGGCCCCGCCGCCGGCCAGGTACGGCGGCGCGGCGTCCAACCAGTCCGCCCGGCCGATCAGCACGCCCGCGCCGAACGGCGCGTACAGCTTGTGGCCGGACACGGCCAGATAGTCGACGTCCAGCGTGAGCAGGTCGACCGGGGCGTGCGGGGCGAGTTGCGCGGCGTCGAGCACGATCCGGGCACCGTGCCGGTGGGCCACCCGCGCCAGCTCGGCGACCGGCCACCGCTCACCGGTCACGTTGCTCGCACCGGTCACCGCGACCAGCACCGGCAGCGCCGGGTTGCTGCCCCGACGCAGCTCGGTCAGGGCGGCGGCGAGATCGCGTACCGCCCCTTCGGGGTCGGTGGGCACCGGCAGCCGCACCGATCCGCGCGGCCAGGGCAGCAGGTTGGCGTGGTGCTCGCCGGCGAACGTGACGACCGTCGTGCCGGCCGGCACGGCCCGCGCCAGCAGGTTGAGCGCGTCCGTGGTGTTGCGGGTGAAGATCACGTGATCGTCGGCGCGAGCGCCGAAGTGGTCCCCGATCGTCTGCCGGGCCTGCTCGTAGGCGAGGGTGCAGCGTCGCGACAGCGCTCCCGCGCCGCGGTGCACGCTGGCGTACCAGGGCAGCAGCTCGGCCACCGCGTCGGCGGCGGCCCGCGCGCACGGTGCGCTGGCCGCGTAGTCCAGGTTGATCTCGCCGGGCATACCGAGGACGTCGAGCGGCGCGGACGGCCTGGCGGGCACTGTGGGCAGCGAGGGAACGAGGGTGACGGACACGCCGGAACCTCCGGGGTCAGGGACCCCGGGTGCGACATCGGGACGGGGTCCGCGCTTGCCCAGCACACCGATCGGGCTGGGCCCGGTCATCACCCGGGGCACCCCACCGCGAACTCGACGAGGGTTGCCGGCCAGCAAACCGGGGTTTGACGCTGGCGCTCGTGACCTGCCGGCAGCATAGCGGCTACCGATGCGGCCGAACCAGCCGGCGGTGGATGGCTACGCTGACCGCATGGCCGACACCCCGCCCGGTTCACCGCTGCCGCCGTCGCCCGCCGGCCCGCCCGCGCCCGCCGCCCCGCCGGTGGCCGAGACGCCCCGGATGCCGCTGCGCCGACTGGGCTGGCGGCGGTTCCTGGTGCTGGCCGGGGTGGTGCTGTTCATCGCGGCGTGCGCGGTGTTCATGGTCTTCACGCTCGGCCAGTCGCTCGGTGCGCAGGCCCTGCTGATCGGGGTGGTGGCCGCCATCCTGCCGGTGCCGGTGCTGGTCGGCTGCTTCCTCTGGTTGGACCGGTACGAACCCGAGCCGCTGAAGTATCTGATCTTCTGCTTCGCCTGGGGTGCGTTCGTCTCCACCGCCGCCTCGCTCACTGTGAACGACTTCGCGGCCAACCGGTTCGCCGACTGGGGCCTGCCGTCCGCGCTCACCGGGGTGCTGGTGGCGCCGTTCATCGAGGAGTTGACCAAGGCGCTGGGCCCGATCCTGCTGCTGGTGTTCCGCCGCCGCGAATGGTCCGGGATCACCGACGGCCTGGTCTACTGCGGGCTCTCCGCGGTCGGCTTCGCGATGGTGGAGAACATCCTCTACCTGGGCGGGTTGGGCTACGCCTCCGGTGCCGACCGCTATGGCCCGGCGACCGGCATCCAGCAGGTCATCGCGATCTTCATCCTGCGGATCCTGCTGTTCGGGTTCGCCCATCCCCTTTTCACCTCGATGACCGGTGTGGGGCTGGGGATCGCCTCCCGGACGGCCGACCGGCGCATCCGGGTGCTCGCCCCGATCGCCGGCCTGCTGCTCGCGATGATGCTGCACGGCACGTGGAACCTGCTGCCCACGCTCACCCAGGCCACCGGCGAGGCGGTGATCATGCTGTACGGCTTCCTGGGCCTGATGGTGCCGGTCTTCTTCGGCACCGTGGGGCTGGCGCTGTGGCTGCGCGCCTGGGAGGGGCGGCTCACCGAGCGGGTCCTGCCCGACTACGTACGCGCTGGCTGGCTCAGCCCGCCCGAGGTGGCCGCCCTGAGCAGCCTCGGCAGGCGACACGCCGCCCGCAGTTGGGCGCGGCGGGTGGCCGGCGACGCCGGGGTGCGGGCGATGCGGGGTTACCAGTCCGCCGCGACCCGGTTGGCCCTGCTGCGCGACGGGACGCTGCGCGGTCTGGACCGCAAGCCCGCCGACCAGGAGCGGACCGCACGTGAGGAGCGGGAGTTGCTGGACGCGATCAGCGCGTACCGGACGTTCTTCGTCGGTCGGGACCCGCAGGCCCCGGCGGGGGTCTGGGACGGCAGCCGCTACCACCTGCGCTTCCCGGACGGCACCCAGCGCCCGGTGGACGCGCCGCACGAGCCGGTGGTGCCGATCCCGGTGGTGCTGGCCCCCGCCCCGGCTCCGGTGGGGTACGCGGCACCCGGCTGGCCGGGGCGGTCGGCGCCGCCCTGGCCGCCGACGCACCCCTGAGCGCTGCCGACGGGCGGCGGGCGGCTCAGGTCATCAGCGAGGTGAGGAAGTCACCGAGGCCCTGGAACATCGCGATCAGCGCGGCCCCGATCGCCCGGAACATCTGCGCGGCACCGTCCGGCCGGAAGGCCATGAAGTAGATCAGGAACGCGACACTGCCCCAGGTCAACAGCTTCTTCACGAATACCGGCATCGTCCCTCCCCAGGGCCACGGTCGCCGGATGGCTTCCCGTCGTGCGCCCGGGCAAACGGTGCGCGACGGGGCCTGGTGGCCGGGGGAGGTGCGTCAGAGGTAGAGGCCGGTCGAGTCGTTCTCGATCCGCTCGGCGGCGACGGCGTGCACGTCCCGCTCCCGCAGCAGCACGTAACCGCGGCCGTGCAGCTCGACCTCGGAGCGGTCGTCCGGGTCGAAGAGCACCCGGTCGCCGGAGACGATGGCGCGTACGTTCGGCCCCACCCCGACGGCGGTGGCCCAGGCGAGGCGTTTGCCGACCGCCGCGGTCGCCGGAATGACGATGCCGGCGGTGGAGCGGCGTTCGCCCTCGCTGCCCTCCATGCGTACCAGCACGCGGTCGTGCAGCAGGCGGATCGGCAGGCCGGCGTCCAGATCGTTGTCGGCGGTCACGCCGCAGACGCTACCGTGTGGGCCGACGGCTACCGGCCGGTGGTTACGCCGGAGGTGGTCGGGGCATTGTGTGGCGGAACCCCCTACGGTGTCGGGAACGGACGTATGCTGTCCGACCTGTCACCGTGGGCGGGCCGGGTTCTCTGCCAGGAGGTGCGCTTGAGCCGCTTCGAGCGGGTACGCGGGCGGCTTCGCCGCGCCTACCAGTCACGACAGGCGTCGGCGCGCGCCGACGAGGGCGCGGCGGATGACGCGCTGAACGACGCGTCGCCGGCCGCCCGGGTGGCGTCGCCGGCCGTGCCGGGGCCGACCGCGCCGACGAGCGCCACTGTCTACGGCGCGGAACCACCGGTGGACCTGCACAGCTCCACGTCCAGCCGGGACGACGCCGACGTTCCGCACGGGCTGCGGATCGCCGCCGCGTGGTGTTGGCGACTGATCGTGATCGGCGTGGTGGCCTGGGCCCTGCTGCGGATCGTCGGCACGATCAAGATCGTGATCATTCCGCTGGCCATCGCGCTGCTGCTCTCGGCGCTGCTCGCGCCGGCGGTGGGCTGGCTGCTGCGGATCCGGTTCCCCCGGTCGCTGGCGACCGCTGTGGTGCTGGTCGGCGGCCTGGCCGCGGTGATCGGCACGCTGACGCTGGTGGTCAACGAGTTCATTCGTGGCGTACCGGAGCTGAGCGAGAAGTCGTCGGAGGGTGTCCGGCAGATCCAGAACTGGCTGAAGACGGGGCCGCTGCACCTCTCGGACACTCAGCTCGACCGCTACATCGACGAGGCGCAGGCCTGGATCAACTCCAACACCTCCAATCTGACAAGTGGCGCCCTGAGCACCGCCGCGACGCTGGCCGAGGTGCTGACCGGCACGCTGCTGGTGCTCTTCGCGACGTTCTTCTTCCTGCGCGACGGCAACCGGATCTGGCGCTTCCTGGTCCGGCTGCTGCCGGTGGCCGCCCGGTGGAAGGTCGACGACGCGGGTCGCGCCTCCTGGCACACGCTCGGCGCCTACGTCCGCGCGACCGTGCTGGTCGCCTTCATCGACGCGGTCGGCATCGGCATCTTCCTGGTCGTCTTCGACATTCCGTTCGCCTTCCCGCTGGCCGCGCTGGTCTTCCTCGGCGCGTTCATCCCGATCGTCGGTGCGGCGCTCTCCGGCGGCGTGGCGGTGCTGGTGGCCCTCGTCGACAGCGGCCCGGTCACCGCGTTGATCATCCTTGGCGCGGTGATCGGCGTGCAGCAGATCGAGGGCCACGTGCTCCAGCCGTTGATCATGGGCCGGGCGGTCGCCCTCCACCCGCTCGCGGTGATCATCGGCATCGCCGCCGGTGTGGTGCTCGCCGGCATCACCGGCGCGCTGGTCTCCGTGCCGCTCATCGCGGTGCTGAACACCGCCGTCCGCAGGCTCGCCGCCCGGAGGGTCCCGGACACCCCGCCCGACGCCGTGGTGGTCGCCGCCCAGGCCCCCTAGCTCCGGGCGCGCCCGCGCCTTGTGCGCCCGGACCCGATGGGTCACGCCGTCGACCGCCTGATCACGCACGAACAGGGAAAGAGTGGCCCCCAGTGCGGGAGGCCACTCTTTCCCTGTTGTAGCGCGATCTTGGCCGTGCGCCGTGCGCCGTGCGGTGGGGCGGCCCGGCGGAGGGCGGCGGGGCCTGGCGGCGGGACGTGGCGCGAGGGCGAGGGTGGACGGGGCGGGTCAGGACTTCGCCAGGCGCTCCAGGGCGCCGCGGGCCACCTCGGGGCGGGTCGTGTACCAGAACGGTGGCAGCGAGCGCCGCAGGAACGGCCCGTAGCCCCGGGCCGTCTCCAGCCGGGAGTCGAGCACCGCGACCACACCCTTGTCGCCGGTCGCCCGGATCAGCCGGCCGACGCCCTGCGCCAGCCGGACCGCCGCGATCGGCACGCTGACCGCCGCGAAGCCCGAACCGCCGCCCGCGTCCACCGCCGCCGCGCGGGCCGCCGCCAGTGGTTCGTCCGGGCGGGGGAAGGGCAGCCGGTCGATGACCACGAGCTGACAGGCGTCACCCGGCACGTCCACCCCCTGCCAGAGCGACATCACCCCGAACAGGCAGCTGGCGCGCTCCTCCCGGAAGCGACGCACCAGCAGCGGCAACGCCTCCTCGCCCTGGAGCAGCACCGGCAGGTCGGTCCGCGCGCGCAACAGCTCCGCCGCCTGCTGCGCGGCCCGCCGTGAGGAGAAGAGCCCGAGAGTACGACCACCGAGCGCCTCGACCAGCCCGAGCAGCTCCTCCCCGGCAGCGTCGGGCAGCCCGGAGACGCTGGGGCGGGGAAGGTGCGCGGCGACGTACAGGATGCCCTGCCGGGCGTAGTCGAACGGCGAACCGACGTCGAGCGACCGCCACCCGGGGCCCTCGGTGGCCGGTACGACGGCGTTCGGGGCGGCGTCGCCGGCGAGGCGGCGGCCCGGCGTCTCGGCGGCCGGACGACCCGGGCCGCTGCGGGCGGCCAGCGCGGCAGCGGCGGGGGTCGGCGGGGCGGGCGGTGGCGCGTCCAGCCCGAGGGCGCGGGCGACGGTGTCGAACCGACCGCCCAGCGCCAGGGTCGCCGAGGTGGCGACGACGGTGCGTTCGTCGTACAGGTGGGTGGCGAGGGTGCCGGCCACCGACAGCGGCGCGACCACCAGTGCGCGGCGGCTGCCGCTGTCGTTCTTCTCCACCCAGGCCACGTCGTGGTCGGCCTCCTCCAGCAGCCGCTGCGCGGTAGTGGAGAGCTCGTCCAGGGCGGCCTTGGCCTGCTGCTTGCGCACCGGGTCGGGGTCGTCGGCCTTGATGTCGCCGATCGCGTCCAGGGCGGTGCGGGTCGCCGCGTCGAGCAGCGTGCACGCCTCCCGCAGCGGCGTCGGCAACCCCGCGGTTATCCGCCCGGCCGGCGCCTCGGCCAGGCCGACGGCGAGGGCGTCGCCGGCGGCGGTGAGCGCCTCGGCCGTCTCCGGCCGCAGCAGCGTCCGGGCCCGCCGGGTGGTCCGGTCGATCAGCTCCGGCACCAGTTCCGCCTGGGCCGCGGAGGAGACCCGGTCGGCCAGCTCGTGCGCCTCGTCGACGATGAGCAACTTGTGCGGTGGCACGATGTGCCGGTCGGCGAGCATGTCGACAGCGAGCAGGCTGTGGTTGGTCACCACAATGTCCGCCTCGCGGGCACGGGCCCGCGACGCCTCGGCGAAGCACTCCTGCCCGAACGGGCAGCGGGTAGCGCCGACGCACTCGCGGGCCGGCATCGACACCAGCCGCCAGGCCTGGTCGTCGACGCCCGGGTCCAACTCGTCCCGGTCGCCGGTGGCGGTCTTCTCGGCCCAGTCCCGCAGCCGCTCGATCTGCTTGCCCAACCGGCCCGCCTCACCGAGCCACTTCGTGCCGCCGCCGGGACGTGCCGCGGGAGCGTCGAAGAGGGTGTCCTCCGGCTCCTCCTCGGTGGAGTTGTCCAGTCGGGCCAGGCAGAGGTAGTGGTGGCGGCCCTTGAGCACGGCGAAGGTGGGCCGCCGGCCGAGCACCGGCTCGACCGCGTCGGCGAGCCGGGGCAGGTCGTGGTCGACCAGCTGGGACTGCAACGCCAGGGTGGCGGTGGAGACCACCACCGGGCCGTCCACAGTGAGCGCCGGCGCGAGGTACGCCAGCGACTTGCCGGTGCCGGTGCCGGCCTGGACGAGCAGATGCTCACCGTCGGCCACGCACGCCTCGATCGCCGTGGTCATCTGCAGCTGGCCGGGGCGTTCCGCGCCACCGGGCACCGCGCCGACCGCCGCCGCCAGCAGCTCGGTGCCACTGGGCCGGGCACCCCGCCGCCGGCCCTTCGCACGGGCCGACGGGGTGGCGGAACCGGTGGCGGTGCGGGGCGGAGTCACCGTGCGACGGTACCCGGCGCCGCCGACACCGGTAGCGCCCATCCGCCGCGTGGCGTGCCGCCGACCGGGCCGGGCGGTGCGGGCGACGCCGTCCGGTTACGGCCGCGCTACGACGCGTGGGCAGTATCGGTTAGGGTGCGAATCATGCCGAGCGACATGGTCCGAGTGATCTACCGCAAGTACGACGGCAGCGCCCACCGCGACTACCCGGCCCGCCGGCTCACGGAGGACGATCTCGGCATCTGGCTCGGAGTGCCCGAGGGCACCCAGTCGGTCTACCACGGCCGCCCCTCGGTGGAGAAGATCCCGTTCGTGCTGCTGGTGCCGCACCGCGCCTGGTGGACGGCCATGTTCAACCCGCCGCCGCGCACCAGCGAGGTCTACTGCGACATCACGACCCCGGCCCGCTGGGAGTCCGACGACACCGTCCACCTGATCGACCTTGACCTGGACGTCGTCCGGCGTCGGGCCACCGGCCTGGTGGAGCTGCTCGACGAGGACGAGTTCGCCGAGCACCGGGCCCGGTTCGGCTACCCGGACGACGTGGTGGTCGAGGCGGAGGCGGCGGCACAGCGGCTGTTCGGGGCCTTGGGCGACGGCACCGAGCCGTTCGCCACCGCGTACCGCAAGTGGTTGGCCCTGGTGGTCTGACCGGGCCGGCTCACCAGCGTGGTGGCCAGCCGTCGTCGGCGTCCAGCGGCGGCAGGTCGGTCAGCTTCTCCGGGTTGAGCTGGTTGTAGATGGCGGTGATCCGGCCCCGGTCCACAGCGAATGCGGTGACCAGGCGGATCGGTCGCCCGTCGCTGTGTGCCGTCTCCATCTGCAGGCCGAGCGCGCCGTCGACGAGCACCGGCCGAGCCAGCACCCGGTCGGCGTACCGGCCGGTCCGGCCGAACAGGCCGAGGGTGAGGCGAGCCACGGCGTCGGCGCCGAGCACCGGCCGACGGGCCGCCGGGAAGTGCCCGCCCGAGTCGCCGACGAAGACCACGTCCGGTGCGAGCACCTGGAGGAGTTGGTCCAGCTCGCCGGACTCGGTCGCGGCGACGAACGCCTTGAGCACCCGGCGCTGCTCGGCCGGGTCCGCGGTGTGCCGGGGTACGTCCGGCGCGCTGACCGCCCGACGGGCCCGGGAGGCGAGCTGCCGGGCAGCCGCCTCGGTGGTGCCGAGCACCCCCGCGACCCGGGCGAACGGCAACGCGAACACGTCGTGCAGCACCAGCGCGACCCGTTGCTCCGGTGCGAGCCGCTCCAGCACCACCAGCAGCGCCGTGCCGACCTGGTCGGTGCGGACCGCCCGCTCCGCCGGGTCGGGCGCGTAACCGTCGGCCGACGACCGACCGTCCACCGGGCTCACCACCGGCTCCGGCAGCCACTGTCCGGGGTACGCCTCCCGGCGGACCCGGGCCGAGCGGAGCACGTCCAGGCAGATCCGGGCGCAGGTGGTGGTCAGCCACGCGGACAGGTCACGGATCTCGGCGCGGGCCGCCGGGTCGGCCAGCGCCCCGGCGTAGCGCAGCCAGGTCTCCTGGACCGCGTCCTCCGCCTCGCTGCGGCTGCCCAGCATCCGGTGGCCCACCGCGAGGAGCCGGCCCCGCTCGGCCTCGAACTCCGTCGCCAGTTCCCGCACGACCCACCACCCCTTCCGGTCGGTGTCCCGGCCTCCATCCTCCCGCCTGGCGGAGGTGCCGGCAGCCCCGGAACGCCCCGGTGGGTCGGTGCCTGCGGTGGACGCAGGTCGAGGGTGTCGGTCACCGGGCCGGGGTCCGTCGACGGCTCTCGGCGGGCGGATCGGCGGCGGTTGGGTGATGATCCGTGCATGAGCGCACCCCAGCAAGGGCAGATCGTGGGGCCGGACGGCGGCTCGATGCGGGAACTGCTGCGGGTCACCGCGCCGGTGGATCTCGGCGCGATCGACCCGCGGTCCATGCCCGGCCTACCGGTGCCGGCGGACCGCGCCGAGCACCGTAAGACCTGGGCGCGGGAGCAGGTGGAGCTGGTCGGTGAGGAGCTGGGCCGGCAGCAGGAGATGCTCTTCGCGATGGCCAAGACCGGATCGGAGCGGCCGGCCCGCCGGGTGCTGCTGGTGTTGCAGGCCATGGACTGCGGCGGCAAGGACGGCGCGATCAAGCGGGTGGCGGGCGCGATGAACCCGCTGGGCCTGCACATCCGCTCGTTCGGGCCGCCGACGCGTCAGGAGCTGCGGCACGACTTCCTCTGGCGGATCCGCCGGGAGCTGCCGCCGCCGGGGTACGTGGGGATGTTCAACAGGTCGCACTACGAGGACGTGTTGATCGCCCGGGTCGGCTCGCTGGTGCCGGAGGCGACCTGGCGGGCCCGCTATGACGAGATCAACGCGTTCGAGCGGGAACTGACCGAGGACGGCGTGACGCTGATCAAGGTGATGCTGCACATCTCGTACGCCGAGCAGGGCAAGCGCCTGCTGGACCGGCTCACCGACCCGCGCAAGCACTGGAAGTACAACCCCTCCGACATCGACTCGCGGGGGCACTGGGACGACTACCAGGCCGCGTACGCCGAGGCGCTGAGCCGGTGCGGCACGGACGCCGCGCCCTGGTTCGTGGTGCCGGCGGACCGCAAGTGGTACCGGGACTGGGCGGTGGCCCACCTGATGCGTGAGACGTTCGACACGCTCGATCTGGGGTATCCGGCTGCCGATTTCGACGTGGCCCGGGAGCGGAGGCGCCTGTTGGCTGGGGGAGCGGGTGCCGGTGGGACGGTCGAGGTGAACGGCAGGTGAACGAGCGGTGAATGGTGCCTGGCCAGGGGTGGGCCGGCGAATTCCCGGTTCTGCCGTTTCCTAGCATTCACCGAGCGGGCGCTCTCGGGTGCCGCCACCCTTCCACCGACGCGACGAGGTCTGTGCTGTGAAGTTTTCCTTCCGCCCCACCGAGGGCGCCTTCTACGAGCTCTTCACCAGGGCCGCGCAGAACCTGGTCCGGGGCACGGCGCTGCTCAACGAGCTGGCCCTGCCCGGCGTGGACGTGCAGTCCGTCAGCGAGCGGCTCACCGAGGTCGAGCACGACAGCGACCAGATCACCCACGAGCTGTACAAGAAGATCAACTCAACCTTCATCACGCCGTTCGACCGGGAGGACATCTACCGGCTCGGCTCGCTGCTGGACGACGTGATGGACCACCTGGAAGCGGTCGGCGACCTGCTCTACCTGTACGGGCTGACCGAGCTTCCGGCGCTGCCGCGCGAGCTGCACGAGATGGTCAACGTGCTCGACCAGCAGGCCAAGCTGACCGCCGACGCGATGCCCCGGCTGAAGTCGATGAAGGATCTTGAGGACTACTGGATCGAGTGCAACCGGCTGGAGAACGAGGGCGACCGGATCAACCGGCAGCTGCTCGTCCGCCTCTTCTCCGGCGAGTACGACGCGCTCACCGTGCTGAAGATGAAGGAGGTCGCCGACGAGCTGGAGGCAGCCTGCGACGCCTTCGAGCACGTGGCGAACACCGTCGAGACCATCGCCGTCAAGGAGTCCTGAGCCGGTGTCTCCCGAACTCATCGCCGTCCTGGCGGTGATCGCGGTAGCCCTGGCGTTCGACTACACCAACGGCTTCCACGACGCTGCCAACGCGATCGCGACAAGCGTCTCGACCCGCGCGTTGACCCCCCGGATCGCGCTGGGGCTCGCCGCGGTCGGCAACTTCGTCGGCGCGCACTTCGGCGCCGGAGTGGCCAAGACCGTCGGCGACGGCCTGGTCACCCTGCCCACCGGCATCAGCAGCCTGGGGGTGGTCTTCGCCGGGGTGCTCGGCGCCATCGCCTGGAACCTGATCACCTGGTACTTCGGTCTGCCGTCGTCCTCCTCGCACGCGCTCTTCGGTGGTCTGGTCGGGGCGACCCTGCTGTCCAGCGGCGGCATCGTGCAGTGGGTCAACATCGGCGAGAAGGTCATCCTGCCGATGGTGCTCTCGCCGATCGTCGGTCTGACCCTCGGCTACCTGCTGATGCTGGCCATCCTCTGGATGTTCCGGAAGGGGCAGCCGGGCAAGCTCAACCGGGGCTTCCGGTGGGCGCAGACCGCCTCGGCCGCCGCCATGTCGGTCGGTCACGGCATGCAGGACGCCGCCAAGACCATGGGCATCGTGGTGCTGGCGCTCTACACCGGTGGTTTCCAGGAGAGCAAGACGCACATCCCGGGCTGGGTGTTCTGGACCTCGGCGACGATGCTGGCCCTCGGCACGTACGCCGGTGGTTGGCGGATCATCCGCACCCTCGGCCGCAAGATCATCGACTTGGGGCCGCCGGAGGGCTTCGCCGCCGAGACCGTCGCCAGCGCGGTGCTCTACTTCAACGCCCTGGTGCTGAAGGCGCCGATCTCCACCACCCACACCATCACCTCGGCGATCATGGGTGTCGGCGCGACCAAGCGACTCTCCGCGGTTCGCTGGAACGTGGCCGGCAACATCGTGCTGGCCTGGATCATCACGTTCCCGGCCGCCGCACTGATCGCGTGCCTGACCTACCTGCTGGTCCGGCCGCTGTTCGGCTGAGCGCACGAAAGGGCCCCCGGTCACGGTCTCGCCGTGGCCGGGGGCCCTTTGCCTGTTCAGACGTACCGGACGCCGATCTGCTCGCGGACCGTGTCCAGCAGGGCCATCACCTCAAGGGTGGTGGCATGCGGCACCACCGGGCTCTCGGTCAGGCCGGCGGCCAGGCAGCGCTGCACCTCGATCGCCTCGTACTGGTAGCCGTTGCCGGCCTCGTCCGCTGTGAACGTCTCCGGCTCGGCGCCGGCCCGGTGCAGTGTGAACGAACCCGGTCGGAAGAACGGCTCCGGCACGTCGATCCGCCCCAGGGTGCCCGTGATCGAGGCGGTCTGCCCGCTCAACCCGACCATGCCGCAGCTCAACGTCGCCAGCGCTCCGGTGTCGTAGCCGAACAGCATGCCGGTGTTCTCGTCCGTCCCCTCCGGGCCGAGCTGTGCCCAGGACCGGATGTGCTGCGGCACGCCGAGCAGCAGGTGGGCCAGGCTGATCGGGTAGATCCCCAGGTCCAACAGGGCGCCTCCGCCCAGCGCCGGGTTGCGCATCCGGTGCTCCGGCGGGAACGGCCCGGCCACCCCGAAGTCGGCCCGGACGCCGCTCACCGTGCCGATCGCCCCGTCCGCGATCAGCTCGACCATCCGCAGGATCATCGGGTTCAGCCGCATCCACATGGCCTCCATCAGGAAGACCCCGGCGGCGCGGGCGGTGTCCACCAGCTCGGTGCTGGTGGCCAGGTCGAGGGTGAACGGCTTCTCCAGCAGCACTGCCCGCCCGGCGGTCAGACAGGTCATCGCCGCCTCGTAGTGCGCGGAATGCGGGGTCGCCACGTAGATCGCGTCCAGCTCCGGGTCGGCGGCCAACTCCACCCAGGAGCCGTAGGCGCGCTTTGCGCCGTACGTGTCAGCGAAGCGCTGTGCGCTCTGCGCGGCGCGGGAACCGACCGCCACCAACTCGGCGTCCGGCACCAGCCGGAGGTCTTCGGCGAAACGGCTGGCGATGTGGCCGGTGGCCAGGATGCCCCAACGAGTCATGCCGAAACGCTAACCGAGCCAGCTGAACCGCCCGCTGCCCGGCCCGCTGCCCGGTCTGCGGCCCTGCTGCCACACCCCGACCCGGCGCCTCGGGCCTGACGGCCTGACGGCCTGATGCCTCTGAGGCATTTGGATGCCTCAGAGTCATCACGCTCAAATCGTCGACCGAGCCACCGCTCATCGCCCCAGCGCGCGGCCGGCGTTCCGCTGTCGGGAACTAGGCTCGCGGCATGACGATCGACAGTGCCGGCTTCGCCGCCCCGGCAGCCCTGGTCGAGCACGCCCGCCGGTTCCAGGCCGAGGGTGGCACCCCGGCCACGCCGCGGGTCGCGGCCACCGTGCTGCTGCTGCGCCCGACCGATGCCGACTTCGAGGTGTACGTCATCCGCCGGGTCGCCGCGATGACGTTCGGCGGGATGTACGCCTTCCCCGGCGGTGGGGTGGACCGCTCCGACTCGGAGGCGCACCTGGACTGGGCGGGGCCGACACCGGGCGAGTGGGCGGGCCGGCTCGGCGTGGCTTCGGACGCCGCGCAGGCGGTGGTCTGTGCCGCCGCGCGGGAGGTCTTCGAGGAGGCGGGTGTGCTGCTCGCCGGCCCGAACCGGGAGACCGTGGTGGGCGACGTCAGCGGCGACGACTGGGAGGCGGCCCGGCAGGACCTGGAGGGTCGCCGGCTGGGCTTCGCCGCGCTGCTCGCCGACCGGCAGCTCACCCTCCGGTCGGACCTGCTGCTGCCGTGGAGCCGGTGGATCACTCCGGAGTTCGAGCCGCGGCGCTTCGACACGTACTTCTTCGTGGCCCTGCTGCCGGCGGGGCAGCGGACCCGCGACGTCTCCGGCGAGGCCGACCACACCCTGTGGATCCGGCCGGCGGACGCGCTGGCCCGCGCGCGGGCCGGGGAGCTGACCATGCTGCCACCGACAATGGTCACGCTGGCCCAGGTGGCGGCGGCCGGCGACCTGGCCGGTGTGGCGCGGGCGGCGGCCGACCGGGACGCCGCCACCCCGATCACCCCGCGCCTGGACCTCCCCCCGAACGGCGAACCCCGCTTCGTCCTCGCCTGACCCGCACCGCTCGCGTCCCGCCCCTCAGCCAAGATCGCGACCCGCACCGCTCGCGTCCCGCGCCTCAGCCAAGATCGCGCTCGAACAGGGAAGTAGTGGCCTCACGGCGCGCCGAGACCACTACAACCAGGATCGAGCGCGATCTTGGCAGGTTCCTCGTGGAGCGGGAACCGGCGGCTCAGCCGAAGCGGCCGGTGATGTAGTCCTCGGTCTTCTTCACGCTCGGGTTGCTGAAGATCTTCTGGGTGTTGTCGTACTCGATCAGCCGGCCCGGGTCGCCGGTCTTCTCGATCGAGAAGAAGGCGGTCCGGTCCGACACCCGCGCGGCCTGCTGCATGTTGTGCGTCACGATGATGATCGTGAACTTGTCCTTGAGCTGGAACATCAGGTCCTCGATCGCCAGCGTGGAGATCGGGTCCAGGGCGGAGCACGGCTCGTCCATCAGCACGACCTGCGGCTCGACAGCGATGGTCCGGGCGATGCAGAGCCGCTGCTGCTGACCGCCGGAGAGGCCCGCGCCGGGCTTGCCCAGCCGGTCCTTGACCTCGCCCCACAGGTTCGCGGCGCGCAGGGCCTTCTCGGCCGCGTCCTCCAGGATCGACTTCTTGCGGACCCCGTTGAGCTTCAGCCCGGCCACCACGTTCTCGAAGATGCTCATGGTGGGGAACGGGTTCGGCCGCTGGAAGACCATGCCGATCGTGCGCCGGACCGCCGTGACGTCCACGTCCCGGTCGTAGATGTCCTGGTCGTCGATGGTCAGGCTGCCCTCGACCCGGGCCCCCGGCAGCACCTCGTGCATCCGGTTGATCGACCGCAGGAACGTCGACTTGCCGCAGCCGGACGGCCCGATGAGGGCGGTGACCGTCTTCGGCTCGACCGTCAGGTTGATGTTCTCGATCGCCTTGAAGCCCCCGTAGTACGCGGTGACGTTCGTGGCGGAGACGCGCTTGGCCATGGTGGTACCTCCGGGGTTCATCGGCTGAGCCTGTTGCGACGGGCCAGCAGCTTCGCCGCGATCGTCAGGATGAGCACGAGGGCGACCAGGGTGAGTGCCGCGGTCCACGCCCGTGCCGGGGCGTACTTCGACGCGTCGCCGGCCTGCTGGTAGACGAAGAGGGACAGCGACGACTGGTTGTTCTCGAAGGGGTTGGTGTTGATCGCCGCGCCACCGCCGGCGACCAGCAGCACCGGCGCGGTCTCACCGGCCGCGCGGGCGATGGCGAGCATGACGCCGGTGACGATGCCGGGCAGCGCCGTCGGCAGCACCACCCGCAGGATGGTCTTCCACTTGGGTACGCCGAGCGCGTACGCGCCCTCGCGCAGTGGCGCCGGTACGAGGCGGAGCATCTCCTCGGTGGACCGGACGATGGTGGGCAGCATGAGCACGCTCAGCGCGAGCGCGGCGGCGAAGCCGGAGAAGCTGGGCCGACCGTCGTTGAACCACGGCGACACGATCAGCACCCAGAACGCCAGCACGAAGAGGCCGGAGACGATCGACGGGATGCCGGTCATCACGTCCACGAAGAACCGGATCGCGAAGGCGAACTTGCCCCGCCCGTACTCGACGATGTAGATCGCGCAGAGCACGCCGAGCGGGACGGTGATCAGGGTGGCGATACCAACCTGCTCCAGGGTGCCGACGATCGCGTGGTACGCGCCGCCGTTGGCGTCCCGGGCCCCGATGTTGTTCATCGAGGTCTGGAAGAAGTTGGCGTCCAACCGGCTGGCGCCCTTGCTGACCAGCGTCCAGACCACCGACACGAGCGGCAGCACCGCCAACACGAAGGCGGAGTGGATCAGGGCGCTCCAGGTGCGGTTGCGGGCCGAGCGGCGCCCCTCGACCGCGTTGGCGGCGGTGAAGAGCCCGACCAGGTAGAGGATCGCACCGAGGACGACCACGAGGACCGGGCCGCCGACGCCGGCGCCGTAGACGATCACGGCGGAGAGCGCCAGGGCCACCACGGCGATGGCCGGGGCGGCGTACCAGGGCAGCCGCTTGGCCCGCAGCGAATCGGGCTGGGCCGGCGGCCGGGTGCGGTGGGAGGTGGCGGTTGTGGTCATGCGGCCGACTCCGTGAACTCCCGGCGGCGGTAGATGATCGCCCGCGCGGTGATGTTGACGATCAGCGTGATGGCGAACAGCACCAGGCCGGAGGCGATCAGAGCGCCACGGCCGGTCGCGTTCGCCTCGCCGAACGCGTTGGCGATGTTGGCGGCGATGGTGTTGCCGCCGTTCTGGATCAGGTTGAACGAGATGCCGAAGGTGATGCCGAGGGTCAGTGCCAGGGCGATGGTCTCGCCGAGCGCCCGGCCGAGGCCGAGCATCATCGCGGCGATGATGCCGGGGCGGCCGTAGGGGAGCACCGCGGTGCGGAGCATCTCCCAGCGGGTGGCCCCCAGGGCGAGGGCGGCCTCCTCGTTCGCGGTGGGCGTCTGGAGGAACACCTCGCGGGAGAGCGAGGTGATGATCGGCAGCACCATGATGGCGAGCACCAGGGCGCCCAGCATGACGGACGCCCCGAAGGGGCCGTCGCCGCCGAAGAGCGGGATCCAGCCGAAGTGCTGGTTCAGCCAGACGGAGAAGTCCCGGACCGGGCTGCTGAAGACGTCCCGTCCCCAGAGGCCGAAGACCACGCTCGGCACGGCGGCGAGCAGGTCGACCAGGAAGCCGAGCGTGGTGCCCAGCCGGCGGGGTGCGTAGTGCGAGAGGTAGAGGGCGATGCCCAACGCCACCGGCACCGCCATGAGCAGTGCCAGCGCCGAGCTGAGCACGGTGCCGAAGGCGAGCGCGCCGATGCCGAACTTCGGCTGTGTCTCGTTCGGAGACCAGCCCTCGTAGGACCAGAAGTTCTCGGTGTTGGCGCGTAGGGCCGGCACCGCCTTGACGACCAGGAAGATCGCGATGGCGGCGATGATGACCAGAACGGCGGTGCCGGCGGCCAGTGTGAGACCGCGGAAGGCCCGCTCGGCGCCGAACCTACGGCTGCGCGGCAGCGCGCCGCCGCCGCCCAGCCCGGTGCCGCCCGGGGTACGGGTGCTGACTGGTGCCTCGGCCACACGCGCCGAGGCACCGGCGGGCCACTCGTGACTCTGGGTCACGCGCGTCCCGCCGGTGCCGGCGTCGGCCGAGCGGTGGGGGGTTTCACCCATCTGCTCGCTCGATTCGATTGCGGAGTGGTGTCGGTCAGGAGATGTTCTTGACTGCGGCCTCGACCTTGGTGCGGACGCTCTCCGGCAGCGGGGCGTAGCCCAGCTCGGTCATGGCAGCCTGGCCCTCGGTGCTGGCGGCGTAGCCCAGCAGACCCTTGACCAGCGGCAGCTTGTCGGCGGCGAGGCCCTTGCTGCAGACGATCTCGTACGTCGCCAGGACGATCGGGTAGGCCCCGGCCTCCTTGGTGTTGTAGTCGATCGACAGCTTGAGGTCGTCGCCCTGGCCCTCGACCTTGGCGCCGGCGATGGTCTTGCCGGCCGCCTCGGCGGTCAGCGCGGCGAACTCGCCCGCACCGTTACCGATCTTGGACATCTTCAGGCCGGCGTTCTCGGCGAACGACCACTCCATGTAGCCGATCGAGCCGTCGGCACCCTTGACCCGGCTGGCCACGCCGTCCGAACCCTTGGCACCGGTGCCGCCCGGGGCCTTCCACGCCTTGGCCTTGCCGAAGGTCCAGTCCGCCTCGGCGGTCTTGGAGAGGAAGTTGGTGAAGTTGTCGGTGGTGCCCGACTCGTCCGAGCGGTGGACGGTTTGGATGGTGGTCGCCGGGAGCGTGGCACCCGGGTTGTCGGCCTTGATCGCGGCGTCGTCCCACTTGGTCACCGTGCCGGCGAAGATCTTCGCCAGGGTGGCCGGCTTGAGCTGGAGGTTGTCCACGCCGCTGACGTTGTAGGCGACGGCCACCGGGCCGATCACCATCGGCAGGTGGATGGCCTTGCCGCCCACGCACTTGGCGTCGGCCTGCGGCTGCTCCTCCGGCTTGAGCGCGGAGTCGGAGCCGGCGAAGTCGGCGGTCCCGGCGATGAACGCCTGAATACCGGCGCCCGAGCCGCTGGGCTCGTAGTTGATCGTTACACCCTGGCACTTCTGCTGGTACGCCTTGATCCACTCGGCCATGGCGTTCTTCTGCGCCGACGAGCCCTGGGCGTTCAGCGTGCCGGTAGCGCAGTCGACCGCGGCGGCCGAGCCCGAAGCGCTGGCGCCGGAGGCGGGCTCGTTGTTGTCCGAGCCGCATGCGCTGAGACCGAGCGTCGCAGCAAGGGCGAGGCCGGCAATCGCGCCGTACCGCTGGAGCTTCACCTGAGGGGTTTCCCTTCGCGTCTGACTTGGCGCCCCGATCCGGGGCCCGAGGACCGGCACTGACCGGCTGACACGAAAGTTAGAAGTGCCAGGTAGCCGGTTCGCCGGTCGCAAGTGAACGCGAGGTGAACACGTACGGCCGTTGAGGTGACCGCTCGCTGAGGGTGAGTTGTCCGTTAAGTGAACCGGGATGCACCTGTCGGAAGTATGGGTATATTTCCGGTTCGCTGTTATGTCGCCGACGCCCGGCCGTTACCCGCCGGTGACCCGCTCGGCGCGACGGCGGACGGTCAGCCCAGGTGGTAGTTGATGTGCGCGGACCAGCGGGCGAAGCCCAGCCGCTCGTAGAGCGCGACGGCCCCGGTGTTCGAGTCGTCCACGTAGAGCATCACCCGGTCCAGGCCGCGCTTGTCCCGCAGGTGCGCCAGCCCGGCGGTGGTCAGGGCCCGGCCGAGCCCGCCGCCGTGCGCGGTCGGCTCCACCCCCAGCACGTACACCTCGCCGATCCGGGCCGACCCCGGCCGCTCGTGCACCTTGGTCCAGTGGAAACCGAGCAGCCGGCCGGTAGCTGTCTCCTCGGCGAGCAGGAAGCCCGCCGGGTCGAACCACGGCTCGGCGAGGCGGACCCGCAGGTCGTCCGACGTCCACCGGCCCTGCTCGGGGTGCTCGGCGAAGGCCCGCGCGTTGAGGGCCAGCCAGGCCGCGTCGTCCGCCCCGGGTCGGAACGCGCGCAGCGTCACCCCGTCGGGCAGGCGTGGCTCACCCAGCGGGGCGGCCAACGGTCGGCGCAACTGCCAGAGCACCCGGGCCCGGGTGAAGCCGAGGTCGACGGCGAGCGCGGCGGCCGACGGGTGGTCGCCGTGCGCCCACGCCCGCAGCGGCCCGGTGGCCGAGGCGAGTACGCCCCGGGCCAGCGCCCGGCCGGTGCCCCGTCGCCGGTACGCGGGGTGCACCACCAGCTCGACCCCGATCCCGTCGACCGGGTCGGTGGTGTCCAGGTGCGCGTACCCGGTGAGGGTGCCGTCGTCGGCGCGGGCGATCAGGTGCACGGCGGCGGCGTCGGGGTCGCGCAGCCGGAGCAGGACGTGTTCGTCGAGCGGGTCCGCCCCGTCGGTGTCACCCGCTGAACTGGCGAGGGCCAGTACGTCGGCGATCTCCGCCGCTGCCAGTCGGTCGGTCCGGGTCACCTGGTCGCTGGTCGGCTCCGCGCTGCTCATTCCGCCACCGTATCCGCTGCGTGTCGTGACGCCCGGACCGTCGCCGCAAAGCCGCGGCTCAGGTCGGGTCGGTGGGGAGGGCCTCCAGCTCGAAGCGGGCGGTCAGGTCGGGCAGGATCTGGCGCAGCGCGTCCACCGTGCCCTGCCGGTCCCCACCGGCGTCGTGCAGCAGCACCACCGAGCCCGGTTCGGCCTGGCTCAGCACCGTCGCGGTGATCTTGTTGGCGCCGGGCAGGTCCCAGTCCGACGGGTCCACCGACCAGTGCAGCGGGGTCATGCCGAGCTGCCGGGCCGTCGACACCACCGGGTACGTCCAGGCCCCGCCCGGCTGGCGGTACCAGACGATCGGGGCGTTCGGCACCGCCGCCCGGATCGCTGCGTTGGTGCGAAGCAGGTCGGAGCGGATCGCGTCGGCCGACCGGGCGCCCAGGCCGACGTCGTGGTGCCAGGAGTGGTTGCACAGCGTGTGCCCGTCGTCCACTATCGACTGGACCAGGTCGGGGTGGTTCTGCGCGTTCTCGCCGACCACGCAGAACGTGGCGCGCACGTCGTATTCGCGCAGCAGGGCGAGGACCTGCGGGGTGTAGCGCGGGTCCGGCCCGTCGTCGAAGGTCAACGCGAGCCGCGGCGTGCCGGTGGTGGAGTGCGCGCCGAACAGTTTGTCGCCTCCGGCGTCTCGCCCGGATCCGTCCTGGCCGGTTTCGACCGGGCCGGCGCTGCTGCTGGCGCCCGGTGTCGCGCCCGGCTCACCGACGCTGGGTTGGTCGGCGTAGTGCGGCCCGTCGGCGTTCGTGGTGACGCCGGCGGTGTGCGGCGGCGTCTGGTCGGGGACGAGGCTGCGGCCGAGCACGTACGCGGAGCCGAGCAGGCCCGCCACCACCAGCGTCACTATCCCCGCGGCCCGCGCGGTGGAGTTGCCCCCCGTCACGACTTCCGCCCGGCCCGCCGGTCACGCCGGCCCGTCGCCCCCGTGTTCAGTGCACGCACCATCGCCCCTTTCTCCGACAAACCCGGCAGTCAGAATAGAGCCGCCAAGCTGCGCAAAAAGGGCATATGGGAAATCGCCCGGGGTGGTCCGCGAATCAGACCGGCACTGGGGCGTGCTCCGCCTCGGGAAGCGACCGCGACGGCGGAACGACGAACTTGTAGCCGACCTGGCGGACGGTGCCGATCATCGACTCGTACTCCGAGCCGAGCTTGGCGCGCAGTCGCCGGACGTGCACGTCCACCGTGCGGGTGCCGCCGAAGTAGTCGTAACCCCAGACCTCGCGCAGGAGCTGGTCGCGGGTGAACACCCGACCCGGGTGCTGGGCCAGGAACTTCAGCAGCTCGAACTCCTTGTAGGTGAGGTCGAGCGGGCGACCCTTGAGCTTCGCCGCGTAGGTGTCCGGATCGATGGTCAACTCGCCGGCCCGGATCGAGCCGCCCGCGCCGGCGGTCGCGTTGCTGAGCCGGCCCACCGCCAGCCGCAGCCGCGCCTCGACCTCGGCGGGGCCGGCCGAGGCGAGGATGACGTCGTCGACGCCCCAGTCGGCGTTGAGCGCGATCAGACCGGCCTCGGTCACCACCGCGACCAGCGGCACGCCGAGCCCGGTGGCGTGCAGCATCCGGCAGGTCGCCCGGGCCTCGCTCAACTCCGATCGGGCGTCCACCATCACCGCGTCCGGGCTCGGGCCCGCGACCAGGGTGCGAACGTCGCGCGGCGCGGTGCGGACCGAGTGCGGCAGCAGGTCGAGTGCCGGCAGCACAGCCGACGGTTCCCCTGCACGTGCGGTCACCAGCAGCAGGATCTCCACGATCACCTCCGTCCCGGCGGCGCGAGGCCGCACGCGACCAGTCGCACTCGTCGGGGAGTGCGCTGAGAAATTGCGTGGTCCCGGCGTCGCTGACGGGCGGGTAACGCGTTGAGCGTAACTGATCGCCTCGGCCGCACCGTCAGGCCAAATCCTGTTTGTCTATCTTGCCCCTGATCGTGGCCTGGTTTTTAACGTCGCTGAAACCCGTGACCACCGCGGCGGGCGGTCGGTCTGGCACGATCGGGTCGTGTTTCCCTCCACCTCGCCCGAGGCCGGCCGTGAATCGTGGCCCGCCGGGTCCCAACCGGGCCCGGCCGCCGCACCGACGCGCGGCCAACCGCCCGCGCCGCGTACCGGTCCGGCCACCACCGACGGCGATCGCCGCGAACGGGGTGGGCCCCGCCGGGCCCGTCGCTCCGGTGAGCCGGCCCGCCGATCCGAAGACGAGGTCGACGAGCCGGAAGAGGAGGTCATCCCCCCGGTCGAGGTGCACCGCCAACTGGCGCTGACCATCGCCGGCTTCGCCGCGCTGCTCGGCGTCGGCCTGGTGCTCGGTGCGCAGACGTCGGGCCCCGGCCACCGGCTGCCGTTCGCCGCCATCGTCTTCGGCGTCCAACTGCTGTTCGTGCTCGCCTGGACGATGGCCATGCGCCCGCCGGCGTTGCTGGTGGTCGCCGGGATCAGCGCCGTGGTCGCGGCGCTGGCCGACACCGCCGCGGTGCGGACCGACGTCGCCGGCCTGGCACCGCTGGGATACCTGGCCGTCGGCGGGTTCCTCGCCGCGGTGCTCGGCCAGCTGGTCCGCCGGGTCGACCGGGTCCGGGTCACCGACTCACTCGGTGCCACCCTGCTCATCGTGGTCGGGGTGGTGGCCCTCGGCACCCTGATCGTGCTCAGCCGCATCCCGGCCGGCACCCAGGCGATCACCGTCTGCCTGACCGCGAGCGGTGTCGCGCTCACCGTCGCCCGGCTCACCGACGCCGTCCTGCCGTGGCCGCGGCTGGCCCCGCAGGTGCCCCGGGGCGCCGCCGGCGTGGTGGCCGGCGCGATGGTCGGCACGCTGACCAGCGCCCTGCTCGGCAGCTACCTGGTAACCCCCTTCACGCCAACCCGGGCCGCCGTGATCGGCCTGGTCGCGGCGGTCACCGCCGTCCTCTCCGACCTCGCCGTGGGGTACGCGGAGGCGGGCCGGTTGATGGCCGGTGAACCGCCCACGATGTGGGTGGCCCGGCACATGCAGGGTCCACTCGGTGGCTTCGCTCTGGCGGCGCCCGCCGCGTACGCCATGTGCATGCTCTTCCTCTGAGTCACGGTTGAGCGCGGAGCCGGTCGGGTACCTACGGGTGCGCCGCCCTGCGGCGTCGGTACGAACGCCCCGTCGCGGCGCGACGGGCGGAGACAGGAGGCGGCGTGGCGCGGGACTATCCGGTGGACGAGGCGCGACCCCGACGGCGTGGCCGCAAGCTGCTCATCGGGCTGTTCGTTCTGCTCCTGCTGCTGGCGGGGTTGCTGGTGGTCGCCGACCGGGTGGCGGTCGGGGTTGCCGAGCGGACCATCGCCGACCGGGTGCGGCAGGAGATCGCCAAGCAGGGCGCGCAGTCCGCCGCCCCTGAGGTGGAGGTGGGCGGAGTCCCGTTCCTCACCCAGGTGCTCGATGGCCGTTACCAGCGGATCACCATCAACCTGCGGGACGTGCAGGCCTCGGTCGAGGGCGACGCCGTCCGGCTGCCGGTGCTGGACGTGACCGCCCGTGACGTGCGCGCCTCGCTGGACACCCTGCGCACCGGCCAGGGCGACATCGTGGCGGACACCGTCAACGGCGCCGGCACGATCAGCTACGAGAGTCTGGCCGCGTTGCTGAACCGCCCAGGGCTCACCCTCGGCGAGCAGAACGGCAAGCTCACCGTCACGGCCCCGGCCGACATCCTCGGTCAGCGGCTCACCATCAGCGGCACCGCCGACGTCACCGTCGCCGACAACGGCGCGGTCGCGCTGCGCTTCAACGACCTGGACGCCGCGGGTCTGCCGAACCTGCCGCTGGCCCGTGCGTTCCTGAGCAACTACGCCAAGAGCATCTCCATCGACGTGCCGCTTCCGGAACTGCCGTTCCAACTCGCCGTCCGGGAGGTCCGTCCACTGCCGGAAGGGCTGGCGGTCACCGCCGACGCGAAGAACGTGCCGATCAACTCGGTCGGCTGACGCCGGAGGCGCGGTGGGACGCCGAAATCCTTGGCAGGCCCGTCGATTCCCGGATGGTGGTCGGCTGAGTGGCAGCTCGGTCACTGGCTGGTAGGCTCCCTGGCCATGGGGACCCACCTCACCAAACGGCGCGCGGTCGACCTGTGCCGCGTGGCCACCTGCCTGTGTCGCCCCGTCATCTGACGGCGGGGCTGTCTCCGGCCGCCTGACGGCGGCCACCGGCACAGGGTTCTCGCACCCTCCGGTTATCCCACCGAACGCCCGGCAGCGGCGCCGTCGCACGAACCCGTGATCCCGTCCTTCAGCTGGGTCCCGCGCGTGGTGCGACAGATACGTCAACCGATTCGCGCGCGTTGGCTCACCATCCATCCTCACCAGGGAGTGATTCGATGAGTCGCGACACCGCACTCGTTTCGGCCGAGTGGGCCGAGAAGAACCTCGACGCCCCGGGCGTCGTCTTCGTCGAGGTCGACGAGGACACCTCGGCCTACGACACCGGCCACATCGCCGGTGCCATCAAGATTGACTGGAAGACCGACCTTCAGGACCAGGTCCGCCGGGACTTCGTCAACAAGACGCAGTTCGAGGCGCTGCTCTCCGAGCGGGGCATCAGCAACGACGACGTCGTGGTCCTCTACGGCGGCAACAACAACTGGTTCGCCGCGTACGCGTACTGGTACTTCAAGCTCTACGGCCACCGCGACGTGAAGCTGCTCGACGGCGGTCGCAAGAAGTGGGAGCTGGACGCCCGCCCGCTCGTGACCGACCAGGTGTCCCGCCCGGCGACGCAGTACGTCGCGCAGGAGCCGGACACCTCCATCCGGGCCTTCCGGGACGAGGTCGTCGCCGCGATCGGCACCAAGAACCTGGTCGACGTGCGCAGCCCCGACGAGTTCGCCGGTCGCCTGCTCGCCCCCGCCCACCTGCCGCAGGAGCAGGCGCAGCGGGCCGGCCACATCCCCACCGCGATCAGCGTGCCGTGGTCCAAGGCGGCCAACGAGGACGGCACCTTCCGGTCCGACGACGAGCTGCGCAAGATCTACGGCGACGCGGGGCTCGACGACGGCAAGGAGACCATCGCGTACTGCCGGATCGGTGAGCGCTCGTCGCACACCTGGTTCGTGCTCCAGGAGCTGCTGGGTCACCGCAACGTCAAGAACTACGACGGCTCCTGGACCGAGTACGGCTCGCTGGTCGGTGTGCCGGTGGCGCTCGGCGACGAACCCGGGGAGGCCTGATCATGACTCTTCCCACCGCTGCGGGCTGCGCCGCACCGGACCAGGCCGCGCCGCTGCCGGCCAGCCTGGACCTGGAGAAGGAAACCGTCATCACCGGTGTCGTCCGCTCCGCCGAGGCCGAGCCGGTGCCGGGGGCGTACGTCCGGTTGCTCGACTCGACCGGTGAGTTCACCGCCGAGGTGGTCACCTCGGCCGCTGGGCAGTTCCGGTTCTTCGCCGCGCCGGGCTCATGGACGCTGCGGGCGTTGTCCCGGCACGGCAACGGCGACACCGCGGTCACCGCCGGCCGGGGTGTCAACGAGGTTGCCGTCACCGTCGCCTGACCCACTGCTCTGATCGATCGGGGCCGGTCACCCTCCCGGGGGTGGCCGGCCCCGGTCGTGTCCCGTCGACGCGCCGGGGCGGGTGCCGAAATCCATCGGCATGCGTCACTATCTTCTGGTGGAATTCAGGGATGAAAGTGGCGTGTCCGACGAAGGGGTCCCCATCGTCCTCTTCGTGGGCACCGACAGGTCGATGCGGCAGCGGGTGCTGAGCCAACTCGACGGGCTCGCCCCGGTGCGCAGCTGCGCCGACCTGGCCGAGCTGCGTGAGCTGCTGTCGTCACCGGCGGGCCTGGTGCCGGTCGATCCGCGCGCCAAGGCGCGCGGCCTGGTCGAATGGGGTGGGCTCGTCGTCGACCGGGCCGGACACCGGGTCACCTGGCGCGGCGACCCGGTCCCGCTGACCCCGGCCGAACGCGAGCTGCTCGCCCTGCTCATCGGCCCGCCGCTGGTGGTGTGGAGCTACGAACAGCTCTGTGCCGCCGCGCTGGGTGGCGCTGACACCACCGCGCTGCGGTCCACGATCAAACGGCTTCGTCGCCGGTTGCGGGGCCTGCCGGGCGGACCGCAGGTGCACACCGTACGAGGGGTCGGCTACCGGCTCGACCGGCCGCCGCGGCGCAACGACCACTGACCCGCCGTCGCCCGGCAGTGCCGACCGGCTCCGCCGCCGGCCCGGCGGCGGGCCCGTGACACCATGACCGGGTGAGCGGTGCTGTCCAGACGGGTTGGGCCTCCTCGGCCGGCCCCGCCGCGCCGGCACCAGCCGGGTCGCGGCGGCGGTGGCTGCTGGTCGTGACCGTGGCCTGGGCGGTGTTGCTGGCCGGGCTCACCTGGGTGTCGGTGCGGGACGACCCGCCAACGGTGCGCGAACAGCGGTCCCTCGACCAGGCCGGCCCGGTGGTCGACCGGGCGGTCGGCGAGCTGGCCCTCGCGGCCGGTGCCGCGGGTCTGCTGGAGCTGGGCCCGGCGCGGATCGCGTCCGGCTGCCGGGTCACCCCGTTCGCCGACGGGGCGAGGCTGCGACGTGAGGTCGGTGTGCTCGCGGCCACCGGCGACGAGCGGGCCGTGCTGTCCGGCATCGCCGAACGGCTGCCGGCCAGCTGGCGGGCCGGGGTCTGGACCGGAGTGGACGGCCCCGAGCTGCGCGCCGACGCCGGAGAGTTCGTGGCCGTCGAGGGGCGGCCGACAGGTGACGGCCGGGTGCGACTGGTCGTCGACACCGGTTGCCGGCCGGTCGGCACCGGCTACTCTCCGGCCCCGGCCACCGCCGCCGGCCCGGAGACCGCCGCGCTGAGCGCCGCGCTGCTGGCACTCGACCGGCCGGGCGACACCGCGCCGGAGCTGGTCACCGCGCCCTGCCCGGGCGGCGGGTTCGCCCGTACCGCGCGGTCCGCCAACGGTCCCGGTCCGGCGGCCTCGACGGCCGCACTCGCCCCGCTGGCCGGCAACGCCCCACTGGTGGACCAACCCCCGGTGTACGCGTACCGCACCGGTGCCGTCACGGTGCTCGCCGAGATCGGCCCGGACGCCACCCGGCTGGCCGCCACCGTCGGCTGCCCGGGCTGAGCCGGCAGCCGGGCCGGGTCAGCCCCCGCCCGGCCGTTCCTCCGGGTCGCGGCTGCGGCCCAACGCGTCGACAGTGCCCCACCGACCGGGAATGTCCAACAGCTCGACGCGGCCCATCCCCGATGGCACGGCCGGGTCGATGATCAGGTGTTCGCCCTGCGGCTCCAACCCCAGCATCACCCGCAGCAGCAGCAGTGGGGTGCCCGTCGACCAGGCCTGCGGGCTGCACGCGGTCGGGTACTCCACCGGATAGTTGGTGAGGTCGCGGGCGTAGCCGGCGAACGCCTCCGGCAGCCGCCCCCCGAAGTACCGGGACGCGGCCAGCATCGTCTCGCAGATCAGCCCGGCCTCGTCCCGGAAGCCGTACCGCCACAACCCCCAGGCGATGATCGAGTTGTCGAACGGCCAGACCGTGCCCACGTGGTAGCCGATCGGGTTGTACCGCCCCTCGTCGGCGGCGAGCGTCCGCACCCCCCAGCCGGAGAACAGGCGCGGCCCGAGCAGGTGCTCGACCACCTTGCCGGCACGTGACTCGTCCACGATGCCGCTCCACAGCAGGTGCCCGATGTTCGAGGTCAGCGCGTCCACCTGCCGGCCGTCGGCGTCCAGCGCGAGCGCGTAGTGCTCCCGCTCGGGGATCCAGAAGTCGCGGTCGAACCGCTGTTTCAGGTCGGCGGCCTCCCGCTCCAACGTGTCGGCGAACTCCGGGTCGTTCCAGAACTTCCGGGCCAGCCGGGCGGCCCGGATCTTCGCGTCGTACGCGTAGCCCTGCAGCTCACAGGTGGCCCGGGGGAAGCCGGGCAGTTGGCCGTCGGCGTACGAGATGGCGTCCCAGGAGTCCTTCCAGCACTGGTTCTGCAGGCCGGTCTCCGGGTTGCGGGTCTGGTACCAGAGGTAGCCCGTGCCGAGCAGGTCACCGTAGGTGTCGATCCACTTCAACGCCGCGCGGACCTGCGACTCCAGCTTGCGAACGAGGGCGGAGTCCCCGGTCCACAGCTCGTACTCGTCGAGCAGGATGATGAACAGCGGTGTCGAGTCGGCCGACCCGTAGTACGGCGAGTGGGGCTGCTCCTCGAAGCCGGCGGTCTCGCCGTACCGCAGCTCGTGCAGGATCTTGCCGGGTTCCTCGTCCCGGAAGTCGTCCACCCGGTGACCCTGGAGCCCGGCCAGCATCAGGATGGTCGGCGGGACCAGCTCCGGCAGGAACGGCAACACCTGCAACGAGGTGATGATGCTGTCCCGGCCGAACAGGGTCATGAACCAGGGCAGCCCGGCGGCGATCAGCCGCACGCCCAGGGCGATCGACTCGTAGCGCAGCGCGGCCAGGTCGTTGAGGCTGCGCCGGTACGCCCCGGCCAGCGGCTCGCAGTCGCAGCCGAGCTTCGGCGCCCGGTCGATCAGCTCCTGCTGTTCGGCCCGGATGGCGTCCGCGCTGCGGCTGCCGCCGTACGGGAGGGTGGCTCTGATGTCCTGGCTGCGGGCCCCGAAGACGACGCTGGACACGTGCAGCCGGGTGCTCCACCTGCCGTTGCGGGCGATCCGGATCCGGAAGGTCATCCCGGTCTCGTCGATCCGGGCCGGCGCGGTGGTCCGGAGCACCATCTCCCGGTGGAACTCCTCCCGTCGGTAGGCCAGCCGCAGCTCGTTCTCGCCGACAGTGATGGTGGTCCGACCCCGCTTCTGCCGAGCGTTCTTGATCTCGAACAGGTCGGCGAAGTCGGCCCCGACCTCGATGCGGAGGGTGCACTCGACCTCCGCGCCGAGGTGGTTCAGCACGGTCAGCTCCTCCTCGAAGCTGCCCACTATCGCCCGGCTGCGGATCACCGACGCCTTCGCGTCCAGGTAGTGGGTGGGTTCGCCGGGGGCGAGGAAGAACGTGGTGCGGTACGACTCGGAGTCGTCGACGGAGAGGGCGTGCAGCCGTTCGCCGTCCAGGGTGAGCACCCAGGTGGACAGGAAGCGGGTGTCGAAGGAGAACAGCCCGGTGGGGAAGTCGTAGGACGGCTCGATGTCGCCACGTCGGTCGCTGACCAGGAAGGTGTTGCCGTCCAGGATGCTGACGAGGTCTCTCACCGTTGTCGCCCGGCTGCTCGGCGGGCCGTTTCGCGGGGGTCGCGGGTGCCGGGCGGGTCCGGAAAGAACCGCCGGAAGGCGAGGAAGAGCACCACGTTTCCGCTGAACGTGCTCTCGTTGCGCAGCACCGCCGCGATCCCCTGGGCCTCCCCGGAGATCAGCCGGTCGAAGAGGGCGGCGCTGCTGTACCAGATCGCGTCGGCCGGGCCACGCTCGCGGCTGACCCGCACGGACCCGGGCCGCATCCGGACCAGCCAGTGTTCGGTGCGGTGGTTGTCGCCGAGGTCGATCTGGAGGGTGCCGTCGGCCAGGCCGCCCAGGATCTCCGGGGCACGCGACGGCAGCGCTTCGAAGAACCTCTCCGCCGCCTCGGTCACATCCGAATCGTAGGCAGCTGTCCGAGATGTCGGGTCGGTATCGGCACTCCGCTCGGATCGACCCACCGCCGCCGTGCGGTCAGTAGACGAGCGCCTGCGCGCCCTCGGCCAGCGCTTCCTCGACGAAGACCGCGGCACCGGCGATCCGGACCCCGGGGAGTACGTCGTCCGGGCCGATCTCCCGTCGGGCCGCGCACTGCGTGCAGGCGGTCACCCGACCGCTGGTCAGGATGACGTGCAACAACTCGGCCAGCGGTGCGGAGTGCGGCAGGTCGAACTGCTGGGCGCGGCCGGGCACTGCGAACCAGGTGGACTCACCGGTCAACCAGAGTGAGACGTCCACCCCGGCCGCGACCGCCGTCGCGGCGACGGTGAATGCCTGTGCGCACCGCTCCGGGGCGTCAGCCCCCGCGGTGGCCTTGACGACGAGAGTGCGGGCCATGTGGCCCAGCATAGGATGGCCGGGATGGTTACCGAGATCGGGTTTGTCAGCCTGCTGGTCGCTGGCCTGGGCGGGCTCGCCGGTGGCCTGGTTTACCTTGCCGTACGCATTTCGAGAGGACGCTGGTGACGCTGGTGAGCGACGAGAATCCGCTGCAGCCGCCGTGGCTGAACGCGCCGCCGGTCGAGGAGTACCCGTTCGAGGAGAGCCACGACCTGCGGGTCGGGCCGAAGCTGCACCCGGCGCTCGACGCCCTGCTGCCGTACATCGGGCTGTGGCGTGGCCGGGGCAAGGGCGGCTTCCCCACCATCGAGGATTTCGACTACGCGCAGGAGATCCGGATCAGCCACGACGGCCGGCCGTTCCTGCACTACGAGTCCCGTGCCTGGATCCTCGACGAGCAGAGCAGGCCGGTCCGTCCGGCCGGTCGCGAGGTCGGCTGGTGGCGTCCGGTGCTGGTGGACGGGCGGGCGACCGACGAGCTGGAGGCGCTGCTGACCACCCCGACCGGGGTGATGGAGCTGCACCTGGGAAAGCGCACCGGCACGCAGGTCGAGTTCGCCACCGACGCGGTGATCCGGACTCCGACCGCCAAGGAGGTCACCGGCGGCCACCGGCTCTTCGGCATCGTCGAGGGTGCGTTGCTCTACGCCCAGGAGATGGCCGCCATGGGCCACGGGCTCAGCCCGCACCTCTCCGCCCGGCTGGTCCGGGTCGGCGGCTGACGCTCAGTCGACGGGGAAACCGAGCAGGGCGTGCAGGGCGGGGGTGCGCGGGCAGGGCTCCCGGCGCACCCCGTCCAGCATCCGCACCTCGGCGAGCCCGCGCACCGATGAGCTGAACCAGACCCCGTCGGCGGCGTGCAGCTCGGCCGGCGTGACCATCCGTTCGGAACCGTCCAGGCCCAGCTCGTCGGCGTGGGCGAGCAGCCAGGCGGCGGTGGTGCCGGGCAGGATGCCGGTGGTGGCGGCGGGCACGGTGCAGAGCGTGTCGCCGGTGAGCCACACCACGTTGGCGATGGGTCCCTCCAGCGCGTACCCGTCGGACGAGACCCAGAGCACGTCGTCCACGCCGGCCCGGCGGGCCCAGCGGCGGGCGGCGCTGTTGACCGCGTACGAGGTGGATTTGATTCCGGCCGGTAGCCAGTCGAGCCCGGTGCGCGCGCCGGCGGGCACCCCCAGCGGCAGGATCGCCACGGTGATCCCGTTGCGTCGAGCCGCCTGGGAGGACGCCGGCACCGGGTTCACTGTGGCGTAGACGGTCGGCGGGCCGCCGGCTTCCGAGCCTCGGGTGCAGACCAGCCGTAGCGCGCCCTCCACCGTCGCCGGCCAGCCCGCGCGCACGGTGTCGAGCAGGTCGATGAGCGCGTCGACGGGGGGCAGCTCAAGGTCGACGGCGGCTGCCGCCGTGGCCAGCCGGGCCAGGTGCTCGTCGCGCAGCCACGGCCGGCCCTGACGCAGGTGCATTGACTCGAAGAGGCCGTCGCCGTGCAGGACACCCAGGTCGTCGGCGCGCAGGACGGGTTCGTCGGCCGGGACGAGACCCCGGCCGAGAACAGCGATCCGGGCACTCGCTGCGGTCGGGGCCGTGCCGACGGGTGGCGTCACCATGACCGTCGAGCGTAGCGGCGGGCCGTCGCAGGCAGGAGCGGCCGCGATTGCCGAACTATGATCGGACGGTGTCCGAATCCTCCCTCGCGGAAATGCTGCGGTCCCGTGGACTGCGGCTGACGGCCCAGCGGCAGCTCGTCCTCCAGGCGGTGCTCGATCTGGGCCACGCCACCCCGGAGCAGGTGCACACCGCGGTGCGGGAGGTCGCCGCCGGCGTCAACATCACCACCATCTACCGCACGCTTGAGCTGCTGGAACGGCTCGGCCTGGTCACCCACACGCACCTGTCGCACGGCTCGCCGACCTATCACGCGGCCGGTGAGCACCAACACGTCCATCTGGTCTGCCGGGAGTGTGGCGCGATCGACGAGATCGATCCGGAGCTGCTGCGCCCCCTCGCCGACCAGTTGGCCGCGCAACGGGGGTTCCGGGTGGACATCGGGCACGTGTCACTCTTCGGCGTCTGCGTACGCTGCGAGAACGGGGACGACAAATGATCGACATCGCGGGCGCGGTGGCCGTCGAGAGCATCGACGAGGCCAGCCGCGACCAGCCGGATCCGGCGCACGTCGCGGCCGGCGTGCGGGGAGTGGCCGCGCACTACGGTGACCCGCTGCGTGAGCAGCGCACCCTCGACACCGCTGTCGGTCTGGTCGACCGGTCGCATCGAGGGGTCATCGCGGTGCCCGGGGAGGACCGGGCCGGCTGGCTGCACACGATCACCTCGCAGCACCTGAGCGCCCTCTCCGCCGGTGAGGGCACCGAGTTGCTGGTGCTGTCGCCGCACGGCCACGTCGAGCAGCACGCCATGGTCGCCGAGGACGGCGAGACCACCTGGCTGGACACCGAGCCCGGCGCCACCGAGGGCCTGCTGACCTACCTGGAGAAGATGCGGTTCTTCAGCAAGGTCGAACCACGCGACGCGACGGCCGAGCGGGCGCTGTTGTCGCTGGTCGGGCCGGCGGCCATGGAGGCGCTCGGCACGTTGGGCGTGGCCGGGCTGGCCGCGCCGGACGTGGTCGCGGTGCCGGGTCCGAAGTTCCCGCACGGTGCGGTGCCACAGCGGGCCGGCGCTCGGTACGACGTGAAACCGCTGCCGATCGGCGGCTGGGCCCGACGTGGCCCGCTCGGGGTGGACCTGCTGGTGCCCCGGTCGGCGATGGACCAGGTGGTGGCGGAGTTGCGCGGCGCCCGCGTGCCGGTCGTGGGGCTCTGGGCGTACGAGGCGATCCGGGTGGCCGCCCGGCAGCCGCGGGTCGGGGTGGACACCGACCATCGGACCATCCCGGCCGAGGTCGACCTGATCGCCCCGGCGGTGCACCTGGACAAGGGTTGTTACCGGGGGCAGGAGACGGTGGCGCGGGTGCACAACCTGGGTCGGCCGCCGCGTCGCCTCGTACTGCTGCATCTGGACGGGGTGACCACCGATCAGCCGCCGGTGGCCGGTACGCCGGTGACCCTCGACGGCCGGGCCGTCGGCTTCGTCGGCACCGCCGTGCTGCACCACGAGCTGGGCCAGGTCGCCCTCGCGGTGCTGAAGCGCAACGTGCCGGACGACGCCGCGTTGCTGATCGGCGAGACGGCGGCGGCGATCGACCCGTCCTGACCGGGCCGTCTAGGATCGCCGGCATGACAACAGGGACGTTGATCACGGTGGCCCCGACCGGCGCTGAGTCGGCCAAGGCGGAGGTGCCGGCGCTGCCGGTGACCCTCGACGAGTTGCTGCTCACCGCCAAGGAGTGCGAGGCGCTCGGCGCCGCCGTGATCCACGTCCACATCCGCGACGACGAGGCCCGGCCGACGCTGGACCCGGTGCGGCTGGCCGACACGGTGGCGGCGCTGCGGGAGGGCACCGACCTGATCGTGCAGCTCTCCACCGGCGGTGCGGTGACCGACCCGGAGGCCGCCCGGCTCGCCGTCCTCGACGCCCGTCCGGACATGGCCTCCTGCACCATGGGCACTGTCAACTTCGGCGACGACGTCTTCCTCAACCGCTGGGAGTTCATCGTCGACCTGCACACCCGGATGCAGGAACGCGGGATCGTGCCGGAGTACGAGATCTTCGACCTCGGCCACCTGTCGGCGTTGCAGCGGTTGCTCGGCAAGTACGGGCTGCCGGCCGGCGGGCACGTGCACGTCGACTTCGTGATGGGTGTGCCGGGTGGCATGCCGGGCACCACGGAAACCCTGGTCGCGGCCCACCGGATGCTGCGGGACCTGCCCGAGGGCACCACCTTCTCGGCCACCGGTGTCGGCCGGAGCACACTTGCGGTCCTGTTGGCCTCGCTGTCGGCGGGCGGGCACCTGCGGGTCGGTATGGAGGACACCGTGACGTACGCGAAGGGCCGCCCGGTGGAGTCCAACATGCAGCTGGTCGCCCGCGCGGTGGGTTTCGCCCAGCTCGCCCAGCGTCCGCCGCTGACCACCACCGAGGCCCGCGAGCTGCTCGGGCTGTAAGGCCGGGTCTGTCCCGCGCCCCTGTCACCCGGGCGGTGGATGTCCTGGTCACCCCGGTGCCGGGCACCCCCGAACCGTCGGTACCGTCCACCGCGTGACGAAGACGTACGAGGGCGGCGCGCCGCTCGCCGAGGTGGTCCGGTCCGGGTTCGTGGAGGGTGCGCACCGCGGCTCGGTGGTGGTGCTGGACGCCGCCGGTGTCGCGGTGGCGTCCGCCGGGGACGTGGTCTCGCCGATCTTTCCCCGTTCGGCCAGCAAGCCGATGCAGGCGATCGGGATGCTCCGGGCCGGCCTGGCGTTGAGCGACCCGGCCGACGTGGCGCTGGTCTCGGCGAGTCACGCGGGCGAGGAATTCCACCTGGCCCGGGTCGGTGCGCTGCTGGAGCGCGCGGGGCTGGACGAGTCGGCGCTGCACTGCCCGCCCGACCTGCCGGTGGGCGCCGCAGCCCGGGAGGCGGTGCTGCGCGCCGGTGGCGGCCCGAGTCGGGTGCAGATGAACTGCTCCGGCAAGCACAGCGGGATGCTGCTGACCTGTGAGGCGGCCGGTTGGCCGCGGGACGGCTACTGGCGGCCGGAGCACCCGCTGCAGCAGCGGTTGCGGGCCGCCATCGAGGAGTTCACCGGCGAGCAGGCGGCGGCGGTGGGGGTCGACGGCTGCGGCGCCCCGGTGCTCGCCGTGTCGCTGACCGGCCTGGCCGGGGCGTACCTGCGGCTGGTCGACGCCGAGCCGGGCTCGGTGCCGCGCGCCGTGGCCGACGCGATGCGGGCGTACCCGGAGATCGTGGGTGGCACCCAGGCCGACGACACCCGGCTGATGCGTGGTGTTCCGGGACTGCTGGCCAAGGTCGGCGCGGAGGGTGTGATCGCCGTGGCGGTGCCGGGCGTCGGCGCCGTCGCGTTGAAGATCGACGACGGCGCCGACCGGGCGCGGATGCCGGTGCTGGTCTCCGCGCTGCGCCGACTCGGCGTGGACGCCCCGGTGCTGGCCGAGTACGAAGAGGTGCCGCTCTTCGGCGGCGGGGTGCCGGTCGGAGCGGTCCGCCCGCTCTGGTGAGCGGCACTCCGGCATCGGTGGGGACGGCCGGCGTGGCTCACCGTCGGTGACCGTGCCGGCTGGCGGTGGCCCGAACATCGTGATGCCACAGCGGCATCACGATGCCGCTGTGGCATCACGCTCATTCGCGGGTCGGGCTCCGAACGGCCCGGTGTGCGTGCGGCCCGGCCTGCGTGCGGGGTTGATCAGCTCAGGAAGTCGAGCAGTGCGGCGTTGACCGGCTCCGGACGCTCCAGCGGCAGCAGGTGCGCGGCGTTCGGCACGTCGGGTAGGCGCACCGCGCCGGAGACCTCGGCGGCGATCCGGTCGGCGAGTCGGCTGATGTCCGGTACGTCCGCGGCGCCGGCGGTGACCAGGACGGGGATCGCCAGCTCGCCGAGACGGCCGATCGCCGGCGGGGTCAGCTCGCCCACCTCGACCGCGCCGAGCGCCAGCTCGGCGGCGAGGGCCCGCTGGTCCATCTCCTGCGCGAACGCGACCAGCTCGCTGTCGACGTCCTCCGGCTGCCGTCCCGGGCCGACCACCCAGAAGCGCACCTCACCGGCCGCGCCCGCGACGAAGTCGTCGGGGTCGACCTCGCCGACCAGGTTGTCCCACAGGTCGTTCGCCTCGTCGGACCACTCGTTGCCGGAGACCGCCGTGTCGAACAGCGCGAGCGCGCTCACCCGATCGGGGTGGGCCAGCGCGGTGTCGATGGCGACCGCTCCGCCGAACGAGCAGCCGACCAGGGCCGCCCGGGGCAGGTCGAGCGCGTCCAGCAGCCCGGCCACGTCGTCGTGGTGCGTGAACGGGGCCGGGGGGAGCTCCGAGTCGCCGTAGCCGCGCAGGTCAGGGACGATCACCCGGTGTCGGGTGGCGAGCGCGGACACCTGCCCCCGCCACATCCGCCGGTCGGCGATGCCGGCGTGCAGCAGGACGACGGGTGAACCGGTGCCGGCCTCGTCGTACGCGATGCTTGCTCCATTGACTGTGATCTTGTGCACGGTCGGACCGTACGGATCGACGGAGCGGCGCGCAAACGGGATGTTGAGACCTTGCTAACTATGGTTAGCATTTTGCTTGCAGGAGCTAGCGCCAGCGATTAGCGTCGCGGTCATGGCCACACCCAAGGACCTTCCCGACGTCGGCGGGTTCATCCGCGATCTGCGGCGCAACGCCAAGATCTCGCTACGGCAGCTCGCCGAGCAGGCCGGGGTCAGCAACCCGTACCTCAGCCAGATCGAGCGCGGCCTGCGCAAGCCCAGCGCCGAGGTGCTCCAGCAACTGGCGAGCGCGCTGCGGGTCTCCACGCCGGCGATGTACCTGCGCGCCGGTCTGCTGGACGACAAGGAAGGCCACGGGGTGCTCGCCGCCATCGCCGTGGACGCAGACCTGACGATGGCGCAGAAGCAGTCGCTCAGTCAGATCTACGAGACGTTCCGCCGGGAGAACACCCGGCTGGCCGAGGCCCAGGCCGAAGCCGACGCGGCTCAGGCCGGAGCCGGGGCGGCCCAGGCCGACCAGGCCGCCGACCAGCCCGCCAGCCAGGCCGCCGATCTGGCCAATGTGGCCGCCACCGGCCCCACCACCGTGGGCGGCACCCCGACCGAGGCCGTGCTCGAGTCGGTCGCCGTCACCGAGGCGGGCACCGCCCCCGCCCCGGGCAGCACCAGCATCCCCCAGAAGAAGAAGGCCGCCGAGGCGGCCGAAGAGGAGACGTCATGAGCGAGCCGAAGACCAACCGCATCCCCGCCCCGATCTACGCCGCAGCCGGTGCCGGCGAGCTGGCCATCGAGCAGCTGCGCAAGCTGCCGGCCGTGGTCGGCGTGCTCAGCACCCGGGTCGTCGCCGACCTGGGTGGTCGGGCTGTGCTGACCGGTTTCGAGCTGAAGCAGAAGGCCACCGAGACGCTGCGTACCGCCAACGAGAGCGCCGACCTGGCCAAGCTGCGCGAGGTGGCCGACATCGACAAGCTGCGCGCCGCCGCGACCCGCAACGCCGCCCTGGTGGTCGCGAGCGCCCAGGTCGCCCAGGAGCGGGCGTTCGCCGCGTACGGCGCGCTGGTCGCCCGGGGCGAGCGGGTCGTCGGCGCCGGCGTGCTGGAGGCCGCCGAGACTGTCAACGCCGACATCGAGGCCACCGAGGCCGTGACGCCGACCGCCACCGCCGCGACCGCCACGACCGCCACCGCCGCCACCACCACCGCCCCGGCAGCGGCCCCCGTCGACACGCCGACCCCGGCCGACGTGGCCGAGATCGCCGAGGCCAAGCCGGCCGCGGTCAAGAAGGTCGCCCGCGCCCCGAAGGCCGTCAAGCAGGCCGAGACCCCGTCGGCGAAGCTGCCCCGGGCCACCAAGCGGACCCGCCCGGCGGCCGAGTAGCTCATCGGGTCGACGACCCCGGCGGCGTCCTTGTCGGACGTAGCCGGGGTCGTGGACATAAACTTGCCGACATGGCCAACGCCGCGCCGATCTTCGCGTTCGAAGTCCGCTACGTGATCGAGCTGATTCTGCTCGTCTTCGCGCTGATCATCCAGGGTGTCGCGCTGGTGCACGCCGTCACGCAGCGCTCCGACGCGTTCCCCGCTATCGGCACGCTGCCCAAGGGCGGCTGGATCGCCATCCTGGCGGTCTGCCTCGTGCTCACCCTGCTCGGCTTCGGTCCGATCAGCCTCTTCGGACTGATCGGCATCGCCGCCGCGCTCATCTACCTGCTCGACGTCCGGGTCGGTCTGCGCGACCTGAGCGACGGCAAAGGGTTCTGGTGAGAGGTTTCCGCTGGCCGCCCCCACCCGACAGCGGTCCCCGCACCTGGGGGCCGGGGCCGGGTGGGCCGCGTACCGGCCGGCCGGCGCTGCCGGAGCCGGAGACCGAGCTGGTCACCACCCCGCACGGCGTACGGCTGGAGCGGCTGGTCACCGGCACCGGTGACCCGGTCACCGTGTTCGCACACGGTCTGGGCAACGGCATCGCCACCACCCGCCCGTTCGGCAGCGGGGTGAACGGCCGCAAGGTGTTCTTCCAGTTCCGCGGTCACGGCCGTTCCGATTCCCCGGACGGTCCGTGGGACTACCTGGACCTGGCCCGGGATCTGCGGGCGATCGCCGACCTCGGGCGGGCCAGCCGGGCGTTCGGCGCGAGCCTCGGTGCGGGTGCCCTCTGCCGGCTCCTCGCGGAGAGCCCGGAACGTTTCGACAGGCTGGTCTTCTTCCTGCCGGCGGTCCTCGACGAGCCACGCGGGCCGGCCGCCCGGGAACGCATCACCGACCTGCTGGAGGCGGTGGAGAGCGGGGACGCCTCGGCGGTCGCCGACATCGTCACGCTGGAGTTGCCCCCGGCGGTGCGCAACACCCCGGCCGGCTGGGCGTACCTGCGGCAACGGCTCGACCAACTGCTCCGTGACGGTCTCGCCGACGGTCTGGCCACGCTCACCGACCAGACGCCGCTGCGCCGGATCAGTGACCTGGCGGCGGTCACCGCCCCGGCACTGGTGATCGGTTGTGCGGGCGACGACCTGCACCCGGTCGAGGTCGCCGAGCGGCTCGCCGCCGCGCTGCCCCAGGCCACCCTGCACGTGTACGACCGGCCCGGGGTGCTCTGGTCGGAACGCGCCGACCTGCGCGAGCGCATCTCCGGCTTCCTGAACGAGTAACCTGCCCTGTCATGGGCGTCACACAGCATGGCCGTACGCACCGGCTGGATCTTGCCGACCCGACACTGCGCGAATGGACCTGCACGGTGCTGCACGCCGATGCGGAGCAGGGCATCGTGCTGGACCGTTCCGCGTTCTACCCGGGCGGCGGGGGTCAACCACCCGACCACGGCGTGCTGCTCTGGCAGGGCGTGCAGACCCGGATCGTCGGCACCCGCAAGGGCGACGACCCGTACCTGATCCCCGCCGAGGGTGACCCGTTGCCGCCGGTCGGCACCGCTGTCGTGGGCGCTGTGGAGGACGAGCGCCGCACCCGGCTGATGCGCACCCACTCCGGGCTGCACGTGCTCTGCGGTGTGGTGTTCCGCGACTTCGGCGCGCTGGTCACCGGCGGGAACATGGAGCCGGGTGAGGCCCGGATGGACTTCAACCTGCCCGAGGTGCCCCCGGACTTCAAGGCCCGCATCGAGGAGCTGGTCAACGCCGAGGTGGCCGCCGACCGCTCGGTCGCCACGCGGGTGCTGCCGCGCACCGAGGCGCTGGCCCTGCCGGACATCATCCGCACCCAGTCCAACCTCATCCCGCCGGACGAGCAGGAGGTCCGCATCGTCGACATCGTCGGGCTGGACGTGCAGGCCGACGGCGGCACCCATGTCGCCTCCACCGCCCAGATCGGCAAGGTGCAGGTGGTCAAGGTGGAGAGCAAGGGCCGCGCCAACCGTCGGGTCCGCGTCCGGCTCGTTGATTAGACCGGGTAACCGAATTCGGACGTCGGCTGTCAGGTATTCCTGACACCGTCGCAGGCATGACGCAACCGCTAACCGGAAAGATCGCGCTCGTCGCCGGTGCCACCCGGGGTGCCGGGCGGCAGATCGCCGTTCAGCTCGGCGCGGCCGGTGCCACTGTCTACGCCACCGGTCGCAGCACCCGGGCCGGCCGCTCCGAGATGGGCCGACCGGAGACCATCGAGGAGACAGCCGAGCTGGTCAGCGCGGCCGGCGGCACCGGCATCGCCGTTCAGGTCGATCACCTGGTGCCCGAGCAGGTCCGCGACCTGGTCGCCCGGATCGACGCCGACCACGGCCAACTCGACGTGCTGGTGAACGACATCTGGGGCGGTGACCCCTTGGTCACCTGGGACAAGCCGGTCTGGGAGCAGCCGCTCGACGCCGGCTTCCGCACCCTGCGACTGGCCGTCGACACGCACATCATCACCAGCCACTTCGCCCTCCCGCTGCTGATCCGCAAGCCCGGCGGGCTGGTGGTGGAGATGGGCGACGGGACCAAGGCGTACAACGACGAGAACTACCGGCTGTCGGTCTTCTACGACCTGGCCAAGGTCTCGGTCAACCGGCTCGCCTTCAGCCAGGCGCACGAGCTGAAACCGTACGGCTGCACCGCCGTCGCGCTCACCCCCGGCTGGATCCGCTCCGAGGCGATGCTGGAGCACTTCGGCGTGACCGAGGAGAACTGGCGTGACGGCGCCGCCACCGACCCGAACTTCCTCATCTCGGAGACCCCTGCCTTCGTCGGCCGGGCGGTGGCCGCGCTCGCCGCCGACGACGACAAGGCCCGCTGGAGCGGCAGGTCCGTCGACGCCGGCAGCCTGTCCAAGGTGTACGGGTTCACCGACCTCGACGGCAGCCAACCCGAGGGCTTCCGCTACATCACCGAGGTGGTCGACGCGGGCAAACCGGCGGACGTGACCGGCTACCGGTAGAGCACGGCGAGCCGGTCGGCGCTCTGCGCGAACAACTGCCGCAGCTCGGGTGGGTCGAGGACCTCCACCTCGGGGCCGAGCCCCAGCAGTTGGTGGTACGCCACCGGGACCGACTCGACGGGCAACCGGGCCACCACCCACCCCTGCCCGTCGGGTTCGCTGGCGGTGGCGACCAGTTCGTCGTACACGAAGGGGGCATCGACCAGGTGCCGGAGCTGGCGCAGGCCGGCGGGGCTCAGCCGGACGGCGACCTCGGCCCGCAGCATGGTCCGCAGGAACGACCCGGCCTGCTCGCGCCAGTGCCCGGCCAGGTCGAAGCCCTCGTCGCGGTCGAAGTGCTCGTCGCCCACCTCGACCCCGGTGACCCGGTCCACCCGGTAGGTGCGCACGTTCTCACCGACCCGGCCGACGAGATACCAGACCCCGCTCTTGAGCACCAGGCCGTACGGCTGCACGCGGCGGGTCACCTCCCGGTCGCCGCGTCGGTAGCGCAGCTCCACCACCCGGTCCGCCCAGACCGCCCGGGCCAGCTCGGGCAACCACTGCGGTGCCGCGGTCTCCCGGAACCAGCCCGGCACGTCCAGGTGGAACCGCTGCCCGGCGCGGGCCGGCGCGTCGCGCAGCGCGGGTGGCAGCGCGGCGAGCACCTTCAGCTCGGCGGACGCCACCGCGTCGGCGAGCCCCATCTCGCCCGCCGGCCCGGGCAGCCCGGCGAGGAACAGCGCCTCCGCCTCGTCCCTGGTCAGCCCGGTCAACCGGGTGCGGTACCCACCGAGCAGACGGTAACCGCCGGCCCGCCCCCGGTCGGCGTAGACCGGCACGCCGGCGGCGGAGAGCGCCAGCACGTCCCGGTAGACGGTCCGCTCGGAGACCTCCAACTCCCGGGCCAGCTCGCTCGCGGTCATCGACCCGCGCGACTGCAGCAGCAACAACAACGAGATCAGTCGGGACGCGCGCACCCGCCCATCCTGCCCGGCCCCGCTCACCGCCCGCCGGGGGTCAGCAACCCCCTGTCGTACGCGGTGGCCACCGCGGCGGCCCGGTCGTTGACCCCGAGCTTGGCGTACACGTGCAGCAGGTGGGTCTTGACGGTGGCCTCGCTGATGAACAGCCGAGCCGCAGCCTCCCGGTTGGAGGCACCGCGCGCCACCATCGTGAGCACCTCCAGCTCACGCTGGCTCAGCGGCTCCTCCACCGGCGCGCGCAGCCGGCCCATCAGCCGGCCGGCGACGCTCGGCGCGAGCACCGAATCACCCCGGGCGGCGGCCCGTACCGCGCGAACCAGTTCCTCGCGAGGCGTGTCCTTGAGCAGGTAGCCGGTGGCACCGGCCTCGATCGCCGGCAGCACGTCCGCGTCCGTGTCGTAGGTGGTGAGCACCAGCACCCGGGCGGTGCTGCCGGCGCGGGTCAGGCGACCGATGGCGGTCACCCCGTCCATCCCGGGCATCCGCAGGTCCATCAGCACCACGTCCGGTAGCAGCGTCGCGACCAGTGCCAACGCCTCCGAGCCGTCCGCGGCCTCGCCGACCACCTCGAAATCGGGGTCGCCGGTGAACATTCCCCGCAGGCCGTCCCGTACCACCGGATGGTCGTCGACGATCAGCAGCCGGATCGAGGTGGTCACCCGGCACCTCCGGGTAGCGCGGGAACGGACGCCGAGATGGCGGTGCCGCCGCCCGGTTCGGACTCGACCGCCAACTCGCCGCCGACCCGGGTGACCCGTTGCCGCATGACGGTCAGCCCGTACCCGCCAGTCGGCTCCCGGGACGTCGGTTGGTCGGTGACCTCGAAGCCGGCCCCGTCGTCGCGCACGTCCAGGGTCACCACGTCGGCCATGTACGACAGGGTCAGCCCGACCCGTGAGGCGGCGGCGTGCCGGGCCACGTTGGCCAGCGCCTCCTGGGCGGCCCGCAGCAGGGTCACCTCGATCTCCGGGTGCAGTGGACGGGGCGTACCGGTGGTGGCGACCTCGGCCCGTATCCCGTGCAGGTCCGACCAGCGCCCGCCCAACTCGACCAGGGCGTCCGGCAGCCGGGCCGTCTCCAGCGATTCCGGGCGGACCGCCCGCACCGAGCGGCGGGCCTCGGTGAGGCTCTCCCGGGCCAGCGCGAGCCCGTTGTCGACGTGCCGGCGCCAGTCGGCGGACCGGTCGCGGGTCTGCTCGGCCGCCTCCAGTTGGGTGATGATGCCGGCCAACCCCTGGGCGAGGGTGTCGTGGATCTCCCGCGCCATCCGTTGGCGCTCGTCCAGCACGCCGGCCTCCCGTGCCTGGATGAGCAGTTGGGCGTGCAGCCCGGCGTTCTCCCGGACCGTCTCGGTGAGTTGCCGGTTGGCTTCGCCGAGTTCCGCCATCAGTCGTCGGCGTTTGGCGTCCTCCTGTTCGGCGATGATGGCGAACCAGCTCACCGAGCCGGCCACGATCAGGTTGAAGAGCACCAGCAGCAGCCAGAGCGGCCAGTGCGACATCGCTATCACCAGGCCACCGCCCTGAGAGGTGGCGATGATGGCGGCGGTGGCTGTCACCCCGGCGATCCGCCAGCGCCTGGGCAGGACCGGAAAGGCGTGGATGTAACCGATCCAGGCGAAGAAGCCGTACCACGGACTGGCGGCTACCAGTGCGGCGCCGAAGGTGAGCAACCCGGCGTAGTAGACCGCCATCAGCCCGCGCCGGCTCTGCCAGCCGGGGTGCACTGTGACGAACCAGGCGACCCAGCATCCGGCTACCACGGCGATGGCGAGGGTGGGCAGCGCGCCGAGATGATGGGGTGCCGGTGCGACGAGGGCCAGCAGGGTGCCCAAGGCCAGCCCGCCGTAGGGAACCACGCGATAGAGGGTCGCTTCGTTCTTGCGCCACCTGGTCAGACGGTCGTGCTCGCCGCTGCTGGCCATCGAATCCCCGATCACTCCCAGCGGAACAGTTTTGCCGCGCCGGCGCCGGCCGCCAGGGCGACCACCGCCATTATCCCGAGGTGCGACAGGTGTGGCGATGCCCCGGTCCACGAGTCGAGCAGCGCCTGGACCCCGGGTGGCGTGTAGTCGCCGATCCGGACCAGGAAGTCCGGCAGGATGAACCGGGGCACGTAGACGCCACCGAAGAACATGACGGCCATGAACAGTGGCACGGCCATCGCCTGCGCCGACTTCGCCGTCCGCGCCACCGCCGCCACGAGCAGGCCGAGTGCCAGCAGGGCCGCCGTGCCGAGGAGGAGGGCCAGTGTGAAGCCCAACGGATGCCGGGGCAACGGCACGTCGAACGCCAACCGGCCCACCGCGATGAGCAGCACCGCGCTGACCAGGATGGTGGCGAGGGAGATGAGCAGTTGGGCGGCCAACAGCGCGGCAGGGCTGGCCGGGGTGGTGGCCAGCCGGCGCAGCACCCCACGTTCCCGGTAGGTGGCCAGCACCGTGGGCAGGATGTTGACAGCCGACATGGCGAGCGTGATCACCAGCAGTGAGGGTGCGAAGTACTGGATGAAGGACAGGTCACCGAACTGGACCTCCGGCTGCCGTGCCGCCGGGACCAGCCCGAACACCACCAGCAGCGCGACCGGTAGGACGACGGTGGTCAGCGGCGAGCCGAAGTCCCGCAGGAAGAGTCGTGTCTCGATCTTCAGGATCTGCCCGAAGGCGTGCATGTCGGTTCTCCCTCAGGCGACGGGCCGGTGCCCGGTCAGCTCGACGAACGCGTCGTCGAGGGTGGACTGTTCCAGCCGCAGGTCGGCGGCGACGATCTGGTTGCGGGCGAGCACCGAGGTGACCGCGTGCAGCAGGTCACCGGTGCCGGTCACCACCACCTGGCTGCCGGTGCGCTGCACCGCGGAGACCTCGGGCAGGTCGGTGAGGAGCCGGTCGTCGATCGGAGCGGAGGGCCGGAACCGGATCCGCTGCTCGGGAGCCACCGACGACACCAGGCCCGCCGGGGTGTCCAGCGCTACCACCCGGCCCTTGTCGATCACCGCGATCCGGTCACAGAGCCGTTCGGCCTCCTCCATGAAGTGCGTGACCAGCACGATCGTCACTCCGCTGCTACGCACCTGCTCGATGAGGCTCCAGGTGTCCCGCCGAGCCTGAGGGTCCAGCCCGGTGGTCAGCTCGTCGAGGATCGCGATCTCCGGGTTGCCGACCAGCGCCAGCGCGATGGAGAGTCGCTGCTTCTGACCACCGGAGAGCTTCTTGTACGCGGTGTTCCGCTTCGCGCCGAGACCCAGCCTCTCGATCAGCTCGGCCGGGTCGGCCGGATCGCGATAGAACGACGCGTACATCTCCAGGGCCTCGGCCACCCGGAGCTGGTCCGGCAGTTGGCTCTCCTGAAGTTGCACACCGACCCGCTGGCGTAGCTGGGCCGCGTCCCGGCGGGGGTCGAGCCCGAGGACCGACACCCCGCCCCCGTCGGGAACGCGCAGCCCGGCGACACACTCCACGGTGGTGGTCTTGCCCGCGCCGTTCGGGCCGAGGACACCGAAGATCTCACCCGCCTCCACAGCGAACGACACCTCGTCCACCGCCACCAGATCGCCGTATCGCTTGTGCAGTCTGGTCACCTCGATGACCGGCATCTCGCCGCCCTTTCGCCGCTTTTCCCGTACCCCTCAAGGGTTGTCGGGGTGGCCCGGCGGCGAATCGACCGGTCGGCGATGATCACCGGCGACCCCGGTTGACCACATCCATCCGTCAACCGGTTGATGTGCGACGCGGGCGTCGTTGCTAGTGCTGCACCCGGCGGATTCGACGGCCGCTCGTTAGGCTGCTCGATCGTGGATGTCAGCAGAGTCGCCAGCCCGGTTACCGGGGCCGCCGGACGTTTCCTCGCCGGGGCCGGCCTGCTCCTGCGTGGCCTGGGCCTCTACGTTCGTAGCCCCGGTCTGATGCTGCTCGGCGTCGTGCCGGCCCTGATCTCCGGCGCGCTCTTCGTGGCGGCGTTCGCCACCCTCGTGTACTTCGTGGACGACCTCGCCGCGCTCGTCACACCGTTCGCCGACGACTGGTCGCGCACCGCCCGCAGTCTGGTCCGGGTGATCGCCGGACTGGCCTTCCTCGGGGTCGGTGGTCTGCTGGCAGTGCTCACCTTCACCGCTGTCACCCTGGTCATCGGAGACCCGTTCTACGAGAAGATCTCCGAGCATGTCGAGCAGCGCTACGGCGGCACACCGGGCGCGGTGGACGTGCCGTTCTGGTCGTCGCTGCGCCGCAGCGTCGCCGACTCGGTACGCCTGGTGGCGCTCACCGCGCTGGTTGGCATCCCCCTCTTCCTCGCCGGTTTCATCCCGGTGGTCGGCCAGACGGTCGTCCCGGTGATCGGGGCGGCGGTGGGCGGCTGGTTCCTCGCCGTGGAGCTTGTCGGGGCGCCGTTCTACCGCCGGGGAATGCGGCTGCCGCAGCGTCGGGCGATCCTGAAGGCCGACCGTCCCACCGCCCTCGGGTTCGGGGTGGCGGTGTTCCTCTGCTTCTTGATCCCGCTCGGTGCCGTGCTGGTCATGCCGGCGGCGGTGGCCGGCGCGGCGTTGCTGGCCCGCCGTTCGCTCGGCCAGCCGATCGACGGCCCGCTGGCCGCATCGGCCACCGGTCGGCCGGTCGGGGAGCGCTGACGTGGAGATCGTCCTGATCGAGGGGGACATCACCGCACAGCGGGTGGACGCCGTCGTGAACGCCGCGAACTCGTCCCTGCTCGGCGGCGGCGGGGTCGACGGTGCCATCCACCGCCGTGGCGGCCCGGCGATCCTGGCCGAGTGCCGGGCCCTGCGGGCGTCCCGGTACGGCCGGGGTCTGCCCACGGGACAGGCCGTGGCGACGACAGCCGGTGAGCTGCCGGCCCGCTGGGTCATCCACACCGTCGGGCCGGTCTGGTCGGCCGACGAGGACCGCTCGGCGCTGCTGCGGGACTGCTACGCCAACAGCCTGCGGGTGGCCGACGAGCTGGGCGCGGTGACGCTCGCCTTCCCGTTGATCTCCGCTGGCATCTACGGCTGGCCGGTCGACGACGCGGTCCGTCAGGCCCTGTCGGTGCTGCGCACGGCCACCCCCGCCACCGTCGCCGAGGCCCGCCTGGTGCTGTTCGGGGCGGACACCCACGCCGTGGCCCGCCGCGTCCTCGACGCCGCCTGAGCACCACGTCGGGCGGCCGTCGCTGCCTGATCACCACCAGTCGGGCGGCCGTCGCCTGATCACCCACGTCGGGCGGCGGTTCCCGCCTGATCGATGCGGGCCTGGATGGCGTCCGTGGTGGGGCCACTTCCGCAGGCTGCGGTGTGGTGGGGTCGACAGCTGCGGTGTGATATTTGCCGACACGCTGTTGATAACATGCCGACATGATGTCGACAATTTACGAGGGCGCGCGCTGATGTTCCTCGCGATTCGTGAACTCAACTTCGCCCGGTTGCGGTTCGCTCTGATGGGCGCGGTGATCGCGCTGATCGCCGTGCTGATGGTGATGCTGTCCGGGCTGTCGGTCGGGCTGGTCCGCGACGGTGTGTCCGGGCTGCAGAACCTGCCGGTCACGTCCTTCGCCTTCGCGCAGGACGTGCAGCGCGACTCCGCGTTCTCCCGCAGCGTGGTGGACATGACGGCGGTGGACGAGTGGGCCGACCAGCCGGGCGTCGCCGACGCGACGCCGTTCGGCAACACGCTCGTGAACACGCGCACCGATCGGGGAACCGAGGTCGACCTGGCGCTGTTCGGCGTCCAGCCCGACTCGTTCCTGTCGCCCCCGGTCAGCCAGGGTGACCGGCTGGGCACCGAGGACGGCATCGTGGTGAGCCCCACGGCGCTGGACGCGGGCCTGCAGATGGGCGACGTCGTCACCATCGACCGGCTGGGCACCCGGCTGCGGGTCGTCGGCGTCACCGAACAGCAGGACACCTTCGGGCACGTGGACGTGGCGTACGTGCCGCTGGCGGCGTGGCAGGCCATCAAGTCCGGCACCGCCCCCGGCACGGCGCTGCCGCAGCGCGCCGCAACGGAGATCACGGCGGTGGCGGTGCGCGCGGCCGACGGGAAGTCCGTCGACCTGGCGGCGGGGGACACCGCGGCCGGCACCGAGAGCCTGACCCTGAAGGAGTCCTACGGCGCTTCGCCGGGATACACCGCCGAGACGACGACCCTGCAACTGATCCAGGGGTTCCTGTACGCGATCTCCGCGCTGGTCGCCGGCGCCTTCTTCGCGGTGTGGGCGATCCAGCGCAAGCCCGAGGTGGCCGTCCTGCGGGCCCTGGGCGCCTCGACCGGCTGGGTGTTGCGCGACGCGCTGACGCAGGCGTTCGTCCTGTTGGCGGCGGCTGTGGCCATCGGCGTGGGGGTCGGCCTCGCGCTCGGCGCCCTGATCACCGGCAGCGGCATCCCGTTCGCGTTGAGCATGCCGAGCATCTCCGCCGCCGGGGTCGGCCTCGTCGTCCTCGGCCTGGCGGGAGCCGGCGCGGCGGTCATCCGCATCACCTCTGTCGACCCGGCCACCGCTCTGGGAGGAAACCGATGAGCAGCCGTCCCGCTCCGACCGCTTCGACCACAACCGCCGACGACGCGTCCGACCGGCTCGGGCTGGTGATGCGTGGGGTGTCCCTGCGGCACGGCAACGCCGCCGAGACCGTGCAGGCGCTCGACAACGTCGACCTGACGGTGCGACCCGGCGAACTCGCCGCGGTCGTGGGTCCGTCCGGTGCGGGCAAGTCCAGCCTGCTCGCCGTCGCCGGCGGCCTGGCCCGACCCGACCAGGGCACCGTCACCGTGGCCGGTCAGGACATGACAGTGCCGAGTCGCCGGACCCGGACGGAGCTGCGCCGCCAGCACGTGGGGTTCGTGTTCCAGTCCGGCAACCTGCTGCCGGCGTTGACCGCCGCCGACCAGGTGCGGCTGCCCCTGCGGCTGGGGTCGAGGTCGCAGCGGTCCGGCCGTGACCCGCTGGAACTGCTCGCGGACGTCGGCATGGCGGACAAGTCCGACCGGCGCCCCCACCAGCTGTCGGGCGGTGAGCGCCAGCGCGTCGGGATCGCCCGGGCACTGGTCACCGAGCCCAGCGTGCTGTTGGTCGACGAACCGACGGCGGCGTTGGACCGGGCACGCAGCCACGAGATCGTGCGACTGCTGGCCCACGAGGCCCGGCAGCGGTCGGTCGCGGTGGTCATGGTCACTCACGACCACGATGTGCTGCAGTACTGTGACACCGTTTACGAGATGGTCGACGGCAAGCTCGCGACCAGCAGCTGACCACGACGGTAGGGTGCGGGCGCAGGACCAGGTAGGTCACGCTCGTCCGGAACAAGGGGGGTGGCGTGCCGAAGATCCAGGCCGCGACCGTCGCCGAGCACCGGGCATCCCAACGCGCGGCGCTGCTCGACGCGGCCCGCACCCTGCTGTCGGAACACCCGGAGCAGATCCCCGGCCTGGCCGAGGTCGCCCAGCACGCCGGCCTGGCCCGCTCCAGCGTCTATTCGTACTTCAAGTCCCGCGCCGACATGTTCGACGCCCTCGTCACCGACACGTTCCCCCGCTGGTCGGCCTATGTCGAGAAGCGCATGGAGGCGGCCGGCACACCCGGGCAGAAGATCCAGGCGTACGTGGATTCCAACCTGCAACTGGTTGCCCGAGGCGACCACGCGCTGGCCCGCGCGCTCGCGTCAGCCGGCAGCAGCGAGGCACTCGCCAGCTCCAGCCGACTCATGCACGACCGCCTGGAAGCCCCGCTGCGCGCCGCGCTCACCGACCACGGCTCCTCGGACCCGGTCCGGGTGGCCGAACTGGTGCAGTCGATCGTCTACGCGCTGAGCCGGATGATCGAGGGAGGGCTCGCGCTGGACACGGCGACCAGCCTCGCCCGCGAACTCCTCAGCCCGTACCTCGACCGCGACCGCCCCTGAGGCTCCGGCCCGCCGGTCAGGTCAGCTCCGCGAGGCAGGTCCACTGGGACGCCACCGGGCGGTAGCCGAGCCGGGCGTTGATCGCCAGCATCGGTGCGTTCGCCTCGTCGTTCGAGGTGTACGCGGCACGTACGCCGTTGGCGGCGGCCCGGTGCAGCGCCGCCGTCTTGGCCAGTCGGGCCAGCCCGCGCCCCCGGTACGCCGGGATGCTGCCGGTGTAGTCCGACCACATCCGGTCCCCGTCCCGCTTCACCAGACTGAACGCGACGATCTCACCGTCGACCTCGGCGGCGACGCTGGCCGTCTTGTCCAGGCCGAGGTTGTCCCAGACGTCGTACTGCCAGCTCTGGTAGCTCTTGCTGTCGACCGGCAGGTCGCCCGGCTCGTCGACGGCCGAGGCCACGTCCGCCGCGTACAGCAGGTGCGGGTCCACCTCGGCGATCGGGTGCAGCCGTACGCCCGGCGGTGGCGCGGGCAGCGCGGGCACCTGGTCCAGATCGAGCGCCGAGTAGCGCACCTCGCGGCTGGGCTCGTAGCCGTGCCGGCGGGCGAACGGCAGCGCCTCCGGTTGTGCGGTGGCACGCACCCGGCGGATTCCCAGCGGGCGGAGGTAGGCGGTCGCGGCTGTCAGCAGCCCGCCGCCGATGCCGCGTCGCCGATGTTCCGGGTGTACGTGCAGCAGGTTGATGCCGCCGGCGTTCGCCATCGACGTCGTACCGATGCGTTCGGCGGACACCCAGCCGACCACCTGGTCGTCGACCTCGGCCACGAAGGCGGTCCAGGCCTCCTCGGGCGGCGGTTCGGCGATCATCTTGCGGGTCGACTCGACCCCGCGCACCAGGTACGGGTAGACCGTCGCCCGTAGCGCCACCACGCCCGGCGCGTCGTCGGGCCGCGCCACCCGGATCCGCATGTCAGGCCCCCGTCCGGACGGCGGCGACGGCCTCGACCTCGACGAGCTGGTCGGTGTAGCCGAGCACCGCCACCCCGAGCAGGGTGCTGGGCGGATCGTGGTCGCCGAAGAAGTCCCGCACCACCTCCCAGACGGTGACCAGGTCCTTCTGCTGCGACGACGCCACGTAGACGGTGGTCTTCACGACGTCGGTCAGCCGCGCGCCGGCCGCGTCGAGAGCGGTCGTCAGGTTCGTCATCACCTGCCGGGCCTGCGCCGCGTGATCGCCCGGCGCGACAGTGCGCCCCTCGGCGTCCAGCGGGCACGCCCCGGCGGTGAACACCAGTCGGGCGGGTGCGTCGACGGTGGCCGCGTAGGCGTACTCGGCGACGTCGGAGAGAGCGGGGACGTGCAACAGCGCGAGAGGTTGCGGCATGCCGCGAGGCTAACCACGATCGCCGACCCGGGCGACGCAATAACGACGCGACCCACCTCCGCCGGAGGCGACAACGTCACGGAAACAGTGGCCTCGGCGCGTCCTGAGGGGACTGTTTCCGTGAAGTTGCGCGGATTTGCCGCGCGTCCGCCGGCCCGGGGCGGCCGCGCGGGGGGCGGGGTCAGGCGGAGGCGCGGCGGATCAGCTCGGTGGGGAGCATGACCGCCGGCTCGATGGTCTCCCCGGCGGCGAGCCGGAGCAGTTGGCGGGTCATCCGGCGGCCGAGTTCCACGATCGGCTGCCGGACGGTGGTCAGCGGCGGCTCGGTGTACGCGGCGGTCTCGATGTCGTCGAAGCCGACCACCGCCACGTCCTCGGGCACCCGCCGACCGGCCTCGCGCAGCGTCCGCAGGGCGGCGTGCGCCATCAGGTCGGAGGCGGCGAAGACGCCGTCCAGGTCGGGATGCTCGGTGAGCAGGCGCCGCATCGCCGCCGAACCGGACTCCCGCGTGAAGTCACCGATGGCGACCAACTCGGGCAGCCCCGCGTCGGCGACAGTGCTGCGGTAGCCACTGAGCCGTTCGATCCCGGCGACCATGTCCTGTGGGCCGGCGATGGTCGCGATCCGTCGGCGACCGCTGTCGATCATGTATCGGACGGCTGCTGTCACCCCGGCCACGTGGTCGACGTCGACGTACGGGACGGGCACGTCGCCGAGGGGCCGGCCGCTGACCACCACCGGGATGCCGAGCCGGGCCAGTGTGCCGGGCAACGGGTCGGCACCGTGCAGCGACGCGAAGAGCACACCGTCGACGTGCCGGCCGGTGGTGTACCGCTCGACCCGTTGGTGCCCCGCCGGCGAGCCGGCGAGCATCAGCACCAGTTGCTTGTCGGCCGCCTCCAGCTCCTGACTGACGCCCCTGATGATGCCGGGGAAGACCTGGTCGTCGGAGAAGACCCGGGTGGCGGCCTCCGGCATGACCAGGGCGACCGAGTCGGTGCGTTGGGTGACCAGGCTGCGGGCGGCCAGGTTGGGGACGTACCCCAACTCGGCGACCGCCCGGGTGACCGCCTCGCGGATCGGCTCGGCGACGGTGGTGGAGCCGTTGACCACCCGCGAGACGGTGGCGCGGGACACCCCGGCCCGCGCCGCCACCGCCTCGAGCGTCGGCCGCTGCGCCGTCGTCATCGCGCCTTCCCCCCGCTCGTCACAGCCCGTTCCGGGAGATCACCTCCTGGTACCACCGGGCGCTGGCCTTCGGTGTGCGCCGCTGGGTCAGGTAGTCGACGTGCACGATCCCGAACCGCTTGCGGTAACCCTCCGCCCACTCGAAGTTGTCCAGGAATGACCATACGAGATAACCGCGCAGGTCCACGCCCCGGGAGATCGCCTCGTGCGCCGCGCGCAGGTGCCCGTCGAGGTAGGCGATGCGATCGGCGTCGATCACCTGCGCCGGGCCGTCGGGCGAGTCGGTGCCGGGTTTGTCGGGGAACGCCGCACCGTTCTCGGTGATCAGCAGCGGCACCCCGGGGTAGTCGGCGGCGAGCCGCTCCAGCAGCCGGGTGAGACCCGCCGGCTCGATCATCCAACCCATGTCGGTGAGCGGGCCGGCCGGTGGCAGGAAGTGCACAGCGCCCTCGGTGCCCGGGTACGCGTCGTTGCCGGCCCCGTCGGGCCGCCCGGCCACGTAACCCGGGGCGTAGTAGTTGATGCCGAGCAGGTCGATCGGGGCGGCGATCAGCTTCTCGTCACCGTCGCGGATGAACGTCGGCTCGACGATCCGGGCCACGTGCTCGCGGACGTCGTCCGGGTAACCGCCGGCCAGCAGCGGGTCCAGGAAGATCCGGTTGTGCAGGCCGTCCACCAGGCGGACCGCCGCGGCGTCGGCAGCGCTCTGCGGGTCCGCCGGGCGCACGTCGGCCGGGTTGACGGTGATGCCCACGCTGCGCGCGCCGGCCGCCCGCAACGCCCGCGCCGCCAGGCCGTGCCCGAGCAGCAGATGGTGTACGGCGGTGAAGGCCGCCGCCGCGTTCCGCTCACCCGGAGCGTGCACGCCGTTGCCGTAACCGAGGTAGGCCGAGCACCACGGCTCGTTGAGCGTGGTCCACACGTCGATCCGGTCACCGAGGCGGGCGTACACCGCCGTGGCGTAGGTGGCGAAGTGCTCGGCGGTGTCCCGGTTGGTCCAGCCACCCCGGTCCTCGAGGGCCTGCGGCAGGTCCCAGTGGTAGAGGGTGACGATCGGGTCGATTCCCCGATCGAGCAGCGTGTCGGTGAGCCGGTCGTAGAAGTCCAGCCCACGGGGGTTGGCGGGGCCGGTGCCGTCGGGCTGGATCCGGGGCCAGGCGACCGAGAACCGGTACGCCCGCAGGCCCAGCTCGGCCATCAGCGCCACATCGTCGGCGTACCGGTGGTAGTGGTCGCAGGCGACGTCGCCGGTGTGGCCCTGGTACACCTTGCCCGGCGTACGGCTGAAGGTGTCCCAGATGGACGGACCGCGGCCGTCGTCGCGGGCGGCGCCCTCGATCTGGTACGCGGCGGTGGCCGTCCCCCAGAGGAAGTTCTCCGGGAACCGGATTTCGTTGCCGTGCCTGTTGGGTTGCTCGCTGTGCTCGCTCACGCCTTGACCGCACCTTCCATGATCCCGCCGATGATCTGCCGGCCGAACAACACGAAGACCAGCAGCAGGGGCAGCGTCGCGATGGCAGTTCCGGTGAACACCTGCGACATGTCCTGGTAGTACCCGTCCGACAGGGCTCGTAGGGACAGTTGCACTGTCGGATTCGCCGGATCGTTCAGCACAGCGTACGGCCACAGGAAGTCGTTCCAGGTGGTCATGAACGTGAGCAGGCCGAGCACGGCGGCGGCCGGACGCAACGCGGGAACCACCACGTGCCACCAGATCCGGGCGGTGCCGCAGCCGTCCATCCGGGCGGCCTCGATCAGTTCGTCGCTGATGGCCTGGCCGGCGTACTGCCGCATCATGAACACCCCGAACCCGGTGACCAGCACCGGCACGATGACGGCCGGCAGCCGGTCGTTCCACTGCAGCTTGCTCATCAGCAGGTAGAGCGGGATCAGGCCGAGCTGGGTCGGCACCATCATGGTCGCGATGATCACCAGCAGCAGGGCGTTGCGGCCCCGGAACCGCAGCTTGGCGAAGGCGAACCCGGCCAGGCTGGAGAAGAACACCACGGAGACGGTCACCGTGCTGGCGACGATCACCGAGTTGATCAGACCGGTCGCGAAGTACGCGTCGGTGTTGTCGAACAGTCGGGCGATGTTCGCGCCCAGGTTGCCGCCGGGGGTGATCGGGGGTGGCAGCTGGCCCATCGCGTCGTTGGAACGGCTGGCGACGACGAGCATCCACCAGATCGGAAAGATCGACAGGCCGGCCGCGACGACCAGGGCCAGGTAGGTGAGCGGGCTGGCCCGCCAGAGCCGGCTCATCGGGCCGCTCCCTTTCGTCCGTCGGGCCCCGACCGGCCGCCGATCCGGCGCAGGATCAGCACGTTGACCAGCGCCACGATCGCGATGAGCGCGAAGAGCAACCAGGCCACTGCCGAGCCGTACCCGAAGTTGTAGTGCGGGGCGAAGGCGTTCTCGAACATGTACATGGTCAGGGTCTGCGACTCCCGCAGCGGTCCGCCGCGGATCGGGTTGGTGCCGGAGTGGAACATCCGGGGCTCGGTGAAGAGCTGCAGGCCGCCGATGGTGGCGATGATGGTGCAGAAGATGATCGTGGGCTTGAGCAGTGGCACGGTGACCGACCAGAACTGTCGGACCCGGCTGGCGCCGTCGATCGCCGCGGCCTCGTACAGGTCGCGGGGGATGGCCTGCATCGCGGCCAGCAGAATCAGCGCGTTGTAGCCGGTCCACCGCCAGTCGACCATGGCGGAGATGGCCACCCAGGAGGCGAACCGGTTGGACTTCCACTCGATCGCGTCCAGCCCCACCAGGTCGAGCAGCCAGTTGACCATCCCGAACTCGCGGCCGAAGAGGACCCCGAACACGATCGCCACCGCGGCCGTGGAGGTCACGTTGGGGACGAGCACCGCCATCCGCCAGCCGGTGCGGGCCCGCAGGCCGCGGTTGAGCAGGTTGGCCAGCCAGAGCGCGGCGAGCAACTGCGGGACGGTCGAGATGACGAAGATTCCGAGCGTGTTGACCAGCGCGTGCCAGAAGTCCGGGTCGGCCAGCAGCCGGGTGTAGTTCTCCGCCCCGATGAAGGGGTGGTCGGCACCGAGCAGGTCCCAGTCGTGCAGCGAGACCCAGAAGGTGTACGCCAGCGGGTAGGCCCCGAAGATCGCGAAGATCAGGAAGAACGGGGCGATGTAGAGGTACGGCGAGAACCGGGTGTCGAGTCGGCTGAGCCGACCCGAGGAGCGGCGGGGGGTGCCGGCCGCCGGTGCGACCGGTGGGCGGGCGTCGAGCTGGACTGTCATGCCCGGAAACTCCTTTCCGCCGTGCGGGCGGGACTCCGGTCGCCGAAGCCCGCCCGCACGCTGGTTGGGCTACTTGGCGGCGGCCTTCTTCGCGTTGGTCACCGCGTCGGTCCAGCCCTGCGCCGGGCTGCGCTGGCCCAACTCCACGGTCCGTACGGCGTTCTCCACCTCGGTCCGGACGGCCTGGTTCTTCGGGCCCATGTAGACCGGCTTCAGGCTCTTCGCGCCGCTGCCGAAGATGGTGCCGACGGGCGCGTCGGAGAAGTACGCGTTCTTCGCGCCGGTGATCGCCGGGTCGTCGAGCGCCTGCGGCGAGGACGGCAGCGGACCCTTGGCCTTGAACGCGCCGATCTGACCCTTGGCGCTGGTGAGGAACTTGGCCAGCTCGATCGCCTCGGCCTGGTGCTTGCTCTGCTTCGGCACGGCGAGGTGCGACCCACCCCAGTTGCCACCGTTGCCGGGCACCTGGGCGATGTCCCACTTGCCCTGGGCGCCGGTGCCGGCGTTGGCCTCGATGACGCCGGTCATCCAGGCGGGGCAGGCGATCGTGGCGAACTTCGACTGCTTGAACGCGGAGACCCACTCCTCGGACCACGATCCGTACTTTCCGGAGAGGCCCGAGTCGATGATGTCCATCGTGGTGTCCCAGGCCTGCCGTACCGACGGGTTGCTGTCGACGACCAGCTTGTCGCTGGTGTCGTAGTAGCTGTAACCGGTCGTGTTTCCAGCGGTCTGCAACAGGATGGTGTTGAAGGTGTTGGTGGCCGCGTCGAGGAAGGACGCCCCGGTCTTGGCCGCGACGAACTTCTCGCCGGTGGCGATGTAGTCCGGCCAGGTGGGCCAGAGCTTGGAGACCGCGTCCCGCTCGGTGGGCAGGCCGGCCTTCTCGAAGAGGTCCTTGCGGTAGCACATGGCGATGCCGCCGACGTCGGTGCCGAGGCCGATGAGCTGCTTGCCGTCGGCGGTCAGGCCGGCGTTCCACTTCCACTCGAGGAAGTTGCCCTTGAGGTCGGCGGCGCCGTGATCCAGCAGGTTGACGAAGTTGCCGGGGTTGGCCTTGTACTCGACCAGCAGACCCTCCTCGATGGCCACCACGTCACCGGCGCCCCGGCCGGCGGCGAGCCACTGGGTCAGCTTCGGCGAGTACTCGTCGAGGTTGGTGCCGGTGCCCCGCTCGACGATCTTCACGTTGGGGTTCGCGGCCATGTACTCCTGGTAGAGCTGCTCGTAGCCGAACTGGCCGAAGACGTCGACGGTCAAGGTGATCGGCCCGTCGCCCTGCTCGTCGCCGCCGCCGCAGCCAGCGGTGACGAGCAGGGCGGTGGTGGCGGCGAGGGCCACCGCGGCGAGGCGGCGGCGCGGGAAGACAGCCATGGGTTTCGACCTCTCTCAGGGCGGGCGAGTGGTGGCAGATGAATTCAGAGAGCGCTCTCACGACACTGTGGTAGGTCGCTGACCCGCTGTCAAGAGAGCGCTCTCACGAGGTCGCGAGGTCGGCCCCACACGCCGACGAGGGCGCCACCCCGGATGGGGTGACGCCCTCGTTCGTGACCGGTCGGTCAGCCGGTGCGCAGACCGTCCAACAGGGTGCGGTCGCCGACGACATCAAGCGTCTCGAAACTCACCCGCCCCCACAACGCCAGCAGCAGATCGCTCGCGGTGCCGCTGACCTGGGCACGAGCGTGGTGATCGTCGTGGTCGAAGATGGTCGCGGTGTCGAGCAGCGCCACCCCCTCGCCGCGCAGCCGCAGATACCACTCCTGGGCCGCGTCCGTCGCGCAGAGCTGCACCACCCCGTGCCAGTCACCCGGCACCTGCCGCCGGCCCGCCGGGAGCCAGGTGTCCAGCACCTCGCTCACCCCGTCGGCGGCGAGCTTCGCCTCCACCGGGTCACCGGCCGCGATGGCGAGCTGCGCGTCCCAGCGGTGCACAGCCGTCTCGTGCGCCATCCGACGCGGCCAGAAACCGGCCTTCTTCGGCTGGGGCGCCCAGTTCCACGCCGGTGCCTCCGGGTCGAGCCCGTCGAAGAGGGTCATCACCCGGTCGTAACCCTGCTGCCACAACTGGAGCGCGTCCACGCCCGGGTCGGCCTCGAGCTTCTCCCGCCGAGGCGGCTGGCTGGTCTGGCCGGTGCCGGCGAACGACGAAACCCACTGGTAGATGCCGGCCATGTGCAGGGTCAGGTCGTTCACCGTCCAGCCCGGACAGGACAGCACCGGTGTCTCCGGCGGCGCCTCGGCCACCGCTGCGGCGAAAGCCGGACCCTCCGTCCGGAGCGCTCCGATCCAGAAATCCTTGCTGCCCTGCAGTCTGCTCATCGCCATCCTCCCGGGGGTGCCGGGCGACCAGTGGGTGCCACGGCTAATTGTCAGCCTAAGGTGAAGGGCGTGCCAGACGCCTCCGCCCAGCCGACAACCGACGCCGATCGTGCCATCCCCGGTCCACTCGCCGGCTACACCACCCTGCGAACGGGTGGACCGGCCGCGCGGATCGTGGCCGCCGGCAGCGCCGACGAGATTGTCCGCGCGGTGCGGACCGCGGCAGAGCCGGTCCTGATCCTCGCCGGCGGCAGCAACGTGGTGATCGGCGACGCCGGCTTCCCCGGCACCGTCGTCCTGGTGCGCTCCCGTGGCGTGCGGGTCATCGCCGAGGACGCCACCTCGGTCACCGTACGGGTCGACGCCGGCGAGCCGTGGGACGACCTGGTGGCCACCACTGTCGCCAACGGCTGGTCCGGTCTGGAGTGCCTCTCCGGCATCCCCGGCTCGACCGGCGCCACCCCGATCCAGAACGTCGGCGCGTACGGCCAGGAGGTCGCCGAGACGATCACCGGCGTCGAGGTGTACGACCGGATCCAGGGCACCCGCCAGGTCATCCCCGCCGCCGACTGCGGCTTCGCCTACCGGGGCAGCATCTTCAAGTACGTGGACCGCTGGGTGGTGCTCTCGGTCGACTTCCGGCTCACCAGGTCCCCACTGTCCGGGCCGGTGCGCTACGCGGAACTGGCCAGAGCGCTCGGCGTCGAGGTGGGCGACCAGGTGCCGCTGGCGGACGCCCGAGCCACGGTGCTGCGGCTGCGCGCGGGCAAGGGGATGGTGCTCGACGCCAACGACCCGGACACCCGCTCGGTCGGCTCCTTCTTCACCAACCCGGTGCTCGACCGGGCGACGTACGACCAACTGGTGGAACGCGCCACCGAGCTGGGCGACCCGCCCGCCTGGCCCGGCGCGGACGGCCTGGTGAAGGTGAGCGCCGCCTGGCTGATCGACAAGGCCGGCTTCGCCAAGGGCCACCCGGGCGAGGGTGGAGTGGCCATCTCCAGCAAGCACACCCTGGCGCTGACCAATCGCAGCGGCACCGCCCACACCAGCGACCTGCTCGCCCTCGCGGCCACCATCCGCGACCAGGTGCACGCCCGCTTCGGCGTGACCCTGCACCCCGAACCCGTCCTCATCAACTGCACCCTCTGACCCGGGCCGAGGAAGAGCTGACCAAGGCCCTGAAGCTGGTACGCGGCGGCCACGACCGGGCAGGCGAGGCGCA
>NZ_JBTLMN010000008.1:0-317659 GCF_054462275.1 Micromonospora sp. SD19
CCAGTCCGGGGTATAAATCATAATTGGCACTGGCTTTACAAGCACCCTGTTGAGTTCTCAAAGAACAACCACACACCAGCCGCAAGCCCCACACTCAGTGGAACCCCAACCGGGGCATTTCCCGCTCTCACACCCGGCGCTTTCAGCACCAGGCACTTTTACTACGTTACCCGCTCGTTTCCACCCTGTCAAACCGATATTTCGCGGTTCGTCATGCTTCAGCGATATTGCGGATACTCTTACTGCTTCGAGTCCACGATGACGCGCGTCGTTTCCGACGTTCGTTTCTGTCGTGGGAAGCCGCAGACCGGCCGATCACCGCTTCGCGGCTCTCCGCCCGGCTCCTGCCGGCTTCAGAACTCTACCCGGTCGGCTTCGCGTTCGCAACCCCGTATCCGAAGTGTTCCGCACCGCCCGATCCTCAGTCTCGCTCGGCGTTCCCGCCACGAGCCTGGCGCCCGTTCTCGGCCGGTTTGTCCGGCCTCCCCCGTGCAGAGAGAAAGTTACGCGGACGGCCCGGAGAAGGCAAATCAGGGTTCATCACTGGTTCGGGCGAGGCGCGCGGCAGGCTCCTCGGTGCGGCCGAGGACGCGGACCGCCTCGACGTGCCAGAGTGTCAGTCATGGATGAGTCCGGGCACGGTGCCAGGGTGGTCGCCGAGGAGGCACTGCTCGGCCTCATCGGGCCGTTCTGGCAGGTGGTGATCGGTGCGGTCGTGCTGGTCGTACTCGTGCTCTCGGTGGGACGACTGGCCCGCCGGGGCCGGTCCCGGATGACCACGGCGCTGCTGGTCACCGCAGCGGCCATCGCCGGGTTCGCGGTGATCGGCGTCCTGCTGGAGGGCTGAGGCTCAGAGCCGGCGATTGGCGAGGCTGGGCAGCTCGGCGCGGATCGCGTCGAGCCGGTCGAGGTCCAGGTCGACAACGGAAACGCCCGGTCCGTCCGGCACCTGGCCGATGACCGTCCCCCACGGGTCGACCACCATGCTGCGCCCGAAGCAGGTGCGACCCGGCTCGTGGTCGCCGGTCTGGCCGGCAGCCGCCACGAAACACTGGTTCTCGATCGCCCTGGCCCGCAGCAGAACCTCCCAGTGATCCCGGCCGGTGTGCATCATGAATGCGGCCGGAACCACCAGCAGCTGAGCGCCGCCCTCGGACGCGAGCCGCCGGTACAGCTCCGGGAAGCGCAGGTCGTAACAGATCGACAGGCCGACCCGCAGCCCTTCGACGTCGACCACCACCGGCTGGACCCCGGGCGCGACACTCGCCGACTCCCGGTACGAGACCCGACCGGGGATCTCCACGTCGTAGAGGTGGATCTTGCGGTAGCTCGCGGCCAGGCTGCCGGAACGGTCAAAGACCAGCGACGTGTTCCAGGTGTGCTCCGGGTCCGGGCCGGCCTCGTGGAACGAGCCGGCCACCACCCACATCCCGAGCCGCCGTGCGACCCCGGCGAAGAAGCTGCCCACCTCCCCGTCGACCGGCTCCGGTTCGGGCAGCCCCGCGGCGGGACCCAGGTAGTCGACATACTCCGGGAGGACAGCGAGGTCGGCGCCGCCGGCGGCAGCGCGCTCCAGCAGGGCCTCCGCGGCCGCCAGATTGGCCTTACGGTCGTCCCGGGCGTTCAGCTGGCAGACGGCGACACGCATGTGCAAAGGGTACGGCTGGAAGACCGCTCACGGACAGGGTCACGGCCCGGCCGGCGCGGGTGGTCAGCGGCCGGCGCCCGAACGCGATCACGCCGGCCGTCCCAGAACTCGACGACCGGCGTGATGCGGGGAGGATCAGGCGGACTTCTCTTCGCGATCGCGCCGGGCACGACGGCCGGTGAACTCACGCGGCACGATCGTCGGGTTGACGTTCTCCAGGACGACCTCGCGGGTGATCAGCACGCGGGCGGCGTCCGGGTTGCTCGGCACCTCGTACATCGCGGAGAGCAGGACCTCCTCGATGATCGCCCGCAGGCCACGGGCACCAGTGCCCCGCAGCATCGCCTGATCGGCGATGGCTTCCAGCGCCGGCTCGTCGAACTCCAGCTCGACGCCGTCCAGCTCGAACAGGCGCTGGTACTGCCGGACCAGGGCGTTGCGCGGCTCGGTGAGGATCCGTACGAGGGCGCTGCGGTCCAGGCTGCGAACGTTGGTGATCACCGGCAGCCGGCCGACGAACTCGGGGATCAGCCCGAACTTGAGCATGTCCTCCGGCATGACCTGGCTGAAGATGTCGTCGGTCGACCGCTCGGACACCGACCGGAGCCGGGCGCCGAAGCCCGTGCCACCCTGCCCGGTGCGGGACTCGATGATCTGGTCGAGGCCGGCGAACGCGCCACCGCAGATGAACAGCACGTTGGTGGTGTCGATCTGGATGAACTCCTGGTGCGGGTGCTTACGACCGCCCTGCGGCGGCACGTTGGCCACCGTGCCCTCAAGCATCTTGAGCAGGGCCTGCTGCACGCCCTCGCCGGAGACGTCCCGGGTGATCGAGGGATTTTCCGACTTCCGGGCGATCTTGTCGACCTCGTCGATGTAGATGATCCCGGTCTCGGCGCGCTTGATGTCGTAGTCGGCGGCCTGGATCAGCTTGAGGAGGATGTTCTCCACGTCCTCGCCGACGTAGCCCGCCTCGGTCAGCGCTGTGGCGTCGGCGATGGCGAACGGGACGTTCAACATCCGGGCCAGGGTCTGCGCCAGGTGGGTCTTGCCGCACCCCGTCGGACCGAGCAGCAGGATGTTGGACTTGGCCAGCTCGACGGCGTCACTGCCGGAGCCCGGCGCGCCAGCCGCCTCGGCCTGGATCCGCTTGTAGTGGTTGTAGACCGCGACGGCGAGTGCCTTCTTGGCCTGATCCTGACCCACGACGTAGGTGTCGAGGAACTGGCAGATCTCCATCGGCTTGGGAAGCTCTTCCCACTTCACCTCGCCGGACTCGGCCAGCTCCTCCTCGATGATCTCGTTACAGAGATCGATGCACTCGTCGCAGATGTAGACCCCTGGGCCCGCGATGAGCTTCTTGACCTGCTTCTGCGACTTGCCGCAGAAGGAGCATTTCAGTAGGTCGCCGCCGTCACCGATCCGTGCCACCTACGTTCTCCCTGCACTCATCGGCCGGAGACCCGGCCCTGACCTGCGGACGTTGCGCTCCGCCCGGCTTCGTTCGCGCCGCCGGCCCAACCGGCGAAGCGGTACGGACCCGACGTTACCCGCTGGCGGGGCATTCTCCGACCCCCAAAACGGGTGTGTCAGAGGTCGGCCGGGAACGAAGCCCCGGCCAACCTCTGACCCGGTACAGCTCAGCGAGCGGCGTTGGCCGCCAGCAGACCCTTCTTGCGACTGGTCAGGATCGTGTCGACCAGCCCGTACTCCTTGGACTCCTCGGCCGTCATGATCTTGTCACGGTCGATGTCCTTGCGAACCTGCTCGATCGGGCGGTTGCAGTGGCGGGACAGCATGTCCTCCAGCTGCGTACGCATCCGCAGGATCTCCCGGGCCTGGATCTCGATGTCCGAGCCCTGCCCGTAGCCGCCCTCGGTGGCCGGCTGGTGGATGATGATCCGCGAGTTCGGCAGGGCCATCCGCTTACCCGGAGTGCCCGCCGAGAGCAGCACCGCCGCCGCGCTCGCCGCCTGCCCGAGGCAGACCGTCGAGATGTCCGGACGGACGTACTGCATGGTGTCGTAGATCGCCGTCATGGCGGTGAACGACCCACCCGGCGAGTTGATGTACATGATGATGTCGCGGTCCGGATCGGTGCCCTCGAGCGTCAGCAGCTGGGCCATCACGTCGTTGGCCGACGCGTCGTCCACCTGGACGCCGAGGAAGATGATCCGGTCCTCGAAGAGCTTGTTGTACGGGTTCGACTCCTTGACCCCGTACGACGTGCGCTCGACGAACGACGGCAGCACGTAGCGGTTGTGCACGGCCGCGAACTGGGGCGGCAGGCTCAGATCGGTCATCGTCAGCTCCTCAGCTCAGGGTCCCGGCGCCATCCGGAACCTGTGCGGCCCCGATGATCACCTTGTCGATGAAGCCGTAGTCCATGGCCTCCTGGGCGGTGAACCAACGGTCCCGGTCCGAGTCGGCCTCGATCTGCGACTGGCTCTGGCCGGTGTGGTGCGCGACCCGCTCCTGGAACATCCGCTTCGTGTAGAGCATCTGCTCCGCCTGGATGGCGATGTCGGACGCCGTGCCGCCCAGACCACCGGACGGCTGGTGCATCATGATCCGTGCGTGGGGCAGGGCATACCGCTTGCCCTTGGTGCCCGCGCAGAGCAGCAGCTGGCCCATCGAGGCAGCCATGCCCATCGCCACGGTCGACACGTCGTTGTCGATGAACTGCATGGTGTCGTAGATCGCCATGCCGGAGTAGACCGAGCCACCCGGCGAGTTGATCCACAGGTTGATGTCGCGGTCCGGGTCCTCCGCGGCGAGCAGCAGCAGCTGCGCGCAGATGCGGTTGGCGACCTGGTCGGTCACCTCACTGCCCAGGAAGATGATGCGTTCCTTGAGCAACCGGTTGTAGACCGAGTCGTCGAGGTTGCCAATGGAGTCGCCACCGCGCGCGTCAATCGCCCGGAGCGACTTCTTGGGGATGTGCATGTCGGTCATGGCAGCCCTTCGCTCTCCGTACCGTCTTTCCCGACACTAACCGCTGTGCGGGGCGGCAGAGTCCCGGTCGGGGCAGTGTTCGCTCTCAGCGCAGCTGTGTCGGGCGTACCCGCGGCGCGGGCTTCCGGGCGTACCCGGCAGCGTTTGCTGCCCCGGCGCACCCGGCAGTGCTTGCTGCCCGGGCGTACCCGGGAAGGGAAACGGCCGCCGTCTGCCGCTGAGCGGCGGACGGCGGCCGCAACCCGACGATCAGTGTTCGTGGTTGTGCTCCGCCTCGTTGGCGGCGCGCAGCGCGTCGAGGGTGATCCCGTTGCCGGCCGAGTCCTTGATCGTGATCCGCTCCATGACAGCCGCGAGCGCCTTGCCCCGCCGCACGTCGCCGAAGACCGCGGCGGCCGCGCCGGAGCGCACCAGCTGGTCGTAGTACTGCTGCGGGGCCATCCCGGCACGCTGCGCCCGGTGCACGATCTCGTGCCCGAACTCGTCGTCGGAGACCTGCACGTCCTCCGCGTCGGCCAGCGTGTCCAGCAGGAGCTGGACCTTGACGCCCTCGGTCGCCGCCTCGGTCAGCTCGGCGTCGATCTGCTCCTCGGTCTTGTCCTCGGCCGCGAGGTACTCCTCCATCGAGGCGCCGATCCGCTCCAGCTGGTCGATCATCGCCTGCTTGCGGCTCGCGACCTCCTCGCGGACGACACCCTCCGGGGCCGGGATCTCGGCGGCCTCGACCAGCTGGGCCAAAGCCTTGTCCCGAGCGGCGTAGATCTGCTCGACCTGCTTGCCCTGGGTGACCCGCGCCCGCAGGTCGCCGCGCAGCTCCTCGATCGTGTCGAACTCGCTGGCCATCTGGGCGAACTCGTCGTTCAGCTCGGGCAGCTCCTTCTCCTTGACCGTGCGCACGGTCACCGCCACGTCGGCGTCGCGACCGGCGAAGTCGCCGCCGACCAGCTGGGTGGTGAAGGTGGTGTCCTCGCCGGCGGCCAGGCCGACGACTGCCTCGTCCAGGCCCGGCAGGAGCTGCTTGCTGCCCACCTCGTGGGAGATGTTGCTCGCCTGACCGCCCGGCACGTCCTCGCCGTCGACGGTGGCGTTCAGGTCGATCTGGACGTAGTCACCCTCGGCGGCGGCCCGCTCGACGGTCTTGAGGGTCGCGAAACGCTCCCGCAGGTTCTTCACCTGCTCGTCGATCTCGCTCTCGTCGATCTGCAGCTCGTCGACGGTCACCTCGATGGTGCTCGCGTCCGGGATGGTGATCTCCGGACGGACGTCGACCTCGGCAGTGAAGTTCAGCGAGTCACCGTCGTTGAACTCGGTGATCTCGACCTCCGGGCGCCCCAGCGTCTTCAGGTCGTGCTCGCGCACCGCGGCGAGGATGTTCTCCGGGATGGCCTCCTGGACCGCCTCGTTGAGGACGGTGCCCCGGCCCACCCGCTGGTCGATCACCGCGGTCGGCACCTTGCCCCGGCGGAAGCCCGGAACCTGGACCTGCGAACCGATCTCCCGGTACGCCTTCTTGAGGCTCGGCTCGAGCTCGACGAACGGCACCTCGATGGCGAGCCGCACGCGCGTCGGGCTCAGAGTCTCGACGGTGCTCTTCACAGGCGTACTCCTTGACGGATCTCAGTTGAGTCTGGGCGTGATTCAGCCCATCGAGTGTAGGCGAGCCGGCCTGACGCTCCGGCATCGCCCGGGGACCGCACTGGGCGGCACCCGGGGCGGCCCGGCCGCGGACGACAGTCGGGGTGGCGGGATTTGAACCCACGGCCCCTCGCTCCCAAAGCGAGTGCGCTACCAAGCTGCGCCACACCCCGTGGCGACGTGCAGTCTATGCCGTCGCCACGCCTCAGGTGGTGCCGGGGCGTCCCCCACCCGGACACTTCGCCCGAAAATCACCATTCCACCCACCCGGGTGCCACCAAGATCCGGTGGACGATCCAAGATCCGCACAACATCACTGATGTAGTGGTCTCCTCGCACGGCGAGGCCACTACATCCCGGATGTTGTGCGGATCTTGGAGGCGTCATGCCGCGGCGTCGGGGACGACGCGGCACCGCGGGGCGGAGGCGCGGTTAGCCGTCGGGCTCCGGCATTGGGTACGCTAGGGGTGCGTCCTGCTTCGGCGGGATGCACGCGGGCGTAGCTCAATGGTAGAGCTTCAGTCTTCCAAACTGACTACGCGAGTTCGATTCTCGTCGCCCGCTCCGAGTGCGAAGGCCCAGGTGGACCGCATGATCGCGGCACCTGGGCCTTTCACATCTCCCCATCGTGGTGCGGCGCAGTTGGCCGAACCGGCGAACGAAATCCTGGGCGACTGTCCCGCCAAGCGGGACCAACTGCCCGCTGGGACGTTTCGGCATAGCTCCGAGTCGCCCGGCTGATCGACGCCGTGACACCGTCGGCGCGGGTGTGTCTACCGGCCCACTTGGCAAATAATCCGCATCGCCCGTCGTCACGTTCGACGACGAGCGCGTCGCCCGCCGCCGAATACCGACGGAAGACGCGGCCCTTCCCCTGTTCGAAGCCGTACCCGGCCAGTTGCTCCGCCACGCCCCTGACGAAGTCGTTGAACAACGTTCCCAGGGACATTGAGATGGCCCCTCCAGCTGGCCGGGACGGCAACGAGCAGATCAGCCGCGCAGCTTCGACTGCTGCGCGCGGCCGACAGCGCCAGCCGGGGCGCCAGACGTTCGATGTTCGCCTATGCGGCGCCTGTGCAGACGATGGTGGACGGCCGAGACTATAGCGATGTCATCCGTTGGTGCGGGCGCCCCACGCAGGCAGGTCTTCACTGCCGCTCTGCTCATCGTCGTCGGTGTGCTGGTCCTCTTCGTCCCGGCCGGTGACGAGGGCAGCGTTCTCGTACCCATCAGCGAGGGTCACGGGCTGTCCGCCGTGGACGGGGTCGGCGCAGCGCTGCTGGCGGCGGGCGGCACCTGGCTGGAGGTGCTGGTGGTGCGACGCCTGCCGCACCTCGCCCTACCGCCACGGGTCTTGTTCGCACTTGGTTTGCTGGCCGGTCTCGGCGTGGGGCTCCTAATCGCCTCGGTCTTCTCGGGGTTCTTCTGGTGGTGGGCTGTCGGCGCCACCATGCTCGGCCTCGCCGTGCTCGTCCTCGTCCCCCTTACGGCACGCCGCTGAGAAGGACGCGCAGGTCACCGTCGCGGCGGCCCTGAGACACAGCAGGGCCCAGGTGAACCGATGGAACTCGGCACCTGGACCCACTCGGCAAAACCGAGTTGCCGTGTCACTTCAGGTGAAACCTCTCGTCGACGGCGAGCGCCGCCAACTGCGGTACGGAGAACGGCAGCTCCGTCAACGCGGGCCGGCTCTCGTCAAGCCGTACGCCCTGCGCCACGAACACCACCACGCCGTCCGGATGCCGGTACGCCGACCACTGGTCCAGCCGATCGTCGTCGTCCGGTCGGACCACCACGCCGACCCGTGCCGCGCCGACGGTCTCGACCTGGCACTCGCCCCCCATGCCCCAGAACGTCTGGGCCAGGTCGCACGGCTCGGTCGGCATCGGATTGCCGGCGTCGTACACCTCGACGACGACGCGCCCGGTGCTGTTGCCCTGCGCGACGGCCACCGAAGAGGAGTAGCTCCACACGTCGGCGCCGTCCACCCTGGCCTCGAACTGCGCCTGGTGCGTCCGCAGCGTCCGCTGCTCGGCGGACTGACCAGATGGGTCGTCGGGCGTGGTGAAACCGGCGGGTACGACAGCGACAGCCTCGCTGAGCAGGTGCGCTCCCTGGTCGTACTTGGAGCCGGCCCGCGCGGTCCGGTCCTCCTGCGGTTGCCCGTTCGGCCCGGTCGGCCACGGCTCCTTGGTGTCCGGAGCAACCAGCGGCCCACCGCCCGCCGGCTCGTAGACGTGACCGTCCGGAGTGGCGACGGCCGCGAAGCCACTGACCGCCAGCACGACGGCCGCCGAGCCGAGCGACGCCCACACCACGCGCCGGCGGACGTGCGCCCGTCGTGCCGCGCCGAGCGCGGCAGTCGTACTCAATGGTGGTGGCGGGGTGATGCCCGCCATCTCGCTACGCAGCCCCTCGCGGAACTGTTCCTCGTTCATCGCTCCCCCATCTCGATCCCGCTGTAGGTGGGTGCCAGGAGGCCGCGCAACGTGTCGAGCCCGCGTGCCGCCTGGCTCTTCACCGTCCCTGGAGAACACTCCAGCAGCGCCGCGACATCCTCGATCGACAGGTCCTCCCAGTACCGCAGGACCAGCACGGTCCGCTGCCGCGGTGCCACCCGGGCCAGCGCCTGGAGCAACACCAGCCGGCTCTCCGGCGAGTCGGACGGGGCCACCTGCTCGGTGTCCTCGCCGCCCACCCGTTCCCGAAGCCACCAACCGCGGCGGCGCTCGTCGAGGAAGGTCCGGACCAGGATCTGACGCACGTAGCTGTCGAGCACCTCGTGCCGGGAGATCCGGTTCCAGACCCGGTAGAGCTTGACGAACGTGGTCTGGACCAGGTCTTCGGCCCGGTGCCAGTCGCCGCACAGCAGGTACGCGGTGCCGCGCATGGCCCCGGACCGTGCCGCGAAGTACTCGGCGAACGCCTCGTCGCGGTCGCTCATTCAGGCCTCCGATCCCCGTTTCGAGTTAGTCACGCGGGGTCCGGCTCGGAGGGTTGCTCCGAAACTCGCGCAGTTGTCAACGGATCAACGGAGCACCGGACGGGGAGGATATCGACCGGCACGAGCCGGCCCAGCGTGCCGGAGCGACTCCCGCGGGCCGCGGCGAGGACGAGCCCACCGCGGCCCCAGGTTGAGCAGTCGCCGATCGAACTGGCCACGAAGACCGACGGTGGGGCTCGTTCACTACCCGGCCCTACGGCGCGCCAGTTCCGACTAGTCGAGGTAGCTCGGACTGTTCGGCGTGTACCAATCCTGACGTCGAAGCCACTTCAGATAGTTGTCGTAGATCTTCAACAGCCCGTCTGTCGATTCACGGGCGGCCAGAAACTGGTCCAGCTGATCAAAGAGAACCCTAGTGATCCGCCGCTCATCATCCGCGGACGGGCCCTCTGACCCGCCGCTGCCGCTCTCTCCGTTGGCGAGGCGCACTACCAACGCGCGCCAGGTGAGATTGGCGCCGTCGCCGACCTGGACCACCAGCCACTCCCGAAACCCCTGGAGAAGGCCGCCCTGCTGCCCGACGTTCACGCCTTCGAGAAACGCGGCGGTCTGCCCGAACGACCCGTCAACGCCAAGCATCCCGGGGCGCCTCCGAAGTAGCTCTAGAGTGCGTTGCAGTTCCACAGCCCGCACCTCAGAATCCGAACTGGATCGTGTCATTGTATTCCCACAAGCCCTTGTACTCATTGATCGGGACGCCATTTCTGCCGCTGAACGCGTCGAAGACTCGGCCGTCCTTGACAACTACGGTGTGGGTATACCATCCGGTATCCTGGCCCCGATACTTGCCGAGGAAAAAGTTTCCATGCCTGATGGTCACGATCTCACCACCGATCTTTTTCTGAACCTGCGCAGCGACGCGCTCGCAACCAGTGCTGCAGGGAATTTCGGTCTCGGGACGCGGCTTCCATTTCGGGCCGAGGTCCGGGGCGCAGCCAGTGTTGTGGACGAGCACCGGGGTTTTGCCGGCGAGCACATAGTACGTGTGAAGATCCGCGACGGTCAGGTTGTAGGCCTGGCCTCGTCCCACCCATTCGAGGGCCGGGCCGTCGACGGCCACGCCCTCGCCGGTAGCGGTGCGCAGAACGTCGCCACGGTCGAGCTCGGCGGCCGGCTGCCACTGCCTGTCGGTGGCGTTCCAGAACGGATGGTCCTCGGTCGTCGCCAGGACCTTGCCGTCGACCGACAGCGCCACCATGTCGTCCTCGTGGACCCACAGGTGACCAACCGTCCGCGGCCCCTGCTCACCGGTGACCGGGTCGGTCGCCAGCACCTCGTCACCGACCTTAATGTCCTTGATCGGCTTCGTGCTGCCGTCCGCCATCAGGACTTCGGTCGTGCCGGCGAAGCTGCACGGGCCGCCCTGCTGCCACACCGGCTTGAGGCCGGTCTGCGTCGGTAGCTGGGCACCGGGGGGCAGCGCCGCGCGTCCCAGGGCCGTCATGCCGACCGGCAGGGCGACTCCGTCGTCGTCGGGCAGGGGCATCATGGTCGCCCAGTAGCCAGGCCACAGGACGTCCTGAATCCACTTGTGGCATGCCTCGTCGTCGATCTCCCCGCAGACCTGCATCGCCAGTTGGAACTCCTGGTGCAGGACCTGACTGGGGTCCCAGCCGGCGGCCATGCCGAGCACTTCCGCCTGGGAGTCGGCCCAGAGCTCGGTGAACCGGTCCAGGTCGATGGTCGGCGGTACGAGGATGACGTGACCCAGGATGTTCGGGTTCTTCTGCTTCATGACGCTGCTGCACTTGATGGGCCAGCAGGTCTTCTTCTTGCTGTTCTTGCGGTTGGCCTTCTCGTTGCCGACCTGGTAGTCGGGGCAGCCGCCCACGATCTCGGCACAGTCGGCGGGGATGAGGCCGCTGGGGTCGCTGAAGGTGGTGGGGTTGTTGTTGGAGTAGGCGTAGCCGTGCCACTGCTGCGGATCGCTCAGGTCCTGCAGCGGGTCGACGCTGACGAACCGTCCGATCGTGGGGTCGTACTCCCGTGCCCCGAGGTGGGTCAGGCCGGTGTTGTCGATGGTGCCGCCCACGAAGCCCTTGCTGTTGGGCCAGGCGACACCGGTGCCACGGTCCTTCCCGTACGGCAGTTGCCGCCGGATGCTCGCCTGCTGCGACGTGTCGTTGACGCTGACCTGGGCAGTCCCGTGGTTGTCATTGCTGAGCCAGCTCAGGCCGGCGGTGGTGCGGGAGGCGATGGTGGCGCCCGCGTGGGCGTAGTAGCGGGTGCACGCGGTGGAGGCGGTGCTCTTGGTGTAGCGGATCTCCTGACCCGGGAGGTAGAGGGTGCTACCGGTCGGGTCGCGGCGGATGAGCCGCTTGCCGTCCGCGTCGTAGACGAAGCTGGTCGCCCCGGTGCTGTCGGCGGAGGTCTGCAGGCGACCCTCGACGTCCCAGGTCAGGGTCTGCGTGCCCGAGGAGTCGGTGGGTCGGGTGAGGGTGTTGCCGCTCTTGTCGTACGTGTAGGAGCCGGTACGGGCGCCGGTGGTGCCGGAGAGGGCATGCGGTTGCGGACTGCGCGCCGCCGGGTAGGCGTAGTCGGTGGTCGCGTTCCCGGTACTGGTGTGCTCGGTGTGGGTACGCCGGTTGCCGACGTTGTCGAACGTCCAACTGTGCCAGTACTTCGCCGGGCCGCCCAGGCCGGCGACGGACGGCGCGGTGCCGCAGTCCCCACTGGCCGGGGTCCACGCCTCGGTGAGTCGGCGCAGCTGGTCGTAGCCGAAGCACTGCGTGTCATCGACCGGATCGGGCGTGACGTCCTGGGTCTTGACGATGTTGCCCGTGGGGTCGTACGTGTAGCGCACGTCGGCGACGATGTTCGGCGCCACCGTGTCGCGGTCGGTGCGGATCCCGGTCAGCCGACCGGTCTCCAGTTCGCGGGTGAACGCCTGCCAGACGCGTCCGCCGCTGCCGGTCCAGAAGCGGTACTGGTCCACCTGGCCGAGCGCGTTGTAGTCGGTGCCCTCGACGTACGACTGGTTGCTCGTTCCGTAGATCGTGTCGACTGTGGTGGGCAGCCCGAGGTCGTTGTAGCCGTACGTCAAGGTCTCCGCGGGGAGGCCGCTGTTGGTGGACGGGAAGGTACTCGACGCCAACGAGCCGTCCCGGTTCCAGCTGCTGGCGAAGGTGTAGGTGCCGGCGATGCCGGTTTCCGAGGCGGGGATGACAACGGAGATGCCGGTGGGCTGGTAGGCGTCCGTGTAACCGGTCGTCTTGACCTGGTACGAGCTCGACCCCACGAACCGGGTGCTCTGGGTGAGCTGGCCCTTGGCGAGGGTGTCGTACACCCACTGGGCCCGCATGGTCCCACCGACCTGGTCGTCGTAGACGGCGCGCTTACGGTTCAGCGGGTCGTACAGGTACGCGAGTTTCTTCCCTCGACCGTCGGTGGTGGTGGCGGTGCGACCGGCGTTGTCGTACGTGAGGCTGGTGACGCCCGCGTCGGGATCGTCCACCGTCTTCTGCCGGCCGCGGATGTCGTAGGTGTACGTCCAGTCGTTGCCCGCCGGGTCGGCGAAGCTCGTCAGCTGACCCTTGCGGTTGAAGGTGTAGGTGCTGGCGTCCCAACTGCCGGCGGTGCCCGGTGTCGGCACGGTCCCCCGGTACTGCCGCAACTGCACGGTGCGGCCCCGGGCGTCGGTGACGGTCGAGGTGGCGGTGCCGCCCGCCAGCGGGGTGACGTCGGTGCGGTCGCCGGCGTAGTAGGTGCTGGACCTCCACTTCTCGACGTCGTAGGGCTGGAAGACCGTCGCGGTGACCCGCCCGGCACCGTCGTACACGGTCAGGTCCTGGGTGGGGACGAAGGCCCGCTCGGTCGCCGTGACCAGGGTGGTGCCCGGCGCACCGGCTGCGTGGTACGGCGCGAAGGTCTTCACCTGTCGACCGGCGGTGTCGTAGAACACGTCGGTGAGCAGGCGACCGCCGGAGGGCGACGGCGCCTGGGTCTGCCGGTTGCGCAGCAGCCCGTCGTAGAAGGTGTACGCCGTGACGTAGTCGCCCTTCGCGTTCAGTTTCGAGGCGGAGACCACGGTGGCGGCGTCGTTACGGACGTGGTACCCGTAGGTCAGGTCGGCGGTGTCGGTGCCCTTCGTCCTACCCGGCAGCCACACGGCAGTGAGCCGGCCCAGACCGTCGTACGTCACGTCGGTGCGTTTGCCGTTCGCGTCCACCACCGACGTCGCCGTGCCCCAGGCCGGTTCGATCGTGGTGGTCAGCACGTGCTGGAGCGGATTGGTCACCGCGGTCGACGTCACCGGACCCCCGCTGGCCGGGGTGTAGGCGGTCTTCGTCTCGTAGCTCAGCGCGTCCCGTGACGAGGTCATCCGGCCCTGCGCGTCGTACCCGGCCTGGTTCACCGTGGTGAAGGTCGGCGCGCCCGCGTTCCAGGCCTCCATCTCCTCGGTGCGGGTGGTCAGGCCCCTGGTGGCCGCCTCCTCGAAGGCGTTGCCGTCGTACCAGGTCCGGGTCTCACCGATGACGTCGTCCTCGGTCAACGATCCGGGGGTGGCGGCGTCGGCGCACTTCACCGCGTAGCGCTGAACCCGGTGGACCCGGTCCATCAGCCAGTTCGTGGTGTTGCGCGGCGTGTAGTCCGTCTTGGTGCACTGCTCGTCTCCGGCGACCTTGTCGTCGCCGAAGTCATCGACGCTGACGGCCATCCCGTACGCGTCGTAGCTGGTGGTCGTCCGGGTGACCCGCTCACCACGGCCGGCGTCGAGCGTGGTGTACGCGCGGGTGGTGCCCACCCGGAGAATCCGGGCGCTGACGGTGTCCCCGTTGATCGTCCGGCTGGCGGTCGCCGCGGACGCCCACGGATCACTGGTCTGCCGGGACACCACCGGGCCGGTCGGCCCGTTGAACGTCCTGGTCTCCCGAGGCGTACCGGCGTACCAGTCCTCGTCGGCGATCCCGTCGATGGTGACCGACCTGGTGCCGCCGGTCGGCGCGGCGCGGTCGCCGTTCATGCCCCGGAAGTAGCGGGTCTCTGTGTACGACTGTTCGCCCGTGTCGCCGACGGTGACCCCGACCCGGCCGTAGCCACGGAAGTCGGACCAGGTCTTGTGCTTCGGGTCGACGAGCCCGTCGTCGTCGTTGTAGTGCCAGGCCGCGCCGTCGTAGTAGTCGTACTTGTAGGCGACGCGAGGGCTGCCCTGCGGCGGCGCCCCGCCGGTGTTGTCGTTCTCGTAGACGGTCGTCACCACATACTTGTGGAACCAGTCGGTCACCGGTTTCTGGTAGCCCTCCGGCATCCAGATGACCGGGTAGCACCGTCGGGTGTTCGTGTGGGGTGTCGGCGTCTGACCGGCGACGCAGTCGGGTGCCGAGTAGGTGACGCTCGTGGTGCCGCCCGACTCGGTGCGGATCTTCGCGATCCGCATCCAGTTCATCGCCGCGGCGAAGTCGATCGTGTCCACCCGGTTGGAGAGTTGGACCGGGGTGAACTCGATGTCGGGCACGGTGCTGGTGGCACCGGCCAGACCGGTGTGGGAGATCTTGTCCAGCCACAGACCGGCCCGGGTGCCGTCACCGGGGTCCGGGAAGGTGTGGCCGAATGTCCACCGCTCCGCGTTGCGGTAGCCGGTGCCGTTGCGCACCTGGGTGGTCACCGAGGCGAGCCGCTTGGTCGTCCAGAACGTCGGAGAGAAGGTGTCCTCGCAGGAGCTCCCGGTGCACTCGCTGTCCCAGGGGGTGTCCGGCCATCGCACCTCGTCGTGGGTGGTGCAGCTGCTCAGGCAGCGGTCCGCCTCGGTGAGCTCGACCCGCAGTGGGGCCGGCGTGTTGAGCACCGACTCCACGCCGTCGTCGCGCCGGGTGCCGTAGTCGATCCGGTCCAGCCAGCCGCCCCGGTCGTAGCTGGCGGCGTCGTCGGCGTCCCGGTTGCGACCGTACTTGTTGGTCTCCTTCACGTACCAGTACGACATCGAGTTGCCGTGCAGGTCGACGACGTAGTCGAGGTTCCAGCGCCAGGCCTGCGTGCAGTCCGAATCGGCGTACCTGGTGGCGTGGCAGGGCTCCCCCGTCTCGTTGCCGAACACCGGCATCGTCCACGTCGAGTTGGTCACCGGGTTGCCGGACGTCCAGCCGGGCAGACGGTGGGCGCCGAACCAGTACTGCTTGCCGTCGGTGGTGGTGACCACCCAGTACTCGCCGTCGTTGTCGCCGTTGACCGCGCCGGTCTTGCGCTCGATCCGGGAGCCGTCGTCGTTGCGCAGGTGCCAACGGTCTTCCGACGAGTTGTAGATCAGCTCACCGGAATGGCCGCTGAGCGACAGCGTGGCGTTGTTGGTTTCCCAGCACTGGTCACCGGTCTCCAGCTCGTTGTTGGCGGTGCCGTCCATGTCCTCCGCGCAGGACCGGTAGCGCCGCTCGATGTAACCCCCGAACCCGGCCTCGAAGCCCTCGCCCACCCAGGACGGCTGGTTGTTGGACGCCGCGTGGCGACCGTCAACGGACTGGGACGAGTAGCTCAACTCCAACTGCGGGGCGGGCCCACCGGGGGCCGGCGGCACCCGCATCGGGTACGACCAGGTGAAGGCGCCCGAGTGACCGCCAGCTGACCAGGTCGACGACGGCTGCAACGGGGTGGCCGAGTAGTCACCGGCGGGCCCGGACGCGGCTGCCGCCGCCGCGACCAGACTGGTGGCCGCGCTCACCTGAACCGTCGCGGTGACCGTCTTCGCGGCGGGATCGTTGCGGGAGGGCAGCGGCGTACCCGCGCACTGCTTCTTCGCTGGGGTACGCAGCGCGCACTCCGGCAGCGCCACCAGCCGCAGCCGGCTCGCCCAGTCGGCGCCGTACGCGCTCGCGAACGAGCGGTAGTCCACTGTGACGTCGACCGGGCCCGCTGCGGTCGCGCCGTCCGCCCGGTTGACCGAGAAGAGGGCACCGCGGACCCCGGCGCGGTCCGTGGTGGCCCGGTCATGGGTCTCGACCCGTACCTTGCGCGGTCCCGCCGTCGCCGAGCGGTTCGTGGTGGCGGGGGCGGCCAGCCGTACCGATGAACCGCCGGCCCGGACCTTCTCCCCCGTCGCCGCGGTCGACAGGTCGACCACTGCCGCACCCGCCGCGGGCCAGACCGCCGCCGGCTTGGCGCTCGCCGGCGCCGGCTCGGCGGCCTTGCCGGCCGGGCGGGCCTGCACAGCGGTGACCGGAACCGTTGACACCGCCTTGGGCGCGGGTGGTCGGTGCGCCGCGGCCTGGGCGGCGGGCACCGGCGCGACCAGCAGGTTCGCCACCAGGGCGGTCACGACGACGGCCGCGATGCCCGAGCGGCGGCCGGCACGGTGGTGACTGGCCCGCTGGATGAGAGAGGAAAACGCGGCAACAGGCGCAGGCGAAAACCAACCAGGCATCAGCAACCCCCGTGATCAAGCCCGGATAGTGGGCCAGACATTAGAGATCGAGTAGCGGCACTGTAAAGAGCCGTCACAACTTGCGAGAACAAGCAGGACATCTGACCTAATTGGTTGATCGCGACCACGTTCCGTGAGCTTCGCCCCGGCGGGTCCGCGCCACCCCGTCTCTTGACAGTTGTCGATCTGTGCACTGGTGTAAGGACCACACACATCTACGTCCGTCACAGGAGGGCACATGATCGTCCGACGACGGTGGACAGCTGCCGCCACCACAGCGATCCTGATCAGCGCGGTGCTGTCCCATCCCGGTTCGGCAGCGGCGGCACCCGCTGCCCCGGCCAGCCCGATCACCCTGACCGCCACCGAGACCGCCCTGGTCCGGGTCCAGCTCCGCGATCAGGCCCAACTGGACCGGCTCGTCGCCACCGGCGCGGACCTGGCCAACCGACCCCGCGCCCGCGACGGGCGGATCCTCGCCGACCTGGTGCTCACCGGTACGCAGCTCGCCGAACTGACCGCGCAGGGCGCGACCGCCGTGCAGGTCGTGCAGCGTGCCGGGGACGGCACCCGGAACTACGCCGCCAGCGTCCGCGCGGCTCAGGCCCGCACCGCCGCCGGGCTGCGCGCTCCGGCCGCCGGCCAACGGACCACCGCCGCCGCGGCAGTGGACACCCTCCAGGTGCAGCAGGCGTACTGGTGGACCACCGGAGGGCAGACCTTCCTGCAGGCCCAGGTGGCCACCACCGCCACCGACGACCCGGACGTGGAGATCACGGTCAGCTGGCGGACGGCGGACGGCGCCACCGGGTCGTTCCCGCTGTACCGGTTCGAGGACTCGGGCGAGTACCAGTACCACTACAACCTTCCCCAGCCGGTGCCGAACCGGCCGGTCCAGTTGACCGCCACCTCCAGCCTCGGCGGGGTCAGCCGGGTGGTCACGCCGGCGCTCTGGCCGAACGCCTCCCCACCGCCGCTGCCGGCCGGCTACCAGAAGGACTTCATCGACGCGTACCTCACGCCGATCGACATCCAGGCGCGGATCAAGCGCCTGGCCCGCCAGTACCGGGACCTCGTCGACGTGATCGACCTGCCGAACAGGACCCAGGGGTACCGACGCAACGCCGCCGGCTACCTGGGCGACCCGGCGGTGGCCGCCGTGGTGGTCGAGTCGGTCCGCTTCGGCGACCAGAACATGAACGGCGTACAGGTGCGGACGGTCGACCCGGGCCGGGCGAACCGACCGCTGACCGTCAACTACCGCGACCGCGTCCTCACCGTCTCGCTGGCCACCGACACCGCTGGCAAGACGGTGAGCACCACCGACGAGGTGGCGGCGGCGATCAACGCCCGCCAACCGGAGCGGTTCCGGGCCACCGTCGAGGACGGCTCGGCCGGGCTGCCGATGCCCGTCGCCGGCCCCACCCGACTCGACGACGGCCTCCAGGGCACCGAGGTGCCCGCCCGGCCGTGGACGGTGCAGGCGCTGCGCCTCGGCGTACACCGGGACGGCTCCCGGGTCGGGGTGCTCGCGTACTCCCAGGAACACGCCCGCGAGTGGGCCACCCCACTGGTGACGCTGGAGTTCGCCGAGCGGATGCTGGCCAACGCCCGCACCGACCCGGCCACCCGTGAACTGCTGGAACAGGTCGACATCTTCGTCATCCCGACGGTCAACCCGGACGGCGCGAACTACTCGTTCAACGACTTCAACTTCCAGCGCAAGAACCTGGTCAACCACTGCACCGGGGCGGCCCGCGACCCGAAGAACCGCACCTCGTGGGGCGTCGACATCAACCGCAACTACACCGTCGGGTCGTACTTCGACGGCTACGTGGGCGCCAGCGCGAACTGCCTGTCCGGCAACTACGCGGGCACCGCCGAGCTGTCCGAGGCGGAGAGCAGCAACGTGATCGCGCTCGCCAAGGACCACCCGAACATCAAGTTCGCGATGAACGTGCACTCCTACGGCGGGTACTTCATGTGGCCGCCCGGGGCGTACCGGGCCGATGGGCGGATCACCCTGCCCCGGCCGTCGATCGACGAGTCGACGCTGTTCCTCAACAGCGCCCGGCGGATCGTCGGCGCCATCGCACAGGAGCGCGGCACCGTGACCTGGCCGTCGCAGACCGGACCGGTCGCCGACGTGCTCTACTCCGCCGCCGGCAACTCGGCCGACCAGCTCTACTACGAGCTGGGCATCTTCGCCTGGGACTTCGAGGTCGGCAACGACCGGTGGAACCCGGCGACCAACCAGTGGGAGGGCGTCGGCTTCCAGCCGCCGTTCGACGAGGCGCACGGCGAATCCCAGGAGTACGCCGGCGGACTGGTGGAGATGGTCCGGGTGGCCCGCGACTACGCCGCCGCGGAATCCGCCGGCTGATCCCTCAGCGGGTGCCGCGTCCACTCATTGGGCGCGGCACCCGCTGGGCGGATTCACCCGTTTCCGCCAGATGCCTGGCGGGTAGGGGCCCTGCATGGACACCAACACCACAGCCCACCTGGTGGGCGGCCCCCGAGACGGCAGCACGCACGAGACCGGCGACGAGGCACTCGTCGAGGTGAAGATCGACGGCCTGATGCACCGCTACATCAGGACCACCAAGCAGCACGACGATGGTCGACCGCTCTACAACTACGACGGCGCGGTCGCCCCGGACGGCGGCGAGCCCGGCGTCGAGGACCCGGCCGCCCGGGTCGCGTCGCCCCGAGCCGACGCCGAGGGGCACGGCGGCACCCACTGACCGCTGCACCATCGCGGGCACCCGAGCCCTCGAAGGAGGTACCGGTCGGAGCGGCCGGCCACGGATGAACCGCTACCGGCCGGGTAAGCAGCGACCTTGCCTGGTGGGGAGACGACCGGGTGCACGGGTGGGCGGGCATCGACCGGCCCGCCCGTGCACGCTCCGGATCAGTTCGAGGAGATCCAGTTCCAGGCCGAGACGACCCACTCGGTCTGCTGGAGCCACGCCACCCCCAGGCCGGCGAGAAAAACCGCCGTCGCCAGGTGGGCACCCCGGGCGCTGCGCCGGACCCGGCCCAGCTGCCGTTCCAGCACCACCCTGCCGACCAGTCGGGACAGGGCGAACAGGCCGACCGCCACCAGCAGGCTGAGCACCAACACCAGCAGCGGGCCGCTCAGGTCACCCTGGCCGGACAGCGCCCAGATCCCCCAACACACGAACGCGAAGAGGCCGGCCGCCGCGCTCCACTCACCGCCGCGCCGCAGTTGCGCCATTCGCGAGCTCAGCGAGCGGCGTGGCACCGGCCCGTCGGGCCAGCCCGTGCCGGTCGGCTCCTCGGCGACCACCGGGAACGGCTCCGTCCGCGGGGTGCGCGGCTGACCCACCGGGGCGACCCCCCGACGGAACCCGTCGCGCTGCGGCGGCACCCCGACGCCGGCCTGCGGTGGCACCTCCACGGTCCGCTCCGCCCACGGCTGCGTCTGGTCTGCCATCTCGTCCTCCCCCTGACCGACGGCAACGACACCGCCTGGATTCGAGGGTAGCCAGCCGGCAAATCGGTCGCCGACCCCGGCCGGGACGCGCAGCCCACGACGGTGCCGGATCACACCGGGCAGGGTACGGTCGGCTGATGGGTGACAGCGACCGACGACGGCGACGGCTGCGCCACCCCGCCGACTCCGAGACGGCCCGACCCGGTGCCGACGGCCCGGCCGCCAGCACCGCGGGCGTGCACGACGGTGACGACCCGCCCGCACGACGCAGGGGCGCGGGCGGCGACGAGCGCGACGGCGAGCGGGGGCTGCGCGGGCTGGTCGGTTCCGGCTCGTCCCAGGTGGGGCTGAGCGCCGCGCTACGGGCCCGGGATGCGGCCCGCCCCAACGACGACGACCTGGCCGAGGCGGAGGCCCGCGTGGTGGTGGTCCGCCGCAACTGGGTGCCCCGCGAGGAGCTGCCCCGCTCGCCGCGCTGAGCGCCGCCCGTCAGGGCAGGTCGGGCAGCTTGCGGGTCTGCTCGTACTCGGCCACCTGGGCGATCCGGCGAGCGTGCCGCTCGTTGCCGGAGAACGGCGTGTTCAGGAACGCCTCGACGATGGCGGTCGCCTCGTCCAGCGTGTGCTGGCGGGCACCGACGGCGACCACGTTCGCGTCGTTGTGCTGGCGGGCCAGCTGAGCGGTCTCGACGCTCCAGGCCAGCGCGGCGCGGACGCCGGCGATCTTGTTCGCGGCGATCTGCTCACCGTTGCCGGAGCCACCGATGACCACTCCGAGGCCCGTCTCGTCGGCCACCACCTGGTCGCCGGTGTGCAGGCAGAACGTGGGGTAGTCGTCGTCCGGGTCGTAGGCGTGCGGGCCGACGTCGACCACGTCGTACCCCTGCATGGCCAGGTGGTTGGCCAGGTGCACCTTCAACTCGAAACCGGCGTGATCGGATCCCAGGTAGACGCGCATACCGGGAAGTCTGTCAGGCCGCGCCCGGGGACGTCACAGGGGCGTCCCCGGGCGCGGGTTCGTCACACGGTCGTGCGGACGGCACTCATCGCGGCAGCTCGGCGACGACCAGACCGCCGCGCGCCTTCGGGGTGAACCAGGTGCTCTTGCGGGGCATCTTCTCCCTGGCCAGGTTGACGGCGACGAAATCCGCCACGGTCACCGGGGCGATCAGGATGGCCAACTCGGCCCGCCCGGCGTCCACCTCACCGGTGAGCCAGCTCGCCGGGTAGTCACCGCCAACGTAGGTGATCCGCTTGTCGCCCGGGTCCAGACCGAGCGCGTCGCGCAGCACCAGACGCTCGACCAGGGCGTGGTCCAGGTTCTCCAGGCGGGCGGAGGCCGTGGCGGGCAGGCGCACCGCGTACCCCTGGCTGTCGAGGCGGAGGTGCACGGTGCCGCCGGTCGCCGGGACCTCGACCGGGCCGTCGATCGGCTCGACCTCGGCGCCCGCGGCCCGCAGCCGGTCGAGCAGCTCGGCGGGGGTGGTGGTCAGCTCGCTGACCAGCCGGTTGTACGGCTGGATGGCCACCGACGCGGGAGTGGTGACCACGGCCAGGAAGCGCGGCAGCCCTCCGGTCTGGGCGGCCAGGCTGCGGTGGTTGCCGTCCGCGACGACCAGGTCGCCGCCACCGGCGAGCGCTGTCAACGTGGTCTGCTCCGGGCCGGGGCCGAGCAGCCAGATCGCGTGCGTGCGCCCCGCCTGGTCGGTGTCCGTCGCGGCGGGCGCACCGGCCGCGTCGGTCGCCGCCGCGAGCGCCGCGTGCAGCTCATCGCCACGCCCGGTCTGCAGCAGGAGTACGGGTGAGAGCAGGTGGCCCAGCGCGTCGGCCAGCGCCACCCGCTCGCGGACCTTGGCGATGAAGACGTCCTCGTTGCGGATGACCAGGCCCGGCTCGTCCGCCCGGGTGGAGATCTGGTCGGTGTCCACCATCGCGAACATCCCGTACGCCGGCTCCTCGCCGGGTGCGCTGATCCGGTAGAGCACCACCACCTGCTCGGCGGGGGTGTAACTGCCGTCGGCCTTGGCTTCGGCGAGGCGGGACACCGCGTCCGGCAGCGCGTCGAGGAACGACTTGCCCAGGCTCTGCGGGGCGCGATGCGGCATCTCGATGCCGAGAGCACTGTGCGGGTTCGACTCGATGATCGCGGTGATCTCCGCGTCGTCGGCGAACTCGTCGTAGTTCTGCGCGCCGGTGCCGCCAGTGGTGACCCAGGCCCGGGTGATCGGATGCACGACCGTCATACCCACTGACGCTACCGGCGACGGTGTCGCCGCCGACGGGGACCCGCAGGGCGTCCACCAGATGAAAGCGCCCGGTCGGTCAGCCGGCGCGGTCGGACGTGCCCCGGCGGTGTCGACCCGCGCTCACCGGCCCACCGTTGCCGCGTCGACCGCTCCCGATCGGCCCGGTGTTCACGGAGCGGCGGGGCGACGTGGGCGGCCCCGGCACGGGACGGTCCGGGGGCGGCGTCGGAACGGGCCTCGGGTTCAGCGGCGGCGTCGGCACCGGACGCGGCGGAGCCGGCGGCGGGGGCGCGGGTTCGGCCGGCGCCGCCCCCGACGGCACCAGCGCCGGCACGTCCGCCGGCACGGCGTCGGCGGGCGACGGGAGCGGGTCGACCACGGCGGGCGGGGTGAGCCGGGACGTCACCGGTACCCGCGCCACGCCCACCACGATGGGCGGCGCGAGCAGATCCACCAGATGGGCGGGAAGATCCGGGCGGACCGTCGGCCAGCGGGAGTCGTCGACGGACCAGTAGTCCGCGCCGGGAGGTTCGATCACCCCCTGCCGGGTCGACTGTTCGTCACCGGACGCGCGGTGCTTGGCCATCGGGAATGCCTCCACGAGCTGCGGCGTGCGGCCCTACGGGTCGCTGCGGCGGACACCGAGGGAAACGACGCCGCCCGCCTCCCGGTGACGCCACGACCGCCCGCCGACCTCGGCACCCGACCCGAAACGCCCCCGTCCACGCAGCTGACGCGGCACGGACGGGGGCGCGGTGGCCGTCGCTCAGTCGAAGATCGGGTCCTGCTCCCGGGTGCGCTTGAGCTCGTAGAAGCCCGGGGTGCCGGCGACCAGCAGCACGCCGTCCCAGAGCCGGCCGGCGGCCTCCCCCTTCGGAGCCGGGGTGATCACCGGGCCGAAGAACGCGACAGGAGCGCCGTCCGGGCCGGGCGCGTGCACGACCGGAGTGCCCACGTCCTGTCCGACCGGGCGCATGCCCGCCTCGTGGCTGGCCCGCAGTGCCTCGTCGTAGTCGGTGCTGTCGGCGGCCGCGGCCAGCGCCGGGTCCAGGCCGGCGTCGGTGAGCGCGGCCACGTACAGCTCGGTGTTCCGCTCCTGCTTCTGCAGGTGGATCCGGGTGCCGAGCGCGGTGTAGAGCGGGCGCAGCACCTCGTTGCCGTGGCGCTGCTCGGCGGCGATGCAGACCCGCACCGGGCCCCACGCCGTCTTCAGGAACTCCTTGTACTCCTCGGGCAGTTCCTCGCGGCCGTCGTTGAGCACGGCGAGGCTCATCACGTGGAACCGGATATCCACATCCCGGACCTGCTCGACCTCGAGCAGCCAGCGTGAGGTGATCCATGCCCACGGGCAGGCCGGGTCGAACCACATGTCGGCGGTGACACGTTCGGTCACGGTGAGATCCCTTCACAACGGGTGGCGCCGGTAGTCGGCGTCTCAGAAGAATCTTCACCCCGCAGCACATCGACCGGCACCCGAATGAGAGCGTGACCTCGGCCACCGCGGGCTGCCCGTACATGGAAGACTCGAATCGGGCCGGCCGTCACGAGCGGTAGGCGAACGGGCGCCGCCGGGCGTACGGCGACACGTGGGATGGAGACGAACAGTGCCGGGAGTGCGCAACCTGACGCAGGTCGAGGCGACCGAGCGGGCACGCCTGCTCAACGTGACGGGGTACGACATCAGTCTGGACCTGTCCACCGCCGTGCTGGCGGCCGACGGTCGCACGTTCTCCTCGACGACCGAGGTTCGGTTCCGCTGCTCCGAACCGGGGGCGAGCACGTTCATCGAGTTGGCCGCCGAGTCGGTGCGGTCCGCGACGCTGAACGGCACGCCCGTCGACCTCTCCGACTGGTCCGCCGAGAAGGGCCTGACACTGTCCGGTTTGGACAGCGACAACGTCCTGGTGGTCGAGGCCGACTTCGGTTACTCCAACAGCGGTCAGGGCCTGCACCGGACGGTCGACCCGGTGGACGGGGAGACGTACCTGTACAGCCAGTTCGAGACGGCCGACGCGCAGCGGGTGTACGCCTGCTTCGACCAGCCCGACCTGAAGAGCGTCTACACCTGGCACGTCACCGTGCCGGCGCACTGGCGGGCGGTGTCCAACATGCCGGTGCAGCGCGAGGAGCCGGCGGGTGAGGCGCTCAAGACGCTGCACTTCGCCGAGTCGCCCCGGATGAGCACCTACATCACGGCGATGTGCGCCGGGCCGTACCACGAGGTGCGCGACGCCCACGACGGCATCGACCTGGGGGTGTTCTGCCGGGCGTCGATGGCGCGGTACCTGGACTCCGACGACCTGTTCCTGATCACCAAGCAGGGCTTCGACTTCTTCCACGAGAAGTTCGGGGTGCGCTACCCGCTGCCGAAGTACGACCAGCTCTGGGTGCCCGACTTCAACGCCGGCGCGATGGAGAACTTCGGCTGCGTGACGCACGCCGAGTCGCACTACCTGTTCCGCTCGCAGGTCACCGACTTCGAGTACGAGCAGCGGGCCAACACGATCCTGCACGAACTGGCCCACATGTGGTTCGGTGACCTGGTCACCATGCGCTGGTGGAACGACCTGTGGCTCAACGAGTCGTTCGCCGAGTGGGCCAGCCACTGGTGCAACACCAACGCGACCCGGTTCACCGAGGCGTGGACGACCTTCCTGTCCATCCGGAAGAACTGGGGCTACCGGCAGGACCAGCTCTCCTCCACCCACCCGGTCTACACCGAGATGCCGGACATGGAGGCCGTGGAGGTCAACTTCGACGGCATCACCTACGCCAAGGGCGCGAGCGTGCTCAAGCAGCTCGTCGCCTACGTGGGTGAGGAGCCGTTCGTGGCCGGGCTGCGGGCCTACTTCGGCAAGCACGCCTGGGGCAACGCCACCTTCGACGACCTGCTCACCGAGCTGGAGGCCGCATCCGGTCGGGAGCTGCGCAAGTTCGCCGCGCAGTGGTTGGAGACCGCGCAGGTCAACACGCTGCGGCCGGAGGTGACCATCGGGGCGGACGGCACGTACGAGCAGGTGCTGGTGCGACAGGAGGCGCCGGCGGCGTACCCGACGCTGCGTACGCACCGGATCGGCGTGGGCCTGTACGACCTGACCGACGGACGGCTGGTCCGTCGGGAGCGCTACGAGGTGGACGTGACCGGCGAACACACGGATCTCGCCCCGCTGCGCGGTGTCCGGGCGGCCGACGTGCTGCTGCTGAACGACGACGACCTCAGCTACACCAAGCTGCGCCTCGACGAGCGTTCGATGGCAACAGTGGTGCAGCACATCGGTGGCTTCGACTCGTCGCTGGCCCGCGCGCTCTGCTGGACCGCCGCGTGGGACATGATCCGCGACGCCGAACTGTCCGCCCGCGACTACGTGGCGCTGACGCTGAGCGGGCTGCCCGCGGAGACCGACATCAACCTGGTCACCGCCACCCTGCGGCAGGCGACCACCGCGCTCACCCTGTACGCCGACCCGGCCTGGGCGCCCACCGGCTGGGCCGACCTGGCCCGTACCGCCCGCGACGCGCTCGCCGCCGCCGAGCCCGGCAGCGGGTTCCAGTTGGCCTGGGCCCGCGCGTTCACCTCGGCGGTCCGCTCCGAGGAGGACCTGGCGACGCTGCGGGGTTGGTTGGACGGCACCGGCGTGCCGGCCGGGCTGACCGTCGACACCGAGCTGCGCTGGTCGGTCCTCGCCGCGCTGGTGGCCAACGGTGCCGCCGGCGCCGCCGAGATCGAGGCGGAGCTGAGCGGCGACCGTACGGCCAGTGGTGAGCGGGAGGCCGCGTACGCGCACGCGTTGATCCCGACGGCGGAGAACAAGGCCGCCGTGTGGGCCCTGCTCACCGGCCCGGACGCGCTGCCCAACTGGCGGCACCGGGCGCTGTTGCAGGGCTTCGCCCACCCGACGCAGGTGGAGCTGGTCACCCCGTACCGCGAGCGGTACTTCGCGGCGGTCGGGCAGGTGTGGGCCACCCGGGACAGCGAGCCGGCGCAGGAGTTCGCCCAGCTGGCGTACCCCACCTACCTGGTGGCGGACGACACGGTGGCGGCCACCGACGCGTGGCTGGCCGGCGACGGGCACCCCGCCCCGCTGCGTCGGCTGGTGGCCGAGGGTCGCGACGGTGTGGTGCGGGCGTTGAAGGCCCGCGCGAAGGACGCGCAGAGCGGCTGAGCATCGAGTACGTGGCCCGGGCCGACGTGGGTGCGAACCGACGCCGGCCCGGGCCATTATGGTTGCGAGAGGAGGTGAACGCGATGGCACAGCCGACCTACGAGTGGCGACCCCCTGCGCGCGCGTGGCGTGAGCAGGACCTGTTCCACCTGCCTGAGGACGGGAACCGCTACGAGATCATCGACGGGAGCCTGCACGTGACACCTCCAGCCGGTCCCGAGCACCATGAGCTGGCGGACGACATCCGGATGGCGATCCGCCTGGCCGCGCCCACAGGTTGGCGGGTGATCCGGGAGATCGGGGTACGGGTCCCGGGCGGCAATCTCCTCCCTGACCTGACGGTGTTGCGGCCAGACGCACCGCGCGAGCGGATGTGGGCCGAGCCGGCGGACATCGGTCTCGTCCTGGAAGTCGAGTCGACAGGAAGTCGTCGCCACGATCGGTTCACCAAGCCCGCCCTCTACGCCGAGGCTGGTATCGCACACTACTGGCGGGTGGAACGGGGCAACTTCGGCCCGGTGGTCTACCGCTACCGGCTCGGCGAGGGCGAGCACTATGAGCTGTTGGGCACCCTGGGTCCGGACGACCCAGTGAACGTGGACGAGCCGTGGCCGATGAAGCTGGACCCGTCTGCCTGGCCGCGCTGAGACAAACACCCGGACAGACCGAAGCCCGGCCCGCTGCACGCGGGGCCGGGCTTCGTCGTCTGTGTAGCTCAGCCCTTGCCGGCGTGGCTGGCGAGCTGGTCGAGGCCGTTGATGATGCCGCCGGCCAGGTCGCCGCCGCTGAACGCGCCGACCATGGAGAGCGCGGCCAGCTTGGCGTACGTGTCGGGGATGCGCTTGCGGGCGTATCGCCCGGTGACGATCTCCAACTGCCGCTGGTTGGGCGACACGGCGATCAGCACCGACTTGTCGGGCTCGGCGAGCTGACGGTGCAGCCGCTGGGCGTGCTCGCGGATCGGCTCGTCGAGACCGCCGACGAAGACCGAGAACACCAGGCCGGTGCCCTTGTCGGCCAGGCGCAACGCCTCGTCGATGCGCAGCAACTGGCGGGTCGAGAACGGCCCGTCCAGCACCTCGGGCGGATTTTCCGACCCGGCCTGCTTCTCACCAACGGTCACTTGCGCCTCCGGTTCCACCGGCCGGCGCCTCGACGCTGGCCTGCTCAAGCTTGTGGCTGGTCAGCGCGGGCGCCTGCGCCCCCGCCGTCAGCGCGGTGCCGGCCGAGTCGGCCAGCTGCTCCGGGCGGCCCAGGAACCAGACCGGAGTGAAGTCGAAGGGCCGGCCCGGCCGGTAGCGCTTGGCGTGACCGCCACCGCCGGTGGCACCCCCACGGCTACCGGCGTACGACAGGCCGGCGATGACCAGCACCGCTGCCAACGGGATGCCGACGAAGACCAGCAACGTCTCGGTAACAGACAATCCCAACGCCCCCAGGCGGAAGAAGGACGACCTTGAAAAACCGGGTCGGATGGACGATCACGCTGCCGACCGCCCGACTCCGTCGCCATTCACGTTAGCGGAGTCGACGGCCCGCCAGATTGCGGGGTGCCGATCCCATCCGTCACTGGAGTTCTCCAGTTGCGCAGCGGTAGCGATAAGCCGCGCGTCGTCGCCGTACCGGCCGGTGAGCAGCACCCCGACGGGCAGTCCGTCGGTGGTGCTGCCCAGCGGCAGGGAGACGGAGGGATCGCCGGTGACGTTGAAGATGGCGCAGTAGGGCGAGAACCGGCGTTGCCGGTCGAAGTCGGCGGCCGGGTCCGCGTCGGCGCTGAACCAGCCGACCGGCGCCTGCGGGGTGGCCAGGGTGGGGCAGAGGAGCAGGTCGCAGCCAGCGGTGCGACGGGTGCCCAGGCGGACCTGCGCCTGCAACTCCCCGAGGGTGGCGGCCAGGGTGCCGGCGGAGAGCTCGGCGCCCCGGGCCCGCAGCAGCCGGGTCAACGGCAGCAGCTCCGCCTCCCGCTGCGGCGGCACCGGGGCGAGCGCCAGCACGTACCAGAGGATCTCGAACAGCGGCCACGCCGCCGGCCCGAGCGGCGGCGGCACCTCGACCACCTCGTGGCCGGCCGCCGTGAGCAACGCGGTGGCCCGGTCCACGGCGGCCACGCAGTCGGGGTGCACCGGCTCGTCGGCGAGCATCGGCGTGGTGAACCGGCCGATCCGCAGCGGGCCGGGCTCGGCCCGGCGCGCGACGGCCAGGTAGCCGCCGGGCGGCGCGACCGGCGGCAGGTAGGGCTCGCCGGGGACCGGGACGGCCATGACGTCGAGCAGCGCGGCGACGTCGGTGACCGTCCGCCCGAGCGGACCGCTGATGGGCAGGCCGAACGCGCCGGAGCCGACCGGCCCGCCGGAGACGAGGCCCCGACTGGGCTTGTAGCCGACCAGGCCGCAGAGCGACGCCGGGATGCGTAGCGACCCGCCGCCGTCGGACCCCTGGGCGACCGGGACCAGCCCGGCCGCGACCGCCGCCGCCGCGCCGCCGCGCCGCCACTGGACCCACCCGCGGTGTACGCCAGCTGCCACGGGTTGCGGGCCGGTGGCGCGACCCGGCCCTCCGAGTAGAGCGAACAGCCCAGCTCGGAGGTGGTCGTCTTGCCCAGGCTGACCAGACCGGCGGCCTTGATGAACCGGACCACGTCGGCATCGACCGGCGGGACGAAATCGGCGAACGCCGCCGAGCCGAAGGTGGTGCGCACCCCGGCGGTGAGGGTGAGGTCCTTGATCGCGGTCGGTACGCCGTGCAGCGGGCCGCGCTCCCCGGTCGGCACCGCGTCGGCGGCCCGTGCGGCCTGCCGGGCGAGATCCGGGGTGACGGTGACGAACGCGCCCACCGTGTCGCCGAGCGCCGCCACCCGGCTCAGGCAGTGCTCGACCAGGTCGACGCTGGACAGCTCGCCGCGCGCGATGGCGGCGGCCTGCTCCAACGCGGTCAGGTCGTGCGGTTCGGCCATCCCGCCATCCTGCCGCCCGTCGGCCCTTCGCGCAGCCGACACGCGCTGCCGTCCCTAATCGGACCAACCGGACGGCCCGGGTTGGTCAGCTGTGCAGGAAACGCAGGGCGTTGGCGGATCGGAGCTTGTCGCGCTGGGCGTCGGTGAGGAAGTCGGCCGCGTCGACAACAGCGCCGGCCGGCCGTTCGCCAAGCGGGTACGGGTAGTCGCTGCCGATCAGCACCCGGTCCTCCCCCATGGTGTCCACCAACAGCCGCAGCGCGGGCGGCGTGAAGACCACCGAGTCGACGCTGAACCGGTCGACGTAACTGCTGGGCGGGGCGGCGGACGCGCCCCGGACCAGGTCGCCGCGGCGGTGCCAGGCGTTGTCGGCGCGACCCAGCCAGAACGGGAAGCTGCCACCACCGTGCGCGAAGCAGATCCGCAGCGTCTGCGGCACCCGGTCGAAGACCCCGCCGAGGATCATCGCCAGCACCGACAGGTGCGTCTCGGCGGGCATCCCGGTGAGCCACCGGGCCATCCAGCGGTCCAGTCGCGGTCCGCCCGGCATGTCCCACGGGTGGACGAAGACGGGTGCGCCCACCTCGGCGCAGTGCTGCAGGAAGGTGACCACACCGGCGTCGTCCAGGTCGCGGTCGCCCACGTGGTTGCCGATCTCCACGCCCACGTGCCCGGCGGCGAGGCTGCGGTCCAGCTCGGCGCAGGCGGCGTCCGGGTCCTGCAACGGCACCTGGCAGAACGGCACCAGCCGGTCACCGCCGGCCGCGGTGACCTCCAGGGTCAGGTCGTTGAAGATCCGGGCGACCTTGACCGCCTGGTCGGCCGGGCGGTCGTAACTGAAGAAGACCGGGGTCGGCGAGACCACCTGCACGGCCACCCCGTCGGCGTCCATGTCGGCCAGTCGCGTCGAGGCGTCCCAGCACTCCGCGCCGACCGGGCGGAACTCCGTCTCCCCCACCATGATCATGGCGGCGCGCTCGGAGTCCACCCGCAACCACGGCCAGCCGGACCCGCCGCACGCCGCGCCGAGGTCCGGCCACCCCTTCGGTACGACGTGCGTGTGCACGTCGACAACGGCTGCGGGCATCAGCCCTTACCCGGGTGCAGGGTGCCGCAGTTGGCGCAGGTGCGCGCCGCCTCGTCGGCGTAGAACGCCTGGAACACCGGCGGCAGGTCGGCGGCGATGTCGCGGACCTGCAACTCCACCTCGTGCACCTTGTGCCCGCACTCGGGGCAGTACCACTGGAATGTCTCCAGCGTGCCCTCCTCGCGGACCCGCTCGACGACCACGCCGATCGAGCCGGCCTCGGGCCGCTGCGGGGAGTGCGGGGTGTTGCGCGGCAGCATCCACATCTGACCCTCGCGCACGTGCACCGTACGCGGCCCCTCGGGAGTGACCAGGTTGATGTGCATGTTGCCCTTGACCTGGTAGAAGAACTCCTCGTACGGGTCCACGTGGAAGTCGGTGCGCTGATTCGGCCCGCCCACCACCATCACGATGAAGTCGTCCCCGCCGGGGAACATCTCCTTGTTGCCCACCGGGGGCTTCAACAGGTGCTGGTTGTCGGCGATCCAGCCCGGAAAGCTGAACGGCTCGGCGATCTCACTCACGACTGACCTCCCGAGGGAAGAAGGGCCACGGCCTGGATTTCGATCAGCAGGTGCGGGTGCGGCAGCTGGTGCACCGCCACCGTGGTACGGGTCGGTCCGGAGGCGTCGAAGAACTCCGCCCACACCTCGTTGTAACCACCGAAGTCATTCATGTTGACCAGGTACGTCGTCACCTGGACGAGGTCGGTGAGGTCCGCGCCGACCGAGCGCAGCAGATCGCCGATGTTCTCGATCACGGCCCGCGTCTGCACCCGGATGTCGAGGTTCGTGGTGCCGAACTCGTCCACCTCGACGCCCGCGAAGCTGTTGTCCGGCCGCCGGGACGACGTACCGGAGACGAAGACGAACCCACCCGCCACCTTGACATGCGGAAACGCCCCCCGAGGAACGGCCTTCCCGGCGACGACCCGGGCGGTCACGACGACGCCCGGAGCGACGCCGTGCCGAGCTTCTCGACGACCGCGCGGACATGGGCACCGGGACGCAACGGCACCGCGGCGGTCGCGGCACCGGCCAGGAAGACCCACCCCGACTCCAGCCGCACCCCGTGCCCGCCCGCCAGCCGGATGCCCTCGTCGAGCGCCCGACGCGGGTCACCGAGGATCGCCGCCGTCGAGCCGACCTGCGCCACCCGCCCGTCGACCTCCAGCAGCACGCCGAGGTTGTCCAGCCCCGCCGGCACCGGCGACCACGGCCCGATCACGAAGGCGGCGGCAGAGGTGTTGTCAGCGATCACGTCCGGCAGGGAGAAGCGGAAGTCCGCGTACCGGGAGTCGATCAACTCGATGGCCGGGGCGACAGCGCGGACCGCCGTGGTGAAGTCGCCGACCGGTTCGCCCGGCTCGGGCAGCCGGTCCAGCAGGAACGCCACCTCCGGCTCGACGCGGGGATGGATGTACGCGGCCGGGTCCACGGCGCCGCCGTCGGGCACCCGCATCGCGTTGGTGAGCCGCCCCCAGATCACCTCGTCCACACCGACCTGGGCCATCTTCGCCCTGCTGGTCAGCCCCATCTTCAACCCGACCAACCGTTCACCGGCGTTCAGCCGGCGGTGCAGCAGCGCGGCCTGCACGGCGTACGCGGTGTCCACGTCGAGGCCGGTCTCGGCGGCGAGCTGCGGGATCGGGGTGGCCGTGTCGGCCGCCGTACCCAACTTCTCGGCGATCCCGGCGATGTCCGGTCCGATCATGCTGCGCCACCTTCCGTTCGCGGCTGCGGGGCTCGCAAACCCGGCTCACTCACCGCCGGCTCGTTGCCGGCCAGGTCGAGTGCGACGTCGACGATCATGTCCTCCTGGCCGCCGACCATCCGGCGGCGGCCCAGTTCGACCAGGATCGACCGGACGTCCACGCCGTACTTCGCCGACGCCCGTTCGGCGTGCCGCAAAAAGCTGGAGTAGACCCCCGCGTACCCCAGGGAGAGCGTTTCCCGGTCCACCTGGACCGGCCGGTCCTGCAGCGGGCGGACGATGTCGTCGGCCGCGTCCATCAGCGCGAACACGTCGCAGCCGTGCTTCCAGCCGTGCAGCTCGGCGACCGCGACGAAGACCTCCAGCGGGGCGTTTCCGGCGCCCGCGCCCATGCCGGCGAGCGAGGCGTCGACCCGGACGGTCCGGCCGTGCGCCGCGTCGGGGCCGACCGGCGCGGACCCGGTGACCCGCCCGTGCTCGACGGCGAGCACGCTGTTGGCCACCCCGAGCGACAGGTTGTGGTGGGCGTGGATGCCGATCTGCGTGTCCGGGGCGAGGACCTGCCGGTACGCGTCGACTCGCTGCGCCACGTCGGACATCAGCAGCCGCCCGCCGGAGTCGGTGACGTAGACGCAGTGCGCGCCGTACGACTCCATCAGCTTGGCCTGACCGGCCAGCCCGGCCGCGTCGTTCATGTGCGACATCATCAGGAACCCGGCCACGTCCATGCCGTTCTCGCGGGCCCAGGAGATGTGCTGGGCGGAGATGTCCGCCTCGGTGCAGTGGGTGGCGACCCGCACGCTGGTTACCCCGAGCGCCTTCGCCGCCTTCAGGTCGGCGATGGTGCCGATGCCCGGCAGCAGCAGGGTGGTCAGTTTCGCGGTGGTCAGCACCTCGGCGGCTGCGGAGATCCACTCGGCGTCGCTGGCCGCGCCGTGACCGTAGTTGACGCTGGAACCGGCGAGCCCGTCACCGTGCGCCACCTCGATGGCGGCCACCCCGGCGGCGTCCAGCGCGGCGGCGATCGTCCGTACCTGGTCGACCGTGTACCGGTGGGCGATGGCGTGCATGCCGTCGCGCAGCGTCACGTCCTGGATGTACAGGTCGGTCATGCCACCGCTCCCGTCGACCGCAGGGCGACCAGCCGCTCCGCCGTACGCAGCGCGGCGGAGGTCATGATGTCCAGGTTGCCGGCGTACGCGGGCAGGTAGTGCCCGGCACCGGAGACCTCCAGGAAGACCGACACCTGCAACGCGGTGATCTGCCGCCCGAGCGTCGGCACGTACGTCTCGACCCGGTCGAACTGCACGTCCTGCTTGAGCCGGTAACCGGGCACGTACTCCTGCACCGTCGCCACCATGTCCGCCACCGAGGCCGCGATGGCACCGGTGTCGGCGTCGGCGTCCGGGCAGAGGCAGTAGACGGTGTCCCGCATCAGCAGCGGCGGGTCCGCCGGGTTCAGCACGATGATCGCCTTGCCCCGTTCGGCCCCGCCGACCACCTCGATGGCCCGGGCCGTGGTCTCGGTGAACTCGTCGATGTTGGCGCGGGTGCCCGGCCCCGCGGACTTCGACGCGATCGACGCGACGATCTCGCCGTACGCCACCGGCGTGACCCGACGCACGGCGGCCACGATCGGCACCGTCGCCTGTCCGCCGCAGGTCACCATGTTGACGTTTGGCTCGTGCAGGTGCTCGTCGAGGTTGACCGGCGGCACCACGTACGGGCCGAGCGCGGCTGGGGTCAGGTCGACCACAGTGCGGCCGTGCGCGCGCAGCACCTCGTCGTGACGTCGGTGCGCGCCCGCCGAGGTGGCGTCGAAGACCAGCTCGACGTCGGCGAACTCGGGCATCGCGACCAGCCCGTCCACACCGTCGGCGGTGGTGGCCACGCCGAGCCGGCGGGCCCGCGCCAGACCATCGGAGGCCGGGTCGATGCCGGCCATCGCCACCATCCGCAGACTGTCGCTCAATCGCAACACTTTGATCATCAGGTCGGTGCCGATGTTGCCGGAACCGAGCACCGCCACACCGACGCTCATGCCGAACCCTCCCTGCTGAAAGAGGTACGCACCGAGCCGAGCCCGGAGATGCGGGCCTCGTACGCGGCGCCCGGGGTGACCGGCACCATCGGACCGAGCGCCCCGGAGAGCACCACGTCACCGGCGCGCAGCGGGTCGCCGGCCCGGGCGAGGGTGCCGGCCAGCCACTGCAGGGCGTGCAGTGGGTTGCCCAGGCAGGCCGCGCCCGCACCGACGGAGACCGGCTCACCGGCGTGCTCCAGCACCATTCCGCACAGCCGCAGGTCGACGTCGGCGAGCCGGCGCGGCGTGGTGCCGAGCACGAAGAGCCCGCTGGAGGCGTTGTCGGCGACGGTGTCCACGATGGAGATGTCCCAGGCGGCGATCCGCGAGTCGACGATCTCGATCGCCGGCAGCACGTGGTCGACCGCGCGGATCAGGTCGACTGTGGTGAGCTGCGGGTTCGGGAGATCCTTGTCGAGCACGAAGGCGATCTCCGCCTCGACGCGGGGCTGGAGTAGCCGGTCGATGGGCACCTCGACCCCGTCGCCGACCGCCATCGCGTCGGTCAGCATGCCGAAGTCCGGCTGGAACACCCCGAAGGTCTCCTGCACCGCCCGGGAGGTCAACCCGATCTTCGCGCCGACCCGGCGTTCGCCGCGACCCTGCCAGGCCCGCGCCTGGAGCTGCTGCACCCGGTACGCGGACTCCACGTCGCCCTCCGGCAGCAGCCGGCCCCGCAACGGCGCGCACGGCTTGCCGGTGCTGCGGGCGTCGGCCAACTCCCGGTTGGCGGCCTCGATGTCAGCTTCCATGCCCGCTCCCTCGGTACGGCTCACGACAGGTCCACGCAGACGTTGGTGAGTTCGGAGTAGAAGTTCAGCGAGTGCACGCCGCCCTCACGACCGATCCCGGACGCCTTCACCCCACCGAACGGGGTGCGCAGATCCCGCAGGAACCAGGTGTTCACCCAGACGATGCCGGCGTCGAGCCGGGCGCCGGCCCGGTGCGCCACGCCCACGTCCCGGGTCCACACGGTCGCCGCCAGACCGTACTCGGTGCCGTTGGCGAGGGCGTACGCCTCGTCCTCGGTGTCGAACGGCGCCACGTGCACCACCGGGCCGAAGATCTCCTCCCGGTTGGTACGGGCGTCCGGGGCGAGCCCGGTGAGCACCGTCGGCTGCACGTACGACCCGCCGTCGCGGGCGTCGCCGAAGGTGGGCGTGCCGCCGCCGGTGAGCACCTCGGCGCCCTCGGCGCGGGCCAGCTCGTACGCGCCGAGCACCTTCGCGCGGTGCTGGTGGGAGATCAGCGGCATGGTGGCGGTGGCCTCGTCGGTCGGCCAGCCGTACGCCAGCTCACCGGCCCGCTTGGCCAGCCGGGCGGTGAACTCCTCGAAGACCGGGCGCTGCACGTAGATGCGTTCGGTGCAGAGGCACACCTGCCCGCCGTTGGTGAAGCTGGACCGCACCGAGCCGGCGACCGCGGCGTCCAGGTCGGCGTCGGCGAAGACCAGGCCGGCGTTCTTGCCGCCCAACTCGAAGCTGACCGCCTTCACCCCGTCGGCGGCGGCCCGCATGATCGCGCCGCCGGTGGCCGACTCGCCGGTGAAGGTGATCGCGTCGACCCCCGGGTGGCGGGTGAGATGTTCACCGGCCGAACCCGGCCCGAAGCCGTGCACCAGGTTGAACACCCCGGCCGGCACCCCGGCCGCCGCCATCACCTCGGCGAGCAGCGTCGCCGAGGCGGGAGTCTCCTCGCTGGGCTTGACCACCACCGCGTTGCCGCAGGCCAGCGCCGGAGCCACCTTCCAGGTGAGCAGCAGCAGCGGCAGGTTCCACGGCACGATGACAGCTACCACACCGACCGGCTTGCGCAGCGCGTAGTTGAGCGCCCGGCCGCCGGTCGGGGTGACAGTGGTGAACGACTCGGTGGGTGCGGTCGCCACGATCTCCGCGAACGCCCGGAAGTTCGCCGCACCGCGCGGAATGTCCAACGTACGGGCCTGGGCGATGGACTTGCCGGTGTCGGCGACCTCGGCGGTGACCAGGTCGTCGAAGCGGCGCTCCAACTCGTCGGCGACGCGGCGCAGCACCTCGGCGCGCTCCCGCTCCCCCATCCGACCCCACGGCCCGCGCAGCGCGGCCCGAGCGGCGGCCACCGCGTCGTCCACGGTGGACTCCGATGCCTCGTCGACCTCGAAGACCTGCTCCCCGGTGACCGGGCTGGCCTTGGCGAACGTCGTCGCGCCGTCGACGAACTCACCGGCGACGAAGTTGCGCAACCGGTGCGGGCCACTCGGCGCGTGGCCGGCCATCAGTCGCGGATCCCAGGTGCCGGTCATGCGCGCCTCCCTCGGCTCAGTGCCGCACCGATCGCACCGACCAGCAGCAGCGCGGCCCCGCCGACGACCGCCCCGAGCACCCGGTGCTGTCGGCGCACCCGGCGGCGCACCTCGGCGTACGGGGTGGTGGAGAACGACACCAGCTCGTACTGGGAAACGTACCGGCCGGGCAGGGCCCGTTCCAGTGCGTGCTCCACCCGCCTCCGGGCCTGGAAGACCGGGGAGGCGACCTTGTCCCGCATCTCCACGAAGTTGGTGAGCGCCATCGTCGCGATGGCCTCGGCGTTCTCCTGCCGGCGCCGCTGGAACAGCGGCAACGCCGCCAACCAGTCGTCGGCGCACTCGTCCAGGCAGCGGTCCAGCTCCACCACGTCCTCGAACGCGCAGTTGGCGCCCTGGCCGTAGAACGGCACGATGGCGTGCGCCGCGTCGCCGAGCAGGCCGACAGTGCCGCTGACCTGCCAGGGGGTGCAGCGCACCGTGCCGAGCACGCCCACCGGGTTGTGCTGGTAGTCGTCGACCAGGTTCGGGGCCAGCGGGACCACGTCCGGATAGTGCTCGGTGAAGTGCCGTTCGATCTCCGCCGGGCTGGTCAGCGAGGCGAAGCTGCCGGCACCGTCGTTGGGCCAGAACAGCGTGCAGGTGAAGGAGCGGTCCGGGTTCGGCAGGGCGATCATCATCGAGGTGCCGCGCGGCCAGATGTGCAACGCGTCCGGGTCCAGGGCGAAGTCCCCGCCCAGCGGCGGGATCGTCAGCTCCTTGTAGCCGTAGTCGAGGAAGTCCACGCTCTCGTCGAGCAGCCCGTACGCCAGCAGTTGCCCGCGTACCGCGGAGCCGGCGCCGTCGGCACCCAGCACGACCGACGCCTTCGCCGCGACCGGGCCCTGCGGGGTCTCGAAGCTCAGCGCGCCGTCGGTCGGGTCGAGCCCGACGAGGCGGTGGTCGAAGACGACCCGTACCCCGGGCAGCGCGGCGGCCTCGTCCAGCAGGGCGTTGTTCAGCGCACCCCGGCTGATCGAGTTGATCGCCCGGTCGCCGGCCGCGCTGTACGACTGGAACTGCTGCTCACCCTCGACCGGGTGGATCATCCGGCCGCGCATCGGCAGCGCGTCGGTCATCACCTGCTCGGCCAGCCCGATCCGGCGCAACGCGTCAAGGCCGCGCTCGGAGAGCGCCAGGTTGATCGAGCGGCCGCGCTCGGCGACGCCGGCGCGCGGGTCGGAGCGACGCTCGTAGAGGGCCACCGGATAGCCACGCCGGGCCAGGAAGCAGGCCGCCAGACAGCCGGCCAGGCCGGCACCGATGATCGCGATCTCGTCGCGCCGCGCGGTCATGGGTTCACCCGCCCGACCGTCGCGGCCAGCGCGGACGCGGCCCGCCAACAGTCCAGGTACGTGGAGTACAGCGGCACCGGGGCGAACCGGACGACGTCCGGCTCACGGGCGTCGGCGATGACCCCGTGCTCGTACCGGAGGCGTTTGGTCAGCTCGGCGGCGCTGCCGGAACCGATGCGCACGGAGAGCTGGCAGCCCCGGCGGGCCGGGTCGCGCGGGGTGACCACCCGCAGCGGCCGGTCGACGGTCACCTGGTCGAGCAGCGACTCCAGCCAGCCGGTGAGGCGCTGGCTGCGCGCGCGTAGCGCGGTCATCCCCACCGTGTCGAACAGCTCCAGCGAGGTACGCACCGGACCCATCGCGAAGATCGGCGGGTTGGAGATCTGCCAGGCCTCCACAGTGGCCGGTGGCCGGGACACCGGCGTCATCTCGAACCGGGTCGCCGCCGCGGTGCTCCACCACCCCTCGAAACGGGGCAGGCTGCCGTCGCCGAGGTGCCGCTCGTGCACGAAGACACCGCCCAGGGCACCCGGGCCGGAGTTCAGGTACTTGTAGGAGCACCACGCGGCGAAGTCGACATCCCAGTCGTGCAGGGCCAGCGGCACGTTCCCGACGGCGTGGGCCAGGTCCCAACCGACCACCGCGCCGGCGGCCCGGCCGGCAGCGGTGATCGCCGGGATGTCCATCAGCTCGCCGGTGAGGTAGTTGACGCCGCCGAGCAGCACCAGCGCCACCCGGTCACCCTCGGCGGCCAGGTAGTCGGTCACATCCTCGGTGCGCAGGGCGTCCTCACCGTCGCGCGGACGCAACCGGACCACTGTGTCGTCCGGGTCCAGGCCGTGGAACCGGGCCTGGCTGCGCACCGCGTAGCTGTCCGAGGGGAAGGCCGCGTCCTCGATGACGATGCGGGTACGCGCGCCGGCCGGGCGGTAGAAACTGACCATCAGCAGGTGCAGGTTGACGGTGAGCGAGTTCATCACCACGGCCTCCGCCGGGCGGGCGCCGACCAGTCGGGCGGCCGGCCCGGTCAACAACTCGTGGTACGGCAGCCAGGCGCGCTCCGCCTCCAGGTGCCCCTCCACGCCGAGCCGCCCCCACGCGTCCAGGTCGGCCAGGAGTTCGTCGCGGGTGGCCCGAGGTTGCAGGCCGAGTGAGTTGCCGGCCAGGTACGCCGACTCGGGGTGCTCGCCCCCGTCGGCCGGCGGCACGTGGAACAGGTGCCGGTGGCCGGGGTCGGCCTCGTCGCGGCGATGCGCTTCTTGTTCTGAGGTGTGCATGTCTCGCTCTCCGGTCACATCGCGGTGCGGGCCGACCACAGCTCCGGGAAGACCACCCGGGCCATGCTGCGTTGCAACCACGCCAGGCCGGCGGAGCCTCCGCTGCCGACCTTGGCGCCCATTGTCCGCTGCACCGCCTTGACGTGATTCCAGCGCCAGTCGCCGAACTCCTCGGCGACCGCGCTCAGCGCCTCACCGAGCAGCCGCAGGTGGTTGTCCGGGCCGGCGTCGTCGTAGATCCGCACCCAGGCCGCCTCGACCGAGGGCTGCGGGTCGTGCTCGACGGCCACGTCCCGGTCGAGCAGGTCGGCGGGGAGGTCGAAGCCGCGGCGGGCGAGCAGGGCGAGCACGTCGTCCCAGAGGCTGGGGGTGGCCAGTGCGGCGCTCAGCGCGGCGTGCACCTCGGCCTGCCGGCGGAACGGGCGGATCAGCGTCGGGTCGCGCAACCCGAGCAGGAACTCCAGCTGCCGGTACATCGCCGACTGGAAGCCGGAGGCTTCGCCGAGCAGGTTGCGGAACCGGTTGAAGTCGGCCGGGCTCATCCAGCGCAGGCCCTGCCAGGCGGCGTTGAGCCCCTCAAGGTGCAGCTTGGCTCGGCCCAGCGGGGCCAACGCCTCCCAGACCTGGTCGGCGCGGATCAGCCGCTGGGTCTCCCGCAACTCGTGGCAGGTCAGCCCGAAGTACAGCTCCATGATCTGGCTGACCATCAGGAAGGACATTTCGCCGGGGTCGTCGCTGAGCGGGTGCTGCATCTTGTGCAGGGCGCTGGCCTGCACGTACGCGTCGTACGGCACCATGTCGGCGAACTCCAACGTCGGCTCGCCACCGGTCCGCTCCGCCTGCGCGGCACGCTGCCCGGGGGTCACCGGCTGCACCGTGGCACGGCGGTTCGTCGCCCGCCGCTCCGTCTGATCCACCATCTCGTCTCCCTCCCCCGGACTAGCCGACGCCATGATCTCGCGGTCGGATCGGCCTGCGGAATGCCGAATCAACGGCTCTCGCCGCCTTCTCCTGGCAAACCAAAGGCAACTAGGCGAAGTCGGTTCACGAAAGTAAGGTCTGAGCGTGGACGACATGGACTGGGCGCTGCTGCGCGAGTTGCAGGCCGACGCGCGGCTCTCCTTCAGCGAGTTGTCCCGGCGGGTGCACCTGTCGCCGCCGTCGGTAGCGGAGCGGGTCCGCCGGCTGGAGGAGTCCGGGGTCATCACCGGCTACCACGCCCATGTCGACCTGACCCGCGCCGGCCGAACAGTGGTCGCGTTGATCCGGATGTCCTGTTACGGAACGCGGTGCATCCTGCACGACCCGGCGGTGGCCGGCTGGCCGGAGATCCTGGAGATCCACCGGATCACCGGGGACGCGTGCAGCGTGCTGAAGGTGGCGGCCGGCTCGATCGGCGCGTTCGAGGGGGTCATCGACCGTCTCGCCCCGTACGGCCAACCGTCGAGCACGATGGTCCTTTCCTCCCCGCTGAACTGGCAGCCCGTGACCCCCCTTGCCAGCCCGAACCCCGCACCCCGCCCCCGCTGACCCCCCGCACCCCGCCCGCCTGCGGGTTTGCGCCTGCGCCAACGGGAAAGCAGCGCGCGTGCCCAGGGGAGGGTTCCGGCGGTCGTCGCCGGTTGGGGGGAAATCATGCAGGGAATCCGCACGATCAACCGCGCGCTCTCGTCGCTACTGACACTGGTGGGGCTGGTCGGGGCGTTCGTCCTGTTGTCGGTCGCACCGGCTCGGGCCGGCGAGAACGTCTTCGTCGAGGTGACACCGAACAGCGCCCAGGCCGGTAGCCGGGTCAGCATCAAGGCAAGCTGCGACAACGACAACAACAACCGCCAGTCCAATGTGCACTCCGACGCGTTCGGGAACGTGATGCTCAAACCGGACAGGGGTTTCCTGACCGGACAGGTGACCATTCCGCGTGACAAGCCGGCCGGTGACTACCCGGTCGACCTGCGCTGCGAAAACGGCCAGACCTCGTCGACCACCCTGACAGTGCTGAACATGGCCTCGCCCAGCAAGGGGCCGGCGACCGGTGGCGGCGGTATGGCCGGCGGTCGCGGCACCGGCTCGTTGCTGGTGCTCGGCGGCGTCGCGTTGGTGGCCACCGCGATCGGGCTCGGGATGGCCGGCGGCCGGCGTCGATCGGGAGCCGGCTCCTGAGCCGGATCACCAATGACCCGCAGATCCGCGCGTGCGCGGCGGGACCGCCGCGCCCGCCTCCGGGCCGGGCCGGCGCTGCGCGCGTCCGGCCGGCTGGTGGCGCGCGTCTCCGGGCGGCTGCGCCGGGTCGCCGGGCAGGCCGTGTCGGCAAGTGTCGCCACCATCGATCCGGCCGCCCGCCCGCTGCCGCCACGGCGTCCGGCCGGGCCGCCGTCGGCCCGACACCGTTTCGCTACGAGCCCCGGGTTGCCGGTGCTGGCCATCGGCGCGCTGATGGTGCTGATCGTGGCGATGCTCGGCGTCGAGCAGGTGACCGGGATGAGCCTGCTGCCGGACCGGCTCAGCGCCGGCCTGCGACCACCGCCGAAGAAGTTCCCGGTGCTGCCGGCCAGCCAGCCGACCAGCCTCGCCATCGAGGAGATCGGCGTGCGGGCGCCGGTGCACGCCGTGGGCATCGCCCCGGACGGCACGATCGCCGTGCCGGACGCGGGCCGCGCCCAGGAGGCCGGGTGGTACGACCAGGGGCCCACCCCGGGCCAGTACGGTCCCGCCGTGATCGTCGGGCACGTCGACACCACCAGCGGCCCGGCGGTCTTCCACAAACTCCGCGAGCTGCGCTCCGGTGACGAGATCGAGGTCACCCGCACCGATCAGCGGGTGGCGGTCTTCGAGGTCAACTCGGTGGAGAAGTTCGACAAGGGCCGGCTGCCGGTGGACGAGGTGTACGGGGACTTCAGCCGCCCGAGCCTGCGACTGATCACCTGTGGCGGGCAGTGGGTCGGCGGCGAGACCGGCTATGCGGACAACGTGGTGGTCTTCGCCTCGCTGGTCAAGGCGCGTTCCGGCGGCTGAGCAGCGTCGAGGTAGTCGGCGAGCCGGGCGGCAGCGGTGAGCATGGCCCGGCCCCGCTCGGTGAGTCGCTGCCGCCACTGACCCAGCGACGCGGCGAGCGGTTCCGCGCCGCCCGCGTCGCGCACCCGACGCAGCACGTCGGCGATGTGGTCGAGCCGGTACCCGCCCCGGCGCAGCAGGTGGGCCAGTTCGGCGTCGCGGACGTCGTCAGCCGAGTAGACGCGGTAGCCCGTCGCCGGGTCACGCACCGGCCGCAGAATCCCGGCCCGCTCCCACTTGCGTAGCGTGGCCGGTCGTACACCGAGCCGGTGGGCCAGCACGCTGATCGGCACGGCTCTGCGGCTCTGCGGCTGCGGCGGCGCCCCGGTGAGCGTCGCCACCGCCGCCTCGACCGCGTCCAGGGTTTCCCGATCGCGCTGGAGCAGCGCATGACCCTGGTCGACGACGCGCAGCGCCGTGTCGATCTCACCCCGGTTGACGGCCCGCATGATCTCGCCGCTGGCCGGATAGCCGTGGCCCACGATCAACGCGAGGTAGGCGCCCAGGGCCTTGGCGTGCAGCTCGGTGAAGCGACGGTAGCCGTTCGGGGTGCGCTGGGCCGGCGGCAGGACGCCGTCGCGTTCGTAGTTGCGCACGGCCTGCGCGGAGAGGCCGTGCGCACGCGCGAGATCCACCGGTCGGCGTACACCCGGGTTTGAGGGTTTTGTGGCTGTCACCGCGCTCCGCCGCTCGTAGGTCTCAACCGCTGGTTCAACGATACGGTTCATGGAATGGCATCTTTTCTCGACCTGCTGGCGGCATCCCCGGACCTTCTCGCGCTCGGTGAACCGACGCACGGTGAATCCGCCTTCCTGCAGCTGCGCAACGAGGCCTTCCTGTCGCTGGCAGAGCACGGCTACCGCTCGATCGCCCTGGAGAGCGACCGGGCGGCCGGGCTGATCGCCGACGAGTTCGTGCGGGGCGTCGCCGACGTGACGCTCGACCGTGCGCTCGCCGAAGGGTTCAGCCACGGGTTCGGCGCGTACCCGGCCAACCGCGACCTGCTGCTGCGGATGCGGGAGTGGAACGCCGGACGGCCGGACGCGGAGCGATTGACGTTCCACGGCTTCGACGCCCCGGTCGAGCTGGACAGCGCGCCGAGCCCACGCCACCACCTCCGCCAGGTCTGCCACTTCCTCGGCGTGGACCGGTCCGCCGAGATCGACGACCTGATCGGGGACGAGGCGCGGTGGAGTGACCCGGCCGCGATCTGGGAGCCGGGCCGGTCGGTCGGGCGTTCGGCGGACGCGCAGCGTCTGCGGGTGATCGCCGACGACCTGCTGACCGAGCTGTACCTGCGGGCACCGGGCAGGTCCGAGGGCTGGTCGGCGGCGTTCGTGCACGCCACGGCCGCAGTGGAGTTGCTGCGCTACCACGCCGCAGCCGCCACCCCGGTGGCGCAGGAGGAACGTTTCAACCGCCTGGCCGCGGTCCGGGACGCGCTCATGGCCGAGAACCTGCTCGCGATCCGGGCCGTCGAGGCCCATCGCGGACCCACGGTGGTCTTCGCGCACAACGCGCACCTGCAACGCCACCAGAGCACGATGATGCTCGCCGACAGGCAGCTGACCTGGGCCGGCGCCGGTGCGATCGTCGCGGCGCTGCTGGGTGACCGGTACGCGGTGATCGCCGGCAGCCTCGGCGCGAGCCCGGCGCTCGGCATCGGAGCGCCCGCCGCCTCGACCTACGAGGGCAGACTCCAGCAGCAGGCCGGCCTGCCCCGGTACCTGCCGGCGGCCGACATCGCGCCGGCCGAGCGGCGGACGCACGACTACCGCTACTTCCCGCTGGATCAGGCCACGATCGACCACGCCGACCTGGTCCTGCACATCCCGACCGGTGTCGACGCGGCGGTGCTCGCCGATCGGATCCTCGCACTGCCCGACGTCGAGCAGGTGGTGGCGAGCGAGGAGAACGGATCACCCGAGGCGGCGTGGGGCGACCGGTTCTTCCACGTGGGCCCGGACCGCCGCCAGCCGTTCGCCACCATCGTCGAGCACGACGTGCCCGGCTTCGACGAGGCCGCACAGCTCGACCGCCCCGGCGTCTTCCGCCTCAACCTGGACCTCGGCCGGGCCGAGTTCGAGCGGCTGTTCGGCTTCCCGCCCAAGGAGTTCGAGGAGCACCGGCACGAGTTCGACTTCGCCCGGCTGGACACCCTCGCGCCGCACCCGGGCTACGCCCTGTACGGGTTCGCCAGCGTCGTCATGCCCGGCCCGCACCTGCTGCCCGAGGTCGACCGGCTGCTCGCGGTCGCGCACCGCCGGGCTGTCGACCGCCACGAACGCGCGACCCGCCGAGCACCCCACCCGCAGTCCGGAGCCTGACCACGCCCCTCGACGTCAGGCGGCGGCCTCGGGCTCCCGCAGGTCCAACCAGTCGGCCCAGCGGGGGTCGGGGGCGCGGTGCCCGAGGACCCGCCAGGCGGTGCCCTTCGGGGCGGCCGGCAACGCGTGTAACCGCCACCCCATCTCGGCCGGGGTCTTGTCGCCCTTGGTGTGGTTGCACCTGGCGCACGCGGCGACGACGTTCTCCCAGGCGTGCCGGCCGCCCCGGCTGCGCGGGAAGACGTGGTCGATGGTCTCGGCCGGGCCCCGGCAGTAGGCGCACCGCCACCCGTCCCGGGCGAAGATCGCCCGCCGGGACAGCCCGACATGCGTTCGGTACGGCACCCGGACGAAGCGCGTCAGCCGGACCACCGACGGCACCGGGAGCGCGTCCCGGGCGCTGTGCAGGATGCCGTCACCATCGGCGACGCAGACCGCCTTGGCGGAGAGGACGAGGATCGCGGCACGACGCACCGACACGACACACAGCGGCTCGTAGGTGGCGTTGAGGACCAACGCGCCGGAGCCCACCGTGGGTCGTATGTCAGGCATCGCGCTCACCCTCCCGGTTCAGCGGCTGCTGGGGACCGCCGTCGACCGGGGCCGGGCACAACGGCCCACACGGTCGACGCCGGGCCGATCACCGACGTCCGTTGCGCCAATAGTCCCTGATCGGACCCCGGATTGCACGTACTAATCTCTCTTCTGGTAAGCGGATCACCCCTGCCGGGTCGGGTAGCTGCGGCAGTGGCCATCGACACCTATGGTCACGGGCATGATCGACAGACTTTCCGCCGCCACCGTGCGCCACCGGCACGTCGTCCTGGCGCTCGGGCTTGTCCTTGCCTGCGTGAACGCCGCCGCCCCGGGTTCCACCGTGGGGACCCGCGTCCTGCTGTTGCTGTCCCTGGCGGCGCTGGTCCTGTCGGTGTTCCTCATGGGGGTCCGTCCGGCCTACTTCGTGGTGCGGCCGCACGTTCCCGCCTTCGCCACCCCTGGTCCGGCCTGGATGGTGTTCTTCGCCCTGGGCTACCTCGGGCCCGCGTCGCTCTGCCTCGGCGCGCTGATCCGCTCGACCAGCGAGGGCACTCTGTCGACGTTCGACCTGGTTTTCAATCTTCTCTGGTTGCTCCTGGCCGCGTTGGTGATCACGCGGGCGTGGCGGGGTCACGGGGTACGCCTGCATCCGTCCGGGGTACGGCAGACCTGGCCGCTGGGCTCGCTCACCGTGCCGTGGGAGGCAATGCTGGCGCCGCAGGTTCCCCCGGCGACCGACAGTCGTCCGTGGCTCCCGATGCGGATCACGGCACCCGAACTGGTTCGGGGGCGCGGCATCCCGCGCAGCCGGCGGGCGTTGCGGACGGACGTCGTCGATCCGGGATTCCTCGCCTCTGCCATCGGGCACTACGTCGCGCACCCCGAACACCGGGCGGCGATCGGCAGTCACGCCGAGTACGAACGGCTGCGCGCCGAGTTGCCCGCGAGAGGGTGAGCAACGACCGGCAGGCAAGCCTGCCGGTGGAATCACCGGCCGGTGGGTCGGCGGCGGACGCCCGGTCTCCTTACGGTACGAAGACAGGGTGAGTGCCGCCAGCGTGACGCCCCTAGCCCTGTCCGACGCCGTCTCGGTGAGCTGCCAGGGCAGCACCTCCTGCGAGTGGATCTACCGGATCACCGGGTCCGGCTGGTTCGCCGAGGGCAGCTACTGGATCCTGCTCAAACCGCTTCGGGTGCTGCTGATCCTGGCGCTGGCGATGGTGGCCCGGTGGGCGCTGCACCGGACGATCAACCGGTTGGTGCGGACGACCACCGACGGCGCGGTGCCGACGATGCTGCGGCCGCTGCGCGAGCGGGTGCCCACCGCCGCGGCCGACCCGGCCGAGTTCGTCCCCGAGCGACGACGGCAGCGGGCCGAGGCGATCGGGTCGGTGCTGCGCAGCCTGACCACCGCGTTCGTCTTCGGCATCGCGCTGCTAATGATCCTTCGCGAGTTCAGCTTCGACCTGGCTCCGCTGCTGGCCAGCGCGGGGATCGCCGGCGTCGCGCTGGGCTTCGGTGCGCAGAGTCTGGTGAAGGACCTGATAGCCGGCCTCTTCATGCTGATCGAGGACCAGTACGGCGTGGGCGACAACGTCGACCTGGGCGAGGCGATGGGTGTGGTCGAGTCGGTCGGCCTGCGGGTCACCACGGTGCGCGACGGCCGGGGCGTGCTCTGGTACATCCGCAACGGCGAGATCATCCGGGTGGGCAACAAGAGCCAGGGCTGGGCCCTCGTGGTGGTGGACCTGCCGATCGGCTTCAACAGCACCGAGGAGGCCACCGCGGTGCTGCGGACCGCTGCCGCCTCGGTCGCGATGGACCCGGAGCTGTCGCCGGAGATCGTGGAGGCACCCGAGGTGCTGGGGGTCGAACAGGTGACGGTGGACGGCGCGGTGATCCGCACAGTGGTGAAGACGACCGCGGACGGGCAGTTCGCTGTGGGTCGGGAGTTGCGTCGGCGGCTCGCGGAGGCCCTGGAGAACTCGGGGATCACCGCGCAGATCGCGGCGGCCCGCATCTATCCCGGTCTCTCGACCCGCCCGCTGTCCGACGGTGAGACTGGTCAGGGCGGCGCCACCTGACCCGGCGACATCGTCCTGCGATTCAGGGGTCGCGAGCCGGCCGGCCCCTCGGGTATCGTCCGTTCGTTCAGTCGGGGAGGCGACGAACGACCCGTTCGACCTAGCTAGTTGTCAGACGATCGGGCAGAATCCGGAACACGCGTTCCCACCAAAGCGTGATCACATCCTCGCTGATCCGTAGATCTGACGAGAGCTTCCGGCCGTGCTGCCACGAGCGGCCAAGCCGGGGCCGATGGAGGCGACGGTGCCTAACGAGCGACCTTCCGCGGAAGGCCCGGCCACATTTCGCGAAGTGTTCTCCCAGCGCGAGTTCCGGGCTGTGTTCGTGGCCAGCGCGCTCTCCTGGGTCGGCGACTATGTAGCGAAGGCCGCCGTCACCCTGCTCGTCTTCCAGCAGACCCGGTCCGTCGCGCTCTCCGCGGCCGCCTTCGCCGTCAGCTTCCTGCCCTGGCTGCTCGGTGGTCCGGTGCTCGCCGCACTCGCGGAGCGGTACCCGTACCGGCGGGTGATGGTGGCATGCGACCTCATCCGGATGGCGCTGATGCTGCTCATCGCCATTCCGAGCCTGCCGTACCAGGCGGTGCTGGTGCTCATCTTCGCCGCCACCTTGGCCAACCCACCGAGCCAGGCGGCGAAGTCCGCGCTGATCCCGCAGTTGCTCACCGGGGACCGACTGGTGCTGGGTCTGTCGCTGAACAGCAGCGTCGGGCAGGCCGCCCAGGTGGTGGGGTACGCCTTCGGCGCCGCTCTCGCCGCGATCACCCCGGAGGTGGCGCTGCTGTTCAACGCGGCCACGTTCGGCCTCTCGGCGCTGCTGGTACGCCTGGGCGTGCGCGACCGCCCGGCGGTGATGAACCCGGCGCACCGCAGTCACCTGCTGCGCGAGACCCGCCAGGGGTTCGGCATCGTGTTCGGCACACCGGTGCTGCGGGCCATCGCGGTGCTGGTGTTCAGCGCGATGCTCTTCTCGATCGTTCCCGAAGGGCTGGCCGCGGCCTGGGCCAACGACGAGAGTCGCGGCGCCGTCAGTGCGGGCACCGCCCAGGCAGCGATCATGATGGCGAACCCGATCGGCTTCATCCTCGGCGGGTTGCTGGTGAGTCGCCTGTTCGGGCCGGCCCGCCGACTGAAGCTGATGCGGCCGCTCGCGGTGCTCGCCCCCCTGATGCTCGTGCCGGCCCTCCTCGACCCCCCGCCGTTGATGGTCGCGCTGCTCGCCGCGCTCTGCGGGTTCGCGGTCGCCGGCATGATGCCGATGGCCAACGGGTTGTTCGTCCAGGCACTGCCGGACGGGTTCCGGGCCCGCGCCTTCGGCGTGATGGCCACCGGTGTGCAGGTCATCCAGGGTTTCGCGGTGCTGGTCACCGGGGTGCTCGCCGACCGGTTCCCGATCCCGATCGTGGTCGGGGTGTGGAGCGCGGCCGGGGTGGTGCTCATGGCGGTGGCCACGCTGCGCTGGCCGGACCGGCAGACGGTGGACGACGCGATCACCGCCGCTGCGAAGGCCAACGTCGAGCCGCCGGCCGTCGGACCCGACGGCCCTCCCGGTGACCGCTCGCCGGGAGGCGCCACCGCCGACCCGCACGCCGGTGACGGACACCGCCGGCACGCCGTCACCTGACCCGTCGCGCCGAGGTCGACACGAGCGGGTCGGACGCCCGACATCGGGGGGCGTCGACCCGGCGTGATCCGACGCACGCCGTGCGGGTCGGGTCGGCCCGGGGCGCACCTGGCAGGATGGAACTGTGACTTCCGCAGGCGAATCCGACCGTCCCGGTGCGTCGATGACCCTCTTCGAGGCGGTCGGCGGCGAACCCACCTTCCGCAGGCTGGTCGACGAGTTCTACGCCGGTATCGCCACCGATCCCCTGCTGCGCCCCATGTACCCGGAGGAGGACCTGGGCCCGGCCGCGGACCGGATGACCCTGTTCCTGATGCAGTACTGGGGCGGGCCGAACACCTACTCCGCCCAGCGCGGGCACCCGCGGCTGCGGATGCGGCACGCGCCGTTCCGGATCGGCGCGGCCGAACGGGACGCCTGGCTGCGGAACATGCGCCGGGCCGTGGATCGACTCGACCTTGAGCCGGAGATCGCCGGCACCCTCTGGGACTACCTGGAGCGGGCCGCGTACTTCATGGTCAACGTCGAGGACGACCCCGCCCACGGCGTCTGACCCGCCCGGCCCGCCACACCGTCAGAGCAGCGCGCCCTCGTCGTGCAGCCAGTCCACGAAGCTGGTGGCGACCGCCGCGCCACAGTCGAGCATCTCGACCAACAGCGCGTCGTGGGTGCCGGCACCGAGCGGGACCTGAAGCTCCGCGTAGATCGGCAACTGACCGCGCTCGGTCGGGTCACCGATGTACGCCTTGCAGAACCGGCGGGTGTGGTTCCACTCGTTGACCACCCGGTACGCCCGGTCGGCCCAGTCCGGCGGGACCGTGGCGTGCGGACGGGCCCGCATGACGAGGATCTCGTCCTCGGGGCCTTCCAGGGTGACCAGCACCGCGTGCCGCTCCCACATCGCCAGCAGGTTGCCGTCGCCGTCGGCCAGGTAGCGCACGTCCAGTAGATCGAGTGCGTCACAGACCCGGCGCAGGCTCACCGGCTCGACGGTGGCGGGCATCTCGGTCAGCACTGGCCGCTCGTTGGACGGGCAGTCGTCCCCCGGCTGGCGAGGGCTGGGCGGACCAATCCGGACCGCACTGTCGACTGTGATCCCGCTTCGGGTTTCCGGATCGCCGCCGTCGGCGGGACCGGGGCGCCATGACCACCACGGCATCGCTCGCGCACCTCACTCCCCAGCGGATCCAGTCGCCTACGGTGCGTTGGATCCGAGGATGGACGGTACCCGGACAGCCGGGTTGAAGCACCCCCCCAACGACCGCCCCTGACCAGAAGAATGAACCGGGGTCATCCGTTCGGACGAGCGCTCAGGGGTGTCACGGCAAGATCCGTGGCCTTCTGCAACCACGCCGCTCCGTGCGGTCCCACCAGGCCGACCCAACGACCGGCCACCCGCACCTGAACGGTGCCCCCGCCCTCGCCGGCCGACGAGCCGTCGGCGGCGCCGAGGAAGCCCATCCGGACCACCCCCTGCACCAGCCGCTGCGGCACCTCGACCGGCGCGGCGGGCGTCCCGTCCGGGGTGATCAGCACCGCCACGTGGTCGAGCAACGCGTCGCGCAGCGCCCGCTGGCCCACAGCCCGGCCGGCGACACCCTGCTCGCTCGCCGTCCGCAGGGTGCCCGCCGCCGCGTCCGCGATCCGTCGCAGCTCGGCGACGGGCAGCGCCTCCACCTGCTGGCTCCGCGCCGGCGGCAGCGGCCACCGCCACTGGGCGTCCCGCCGGGCCGGCAGGGCCGTACCGCCGCGCTCCAGCTCGGCGAGCAGCTCCGCGGCGGCCACCGTGACGTCCTCAGCGGCACCGTCGGCCGGCCCGCCGGCAACGGTGCGGACCACCAGAACCTGCCACGGCAGCCGGGCCCACAGCGCGACCCGGCCGGGTGCGCCGGCCGGCCGCAGCCGGACCGGCGCGGCCGGGTCCAGGCGGACCAGCCGGGCCAGGAAGGCGCCCGCGTCGGCCACCCCGGCGACACCGTGCGTCGACGCCGCCACCCGGCCCGGCCCAGCGGTGCCCGGCCGGGTCACCCCACACCGCCCTGCGGTGCGTACGTGAGCAGGAAGTCCCGTTCCTCGGTGGTGATCCGCCGGGGCACCTGACGGGTCAGGTCGAACGGCACCAGCACGGACCGGGCCCGGCTGGCCAGCACGTCGCCGTCGTACAGCTCGTAGGCGACGGTGAACCGGGAGGCCCGGATCTCCTCCACCCACAGCTCGATCCGTACGGTGGGCGCCGCCTCCGCGGTGGCCCGGCCGAGCGCGTAGTCGACCGGGCGCAGGTAGTCGACCTCGTGACGGCGGATCACCACCCCGTCGGCGAACGAGCCGACACCCCAGGCCCGCCCGCCGGCGAACATCAACGCGACCCGCGCCTCCTCGTACAGGGTGAGGAAACGCGAGTTGTTGACGTGGCCGTACGCGTCCAGGTCGGACCAGCGCAGGGTGCAGTGGTAGACGAAGCGATCAGACACCGTCTGCGCCGGTCAGTCGCGGGTCAGCTTGCGGTAGGTCACCCGGTGCGGCCGGGCGGCCTCCGCGCCGAGGCGGTCGATCTTGTTCTTCTCGTACGCCTCGAAGTTGCCCTCGAACCAGAACCACTTCGCCGGGTCCTGGTCGTCGCCCTCCCAGGCCAGGATGTGCGTGGCGACGCGGTCCAGGAACATCCGGTCGTGGGAGATGACCACGGCGCAGCCGGGGAACTCCAGGAGGGCGTTCTCCAGGCTGGAGAGCGTCTCCACGTCCAGGTCGTTGGTCGGCTCGTCGAGCAGGATGACGTTGCCGCCGATCTTCAGGGTCAGCGCCAGGTTCAACCGGTTGCGCTCGCCGCCGGAGAGCACCTTGGTCGGCTTCTGCTGGTCCGGGCCCTTGAAGCCGAACGCGGCGATGTACGCCCGCGACGGCATCTCGACCTTGCCCACCATCAGGTAGTCCAGTCCGTCGGAGACGACCTCCCAGACGGTCTTGTCGCCGTTGAGGCCCTCCCGGTTCTGGTCGACGTACGACAGGGAGACCGTCTCGCCGACCCGGACCGACCCGCCGGTCGGCTGCTCCAGCCCGACGATGGTCTTGAACAGGGTGGTCTTGCCGACGCCGTTCGGGCCGATGATGCCGACGATGCCGTTGCGGGGCAGCGAGAACGACAGGTTGTCGATCAGCAGCCGGTCACCGAAGCCCTTGCTGAGGTTGTTCGCCTCGATCACCGTGCTGCCCAGGCGCGGGCCCGGCGGGATCTGGATCTCCTCGAAGTCCAGCTTGCGGGTCTTCTCCGCCTCGCTGGCCATCTCGTCGTAGCGGTCCAGGCGGGCCTTGGACTTGGTCTGCCGGGCCTTGGCGTTGGAGCGGACCCAGTCCAGCTCCTCGGTGAGGCGCTTCTTCATCTTGGCGTCGCGGCGACCCTCGACGGCCAGTCGGGCGGCCTTCTTCTCCAGGTAGGTGGAGTAGTTGCCCTCGTACCCGATGGCCCGGCCGCGGTCCAGCTCCAGGATCCAGCCGGCCACGTTGTCGAGGAAGTACCGGTCGTGGGTGATCGCCATGACGGTGCCGGCGTACTTCGCCAGGTGCTGCTCCAGCCAGGAGACGCTCTCCGCGTCCAGGTGGTTGGTGGGCTCGTCGAGCAGCAGCAGGTCGGGCGCCTCCAGCAGCAGCTTGCAGAGCGCGACCCGGCGACGCTCACCGCCGGAGAGCTGGGTCACGTCGGCGTCCGGCGGCGGGCAGCGCAGCGCGTCCATGGCCAGTTCGAGCTTGGAGTCGATGTCCCAGGCGTCGAGGTGATCAAGCTCCTCCTGGAGCTTGCCCATCTCCTCCATCAGCTCGTCGGAGTAGTCGGTCGCCATCTGCTCGGCGATCTTGTTGAACCGCTCCAGCTTGGCCTTGGTCTCGGCGACCGCCTCCTCGACGTTGCCGAGCACGGTCTTGGCCTCGTTGAGCGGGGGCTCCTGGGCGAGCATGCCGACGGTGTAGCCGGGCATCAGCCGGGCCTCGCCGTTGCTCGGCTTGTCCAGCCCTGCCATGATCTTGAGGAGGCTGGACTTACCGGCGCCGTTGGGGCCGAGCACACCGATCTTGGCCCCCGGCAGGAAGCTCAACGTGACGTTGTCGAGCACGACCTTGTCGCCGTGCGCCTTGCGCGCCTTTTCCAGGACGTAGATGTACTGGGCCACGGTGCGGGCTACCTCCGTCGGTTGCTGTCGCTGATCGGCGGCGCGGCGCGGGCTGCGAGGACCGCCCGCCGCCGCCGGCCGGGAGCCGGCCGCGCGCACGCCATCGTCAATCCTGACAGGTACGACGCGCTTCGCCCACATCACCCCGCCCCAGGAGTACGCGGCGAGCCTCTCTGCCGACAGCGGTATTACCAATTAGCGTTCCCGTATGACCAAGAAGATCGCCATCAGCGTGCCCGACGACGTGGCCGACCGGTTGGCCACCGAGCCCAACGTCTCCGCGTTCGTAGCCCGAGCCGTGCGCCGCCAGATGGCCGGCGAAAAAACGCGGGAGGTGCTCGCGCGCGCCGGTTTCGTCATCACCGACGAGGACGTAGCCGAAGCTCATGCGGAGATGGAGCAGCTCAAGGCACGCATCACCCCCGAACTTCGTGAGCAGGCCGCCCGGCTACAGGCAGAGGTCCTCGCGGCACGGGCGAAGGCACGCCGCTGATCGCGTTCGGGTTGGCGCTGGACACGACCGCGCTCCTCTCCTACTCATCCGGCGCCAGGGATGTCGGAAAGAGGATCGCGGAGGCCGCCGACTACAACAGGGATGTTCTTGTGCCCGCACTGTGCCTCGCGGGCGCCCATGAGCGGGCCACGGCCGAGCAGTGGGAGATGCTCGAACTGCTCGGCGCGCTACCGCAGGTGCAGGTCACCGCCGTCGAACCGGAAATGTGCAGCTATCTCGCCGGTTGGTCGCGCCGGATGAACGGCCGGATGGACCTGGCCCAGTTGGCGATGGACGCCGCTGCGCACCCTCTCGTGCCGATCATGACGGATCGGCGGGAGCTGCTCGGCGAGGTGCTGCCCAAGGAGTGGCCGATCATCGACCTCTGACCAGGGCGGCTGTCGAGAAGATCACCTTCAGGGTTCGGTCAGACGGAGGCGGGTAGGAGACTCCGGCACTAGGCACAAGACGCCGCAGCTACGCTCAGTACGCTCATCGCGGTGGACCCGTCAGTACCCGGAGGTGGCCGATCGTGACCGTCCGTAGCTCCTTTGTCGTAGTGGCGAACCGTCTGCCGGTCGACGAGGTGAGCACACCCGAGGGCCGGCAGTGGCGACGTAGCCCTGGCGGGCTGGTCACCGCGCTGCACCCCGTCCTCGCCGAACACAAGGGCACCTGGGTCGGCTGGGCCGGTGGCACCGGCGCGGCCCCCGAGCCGTTCGACCTGGAGGGGATCCGGCTGCACCCGGTCCCGCTCAGCGCCGAGGAGCTGGAGCGCTACTACGAGGGCCAGTCCAACGCGACGATCTGGCCGCTCTACCACGACGCGGTGGAGACACCGGCCTACAAGCGCCGGTGGCGCGAGGCGTACCGCCTGGTCAACGCCCGGTTCGCGGAGGCCGCGGCCGACGTGGCGGCCGAGGGCGCGACGGTCTGGGTGCAGGACTACCAGCTCCAGTTGGTCCCGGCGATGCTCCGTGAGCTGCGCCCGGACCTGCGGATCGGGTTCTTCCTGCACATCCCGTTCCCGCCGATCGAGCTGTTCATGCAGATGCCGTTCCGCACCGAGATCCTGCGCGGCCTGCTCGGCGCCGACCTGGTCGGTTTCCAGCAGCGGCTGGCCGCGCAGAACTTCGTCCGGCTGGCCCGGCACCTGCTCGGGCTGCGCTACGAGGGGCAGATGATCCAGGTTGACGGTCGGCAGGTGAAGGCCGGCGCCTTCCCCATCTCGATCGACACCCAGGAAATGGAGCGGATGGCCGCCGACCCGGCGATCCAGGCCCGGGCCAAGCAGATCCGCGCCGAGCTGGGCGACCCGAAGACGATAATCCTGGGCGTGGACCGACTGGACTACACCAAGGGCATCGAGTTGCGGCTCAAGGCCTTCCGGGAACTGCTGGCTGACGGAAAGTTGACAGTTCCCGACGCGGTCATGGTTCAGGTCGCCACGCCCAGCCGTGAGCGCGTGGAGCACTACCAGGCACTACGGGTCAAGGTGGAGCGCGAGGTCGGCCGGATCAACGGCGAGTTCGGTCGGGTCGGCGTGCCGGCGGTCCATTACCTCCATCAGTCGTACAGTCGCAGTGAGCTGGCGGCGATGTACGTTGCTGCCGACGTGATGATGGTGACCCCGCTGCGAGACGGAATGAACCTCGTGGCGAAGGAATACGTAGCATCACGTGCCGACCAGGGTGGAGCGCTCGTACTCAGTGAGTTCGCCGGTGCCGCCACCGAGCTTCGCCAGGCATTTTTGTGTAACCCGCACGACCCGGACGCGGTCAAGGACGCCCTCCTCCGGGCCGTGCACGTGGAGAAAACCGAGGCACGCCGCCGGATGCGGACAATGCAACGTCACCTGCGTACCCACGACGTGGGCCACTGGGCCAAGTCTTTCCTCTCGGAGCTCGGAGTTCCCGAGGCGGAGGCCGAGTGAACACGTCCGTCAACGATGGGGCGGCAATCGCCACCGGGGTCATGGACCCTGAGCTGCGCGCCGCCATCGGCCGGATCGCCCGGGTCCCCCAGCTCCTGGTCGCCTGCGACTACGACGGCACGCTCGCGCCGATCGTGGAGGATCCGAGCACGGCCGTCCCGCTGCCCGAGTCGGTGGCCGCGGTCCGCGCACTCGCCGCGCTGCCGCAGACCACCGTCGCGGTGGTCTCCGGTCGGGCGCTGCGCGACCTGGCCGCCCTCTCCCGGCTGCCCAGCGAGGTGCACCTCGTCGGCAGCCACGGCTCCGAGTTCGACATCGGCTTCGTCGAGCGGCTCTCGCCCGAGCTGGTCGCCGTCCGCACCCAGGTCCGCAACGCGCTGCGCGAGATCGCCGCCGAGCACCCGGGCATCCGGCTGGAACGCAAACCGGCCAGCGTCGCCATGCACACCCGGGGAATCGACCCGCAGGTCGCGGCCTCGGCCATCGAGGCGGTGCTCAACGGTCCGGCCACGTTCGACGGCGTCACGGTGACCCAGGGCAAGGAGGTCATCGAGCTCTCCGTGGTGGCCACCCACAAGGGCACCGCTGTCGACCAGCTCCGGACCCAGCTCGCCGCCAGCGCGGTGCTGTTCATCGGCGACGACATCACCGACGAGAACGCGTTCGGCAACCTGCACGGCCCCGACCTCGGTATCAAGATCGGCCCCGGTGACACCCAGGCCGGCTACCGGGTGGCCGACCCGCTGGAGGCCGCGCGGGCACTCGCGCTGCTGCTGGAGACCCGCCGGCACTGGCTGTTCGGCGAGCGGGCGGTGCCGATCGAGCGGCACTCCATGCTGGCCAACGGTCGTACCGTCGCGTTGCTCACCCCCGAGGCCAAGGTGAGCTGGCTCTGCCACCCCAAGCCGGACTCGGCGGCGATCTTCGCCGATCTGGTCGGTGGCAGCCCGGCCGGCCACTTCAGCATCGTCCCGGAACGCGGCGGCATCCCGCTGGGTCAGCGCTACCGCTCCGGCACGATGACAGTGGAGACCCGCTGGTCCGGGCTCACCGTCACCGACTGGTTGGACAAGCCGGCCCGGGAGACCACCCCGGACGGCCCGGCGGTCGTCACCGGTGACTCGACCCTGGTCCGGGTGCTGACCGGCGGCGGCAAGGCCCGGGTGGAGTTCGCACCGCGGCCGGAGTTCGGCCAGGTGGCCGTGCAGTTGCAGCCACTCGGCGACGGTCTGCTGGTGCTCGGCTCCAACGAGCCGGTCGCGCTCTACTCCCCCGGCGTGCAGTGGGAGGTCGGCAACGACGGCGGGTACGAGACCGCCAAGGCGATCGTCGACCTCTCCGCGGCCGGCGGACAGGTCGTGCTGGAGCTGCGCTTCGGCACGCACAGCCTGGAACATCACCGGGTGCCGATCCACGAGCGTCAGGCCGCCGCCGAGCAGCCGTGGAAGGACTGGGTGGCCTCGCTGCGGCTGCCCTCCACCGCTCGTGACCTGGTCGCGCGCAGCGCCCTCACCCTGCGCGGGCTCTGCCACGAGGCCACCGGCTCGATCCTGGCCGCGGCGACCACCTCGCTCCCCGAGGAGCTGGGCGGCGTCCGCAACTGGGACTACCGCTACTGCTGGCTGCGCGACGCCGCGCTGACCGCCCGCGCCCTGGTCGACCTGGGCTCCGTCGAGGAGGCCGAGGCGCTGCTGCGCTGGGTGGACGGCTGCATCGAGCGCACCGGCGGGCACCCGGAGCGGCTGCACCCGCTCTACACCATCGACGGTTACGAGCTGGGCGCCGAGGCGGTCATCGACACGCTGCCCGGGTACGCCGGCTCCCGGCCGGTCCGGGTCGGCAACCTCGCCAACCACCAGTTGCAGCTGGACGTCTTCGGCCCGATCGCCGACCTGATCGCGGCCGTCGCCGACGCCCGCGGCTCGGTCCGCGACGACGAGTGGCGCGTCCTGGAGAACATGGTCGAGGCGGTCCGCCGCCGCTGGCACGAGCCCGACCACGGCATCTGGGAGGCCCGGCTGCCACCCCGGCACCACGTGTTCTCCAAGGTGATGTGCTGGATGACGGTCGACCGGGCGCTGCACGTGATGCGCCAGCACGGCGGCGAGGACCGGCCCGAGTGGAAGGACCTGCGGGACCGGATCGGCGCCAACGTGCTGGAGCACGGCTGGCACTCCGACGTCGAGGCGTACAGCGTCGCCTACGGGGACGAGGACATGGACGCCTCGTCGCTCTGGATCGGCCTCTCCGGCCTGCTCCCGGGCGACGACCCGCGCTTCCTGTCCACAGTCCTGCGGATCGAGGCGGACCTGCGCAGCGGCCCGGTCGTCTACCGCTACCACTGGGACGACGGCCTGCCCGGCCGCGAGGGCGGTTTCCACATCTGCACGGCGTGGCTGATCGAGGCGTACCTGCGCACCGGTCGGCGCACCGACGCCGAGGAGCTGTTCGCGCAGATGGTGCTGACCGCCGGCCCGACCGGCCTGCTCCCCGAGCAGTACGACCCGCTGGCCGAGCGCGGCCTGGGCAACCACCCGCAGGCGTACAGCCACCTCGGGCTGATCCGCTGCGCCCTGCTGCTGGACAACATGCTCAAGCAGTAGTCGACCGACAGACCACGACGGGCCGGAGCAGCGCTGCTCCGGCCCGTCGTCTGTGCCGGCACCGCCACGTCGCCGGCCCGCTGTCCTGACCCTCGCCGCACCGGCCATCGCTGGCAATCTTGGACAGTTTCCGTCAGCACGTGACGGAAACTGTCCAAGATCTCGTCCGTGAGCACCCTGGCACGCCCGACCGGTGTCGCCGGCGCGGTCGGAACGGACCCTCAGCCGTCGAGCGTGCCCACCACGTCTCCCACCACGACGACGGCGGGCGGGCGAAGGTCGGCGGCGAGCAGGTCGGCGGCCACCTCGCCCAGCGTGGACCGCAGGATCCGTTGGGTGCCGGTGGTGGCTTCCTGGACGACGGCGGCCGGCGTCTGCGGCGGCCGACCGTGGGCGATCAGGGTGGCAGTGATGGCAGCGAGGTTCTTCAGCCCCATCAGGATCACCAGGGTGCCGTGCAGACCGGCGAGGGCGTCCCAGCGCACCAGCGAGGCCGGCGAGTCGGGTGCCAGGTGCCCGGAGACCACTGTGAACTCGTGCGCCACCCCCCGATGGGTGACCGGAATCCCGGCCGCCGCCGGGGCGGCGATCGAACTGGTCACCCCGGGGACCACTGTCACCGGCACACCGGCCGCCGTGCAGGCCAGCAACTCCTCACCACCGCGCCCGAAGACGTACGGGTCGCCGCCCTTGAGCCGGACCACGACGGCGCCGGCCAGGGCCCGGTCGACCAGGATCTGGTTGATCTCCTCCTGGGCCCGGGACGGGCCGTAGGGGATCTTCGAGGCGTCCACCAGCTCGACGTCCGGGCGCAGCTCGTCCAGGAGGAGGCCGGGCACCAGCCGGTCGGCGACCACCACGTCCGCCTCGGTGAGCAGCCGCCAGCCCTTGACCGTGATCAGCTCGGGATCACCAGGCCCCGCCCCGACCAGCGCCACCCGCCCGGCCCGCCGCCCACCGCCCGCACCGGTCGCGCTGGCCGCACCGGTCGCGCCGCCCGCGCCGGCTGTGCCGCCCGCGCCGACCACGTCGGTCCCACCTGTCGCACCGGCCGAAGAGCCGGGCCGGCCCCGCGTCGAAGCGGTCCCGTCCGATCCCAGGCGGACCGCGAGCAGGTCGCGGATCGCGTCACGGACGGTCATCGCCCGTCGGGGGTCGCCGCCGCCGAGCACCGCCACGGTGACCGGGCCGTGCCGGGTCACCGCCGGGGTCCAGGCGGTGGCGGCCGTGCGGTCGTCGGCCCGGACGCAGAAGATCCGCCGCTCGGCGGCGACGGCGCTCACCGAGGCCGCCGCCATCGGGTCGTCGATGGCGACCTGGACCAGCCAGGCGCCGTCCAGGTCCTCCGGTTCGAACCGGCGCGGCACCCAGTGCAGTCGCCCCGCGTCGACCTGGGCGCGCAGCGCCGGGGTCAGTTCCGGGGCCACCAGCAGGACATCCGCACCGGCGTCCAGCAGCGCGGGCACCCGCCGGGTGGCGACCGTGCCGCCGCCCACCACCACCACCCGTCGCCCGTGCAGGCGCAGCCCGAGCGGGTACGGGTTGGCGGTCATGCCGCACCGCCGGGGCGGACGGCTCGTTCGTCGCGCGCTGTCACTTCTCGGCCACCCCGGCGGAGTCGAAGGTGGCCACCTCGTGCAGCACCCGGACCGCGCCGGTGACCACTGGCAGCGCCAGCAGCGCGCCGGTGCCCTCGCCGAGGCGCAGCCCCAGGTCGATCAGCGGGTCGAGCCCGAGGTGGCGCAGCGCCACTGTGGCACCGGGCTCGGCCGAGCGGTGGCCGGCGACCATCGCGCAGACCGCAGCCGGGGCGAACGCGGCGGCGGCGAGGGCGGCCGAGACCCCGATCACGCCGTCCAGCAGCACCGGCGTGCGGCGCGCCGCGGCACCCAGGATCAGCCCGGCCAGGGCGGCGTGCTCCAGGCCACCGACGGCGGCCAGCACCCCCAGCGGGTCGGCCGGGTCGGGGGTGTGCCGGGCCAGCGCGGCCCGCACCACCGCCACCTTGTGGGCGTACGTCGGGTCGTCGACGCCGGTGCCCCGACCGGTGGCGTCGAGCGCGTCGACGCCGGTGAACGCGGCGATCAGCGCGGCGGCAGGGGTGGTGTTGCCGATGCCCATGTCTCCGGTGAGCAGGATGCCGGCACCGGCGTCGATCAGCTCGTCGGCGATGCGGATGCCGGTCTGTACCGCCGCCAGCGCCTCGTCCCGGGTCAGCGCGGTGGTCACAGTGAAATCGCTGGTGCCCCGGCGGACCGACGCGACGACCAGCCGGGGCACTGCCGGGTCGAGCACTGCCGGACCGGTGACCGCTGGGTCGAGCACCGCCGGGTCGGAACCGGCCGGCGCGGCGGCCGGGTCGGTGGCCAGCGGGGTGGCCACGCCGACGTCGACGACGGTGACCGAGGCACCGGCCTGCCGGGCGAACGCGTTGACCACCGCACCGCCGGCCAGGAAGTTGCCGATCATCTGCGCGGTGACCTCCTGCGGCCAGGGGCTGACCCCCTGGGCGTGCACCCCGTGGTCGCCGGCGAAGATCGCCACCGCGGCCGGCTCGGGCAGCGGCGGTGGGCACGCCCCGGCCAGACCGGCGAGGCGTACCGAAAGCTCCTCCAGCGCGCCCAGCGAGCCCACCGGCTTGGTCAGTCGTCCGTGCAGCTCCCGGGCGGCGGCCATGGCCGCCTCGTCCGCCGGACGGATCGCCGCGATCGTGGTCTCCAGCATCATGCCTCCATGGTCTCGCGCAGCACGTCGATGAACGCGTCGGTGGTGTTTCGGTCACGTACCGCCACCCGCAGCCAGTCCGGGCCGAGGCCGGGGAACGTGTCGCCCCGACGCACCGCCCAGCCGCGCTCGCGCAGGGCCGCCCGGATCCGGGTGGCGCCCGGCAGGTGCAGCAGCACGAAGGCGCTGGCGGGACGGCCGACGACGCGTACACCGGGCAGGTCGGCCAGTCGCGCGACCAGGTGGTCGCGGTCGGCGGCGAGGTCGGCGGCGATGGCGCGTTCGGCCTGGACCGCGACGACGCTGGCGCAGGCCGACGCGGCCGCCAGCGCGGGCGTGGAGACGGCCCAGAGCGGCTGGACGGCGGCCAGGCGGGACAGCAGTTCCGCTTCGCCGAGCAGGTAGCCGATCCGGAGGCCGGCCAGACCCCACGTCTTGGTGAGGCTGCGCACCACGAGCAACCCGGGCAGGTCGCGGCGTTCGGCCAGCGACTCCGGCTCGCCGGGGTGCCCGGGGGCGGTGGTGGTGTCGGCGAACGCCTCGTCGACCACCAGCACCCGGCCGGGGCGGGCCAGCGCGGCCACCGTCCCGGCGGAGTGCAGCACCGAGGTCGGGTTCGTCGGGTTGCCGATCATCACGAGGTCGGCGTCGGCGGGCACCCGGGACGGGTCGAGCCGGAAGTCGTCGGCGGCGTCGAGCAGCACCCGCTCGACCTGGTGTCCGGCGGCCCGCAACGCGGCCTCCGGCTCGGTGAACTGCGGGTGCACCACCACCGGGCGGCGGACGCCGCGCAGCGCCTGGGCGATCAGCACGAAGCCTTCGGCGGCCCCGGCGGTGAGCAGCACCTCGTTCGGGTGACGGTGGTGTCGGGCGGCGACCGCCGCGCGGGCCGGCGCCGGGTCCGGATAGCGGGCCAGGTCGGTGAGGGTCGCGGCGATCGGGTCGGCGAGCCAGGCGGGAGGCCGGGCCCGACGGACATTGACGGCGAGGTCGATCAGGCCGGCGGTGGCCTCCGCGTCGCCGTGGTGCCCGAGGTCCGGCTCGAACCCGGTAGGTGGGGCGAGCGTGCTCGGCTGATCAGACATGTCCGCGATCCTGCCGGGAAGGTGGCCGGTGGGACAGCCGATCTCGACGTAAGCCGCGTCACCACTCGCCGGTTTAAGAGTTCTTCTCATGTACGAATCGGAAATGTCATAACTTGACCAGGTGAGCAATCGACCCCTTGCCGCCGCTGGTCGTCTCGTCCCTCTCCTGCGTGCCGGGCTGATCGCCGGAATCGTGATCGCCGCCGCCGCGTACCCACTGGTCGCCCTCACCGGGCTCGGCGCGAAGGCCACCGCGCACGCCGTGGACCAGAAGACCCGGGTGCTGAAGACCGCCCTGCCCGCCGAGACCTCGTACCTCTACGCCCCCGACGGCAAGACCGTGCTGACCATGTTCTACGAGGAGTACCGGCAGTACACCAAGCTGTCGGACATGTCGCCGAACATCCAGCAGGCGATCGTCGCGGCCGAGGACTCCCGCTTCTACCAGCACCACGGCGTCGACCCGAAGGGCGTGGCCCGGGCCTTCGTCTCCAACGCCCGCTCCGGCGGCTCCCAGGGCGCCTCGACGCTGACCATGCAGTACGTCCGGATGGCCCTGCGGGACAGCGCGACCACGCCCAAGGAGGTCCAGCAGGCCACCCAGCAGACCAGCCTGCGCAAGGTCAAGGAGATGCGGATGGCGCTGGACCTGGAGAAGGAGCTGAGCAAGGAACAGATCATGGAGCGCTACCTGAACTCGGCGTACTTCGGGCACCGCGCGTACGGCATCTACGCGGCCAGCGAGATCTTCTTCTCCAAGACCCCCAAGGACCTCACACCGGTCGAGGCCGCCACCCTCGCCGGACTGGTCAAGTCCCCGTCCGAGTACGACCCGGCCGACTCCGACCAGAAGGAGGCCACCGGCCGGCGCAACTACGTGCTGGACCGGATGAGCCAACTCGGCTACCTCTCCCCCGACTCGGCCGCCGCCGCCAAGTCCGAGCCGATCCGGCTCAAGCTGACCACCCCACCGCACGACTGCGCCGCGGTGACGGAGAAGTACAACAGCTGGGGCTTCGCCTGCGACTACCTGAAGAACTGGTGGAGCGCGCAGCCCGCGTTCGGCGCGAACCGGCTGGAACGGATGGACAACCTGCGCCGGGGCGGCTACCGGATCGTGCTCAGCCTCGACCCGAAGATCCAGGAGGCGGCGGAGAAGAGCGTCGGCGCCAAGGACGCCACCGGCAGCCCGTTCGCCAACGGGATCGTGGTCTCCGAGCCGGGCACCGGGCGGGTGAAGGCGATGGCTGTCAACCGGACGTACTCGCTGGACCTGGCCGAGAACCCGCAGAGCTCCAACCCCGAGGCCGGGCCGAAGGTGAAGGCCAACTACCCGAACACTGTCGCGCCGCTGCTCGGCGGCGGTGACCTGGCTGGCTACCAGGCCGGGTCGACGTTCAAGATGTTCCCGATGTTGGCCGCGCTGGACTCGGGGATGACCCTCTCCACCTCGTTCAACGCGCCCTACCGCTACAAGTCGTCCGTGTACGACGGCTGGGCGCCCTCCAACGCCAGCGGGGCCATGACCGGTCAGCAGACCATGTGGTCCGGCTTCGGCAAATCGGTCAACACGTACTTCGTGTGGCTGGAGGAGAAGGTCGGCGCGGACCGGGCGGTCCGGTTGGCCGAACAGCTCGGGCTGCGCTGGCGCACCGACGTCGACCGGGAACAGGCGTCCCCGGCCAAGGCGAAGAAGTGGGGCGCGTTCACCCTGGGCGTCTCCGACGCCACCCCACTGGAGATGGCGAACGCCTACGCCGCCATCGCCGCCGACGGCCGCTACTGCGAGGCCATCCCGGTGCAAGCGATCATGAACCGGGACGGCACGCCCGCCACGTACGCCACCCCGGGCGGCCTCCACCGCGAGGTGGCCAAGCCACGGTGCCGGCAGGTCGTCAGCGCGGACGCCGCGCGGGCAGCCACCGACGCGGCCCGCTGCCCCACCGGCGACACCCCGGCGCGCGGCAGCTGCGGCGGCTGGTCCACCGCCGACAGCGTGCGGGGCACCGTCGGACGCCCGGTGGCCGGCAAGACGGGTACGACCGACAGCACCAGATCGGCCTGGTTCGTGGGCTACACCCCGGAGTTGGCGGCGGCGAGCTTCATCTCCGACCCGGACAATCCGTTCAACGCGGTCGGTGACGGGCAGTCCCAGATCCCCATCAAGGCGGTCTCGGAGACCCTGCGCGACGGCCTGAAGGGCAGCCCGACCCGCCAGTTCACCCCACCATCCGACGCCATCGTCGGCTGACCGGCGGGCGGGTCAGCGCAGGTCGGCGCGGGTCAACGGCGACTCAGCGCAGGTCGGCGGCCACGAACGACCACAGCTCCAGATCCACCCGGCCGCCGCTGACGAACCCGGCGTTACGCAGCAGGCCCTCGTAGCTGAACCCGGCCTTCTCGGCGACCCGGCGCGAGGCCAGGTTGCCGGGCGCCACCCGCAGCTCGACCCGTTGGAAACCGTGCTCCAGGATCAGCGCGATGGCCACCGCGTCGACCGCCTCGGCGGCGAAGCCGAAGCCCCGCGCGGATGCCGCCATCGCGTAGGAGATCTCGGTGAGGCGGGCACCCCAGTCGGTACGCCGGGTCCACAGCGACCCCACCACCTGGTCGTCCTCGCGCCGCACCACCGCGTAGTGGTCGCCCTCCCCGCTGTCGCGCCGCTGCCGGGCCAGATCGGTGCACCAGGCCAGCCCGTCGATCGGGCCGGAGTCGTCGGGCAGCGGCAGCCAACGCCGGGTCAGCTTGTCGGCGAAGATCTCCCCCGCCGCCGCCGCGTCGGCAGCCGTGAGCTGACGCACCTCGGTACGCGGGGTGGACACGGTCAACGCCGGGAATCGGCGCACCGCCACCTGACCGATCACACCGACACCCCGCCGGCCTGCGCGGCTACCACCTCGCCCGTCGGGTCGGCCGCCGCCGCGGCGACCAGCCGGGTGGCCGTCGCCGGATGGCTGGCCCAGTGCACGGTGAGCTGCGAGGCGTGCACGTTACGCCAGACGAAGCCCTCCGGCGCGCCGCCCTCCCAGCTCCAGGCCGGGCGCTGACCGGCGCGCGGGGTGAGCACCGCACGGTGCGCCTTGTGCCCTACCAGCACCGTGCCGCTGGCCGCGACCACGCTGTCGGTCTGGGCGGTCGCCTCCCGGTAGCCGGCCACCACCCCGTCCCGGCTGACGCCGACCGCGTCCAGGACACCGCACATCGGCAACCCGTCCAACTCCCGGGCCAGCCACAGCAGCCCGGCGCCCTCGGCGATCACCGGACGCCCGGTCCGCGCCAACTCGGCCACCGCGATGCAGAGCCGCCGGTTGGCCGACAACTGCTCGGCGTACGCCTCGGGCAGCGCGCCGCCGACGACCAGCGCGCGGGTGCCGACCGGCAGCGCCTCGTCGCGCAGCGGGTCCAGGACGACGACCTCGGCGCCGGCGGCCCGGAGCAACTCCGCCGTCTCCGGGTGGCTGAAGCTGCCGCCCGGCCCACCGGCCACCGCCACCAGCGGACGGTTCGCCGGGGGCGTGAACGCGCCGATGGCCTCCTCGGGAGACCAGGCGGGTGCCGGTAGCGGCGGGGCGGAGCGGGCCAGCCCGAGCAGCCGTTCCAGGTCGACGGTGGCGGCGACGGCCTCGCCCAGCCGGCGGACCGCCCGGACGGCGTCGGCCGAGTCGTCGACCACCGGCGCCACCCCGTGCCGCCGCGACGGCAGCACCGCCGGCAGGTCCTGGCGCCGCAGCGCGCCGTAGACCGGCACCCCCACGTCGTCCAACGCCTCGCGCAGCATCCCCTCGTGCCGCGACGACGCCACCCGGTTGAGGATCACCCCGCCGAGCCACAACTGCTCGTCGTACGAGCGGAACCCGTGCACCAGGGCGGCCACCGACTGACCCATCGCGGCCACGTCGACAACGAGCACCACCGGGCTGCGCAGCGCGGCGGCCGCGGCGGCGGTGGACTCCTGCTCGGGACGGCCACCGACCGAGTCGTACAACCCCATGCTGCCCTGCACCACGGCGAGCCCGGCACCGGTGGCGCCGTGCGCCACCAGCGGGGCGAGCCGGTCGACGCCGACCAGCCGGGGGTCGATCACCCGGCCCGGCCGACCGGAGGCGAGACCGAGGTAGGCGGCGTCGACGTGATCCGGCCCGAGCTTGAACCCGGCGACGTCGACCCCGCGCTCGGCCAGGGCGGCGAGCAGCCCGATCGCCAGCGCGTTCTTACCGTGCCCGGAGGACGGCGCGCTGAGCACCAGGCGCGGCACGACGGTCATCATCGACTCCTCGCGAGCGGCGGCGGGTACGCGACGGGACGACCGGGGCCGATCCGTCGGCGTGACGATACCCGCCCGGCCGCAGGCGCGAGCACCGCCAACCGGGGCGGACGGTCCGGCCCTGGCAGGGGCCCCGGACGACGATCCCGGCCCGGTCCGGCCCGGTCCAGGTCAGTGGCGCCGGTCATACGAGTAGCCTCGGTGCCGTGTACCGGTTCCTGCTGAGCCCACGCTGGCTGGGCGCTCTCGCGCTGACCCTGGTCGCCGCCGCCGTCATGGTGTTCCTGGGCAACTGGCAGCTGGACCGCTACCGGGGGCGCACCGAGGTCAACGAGCGGATCGACGCGGGCCAGCGGATGGCCCCCGCGCCGCTCGCCGACACGCTGCGCGCCCCCAGCGGCGGCCCCGGGACGGTGGGTCCGGCCCCCGCCGAGGACAAGGTCTGGACCCGGGTCACCGTCACCGGCCGGTACGACCCCGCGAACACCGTGCTGGTCCGCGGCCGCACGGTGGACAGCCGCGTCGGCTTCGAGGTGCTCACCCCGCTGGTGCTCACCGACGGCACGGCGCTGCTGGTGGACCGGGGCTGGATCCCGCCGGCAGCCGGTGGGGCGACCGCCCAGCCGTCGGTGCCGGCCGCGCCGACCGGCGACGTGACGGTGGTCGGACGGGTGCACGAGACCGAGAGCGGCGCCGGCGCGGTGGCCCGACGTGACGGGCTGCTGGAGATCCGGCGGATCGGGGTGTCACGGCTGGCCGGCGAACTTCCCTACCCGGTCTACGGCGCCTACCTGCTGCTCGACGAGCAGACCCCGGCAGCCGACCCGGTGTTCAAGGCGGTGCCGGTGGGGCACGCCAACAACTGGCAGAACTTCGGCTACGTCGTGCAGTGGTGGCTGTTCGCGGTGATGGCCCTGTTCGGCTACGGCTGGGTGGCCCGTCGTGAGGCCCGCCGGGCCGCCGGCATCGGCGTCACCGAGGCTCCCCTGGACCGGGCCGCCGAGCCTGCCCCGACCGCGTCCGCCTGAGCACTCCCCGTCAGCCGCTCACCCGGCCGGCGTGGATGGCGCGGACCGCGTCGATGGTGTCCGCCTCGGCGGCGGACTTGTCGTCGCGGTAACGCACCACCCGGGCGAACCGCAGCGCCATCCCGCCGGGATAGCGCGAACTCGTCTGCACCCCGTCGAAGGCGATCTCCACCACCTGCTCGGGCCGGACCCGGACGACCCAGTCGCCGCGCTCGACAGCGAGGTCGAGGAACCGCTCGGTCTGCCAGCGCAGCAGCTCGTCGGTGAGCCCCTTGAACGTCTTGCCGAGCATGACGAAGTCGCCGGTGCGCGCGTCACGCGCACCCAGATGCAGGTTGGACAGCCAGCCCTTGCGTCGGCCGCTGCCCCACTCGACGGCGAGGACCACCAGGTCGAGCGTGTGTCGCGGTTTCACCTTGACCCAGGCGGAACCGCGCCGGCCGGCGTCGTAGGGGGCGTCCGGGGCCTTCACCACCACGCCCTCCTGCCCGGCGTCGAGCGCTGCGGCGAACGCGCTGGCGGCCTGCTCCGGATCGTCGACCTCCATGCGGCCGACCAGCAGCGACGAATCCACAGCACCGGCGAGGGCGGCCCACCGCTCCCGGCCGGGGAGGTCGATCAGATCCTCGCCGTCGAGGTGCAGCAGGTCGAAGAAGTACGGGGTGAGCACCGTCGCACCCGTGCTGGCAGCCGCCGCGAGCACCGCCGGGGCGACCGGGGTGCGCCCGGTGGTGCTGGGGGTGGTGCGCCGGGCGGCCCGGCTCGACGTCTGTTGGAACGGCAGCGGGCGGCCGGTCTCGTCCAGGCCGATCGCTTCGCCGTCGAGGACCATCTCCCGGCCGGGCAGGGCGCGGACCGCGGCGACCACCTCGGGCACCCGGGTGGTGATCTCGTCGAGGCTGCGGGTGAACACCGCGATGTCGGTGCCGGAGCGGTGCACCTGGATGCGGATGCCGTCGAGCTTCACGTCGACCACCGCCGGCGTGCCGGTCGCGGCGAGCGCTTCGTCGACCGAGGGGGCGCTCTGCGCGAGCATCGGCGCCAGCGGTCGGCCGACCCGCAGACCGAACCCGGCCAGCGCGGCGGCCCCGCCGGCCAGCGCGGCCACCGCCACGGCCCGCAGATCACCGGCGAGCAGCAGCGCCCGACGGACCGCTGCCACCGGCACCTCGGCGGCCCGGGCCACCGCGTCCGCGAGGAGCCCGGCCTGGGCGCCCTGACGGAGCTCGCCGCTGAACAGACCGGTGAGCAGGCGCTGCTCGTCGGCCGTCGCCGCCGCGTAGAGGGCGCCGAGCAGTGCCCGACGTCGAGCCTGCGAGCCCGAGCCGTGCACGGCGGCGATCTGCGCGATGGCGGCGTCCACGGCGGCCACCGTCAACGTCGGCTCGGCGGCCGGGGGCGGCAGGTCACGCAGGCTCGCGTAGCCAACCCCGGTCTGCCGTTGGCGCAGCTCACCGGCGAGATAGCCGGCGCCGGGCTCGACCTCGTCGGGATCCAGTCGGCGCAGCGCGTCAGCGAGCAGCTCCACCTTGGCGCGTCGGCCGCTGGTGGCACCGACGGCGGCGGAGGTGGCTGCCAGATCGAGGAACCGCACGCAGCTCATCCTGCCAGGCACCTCCCACACCGCCCGGGCATTGCCGTGCCCGGGCGGTGTGGGAGGTGCCGCCCGCTCACGCGGACGACGGGCGGGCAGCCCTAGGCCGAGACGGGCTCCTCGATGCGTAGCCCCCGGGCCCGGACCTCGCCGGCCACGCGGGAGAGCACCGAGTCGAGGGCGACCAGTGCGGCGGAAAGCTCACCGAGCTGTTCGTTGAGCGTGTCCTCGGACCACGCGGAGACGTCGACATCTCCCAGCGCGCTGACAGCGGCCCCCAACCGGGCCATCACCTCGTTCGTACTCATGTACGAAAGGCTATAACAGACAGCGGGCCGACACGCCGTAAACCCCCAGATCAGACCCAAAGTTCCCGCGCCGTGCCGGAGGCCTACCCGCCCGCTGCCGCCACCTTGCCCAGCAGGAGCGCCTCGGCGAGGCACACCCGGGCGAACTCCCCCAGGTGCAGGCTCTCGTTCGGGCCGTGCGCACGGGCGTGCGGGTCCTCCACACCGGTCACCAGGATCGCCGCCTTCGGGAACATCTCCTGGAAGGTGGCGATGAACGGAATCGAGCCGCCGACGCCGATGTCCACCGGGTCGGTGCCGTCCCAGGCGGCCCGGAAAGCCGACCGGGCGGCGTCGAACATCGGCCCGGACGCGTCGATCACGCACGGGTCACCGTCGTGTTCGAAGGTGACGGTCACCTGCGCACCCCACGGGGCGTGCCGCTCCAGGTGCGCGCGCACCGCCGCGTACGCCCGCTTGCTGTCGTCGCCCGGGGCGAGCCGGATGCTGAGCTTCGCCTTCGCGGACGGGACCAGGGCGTTCGGCGCCTCGCCCGTGGACGGCGCGTCGACACCGAGGATGGCCAGCGCCGGCTTGGTCCAGAGCCGGTCGGTGATCCGGCCGGTGCCGATGAACCCCACGCCGTCGGCCAGCCCCGCCTCGGCCCGGATCCGGTCCTCCGGGTAGTCGACGGTGGCGCCCTCCCGGCCGACCAGCCCTTCCACCGCCACGTCACCGGCGTCGTCGTGCAGCGTCGCCAACAACCGGACCAGCGCGGTGAGCGCGTCCGGCACGGCGCCGCCGAACATGCCGCTGTGCACCGCCTGGTCGAGGGTGCGCACCTCGACGAAGCAGTTGACGATGCCCCTCAGCGAGGTGGTCAACGCCGGTACGCCGATGTCCCAGTTACCGGAGTCGGCGATCACGATGACGTCGGAGGCGAGCTTGTCGCGGTGCTCGACCAGCAACTGCTCCAGCGAGTCGGAGCCGTACTCCTCCTCGCCCTCGATGAACAGGACCACGCCGACCGGCAGCGCGTCACCGTACGCGCGCAGCGCCGCGACGTGCGCCATGATGCCGGCCTTGTCGTCGGCCGCGCCCCGGGCGTAGAGCCGGCCGTCCCGCTCCACCGGCTCGAACGGGTCGGACTCCCACAGCGACAGGTCGCCGACCGGCTGGACGTCGTGGTGGGCGTAGAGCAGCACGGTGGGTGCGCCGGGCGGCGCGGCCCGACGGCCGATCACCGCCGGCTGGCCGCCGGATCGCACGATCTCGACGTCCAGGCCGCAACCGCGCAGCAGCTCGGCCACCGCCTCGGCGGAGCGTTCCACGTGCGAGTGGTCGAAGCCCTCGAAGGCGATGCCGGGGATGCGGACGAGGCGCTCCAGGTCGGCCCGGACGCCGGGCATCTCCCGCTCGACGGCGGCTCGCACCTCGGACTCGGACATGATCGGTGAGGTCATGACCGGCATCGTATGCCGGCCTTACCTGGGCGTGCCGGCGGAGCCCGTACCGTCACCGCTGTCCGTGGGGCCGGCGCCGGCCCGCGCGCCGGGGGCGGCCCGCCCGGCGCGGTGGGCGCGGCCCGCCGCCTCGGTGGCCGCGTCCATCCAGGAACGGGCCCGACCGGCGGTGCCGCCCACCCACTCGCCGACGTCGCTCGCACCGTCGCCGAGCCGGCGCAGCAACCCGACCAGCGGGTCGCTGGACCTGCTGAACTCCTCCCGGTACGACTCGGCAGCCGCCTTGATCTCCTCCGTGACGCTGGTCGAGCTGTCGTCCTCGCGGCGTGGGTAGTCCCCGGCCAGCACCCGCCCGTACGCCCCGGAGTCGATCCACTGGCGCAGCTGCGCCGCCCGCGCCACCGGCACCGGGTGGGTGCTCCACGCGGTCATCCGGATCTTGTGCAGGCTGTCGCGCAGGTCGCCGCCGCCGGCGTACTCGGCGGCCTGCTCCAGGAAGGCGGTGGTGTCGACCTGGGACAGGTCACCGCCACCGGCCAGCTTCATCAACAGCCGCAACGCGGCGGCCGGGTCCTGCCCGGCGAGCAGGCCCGCCCGGTCGGCGGACAGCTCCGCCTTGCGCCACCACTCCAGCATCGCCGCGATGATGGCCCGCAGCGCGATCGCGCCGACCGGCAACCAGCTCAGGTTGGCAGCCCAGCGGGTGAGGATCATGAGCATCGTCTTGTAGACCGCGTGCCCGCTGCCCACATGCCCCAACTCGTGGCCGAGCAGACAGCGCAGCTCGTCCTCGTCGAGTTGTTGCACGCAGGCGGAGTTCACCACGATGAACGGCCGCTCCAGCCCGACCGCCTCGGCGCCCAACCAGGGCGACTGGGTCACGTACAGCTCGGGCAGCTCGGCCACGTCGAGCGCCGCCGCGGCCTCGGTGTAGCGCTGCCACACCGCCGGGTACTGCCGGTGGTCGACCCGGATGCCGGAGGCCAGCACGGACAGCCGGAAACCCCGCTCGTTCCACATGCCGAAGAACGACCGCACCACGTCGTCGAAACCGCGCAGCTCCCGCAGCGCGACCAGGGCACCCCGGTCGGCGGGATGCTCCCAGGCCCGTGAGCTGATGCCGGTGAGGGTGATCCGACGCCGCGCTGGCGCGTCCGCTGCCGTCATGGTGGCTCCCCGTTCGCCGTAGCTCCCCGCATCGTGCCGTAGTCGGTGGCCGACGTCCATGCCCCGCTCAGCGCAGCCGCACGTAGTACCGGTCCGCGTCGTGCGGCAGGCTGGGCGCGCCGTCGACCACCAGGTCGGCGTGGGTCGCGGTCTCGTCGACGGCGAAGTGCGCCCGCTCCCCGTCGTGCCAGCGGCGCAGCTCGGGCAGGATCTCCGGCCCGTCCCGGGCGACCGCGCGTGCCAGTCGCAGCGACGCGGGTGCGGTGACGAACACGGCCAGCGTCAGCTCCGGCCGGACGACCGCGCGGGCGGCGCTGACCCCCTCGACCAGCAGCACCGGGGCCGCCGGCACCGGCACCGGGCGGGGCAGGAAACGGTGCCGGACCCAGCTGTACCGCCGGTAGGCACCCGGCGTCCCGGCGCGCAGCGGGGCGAGCACCCACTCGTCGAGCCGGGGCCAGAAGGTGACCTGGTCGTCCCACCCGTCGAGCAGGTCGTCGGTGTGCACCACCGGCGGTCGGCCGCCGAGCGGCCCCGCCAGGGCATCCGCGAGCTGCGCGGCGAACCGGCTCTTGCCCGCGCCGCTCGGCCCGTCGACGGCGACCAGCCGGGTCCGCCCCAACCGCGCCGGGCCCGCGAGCACCCGACGAGCCAGTTCGGCGTACGCCTCGACAACCGCCACGGTCGGGCCGGCAGTCTCCGGGTTCAGCACAACCTCGCGTGGTGCATGACCGAAGTATGCCGTCGCCGTCGGCGGGCAGGGCGACCGACTCCGGTTCGGTGCGGTCGCGGTGTCCCTGCCGAAGGGGCACCGCGCGGCCGTGTCGATCATGCTGGCTGAGGGGCCAGGGTGGGCCACCGTGCCCCGTCCGGCTGGTCGCCCTGGCCGGCCACCGTCACGTCCGGGGGAATTGGGGCGACGACGGGTGACGGGCGGCCCGTTCGCCGCCCGGGGTGCCACCGAATCGGGATGATCGGGTGGTGCTCCGAGACGTGATGAGCCCCGGCATAGACGCCCTGCTCGAACAGGCCCGCGCCGGGCTGCACCGACTGACTCCGCAGCAGACCGTCGAGGCGGTCCGCGGCGGCGCGCTGCTGGTCGACACCCGTACCGACCTGCAACGCCGCGAACAGGGCGACCTGCCGGGCGCGGTCGTCATCGACCGGACCGTACTGGAGTGGCGCCTCGATCCGGCCAGCGCCTGGCGGATCCCGGAGGCCACCGGGTACGACCGGGAGATCGTGCTGGTGTGCCGGCAGGGCTACAGCTCCAGCCTGGCCGCCGCCAGTTTGCAGACCCTCGGGCTGCGCCGGGCCACCGACATGATCGGCGGTGTGGACGCCTGGCTCGCCGCGGGCCTGCCCACCACCGACCGCCCCGCCGACGTCCGCCCCTGACTCCCACCACCGGGCGCCCACCACCGGCGGGCAGCCCGGCTCACGATCGCGCTCGATCCACGAAACAGGCCCCTCCTCGCGCGGAGAGGCCCCTGGAACAACGATCGAGCACGATCATGGGCGGTCCCCACCTGCACAGTCCCCAGGGGACGGTGTCCCAGTCAGGAGGGTGGCGCGCCGGGTGGGATGAAGGGGAGGCCGGCGGGTGGGCCGGCTTCGATGAGACGCCAGAGGGCATCGGTGTCCAGGTGTTCCTCGACCAGGTCGCCGAGCAGATCAAGCGAGCGTTCCCGGGCGGCGGCGAAGCTGGTGGCCGGTGCGACCCGGAACCCGCTGCGGCCGGCCAGGCGAGCCGCCTCGGTGAGGAACCACCGGCGGAAGCCGTCGGACTCGAACGCCCCGTGCCAGTGCGTGCCGTGTACCGCGCCGAGCGCGGCCCCCTCTCCGACACCGTCGTCGCCGGTCAGCAGCGGCGGCAGGCCGGGGTCGGCCTGGGACACGTACCCGTGGTGGATCTCGTAGCCGTGCACCGGAAGGCCACCGTGGCCGGTGCCCACCGACTGCCGCACGGTCTTGCGCGGATCGAAGGTGATCTCGATGGGCAGCAGACCGAGCCCCGGCACGCTGCCCTGCCGACTCTCCACCGGGTCGTGGATGGCGCGGCCGAGCATCTGGAAGCCGCCGCAGAGGCCGAGCAGAGGTTTGCCGGCCGCCACATGGGTGGCGACCGCGTCGGCGAGGCCGGTCTCGCGCAGCCAGGCGAGGTCGGCGACGGTGGACTTGGAGCCGGGCAGGACGACCAGGTCGGCGGCGGCCAGCTCGGCCGGTTCGATGGTGAGGCGTACCCGGACACCCGGCTCGGTGGCGAGCGCCTCCACGTCGGTGGCATTGCTGACCCGGGGCAGGCGAACGACGGCCACGTCCAGCCATTCGGTGCCGTGCGGGGCGGCGGGGCGCCCGAGCACCCGGCCGTAGGCGAGAGAGTCCTCCGCGTCGAGCCACAGGTCCAGCGCCCAGGGCAGCACCCCGTACGTGGGACGGCCGGTGACCTGACGCAGCATGTCCAGACCCGGCTGGAGCAGTCCGCGGTCACCCCGGAACTTGTTGATCACGAAGCCGGCGATCAGCGCCTGGTCGGCCGGGTCGAGCAGGGCCACGGTGCCGAACATCGAGGCGAACACACCGCCCCGGTCGATGTCGCCGACGACGATGGTGGGCAGGTTGGCGTGCCGGGCCAGCCCCATGTTGACGTAGTCACCGGCCCGCAGGTTGATCTCGGCGGGGCTGCCGGCGCCCTCGCAGATCACCACGTCGTACGTCTCGCGCAGCTCGGCGAGCGCGGTGTACGCGGTCTCGGCGAGCCGGGGGCGCAACTGCCGGAAGGTGCCGGCGGTGATCGTGTCGACCGCCTCGCCCAGCAGCACCACCTGACTGGCCAGGTCACTGCCCGGCTTGAGCAGCACCGGGTTGAACCGCAGGTCGGGTGCGAGCCCGCACGCGGCGGCCTGCATGGCCTGGGCGCGCCCGATCTCGCCGCCGCGCCCGTCCGGCCCGACGACCACGGCCGAGTTGTTCGACATGTTCTGCGCCTTGTACGGCGCCACCTTCACGCCCTGGCGGTGCAGCCAGCGACAGATGCCGGCGGTGAGCACGCTCTTGCCCGCGTCGGACGTCGTGCCGGCCACCAGCAGCCCGCCACTCACCGCCCGTTCCCCCGCCGCACCCCGACACCCGCGTCCACTCCGCCGGCCCGCCCGCGCCCTCCGGCCCCGACGGCCAACCCGCGCCGGCCCACGGCGCCGATCAGCCGGCCGAGGGTCACCGGGTACGCGGCGGCCAGCCCCACCGCGGCCAGCCCCACCGCGCCGGAGATCCGGGCGGCCCGCTTGAGGTGCCGCGCCTCCGGGCGGGGACCGTCGCCGAGGAACGGCCGCACCTCGGAGCGCCCGAAGTAGACGTTGCGGCCGCCGAGGCGGACCCCGAGCGCACCGGCCATCGCCGCCTCGCACTGGCCGGCGTTGGGGCTCGGGTGGTCGTTGCGGTCGCGCAGCCACACCTGCCAGGCGCGCTGCCGGTCCCCGTGCGCGACCGGCGCGACGGCGACGGTGAGCAGCCCGGTCAGCCGGGACGGTACGAGGTTGAGCGCGTCGTCCAGCCGAGCGGCCGGGGTGCCGAACCGCGCGTAGCGCGCCGACCGGTGCCCGACCATCGCGTCGAGGGTGTTCGCCGCGCGGTAGCCCAGCAGCCCGGGCAGGCCGGCGACCGCACCCCAGAGCAGCGGAGCGACGACCGCGTCGGAGGTGTTCTCGGCGACCGACTCGACTGTGGCACGGGCCAGCTCCGACTCGCCAAGCGTCGACGGGTCCCGCCCGCAGAGGTTGCCGAGGCGTCGCCGGGCAGCGGGCAGGTCGCCGTCACGCAGCGTCCGGCCCATGACAGTCGCCTCGTGCCGTAACGTGCGGCCGCCCAGCACGCTCCACGTGCCGGCCGCCACGAGCACCGCCCGGGTCACCGGCCGGTGCCGGGTAGCCGCCGCGGCGGCCGCTCCGAGCAGCACCGGCCCTCCGACGGCCAGCGCGGTGAAGGCCGTACCCGCCGTTCGGTCCGGGCGGTAGAGGCGGCGCTCCAGCGCCCCGGCGGCCTGCCCGAAGCCGGCCACCGGGTGCCACCGGCGGGGGTCGCCGAGCAGCCTGTCCAGCGCGTAACCGGCCAGCAGCCCCACCGCGTTCGCCATCGGCGCTGTCCGTCGCACCCGCACCACCTCCGGCCGGCCAGCCTAGACGAGCACCCCGGGAACCAGCCCAACACACGGTGCCGCAGCCGCGACGAGAACCCCTGGAGCGAACAGTCGGGCCGCCCCGCCGACGCCCGTCACGCGGGGTGACGACGCTGCCCGCGCCGCCACCCCGCCCCCGTTCGTGCCGCCCGGATCGGTCAGGCCGGCTGCGGGATCCGGCCCCGACCGCGCCGCCCGCGACCGGGTTGCGTCGGCTCGGGCTGCCCCTCGTCGGGCACCGCCCCCAACTCGAGGTCCAGGTCACCGTCGGCGTTGTCGTCGTTCGCCTCGGGCGGAGCTGTCAGCTCGTCGATGCCCAGTGCGGCATCGACCTGCTCGACCTGCCCGCCGCTCGGGGAATCGTCCTCCGGGTCGCTGCCGAACGGGCTGGTGCCGAACGGACTGCCTCCGAACGGGCTGGTGCGCAGCTCGGCGTAGTCAGGCAGCTCGAAGTCGTCGTCCAGCGGCCGGTCGTCGGGCAGTGCGGGGGCCTGCCCGGCCGGCACCGACTCGGTGGGCTCGCCGTGCACCCGGCTCTCGGCCTCCGTGTCCTCCACGGTGCTGGTCGTCACGCTCGGCCGGTTGCGCAGGAACCGGGCCCGGCCGCGGGACAGATCGTGGCCGACGGCGACCGCCTCCAACTCGTAGAGCGTGCGGTGGTTGCCGGCGTCGTCGGTCCAGTCGCGGGTGTAGAGCCGCCCGCAGACCACCACCGGATCGCCGACCATGACAGAGGCCGCCACCCCCTCGGCGAGCTTGCGCCAACAGTTGACGCGGACGCGGAGCGAATTGCCGTCCACCCACCGGCCACTGTCCCGGTCGAGCCGGCGGGCGGTGGAGGCGACCTTGAAGTTGGCCACCAGGGTGTTGCTCTGGGTCGTACGCCGCCACTCGGGCGTGGTCAGCACGTTGCCGACGATTGTCACGTAAGTGTCGAACATCGTCCCTCCAGGGGGATCGGGGCCTGCCAACGCGAGTCGACTCGCCACCGAGCCTCGACACCGAGGCCGCCCACCGCCACCGCCCACCGCCGGCCTGTGGATGACGAACCCACCTGTGGACAACGCCCTGATCACGCCCGGGTGTGGTACGCCCGACCCGCCCGACCCGCCGTCAACGGTTTCCCGGGCCGCTCGAACTGGGTAAGGACTTGATCAACGCACCACCGACAGTTGCACGTCGACGAGAGGTCAGCGCCATGACGATCACTACCATCGGTTCCGCGAACGCTTCCGAGGCGCGGCGATGAGCGCCGTGGCGAACCCGGCCACCGTGGCTGAGTGCCTGCGGGTGGGCGCCGGGTTCTCGCAGGGCGACCGCAACTGGATCGCCGAGCAGTTCGCCACCCTCGACGCCCGGCTCGCCAGCTTCCACGCCGACGCCACCGAGCTGGAGGTGTCGGTGAAGGACCGGGAGGCACGCGGGCAGAAGGTCACGCTCGAGTGCTGGATCGCCGGCCGGCAGAAGATCGTCACCACCTCCGCGGAGGAGGACCTGCACGCCGCCCTCAACGACGTCCGCGATGACCTGCGCCGCCGTCTCAACGACGCCAAGACCCGCCAGGAGCCCCGGCACAACAAGCACCTGCGCGACCTCCCCCAGCCGCAGGCCGAGTCCGACGACGAGGCCCCCCGCGCCGACGCGGAAACGGCCTGACCCACGCCTCACCCCCGCGATCTTGCACTTTCGTCGCCCGAATAGCGGCTATGTCCCCCATATGTCGGGACAGAAAGTGCAAGATCGCGGGGACGAATCCGCCGCGCGGGCGGACCGAGCGGGCGTGGGCTACCGCTGGGTAGGTCGGCGGCGTAGCGTCGCGTTCGTGGAACCGGACGTGTTGGGGCCGCCGTACGAGCGGCAGACGATCGACCTGGGCGCCGACGACGAAGGCCCCGTTGTCGCGACGCTGGTCCGGAGGCGGGCCGAACGCCCCACCGGGCGGGCCGTGCTCTACGTGCACGGCTTCGTCGACTACTTCTTCCAGACCCACCTGGCCGACTTCTTCGCCGAGCGAGGGTGGGACTTCTACGCCCTCGACCTGCGCAAATACGGTCGCAGTCTGCTCCCGGGCCAGACCCCGAACTTCTGCCACGACATCAGCGACTACTTCCCCGAGCTGGATGCCGCCGCTGAGATCATCCGCAAGGACGACGGGCACGAGACCCTGCTGGCGATGGGCCACTCCACCGGCGGCCTGATCATCTCGTTGTGGGCGGACTCCCGCCGCGACACCGGCATCGTCGACGGCCTGGTGCTCAACAGTCCCTTCTTCGACCTCAACGCCCCCTGGGCGGTCCGTCGACCCCTCGCGGCCGCCGCGTCCCGGCTGGGCCGCAGAGCGCCGCACCGCATCCTGCCGTTCGGGCTGGGCACGGTGTACGGCGAGAGCATCCACTCCGACCACCGCGGCGAGTGGACCTACGACCTGGCGTGGAAGCCGCTGGCCGGGTTCCCGGTCCGGGCCGGCTGGCTGAACGCGATCCGCACCGGGCAGCGTCGACTCCGTGCCGGGCTGGACATTCAGGTGCCGGTGCTGCTGGCCTGTTCGACCCGGTCCTTCCGGGGCACCAAGTGGCACGCCAACGCGACAATGGCCGACGCCGTACTGGACGTCGACCACATGGTCCGTTACGCGCCCCGCCTCGGTCGCCACGTCACACTGGCCCGCTTCGACGGCGGACTGCACGACCTCACGCTCTCCGGCCCCGCCGTACGGAAGAAGGTCTTCGACGAGGTGGGCCGCTGGGCCGAGGCGTTCCTCGCCGCCGGCCCCACCGCCCCGGCCGACGCTGACCCGACCAGTTCACCGACAGCCGACGCGGCGACGGCGACAACGCCCGGCAGTTGACAGGCCGGGATGGCGTCGCCGCTCAGACGTCACCGGACAGCGGGGGCAGTCCGACATCGCCGGACGGCGCCCCGGCTCAGACGTCGCCGGGCGTCGCCGGGAGGACGGCACGGATCCGGTCGAAGGTCGCCACCGGGTGTGCGCCGACGCCAGGCAGGACCAGACCCAGGCAGTACGGTGCGACGTCGCCGGTGTCGCCGGCCTGGACGATGAAGACCGGCGCCCCGACGTACCCCGGCGGCAGCTCCGTGGTGATCAGCACGGCGTCCCCGTCGCGGACCACCCGCTCGATCGCGACCTCCAGCGGGCGCGACCCGTCTTCGCGTACCCCATGGGCCAGCACGAAAGCGGAACCGGCGTCGGCGCCGAGGCGGGCGACCACCTCGGGCCCGGCGGCGATCCCCGCCGGCACCGGCTGGACGCGCCACCGCCAGCCGCCGTCACCGGCGTACCGGTGCAGGCCGGCGGTCGGCAACACCGCCACCCCGTCGCCCCCGAAGCGGGCCCAGCCAGGCACCATCTCCGCCTCGGACACGACCTCCGGGGCCACCCCCGCCGGTTCGGTGACGCTCGACCGCAGGCCCAACTCACCCCCGGAAGCGCCCACCAGGTCGGCCGCCGTCAACAACGACTCCCCCACCGGGTCGTCGCCGCTGCGAAAGAAGAACGCGGTACCGAAACCGCCCGATGACCGGTACGGCAGGATGGCGCGACCGACGACCTGGCACAGCTCGTAGGCGACGTCGCTTTCGGCGTCGGAATCCAGCAACACCAGCCAAAGGTACGGTCCGGGGCCGGGCCGGTCCGCGGTAACCCGGATGCCCGCTCCGAGCCGGACGTGAGACTCTGCTCGGCAACGTGGACGCGGGCACCCTTTCCGCCGTCGGGCAGTGGGACGGCGGTACCCTCTGGGCGCGACATCCACGCCACACGCGCCCGTAGCTCAGCGGATAGAGCAGGGGACTTCTAATCCCAAGGCCGCAGGTTCGAATCCTGCCGGGCGCACCTACCTCACCGCAGGTCAAGGGGCTTCCGCTCCCCAACGAAGCCCTTCTACAGACGGCAGACGGTCCCTGCCCTGAGGGGAGGGACCGTATGGCGTTCGGCTTCACCTTGCGGCAGGCCAGCACGAACGGGTGTGCTCAGCCCTGCTGGTGGCGCTCGTTGCGTCGAAGGGCCTCTTCGAGTTGGTCCTCAAGAATAATGATCCGACAGGCCGAGGCGATGTCGGTGCCCTGGTCGCACATCTCGCGGGCGCGCGCGGCGAGGCGTATTTGGTAGCGAGAGTAGCGGCGATGCCCGCCACCGGAGCGCTGCGGGTCGATCAGTTTCGCGTCGCCCAGTCGGCGTAGGAAGTCCTGCGAGCAGCCGATGATCTCGGCGGCACGGCCCATCGTGTAGGCGGGGTAGTCCTCATCGTCGAGCATGTCGTCGGGTTGAGCCATGAAACCTCCATCACGAGGGCCCCGGTGCTCGGAAGCACCGGGGCCCAAGGGTTGTGGGTCAGGAACACCATCTACCGACAGAACGTCGGCTTGTCTTGTCCGCACCGGCCGTCAGGGACGGCTTCGGGTGCGAGGATCGCATAAGCGTGACCGGAGACCACCTCTCGTTCGAGGGAAACTGCGGTGTCCGCGCCCAGCCCACAGATGCAACTGGTAGCGGGCGATCCAACGGTGTAATGCCCTCCCTTGCCTCTGATTCCTCTGCCTTACTCCGTGCTGTCTCGTCAGTGCCCGAGCCCCACGCGACTTCATGGCCCCGACACATACGACGAACTCTCCTTGCCTCGGGTGAAGCCCTGAACAAGCGTCGGCCTCACCCGCTGTCACACACGTACTACCGAACTACGGCAAATGTCTGCCGCCGAGCTGAGCAGGACTTGCACGTTCCCTGTCCCGACTCCTTCGCCCTCGTGGGGGGCGGCAACGTCAGCGTCTTTGTTTACTCCGTCTTCGACCTCAGGAACGTTAGTCGGCACCGGCAAGGATGTCTAGCGTTTCGAGCATAGATTTTCTCCGAGGGCGGAGATAGGACGACGTATACGGGAAGCGCGGTGGGCAAGCGGTACCGACGGGAGGATCCCCGCCCTGAGCCGACCGCCGCCGCACCTCAGGTTCGGTGCCCGGCAGGTGTCTACGGGTTGACCGGTCCACGGCGTTAATAGGGCGTGACGTTCGAGGAGTACGCGTTCGCCCGCACGTCGGCCCTGGTGCGGCTCGCCCGGTTGCTGACCGGTGACGAGTACCGGGCCGAGGACCTGGTGCAGGAGGTCCTGGCCCAGGCGTACGCGAGGTGGGGGCGGATCGGCCGGACGGATCGTCCTGACGCCTACGTCCGCCGGATGCTGGTCAACGCCCACAGATCCTGGTGGCGTCGGCGCAGCAGCCGGGAGATCACCGTCGCCGCCGTACTCGATCAGGCCGGTGACGTGGACGAGGCGGCCGGGGTCGCTGAGCGCGACGCGCTGTGGCGGTTGGTCTGTGCGCTGCCGGCGCGTCAGCGCACGGTGATCGTCCTGCGCTACTACGAGGATCTTGACGACGCGTCGATCGCGGAGATCCTCGACTGTTCGACCGGGACGGTACGCACCCACGCGAAGCGGGCGCTGACGGCGCTGCGTCAACGACAGGCTGCGGCATCCCCCGCACGGGCAGGAGAGTTCTGATGTTCAGCGACCTCGATGAGCAGCTCGCCAGCACGCTGAAGCATCGTGCCGGTGGCGATGTCGACCCGACACCATTCGTGCAGCACGCCCGGATTCGCGGCCGGCGGTTGAGGCTGCGGCGACGGGCACTGATCGCCGGCGGCGTGGCGGCGGCGTGCGCTGCTCTCACCTCGGTGGTTCTGGTGCTCCCGGGCGGCCGGACCACCGACGACCCGATCGTGCCGGCCTCGGCACTGATGTTGCCGGCGGCACGAGGCGCTGCGACCGTACGGCCGGAGGAGGTGGGTGCCGATCCCGCGACCGTGCACTTCTCGCCCGGCGCCCTGGTGAGCGGTGCGGAGTACGCGACGTGGCGTGCCGGGCGCGGCATCGAGAGCGTCGAGTTCCGGGGCCGCAGTGGGCAGGCCCGGTTCGTGTTGGCCCGCACCGAAGTGTTGCTGGACGAGCTTCAGCAGACGTTGTCGTCGGCGGGACGACCGCAGCCACGTTCCGATGTACGAGTCGGTGACCGCCCGGGTGTCGCCTGGTTCGACCCGTCCGGTGACCGGCAGTTGTGGTTCGTTCGCTGGCAACCCGTCGACGGGCTCTGGGCCCAACTGGACACGTACGCGACCACCCGGGACGAGGCGACGGGCACGGCGGGCCGGGTCCGGTTCGATGGCGCGCACCGTTGTGTGGTGCCGTTCCGCCTGGAGTCGGTGCCACCCGGCGGACGGCTGCTCGAATGCTCGGTCACGTTCGGCCGCTCGGCGCGGGGGACGTTCGTCGAGGGCGCTCTCGTGGTCGGTGACGCATCCGGTCGCTGGCTGACCGTTCGGGCGCAACCCGCCCCGGCCGGCGGGGCCCGGGCCGGGGATCTCACCGCCGGCCCCTACCGGGCCCGCCAGCAGGGCAGTGACGTGTTGGAGATGACCGTCGAGCCGTTCGTCGTGGAGGCGTTCCGCAAGGGGTGGGGGGACGGCTACACCGAGGCGGAGGGCTTGACGATCCTCGGCGGGTACCGGCCGGCCGCCGACCCCGACCGCCCGGATACCTGGTGACCGGGCGGCCGGATCAGATCGGCCCCAGCAGGTTGACCAGCGTGTCGTCGCCCTGGCCGAGCTGGGCTGCACCGATCGGTGGCGTGACGAGGAACCGTCGGCAGCCGTCGAGTTCCACGTACCAGTCGGGGCGTTCTCCGTCGAGCGGTCGCAGCACCGCGAAGCGGGTCGCCGGGGTGGCGCAGTCGACCACCGCCCGGCGGTTGTTCAGCGCCCGGAGCACACCCGCCTGGCGCTCGGTTGGCAGTGGCCCTCCGTACACGAAATCGCCGGCCGGCTTTTCGCCCTCCTGGAGCGACTCGGGCACCTGGTAGACGCAGAGGCGCAGCGGCCCGGCGGCCGGTCGGGCGACCGGCCCGGCCGGCCCGGGGCGACGGCTCCTGGTTTCCACCCACACCATGTCCGTCCACTGCTGGGCGCATCCGGCGGCCTCGGCCGCCGCGGATTCGACCTGCCCGATGGTACGGGTGTCCACAGTGCTCCACTGCGGCCCGGCCAGGGCCGCGATGACCTCGCGGCGCGGCTTGCCGCAGGCGTCGGTCGGGATCTGGGGGCGCAGCCAACGCCCCCGGTCGTCCAGCAGGGCCAGCCACGGCGGGACGACCATGTCGAGGGTGCAGGCGACCTTCCCGCCGGTCGGCTCGCTGGGCAGGCGCAGCGCGGCGAGCAGCGGTCCGATCTCCTCGGCGCGCCGCTCGGTGGCCATCTGCTGCTGGCCGCCCCGGCGGCCCGGCCGGGTCTCCCGCCCGCAGATCACGGCCGCTACCGGAGTGAACGTGGGGTCGATCCGACCGGTCGTCGGTTGTTTGGAGGCTGGTGGCGACGTCTGCGTGCCCGGCAACGTGATTGTCTCGCCGGCTCGGGGGGCATCCTTGGCGCAGGAGGTCCACTTGTCGACGATCTGGGCCGGGGCGGGCTCGGCAGCCTCGCCCGGCCCGTTCTCCGTGCCACCGCAGCCGCTCAGTGCCATGCCGAGCAGTGCCACCGCCAGTACCGTCCGGGACGAGCGCATCCGGCTCACCATCCTTTCACCCGAGGATGAGACGGACGGCAGGTGTGCTCGGTTCCGACCGGTCGCGGCACCCGTGCGACCACCCCCAGCCGCGCGGGCACAGAGTGACACATTAGCGACACTCCGTACACTAGGGGTCATCAGATGTCAGCCGACATGCTATTGTCCAATGTCTATCTGCTTCGTGTGGACCCGGACCGGGTCGTTGTCGGAAGGGCACTTCCCGATGCCGGCCGTTGCCACTCCAGCCGTGCCGCCGCCCACGTTGGACAATCCGGCCGGCGGGGCCCTGGGCCTCATCTTCACCACGTTGCCGGCGTTGCTGCGGCTGACCTGCGGGCTGTTCGGCGCGGCGGTGGCCGTGTCCGTGCAGACCCCGCCGGTCGAGCAGGCCGTGTTGCTGCCCGCTGTGGGCGTGCTGACCGGCTGGTCCCTCTGGTACGCCCACCGCGCGTTGCGCCACGGCATCGGTCCCGCTCTCGTCGCCGGTGACGTCGCGGTCACCGCGTCGGCCTGCCTCCTCATGCCTGTGCTGGTGGCACCCGAGGTGTTGCCCGGCGAGGGCAGTTGGATCGCCGTGCTGGCCAGCACCACGGTGATCAACACACAGGCCACCGCCCTGGCGCGCTGGTCGATCCCCGCCGGGCTGCTCGTGATCGTCACCTACGTGACCGGCGCGCAGGCGGCCGGCAACCCCACCGAGGCGCGGGCGCACGCGGCCACGCTGCTGGCGCAGACCGCCTGCACGGCGATGATGGCGGGGGTCATGCGGCGACGCATCGGCCGGGCGGACCGTGCCTTCGCCGAACACCAGCGGCTGACCCGGGAGGCGTTGGTCGCCCGCGCCGCCCGCGAGGCCGAACGCCAGCAGAACCGCGACCTGCACGACACCGTGCTGGGAACGTTGACCATGGTGGGGCTGGGCGCGGTGGCCGGTCCCTCGACCGTCTTCCGGGGCCGGTGCGCGGCCGACCTGCGTACCCTCGTCTCGCTCAGCGACGTCGGCCCGGTGGCCGGCGACGGCCCGGTCCCGCTCGACGGACGGCTGCGGTCGGTGGTCGAACGGCTGCCCGAGCTCGCGGTACGGCTGGACCTGACGTCCTGCGCCGTCCCGGTCGGGGTGGCCGACGCGATCAGCGAGAGCGCCTACGCGGCGCTGTCCAACGTGGTCCGCCACGCCCCCGGCGCCGAGGCCACGCTGCGTCTGGTCCGCGACGCGATCGGCGTCGTGGTCGAGGTCGCCGACGACGGTCCCGGCTTCGACCTGGCCACCGTCCCACCGCACCGGTACGGGCTGCGCGAGTCCATCCGCGGCCGGATGGCCACCGTCGGTGGGCGTGCCGAGGTGCACTCGGCGGTCGGGATGGGCACCCGGATTCGACTGGAGTGGCCCGGTGTCGGCTGACCTGAACGCCCCTGCGCACCTCACCGACGCTCCCGAGGCACCGATCTGGGCCGGCGTTCCGACGCCCCGGGAGCCGGTCTCCCCCGAGGCGCTCGCCGCGCCGGCCGCCGTCGCGCACGCCTCCGACCGGGGCGCCCGGATCGCCGCCGTCGTCATCGCACTGGCCTGGCACGTCGCGATCGCGCTGCCGGCGGTGCTGGCCGCCCGCGCGGAGTTCGCCGCGCCAGCAGTGGTGCTCGGCGCCTGGATACTGGTCGCCGTGACCGGCGCGGTCGCCGGGGTACGGCTGCTGCTGGGCTCGCCGCTGCCGCCGTGGCCGCTGGCCGTGTTGCTGCTGGTCGTCGACGCGGCCGTCTTCGCCGCGGCCGGGGATCGGCAGTTGTTCACGGCCGCCAACTGGGTGTGGGGCACGCTCGGCTGGTTCTTCGTGCTGGCGGTGTGGGGCCAGCGCGTGGTGGGGCTGATCGCGCTGCTGAGCACGCACGCCCTGATCGCCCTGGTGGCCGTGCTGGGGCACGGCGCCGACCCGGCCGACGTGGCCCGCTACGTGATGTACGTCTACGGCACGTTCTCGCTGCCGGTGGCGGTCTTCGTGGGCAGCGCCGTCATCGTCGGCCTGGCTCGGGAGCGGGCCGGCGTCTCGGCCGCCGGTCACGCGATGGCCGCCGAGCGGGATGCCGCCGAGCGTGGCCGCCAGGAACGCCGCGACCGGCTCACCCTGGTCAGCTCGGCGGCCGGGCGGGTCCTCGGTGACCTCGCCGCCGGGCAGGCCGACCCGGGCGACCCGGAGGTGCAGCGCCGGTGCATGTTGGCCGCCGCACGGCTACGCCGGCTGATCGCCGAGTCCGACGATGTGCCCGACCCGTTGCTGCACGAGTTGCGCGCCGCCGCCGACCTGGCGGAACGCAGCGGCCTGCCGATCGACCTGGTCACCATCGGCACCCCGCCGCCGCTGCCGGTGGAGATCCGCCGCCGGCTGGCCGACCCGCTCACCGGCACCCTCGCCGACGCCCGGGGATGGGCGCGACTGACAGTGGTCTCCGGCCCGGACGAGGTGGTGGTCAGCCTGGTCACGCCGGACCGGGAAGGCCCGGAGGCGACCGGCCCACCGCCCGGGGAGCGTGACGACGGGCCGGTGCAGTACCTCTACGAACGGGACGGGAACATCAGATGGGCGCAGACCCGATGGCGGCGGTGAGCGGCGATCAGCCGGTCGGGGTGGCGATCGTCGACGACCACCCGGTGGTGGTCGAGGGAGTCCGCGCCTGGCTCGCCACCGAGCCGCGCCTCACGGTGCTCGCCACCGGCGACGACCCGGACGAGGTGCTGCGGTCCGCCCCGGACGCCGCCGTCGTCCTGCTCGACCTGCGGTTGCACGGGCGGATGGCGTTGGACAAGTTGGCCGAGCTGAGCGCCGCCGGGCGGCGGGTGGTGGTCTATTCGGAGCACACCGACCCGCAGACGATGCTGGCCGCGCTGGACGCCGGGGCGGTGGCGTTCCTGGCCAAGCACGAGGGCCGGGAACACTGCGTGGAGACGGTGCTGGCCGCCGCGAGCGACCGCCCGTACGTGCCGCCGGCGCTGGCCGGTGCGATGGTCGGCGACCCGCGACCGGACCGGCCGATGCTGTCCGACAAGGAGCGTGAGGCGCTGCTGCTCTGGTTCCAGTCGATGTCCAAGGCGTCGGTGGCTCGGCGGATGCAGATCAGCGAGCACACAGTGAAGCAGTACGTCGACCGTGCGCGGATCAAGTACACCCGGGCGGGGCGGCCAGCCGCCACAAAGGCGGCACTACTCGCCCGTGCGATCGAGGACGGTCTCGTCCGCCCGGAGGAGATCGGCATCTACCGGTCACAGGCGACGCACGACCGGCCGACCCCCTAACAGGCGTCATGACAGGGGCGCTGTTGTCCGCGAGGCTTCTCTTCACAGCCAGCTGACCGGAAGGTCGTGACGATGCACTCCGATGCGTCCCCGTTCTTCATCGGTCCCCACCGGTTCGACGCCCCGGACGACGACGTGGGCCCGACCCTGGACCGCCGCTACCACCTGCGACCGAGGCCCGGTGAACGATTGCTCGGGCGACATCGGCTGCTGGTCGCGGGCTACCTGCTCGGGCCGAGCGAGATGCGACGCCGCTGGGAGCTTCCCGAGCCGGTCGAGGTGACCGTCACCGACCAGCGGATCTGCTGGGTGGGCAGCGGCTCGCAGCTGTCGCTCGTCGCCGACGGCACGCACCGCGCCCGGCCGCCCGCTCGGCTCAACGGCCTGATGAGCGGGCAGATCCGTTGGCAGTGGCCGTCCCGGTTGGAGTTGTCGGCGACCACCCCTGACGCACCGCTGCAACTGCTGATCGTCTGCGACGCGCTGCGCACCATCCAGCAACCGGCGTTGGCGCTCAGCGGAGCCGCCGCCGAGGTCGTGGCGCTGGCCCGGCAGGTCCGCCGGGCGGTGGCCCTGTTCCGGCTCAACCGTCCGCAGCTGGTCGACCTCTCGGCCCAGGAACGCGACGTGCTGCTCCTGCGGGCCGGCCCCGGTCTGCTCGCCGGCGACACCCGGATCACGCTGCCCGGCTCGTTGCCGGTGGAGTTCCACTCCCGGGACGACTACTACCGGTCAAGACCGGAGCCGACCTCGTGGGGCGGGCTCGCAGGCGGCGCAGCATCCGGGCATCGGTGAAGCCGACGGCCCGCGCGGCGGCTTCCACGGTGCTGCCGTGCCCGATCAGGTGCTCGGCCCGTTCCACCCGGAGCAGCTGCTGATAGCCCAGCGGGGTGAGGCCGGTGCTCGCCCGGAACAGCCGGGTCAGTGTTCGTTCGGCAACGCCGCCGGCGGCGGCAAGCTCGGCCAGCGGCAGGGGCTCGGCGTACCGACTGTCGATCAGATCCTGCACCCGGTGCACCGAGTCGGACAGGTGGGAACGGTGCCGCATCAGGGCGCTGGCCTGTGGCTCGTGCCCGTTGCGGCGGGCGTAGACGACCAGCGTGCGGGCGATCTTCGCGGCGGTCGCCGGGCCGTGCCGGGTCGCCACCAGGTGCAGCGCCACGTCGATGCCACTGGCGATGCCCGCCGAGGTGACCACCCGGTCGTCCACCACGTACAGCACGTCGCGGACGACCTGGGCCGCCGGGTGCCGGCGCGCCAGGTCGTCCTGCACCTCGTGGTGGGTGGTGCAGCGGCGGCCGTCGAGCAGCCCGGCCCGGCCGAGCGCGTACGCCCCGGCGCAGACGCTGGCCACCGTGCCGCCGGCCGCGTGGTGCGCGGCGAGCCGCCGCAGGTCGCCGGGAGACACCGGCCCCTGCGGCCCGTGCGCCGCCGGCCGCCAGCCCGGCACTATCACCAGGTCGTCCGGGGCCAGTTCGGGCCACCGGGTGTCGGCGACCAGCGGTACGCCCTGCACAGTCGGCACCTGTTCGCGTTCCGCGACGTAGTGCAGCTGGTAGTCGTACCCCAGGTCGGCGGCGCTGGAGAAGACCTGGGCCGGCCCGGCGAGGTCCAGCAGGTGCAGCTGTGGGACCAGCAGGAAGACGACCCGGGTCACCGCGTCAGCCCCCGCTGCCGACGACCGTCGCGCCGACCAGTTCGTCAACGGTTCGGATGGTCGCGAAGCGGCCGGCGAGCGCGTACTCGGTGCGGGTCACGATCTCCTCGTTGGTCAGGGTGCGTGGGTCGGCGAGGATCTCCGCGACGGTGGCGGTGTCCGGCAGGGCCCGGTGCGGGATGGGGAAGGTCAGCGTGGCGTCGGTGACGAAGGTCATCCGGTAGCCGAGGTCGGCGCCGACCCGGGTGGTGGTCTCCACGCACTGCTCGGTGCGGATGCCGCAGACGGTGATGTCGGTGATGCCCGCCTGGGTGAGCAGCTGCTGGAGGTTCGTGGTGGTGAACGCGTTGTGCGCCGTCTTGACCAGTGTCGGCTCACCCTCGGCGGGGACCAGCCCGTCGATCAGCCGCACGTACCCGAGGGCGGGGTCGAACAACCCGCCCGTGCCGGGTTCCGAGTGCAGGACCCAGACCACCAGGTCGCCGCGCTGCCGGGCGGCAGCCACCAGCCGGTCGACCTGGCGGATCATGTCGGGGTTGGAGCCGTACGCCCAGATCGGGCGCTGACGGAAGGACTCCTGTACGTCGATCACGACGAGTGCTGCTCTGTTCATGACCTCGATACTGGTCCGACGGCGTTCACACCGGCAGACACCATCCTGCCCGGGTGCGGAACGATCCGGCCAACCTGGCGTCAGACGCTGGGGGTGCGCTCTTCGGCGGCGGCGTCCAGCGCGGCGGCCTCCTCCGGCGTGGGCGCGCTGCCGCCCAGGTGCGCGGGCTGCCACCAGGTGTCATCCGGGCCGGCCGGAGTGTCCGGGTAGTCCCGCTGCGCCCGGTCGACGAGGGCGCTGAGCCGGGTGGTCAGCTCGGCGGCCAGCACGTTCGGGTCCGGGAAGTCCGCCGGGTTGATCGGCTCGCCGATCAGGATGGTGATCGGCGTGTGCCGGCGGGTCAGGGTGCGCGGGCGGCCCTTGGTCCAGAGGCGCTGGGTGCCCCACAACGCGACGGGCAGCACCGGCACCTTCGCCGAGCGGGCCATCCGGACCGTGCCGCTCTTGAGTTCCTTGACGGTGAACGACCGGCTGATCGTCGCCTCGGGGAAGACACCAACGACCTCGCCCTGCTTGAGCGCGCTCACGGCGGCGCGGAACGAGGCCGCGCCGGCCTGCCGGTCCACCGGGATGTGCCGCATGCCGCGCATGAGCGGGCCGGAGATCCGGTGGTTGAAAACCGACTCCTTGGCCATGAACCGAACCAGCCGACCCGACGCGTTAGCGCCCAGACCGGCGAAGATGAAGTCGAGGTAGCTCACGTGGTTGCTGGCCAGCACCGCCCCACCAGTGCGGGGTACGTGGTGGGCGCCCTCGATGGTGATCTTCAGGTCGAGGACCCGGAACAGCGTCTTGGCGGCGGCGATAACGGGCGGGTACACGAGCTCCGGCATTCGCAGAATCTACCCTGACCGGCTGGAGATCGGCTGGGTGGCGAACCGGCGGCGGCACGGGTGGTGCGCGCCACCGCCGGTTCGGCTGTCGAGCCGGTCAGTCGGTGAGGGCGTTCAGGTCCAGTCGACCCCGGGCGAACGCGTCCACCCGACCCCACCGACCCGGGATGTCCAACACCTCGATGCGGCCCATTCCGACCGGCAGCCGGGGCGCGACCGCCAGGTGACCCTCGTGCGGCTCCAGACCGAGCATGGTGCGCAGCAACAACAGCGGTGCGCCCGTCGACCACGCCTGCGGGCTGCACGCCGTCGGGTACTCCACCGGGAACTTGGTCAGCTCCCGCGGGTAGCCGCCGAACGCCTCCGGCAACCGGCCGTCGAAGTACGTTGCCGCGTCCAGGATGCCGTTGGCGATGGTCGCGGCCTCCTCGGCGAAGCCGTAGCGGCGCAGACCCCAGGCGATGAACGAGTTGTCGAACGGCCAGATCGTGCCGTTGTGGTAGCCGATGGGGTTGTACCGCGCCTCCCCTTCGGCGAGCGTCCGCACCCCCCAGCCGGAGAACAGCCGCGGCCCGACCAGGTGTGCGGCGAGCTTCTCCGCCCGCTCGGGCTCGACAATCCCACTCCACAGCAGGTGGCCGATGTTGGAGCTGAGGATGTCGCACTGGCGGCCGTCCGGGTCCAGGGCCAGGGCGAAGTACTCGCCGTCGTCGACCCACCAGTCCCGGTTGAACCGCTCCTTGAGCTGCGCCGCCTCCCGCTCCAGCTGGTCGGCGAACTCCGGGTCACCCCAGAATTCGCGAGCCAACCGGGCCGCCCGGACCTTCGCGTCGTACGCGTACCCCTGCACCTCGCAGGTTGCCCGTGGGAACGGCGGCAGCGTGCCGTCGGAGTAGGAGATCGAGTCCCAGGAGTCCTTCCAGCACTGGTTCTCCAGGCCGGTGTCGGTGTTGCGGCGCTCGTACCAGATGTAGCCGTTGCCGACGAGGTCGGCGTAGTTGTCGATCCACCTCAGCGCCGCCCGGGACTCCTGCTCCAGCTCCTTGACCAGCTCGACGTCCCCGCTCCACCGCTCGTACTCGTCGAGCAGCACGATGAACAGCGGCGTCGCGTCCACCGAGCCGTAGTACGGAGAGTGGGGCTGCTCCTCGAAGGCGGCGGTTTCGCCGTAGCGCATCTCGTGCAGGATGCGCCCCGGGTCCTCGTCCCGGAAGTCGTCGAACCGGCTGCCCTGCAGGGACGCCAGGATGCGTAGCGTCGTCTTCGACAGCTGCGGGGTGAACGGCAGCGTCTGCAGGCAGGTGAGGATGCTGTCCCGGCCGAACATGGTCATGAACCAGGGCAGACCGGCGGCCGGCAGGGTGGCGCCGCCCAGTGACAACGGCGGGAAACGCAGCGCGGCCAGGTCGATCAGGCTGCGCCGGTACGTGCTGGCCACCCGGCCGTGCTCACTGTTGACCTTGGGCGCGTCGGCGATCCACTGCTCCAGGTCGTGCTGGAGGGCGAGCCGCTCGGTGCCATGCTTGCGCAGCCCCAGACGAAGGTCCCGGCCGGTGGGCCCGACCGCGTTGGTCTCGACGTCGATCGAGGCTTCCCACTGCTCGTTCGGCTCCAGGTGCACGGTGTACGCGAAACCCTTGCTGTCGTACCGGGCCGACATCGACGACGAGATCACCGTCTCCCGCCGGAAGTTCCCCCGCCGGTAGCCCAGCCGCAGCCGATCCGGCTCCACCTCGGTGTAGATCTCGCCCTTCTTGTTCAGGATCTCGTCCTTGACCTGGAACAGGTCGGCGAAGTCCGACGCCGCGTCCATCCGGACTTCCAGGTCGACCGGCTTCTCGTCGTGGTTGAGAATGGTCAGTTGCTCCCGGAAGCTGCCGCCCACCGCCCGCTCCCGGATGATCGACAACTTCGCGTCCACGTAGTGCGTGGCCATCCCGGGGACCAGGAAGAAGCGCGACTCGAAATACTGCAGGTCGTCGAAGGAGAGCGAGTTGAGTCGCTCACCGTTGACGGTCAGCACCCAGGTCGACAGGAACCGGGTGTCGATGGAGAAGAGCCCGGTGGGCTCGCTCGGCGTCGCCTCGATGTCACCGGTGTCCTCGCAGACGACGAACGTGTTGCCGTCCAGGATCCGGATCGTGTTGCTCTGCCCCATCAGTGCACCTCCCCGGCGAAACGTCGACGTGGCCCACGGGCGTCCGGTGACCCCGGGAAGATCCGCTCCACCTGTACGACCAGCCGAAGGTCGCCCGACGCCGTCATGTCGCCGCGCAGCAGCGCGGCCAGGCCGTGCTCGCGCCCCGAGGCGATGTCGTCGAAGAGGATCGGGCTAGCGCCGATCACCGTGTCGGCCTCCTGGTCCTCCTGGCTGACGTTCAGCCGGCCGTGATCGATCCTCAGCAGCCAGTGCCGGGTCTGCGCCCCCTCGTGCAGGTCGATCCGCAGCGTCCCGGAGGTCTTGGCCAGCAGGGGTTCGTACCCCCGCCGGTCCAGGTCCTCGAAGAACCTCGTGGTCGCGTCCACCATCGGGTCCACTCCTCCCAGTTGCCGGGCCGGGGATCCCACCCACCGCGCTCGCGTCGCGCGGACGGCCGGCGTTGCACGTCCCCGCACGGGTCCCCGCCCTCCCCCACGCCCAACCTCACCCAATTCAGGTGACCCCCACCCCCTTGCTCCTTGCTCTCGGTGATCAAGAGGTTTGCGTCACCACAGTGGGCGGGTCGTGACGCAAAGCTCTTGATCACGCGGGGAGGGGTGGGGGACAGAGCGCGCGCCGGCTCTCCCCTTGGGGGAGAGCCGGCGCGCGTCTGGCGCGGCGGACGGTCAGTTGTTCGGGTCGTCGGCGCTGATGTCGGCCAGGACCGACTGCGGTTCACGCTCGACCGCGAGGTCACCCATCGAGACCAGGCCAACCAGGCGTCCGTCGTCAATCACCGGCAACCGGCGTACGGCGTACGTCCGCATCAGGTCAGCGGCGGCCACGGCATCGTCGTACTGACTCACCGTGATCACGTCGCGAGTGGTGATCTGATTCAACCGGGTCGAGCCCGGATCCATGTTCTCCGCGACACCTCGGACCGTGATGTCCCGGTCCGTGACGATGCCGACCACACTGTCGCCGTCGGTCACCACCACGTCTCCGATCGCGCTGTCACGCATCTCCTGCGCGGCCGCGATGAGCGTGTCGTTGCCGTCCATCGTCACCAACCGGGTCGTCATGAACTCTCCGACCGTTGTCATGGTGCTCCCCTCTCGGTGTCGGCACGGCCCGTCTACCCGCCGTCCGGCACCGGGTAACGCCCGGCCGCCGGTGGCTACCGGCGCTGCCGCACACGCCGCACCTCGGACCCGCCACCCGCCGACCCGCCCGGGGGGCAGCGCACCCCGGGGTGGCCGCCTACGGTGGGCTGATGGCGGCGGACGAGTCGGAGCTGCGGGAGCTGGTGGCCGGCAACCGGTGGTTGACCCGGGCGCTGACAGTGGTGCGCGACTCGGGGCTGCCGGACGCCTGGATCGGCGCGGGCGTCCTGCGCGACCTGGTCTGGGGCGAGCGGTACGGACACGGGTTCGACCCGGCGACGGTCCGGGACGTGGACGTGGTCTTCTTCGACCCGACCCGGCTGACCCGCGAGGACGACGACCGGGCCACCGCCCGGCTGACGGCGGCGTGGCCGCAACCGCCGTGGGAGGCGCGCAACCAGGCGGCGGTGCACACCTGGTACGCGGCGAAGTTCGGCGGCGAACCGATCACCCCGTACCGCGATGTCACCGAGGCGGTCGCCACCTGGCCGGAGTACGCGACAGCGGTGGCCGTCCGCCTGGACTCGGCCGACCGGCTGGAGGTCTGCGCGCCGTACGGCCTCGCGGACCTCTTGCGTGGGGTGTGGCGACACAACCCGGCCCGGGTGGGTGTGGCATTGTCCCGGCGACGGCTGGCCCGGCACCGACCGGCGCAGCGTTGGCCCGGCGTGACCGTGATCGAACCGGGCTGACCGGTCGGGGTCAGCCCCTCGGCGGCATCCCGTAGAGCCGCTCCACGTGCAGCCGCAGCACGATCCGCCCCTCGTCGACCATGGCCTGGCGGTATTCGTCCCAATCGGGGTGTTCGCCGCTCAGCGCCCGGTAGAGCACCACCAACTCCTCGACCGTGTCGTCGCCAAGCTCGGCGGACGGCGGGGTCAGCTCGGCGCGACCCTCGACCACCGCGTACGCCCAGCCGTCCTGACTGCTGACGTGGAGGCTGGCCCGGGGGTCGCGGCGCAGGTTGGCGGTCTTCGCCCGAGAGTCGGTGACCGAGACCCGGATCAGGCCGGCGTCCCGGTCGAAGGAGTAGAGCACCGTGGACAGCTGCGGGCGACCGTCCCGCTTGATGGTGGCGAGCACGCCCATCGAGTGGCCGGCCACCAGGTCGGTCAACGCCTGCTGGGTGCGGTCGTCGGGCATGGTGTCCTCCAGGTTGGACGATCGTCTCCGACCCATCCAAGCACGACCCGCCGGCCCTCGCGGGCGACCACCCGGTGCTGGCCCTCGTCCAGAGCGACCGAGGTCGAGCGCACGCACCGACAGTGCGACCACCCGGAACGGCAGCGAGCCCTCGCCGACGGGCGGCGAGGGCTCGGTGCTTGTTGGATGTCGAGGGCCTGTGGTGTGGCGACCGGTGCCGGTCAGCGGCGCTCGGCGGCGACCAGCTCGGCGAGCTGCACCGCGTTGAGCGCGGCGCCCTTGCGCAGGTTGTCGTTGGAGCAGAACAGGGCCAGCCCGTGCTCCACCGTCTCGTCGGCGCGGATCCGGCCCACGTAGGTCGGGTCCTGGCCGGCGGCCTGCAACGGCGTCGGGACGTCGGTCAACGCCACCCCCGGCGCGTCGGCCAGCAGCTCGTGGGCGCGCTGCGGGGTGAGCGGCCGGGCGAACCGGGCGTTGATCTGGAGCGAGTGCCCGGTGAAGACGGGGACCCGGACGCAGGTGCCGGAGACCCTCAGGTCGGGGATCTCCAGGATCTTGCGGCTCTCGTTGCGGAGCTTCTGCTCCTCGTCGGTCTCGAACGAGCCGTCGTCGACGATCGAGCCGGCGAGCGGGAGCACGTTGAAGGCGATCGGCTGGGCGAACGAACGCGGCGCGGGGAACTCCACGGCCGACCCGTCGAAGGCCAGCCCGGTGGCGTGCTCGGCCACCTTGCGGACCTGCTCGTCCAGCTCGGCGACGCCGGCCAGCCCGGCACCGGAGACCGCCTGGTACGTCGACACGACCAGGCCGACCAGGCCGGCTTCGGCGTGCAGCGGGCGCAGCACCGGCATCGCGGCCATCGTGGTGCAGTTGGGGTTGGCGATGATGCCCTTCGGCCGGTCCAGGGCGGCGTGCGGGTTGACCTCGGCGACCACCAGCGGCACCTGCGGGTCCATCCGGAACGCCGAGGAGTTGTCGATCACGACGGCGCCGGCCTCGGCGACCCGGGGGGCCAACTCCCGGGCGGTGCCCTTACCGGCCGAGAAGAGCACGATGTCCAGCCCGGAGTAGTCGGCGCTGGCCGCGTCCTCGACGATCACCTCGCCGTCGCGCCACGGCAGCGTACGCCCGGCTGACCGCGCCGAGGCGAACAACCGCACCTGCTCCGCCGGGAACTCCCGCTCCGCCAGCACCTGCCGCATCACGCCACCGACCTGGCCGGTGGCTCCCACAATGCCGATCCTCATGCCCGCGAGGCTACCGACCCGACCCCCGGAACCGGGACCCCTTTCCCACCCCCCGGGTCCCGCATCACACCCACCCACCCACTCCCCCAACCCGCACCCTCACCCCCGTCGACCATGAAGTTGTTGCCGCGACACGCCGTCGGAGGTGGCAACAACTTCATGATCAACAGGAGCGGAGGGGCCGGAGGCCGGGAGCAGGGGTGGGTGGGGTTAGGGGAGGAGGTCGCCCAGGGCGGTGGCCTGGAGGTCGTCGCGGATGGCTGCGGCGTCGCCCTCGATGACCAGGGTCAGGGCCTCCGGGTGCAGGTGGGTGGCCGCCGCCGCGGAGACCTGCTCCACGTCGGCGGAGAGCAGCGCCTCCCGCAACCGCGCGTGGTAGTCGTCCGGCAGGTCGTGCACCACCAGGGTGGTCAGCGCGGAGGCGATCGCCCGAGGGCTCTGCAACTCGACCGAGAGCTGCCCGGCCCGCCACGAGCGGGCCACCTCCAGCTCGTCCTCCGTCACCCCGCTGGCCTGGGTACGGGTGATCTCGCCCACCGCCTCGACCACTGCCGGCGCGGTGACCGCCGTCTGCACCCCGGAGCTGACCGCGAACCGACCGAACCGGCGCGACGCGGCGAAGTCAGCCCGGATGCCGTAGGTGTAGCCGCGGACCTCACGCAGCAGGTGGTTGAGCCGGGACGTGAACGCACCGCCGAGCACCGTGCCGGCGAGCGTCATCGGCACGTGGTCGGGGTGCGCCCGGTGTGGTGCCGGGTGGCCCAGCCGCAGCGTCGACTGCACCGACCCGGGTCGGTCCACCAGGATGATCCGCCGACCGTTGTGCGTCGGCACCTCAAGGGGGCCGCCGCGCTCGGCGGGGCCACCACCGGTGCCGGCGAACGCCGCGGCGGCCAGCGCGTCCAGGTCGATCCGGTCCAGGTCACCGGCGACGATCAGGGTGCCGGGGCGCAGGAACCACTCGGAGTGGAAGACAGTGACGTCCTCCACGTCCAACCCGGCGACCGACTCCGGGTCGCCGTGCATCGGCCGCCCCCAGCGGTTCTGCGCGCCGAACAGGTCGGCCCGCAGCGCGGCGTCGGCGCGCGGGCCGGGGTTGGCCCAGTCCATGCGGAGTGCTGTCGCCTCGTCGTCGCGGACCCGGCGTACGTCGGCGGGGTCCAGCCTGGGCGTGCGGACCGCCTCGGCCAGCAACTCCACTGCCGCGTTCAGCCGGTCCACCGGGATCACCACGCTGGCCTGGAACGAGTCCCAGTCCAGGCCGGTCGACAAGGCGGTGCCGAGCCCTTCGACGGCGAGGGCGTACGCGGCGGCGTCCCGCTGCGCGGTCCCCTCCTCCAACGCCTTGGCCAGCACACCGGACAGGCCCTCCTTGCCGACCGGCTCCTGGCCCGCGCCCACGTCGAGCAGCAGCAGGGCCACGGCGAGGTTCTGCCCCGGCAGGTGCGCGGCGACGACCTGACCACCGGCCACGGCGCGGCGGACCACCGGCGGGAACCGGTACGGGCGGGCGGCACCCGGGCCGGGACGGTCGGCGATCAGCGTCATGAGGTCTCCTCGGGCAGGTAGGTCAAGGTCACCCGGTCGGTGGCGAGCACGTCGGCGGCGGCCTCGGCGATCTGCTCGGCGGTGACCGCGAGCAGCGCCGGCAGGTGGTCGGCGACGCGGGCCGGGTCACCGAACTGCGTGGCGTACCGGCCGAGCAGGTCGGCGCGGCCGTCGACGGTGGACAGCTGACGCCACCAGCCGGTGCTGAGCAACGCCTTGGCCCGGTCCAGTTCGGCGGCCGTGACCGGCACGGTGGCCAGCTCGTCGACGACCTCGGCCAGCCCTTCGGCCAGCCGCTCGGCGCTCACTCCGGGACGGGCGGTGGCGGTGGCGATCAGTGGTGCCGGGCCGTGCGCGAGGTCCACCCCGTACGCCCCGACCAGGTCCGGCTGCGCGATCCGCTCGCCGTCGGCGAGGCGCTGGTAGAGCCGGCTGCCCCGGCCGCTGCCGAGGACCGTGGCGAGCACGGTGATCACGTCGTACCCCGGGCTGCCGAACGGGTAGCTGCGGTGGGCGATGTACACCCGCGGCGCCGGCACGTCGGCGCTGACCGACTCGACGGCCGTCTGCCCGGTGGCGGGGACGCTGCGGCCGTCCGGTGCGGGCGGGATGTCGTCGCGGGCGGGCAGCGCGCCGAAGTACTTGTCGGCGAGCGCGAACACGTCGGTGGCGGTGGCGTCGCCGACCACGGTGAGCACCGCGTTGTTCGGCGCGTAGTAAGTCTGATGGAACGCCTGGAAGGTGGCGAGGTCGGCGGCGTTCAGGTCGGCCATCGAGCCGATCGTCGCGTGGTGGTAGGGGTGCCCCGGCGGGTAGAGCATCGGCAGCAGTCGCAACCAGGCGTCCCCGTACGGCACGTTCTCGTAGCGCTGCCGGCGCTCGTTCTTCACCACGTCCCGCTGGTTGTCCAGCGTCTCCTGGGTGAGGGCGGGGACCAGCCCGCCCATCCGGTCGGCTTCCAACCAGAGCGCCAGCTCCAGGTGCTCGGCCGGGACCGTCTCGAAGTAGTTGGTCCGGTCCGGGTTGGTGGTGGCGTTGAGTGAGCCGCCGGAGCCCTGGATCAGCTTCATGTGCTCGGTCTTCGCCACGTTCACCGAGCCTTCGAACATCAGGTGCTCGAAGAGGTGGGCGAAACCGGTCTGCCCGGCCGGCTCGTGCCGGGAGCCGACGTCGTACCAGAGGTTGACGGCCACGGCGGGCGCGGTGCGATCCTCACTCACCACCACGCGCAGGCCGTTGTCCAGTCGGGACGTCTGAATGGGCCAGGGGTAACCGCTGTCGGGCATGCCCCGACGCTATCCGATCTCGGGGGCGGAAAGGTGACGCGCTGTCGGTCGGCGAGCCGACCGGGGCGGCATCGGTGCGGCCGCGCGGGGTACCGGAGGGGAATGACCGTCACCCCGCCCCCGTCCCGGGCCGCCACCGCCGTCGAACGCGCCAGCACCGCACTCGGCCGGCTGCGCCGCGGCCGGCTGCTGCATCCGGCCGGTCGCTCGTTCGTCGGCGAGACGGTGATCTGGGGTACGCCGGGACCCCCCACCGGGGTCGCTCTGCTCGACGACCCCGGCCGGTACCGGACCACCGTCCGGCTCTCCAAGGGCACGCCCACGCCGGGCAGTTGGCCCGACGTGCTGGGCCTCGCGGTGCGCCTGCACCGCGACGACGGCCCGCCGTTCGACCTGTTGGTCAGCTCCAGCGGCGCGGCCCCGGTGCTGCGGAACCTGCCGCTGCCCCGCCGCCGCTTCACCGGCACGTACAGCACGATCACGTGGTTCCGCGCGGGTCGACGCCGCCTCTGGCTGGCCGCGTTGGCCGACCCGGACGCGGCCGACCTGGGCCGCAGCCTGGCCCCGGTGGCCGCCGCGACGCGGACGGACACCCCGCGCCTGGTGCTCGCGGTCGCGTCGGCGGTGGGGCCGTGGCGGCTGGTCGGGCAGGTCAGCCTCGGTGCCCAGCTCAGCGCCGAGCAGGACGCGGCGCTCGCGTTCGACCCGACGCGCAACCTGCCAGCCGAACTGCGGCTGGCAGGTCCGCTGGCCTGGCTGCGCGACCAGACCTACCGGGGGTCGCGCCGGGCGCGCGGGGCTACCGCTCAGTCCGGCGGTTCGACAGCGACAACGGTCTGATCCGAGGTACGACGTTCCAGCACCGTGTCCGGGGCGGCGTTCTGGTCCGCCGTGCGGATGTCCGACTCGGTGAGGATGGCCTCCGCCTGCGCCTCCGGGTCGTCGCTGCCCACCGCCGTCTCCTCGGGGAGGAGGTGGTGTGCCCGGGACTCCACCCGGTCCTGATCGCTCTGTTCGTGTGTCATGGGACCCCTGTTACCCCGACCGCATCCCTGGCACGCGATGTTCGCTCCGCATCTTGGGACGACGGGCCGGGTGACCGCGTCCGGTCGGGTACGCTGGCCCGGTGACGCGTTCCTATCGATGGTTTAGGCAGCCGGCTCGCACGCCGGTGACTTCACCATGAACTGACGTCACCACGGACCGAGCCGGCTGGGCAGGAGCTGTCGTTCCTGCCCTTTTGCGTACGAGCAGCCGGCTCGTCCCGGGCACCGGCCCCGGGCACGGTCGGCGGAAGGATGCCCACCGTGACGACCCCGGAGACCGATCGGGTCAGCGATCAGCGGATCGACCGTGTCGTGCCGCTGACCACGCCCGCCCTGCTGCACCACGAGTTACCCCTTGATCCCCCGCTCGCGTCGGCCGTACTGAACGGCCGCCGTGCGGTGGGGCGCGTGCTGGACCGCGAGGACGACCGCCTGCTGGTGGTGGTCGGTCCCTGCTCGGTGCATGACCCGGCCGCCGCCCTCGACTACGCGCAGCGGCTGCGGACGGCGGCCGACCGGCTGGCCGACGACCTGCTGATCGTCATGCGGGTCTACTTCGAGAAGCCACGCTCCACGGTCGGCTGGAAGGGCCTGATCAACGACCCGGGGCTGGACGGCAGCGGGGACGTCAACACCGGGCTGCGGTTGGCGCGGGCGCTCCTGCTCGACGTGCTGCGTCTCGGCCTGCCGGTGGGTTGCGAGTTCCTCGACCCGATCACCCCGCAGTACATCGCGGACACGGTGGCCTGGGGCGCGATCGGCGCCCGTACCGTGGAGAGCCAGGTGCACCGGCAGCTGGCTTCCGGTCTGTCCATGCCGATCGGCATGAAGAACCGCCCGGACGGCAGCATCGGCACGGCGGTGGACGCGATCCGCGCCGCCGGGGTTCCGCACGTCTTCCCCGGCATCGACTTCTCCGGCACCCCGGCGATCATGCACACCCGGGGCAACACCGACGGGCACCTGGTGCTGCGCGGCGGGGGCGGCCGGCCGAACTACGACGCCGCGTCGGTCGCCGGGGCGCTCGATCTGCTCCGCGCCGCCGACCTGCCGGAGCGGCTGGTGATCGACGCCAGTCACGCCAACAGCGGCAAGGATCACCGCAACCAGCCGCTGGTGGCCGCGGACGTGGCAGCGCAACTCGCCGCCGGCCAGCGTGGGATCACCGGCGTGATGCTGGAGTCGTTCCTGCTGCCCGGCCGACAGGAGCTCGACCCGACCCGGCAGCTGGAGTACGGCCGGTCGGTCACCGACGCCTGCCTCGGCTGGGACGACACCGCCGAGGTGCTCGACCACCTCGCCTCGGCCGTGCGGGCCCGGCGGGCCACAGTGCCGACGACGGTGTGACCGCCGACACCGGGCCGCACGGAACACGAGCGGGGGTCGGCTCGTTGACTGGGGTGTCGGTGTGCCCAGTGTCCCCGGGCCTCACCTAAATAGCCTTCGCGGAATACCGTCCGGCTGGAGCCGCGTAGCGCCACTCGCCGAGAGGCGACCTGCACACCGACACCAGCGCCGCCCCCGGCCCACAAGGCCGGGGGCGGCGCTGTCGGTTGCCCCTCGAACCCGTCCGGGGGCGACGGCCGGCCCGGTGGCGTGACGTTTGACCGATTCCGCCCGGGGTAGCTGATCGACGTGACCGACGACGCATCAGTGGCCGGCGAGCCGGACACCCGGGCCCTCGACGACCTGCTCGACGACCTCTACCGGGGGCAGGAACGGGTCACCCAGGCGGACATCTACCGCAAGGCGGTGGCCGCCGAACTCCCGCCGGACCTGCTCGCCCGGATCGACGCGCTGCCCGAGGGCGAGTACGCGGTGGACGAGGCCAGCGACCTGCTGGGTGGTTCCATCGGCTGAGCGCCTGTGCCAGCTCCGCCGCGTGAGCGACAGCAGAAGGGACACCACATGACGCACCACGACGAGGACCACGACGAGAAGGTGCCGGCGCTGGGTCAGCCGCCGAAGGGCACTGACACCACGCCCGAGCCGGACTTCGCCAACGAGCACGACCGCACGGCGGTGGACCGGGACATCATCACCGGGGCGGACGAGCACGAACGGGAGCCGGAGTCGCCGCACGGTTGGTCCGGCATGCAGCGCTGAGGGGTACGAGAAAGGGGGCCGGTTTCCGCCGGCCCCCTTTCTCGTGCGTGCTGATCAGTCGTCGTCGTGCCCGCCCTCGGCGGCCTGCTGGGCCGTCGCGTACGCCATCTGGAGGAAGTCGGACGCGGCGACCGCGGTCAGCGCGGTGGCCACCAGGCGGGTGAGCCGGGGCGCGAGGACCAGGCCACCGGTCAGCCCGGTGGCCACCCAGACGGCCAGGCAGAACGGGCAGCTCAGCAACTCGCCGATGGCGTGCCGGGTCGGGCTGCCCGAGTCGCGGACCTGTTCCATCACCTCGCCGCTGCCGATCGGGCGGTCATAGCGGGTGAACGGCGCCCGCAGCGGGCTCGTCACCGCGTCCTTGGACAGCAGCCGGCTCAGCTTGTGCGTGGCGATGGAGAGCAGCACCACGTCGGACGGCGCGGGGCGCTCCGGCACCGGCCGACCGGTCGCCTTGACCAGGCCGGCGAGCGCACCGGTCACCCCGGCGTAGGCGCCCATCGCCACCAGGTAGCCGCCGAGCGGCCGGTGTTCGTGCGGCGCGTACGCCCGGCGCAGCCGGGCCGCCTTCTGTCGCAGGCCAGTGTCGCTCACCCGATCTCCTCACGTGTCGTGGTGGTGGCGGGAGCGGCGTCCCGCTGTGGCCGGCTCAGCCGGCCTGGAGGTTGTCGGCGACCTCGCGTGCCAGGTTGGTGAGCGCCTGGTCGGCCAGTTGGTCCGGCCCGGGCCCGCCCGACCCGTCGGCCAGGTCCAGCTCGATCCGGGCGCCACCGGAATCCGCCGGCTCGACCCGGATCTCGGCGGACCAGTCGTCGGTGTCGCCCCACCGGGCACGCAGCTCGTCGCCGTTGATTTCCGCGGCAGGGCTGCCGTCGCCGCGCAGTGGCTCCGGCAGCCAGGCCGAGGCACGGTCGGGGTCGGTGGCCGTGCTGAAGACCACCTCGGGTGGCGCGGACATGCCGCGTACGGCGCGCGCCGGCATCAGGCGTCCCGCAGGCGGCTGGGATCGACCTCGCGACCCGGGTGGCGGGCCAGGTACTCGGTCTCCAGCTCCGCCGTGCGTCGCAGGTGGTTGGCGAGTGCGGAGTCGGCAGCGTGCCGCAGGGTGTCCAGGCGGGTGCGGTGCAGACTGTGCATCTCGCGGATCAGGTCCTCGTCGGTCAGCTCCGTCGGGTCGATGCCGAGCAGCTCGCCGTCGAGACCGGGAGCGCCGGCCGGGTCGGCCAGCTCATCGCCGCCCCACTCGGGCACCCGCTGCTCCGGGCTCACATCCGCGCCATCACTGGACGCGAAGCCGTCCTCACGTACCGATCCGGTCATGATCGCCCCCCTTGATCTCGTTTGGGCTGGCGTCTAGACGATTGCCCAGGCGTGGTGATGCCAAACCACGCCGACGAGGCGACAACTACGACACGGTGTCGGAGACCGGCGGCGTCCCCGGTACCCTCGATGCCATGAGGCGGCTCTGGACTCCGGCGTGGATCGCGCGCCACGTGGCCATGGTCGTGCTGGTCGTGGGCTTCCTCGGGCTGGGTTGGTGGCAGATCAGCCGGGCCGCCGCCGGCAACAGCCTGAGCTGGGGGTACGCGGTCGAGTGGCCGATCTTCGCCGGTTTCGTGGTCTACGTCTGGTGGCGTGAGGTGAAGTTGGCCCGCCGCAGGATGGCGGAGGCCGACGCACCGCCCGCGGACCCGGCCGTCGAGCCGGCGCCGGCGGTCACCACCGGGTCCCGACCGGCGGTACGCCGACCGGTGCGGGTGTCCCGGGTGCCGGCCACCGGTGACGTCGGCGAGGACACCGACCTGGCCGCCTACAACCACTACCTGTCATGGTTGAACGCCAATCCGGGCGCCCGGCCCGGTGACTATCCCGGCTGAGCCGGGCTCGGAAGGACGGACAAAGGTGGGCGCTGCCCTTACCCGGTACCGCGTGATCGCCTGGATCGTGGGCGTGGTGCTGATCCTGCTGGTCGTGATCGGCATGCCGCTGAAGTACGCGTTCGACAACCCGGTCGTCGTGGAGACGGTGGGGCCGGCGCACGGCTTCCTCTACATGATCTACCTGGTGGCCGCGTTCGACCTGAGCCGGCGGGCCGACTGGCCGTTGAAGCGGATGCTCCTGGTGATGCTGGCCGGCACCGTGCCGTTCGTCTCGTTCTACGCCGAGCGCCGGGTCAGCGGGTGGCTGGCCCGACCGGTGCAGCGCACCCCGGAGACGGTCGCCAGCTGACGCAGACGGTCGGCGACTGACGCACCGTCGGTCAGCGGGCGCGCCGGGCGATCAGCCACCCCGCCACCGCCAGGGCAGCGCCGATGACGGCCAGGGCGATCGCGTCGGTCAGCAGACCCACCAGGATCAGCACCGCCCCGCCGACAGACACGGCGAACGCCGCGGGGTTGCGGGCGGCTGGCGGTCGCCAGCCGCCCTGCCTGGTCTTTCGCGCCATTGGTGTGTCCTCTCTCGGCGATCCCCGAACCTGGCTCAGGCCCAGCTGTCCTTGTCCTTCACCACCACGAACAGCAGACCGGCGCCGATGATGGTCAGCACCGCGCCGATCGGGATCAGCGTCCACGACATCAGGAACGACAGCGAACCGTTCGTGTGGCCGTTCTCGGCCACGAACAGTTCCGGATCGGCGGGGTCGACCCGGATCGTCACCTGCGGCCCCGGCGTGCTGTGACAACCCGTCAGACCGGCGCACGGGATCCACTTCTCGTACTGCACCCCGTCGAACAGATAGTTGATCTCGATGCGGTCGATGCCGCTGCCTCGGCCGCCGCCACCGGAGCGGTCAGAGATGGTGGCAGTGATCGGCACGCCATCGCTCTGCAACCGGTCAGCCTCGGCCGAGACGTGCCACCGATAACCGAGCGAACCGCCGAGCAGGGCGACGCCTGCCAGCAAGAAGGCGGCGGCCATCAGGCCGACCTTGAATCGGACGCGCCCGGCGCCGCTGCCGCGCGCGCCAACGCCGACCCGCTGCTTTCCCATCCACGCCTCCCCATCGAGGGACTCACGATAGCCCGGTCGGGGCCGCCACGACCCCGACCGGTTGCCAGCTACTGACCGCGGTTCACCATTTCAGCGGATCGGTGAACGGAATGTCCTGTTGCCAGGGTGCGATGCCGCCGGGTGCCGACACCCCCCACCAACCGAGTTGTCCGGCAGTGCGGCCTCCGCCCGCCAGCATCGCTCCGCCGTCCCAGGTGCCGCCCGGTTTGAACTGCTGCCGCCAGGTCAGGCTGTAGTCCTGGGTCGGGTTGCGGGCGCTGCGTGGAGCATGGACTGTCGCCCCGGAACGGGTTGTCTTGAACAGCCGCACGCCTGGGATCTTGGACGAGGCATAGTCGATCGCCATACCGGTGAACATCCGTTCGACGTTGTCCTGGGTCCAACCGCTCTTCGAGGACTGGACGTCGAGCATCCGGCCGCCGAGGGCGACCCCGAGGCCGACGGCACCGGCGACCGCGCAGACCCCGGCGGTGGCGACGATGCAGACACCCACGCCGAGCGTTCCGACGGTGCCGGTGACCCAGTCGCGGTTACCGCGCCACCACTTCTTGGCGCCCTCACCGCCGCTGAACAGGCACTTGAAGTCGCGGAACTTGCACGTCGGGCCGTCCAGCTCACCCTCGGGCTTCGCCGGCACCGGCACTGTCGGGCAGGCCGGCGTCGTCGGGATCTGCACCCGGGGTTTCGGGCTGCTGGCCGGGCCAGCCACCGGTCCGGAGAAGTTGAGCGCCACCCGCCAGACGTGCACCACCACGCGGGCCACCAGCCATACGCCGGGCAGGCCGGCGTACTGCATCGGGATCCAGTACGCCGTGCCGCCGACCCCGCCCAGGCACTGCGACCCGCCATATCGGCAGAACAGGTAGTAGTCGGCCCGGAAGTGGTAGCGGTAGCCACCCTTGGTGCTGGTCCACCGGTCACTGCCGACGTACATCCAACTGCCGCCGGGCTCCCGTCCGCTCGGGTCGGAGTGGGTGATGGGGCTGTTGCCCGAATAGGCGTAGCCGTTCATCTGCTCCGGAGCGTCCTCGTTGAACACCGGGTCGATGCTGACGAAGCGGCCGATCACCGGGTCGTACTCGCGCGCGCCCAGGTGGACGAGGCCGGTGTTGTCGACCGTCCCACCCACGAAACCCTTGCTGTTCGGCCAGGCCGGTTGGCCGCCGCGCGGAGTGCCGTAGGGGGTCTGCCGGCGTACGGTGACCTGCTGGTCGCTCTCTCGCACCGAGACCTGGGCGGTGCCCTGGTGGTCGCTCGCCAGCCACACCAGGCCGGCAGTGGTACGGGAGGCGACCGCCTGGCCGGCGAAGGTGTAGTAGCGGGTGCAGGTCTTGCTCTGGTCGGAGTTCCGGTACCGCAACTCCTGGCCGGCGAGGTACAACGTCTTGCCGGTCGGGTCCTTGCGGATCAGTCTGTTGCCGTCCGCGTCGTAGATGTAGCTGGTGGTTCCGGTGCTGTCGGTGCTGGTGGCGAGCATCCCCTCCGGGTCCCAGGTCAGGGTCTGTTTTCCCGCGGTCGGCGTCGGCCGCGTCAGGGTGTTGCCCGCCTCGTCGTACGTGTACGCGGCCGTCTCGGTGACGACACCGTTGACAGTGGTGCTGGTGCCGTTCAGCGCGTGCGGCAGCGACGATCCGCCCGCCGGATACCCGTACGTGTAGCTGGTCGTCCGCTCACCGGAGGGCGCGGCACGGTCGATCTCCGTCATGCGACGCCCCGCCGGGTCGATGTCCCACTTCAGCCAGTACTTCGCGGGGCCACCCAGCGTGGCCACTGTCGGTGCCGCGTCGCAGTCGCCGTTCGACGGGGTCCACGCCTCAGTCAACTGCCCCCGGAAGTCGTGGCTGAAGCACTGGTTGTCCGCCCCGCCGACCGCGGCGAGGTCGGACATCTTCTTGATGTTGCCGACCTCGTCGTAGCTGTAACGGACGTCGGTGATGGTGTGCGGCGCGACCGAGTCCCGGTCAGTGCGACTACCGGTCAGCCGGCCGGTCTCGAGTTCGTAGGAGAAGGAACGGAAGAACCGCGACCCGGTCTCCGAGTAGAGGCCGGTGTACATCTCGTACTGGTCGACCTTGCCGAGAGCGTTGTAGTCCGTGTCCGCCACGTAGCTGGACTGCGGTTGCGCGCCGTAGAGCGTGGTCATCTGCTTCGGCAGACCGTTGACCGGGTCGTAGTGGTTGAACACCGTCTCGATTGGAAGGTCGCCGGTCTGCGGGTAGGCCGAGGACGCGACGCTGCCGTCCACGTTGTAGGTGTAGGCGAAGTTGTAGGTGCCGTCGAGCCCCGTCTCCGAACTGGGGATGATCACTTGCGTTCCGGTGGGTTGGTACGCGTCCGTGTAACCGGTGATCTTCACCTGGTACGGCGCGGAACCGACCATCCGCGTGCTCTGGGAGAGCTGCCCCTTGGCGAGGGTGTCGTAGACCCACGCCGCCCGCTGCGGCCCACCGACCTGGTCCTCGTAGGTGGCCCGCTTACGACCCAGCGGGTCGTAGACGTGCACGAGCTTCTTGCTGCGGGCGTCGGTGCTGGAGGTGACCCGGTCGGCGTTGTCGTAGGTCATGGTCGTCGAGCCCTTGTCCGGGTCGTTCCGACTCACCTGGCGACCGCGTGCGTCGTACCCGAACGTCCAGTGGTTGCCGGCCGGGTCGGTCACCCGGTCCAACTGACCCTTGGCGTCGTACCGGTACCACGTCGACTCGTAACTGCCGGTGGGCGTGGCGCCGTGGAACTGCCGCAGCTCCACGGTGCGGCCCAACGCGTCGCCGACCTTGGAGGTGACCGTTCCGCCGGACGGCGGGGTGACGTCGACGCGGTCACCGGCGTAGTAGGTGCGGGTGCGGTAGCGCTCGACACCGTACGGCTGGAAGATCGATGCGGTAGGTCGGCCGGCGCCGTCGTACTCGGTGCGCATCTGACTCGGCACGAACGCCTTCTCGGTGGCGGTGACCAGGGTGGTGCCCGGTGTGCCCGACGCGTGGTAGGCGCTGTACGACGTCGCCTCCCTGCCGGCGGTGTCGTAGAACGTGTCGGTCAGCAGCCGCCCCCCAGACGGCGAGGCCGCCTGGGTCTGTCGTTTGCGCAACAGCCCGTCGTACAGCTCGTAGGCGGTGACCTGGTTACCGGCGGGGTTGAGCGCACGGGTCGTGATCACGGACGGGGCATCGGCCCGGATCAGGTACTCGTAGCTGGTGTTCGCCGACTGCGTCGCCTTGTCCCGGCCCGGCTTCCAGACGCCGGTGAGACGACCGAGTCCGTCGTAAGCGAGTTGGGTCACCTTGCCGTTCGCGTCGGTGATTCTGGTGGCCAGCCCCCACCCCGGCTCCTGTTCGCTGGTCGTGGTGTGACTGAGCGGGTTGGTCACCACCGTCTTGGTCAGCGGACCACCGCTCGCCGGGGTGTAGGTGGTGGTGGACCGGAAGTCCATCGCGTCCCAGGTCTCGGTGACCCGGCCGTACGCGTCGAACGCCGCCCGGGACACCGTCACGAATGACGGGACGCCAGCGGTCCAGGCCGACATCTCCTCGTTCCGGCTGACCTCACCCCGCGTCGGCGCGACTCCGTGGGCGTTGCCGTCGTACGAGATCCGATCAACCGAGATGACCTTGTCCGCGGTGAGGGTGGTCGGGTTGGTGGCGTCGGCGCAGCTGACCGCGTAGGTGGACCGGGTGTGCGGCTGACCGATCAGCCAGTTCGTGGTGTTGTTCGCGTACTCGGTCTTCACACACTGCTCGTCGCCGGTCTTGGCGGTGTCACCCCGGTCGTCCACCCGGGTGGGCAGGCCGTCGCCGTCGAAGGTGGTGTACTGCGAGGTGACCCGCTCGCCGCGTCCGGCGTCCAGGGTCACCCGGTTGTGCTTCCCGGAGACGTCGACGAATCGCGCCTCGACAAGGTCGCCGTTGATGGTTCGGGAGGCGGTGGCGGCGGACTGCCACGGCTCGCTGACCTCCCGGGAGATCACCGGGCCGCCGGGGCCGTCGTGCGTGGTCTTCTCCCGCTCCATGCCGGCGTAGGCGTCCTCGTCGTTCACCGTCGGCACGCCTGTTCCGGTCACCGGCACGTTGCGGGTCCCGGACGGCTGCTTGTCGCCGTGCATGCCGCGGAAGTACTTCGTCTCGACGTAGGTCTGCTCGCCCGGGTCACCGACGGTGACACCGACCTTCTCGTAGCCCCGCCACACCGACCAGGTCTTGTCCTTCTTCCCGATCAGTCCGTCGTCATCGGCGTAGTGCCACGCCGGATCGCCGAGGTAGCTGTACTTGTAGGCGGTTCGCGGGCTGCCGTTCGGTGGTACGCCACCGGTGTGGTCGATCTCGTAGATGGTGGTCACCACGTACTTGTGGAACCAGTCGGTGACCGGGTTGGGGTACCCCTCCGGTGTCCAGCGGACCGGGTAGCAGCGCAACGTGTTGTTGTGCGCGGCACTGGGCATCCGGGATCCGATGACGCAGTCCGGATCGGAGTACGTGACGTTCACAGTGCCACCGCTCTCACTGCGGATCGCCGCGAGACGCATCCAGTTCATCGCGGCCGAGTGGTCGATGGTGTCCACCCGGTTGCTGAGCTGCGTCTCGGTGAATTCGATGTCCGGTATTGAGGTGGTGGTGCCGACCAGTCCCTGATGGGAGATCTTCTTCAGGAACAGGCCCGCCCTGGTGCCGTCACCGGGGTCCGGGAAGGTGTGGGTGAGCGTCCATCGCTCCACGTTGCGGTAGGCGCTGCCATCGCGGACCTGGGTGGTCACCGCCGACAGTCGCTTCTTCGACCAGAAGGTGGGCGCGCCGATCAGGCAGGAGTCGCCGGTGCACTCCTGGTCCCAGGGAGTGTCGGGCCAGTGGGCGGCGTCGTGCTGGGAGCAGTCGTTCAGGCAGCGGTCCGCCGTGGTGAACTCCACCCGCATCGGCGCGGCCACGCCACGGTAGAGCGAATCGGTGCGGACACCGCCGACCTCGGTGCGGTTGTCGGTGCCGTACTCGATCCGGGTCAGGTAGCCGCCCCGGGTGTAGGAGGCGACGTCGTCAGCGCTGTTGTTGCGGGCGTAGCCGTTGGACTCCTTCGCGTACCAGAGCGACATGCTGTTGCCGTGCGGATCGACGACGTAGTCGAGGTTCCACCGCCACGCCTGCATGCAGTCCGAGGCGGCGAAGCTGGAGCCCCGGCAGGGCTCGTTGGGGTCGTTACCGAAGACCGGGACCGTCCAGGTGGAGTTGGTCACCGCCTTGTCGCTGGTCCAGCCGGCCAGCTTGTGCCGACCGAACCAGTACTGGGTGCCGTTGGTGGTGGTGACCTTCCAGTACTCACCGTCGTTGTCACCGTTGCCGTACGACGTTCCACCGACGATGCGCTCGGCCCGGGTGCCGTCGTCGCGGCGCGGGTGCCAGTACCCGTCGGTGGCGTTGTAGATCAGCTCACCGCCGGAGCCGCCCAACGACAGCGTCGCGTTGTTGGTCTCCCAGCACAGGTCACCGGTCTTGGTGGCGTTGTTGTTGCTGTCGCCGTCCATGTCCTGACCGCAGGAACGGTAGCGCCGTTCGATGAAGTCACCGGGCACGAACTCGAACCCCTCGCCCACCCAGGACGGCTGGTTGTTGGAGGCGGCGTGCCGGCCGTCGACGCTCTGCGCGGAGTAGGACAGCTTCATCTCCGGCGTCGGGCCGTTCAGGCCCGGGGGGTTGCGCATCGGGTACGACCAGGTGAAGTCACCGGAACTGCTACCTGCCGACCAGGTCGCCGACGGGGACAGACTCGTGGCACCGTAGTCGCCGGCCGCACCGGAGGGACCGGCGGTCAGGGCGAACAGACTTCCCTGCGCGGCCAGGTCGAGGCCGCCCTTCTCGGTCAGCCGAGGCTCGACCGGCACGGTGGCCGTCGCTGTCCGCGCGGCGAGGTCGTTGCGAGTCGGCAGAACTGTGCCGGCGCACTCCGGGCGCTCCGGGCTGCCGAGCGCACAGGCGGGCAGGGAGACCAGGCGAAGTCTGCTCGCCCAGTCGGCACCGTACGCGGTGGCGAATGCCCGGTAGTCGACGCCGAGTTCGACGGTGCCCCGACCGGTGGCGCCGTCGGCCCGGGCGACCCGGATCAGGACCCCGCGGATCCGGGCCTGCTCGGCGGCCCGCTGGTCGAGCACGCTGACCCGGACCCGGCTCGGCACCGAGCTGGCACCGCGCGCGGTGGCCTCGGGACGGTTCACCCGCACCGGCAGCGTGCCGGCTCGGGCTGGCGAGGCCATCCGGCCCTGCGCCGGTGCCGCGGGCAGGTCGACCTCGGCGGTGCCCGCCGACGGCCACCGGGGGGCCGGTTGCGCGGACGCCTCAGGCACCGCCGCCGTGGCCGGCGCCTTGCCGGCGGGTGCGCTACGCACCGGTACCGCCTTGACCTTCGCCGCCTTCGGTGCGGCGAAGGGTTCCGGTGCCGCTGCCCGGGCCGGTGGGACGAACAACGTCGTGGCAGTTAGCGCCGCCACCAGAAGCATCACGAAGAATGCCCAGGTTCGGCTGGTTGTGGACGACGACACGGGCCCGTGTGTGGGCAGGCTCGACTGCACCGGGTTACCTCCGGAAGGGTCCGAGGAGCTACGGCAGTTGCGGGAACCGGCTGTGGTCAGGAAGCGGGTGGGTTGATCCGTAGGCCAAGGCCGGCACGGAGTACCGGTTGCCGGTGGGTGTACTGAAGAGCTGCTGTGCCGTCGGCACCCTCGATGCCGATCGTCGCCGCGCCACCGCGCTCCAGGAACGTCCCGTCGAGGTCGGCGTACGCGAAGCTGTATCCGCCCGCCTCGTCGAAGATCAGCTGGAAGGTGACCCGACTGTTGGGGTCCTCGTAGGAGTGCACGTTGCGCCACTCGATGACGAACTGCCGGTTGGGTGCCGCACCGCGCAGCGCGGTCCGGACGCTGGCCGAGGAGTCGACCACCCAGTCATGCCAGAACGGGTAGATGCCGCTTTGTGGGCTACCCGCCGACGGGATCGGATAGGGGTACGGGAACGGCTCGTCCGGGTTGGCGAAGCTGACCAGCCCGTTGGTGTCCACCCAGGCCGAGCTGACCGACTGCCCGTACAGCGTGACGGGGAAGGGCAGGTCGACCCGGGTGTCCCGGTCGTCACCGCTCAGGGACAGCACCGTGCCGTCCGCCGGGGTGTAGGTGATCGGTTGTTCGGCGATGGTGTAGCCGGCGCCGGCCGGAGTCGCCGCCGTCGGGAAGTTGACGACCCGATCGGCACCGGCGCTCACCGTGGCGTGCTGCACCGAGGAACCGTTGCAGGTACCGGTGGCGCTGGTGGCGATCACCGCGTACGAGCCGCTGGGGACGCTCGTGACCTGGTAGCTGCCCGTCGCCGAGGTGACGGCGGTCTTTCCGGCGACCGCCACTGTCACGCCGGCCACCGGAGTTCCCTGACAGCTGACCGTGCCGGACACCGTGCCCTGCCCGGGTGGGCTGGGCCGGAAGGTGACGCCCTGGCCGCTGGTGAGCCGGGCCTCCCGGTGCAGGTACTGGAAAGCCGTGTTGCCGGCGGCGTTCTCGATGCCGATGGTCGCCTGACCGCCGCGCTCCCGGGCGTCAGCGGGGTCGATGTCCGCGTAGGCCAGCGAGATGTCGCCGTTCTCGTTGAAGATGACCTCGAACGACGCGCGGTACGCCTTGTTGCCGGAGCGGTACACGTTGCGCCATTCGACCACCCACTGCCGGTTGGGGGCCGTGCCGCTGACCTTCGTGGCGATCGCGCTGGATGCGTCGACTCCCCAGTCGTCGTAGAACGCGTACACGGCGTTGTCGATCGTCCCGCCCGGCTCGTCGTACGGCAGGGGGGTTGGCATCGGCTTGTCGGTGTCGATGCCGTCGAGGCTGCTGAAACTGATCAGGCCGTTGGCGCTGATCCAGGCGGAGGTGTGCGTCTCCCCGTAGAGGGCGATCGGGAAGGGCGCGGTCTTCTGCCAGACCTTGTCGTCACCGCGCCACGTCTCCACCACGTCGCCCGGGATGAAGGTGACCGGTCCGGTGGTGCAGGAGTAGCCGAACTCGTCACCGTTGGACATCACCGAGAGATCGAGGTCCTGGGTGCCACCACCGGGATGGTTGACGAACTGACGGGCGTACTGCCCGACGCACCGGTTGTCGGTGCCGACCGCGGCCACCACCTGCTCGCCGATGGGCACGTTGGCGAACTGGTAACCACCGTCGGCCGCGGTGACCGTCGTGCGCCCGCCCGGGTCGAGGGTGACGGTGGCGCCGGCGATCGGCTCCCCCGTTCCGGCCGTCGTCAGGGTGCCGCTGATCGAACCCGGCGGCGCCGGGGTGAAGGTGATGGACCCGTTGCTGACGGCCGCCGGCTCCATGAAGGAGTAGACCTCCGCGACCGAGCCGGAGGCGCTCTCGATGCCGATGGTGGCGCTGGAGCCCTTCTGGACGATGTTGGTGAGAGTGCCGTAGTGGAAGCCGATCCGTCCGTCCTCGTGCAGCGTCGCCTCGAAGCTGACGTTGTAGCTCGCGGTGAACGTCTGCAGCGACATGTTGGACCACTCGACCACGTAGGTGCGGTTCGGCGCGGCGCCGATGGTCTTGGTACGGATCACGCTGCCGGATCCGATACCGAGCTGGTCGTCCCAGAACGGGGCGATGACGGAGTTCGGCGCGTCGACCCGCGGCATGTCGGGGTTGATGACCGTGATCGGAGCGGCGTCGAAGCTGATCAGTCCGTTCGTGTCCACCCAGCCGGTGGTGTAGGTCTTGCCGTGCAGGGTGAAGGGGAACGGCAGGTTCACCTGCGCGGTGCCGTTGGTCAGGGTCAGCGGCGTGTCAGCGGTGACATAGCCGGACGCGCCGACGACGCAGCTGTAGCCGAGGCTGCCGTAGTCGACGGCGAGTTGCAGCGCCCGCACCGTGTCCTCGGTCAGGTCGACCTGGCTCTCCGCCGACGGGCCGCACCTGTTGTGTTGCGACGACGAGATGGTGTAGCTGTCGGCGACCACGTCGGCGAAGCTCCAGGCACCGCCGGCGCCGGTGGTGGTGGCCAGACCGGTCGGGTCGAGGGTGACGGTCGCGCCGACCACCGGGTTGCCCGCCGGGTCGACGAGGGTGCCGGAGAGATCGTGCTTCTCCAACGGCTCGGCCGTCACCGGAACCGCGAAGGTGATCGCCTGACCGGTGGCCAGTGCCGGAGTCGCCGTCGAATACACCAGGCCGTCGTCGCCACCGGGTGCCTCCATCCCCACCACCGCGTTGGCCCCACGCTCAGCGTCGTTGTCGAGCTGGTCGTAGTTGGTGGTGACGGTGCCGTCGGCGGCCAGCAGGACCTGGAAGGAGAGCCGCTGCGCGGTCGACGACTTGCGATGCACGTTTCGCCATTCGATGACGAACTGTTCGTCGGGGCCGGTTCCCACCGTCCCCGTACGCACGCTCGCCGAGGCGTCGACAACCAGGTCGTCCCAGAACGGGGCGAGCAGGCCGTTCGGATCGGCCGGGGCGGGCAGCGCCCCACCGGTGTACGGGTGGGATCCACCCGGGTCGGTGAAGGAGACGAGACCGTTGGTGTCCACCCAGGCGCTGCGGTACGCGTGGCCGTAGAACGGGAACGCGAAGGGCAGTGCCACCTCGCCGACCGCGTCGTCACCGGTCAGCGCGAGCGCGGTGTCGGCGGCGATGAACTGCTTCGCCGAGGTGGCGCAGGTGTGCCCCTCGTCGTCGCGATACCGCTGCATGAAGATGTCGACACCGAGCCCCTGGCCGTCGATCTCCCACGGGCCGCTGGTGCCGGTCAGCCCGCAACGGCCACCGAAGGACCCGACGAGGGTGTAGGCCCCGGGCGCGAAGTTGCCGAGGTTGAACGCCCCTTCGGGGCCGGTGGTCGTCTGCGGGCCACCTGGTTCCAGTCGCACCGTGGCACCGGCCAGCGGCAGCCAGTTGTCGTCGTAGACGGTGCCGTAGACGAATGCCGTCACCTTGACGGTGAACGACGCCTGGGTCATTGCGCCGGTTCGGCCACCGTCGTCCTGGGCCGCCACGTAGATCAGGCGTTCTCCCGTGACGGTACCGACGCCGACGTCGACGGTGGCGGTCCCACCGGCGGCCGTCGCGTTCGCCGTGCTGCCCAGCGCGGTGTCGCCCACGCTGTACCGGAACTTCGTGATGTTGGTGTCGCCGCCGGCGTTGAAGGTGACTCGGAGCTGCCCTCCGGCGGTCACCTCGGCGCCGTTGGGGAAGGAGACCGCCGGCTGCAGGGGCACTGCCAACGCGGCGAGCTTGGCCGCGGTCTCGACGAGGTTGTAGACCCGGATGTCATCGACGGCACCGGAGAAGAGCCCGTCGTCGGCGCCGTCCCACCTGCGCTTGCCGACTGTTATCGAGCCGGTCGCGTGGAAGCCGCCGACCAGCGTCGTCGTCGCGGTCTGGGCCACCCCGTTCACGTAGAGAGTCATCTTCTTCGTGGCACCGTCGTAGGTCGCCGCGATGTGAGTCCACTTGCCGGCGGTGGCCGCCGAGTTGGACAGCACGTGGTACAGCGTGGTGTTGATGGTGTCCGAGGCGGACATGGTGAACCGCCACCGCTGGCTCGCGCCGGAGTAGCCCAGACTGTAGGCGTGCGACTGGGTGCCGTTGGCACTGAGCACGGCCTGGTAGCCGCTGGTCGGCACGGTCGGCAGCCGAACCCAGGCAGCCACGGTGAAACTTCCGTCGGTACGGACCGGGGTGGCCGCGCCGGTGTCCGGGTTCGGGGTCATCACCGTTCCGGTCAGTGAACCCGTCGTGCTGCCGTTGAGGCTGAGCGCGGTGCCGACACCGGCCCGACCCGGCGTCCGGGTTCCCGACGGCGTCAGGGTGAGCGTGTTGCCGTGGCCGGTGGCGTCGACAGCCGTGTTCCCGGTCTCGTCGAATGTCCAACGGGCGGCCGGACCGGACCCGGCCCGCACGCTGAACGTGTAGGTCGCCGGGACGAGCGAGTACCGACCGGAGTGGTCCCGGGACCAGACGCGCAGGGTGTTCACCCCGTCGTGCAACGGAATGACGCTGATCGAGGCACCGAAATTCGACTGGGCCGGCACGTTCACCGCATCGGTGAGCACGCCCGAGTCGAGGGTCCAGGCGTACTCCTTCACCTCGTACGGGCGCTGCGTCGGCGGCGCCACGGTGAACACGCCCGTCACGCCGACCCCGCCGCGCGGCGTACCGTCGTTGCTGTAGGTGGTGGAGCTGAGGCCCCCGGGTTCCTTCGGCGGCGTGGCGTCCACTGTGAACTCACAGGTGCCGGACCAGTCGCTGTTGACCGAGCCGTCCGACGTGATCGCCTGCCACACGTAGGTGGTGCCGTCCACCAACCTGCCGGACGGGATCTGCTTCGACACCGCGGACGGGTTGCCCGACGCCTGGGAGATCTTGTTGGTCTCGTTGCGCGAGCCGCCGAGCGGCCACCAGTAGAACCACGTCGTCAGGGACTGCTGCGAGCTGTCCGGGTCGGCCTGCTTGACCGACAGGTACGGGGTGGCGCTCAACACGTACGGTCGGGAGCTGCCGACGGCGCACGGCTTACCGTCCGACTTGTGTCCCGACGGCGGGCTGGGCTTGGTGTTGTAGGTGATCGCCAGCTTCGGCGTCGAGTGCTTGAACCGCTTCCACTGGTTCTTGGTGCCCTCGTCGACCGCCCGCAGCCCGACTGTCAGGTCCGCCCAGCCGCTCTTTGCCGCCCGGTCGACCATGCGGGTGACGTCGAACTCGATCGTCCCGCTGCCCAGACAGCCGTGTGCGCCGCCAAGCTTGCGGTTGGCCGCGGTCTGAGCGGTGTAGCTGCTGTCCCAGCTCGGCTGGTTGTTCCAGGTCGTGGAGGACGAGATCTTCCCGGTGAGCCAGAGCTTCGCGTTGGACTTCGGGTTGCAGGTCCAGGAGTGGAGCTGCTCGATCCTGAACTGCGCCTTGCTAATGATCTTGCCCTTGACCGCGCTGGTGTTCATCCGGAACAGGGATCGGATGATGTGGTCCGCGCAGCCGTCACAGTCCTCGGTCCGACCCGCTCCGGCGGCGCCGTAGGTCGACGCCCGCTGAAGGGCGGTGGTGTTCTGCCAGAACGAGCTGGACTTGTGCTTGCTCCACACCGACGTCCAGGCGTTGCTGGCAATCCCCCCGGTCCACGACGGGTCGATGTAGATGGGCAGCTTGGTGCGCGGGTCGTCCAGCATCGCCCGGTCCGGCACGATGGTCAGGGAGTCGCGGCCGACCGTCACCGGCATCACCGCGCGCCGGGTCACCCCGGCGGTGCCGGCTGGTGCGTCGCTCGATCGGGCGCCCTGGCCGGCGAGGTCCGGCTCCGCGCCGGCGACGGTGGCGTCCCACATCAGCGGGGCGGGCGCACTGAAGACGTCCCGGCCGCTCCCGTCGCGGGCCGCCAGACCACCGCCGGCCGCCGGACTGACAGTCACCCCCTTGCCGGCCAGGCCGAAGCGCAGGGACCGGAGCTTCGGGTTGGCCGCCGCCTTGCGGGTGTGCACCACCAACACCTCGGAGAAGCCGAGAGCGCCGGCCGTCACGCGCAGGTCGACCTCGGGCAGCACGTTGCGGTAGACGGCGGTGGAACCGTCGAGCACCGGCGCGGGCAGTCGACCGGGCCAGGACATCGTCAACTCGCGCGCACCGTCACGCAGGCGAGCCAGCGGTGCGTTCTCGCCCCCTGGGGAGAAGACCATCGGGAGCACCGACGCCCTGGGGGTGAGCCCCTCCGGGGTCGCCTTGAGGGCGGTGTCCACCGGCACCCACGAGTCGCCCTTGCGCACCCGTACGGGCTCGATGCTCTGCTCCAGGGTGAGCGATCCGTCGGGGTTGAGGAATGTCTGCGCGTATTCGGTGCGCTCCGACAGGATCTCCACCTGCCGGTCGCAGGTGGCGAGCATCGCGCGTGCGCTCTTGGCGTCCGGTTGGACGTCGACGCAGGCAGCGGCGGGCGTGGGCGCGGCCGCGCGGGCCGGAGCCGCAGGTGGGACGAGCACCGAGGCCGGCAGGAGCGCCATGACCAACAGAGCGGAACCACGACGACGAATGCCCCAAAAGGGCGTGCGACGCCCACCATGAACGACCATGAACAGCCCCCGTGTTGATCGATCCGCCGGTGCGGCGCGCTCAACATACTGAGCGGATCTTCAGTTTTCAATATTCAAGATCAGTGAGTTCACGCCTGATGCGTCAAGCGCCGAAACACGGCCTGCTGGGGCGTAAGGGTCCGCACCGCCCAGACTGGTCAGCCCGCCGGAGGATCATCTGGGCGGATCGGGGCGCGTCAGCGGTTGGGCCGCCACGGGTCCGCTGCGGCGAGCGGATCGACCCAGCCGCCGTAGCGGTTGACCTCCCGGGCCCGCAGCAGCGACCGGGTGACCTGGCCGAACTGCCGTTCGTCGTCGGCGCTGAACAGCAGCACCTCCGTCCCCCGATACCACCCCCACAGCTCGTGGGGCGGCGGCCGCCAGCGGTCACCGACCACTGCGAGCGCGGCCGGGAGCAGGAACACCGCACCGAGGATCAGGTACGCCTCGGCGGTGAGACGTTGCAGACCGCCGGTGAAGCCGAGGAGCACCCCCACCCCGCCGAGCATGCTGGCGGTGAGGACGACGGCCCGGACGGCGATCCGGTCGTGCGGGCCTCGGGTGGTACGCAGATGGGTCAGGTCGGCGACCCGGTAGCTGTTGCGACCGACGGTGAACCGGTCGACGGTCACGATGATGCCGGGCCGTGCGTACAGCAGGGTCGACCGGGCGCCCGGCACCGTTCGCGGCGGTCGCGTCTTTGCGCCTTCACGATTCACGGTTCCTCCCGCAGGGGACGGTGGGCCGGGTGGACCGCCAGTGACAGTCATCGCCACCTGCCGACGGGATTCCCGGCTCCGGACTTCATTGTGTTTCGGCATTGCCAGTCGACCTGGGCATTTGCGGGCTCCCGACAGCTCGCCCCGACGGGTGACATCGCCGAGAAACAGCATCCATTTCGGGTTTTATCGGTTATGGCGACCAGGAAACCGGCGTCATGCGCCGGGAACGACGAAAGTCGCATATCCGTCAGTGGCCCTCGAAAAGGGCTATGTCCGCCCCTTCTGAGTCGTCATCAGCCACGATGACGCCACCCAACACACCGGCAACGACCGGCAACTCCGCCAACTTTCGCCACTGCTTCAACTGCGAGTGACATCCGTCCCGGGTTAGGTTGGGCGAGCCGGTCCGGCCCAGTGCCGTCCGCCCGGATGGCCCCGGCCGGTGTCGTCGCGGGCAACAGCAGCCCCGGCGACCGTGGGAGAGGGGCCTTTCGCTCTTGTCATCCCTGAGAAATCTGCTGCGCACCGTGGCGCTGGTCGGCATGTCCGCCGCGCTGATCGCCCCGACGGCGGTGGCCCAGGCCGAGCCGTCCCCCGCCGAGCTGACCCGCCGGATCGAGACGTCCTCGGCGGAGCTGGAGCGGGTCGTCGAGTCGTACAACAAGCTGCGTGAGGAGATCAAGACGAACGAGGCCGCAGTGGCCCGATTACAGGCCCGCATCGGCCCGCTCGAACAGCAGGTCGAGCAGAGCCGGGCCGACGTCGCCAAGATCGCCTCCACCGCGTACAAGAGCGGCAGCCTGCGCACCGCTGACGCGCTGCTGCGTCCCGGGGGTTCGGCCACGCTGCTGGACCGGCTCGGCACCGTCGAACAGTTGACCCGCCAACGGCAGGCGAGCATCTCCGGCTTCACCGCCAGTCAGCAGCGACTGCTCGACGAGAAGGCCAGCCTGGACGCCACGCTGGCCCGGCAGGCCGCGCAGGCTCGCCAGCTCGCCGCGGGTAAGAAGCAGATCGAGCAGGACCTGGCCAGGCTGTACGAGCTGCGCCGGCAGGCGTACGGGGCCGCCACCGAGCGACCCGAGCCCACGGCGGCGAAGAACGAGGCGAAGAACGTGCCCGCCGTGTCCGGCGCCGCCGGCACAGCGGTGCGCTACGCGTTCGGCGCGATCGGCAAGCCGTACGTGTGGGCAGGCGACGGGCCGAACGGGTACGACTGTTCCGGGCTGACCTCGGCGGCCTGGCGGGCGGCCGGGAAGTCCCTGCCGCACAACACCCGGATGCAGTGGAGCGCGGTCACCCACATCGGGCGAAGCGACCTGAGCCCCGGCGACCTGGTCTTCTACAGCGGGCTCGGGCACGTCGCCCTCTACGTGGGCGGCGGCCAGGTGATCGACGCGCCCAGCGCCGGTCGCAACGTGCTCAAGCGCGGCATGAACATGATGCCCATCCAGGGCTACGGTCGGGTTCGCTGACCACGCTCGGCAAACGGCGAACGGCCGGCGTCCCCCTATCGGACGCCGGCCGTTCGCCGTCATTACTACCAGGTCAGGCTGCCTGCAGCCCCTCTGCCCGGGCCAGCTCACGGAGCCGGCCGAGGGCCTGGATCTCCAACTGCCGGATCCGCTCGCGGGACAGCGAGAACCGGGACGCGACCTCGGTGAGCGAGTGCTCCCGGCCGTCCTCCAGCCCGTAGCGGGCCCGCATGATGCCGGCGGACCGGTCGTCGAGGTGGTTGAGCAGCCCTTCGATGCGCTGCCGCTCCAGGCCGCTGAGCACGATGTCCTCGGGCGACGGCGCGTCACTGTCGGCGACCAGGTCGCCGAGGTTCGTGTCGCCGTCGTCACCCACCGGGGTGTCCAACGAAACGGTGTCCTGCGACCAGCGGCGCAACTCGTTCACCCGCTCGACGGTGACGCCGAGGGAGGCGGCGATCTGCTCCGGCTCCGGGTCGCTGCCCAACTCGCGGGTCAGCTGCCGCGCCACGTTGCGCATCCGGTTGACGTCCTCCACCAGGTGCACCGGGAGTCGGACGGTGCGCTCCTGCTGGGCGATCGCCCGGCTGATCGCCTGCCGAATCCACCAGGTGGCGTAGGTGGAGAACTTGTATCCACGCTCGTAGTCGAACTTCTCGACCGCCCGGACGAGGCCGGTGTTGCCCTCCTGGATCAGGTCCAGCATGGGCATCCCGGAGCGTACGTAGCGCCGGGCGATCGACACGACCAGCCGGAGGTTGGCGCGGATGAAGAGGTCCTTCGCCCGCTCCCCCTCGACGACCAGCCACTCCAGGTCAGCCCGGTCGACACCGGCGGGAACGGCTTCCTCACCGAGCAGGTGCTCGGCGTAGAGGCCGGCCTCGATCGCCTTGGAGAGATCGACCTCCTTGGCGGCGTCCAGCAGTGGCGTCCGGGAGATCTCGTGCAGGTAGACGCCGACCAGGTCGCGCTCCTCGGCAACCTCGTCGGTTCGCATGCCGATGTTCTTGTCCACGTTGCCCACGGTCCCCTCGCTCGCGCCGGTTGCCCGGTTCCTTGCCATTTCCCACGCCTGTCAGCCCCTGGTAACTTCTGCTGTGCCCATCGGTGCTGACACCTACACAACAGATGAGACGTGTCGGGGATTCCTCGCCGTGAGTCGAAAGTGTCACGAATGCCTGAGTAGTAGCTGAGAGCACGGTCCATGTTTGCTGTCAGCACCCCATCGGGTGGGCTCACCATTGGGCACCACGTACGGGTTACCGCACCATGGCAACACCGCCCGCCGCGGGGGACAGCGACCCGGGTCACCACCACGATGCGATCCTGCTCACTGCCAGATACGCACCGGTGAACCGGTCGGTTCATCCACGGGGGTGTTATTACCCCCGGGCCAGATGAACAATCCGAAGCCCCGTTCGCTTCCCGGGGGTGGGCGGCGTTAGGAGGCGAGCAGGGCGAGGGCGCCGCGCACCTGGTCCGCCGAGCGGGCCAACGCGGCCCGGGCGGCGTCGATCTCGGCGCCGGACACGAGGGAGACGAGCGCCGTCTTCAGGTCACCGTCGGCCTCGGTGAGGGCCCGCCGGGAGATCTCCTCCGAGCAGCCGGTGGCCTCGACCAGAATTGAGATCATTCGTCCGCGGAGTTTCGCGTTGGTGGCCACCATGTCGATCATGAGGTTCGAGTAGACCCGCCCCAGGCGCACCATGACGGCGGTCGAGAACGTGTTGAGCACCAACTTCTGCGCGGTGCCCGCCTTCATCCGGGTCGACCCGGTGACCACCTCGGGTCCGGTGTCCACCCCGATGAACACGTCGACCGACCGGGCGGCCTCCGCCTCCGGATTGGCGCAGAGCAGCACCGTGGAGGCGTCGATGGCGCCGGCTGCGGCGAGCGCCCCGAGGACGTACGGGGTGCGTCCGCTGGCCGCCAGACCAACCACCAGGTCCCCGGCACGGACACAACTGGCCGCTTCGACCGCGCCGCCCCGGTCATCGTCCTCGGCGTCCTCCACAGCCCGCCACATGGCGTCCGGGCCGCCCGCGAGGTGTGCGCAGAACCAGTGCCGGGGCGAGTTGAAGGTGGGGGCCAGCTCGGCCGCGTCGATCACGCCCAGTCGGCCGGAGGTGCCGGCACCGAAGTAGTGCACCCGGTGACCGCCGCGAAGCGCCTCGACCGCCAGGTCGACGGTGGTGGCGATCTCGTCGAGCACCGCGGCGACAGCGGCGGGCACCCGCCGGTCCGCGTCGTTGATCACGGTGAGCACGTCCCGGGTCGACATCAGGTCCAGGTCGACGCTGAGCGGGTTACGCCGTTCGGTCGGAGCACCCACCCGGACCGTCGGGCGAGCGGGCGGTGCGGGCATCTCCGCACCGGCCGTCATGCCCGCCTCCGGTTGGCACCCACCCGGTGCGACTGGACCGCCTCGGCGGTCGCCTCCAGGGCCTTGCGGGCCCGGGCACGGTTGCGGGCGGCCACCCCGACGAAGAGGCAGTCGACCACGGTGAGCTGGGCCAGCCGGCTGGCCGTCGCGCCGGAGCGGTAGGTGGTCTCCCGGGCCGCCGTGGTCAACACGAAGTCCGCCACGTCGGCGATCGGCGAGCGCGGGAAGTTGGTCAGGGCCACTGTCGCGGCACCGCGCGTGCGGGCCTGCTCCAGCACCTCGATCACGTCGGAGGTGGTGCCGGTGTGCGAGATGCCGATCGCCACGTCGCCCCGGCCCAGGAGGGCGGCCGAGGTCAGCGCGGTGTGCACGTCCGGGAAGTAGAAGGCGATCCGCCCGATGCGGTGCAGCTTCTGCTGGAAGTCCGAGGCGACGAAGCCGCTGGCGCCGGCGCCGTAGATGTCGATCCGACCGGCGCCGCTGATCGCCTCGACCACCTGCTCGCAGACGGCAGGGTCGAGTTGCTCGGCGGTCTCCTCGACGGCGCGGGCGTCGTTGAACGCGATGGTGGCGATGATCTGGGCGAGGTCGGCGCCGGGCGGGATGTCACCGCCGACCACTCGGGCGTCCGGTGGCTCGATCCGCCGGGCGGCCTCGGCGGCGAGGCGGATGCGCAGCTGGGGGTAACCGTCCATGCCCACCGAACGGCAGAACCGGATGACGGTCGCCTCCGACGTCTCGGCTGCGGTGGCGAGGTCGGTGATTGTCCGCCGGGCGGCGGCCGCCGGGTCGGAGACGACCAGCCGGGCGACCCGCTGCTCGGCGGGCGACAGCGATGGCAGCAACCCACTGATGTGGACGATCAGTCCACCGGGCTCGTGACTCGCAGAAATCTTCGGACTCTTCGCCACGGGTGAAACTTACTTTCACCAGGCGTGAGCGTCAACTATGACTGTCCGGTAGGGAAAAGTGTCGGCAGCCGGGATCACCGGTCCCGCACAGCCTGCCACTCCCCCAGGACCACCGCCTCATCCGCCGGGTCGAGACCACCCTGCCGTACGGCGGCCGGATGCGCTGCCATCCAGGACGCGGTCGCCCGAACGGTGTCCGGCAGCGGACGGACCGCCAGCCCGGCGTGCAGAGAGGGTCGGGCGTCGCGGTCCATCAGGCCGCCGTACTCCGGCAGTCGCACCCACAGCGGCAGCGCCCGCTCCCCCGACCACTCGCGGACGTCGTGGGAGATCAGGAACTCCTGATCGACCCAGGTCAGGGCGGGTTCTGCCAGGTCCAGCCCGGCCGCGACCCCGGCCAGCAGGTCCGCCCGGGTCATCGCCGGTCCGATGCCGTCGTACGTGCCACCGAGGCGGGTGCCGGCGGCGTGCAGCAACCAACCCGCCAGGTCGGCGACGTCCACGAACTGCACCCGGTCGGTCGGCGCTCCGGGGGCCAGCACCTCACCACCGGCCGACAGCCGCCGCACCCAGTACGGGAAACGGTCGCTCGGGTCCTCGGCGCCGACGATCAACCCGGGCCGGCAGATGAACGAACGGTCCACCCCCATCCGCCGCCGGACCAGCTCCTCGATGCTCACCTTGCACTCGCCGTACCAGCGGTGATCCGGGCCGACCGGACCGTCCACGTCCGCCGGGGCGGCCGGCAGCACGGGCGCGTCCGCGACGCTCTGGCCCGGGGTGGTGTTGTCCGCGTACACCGAGATCGTGGACACGAACGACCAGTGGCCGACGTGGTCGGCGAGCGCGGCGAGCGCGTGCCGGGCGTGACTGATCTGGCGGGTCACGTCGATCACGGCGTCGAAGCCCGCGTCGGCCAGCGGGGCGAGCGCCTGCGGATCATCGCGGTCGACCGGGACGAACCGCGCCCCGGCCGGCACGACACCGGACACTCCCCTTGCCGCGCAGGTCACCTCGTGGCCCTGCTCGACGGCGAGCCGGGCCGTCGCCCGGCCGAGGAACTGGGTGCCACCCAGGATGAGGATCCGCATGCAGCGATCCTGCGCCCCCAACACCCGACCAGCCCAACCCCTCTGCCCACGGCAGACGGTGATCGTGAAGTTGTTGCCACTCAGGCCCGGCGTGTCACGGCAACACCTTGATGATCGACGCAGGGGTGGCGAGGGCGGGGGCGGGAGCGTGGGGTGGGGGTGGATGGGGGCTAGCGTGGGGGGTATGGCGGAGCGCAGCGTGGTGGTGACCGGAGGTACCGGCGGGCTCGGCGGGGCGGTCGTCACCGCGTTCGTCGAGGCGGGCTGGCGGGTGGTCGTACCGCAGCGGGAAGCCCGGCCCGGATCGGAGCCGGCGGCAGCGGGGGTGGTCCCGGTGGTCGCGGACCTGGCCGACCCGGCGGGTGCGGCGCGGGCGGTCGAGGCCGCGCTCGGCGAACCGGCGGCGCCGCTGCGCGCGGTGGTCAACCTGGTCGGGGGGTACGCCAGCGGCGGGCTGGTGCACGAGACCCCGGTCGAGGAGTTCGAACGGATGCTCACCGTCAACCTGCGGCCGACCTACCTGGTCACCCGGGCCGCGCTGCCGCACCTGGTGGCGTCCGGCGGCGGCGCGGTGGTCTGCGTCTCGGCCCGCGCGGCGATCGCCCCGTTCCGGGGCGCGGCCGGCTACTCGACGGCCAAGGCGGCGGTGCTGGCCTTCGCCAACGCGGTGGCGGTGGAGTACCGGTCGCAGCACGTGCGGTGCAACACCGTGCTGCCCAGCGTCATCGACACCCCGGCGAACCGGGCCGCGCAGCCCAACGCCGACCATTCCCGCTGGGTGACCCCGGCCGAGATCGCGCCGGTGATCCGGTTCCTCGCGTCGGACGAGTCCGCCCCGACCAGCGGCGCCACCGTTCCGGTCTACGGGCGGGCCTGAGCCGCCACCGACCCCAGGTCGTCCCCGGCCGGCGCGGACGACGGCAGCCAGGTCTCCAGGTGCGCCTGGATCTGCTCGGTCACCTCCTCGGCCGGGCGGCCCGCGTCCACCACCACGAAGGTGGGGTACTCGGGCAGCGCCCGGTAGGCGGTGTCGGCGGCGGTCAGCCACCCCATCGTCTCGTGATCGGTGCCGCGTTCCTCGATGCGCCGGTATGCCTCCGCCGGGTCGACGGAGAGCAGGAAGGTCACCTGCGGCGTCGGGAACAACCGGTAGCCGGCCCGGGCGAGCCGCTCCCAGCGCTGCCCGCCGTGCGCCCGGATGCTCGCGTACTGGCAGGCCGAGTAGCGGTCCATCACCGCCGTCCGGCCGGTGAGCAGACAGCTGATCAGGGCGATCGCGATGGCGAGCCAGCGCAGCACCGACTCCACGGCCAGCACGCCGTCGCGCCCGACGAGCCGTTGCGCGTCGGGCCGGCCGAGTCGGTGGGCGAGCCGGGCGAGCCAGCGCCGGCCACTGGCGTTGCGCCGGTACCTGGCGGGTCGCCCGGCGGCGGTCAGCGCGTCGGCCAGCCGGTGCGCCTGGGTGGTCTTGCCGGAACCGTCGATGCCGATCAGGGCGACAGTGCGCAACCGGGCCTTGCGTCGTCGCATCCCCGATGATCTGGCCACTCTCCACAGATTATCCGACCGACGCACCCGCCCCGCGAGGTTTGTCATGCTTCATCCCTGTTGACACCCGACCGCGACACCGGCAGGTGTGGCCGACCGGAATGCCGGGTACCGGACTTTGAAATCCAACCGCCGGTCCACCAACACGACGACGGAGGAACCAGATGGCTGAGCGCGGGGACGAGAGTCTTGTGCACACCCTCAAGAAGGTCGCCGCCGTGCTCAAGCAGTCCGAGATTCCGTTCGCCCTGGGCGGCAGCTTCGCCGTCTACGCCCACGGAGGCCACTCCAGCGATCACGACGTCGACTTCCTGATCCGGGAAGTGGACGTGGAACAGGCGCTGCAGGCCCTGGTGGCCGCCGGTTTCGTCGCCGAGCGCCCACCGGAGGACTGGCTGGTCAAGGTCTTCGACGACGGCCGGATGGTGGACCTGATCCACCGGCCGATCGAGACGCCGGTGACCGAGGAGACGTTCGCCGACACCGTCATCCGGCCGGTGGACGCGATTCACATGCCGGTGCTGTCCGCCACCCAGCTGATGGTGCACAAACTGCTCAGCTTCTCCCAGCACTACTGCGACTTCGCCCGCGGCCTGCCGCTGGCCCGCTCGCTGCGGGAGCAGATCGACTGGGAACGGGTACGCAAGGAGACGCAGCACTCGCCGTACGCCGAGGCGTTCCTGGTGCTGCTGGACCGGCTGGAGGTGGTGCCGGCCGCCGGCACCCAACCAGGAGAGGGGACATCGTGACCCACCATCGCGACATCGACACCGGGCCACCGGACGAGTACGTCGAAGCGGAGATCCAACGGTTGCTCGTCGAGGACCCCGCCGTCGCCGAACAGGGGATCACCGTGATCCGGCGGGAACGCGCCCTCGTGCTCTACGGCGAGGTGGAGAGCCCGCACCGGCGGGAGGAGATCCTGCGTCTGGTGTCGGAGCGCTTTCCGGACGTGCCGGTCACCAGCGACATCGGGGTGATCCGCGCGCAGGCGCCCACGGAGATCGAGCAACTGCCCTGAGGGAGGTTCCATGGTGATCCGGATCGCCGCCGTGGGCGACGTGCATCTGGACGAGGACGTCGTCGGTCGGTTCCGACCGGCGTTGGAGGAGCTGCCGGAGTGTGCCGACGTGCTGCTGCTGGCCGGGGACCTGACCCGGCACGGCACCGAGGCCGAGGCGCGCTGCGTGGCAACGGAGTTCGGTGGGTTGGCAGTGCCGGTGGTGACCGTGCTGGGTAACCACGACCACCAGTGTGACCAGGTGCCGCAGGTGGTCAAGGTACTGGAGGACGCGGGCATCACCGTGCTGGAGGGCAACGGCGTCGTGCTGGACTGCGCTGGTGGTCGTCTCGGCATCGCCGGCGTGAAGGGCTTCGGCGGCGGGTTCGCCGGCCGGTGCGCGAGTGACTTCGGCGAGCCGGAGATGAAGGCGTTCGTCCGCACCACCACCGACAGCGCGGACCGGCTCGGTGCGGCGCTGCGCTCGTTGGACTGCGACATGCTGGTGGCGCTCACCCACTACTCGCCGGTGCCGGACACACTGGCCGGTGAACCGTTGGAGATCTACCCGTTCCTCGGGTCGTACCAGCTGGGGCAGGCGATCGACTCGGCGCCCACGGCACTGGCCGTGCACGGGCACGCGCACGCCGGGACCGAGCGCGGCACGACCCCCGGTGGGGTACGCGTCCGCAACGTCGCACACCCGGTGATCAAGCAGGCGTACAGCGTCTTCCACGTTGGCGATCAACTCGACACCGACCAGGTTTCCCCGATCGGCCAGTCGGGTAGTCAGAGGTCATGGAGCTGATTCTCTGGATTCTCGCAGTCGTACTCGTGGTCGCCGGCATCCTCGCGCTGTTCCGCCGGCAGATCCTGTGGGGCATCGTCCTCATCGTCGTCGGGCTGTTGGTCGGCCCGGGTGGTGTCAGCATCTTCAATTAGCGCTCATCATCGGTAACACCGGGACCCGCCGGGGTCGCCGCGACCGGAGCTTCGTCCTCCCGACAGAGGCACCGGTCGCAGCGATCCCGGCGCTTTCGTGTCCGGCGGTTTGCCACCGCCGATCCGCGGAAACATCTTGACTATGGAGACATCTCAGAACGCCCCGAGGACCTCCGGTCGCCGCCAGTGGTGGGCCCTCGTCGGCTTCGGGGTGGCGGTCTTCATCGCCGCCGCCATCGGCGGGCTGGGCGTGCAGGGCACCACCGACGAGTACGCGAGCCTGCGGCAGCCCGACTGGGCGCCGCCCTCGTGGCTGTTCGGCCCGGTCTGGTCGCTGCTGTACGCACTGATCGCGGTGGCCGGCTGGCTGGTGTGGCGACGGGTCGGCTTCTCCCCCGCACTCTGGGCCTGGACCGCCCAACTGGTCCTCAACGCCATCTGGACCCCACTGTTCTTCGGCGCGGGGCAGTACGGACTGGCGTTCGCCGAGATCGTGCTGATGTGGTTGGCGATCGGCCTCACCGTGCTGCTGTTCACCCGGGTCTCCCGGGTCGCCACCGCGCTGATGCTGCCCTACTGGGCGTGGGTCACCTTCGCCGCCGCGTTGAACCTGTCGATCTGGCGGCTGAACGCCTGACCGGCGGATCTCCGGCGGGCGCTCGCCCGCCGGAGACCGGCCGTCCGCTGCCTCAGCAGCGAGGGACGTTCGGGATGTAACCGTCGTAACCGGTGTAGACGTACGCGTCGGCGATGAACCGCCCGGCGCCGATGCGGTCCCAGATCGTGCTGGTGCCGTAGGTGCCGGTGACGCTCGTGCCACTGGTCTGGCAGGCGATGGTCACCCGGGTGCCGTCGGCGACGGTGCCCACCGAGGCGTACCCGGTGCCGGGACCGGAGCGGACGGTCAGCGGCGTGCCGCTGGTGTCGACGGTGCCGTTGCCGCTGCCCGACGAGCACCCGTTGCCACTGGTGTAGCTCTTGGTGCCCCAGTAGAGCGCGAGGCTGCCGTTGAAGCGGACCTGGATGTCGGCACCGTTGAGGCGCTGCTCGTAGTGCAGGTGCGGGCCGGTCGATCCCCCGGTGCTGCCGACCCAGCCGATGACCTTGCCGTACCCGACTGTCTGCCCGACCGAGACGTTGAAGCCGCTGAGGTGCGCGTAGTAGGTGCTGTAACCGCCCCCGTGGTTGATTCGGACGTATTTGCCGTAGCTGGTGCCGCCGAGGTCGGTGACCCGGTCGACGGTGCCGGGGGCGCTGGCGACCACCGGGTCGCCGGCGTCGTCGGTGCGGTTGAAGTCGATGGCGTACGCCGGGCTGTGATCCGACCGGGTCTGCCCGGACCAGGTCTGCCCGCACGGGAAGGGCACCCTGAAGGTCGGCGCGGCCAGCGCGGGCGTCGCCGGCGCCAGCGCTCCCCCGACCAAGAGACCCGTCACCAGCAGGCTGATCCACCGCTTTCGCATACAGCTCCTCCTATGTCGAAAACCTTCGATGCGTAGGCATCAGCCTGACAGATATCGTCACTCTTCGAAAGAGTCGGAAGCGTGCCCCGGGAGCGCGCCCACCAGGCAGCCGGCAGGTTTCCGGATTGTTACTCGGTCGTGTCTGGCAGGGGGTGGACCCAGCCGGATGCAAGCGCTTACATGTGTGCACGCCCAATCGGACCGGCGACGGGTCACCAGCGAGACCGCGCCGGCTAGGAAGGAGGACGGCATGGCGGTCTTCACCAGACCACGCCAGGCCTTCGTGATCGCCGGCGTACTCGGGCTGGCGCTCAGCGCCACCGCCTGCGGTACCGGCGACGACAAGAAGAGCAGCAACGCGGGCTCCGCGGAGTGCGCCGCATACGACAAGTACGACGGCCACGACGGCAAGAAGGTCTCCATCTACGCGTCCATCCGTGACGCCGAGGCCGATCTGCTCAGGAACTCCTGGAAGACGTTCGAGGACTGCACCGGCATCGAGATTGACTACGAGGGCAACGCCGAGTTCGAGGCGCAGCTCCCGGTCCGGGTCGACGGCGGCAACGCGCCCGACCTGGCCTTCGTGCCCCAGCCGGGCCTGGTCAAGCGGTTCGCCGACGCCAGCAAGCTGAAGTCCCTCGGTGCCGACACCAAGACGATGGCCGAGCAGAACATGCCGGCCGACTGGCTGAAGTACGGCACCGTCAACGGCACCCTCTACGGTGTGCCGCTCGGCGCCAACGTGAAGTCCTTCGTGTGGTACTCGCCGAAGCTCTTCAAGGAGAAGGGCTGGACCGTCCCCACCAGCTGGGACGACATGATCAAGCTCAGCGACACGATCGCGGCGAGCGGCATCAAGCCGTGGTGCGCCGGCATCGAGTCCGGTGACGCCACCGGCTGGCCGGCCACCGACTGGATCGAGGACGTCATCCTGCGTACGCAGGGCCCCGAGGTCTACGACCAGTGGACCACCCACGCCATCCCGTTCAACGACCCGCGGATCGTCGACGCCGTCAACCGGGCCGGCACGATCCTGAAGAACGAGAAGTACATGAACGGCGGCTTCGGCGGGGTGAAGAGCATCGGCACCACCGCCTTCGGTGAGGCCGGCCTGCCGGTCACCACCGGCAAGTGCGCCATGCACCGCCAGGCGTCGTTCTACGCCAACCAGTTCCCCGAGGGCACCAAGGTGGCCGAGGACGGCGACGCGTTCGCGTTCTACTTCCCGGCCATCGACACTGCCAAGGGCAAGCCGGTGCTCGGCGCGGGCGAGTTCGTCGTCGGCTTCGCCGACCGCCCCGAGGTGCAGGCGGTGCAGACCTACCTCGCCTCGGCCGAGTACGTCAACAGCCGCGCGAAGCTCGGCAACTGGGTCACGGCGAACAACAAGCTGGACATCGCCAACGTCGCCAGCCCGATCGACAAGCTCTCCGTCCAGATCCTGCAGGACAAGACCGGCGTCTTCCGCTTCGACGGATCCGACCTGATGCCGGCCGCGGTCGGCGCGGGGACGTTCTGGAAGGGCATGGTCGAGTGGATCAACGGCAAGGACACCGCGTCGGTGCTCCAGGGCATCGAGAGCAGCTGGAAGTGATCTGAGCGGTGGGCCGGTCCGCACCCGCGGGCCGGCCCACCGACGGATCTGGACCTGGGAGGGTCGATGGAGTTCGACTTCGCTGAGGAGCAGCCGAAGTTCCTCATGCTGATGTACGGGCTGATCGCTTTCGTCGCGGTGGTGGGCGGTCTGCTCCTGCTTCTCGACGTGGTGCCGGCCTGGTTCGCCCGCCGTCGGGAGGCGCAGCTCGTCGCCGCGTCCGCCAGCGGCGCCCCGCTCCCCCGCCGACGCAAGCAGGGGGAGGGACTCTTCGCGCTCTTCTTCCTGCTGCCGACGCTGCTACTGCTCACGGTCGGGTTGGTCGTGCCGGCCATTCGCACCACGCTGCTCTCCCTGATGGATGGAAGCAGCACCAACTGGGTCGGACTGCGCAACTACAGCTGGATGTTCTCCGACGACTCGATCGTCCGGGTTCTGATCAACACCCTGGTCTGGGTGGTCCTGGTCCCGTTGGTGGCGACCGGGTTCGGCCTGATCTACGCCGTACTTGTCGACAAGGCCCGGTTCGAGGCGGTCGCCAAGTCACTGATCTTCCTGCCGATGGCCATCTCCTTCGTCGGCGCCAGCATCATCTGGAAGTTCGTCTACGCCTATCGGGGCGAGGGCGACCAGATCGGTCTGCTCAACCAGATCGTCGTCAGCCTCGGCGGCGAGCCGAAGCAGTGGTTGCTGGAATCGCCGCTGAACACGCTGCTGCTGATCGTCATCATGGTCTGGATCCAGGCCGGCTTCGCCATGGTGGTGCTCTCCGCCGCGATCAAGGCGATCCCCGGTGACATCGTGGAGGCCGCCCGGCTCGACGGCGTCAGCCCGTGGCAGATGTTCTGGCGGATCACCATGCCGAGCATCCGGCCGGCGCTGATCGTCGTGGTCGTGACGCTCACGATCGCCACGCTCAAGGTCTTCGACATCGTCCGGACCTCGACCAACGGCAACTACGACACCAGCGTGATCGCCAGCGAGATGTACAACCAGGCGTTCCGGTACGGCCAGAACGGGCAGGGCTCCGCGCTCGCGGTCTTCCTCTTCATCCTGGTCATCCCGGTCGTGATCTACCAGATCCGCAACCTCCGTCAGCAGCGGGAGGGCTGAGATGACCACCGCAACGCCCACCGTCGCCGTCGGCACCCAGAAGACCGACGGCACCCCGACCACCACGGCCGCCCGGGTCCGCAAGCGGTTGAACAGCCGCACCGCGACGCTCGTCTCGATCGTCATCGCGGTGCTCTGGACCATCCCGACCTTCGGCCTGCTCGTCTCCTCCCTCCGCCCGGAGGACGAGATCAAGACCACCGGCTGGTGGACGGCCTTCACCAACCCGCAGTTCACCTTCGAGAACTACGAGCAGGTCCTGTTCGGGCGGTCAGCGTCCTCCGGCCAGCTCGCCGGTTCCTTCATCAACTCGCTGGCGATCACCATCCCGTCGGTGCTCTTCCCGCTCGCCTTCGCGTGCCTCGCCGCGTACGCGCTCGCGTGGATCAACTTCCGCGGCCGGGACTGGGTCTACATCGCGATCTTCGCGTTGCAGATCGTGCCGTTGCAGATGGCCCTGGTGCCGTTGCTGAAGTTCTTCTCCACCGGCGTCAGCCTCGGCGGCGTCACCCTGATGCCGGCGTGGGACCTGGTCGACGAACAGAAGTTCGCCCAGGTGTGGTTCGCGCATACCTGCTTCGCGCTGCCGTTCGCCGTCTTCCTGCTGCACAACTTCATCTCGCAGCTGCCCGGGGACCTGATGGAGGCGGCCCGGGTCGACGGGGCCACCCACCCGAAGATCTTCCGCACCATCGTGCTGCCGCTGATCACCCCGGCGTTGGCCGCGATCGGGATCTTCCAGTTCCTCTGGGTCTGGAACGACCTGCTGGTCGCGCTGATCTTCGCCGGTGGCGGCAACGAGACCGCCCCGCTCACCGTCAAGCTCGCCGAGATGGCCGGCACCCGGGGCAACGAGTGGCAGCGGCTGACCGCCGGTGCGTTCGTGTCGATCGTCGTACCGCTCATCGTGTTCCTGTCCCTGCAGCGCTTCTTCGTGCGAGGTCTGCTCGCCGGCAGCGTCAAGGGCTGACCGCGCGCCCGCCGTCGCCTGACCCCTCGGGCGGCGGCGGGCACCGGGCACCGAGCGGGGGTAACCGTGACGAGGATCGATGATGTGGCCCGACTGGCCGGGGTCTCCACGGCCACCGTCTCACGGGCCCTGCGAGGGCTGCCGACGGTCTCGGCCGCCACCCGGCGCCGGGTACTGGCCGCCGCCGAACAGCTCGACTACGAGGTCTCACCGAGCGCGTCCCGGCTCGCCGGTGGTCGCACCGGCACTGTCGCGGTGGTCGTTCCCCGCATCACCCGGTGGTTCTTCAGCACCGTCGTCGAAGCGGTCGAGGAATACCTCCACCAGTCCGGCTACGACCTGCTGCTCTACAACCTGGGCGGCCGGGAACAGGTCCGCCAGCGGGTCCTGCGGACGGCCAACCTGCACAAGCGGGTGGACGCCATCATGCTGGTCGCCACGCCCCTGCGTCCGGCCGACCTGACCGCGCTCGCCACGCTGGACCTGCCCGGAGTCACCATCAGCTCGGGCAGCAGGGTGCCCAACTGGCCGTGCGTACGCATCGACGACGTGGCCGCCGCGCGGGTCGCCACCAAGCATCTGATCGACCTCGGCCACCACCGGATCGCCCACATCTCCGGCGACCCGGACGACGAGTTGGCCTTCACCACCCACCTTGACCGACGGCGGGGTTACCAGGCGGCGCTGCGCTCCGCCGGCCTGCGACCCGACCCGACCCTGGACATCGAGTCCACCTTCACCATCGACGGCGGCAACCGGGCCACTGCCGAACTGCTGGCCCGCGGCGAGCCGCCGACAGCGATCGTCGCCGCCTGCGACGAGATGGCGATGGGCGCGATGACCGCCCTGCGCGACGTCGGGCTGCGGGTGCCGCAGGACGTCAGCGTGGTCGGTATCGACGACCACTACCTGGCCGGTGTGCTCGGGCTCAGCACCGTCGCCCAGCCCGCCGCCGAGCAGGGCCGGCTCGCCGCACAGATGCTGCTCGACCCGCTCGGGGCCCGACCGCCGAACCCTGTCGTCAGTCAACGGGGCACCGGTTGCGACACTCCGGTGGTCCTGCCCACCCGGTTGGTGGTGCGGGATTCGACAGCGCCGCCCCGGGCACACTGAAATCCACACACCGCAACACGGGAGACGACCCTGAACACCGACCCGACGCAGCAGACCTCCTCCGACCAACCGGCCACCGGCTGGTGGACCGAGGCCGCCATCTACCAGATCTACCCCCGCTCGTTCGCCGACTCGGACGGGGACGGGATCGGTGACCTGCCCGGCATCACCGCCCGCCTCGACCACCTGGTCGAGCTGGGCGTGGATGCGGTGTGGCTCTCTCCCTTCTACCCGTCGCCGCAGGCCGACGCCGGCTACGACGTGGCCGACTACCGCGACATCGACCCGCTGTTCGGCACCCTCGCCGACGCGGACAAGCTGATCGCCGAGGCCCGTTCCCGCAACCTGCGGGTGATCGTCGACCTGGTGCCGAACCACACCTCGTCGGCGCATCGCTGGTTCCAGGCCGCGCTGCCGGCCGCGCCCGGCAGCCCGGAACGGTCCCGGTACATCTTCCGGGACGGCCGAGGCCCGGACGGCGACCAGCCGCCGAACGACTGGCAGAGCGTCTTCGGTGGTCCGGCCTGGACCCGCACTGTCGACGCTGACGGGCAGCCCGGCCAGTGGTACCTGCACCTGTTCGACACCGGGCAGCCGGACCTCAACTGGGACAACCCGGAGGTGCACGCGGAGTTCCTCGACGTGCTGCGGTTCTGGCTGGACCGCGGGGTGGACGGCTTCCGCGTCGACGTGGCGCACGGCCTCATCAAGCAGGCCGACCTGGCCGACTGGCAGGAGCCCCAGGAGATCCTCTCCGGCAACGAGATCGACAAGCCCCGCCCGCCGATGTGGGACCAGGACGGTGTGCACGAGATCTACCGGCAGTGGCGGCAGGTTCTGGACAGCTACCCCGGCGAGCGGGTGCTGGTCGCCGAGGCCTGGGTGGAACCGGCCGAGCGGTTGGCCCGCTACGTCCGCCCGGACGAGATGCACCAGGCGTTCAACTTCGAATACCTGCTCGCGGCGTGGACCGCACCGGCCCAGTACGCGGTGATCACCCGCTCGCTCGAGGCGACCGACTCGGTCGGCGCGCCGACCACCTGGGTGCTGTCCAACCACGACGTGGTGCGGCACGCCTCCCGGCTCGGCCTGCCGGTCGGCACCGTACGCCCCAACGGCATCGGTATCGGTGACCCGCAACCCGACGCCGCACTCGGTCTGCGCCGGGCCCGGGCGGCCACCGTGCTGATGCTCGCGCTGCCCGGCTCGGCGTACCTCTACCAGGGCGAGGAGCTGGGGCTGCCCGAACACACCACGATGCCCGACGAGGCCCGGCAGGACCCGACCTGGGCGCGCAGCGGGCACACCCAGCGCGGCCGGGACGGCTGCCGGGTGCCGATCCCGTGGGAGGCCGACGCCCCGTCGTACGGCTTCGGGCCGACCGACGCCAGCTGGTTGCCGCAGCCCGCGCTCTGGGCGGAGTACGCGCTGGACCGCCAGCGCGACGTGCCCGGCTCGACGTACGAGCTGTACCGCACGGCGCTGCGGTTGCGCCGTGCCCACGGGCTGGGCCGCGGCACCCTGGAGTGGTTGTCCTCCGGCGACGAGGTGCTGAGCTTCCGCAACGGTGAGCTGACCGTGCTGACCAACTTCGGTGCCGCCCCGGTACCGGTGCCGGCCGGCGCCGAGGTGCTCGTCGCCAGCGCGGCGCTGGACGACGACGGCGCGGTCCCGACCGACGTGACCGTCTGGCTGCGCGGCTGATCTCGCGCCGACCGGCCCGCCCCGGCCACGCGGTGCGGGCGGGCCGGTCGGTGCGGGCGGGCCGCGCGGTGCGGGCGGGCCGCTCGGTGCGCGACGGCCCGCTTTGGAGCTGATGTCGTAAACGATTCACGCCCGCCTGCACCTCGCCAACCTCAAGATCGCGCTACCTCCACGATCTAGTGGCCTCCGTCCGCCAGGAGGCGACTAAAACCAGGAAGTAACGCGATCTTCAGGTTGGCGCGCGGGGCCGCGCGCGCGAGGTTGGCGCGCGGGGTCAGGTGCGCGGGGCGGAGCGCGGAGTCAGGCGCGCGGGGCGGGGCGCTCGGGGGTGTCAGAGGCGGTCGGCTCGGTTGTGGAGCAGGTCGTGCACGTTGTCGATGTCCGCCGGTGAGGTCCGCGAGGCGAGCCAGTACATGACACCGGTCGGGATGAAGAAAAGCTGGAACGCGGCCAACCCGACGGCGAAGTTCAACGGTGGCGGGAATGCCGTTCGCAGCGCCTGGAAGGCCACCCCGACCAGCCCGTTGCCGGCCGCGCGACCGACACCGTTGACGAGGTTGCCCAGGCTGTAGACAGTGCCCCGGTGCTCCGGCGGGTTGACGTCGGCGATCAACGCGAACCAGTTCGGCGAGTTGGCCGAGGTCAACGCGAGCGCCACGATCGCGGTGAGCAGGCTCAGCCCGACCGACGGCTCGGTGAACACACTGGCCAGCACCGCGCCGACCACCGCGCCGCCGCTCGCGCCGTCCGGCACGTCGATGGTCACCGGGACGAAGAACAACACCAGGTAGAACGGCAGCGCGGCGAGGATGCCGACCGAGGCGACGAGTGCGCGCCCCCGCGGTGTCCGCCGCTGCACCGCGTCGCCGATCAACCCACCCACGATGGACAGCACCCCGCCGAGCTGGAACAGGGTGGCGAACACGCTGCCCACCACCACCGCCGTGGACGTCGAGTAGCCCTGGGCCTCGGCCCGTTCGGCGAAGAGCACCGGCAGCCAGACCAACGAGCCGAACGCGGCCTGCGCGGTCAGCCCCTGCAGGATCAGCCACCGGTTGGTCCGCCGGGCCAGGATGCGCGGCAGGTCGGCGCGGCTGATCCGGTAGTCGTACTCGGCACCGGCGTCGAGCCTGCCGGCCAGTTCCGGCTCGCTCTGGCCCCGTCGGATGTCGTACGTGAAGAAGTAGGCGAGGGTGGCGACCAGGCCGACGCCGGTCAACAGCAGGAACGGCCGCCGCCAGTCGGCCGCCCCGAGCAGCCCGCCGACGAGCGTGCCGGCGAGGGTGCCGATGCCCTGGGAGAGGCCCCAGAAGCTCATCACCAACCCGCGCCGGGTCGGCGAGATCAGGTCGGTGACCACGGAGAAGCCCACCGAGCCGACCGCGCCGAGGCCGACCGCCGCGACCAGCTGCGCGGACAGGAACGTCAGGTAACCGCCGGCGAGCGCGCTACCGCCGGTGCCCGCCGCCCAGAGCAACGTGCCCACCATGAGCAGCGGCTTGCGGTTGGTGCGGTCCCCGACGTACGCCCAGCCGACGGCCGCGACCGAGCTGACCAGGAAGCTGACCGCGGTGACCACGCCGAGCAGCCGCCCGGACACGTCGAACGCGTCGGAGATCGGGCCGTACAGCGGGGGGACCAGCCCGATCGCCACGTTGTCCAGCGAGGCGAGCAGCACGAACACCACGACGCTGTACAAGCGGTGCGCCGGCCCACCGCCCCGACCGTGCGCGCGCAGGCCGGGCCCGCCACTGGTCACCGTCATGACCGGCAGCCAACCAGACTCCGTGCGGGCGCGCGTCACGCGGGTGGCCGCCGGTCACCGTCGACCGGCGGCCACCCGCACAGATCGCGACGCTCAGCGTCGGTCGAGCACCAACCCGCGGGCCGCGGCGTACTGGTCGCGGACGGCGGGAACGGCCGCTGCCGCGTACTCCTCGGTGCCCTCGACCGCCCAGGTCGGCGGCGCGGCACCGCCCAGGGCGACCCAGGCGGCCTGTCGGGCGGCCCCGTCGGCGACGTACTCGCCGGCCGGCGGGACGACGACCGGGCAGCCGAAGACCTGCGGGGCGATCTGACGGACCGCGGCCGACCGGGCTCCGCCGCCGATCAGGATGACCCGGCGGGCGACGGCACCCTGCGCGGTCAACGCGTCCAGGCCGTCGGCGAGCGCGCAGAGCATGCCCTCCACGGCGGCCCGCGCCAGGTGCGCCGGGGTCGAGGTGCGCAGGGTCAGGCCGTGCACCGCGCCGGTGGCGAGCGGCCGGTTCGGCGTCCGCTCACCTTCCAGGTACGGCACCATGACCAGCCCGTCCGCCCCGGCGGGGGCGGAGAGCGCCAGCTGGGCCAGCTCGTCGAGGTTGACGCCGAGCATCGCGGCGGCGGCGTCCAGCACCCGAGCGGCGTTGAGCGTGGCGACCAGCGGCAGGAAACGACCTGACGCGTCGGCGAAGCCCGCCACCGCGCCGCTCTCGTCGCCCGCCGGCACGTCCGCGACGCTGAACACGGTGCCGGAGGTGCCGATCGAGACGATCACGTCACCCGGCCCGGCACCGACGCCGAGCGCGGCAGCGGCGTTGTCCCCGGTGCCCGCGCCGAGCAGCGCCCCACCCGACCCGCCCAGGTCGTCGGCGAGCTTTCCCGCCGACTCCGCCGGACCGAGCACCTCGGGCACCACCAACCGCCGACCGAAGCCCTGCTCCAGCAGGTCCAGTCGGTAGTCATCGGTGGCCGGCGACCAGTAGCTGGTGCCGCTGGCGTCGCCCCGGTCGGTACGCAGCGCGCCCAACCCCGGTGCGCCGGCCAGCCGCCAGGTCAACCAGTCGTGCGGCAGGCAGACGGCGGCCACCCGGGCCGCCAGCTCCGGCTCGTGCCTGGCCAACCACCGCAGTTTGGTCAGGGTGAAGCTGGCCACCGGAACGCTGCCGGTCGCCTCGGCCCAGAACCGGCGCCCGGCCGCGCCGCCGCCGGCCTCCTCGATGAGATCGGCGGCGGCGTCGGCGGATCGGGTGTCGTTCCACAGCAGCGCCGGGCGGACCACCCGGCCGTCCTCGTCGAGACACACCATGCCGTGCTGCTGGCCGGCGACGGAGATCGCCGCCACGTCGGCGAACCCGCCGGCCTGGTCGGCGGCGCTGCGCAGCGCCTGCCACCAGGCTTCCGGGTCGACCTCCGTGCCGTCCGGGTGCGGTGCCCGGCCCTGCCGGAGCAGGGCACCGGTCTCCGCGTCCCGGATCACCACCTTGCAGGACTGGGTGGACGAGTCAACGCCTGCGACCAACGGCATGGCGGGGCCTCAGCGGGCGCCGAGCAGGTGCTCGACGGCGAGCTGGTTGAGCCGGACGAAGGCGAAGCCCCGGGCGGCGACAGCGTCCACGTCGACATCCTCGAACGCGGACCGGTCGGCCAGGAACTCCTCGTAGCCCTCGCCGTCGCCGAGCGTCGGCGTGCTCAGCTCGCCGACCTTGCTGGCGGCGAGCGCCTCGATCACCTCGGGGTCGGCACGGAACGCCGCCGCGCGCTCCTTGAGCAGCAGGTACGTGCTCATGTTGGCCGCCGCGGACGCCCACACCCCGTCCATGTCCTCGGTACGCGACGGCTTGTAGTCGAAGTGCCGGGGACCGTCGTAGGTCGGCCCACCGTTCGGGCCACCGTTCTCCAGGAGGTCCACCAGGGCGAACGCGTTCATCAGGTCACCGTGGCCGAAGACCAGGTCCTGGTCGTACTTGATGCCGCGCTGGCCGTTCAGGTCCAGGTGGAACAGCTTGCCCTGCCAGAGCGCCTGGGCGATGCCGTGGGCGTAGTTGAGCCCGGCCATCTGCTCGTGCCCGACCTCCGGGTTGAGGCCGACCATCTCCGGGTGCTCCAACTGGGAGATGAAGCCGAGCGCGTGCCCGATGGTGGGCAGCAGGATGTCGCCGCGCGGCTCGTTGGGCTTGGGCTCCAGCGCGAACCGCAGGTTGTAGCCCTTGTCGATGACGTACTGGGTGAGCAGGTTGACGGCCTCGCGGTAGCGGTCCAGGGCGGCCTGGACGTCCTTGGCGAGGTCGTACTCGGAGCCCTCGCGGCCACCCCACATGACGAAGGTGCCCGCACCCAGCTCGGCGGCCAGGTCGACCTGGCGCAGCACCTTGCGCAGCGCGAAGCGGCGGACGTCGCGGTCGTTGCTGGTGAAGCCGCCGTCCTTGAAGATCGGGTGGGTGAAGAGGTTGGTGGTGACCATCGGCACCACCAGGCCGGTCTCGTCGAGGGCCTTGCGGAACCGGGCGATGTGCTGGTCACGGGAAGCCGCGTCGGCGCCGAACGGGATCAGGTCGTCGTCGTGGAAGGTGATGCCGTACGCGCCCAGCTCGGCGAGCCGGTGCACGGCCTCGACCGCGTCCAGCTCGGGGCGGGTGGCGTCACCGAACGGGTCGCGGGCCTGCCAGCCCACGGTCCAGAGCCCGAAGGAGAACTTGTCGGCGGGGGTGGGACGGGGTGCCATGAGCGACCTCCGGGGTGGTGGTGTCAGGTATTTGTTCAGCGATTGAATTATTTGCCCACCCTATGGCACTGTCAAGGGGTGAGCCTCACCCACGCCCCGGCCGGCGCAGTCCGTCAGGGCAGTCTGCGCGAGCTCAACCTCGCCCTGGTCCTCGGTCGGATCGCCGCGGCCGACCGACCCCCCTCCCGAGCCGACCTGGCGACCGCCACAGGCCTGACCAGAGCCACCGTCTCCGCTGTCGTCGAGGACCTGCTCGGCGGTCGGCTGGTCAGTGAGTCCGACCCCGCGCCCCGCTCGGGCGCCGGCCGGCCGGCGCGCGGGCTGGTCCTGGCCGAACAGGGGCCGGCCGGGCTCGGCCTGGAGGTCAACGTCGACTACCTGGCGGTCTGCGTGGTGGACCTCACCGGCCAGGTGCGGCACCGCACCGTGCACCGGGCCGACCTGCGTCCGGTGGCCCCCGCCGACGCCCTGGCCCATCTGGTCGAGATGGCCGGGGCAGCCCGCGACGACGCCGCCCACCAGGGCCTCACCCTGGTCGGGGCCGCGCTCGCGGTGCCCGGCCTGGTGGACGACGACGGGCTGGTCCGGCTCGCGCCGAACCTCGGATGGTCCGACGTGCCGGTGCCCGCGCTGCTCGCCGAGCACCCTCCGCTGGTCGAGCAGGTGCCCGGGGTCCCCGCGTTGACGGTGGACAACGAGGCCAACCTCGCCGCGCTCGGCGAGCTGCACTCGCAACCACCCGGCCCGTCCAGCTTCCTGCACATCTCCGGGGAGGTGGGCATCGGCGCCGGCATCGTGCTGGACGGCGCGCTGTTCCGCGGCGTACGCGGGTGGAGCGGTGAGATCGGGCACCTCCCGGTCCACCCCGAGGGCCGTCCGTGCCGCTGCGGCGGGCAGGGCTGCCTGGAGCAGTACGCCGGCCAGGAGGCGATCGTGTCCGCCGCCGGGCTGGCCCGGGCGGAGCTTCCCGCGGACACCGCGACCGCCCGGTTGGCCGAGTTGGCCGAGGCCGGTGACGGCGACGCGCTGCGGGCGCTGCACGAGGCCGGAACGGCGCTCGGCGTCGCGGTGGCCGGCGTCGTCAACCTGCTCGACCTGGACACCGTGGTGCTCGGTGGCGGTTACGCCGCGCTCGCACCCTGGTTGTGCCCCCCGGTCCTCGCCGAGATCGACGCCCGGGTGCTCACCGCCGCCTGGTCGCCGGTAACGGTCCGGCCGTCGACGCTCGGTGCGGAAGCCGCAGCGGTGGGGGCCGCCGGCTCGGTGGCCCGCCGGATCATCGCCCAGCCCGCCGGCTGGCTGGCCCGCTCCGGCTGATCGCCGCCCCCGCGCCCCCGTCGGCACGGATCGGTACCCTTGCACTCAGGCAACGATCCCCGGTGAGGAGTCGAGAAGCAGCATGCGCACACGTCGCCAGACGCGAGCTGGCGTCCGGCGGTGACCACGACCCGGCAACCCGGCGGCACCCCGCTGCCGGCCGACGACCGGTTGGCCCGCGAGCTGCTCGACGGGCTCGCCGAGGCCGTGCTGACGACGGACCGGACCGGCCTGGTCACCCTGGTCAACGCCATGGCGGCCGAGCTGCTCCCGGAGATCGAGGCCGGCACCGGGCTGGCCGACTGCCCGGTGGCGGCCCTGGCCCGGGCGGTCGTCACCGGCGCCGACCGCTTCGACGCCGACCACCACGGCCGGCGACTGCGTGGCGTCCGGCGCCAACTCGCCGGCTCCCGGTGGGCGTGGTATGTCCGCGACGTCACCGAGGAGCACGCCCGCGCCGACGCCCTGCTCGCCGAACGCTCCCGCACCGCGTTCCTCGCCCGGGCCGGCAGCCGGCTGGCGCTGGCCCTGCACCGGGACCAGGTCCTCCTGTTCGCCACCACACTCGCCGTCCCCTACCTGGCCGACGTCGCCGTGGCACTGCCCCGACCGACAGCGCCAGCCGAGCCACACGCCAGGTGGATCCGGTACGCCGACGGTGATCCGGCCCCGGTCACCGGGCTGGCCGGTCCCGCGCTGGCCAGCGCCGTGCCCGGTCTCGCCGAGGCGCTGGCCGGCGACCGCGCCGAGCCGGGCCGCTGGCCGGACGCCCCGCTCACCGACCTGGCCGACCTGCTGCCGCCCGGGTTCGGCCCCCCGGGGGCGGTGCTGGCCAGCCCCCTGCTGAACGCCAGCGAGTCGACCGGCGCCCTGCTGCTCATCCGTCGGCCCGGGCGGGCCGGTTTCGAACCACGCGACGTGGAGCTGGCCCGGGAGTTCGCCGCCCGCGCGGGTGCCGCGCTGGCCACCGCCGACCTGCACAGTGAGCAGGCCCACCTGGCCCAGGTGCTGCAGAGCAGTCTGCTCCCGCCCGAGCTGCCCGCCGTGCCCGGCGTGACGATGGCCGGCGGCTACCGGGCAGCTGGCGACACCCTGCGCATCGGCGGGGACTTCTACGAGGTGTTCCCGCACCCCGAGGGCGCCCTGTTCGCGCTCGGCGACGTGTGCGGCAAGGGCGTGGGCGCCGCCGTGCTGACCGGCCGGGTCCGCCAGTCGTTGCAGACGCTGCGGCTCGTCGAGCGACGCCCCCTGGAGCTGATCCGCCTGCTCAACCAGGCGCTGTTCGACGCGCCGGACGCCGCGCGTCGCAGCCAGTTCACCACAGTGCTGCTCGGTTCCCTGGACCGCGGGCCCACCGGACTGGACATCCGGATCGCCGGCGGAGGGCACCCGGCGCCACTGCTGGTCACCGCCGACGGCACTGTCACCACCGTCCCGGTCGGTGGCATGCCGGTGGGGGCGCTGACCGCCGCCCGGTTCGCCGAGGCGAGGGTGCACCTCGATCCGGGCGACGTGTTGCTCGCGTACACCGATGGGGTGACCGAGGCGCGCGGACCGCGCGACACGGCGATGTTCGGTGAGGCCCGGCTGCGGGCCGCGCTCGTGGCGGCGGCCGGGCAGCCACCGGCCGCGCTGATCGACCGGGTGCTGCGGGAGGTCGACGACTGGCTGGACGGGCAGGCCCACGACGACATCGCGATGCTGGCCGTGGGCGCGTCGACGCCGGCCTGACCGACGGCGACCGACCGGCCTGGTCAGGCGGTACGTGCCACCGGCGGGTCGCCGGCCGGCCACTCCCGGGTGCTGCCGGCCGTCGGATCCGGACCGCCAGCGGCGCCCGCCCACAACCCACGGGTCTGCCGCGCCGAATCGACCGACCAGTCCCCCGACCGCCCACCGGGCTGGTCCGGGCCGTCCGGCCAGTCCCCCGGGCCCGGCGGCTCCCCGGGCGTCGCCGGCCGCTGCTCCTGCTGGCGGCGCGCGGTCTCGTCGAACTCCCGCATTCCGCGCAGCAGCGCGTCGCGGCCCTCCCGGCTCATCCCGGTCAGCACGGCGTCGAGTTGGGCCCGGCGGTTGGCCCGTAGCTCGGCGAGGAGCCGGCGGGCCTCCGGGGTGAGGTGCAGCGAGATCTCCCGCCGGTCGAAGCGGCCCGGCTCGCGCTCCAGCATGCCGGCGGCGACCAGCCGGTCGCAGAGGCGGCTGGCGGAGCTGAGCAGCATGTCGAGTCGGGTGGCGAGCCGACGCAGGTTGATCCCGTCGGCCTGCTCCACCACCATCACTGCCCGTAGTTGGGCACCGGAGACCCGGCTGGCGGTCCCCTCCCGGGCAGATTCCCAGATCCCGAGCAGGGCAGCGGCCGCCGCGTCCAGCGCGGCAGCCATACTCGTCTCGGGGTCCGTCGGACGGTTCAGTTCGGCCATGGTGGCCCGAGAGTACTCCGAACCCACTGGTGGTCGAGCTTTCAGCGAGGGAGTGACGATGAGCAAACCGGTCGATCGGGCACGACGTGCCCTGAACGAGACACCAGCTGACCGGCTCGTCGGTGGAATCGGGGACGTGCTCGCCGGGTCGTACGGGATCACCGACGTTGAGCTGTACCAGGTCGACTACCGGCTCGCGGAGTTGCTGCCACTCACCGACGGTGACTCGATCACGAGCCCCGGGCACCCCGCCTGGCGCGCCTTCGACCACCAGTCGCCGCTACTGACCGACGGCGTCGCCTGGATGCCGGTCACCATGCGTGGCGAGCGCCGAGGGGTGCTGCGCCTGTCGCCCGTGCCGGACGACCAGGAGGTCGTCAACGCGCTGGCCGAGGTCGCCACCGCGCTCGCGCACGAGGTGGCGGCGGTCTCCGCCGGCACCGACGTCTACCGGGCGGCTCGGCGCACCCAACGCCTCACCCTGGCCGCCGAGATGCAGTGGGAGCTGCTTCCCGGCCGCAGCCGGATCCGTCCCTCGTTCAGCCTGGCCGGGCAGTTGGAGCCGGCGTACGCCGTGCGCGGCGACGGCTTCGACTGGTCTGACGACGGGGAGCGGCTCTGGTTGTCCACCATCAACGGCACCGGTGAGGGCGTGGCCGCCTCCCTGCTCACCTCCCTGGCCACCCACGCGCTGCGCAACGCGCGACGGGCCGGGCTGAGCCTGGCCGACCAGGCCGCCCTCGCCGATCAGGCCATCTACGACCTGTACCGGGGCGAGCAGCACCTGTCGGCGTTGCTGATGGAGCTGGACCTGCGCTCCGGGATGATGACAGTGGTGGACGCCGGGTCGCCCCGACTGGTCCTGCTCCGCGGCGGCGAGGTCAGCGAGCAGCCGCTGGAGGCGCAGTTTCCGCTGGGCATGTTCGAGGCGACCGACTACCACGAGCAGAAGTTCCCCCTGGAACTCGGCGACCGGGTCTTCGTGGTCAGCGACGGGGTGGTGGAGGCCACCGGTCAGCACATGCGCTACGGCGAGACGGCACTGGACCGGTTCCTACGGCGGACCGGGCCGATGGCACCGCTGGACGCGGTCCGGTCGCTGATCGGTGATCTGCGCGCGTTCGTGGCCGGTGACCTGGTCGACGACGCGGTGGTCGTCTGCCTGGACTGGACCGGCCCGCAGCCGTGACCTGTGGTCAGTACGCTCCGCGGCCGTTCAGCACCGCGCCGAAGGTCTTCCAGAGGATGGTGAGGTCGGCGGTGAGGGACCAGTTCTCCACGTAGTAGAGGTCGAGCCGGATGCCGTCCTCCCAGCTCAGGTCGGAGCGGCCACTGACCTGCCACAGGCCGGTCATGCCGGGCTTGACCAGCAGCCGCCGGGCCACGTCACCGTCGTAGCGGGCCACCTCCGAGGGCAGCGGCGGGCGCGGCCCGACCAGGCTCATCTGCCCCAGCAGCACGTTGACCAGTTGCGGCAGCTCGTCCAGTGACCATTTGCGCAGCAGCCGGCCGACGCGGGTCACCCGGGGGTCGTGGCGCATCTTGAACATCAGGCCGTCGGTCTCGTTGCGGGCGGCCAACTCGGCGAGCAGCGCGTCCGCGTTCACCACCATGGTGCGGAACTTGAACACGCCGAACTCCTGCCCGCCCCGGCCAACCCGGACCTGCCGGAACAGCACCGGACCCCGGCTGTCCAGTTTGATGGCCAGGGCGATGAACGCGATGAGCGGCAGCAGCACCGCCAGCGCCAGCGACGAGACGGACCTGTCGACGAAACCCTTCACCAGTTTGCGAACGCCGCGGAACTCGGGCGCCTCGACGTGGATCAGCGGCAGTCCGGCGACCGGGCGGGTGTGGATCCGCGGGCCGGCGACGTCGGTCAGCGCGGGTGCCACGACCAGGTCGACGCCGGTCCCCTCCAACTGCCAGCCGAGGCGACGCAGCCGGGTCGCGGTCAGCTCACCCGAGGCGGTCACCGCGACAGTGTCCGCGCCGATCGCGGTGGCGGCCTCCGGGATGCCCCGGAACGACCCCACCACCGGCACGTCACCCAGCCGCTGCGCCACCGGCGCGAGCAGCGCGTCCGGGATGCAGGCGCCCACCACCTGGTAACCGGCGTACGGCTCGCGACGCAACGTGTGGACCAACTCCAACACGTGGGCGGTGTCGCCGACCACCAGCACCTTCCGGGACCAGCCGGCGCCGAGCGAGCGGGCCCGGTGCAGCCGCTTGCGGGCGGCGAACCGGGCCACCTCCAGCCCGACCGTGCCCACCGCGAAGGAGATGCCCAGGAAGCCCCGGGAGACTCCGACGTCGGCGATGTAGCCGATGATGGCGATCGCCCCGGCCAGGCGCAGGCTGGCGGAGCTGACCCGCCGGTACTCGTCCGCCCCGTAGCCGATCACCCGGTCGTCGTAGCAGCCGAGGGCCTTGAGCGAGATCAGCCAGGCCAGCACCAACCCGGGGGCGACCAGCACGTACGGGATCTCCGAGCCGGTCGGCTCGCCCTCACCGAAACGGGTGACGTACCCGATCAGCAACGCGATGATGAGGATGGTGGTGTCCAGCACCACCAGCACCCGGACGTAGGACCGTTCGTCGGCTCGTGCCAGCAGCCCGGTGCGTTGACCATCGGGCTCCGCCGACGTGGCGGGGGTCAACAGTGTCGCCACGCTCACCGGCCCTCCCACTCTGTACAGGATGGCCCCGGCCAACGGGTCGGACCGGAGGCGGACCGACCATGCCGGAACAGTCGACATCCTGCCCTGACAACTATGACTGCCGATTGCTTCCGACGTATTGCCGTCACTTTTCTTCAACAACTGGCGGGCCGAAAAGGGGCCTGCCACACCGGATCGACGGGTGTGGCAGGCTCCCCGACCGCTGAGCGTCGGATCAGCGCGGTGCTGGCGGGCGCCGCGCGATGGCGCTGAGGAAGATGCTGCCGATCTCGCTCGGATCCTTCGTGACGAAGACGTCGCCACCGGTCACCTTGGTGATCGACTCCAGCTCCGCCTTGCTGACGCCCTCACCGATACCGATCATGATGACCTGGACCGGCCGCTCCGGGTCGGCGGCCTGCTTGAGCTTGCCGAGCAGCTGCTGCTGGTTGAGACCGTTGTCGTCCTCGTTCTTGCCGTCGGTGAACAGCACGATCGAGTTGACCCGGCCGGGCTGCCAGTTTTCCTGGACCGCCTGGTACGCGGCAAACATCGTGTCGTAGAGGCCGGTGTCGCCGCTGGAGGGCTTGATGGTCGCGAGCGCGCCCTCCAACTGGCCGCGCTGGCCGGAGAGCGGGCCGATCGGGACCAGCTCCCGGTAGTCCCGGTTGCCGACGAGCTGGGTGGAGAAGGTCCACAGACCGATCGACCAGGAGTCGTCGAAGAGGCTGAGGCCACGACGGGCCGCGTCGACAGTGACCTCCTCCCGGCTGCGGTTGTTGGCGGAGGGCACCGGCTCCTTCATCGAGCCGGAGACGTCGATGACGGCGAGCATCCGACCAGACTGGGTGGCGATCGACCAGCTGGAGACGACCCGCTGGATGGCGGCCGGGTCCAGGCCACCCGCCGCGGTGCCGCCGTTCGCCGGTGCGGTGGGCGCGCCGCCGGACGGGCTCGGCGCACCCTGCGGCGCCTTGAAACCCTCGCCCCAGTTGCCGTCCGGCGCACGCAGCGACTGCGCGGCGAGCCGGTTACGGAAGGTCGGGCTGGTGAGCAGTTCGAACAGCACCTTGGCCGCCGACGCCTTGCTCGGTTCGATGCCGGGCAGCACCGCGTACGGGTAGTCCAGCGGCATCGGCGCCGGCTCCATGTAGAGCGCGGCGAGCGGCACCGGCGGCTTCTTGCTGTTGTACGCGATCACGTCTTCTTCGGACAGCGCCGCCGCACCGAGACCACTGGCGATGGACGTGGAGTCGTTGGCAGTGGGGAAACGGGCCAGCAGGTCGTTGCGGAGCGAGGAGCGGCCGGTGGCCAGTGCGCGCAGCGCGCCGACGGTGTTGCGCTGGGCGTCGCCGCCGGCCGCGCTGGCGGCGGCGGTCAGCGAGAGCAGTCCGGACAGGCCCGCCGCGTCGCGGGTCGGCTCGACGATCCCGGTCCGCAGCGGCGTGCTGCTGTTGACCTGCTTGAGCAGGTCGGTCCAGTTGAACTTCTTGTCCGGCCAGCCGAGCCGGGTGGCGATCGGCTCGGGCATCGCGACGACGATCGGGCTGCGCGCGATGGACGCGCCGTTGGTCGGAGCGAACGCCGTCGCGTCCTTCTTCAACCGCAGCAGCCAGGTCGAGGAGTCGGGCACCCAGACGTCGGGGCTGACGGCGGTGCCGCTGGCCTGCCCCACGCCGGCGAGCACCGCGCCGTGTTTGGCCGCCACCACGGCCGCGACGTCGACCGGGTCGGACGCGGAAACGTCGACCCGAATGCAGGTCGGGCCTACCGCCGCGCCGTCCTTCACCCACTGGGACGCCGCCGCGTCCACCGCTGGCGCGAGTTCGGAGGCGACCGCCACGGCGAGCCGGATCTCCCCCGAGCAGCTGGGCTGGATCAACTCCCGATAGCCGAACCACGCGCCCGTCGTGACGACGAGCACCCCGACCGTTGCGGCGGCGGCGGCTAGGTGGAGTTTCGAACGCATGCGATGGCGGCCTGCTGACACGGTGACCATCTTGCGTACTAGGTGCCGTCTCTGCCACATCCGTTCGGACTAAAGTTACGCAGGAGAAACAGTTGACCTCTCTTTTGCAACACAGAGTGACGTAGCAGCCTCGTGGCGTTGCCAAACGAGTGCGGCGCTCACGTCTCTAAACCATCGTTCAGGGCAAAACGCACGTCGGACTCGGCACCGGAACCGGCTCGCCGACCGCCTCCGGGACGCCGGTTTCGGCGTCGCGCCGGAACACCCGCACCATGTCCGCCCGCTCGTCGGCGACGTAGAGGTGCTCCCCGATCAGGGCGAAGTGCCGGGGCCACTCGCCACCGGTGTCCACTTCGGCCACCAGCTCGGGCAACTCCCCGGCCAGGGTGAAGACCGCCACGGTCCCCGCCCCACGGTTGGCGACGTGGAGGAAACGGCCGTCCGGGGTGACAGCGACCTCCGACGGCTGGACGTGGCCGGCCCGCTCGCTCGCCTCGACCCGCCCGCGTTGGTGCAACGCGCCGTCGTCGGTCAGCTCGTACGCGGTGACCGAGGCGTCCAGCTCACCGACGAGGTAGCAGCGCCGTCCGTCCGGGTGCCGGGCCAGGTGCCGGGGACCGGTTCCGGGCGCGGTCCGCATCCGCGGCGCACGCGGCACCAGTCGTCCGGTCGCCGCGTCCAGGTCGTACCGGTAGACGGAGTCGGTGCCGAGATCCACGGCGAGGATCGGCCCCCGGCCCGGTCCCGGCGAGACCATGTGGGCGTGGGCGTGGTCCTGGCGCTCCGGGTCGGGGCCGTGCCCCTCGTGCACCACCAGGTCGGTGCGGTCGCCGGGCACGCCCCGCGGGTCGAGTGGGAAGACCGCGATGCTGCCGCTGCCGTAGTTGGCCGCCAGCAGGTGATCGCCGCCGGGCAGCACCGCCAGGTGGCAGGGCTCGGCCCCGCCGGTCGACCGGCTGCCGAGCGGGTCCAGCGCGCCGTCCGCACCGACCTGCCAGGCGCTGACCTCCCCGTCGGTCAGCTCGTTGACCGCGTAGAGCACCGGCTGGGTGGGGTGCCGTGCCAGGAAGGACGGGGACGGGGTGACCGCCACCGTGCCGAGCGGGGTCAGCGCCCCGGTCGTCGGGTCGCGACGTGCGGCGACGATGCCGCTGCCCCGTCCACCGCTCTGCGCGGTGTAACAGCCGATGTGGACGACCTCACCCTGACCGCTCACGTACCACTCCTCCGCCGGCATCCTCCGTTGATCCAACCAGAGCGTGCCCGCGTTGCCCGCCCGTTAACCCGCTTTCCGGCCCGGTTCTCAGGCGGCCGGCACTGGCTCACCGCGCTGCCGGGCCACGTGCTCCACCAGAGAGATCAACACCATCTTCCCGGACTGCCGGTCCCGGGCGTCGCAGAGCACCATCGGCACCTCCGGGTCCAGGTCGAGCGCTCGGCGTACGGTCTCCAGGTTGAACCGGCGGGAGCCGTCGAAACAGTTCACGCCCACCACGAACGGGATGCCGCGCTGCTCGAAGTAGTCGATGGAGGGGAAGCAGTCTGCCAGTCGCCGGGTGTCGGCGAGCACCACCGCGCCGAGCGCGCCGAAGGCCAGCTCGTCCCAGAGGAACCAGAACCGGTCCTGACCCGGCGTGCCGAACAGGTAGACCTGCAGGTCGTCGTTGATGGTGATCCGGCCGAAGTCCATCGCCACCGTGGTGGTGGACTTGCCCTCCACGCCGGAGATGTCGTCGGTGCCGATCCCGGCCCCGGTCAGCACCTCCTCGGTCTGCAACGGACGGACCTCGCTCAGGGCACTCACCAAGGTCGTCTTGCCGGCCCCGAAGCCTCCCGCGATGAGGATCTTCAGTGCCAGCGGGATGGTGGTGCTGGTGCCCACCTGGTCACAGCGCACGGAGTCCACTGACCACCGCCTTGAGGATGTCGTCGTCGGGAAGGATGCCGGCTTTCGGCGGCTCGTGCACCGCGACCAGGCCCTCGGCGAGGAGATCACCGAGCAGTACCCGGACCACGCCGACAGCGAGGTCCAACTCGGCCGCCAGTTCGGCCACCGACACCGGCCGGCTGGCCAACGCGACGAGCCGTCGATGCTCGGGCAGCAGGTGCGCATGACCCGCCGGGTCGACGTCCGCCGCCACCACGAACGCGACCAGGTTGAAATTGTCGACGGCGGAGCGTACCCGGCCCCGGGTGAGCGTGTACGGGCGCATCACCGGGCCGGCGTCACCGTCCAGCCACTCGTGCTGCGGCCCGGGCGGCTCAGTCCGCATCTCCGGCGTCCGCTGCCGATCGGGCCGGTGCGGCGAGGCTCTCCCCCACCCGGATCACCAGCATCGCCATCTCGTACGCGACCAGCCCGATGTCCGCGTCGGCGTCGCTCACCACGGCCAGGCAGGCGCCCTGCCCGGCGGTGGTGACGAAGAGGTACGCGGCCTCCATCTCCACCACCGTCTGTCGCACCGGGCCGCCGTCCACGTGCCGGCTGGCGCCGCGGGCCAGGCTGGAGAACCCGGCGGCGAGCGCACAGAGGTGCTCGGCGTCGGAGCGTTCCAACTCGGCCGAGCAGCCGAGCAGCAGGCCGTCGGCGGAGAGCACCACCGCCTCCCGGGCGGCCGGTACCCGTTGCACCAGTTCGTCGAGCAACCAGTCGAGGCCGGCGCTCTGCTTCGTCGAATGCCGCACTAGGCGTCCCTCTCAGTCGCGGTCGGTGGTTCGGGGCTCGTCGGCGGGTCGGTGGGTGCCGTCGGGACCGCGCTGCCGGTCGGCGTCGTCGGGCCCGTTGACGGCGGTGCCGTCGGGGTGACGGCGGTGGCACGGCCGCGCGCCGTGCCGGCCTGCAGCGCCGCCATCACCTGGCGGACCTCCTCGGGCGAGCGGGGTGACGGCGTGTCGCCGACTGTCGACCGGGGTTGGGCGGCGGGGGTCCGGCGGCGCACCCGGCGGGGCAGCCCGTCCAGCTCGTCGTCCGGCTCGTCGGAGGTCGCCGGCCCCTCGTCGGGCGTGCTGGCCGGCGCGGTGACCGAGGTCGGCGCGCCGGTGGGCGGGGCCGGCGGGGCCGTGCTGCCGGTCGGGGCCGTCGGTGGGCGGGTACGGGGTCGGGTCACCGCGCCCCGGCGTGCCGTCCGCACCAGTCGCCGGCCCGGGTCGGCCGACGCGGCGCCGAGCGTGGCCGGGTCGGGGCCGGCCGGCGGTTCGGTGGTGACCAGGTCGCCGGGGAGCAGCACCACGGCGGTCACGCCACCCTCCCCCGACGGCCGCAACCGCACCCGTACGCCGTGCCGGGCCGCCAGCCGGGCCACCACGAACAGGCCGAGTCGGGCGCTCTGCGCCGGGTCGAACTCCGGCGAGCTGGCCAGCCGGGTGTTGGCGGTCTCCAGCGCCGTGTCGGACATGCCCAGCCCCTGGTCGGTGATCTCCAGGGCGTACCCGTTGGCCACCTGCGCCCCGGTGACGGTGACCCGGGTGTCCGGCGGGGAGAAGGCGGTGGCGTTCTCGACCAGCTCGGCGAGGAGGTGGATGACATCGCCGACGGCCCGCCCCAGCACGCCGGCCGGTTGCACGTTGGTGATGTCCACCCGTTCGTACGCCTCGACCTCGGAGATCGCGCCACGGATCAGGTCGACCATCGCGACCGGGTTGCGCCAACCGCGGCCGGGGGCGGAGCCGGCGAGGATGACCAGGTCCTCGGCGTGCCGGCGGAGCCGGGTGGCCAGGTGGTCGACCTGGAACAACTCGGCCAGCTCGTCCGGGTCCTCGCTGCGCCGCTCCATCCGGTCCAGCAGGTGCAGCTGACGGTGCACCAGGCTCTGGCTGCGTCGGGCGATGTTGAGGAAGACCTCGTTGAGCCCGCGCCGCAGGGTGACCTCGTCCACAGCGGCCTGCACGGCGGTGCGCTGCACCTCGGTGAAGGCGCGCCCGACCTCGCCGATCTCGTCGTGGCCGTACTCCAGCGGTGGTGCCTCCCGGGCGACGTCGACCTGCTCGCCACGGCGCAGCCGGGTCACCACGTCGGGCAGCCGGTGCTCGGCCAGCTCCAGCGCGGCGGTGCGGACGCCGCTGAGCCGCCGGACCAGGGTGCGGCCGACCCGCAGCGCCACCAGCACCGAGACGACCACGGCGACGAGCCCGAGCACCCCGGCGGCGGCCAGCCGCACCAGGATGCGGACCGCCATCGGCACCGAACGGTCGGTGAGGGCGTCCGCCTCGGACAGCTCGAAGTCCCGCAGCTGCTGCTGCACCGCGTCCTGGCTGGCCTGCCAGGCCGCCGCGTCGACCGCCGGTCGGCCGGACCGGCTGGGTACGACCAGCGCGTCCTGCATGGCGCGCAGCCGGGTGAACGCCTCGCCCTCGGTCAGTCGTTGGTACGCGACCCGGCTGCTCTCGGGCAGGTCGGCCACGGCGCTCTCGGTGAGCCACCGTTGATTGCCGATGGCCTGGACGAGCTGGGTGTGCTCCCCCTCGGCGAACCGTCCGGCGGTCAGCGCGCCGGCCAGCAGCGCGTCGCTCTGGCCGAGCAGCTCCCGGGAGCGGCCCAGCGCGGTGAGCGCCAGGGCCTGCCGGTTGATTCCCGGGTCGGTCAGGGTCGCCATGCCGGCGAACGCCTGAAAGGCCGCGGAGACCATGCCGCTGTACAGGTTGAGCGCGCCGGCCCGGTCCACCTTGCGGTCGTCGATGAACGTCCGCCCGCTGGGCAGCGCTGCCAGGGCGGTGATGAGCTGGTCGATCCGGGTTTCCAGCAGGTGGTCAGCGGCGTCGCGCAGGGGTTCGCCGTCCACCCGGCGGCGCAGCTCGGCGACCGCCCGGTCGGTGCGCCCGCGCTGCTCGGCGAGGGCGGGCAGCTCGGCGTCGCCGGCGAGCTGCACCACCGAGAGCCGGCGTTCCCGTTGCAGCTCGGTGACCACCGCCTCGCCGGGGCGACCCAGGTCGTACAGGAGGGTGCGGGCGGAGAGCAGGTTCAGGGCGGGACCGAAGGTCAGGGAGGTCGCGAAGATCCACAACGCCAGGAGCGCGGTCACCGGCGCGACGACCAACGCGGTCAGCTTCGAGCGGATCGGCCAGTCGCGGGTTTTCATCAGACCTCGCCCGTACAGGGTGGCAGGAGGGGCGCCGGCACCGCCGGGCAACGCTCCGGCCGGCTGCGCGCCCGGCCGTTCGTCGGGCACCGGCGCGGGCGCCTTGGGCAGGATACGTAATCGAGAGCTGTTGCACTACCGCCTGTCGCGCCGACATCGACGCTCCGGGATGTGCGCGGGCGTGGTCCGAATCCCACTTTTCTGGAACGAGTCAGATTCTGGCAGGTGGGGCAGTTGGAGCCTCGTCAGGAAAGTGTCTCGGATCGGGATTGGCGATCACTGCTCGGAGGGAATACCAGATGACGAAGGAGGAGCCCATGTCGTCCACGCAGATAGTCGTCATCGTGCTCGTCGTGCTGGTGATCGTCGCGGTGCTGGCCGTGGCCGCCCGCTCGCTCACCAACCGTCGCGCGCTCCGCAACCGGTTCGGCCCGGAGTACGACCGGGTGGTGGCGGAGCAGGACAGCCGGTCCGCCGCCGAGCGCGAACTGCGCGACCGGGAACGCCGGCATGCCGAGCTCACGCTCACCCCACTCACCCCGGAGTCCCGGGCCCGGTACGCCGCCGCCTGGGAGGAACTTCAGGTCCGCTTCATCGACTCCCCCGGCGAGACCGTGGGCGACGCGGACGAACTGGTCACGCGGCTCATCGAAGAGCAGGGCTACCCGACCGGTGACTTCTCCGACCAGATCGCCCACCTCTCCGTCGAGCACGCCCGCACCCTCACCAACTACCGGGACGCGCACGAGATCCACCTGCGCAACTCCCGGGGCGAGGCCAACACCGAGGAGCTGCGGCAGGCGGTTGTGCACTACCGCGCACTCTTCGCCGACCTGCTGGGCGAGGAGCCGGTCGGCCAGCAGACGCCCGAGCAGCGCCACCACCCGGACCACGACACCACGAGCCGCTGAGGAGGCCACCGATGCGCCAGGAAGAGCAGCAGGTGAGCAACGACCACCCGGAGGCCGTGCGGTCCGCGCCCGTGCCGGTACCCCCGGCCGGCGACCGGTCCGGCCGCTCCGACGTCCCTGAGGACGCCCTCGACGACCGGGGCACCTTCGACGACCAAAGCACCGTCCACGACCGGACCGACGACACCGACCGGGCCGACGACACCGACCGGGATGGCGCGTACGACCCGGCCGACGACGAGCTGACCGACGACTCCGACCCACGCCACGGACGCGACGACCGCTCCACCGACGAGGGCGGTTTCCACGAGCCGGGGCCGCTGCCGACCACGTTCGGCGCCACCACTGTCGCCGACGCGGTGGCCGCCTCCGCGCTGGCCAGCCCGCGCCCGCAGGACCAGCCGGACCCCCGGGCCGAGCGGACCGCCCAGCCGGGCGACGGCGCCGAGGATGGCGAGCGGGAGGGTCTGCGCGCCGACCCGACCGCCGAGCTGCACCGCCGCGACTCGGACGTCGACGTCGACAGCACTGACGTCGAGAGCACCGACGTCGACAACCGCAGCGACTTCGACGACCGCGCCGACGCGGACACGTCAGCGCGGACCGTCGTCCCGCCGGGGAGCACGAACGGCGACCCCGAGCGACGCGGCGATCTGACCGGCGATCGGGAGGCCGCCGCGGCGGGCGCGGCCGGCTACGGCAGCGCCACACCGGAGATGGTCGACCCGGACGCGGACGGCGAACCGGTCCCCGGCGACGACACCAGCCCCACGCTGGCGGCCGCCGGAACATCCCGACCCGCCGGGTCGACTGTCGCGGCCGGGCCGGCCACGCTCCTCGAACCGGACACCGCGCAGAGCTTCCGGGACCGTTGGCGGGACGTGCAGCTGCGTTTCGTCGACGACCCGAAGGCGGCTGCCGGCGAGGCGCAGTCGCTGGTGGAGGAGGCCATCCAGGCCCTCTCCTCGGCACTGGCCGCGCAGAAGACCACGCTGGGCGGGTGGCAGGACGCCGGCTCGGCCGACACCGAGCAGCTGCGCATGGCGGTCCGCAACTACCGGGACTTCCTGGACCGCGTCCTCGGTCGCTGACCCACCCCGCAAACAGGCGGCGCCCCGGCCCTGACGGCCGGGGCGCCCTCTTGCGCGCGCTGGTCGGCGTCCGGGCGCCCCCAGACCGCCCGACCGGGGTGGAACAGGACGGTTCCCACCTCCAGGCGTGAAACCGCGCAGGCGGGGTAATAGGGCGCGCGGCAACCAGCGCGGACGTCGGGACGAGGGGTGGCGGGATGGACGGCGACGGTCTCCGGCTCAACATGAACGGCCTGGACTACCTGATTCTGGCGCTGTACTTCGTCACCGTCCTCGGGGTCGGCTTCGCCGCCCGACGGGCCATCCGGACCAGCGTCGACTTCTTCCTCTCCGGCCGCTCCCTGCCGGCCTGGGTGACCGGTCTCGCCTTCGTCTCGGCGAACCTGGGCGCGTTGGAGATCATCGGAATGGCCGCGAACGGGGCCCAGTACGGCGTGATGACGGTCCACTACTACTGGATCGGCGCGGTCCCGGCGATGGTCTTCCTGGGCATCGTGATGATGCCCTTCTACTACGGCTCCAAGGTCCGCAGCGTCCCGGAATACCTGCGGCTGCGATTCAACCGCCCCACCCACCTGCTCAACGCGCTCAGCTTCGCCGTCGCCCAGGTGCTGATCGCCGGCGTGAACCTCTACGCGTTGGCCCTCGTCATGCAGGCGCTGCTCGGCTGGCCGCTCTGGACGGCGATCGTGGTCGGGGCGGCGATCGTCCTGGCGTACATCACCATCGGCGGCCTGTCCGGGGCGATCTACAACGAGGTGCTCCAGTTCTTCGTCATCCTCGCCGGCCTCATTCCGGTCACGGTGATCGGCCTGGTCAAGGTCGGCGGGTGGAACGGCCTCATGGACGCGGTCGCCGACACCAAACTCGGAGAGGCGGGCCTGCACGCGTGGCAGGACACCGGCAGCACGGCCAACCCGCTCGGCGCGCACTGGATCGGCATCGTCTTCGGCCTCGGCTTCGTGCTCTCGTTCGGCTACTGGACGACGAACTTCGCCGAGGTGCAGCGTGCCCTGTCGGCGAAGAACATGAGCGCCGCCCGGCGTACGCCGATCATCGCCGCGTACCCGAAGCTGTTCATTCCCCTGGTCACGGTCATCCCCGGCCTGGTGGCCCTGGTCACCGTGAAGGGCCTCGGCGCGGAGAGCGGCGACCTGCAGTACAACAACGCCATCCCGCTGCTGATGCGCGACCTGCTCCCCAACGGCGTGCTCGGGGTGGCGGTCACCGGCCTGCTCGCCTCGTTCATGGCGGGCATGGCGGCCAACGTGAGCGGCTTCAACACCGTCTTCACCTACGACATCTGGCAGGCGTACATCCGCCGGGACCGCTCGGACGAGTACTACCTGCGGGTCGGCCGGTGGGCGACGGTCGCCGCCGTGGTGATCGGGATCGGCACCGCGTTCATCGCGGCCGGGTTCAGCAACATCATGAACTACATCCAGGCGCTCTTCTCCGTCTTCAACGCGCCGCTGTTCGCCACCTTCATCATCGGCATGTTCTGGAAGCGGATGACCGCCCTGGCCGGCTTCTGGTCACTGCTGCTGGGCACCCTGGTGTCGCTGAGCCTCTACCTGCTCTACAAGGGCGGTGTGGTCGATTTCAACTCCGACCTGGAGGAGAGCTTCTGGGGCGCCGGTCTGGCGTTCGTCACCGCGGTGGTGGTCGCGGCGATCATCACCCCGCTCACCTCGCCCAAGCGCGACGAGGAACTGCGCGGGCTGGTGTACGGCATGGGCGGCGTCGACCTGAAGGGCGACGTGCTCGCCGGGGACGCCGTCTGGTACCGCTCCCCGGTGCTGCTCGGTCTGATCGCGGTCGCGCTGGCCGCCCTCTTCTACATCCCGGTCTTCTGAGGAAAGGGGTCGGCAGATGAGCAACGACGGCCAGCCGGCACAGGACCCGCTGATCGACGAGACGCAGGAGGAGCAGCGGCGCTCCGCCGCGGCCCGGCTGTTCGACATCCGCCGGGTGATCGGTGGTCTCTTCGTCGCGTACGGGATCATCGTGACGCTGATCGGCATCTTCGACAGCCGGGCCGAGATCGACAAGGCAGAGGGCGTCCGGATCAACCTGTGGGCCGGGCTGGCGATGCTCGTCTTCGGCCTGCTCATGCTGCTCTGGCAGTGGTTGCGCCCGGCGGAGCCGCCGACCCCCAACGAGCACCAGCCCGGGGCCTGACCCGCCGCCCCCACTGAGCACCAGCCCGGCGCCTGACGGCCGGGCCGCCCGGCATGAGCCCGACACGAAGGGGTACGTGAGGAAATCAGGCACCGTGTCGGACACAGGAGGCAGCACGATGACCGATCGCGATCGCCAACCGCCGTTGGAGGACAGCCCCGAGGTGGCCTCGGCGGTGGATGATGACGCCACCGTGCCGCAACTGCGGACCGGAGGTGGCCCCGACCGGGACACGCCGAGCTTCGCCGAACCCCGCAACCGACCAGACGATCTGGCACCGGACACCGACGATCTGATCGGCGATCCGTACGCTGCCGGCACCGGGGCGACCGGGACGGGCACCGGCGCTGGCGGGGACAACATCCGCACCGGCGGCGAACAGCAGTGGGAGCCGGAGGACCTGGTGATGGCCCGCGGCCAGGACCTGACGCCGGAGAACCTGGACAGGGCCCGCCGTGACCTGGCTGAGCAGGGTCGGGCGGCGATCGAACGCACGGTGCCCTGACCGGGGCGAGGGGGGTCCCCGACCCGACCTGTGACGGTCGGGCCGGGGACCCGGGGGGAACCTGCTGCCAACAGTGCCTCACCAACCACTGGCAGCGGGTTGGTGCGTGAGCTACCCGATCAGAGCGCCGGGTAGGCGTTGCGCATGAGCTCCTGGAACTGGGCGGAGAACCACGCACCGGAGATCGGCGCGTCGCCCAGCGCCCCGGACGGGTTGTTGCCGTTGCGGGCGTTGCCGCCGTACGTCGGGTCGCACATCCGGTCGAAGCCCTTGCCCTCGTTGTTCGGGATCTCCTTGCTGGAGCCGTCCGACTCACCCGGCGGCTTCACCCAGACGTAGGCGTCGATCCCCGTCGCCGGGTTGGCCCGCGGCCGCTCACCAAGACCGGCACCGGCCTGGTTGCACCAGTTGCCGAGGTGCAGGCGTCGGTCGACCCGGCCACCGTTGACGTAGGTGTCGACGCTCGTCATGGCACCCGGTCCGGTGGGCCGCGCGGAGCCACCCCATCCGTTGCGGGAGGTGTCGATCAGCATGCCGATGTTCGAGTTGAAGCCCAGCGAGACCAGCTTGGTCCGGAACGCCTGGGCGAACGACAGCTCGTCGACGTAGAAGTTCCAGTCGACCCACTTGGACTGCCGCACCGTCTGGCCGTTCACGTTGTCGGTGACCTTGAAGTACGGCTCCTGCAGCGCCGAGTAGTTCGCGGTGTTCGTGATGAACCCGTGCACGTTGTTGACCGTGCTGCCGGAGGCGACCGCGGCGGTCTTCAGGATCTCGGCGCTCGGGCCGAAGTTGGAGTCCCAGCCGAGCCAGCCGTGGTGACCGGCGTCGATGTAGTTGTAAACGTTGCCGATCGAGCCCAGCTTGGCGAGGGCGTAGCCGACACCGTTGACGTAGGCACCGTTGGCCTTGACCGTGTCACACATGACCGTGCCGCCAGGCTGGCCGGAGGTGTTGGTCACCAGGTTCGGCAGCGAGTCGATCTCGATGATGTTGATGATCCGCAGGCTGCTGTACTTCGAGTCGCCCTGGATCGCGGCGATCGGGTCGATGTACTGGGCCTTGTACTTGGGCAGCTCGTCCGGGCCCAGCTCACCGTTGGAGGCGAGCGCGGAGCAGTCCCGGCCGGGCAGGTTGTAGATCACGAACTGGATGTAGCCGGCGCCCTGGCGCAGCGCCTCGTCCAGGTGGTCCTTCACCCCGAAGGCACCGTTGGAGCTGCTGTCCGGCGTGCCGTTGATCGCGGCGATCCGGTCCAGCCAGACGGCGGTGGGGTTGTTGGAGACCCGGCTTCCGCCGGGCTCGGCGTCCGCCTTGGCCTTCCACTCCGGGTTCACGTAACCGCGCACCCCGACGTAGGGGTTGTCGACCTTGGTGCCGGGTGGCGGGTTGGTGGTGGGCGGCGGGTCGGTCGGCGGCGGGTCAGTGGGCGGCGGGTCGGTCGGCGGGGGCGTGGTCGGCGGGGTGGTGCCACCGTTGCAGACCACGCCGTTCAGGGTGAACGAGGTCGGCTTCGGGTTGCTGCCGCTCCACGCGCCGTTGAAGCCGATGCTCGTCGACGCGCCGGTGGCCAGGGTGCCGTTGTAGGACAGGCTCCGGGCGGTGACCTGGCTGCCGGACTGGGTGAACGTGGCCGACCAGCCCTGCTGCACCCGCTGGCTGGAGTTGGGGAAGGTCCAGCCCAGCGTCCAGCCGTTCAGCGGGTCACCGACGTTCTTGATGGTGATGTTCGCGGTGAAGCCGCCCTGCCAGTCGTTGCTCGTGTACGCGATATCGCACTGCGTCGCGGCCTGCGCCGCGGTGACCGGAATCGTTACGAGCCCACCGGCGACCAGGGCACCCGCGCCGGCGAGCGCGAGGGCCCGGCGTGGGCCGGTTAGCCTTCTCCACACATTCATGCCACTGATCTCCTTGGGCGAGACCGGGCCCAGGTACGGCCCGGCGGGACGGCCCGATGGGCGTCCTGCACGGACGACCGTCGGCGCCAACGGGATTCTTCGGGGGCGCCCGACCCGGACGGGCGATGGTGGTGGTGCCCGACCCGATGCGGCCGGTCGATCGGCGGCGGCATGTCGCCCGATAAACGGGTGCCCTCGACTGCCTGCCTGCACGGTGTGGCTCTCTGAACCGCGTTCGCCGATTCTTGCATGGGAGCGCTTCCATGGCAATGGCTCGATGCGTCGCCGGAGCCGTTCCGGACGATACCCCCCGACCGCGCCTTAGCGGCACGGTGCGGCCGCAGCCGCCGGTACCGGATGACTGGGCGGGGCGAGCACGACGTGCTCCGAACGCCGCGAGCGCGCCTACCGGGTCACGGCCCGCCTGACGCCACACTCAGCGCGCCGAAAGCCGCGTACCACCCCTTCGCCTCTTACCGGAACAAAGGTCAAAACGCGAATCTTTCACTTCATAAGTCATGAAACCGTCTAACGTCGGTCTTAGCTCGGTTGTCGCCGGGCTCAGGACAACAGGGATGGAGTGACGCAGGTCATGGCTAAGAAGATGCTCGGGAAGGTCGTTGCGGGCGCCGCGCTCGGCGGCGCGTCGCTCCTGGTGTTCGCACCGGGGATCGCGTTCGCCGACGGCCACGACGATGGCAAGGTCTACGCCAAGCCGCACGTCGTGAAGGCCGGCGACGAGGTCAAGCTCCTCGAGATCTGCCCGGATCGCCAGGAGCACGCGTACGTGTGGTCCAAGGTCACCGGCAAGGTCAAGCTCAAGCCGGCGCGTGAGGACCGGGGTGAGGACCGCGACTGGCGCGAGGGGGAGAACTCCTCCGACCACGACAAGGGCAAGGACGAACACGGCAAGGACGAGAACGGCAAGGACCACGAGGGCAAGGACGAGAACGGCAAGGACGAACACGGCAAGGACGACAAGGGCAAGGACCACGAGGGCAAGGACGAGAACGGCAAGGACGAGCACGGCAAGGACGACAAGGGCAAGGACGACAAGGGCGGCCAGGGTGCCGGCGCTGCCGCCGACGCCTACGGCGACGAGAACGGCAAGGACTGGAAGGGCGAGGAGCACGGCCAGGACGCCGAAGACAGCCGTGACAAGAAGGACTGGGAGTCGAAGGACGAGCACGGCTCGGAATACGGCTCGGACAAGGGCTGGGAGTCCAAGGACGAGCACGGCTCCGAGTACGGCTCGGACAAGGGCTGGGAGTCCAAGGACGAGCACGGCTCCGAGTACGGCTCGGACAAGGGCTGGGAGTCCAAGGACGAGCACGGCTCCGAGTACGGCTCGGACAAGGGCTGGGAGTCCAAGGACGAGCACGGCTCCGAGTACGGCTCGGACAAGGGCTGGGAGTCCAAGGACGAGCACGGCTCCGAGTACGGCTCGGACGAGCGCGGCGGTTACGGCAAGGACGAGCGCGGCTCGGACGAGCGTGACTGGAAGAAGGAGCGCGAGTTCGTCTACTACGGCGAAGCCACTGTCGACAAGGACGCCAAGCCGGGTCGCTACGAGCTCAAGGGCTCCTGCGGCGAGGGCGAGCTGGTCGTGCTGCCGCACGGCGGTGTCGACGGCGGTGACGGCGGCGTCAGCACCGGCACCGACCGGGGTCTGGCCACTGGTGGGGCGGGCCTGCTCGGCGCTGCCGCGCTGGGCGGGATCGTGCTGATGCGTCGTCGGCGGACCGATGGTTCGCTCGTCTGACGTGACGACGACACCGGCCGGCGGCCGTCGCGGGAAACCGTGGCGTGCCGCCGGCACGGCCGTCGTCGTCACCATGGCCATGATCGGCGCCGGCATGATCGGCGCCAGTCTGAAGGACACACCCGCCCCCCGACCGCCGCAGCCGTTGGCCCAGGCCGCCCCGCAGACCACCGGGCCGGCGAGCACCGCCGACGACGCCCCGCCGGTCGACGGGCAGCCGATCGGGGACGCGCCGGCAGGGCTGGCCCGGTCGGCGCCGACCAGCATCGAGATCCCCCGGATCGGTGTCGACGCGACGATCATGTCGTTGGGCACCAACCCGGACGGCACCGTCCAGGTTCCGCCGTTGGACAAGGCCGACCAGGCCGGGTGGTACGAGCCGGGCGCGAGCCCGGGCGAGACGGGTAACGCTGTCATCGTCGGGCACGTGGACTCGGCGGTGCTCGGCCCGGCCGTCTTCTTCGACCTCGGCGCTCTCACCCCCGGCGACACCATCACCGTGCGCCGCGCCGACGGCGTTCCGGCCAGCTTCACTGTCGACTCGGTGACGTCGTACCCGAAGACGGCCTTCCCCACCGAGCTGGTGTACGGACCGAGCGACCGGCCCGGCCTGCGGGTGGTCACCTGCGGCGGCCAGTTCGACCAGGCCGCGAAGAGCTACCCCGACAACATCGTCGTCTTCGCCACCCTGGCGGCGTGACCAACGACGAAGCGAAACGCGGTCCGGCCGGTCGGGGGTTCCCGACCGGCCGGACCGCGTCCGGCGTACCTGACTCAGGCGGCGGCGGAGGTCCGCACCAGGGTGCGGATCTGACGCAGCAGCACCGACAGCGCGGCGAGATCCGCCCGCGACTCGTCGAACTCTCCCATCGCCCGTCGGGCCCGGTGGATGGACGTGGCGTTCGACTGCTCCCACTGCTGCACCCGCTCGTGCGGCGGCAGGTCACCCGGGGTGGAGTCGAGCACCTCCGCGGTGAGCGCGGCCAACGCGGCGTACAGGTCGTACCGCAGCGCCATCCGGGCCAGCGTCTGCCAGCGGTCCTCCCGCGGCAGCAGGGAGATCTTCGACAGCAGCGAGTCCACCCGGAACAGGTCGGACAGCACGAAGTAGACCGAGGCCACCTCGCTGACGTCCCGCCCGCTGGCGTTCGCGGTCTCCACCACGTCCATCAGGCCGAAGCTGTACATCAGCCGGGTCGCCCGCTCCGCCAGTTCGCGGGGCAGCCCACGCTCGGTCATCGAGTCCATGTGGGCGGCGATGCCCTGGCGCTCGTTGCCGTAGAACAGCTCCTCCAGCCCGGGCAGCAGCCGGGTGACCCCGTCCCGCAGTCGGGCGATCTCGGCCGGCACGTCGATCGGCGAGCGCCGGTTGGAGACCAGCCACCGTACCGCCCGGTCGAGCAGCCGGCGGGTGTCCAGGTAGACGCTGGTCTGCAGCTCCGGCGCCACCTTGTTGTCCAGCGCCTCGACCGCGTCCCACAGGTCGCGCAGGCCGAACACCTCGCTGACCACCACGTACGCCCGGATCACATCCGCCGCGCTGGCCGCCGTCTCCTCGACCACCCGGAAGATGAACGAGATGCCACCCCGGTTGATCGCCTCGTTGACCAGCACTGTGGTGACGATGTCCCGGCGCAGCCGGTGCCGGCCCATCCGGTCGGCGAACCGCTCGCGCATCGGCGTCGGGAAGTAGTTGACCAGGACGTCGGTCGTCCACTCCTCGTCGGCCAGACCCTCGGTGAGGATCTCCCGCTCCAAAACGATCTTCACGTACGCGAGCAGCACCGCGAACTCCGGCGCGGTCAGCCCGGACTCGCTGCGGACCGCCAGTTCCTCGTCCGGCGGCAGCGCCTCCAGGGCCCGGTCCAACCCGCCCGACCGCTCCAACTCGTTGATCATCCGACGGTGCACCGGGAGCAGCGAGGCGGCCTGGGCCTGGGCGTTGTTGATCGCCCGCGCCTGGTCGTAGTTGTCCCGCAGCACCAGCTCGGCAACCTCGTCGGTCATCCCGGCCAGCAGCTCGTCCCGCTCGGCAGTGGTCAGCTCGCCGTCGGCCACCGCCGTGTTGAGCAGGATCTTGATGTTCACCTCATGGTCGGAGGTGTCCACCCCGGCCGCGTTGTCGATGAAGTCCGTGTAGATCCGGCCACCGGTCAACGCGTACTCGATCCGGCCGAGCTGGGTCCAGCCCAGGTTGCCGCCCTCGCCCGCCACCCGGCAGCGCAGGTTGCGCCCGTCCACCCGGATCGCGTCGTTGGACTTGTCGCCCACCTCGGCGTTGGTCTGGCTGGAGGCCTTGACGTAGGTGCCGATGCCGCCGTTCCAGAACAGGTCCACCGGGGCGGTGAGGATCGCCTTCATCAGGTCCTGCGGCGACATCTGCGTGACGTCGTCGTCCAGGCCGATCACCGCCCGGACCTGCGGCGTGATCGGGATGGACTTCGCGGTACGCGGGAAGATGCCACCACCCTCCGAGATCAGCTCCGTGTTGTAGTCCTCCCAGGACGACCGGGGCAGGTCGAACAGCCGCCGACGCTCCGCGTACGAGGTGGCGGCGTCCGGGGCCGGGTCGAGGAAGATGTGCCGGTGGTCGAAGGCGGCCACCAGCCGGATGTGCTCGGAGAGCAGCATCCCGTTGCCGAACACGTCACCGGACATGTCGCCGACGCCGACCACTGTGAAGTCCTGGGTCTGAGTGTCCAGGCCCAGCTCCCGGAAGTGCCGCTTGACCGACTCCCAGGCGCCCCGGGCGGTGATGCCCATCTTCTTGTGGTCGTAGCCGGCGGAACCACCGGACGCGAACGCGTCGCCCATCCAGAAGTTGTGGTTCTTGGAGATCTCGTTGGCGATGTCCGAGAACGTGGCGGTGCCCTTGTCGGCCGCCACCACCAGGTACGGGTCGTCCTCGTCGTGCCGGACCACGTCCTCGGGCGGCACGATCTGCCCGCTGACGATGTTGTCGGTGACGTCCAGCATCGCGCCGACGAACTCCTGGTAGCAGGCGACCGCCTCGTCCCGGTCACCCGGCTTCTGCTTCAACACGAAGCCGCCCTTGGCGCCCACCGGCACGATCACCGTGTTCTTCACCATCTGCGCCTTGACCAGGCCCAGCACCTCGGTCCGGAAGTCCTCCCGACGGTCGGACCAGCGCAACCCGCCCCGGGCCACCGGCCCGAACCGCAGGTGCACACCCTCGAACCGCGGCGAGTAGACGAAGATCTCGAACTTCGGTCGCGGCGCGGGCAGGTCCGGAATGGCCTGCGGGTCGAGCTTGAACGCCACGTACGCCTTCGGCCGCCCGTCGGCGCGCTTCTGGTAGAAGCTGGTCCGCAGGGTCGCCTCGATCAGCGTCAGGTACGAGCGCAGGATCCGATCCTGGTCGAGGCTCGCCACGTCGTCCAGCGCGCCCCGGATCGTCTCCACCAGCTCACCGCTGCGCTGCCGGCGCTGCTCGGTGGTCTGCTCCCCCGGCGCGAACCGGGTCTCGAAGAGCTCCACCAGCAACGCGGCGAGCTTCGGGTACGCGATGAAGGTCTGCTCCATGTAGTCCTGCGAGAAGACCGTGCCGGCCTGCCGCAGGTACTTCGCGTACGCCCGTAGCACCACCACCTGCCGCCAGGTCAGCCCGCCGCGCAGCACCAGCTCGTTGAACCGGTCCACCTCGGCCTCGCCGCGCCAGGCCGCTGCGAAGGCGTTCTCCACGTGCGGGCGCACCTCGGCCAGTTCCTGATGCCCCTCGGGCAGCATGAGCCCGAAGTCGTACAGGTAGACGCGACCGTCGATCCGGTCCACCTCGTACGGGTGCTCGTCGACCACCCGCACACCGAGCGAGTGCAGCACCGGGAGCACGGCGGAGAGCATCATCGGCTCGCCGTACCGGTAGACCTTGAACCGGACGTCCATCGCCTCGGCCAGGTCGGCACCCGGCACCCGGGTGCCCGGCCGGGGCGCCAACTGCTTGCGGAACAGGTGCATCTCCAGCTGGCCGGGCTCCTCCAACAGCTCCAGCTTCGCCAGGTCCTTCATCGCCTCGTACGGCGTGTGCCCGTCCTTGTAGCCCTCGGGGAACGCGTCGGCGTACCGGGTGAACAGGTGCTTGGCCTGTTCGTCGCCGAGCTTGCGCTCCAGCACCAACCGGTAGTCGTCGTCCCACAGTCGGGTGGCGTCGGCCAACTCCTCGGCCAGCAGGTCGGCGTCGATGTCGCCGGGCGGCCGCGTCGGGTCGGTACGGACGATGAAGTGCACCCGCGCCAGCATCGACTCGGTGACCCGGGTGGTGTAGTCCACCCCGACACCGTTCAGCTCGCGCAGCAGGATGTCCTGCATGCGCAGCCGGTTCTGGGTGGTGAACCGGTCCCGGGGCAGGTAGATCAGGCAGGAGATGAACCTCCCGTACGCGTCGCGACGCAGGAACACCCGCAGCTGCCGGCGACCGGCCATCCGCAGCACGCCGATCACCGCGTGGTACAGATCGTCGGTCTTGATCTGGAACAGCTCGTCGCGCGGGTACGTCTCCAGGATCTGGATCAGATCCTTGCCCGAGTGGCTGCGCTGGCTCAGGCCGGAGCGGTCCAGCACCTCGGCCACCTTGCGGCGCACCACCGGCAGCTCACGGACGCTGGTCCGGTAGGCGGCGGTCGAGAACAGGCCCAGGAAACGCCGCTCACCGATCACGTCACCGGCGGAGTTGAAGATCTTGAAGCCGATGTAGTCCAGGTACGCCGAGCGGTGCACGGTGGCCCGGGAGTTGGCCTTGGTGATGATGAGCAGGCGCTTTTCCAGCACCTTCTCGTGCGCCTCGGGCGTCATCGAGGACAGCGACCGCGCCTCCGGCGAATCGGAGCGCAGGATGCCCAGACCGGTGCCGAGCACCGCCTCCAACGCCTTGCTGTCGGTATCGCCGCCGTCGGCGTCCACCAGCCGGTACTCGCGGTAGCCGAGGAAGGTGAAGTGGTCGTGGGCGAGCCACCGCAGCAGCTCCACCGAGTCGGTGATGTCCTTCTCCGGCACCGGTGGGCGGTTGTCGGAGGTACGGGCCGAGGCCAGCTCGTCGGCGAGCGCGAGGGCCCGCTGACGCATCTTCGGCCAGTCCTCCACCGCCTCCCGCACGTCGGTGAGCACCCGCTGCAACTCGCGGCGCAACCGGTCCCGCTCGGCCGCGTCCCGGACCGGGTCGATCTCGATCCGCATCCAGCTCTCGATGATGTCACCGGCGATCGCGTCGTCCGGCTCCACATCGGCGGAGACCTCGGTGAGCCGGCCGAGCGGCTCGCGCCGCACCACCACCAGCGGGTGCACCAGCAGGTGCACGTCGAGGTGGTACGAGTTGAGCAGCGCCGTCACCGAGTCGACCAGGAACGGCATGTCGTCCGTGACGATCTCGACGACCGTGTGGTGCTGGTCCGCGTGCGGTTCGTGGATCCGCAGCTTCAACTCGCCGGGCACCCGTTGCTGGGCGAGGTCCCGGTGCGCCCGGGCCGCGTCGAGCATTTCCTCCGCCGTGAAGCCGACCAGCTCCTCGTCCGGGGCGAACCGCCAGAAACGGCCGACAAGTGTCGCCGCGTCGTGATCGTCCCCCGCGAGCGCGACGGCCTGGGCCACCAGGCGCTCCGCGTTGGGAACGGGTTCGTCGAGCTCCGCGTCCTCCACGTCGTCGGCCAACGCCTCGGTCGGCAGGCCCAGATCGTAGATGGTGTCGATGCTCGACCCGGTCAGCCCGGTGACGCCCGTGTCGAGCCGGCCGTAGCCGTCCCCGTCGGTCGCCGAATCGAAGCTGTCATCGTCCCGGCCGGAGTCATCCTGCCGGAGGTCGGGTTCCGGTTTGATCGCCGGACGCCGGTCCATCGGTGCCACTCCCCTCGACCCACCGCGTTGTGGGTCACTCTGCCGCCCAGCCTAGGCCCTGCCGTTCTGCGCCTTCGTCGGCGGACCACTGGCCAGACGTCCGGATCGGGACTTTGTCCTTTCACCCGTTGCGGGTCCGAGGTTGGCCGGCTGCGGGATACCCCGCCACGCGATGTTCATCACACGGGTGCGGCCCATCTTTGAGCGCGGCCGAACACCTGGGGGACGTTGGGGACGTCGTTCACGTACTACCGTGCGAGGGCAGTCCGAGATCGGAAGGACCAGCTTCATGACCTTGTCGTACCCCCGGCCCCACCGGCCGAACCACGCTCGCCGCCTGGCCACTGCGGTCAGCACGGCGCTGCTCGCGGCGGGCGTCCTGGTCGGTTGCTCGGGTGACGACGGGCCGCAGCGCACCGTTGACGCCTTCCTCGCGGGCTGGCGCAGCGGCGACCTCCAGTCGGTCGGCATGATCGACCCGCTGGGCTCGAAACTGCCGTCGGCCGACGTGGCTCGCGAGATCAAGGACCTCTCCGGCGAGCTGGCGGCCACCCCGCCCACCCTGACGCGACGCGGCGAACCGAAGATCACGAAGGACATCGCCACCACGACGGTGCAGGTGGAGTGGACCCTGCCCGGCCAGACCCGCTGGGCGTACGACCGGGAGGTGCGGCTCGCCCACGGCGGTGACGACCAGTGGCAGGTGATCTGGGAGCCGACCGTGGTGCACGAGCGGCTCGCCAAGGGTGACCGGTTGGCGCTGCGCCGCGACACCGGTGCCCGCGCCGCCGTGCTGGACAACGCCGGGCAGCCGCTCGTGACCCCGCGCCCGGTGGTCCGGGTGGGTGTGCAGCCCAACGGGGTCGCCGACATCAAGAAGCTCGTCAAGGACCTCGACGCGGCATTCAAGGCCATCCGTCCGGCGCTGGTCCCCGGCGTCGACCTGACCGACCTGCCCAACCGGGTGGCCGAGGCGGAGCCGGGTGCCTTCGTCGAGGTGGTGTCGCTTCGCGAGGAGGCGTACCGGCAGATCAAGCCCCGGATCTACGACCTGCCCGGCACCAAGTTCATCTCCGACAAGATCGACCTGGCGCCCACCCGCGAGTTCGCCCGCGCGCTGCTCGGCACCGTCGACCCGGCGCAGGCCGACGACATCGCCGCGCACCCCGACCGGTACGTCGTCGGCGACCTGGTGGGGCACGGCGGGCTGCAGGGCCGCTACGACGAACGACTGCGCGGCGGCCCCGGGCTGACAGTGGTGGTCGAGCGTCCGGCTGAGGGCGGCAAACTCGAACCCACCGGCACCGAACTGTTCCGCCGGGAGCCGCAGCCCGGGCAGGCGCTGAAGACCACGTTGGACGTCGCCGTCCAGAACGCTGCCGACGGGGCACTGCGCGGCGAAGCACGCCGCTCCGCCCTGGTGGCGCTCCGGGTCAGCGACGGTGCCGTGCTCGCCGCGGCGAACGGCCCCGGCCCGGCCGGGGAGAACCTGGCCTTCAACGCCCAGGTGCCGCCGGGTTCCACGTTCAAGATGGTCAGCACGCTGGGCCTGCTGGACCGGGGCGCGGTCACCCTGGACGGGGCGGTGGCCTGCCCGAAGACCTTCACCGTTGACGGTCGGTCCTTCAAGAACTCCGACAACTTCGAGCTGGGCTCGGTGCCGTTCCGCACCGACTTCGCCAAGTCCTGCAACACGGCGTTCGCCGCGCTGGCGCCGAAGCTCGGCGGCGACGGGCTGGCCGCCGCCGGCCGCACGCTGGGCCTGGAGGGTCAGTGGGACCTCGGCACGGACGCCTTCACCGGCAAGGTCTCCACGGGCGGCAGCCAGGCCGAGCAGGCCGCGGCGTCGTTCGGGCAGGGCACCACGTTGGTCAGCCCGCTGGCCATGGCCGGCGCCACCGCCGCCGTCGCCCGCGGCCACTTCGAGCAGCCGAAGCTGCTGATCGACCCGGCGCCGGCCAAGCTGGCTCCGGCGGGTGAGCAACTCAAGCCAGAGTCCGTCGCGGCGCTGCGCACGATGATGCGCGAGGTGGTCACCACCGGCACCGGCAGCGCGCTCAAGGATGTGCCGGGCGAGGTGTACGGCAAGACCGGCACCGCCGAGTACGACGACAACCCGGCCCACACCCACGCCTGGTTCGTCGGCTGGCGGGGTGACGTGGCGTTCGCCGTCTTCGTGGAGAAGGGCGGGGCCAGCACCGCTTCGGCCGTCCCGATCGCCGAGCGCTTCCTCCGCGCCCTGCCCACCAGCTGACCCGGACCGCCACGCCCCGGGGCGCGACGCAAGGCCGACCACGCCTGCGGGCGCGGCGCAGAGCCGACCAAGCCCCGGGGCGCGACGCAAGGCCGACCACGCCTGCGGGCGCGACGCAGAGCCGACCAAGCCCCGGGGCGGCGAAGCGCCCGGACACCGCGCCTTCGGGCGGGCCCGCCAGCCTTGATCCACTCGGGTTTCAGGAAAGCGCGCTATCCGGCGCGGCCGGATGCCCCAACTTCAAGAAACCCGAGTCGATCATCCGCCCACGACCCGCGTTCGGGTCAAGCAGTATCGGCTTTGTGCAGATCTGCGCTGTTCTCGGTAGCTGAGCTCGGACGCGGAGCGTCCTCGGCGGGCTGAGCGGGTCGCCGGAGCAGGCCCGGACCCGCCGATGCGGGCGGGCCGACCGGCTCGCGCTCGACCGCAGCCGGGATCATCGCCGGCACTACTCCCGACGGCTCGGCCTTCGGGTGCCCGAGCAGGCCAGGTTGCGCCGAATCGACAGCGCCGTCGCGGTCGGCATCAGCCAGTCCCCCACCGGGGCCATCGCCGCCGGCAAGATCCACGGCGTCAAGCCCGTCCAGCCGCGCAGCACCGTCCAGCCGCCCCGCTGCACCGGACCGTCCGTCACCATCCAGCCGCGCCACGCCATCAAGCCGCTTGGCATCATCCAGCCGCGCCACGCCGCCAAGCCGCTCGGCACCGTCCCGCCGCTCCATGCCGCCAACCCGCTCCACCTGGTCGCTGGTGCGCCGAGGGCTGGGCGTCGGCCGGGCCGACAGCAGTCGGGGCGGCACAGCTTCCGGGGCGGTCACCGGCGCCAGACCGGCGACGACGGTGTTGACGATCTCGGCCGCGTACGAGCCGTCCGGGTCGTAGTCCGGGTCGAAGACGGTCAGCTCCACGCCGAGGCAGTGCGGGGTGTCGACCAGGCCGGCGAGCAGGATCTCCAGTTCGGCGAAGGCGATCCCACCCGGGTCGGGGGCGTCCACGGCGGGCATCACCGCCGGGTCGAGCACGTCCACGTCGATGTGCACCCAGTAGCCCGCGCAGTCGGCGAGCTGCTCGTGCGCCCACTGGGCCGTCCGGGCGGCGCCTTCGGCCCGCAGTGCCGGCACCGGTCGGGTGGTGATCCCGGCGGCCTGGAGGTCGAGCCGGTACTCGTCCTGGGCGCGGATGCCGAGCACCACCACGTCGATGTCGCGGAAGTAGGGCCGACGACCTTCCAGCGCGGCCAGGTCCGCCTGCCCCCGCCCAGTGACCAGGGCCAGGTCCTCACCGGCGGCGGCACCGACGTAGGAAGCGTTGCCGGGGTGCCGGAAGTCGGAGTGCCCGTCGACGAAGACCAGCCCGATCCGCCCACCGACGGCCTCACCGAGGCGGTGCATGGCCAGGGCCGAGCCGAGCAGCACGGAGCAGTCGCCGCCCAGCACCACCGGGAACTCGCCCCGGTCGATGATCGAGCCGATGCGTTCGGCGAGGGCCAGCGAGTAGTCGGCGATCTCGCGGGCGTGACACACCCCGTCGCCGGGCCGCCAGTCGCCCGGGTCGTACCGGGCGGGGGTGACGCAGCCGGCGTCGCGGGCCCGGAGCCGGGCCAGCAGGTCGTGGTCGCGCAGCGCCCCGGGCGCCTTGGCGCAACCCGGGACCGACGTGGGCGTCGGCGGCCGTAGACCGAGATTTGTCGGCGCGTCGAGGACGGCGATCCGGCGCATCATGAGCTCCCGTCCTCGGTGGTCGGGCGGGCCGGCCGGAACGCCGGCCCGCGCTGGCGTGCTACGAACTCAGAACAGGGCGCTGGCGAGGGCCCGACGCGCCGAGGCGACCGCCGGATCGTCCGGGCCGGCGATCGAGAAGAGCGAGACCAGGTGCTGGCGGGCCGTCTCACGATCCTCACCGGCGGTGCGCCGGACCAGGGCGACGAGCCGCGCGTACGCCTGCTCGGCCAGGCCGCTGAGCACCTCGATATCGGCGGCCAGCAGTTGGGCGGCGACATCGTCGGGGGCGCTCTCGGCGGCGGCCAGCGCGGCGGACGGGTCGGCGCCGGCCACCCGCCGGGCCACCCCGACCTGGGCCAGTCCCGCAGTGGCGGCGGCGTCCGCCGGGGCGTCGGCGAGGATCTTGCGGTACGCCTGCTCGGCGGCGTCCAGATCGCCGCTCATCAACGCGTCGTCGGCCTCGTCGAGGCGCGGGTCCTCCGGCTCGGCGACTGTCACGCCGCCGGCCTTGAGCACGGCCTGGATCCACTGCCGCAACTGCGGCTCGGGCACCACTCCGGAGAAGGCGTCGACCGGCTGACCACCGACGACCGCGTAGACCATGGGAATGCCCTGCACCCGGAACATCTGGGCGATTCGGGGGTTTTCCTGCACGTCGACCCGGGCCAGCACCCAGGCGCCGCCACCCTCGGCGTTCAGCCGCTCCAGGACCGGGGCGAACTCGTCGCTCTCCGGGAAGCCGGCCGCGCCGAAGAACACGACGACGGGCGTGGCCATCGAGCGTTCGAGCACGTCGGACTGGATGGTCGCCTCGGTGACGTCCACGATGGCGGTGTCACCGCCAGCGGAGGGCGCACCGGGTGTGCCGTTGGACGGGCCGCCCTGAGGGGGCGTGCCGGGGCGGGTACCTGCTGGTGCGGGGCCACGCAGCGTGCTGAGGTCGACCGCGCCGCGGGTGAAGATCGACGAGGTGATCCGTGGGTCGCTCATGGTTACCTAGTCTCGCACGTGAGCCCCCGATCTCAGCTCACCCGCAACCCCGACGTTGCAACTCTCACGCCCCCACCCGCACCCCCGCCCTCACCCCCGCGATCTTGCACATTCTGTCGCCGATACGCCACATTCACGCCTTATGACGGCACCGAAACCGCAAGATCGACGCGGGTGAGGGAGGGAGGGAGGGAGGGTTAGAAGCGTGCTGGCTCTCGGTAGGTGCCCCACTCGGCGCGCAGGGCGTCGCAGATCTCGCCCAACGTCGCCTCGGCGCGGACCGCGTCGAGCATGGCGGGGATCATGTTCTCGTCGGTACGGCTCGCCTCGATCATCCGGGTCACCGCCGCGCGGACCGCCGACTCGTCCCGCGCGCTCTTGCGCTCGGCGAGCACCCGACGCTGCTCCAGCTCCACCTCGTGCGAGATGCGCAGGATCTCCAGCTCCTTGGCGACGGTGCCGGTGTGGCAGTTGACCCCGACGATCTTCTTGTCGCCCTTTTCGAGGGCCTGCTGGTAGACGAAGGCCGACTCGGCGATGTGCCCGGTGAACCAGCCGTCCTCGATGCCGCGCAGGATGCCCGAGGTCATCGGACCGATCTGGTGCGGCCCGTCCCCGCCGAGCTGCCGGATCCGGGCGAAGATCTCCTCCGCCTCGGCCTCGATCTTGTCGGTCAGCGCCTCGACGTACCAGGAGCCGCCGAGCGGGTCGGCCACGTTGACCACACCGGTCTCCTCCATCAGCACCTGCTGGGTACGCAGGGCGATCTCGGCGGACTCGTCGGTGGGCAGCGCCAGGGTCTCGTCCAGCGCGTTGGTGTGCAGCGAGTTCGTGCCGCCGAGCACCGCCGCGAGCGCCTCGACGGCGGTGCGTACCACGTTGTTGACCGGCTGCTGGGCGGTCAGCGACACCCCGGCGGTCTGCGTGTGGAACCGCAGCCACAGGGCCTTCTCACTGGTCGCGCCGTACACGTCACGCAGCCAGCGGGCCCAGATCCGGCGGGCGGCCCGGAACTTGGCGATCTCCTCGAAGAAGTCGAGGTGCGAGTCGAAGAAGAAGCTCAGCCCCGGGGCGAAGACGTTCACGTCCAGCCCGCGCGACAGACCCAGCTCGACGTAGCCGAAGCCGTCCGCCAGGGTGTACGCCAACTCCTGCGCGGCGGTCGAGCCGGCCTCGCGGATGTGGTAGCCGGAGACCGACAGCGGCTTGTAGCGCGGGATCTCCCGGGCGCAGTACTCCATCAGGTCGCCGATCAGGCGCAGGTGCGGCTCCGGGTCGAAGAGCCACTCCTTCTGCGCGATGTACTCCTTGAAGATGTCCGTCTGCAGGGTGCCGTCCAGCTTGGACAGGTCGGCGCCCTGCCGCTCGGCGGCGACCAGGTACATGCAGAACACCGGCACGGCCGGGCCGGAGATGGTCATCGAGGTGGTGACGCCGGACAGGTCGATGCCGTCGAAGAGTGCCTGCATGTCGGTGGCGGTGTCGATGGCCACGCCGCAGTGGCCGACCTCGCCGAGCGCCTGCGGGTCGTCCGAGTCGCGGCCCATCAGCGTCGGCATGTCGAACGCGACCGACAGGCCGCCGCCACCGGCGCCCAGGATCATCTTGTAACGCTCGTTGGTCTGCTGGGCGTTGCCGAAGCCGGCGAACTGCCGGATCGTCCAGGTCCGCCCGCGGTAGCCGGTCGGATACAGACCCCTGGTGTACGGGTACTCGCCCGGCCAGCCGATCCGTTCGAAGCCCGGGTACGCGCTGCCCTCGGGTGGCCCGTAGACGGGCTCCACCGGCATCCCGGAGAGCGTGGTGAAGTCCGCGTCCCGCTTGCGCGCGGCGTCGTACCGGGCCTGCCAGCGCGCCCGGCCGGCGTCGATCTCGTCGGCGTCCATGAGCAGGGCTCCTCCTCGGGTCCTCGACTGCACGTCGAGTGTAAGGCCCCCACCTGAACGATCGCTAAGTCGTGTCGTACCGGCAAGTAACACCCCGCCGCACGGGACGGCCGCAACCCGACTCAGACCGTCGGCGACCCCACGGACCCGCCCATCGCCACGTCGTCGACCCGGATGTTGACCTCGTCCACCCGCAGCCCGTACGCCTCGACCGCCTCGGTCACCTGGGCGCGTACCTGACCGGTGATCTCCGGCACCGGCCGACCTGCCTCGATCACCAACACCAGGTTGACCACGGCGGCGTCCCCTGTCACATGGGCCGAGCAACCCCGCCGGGCGTCACCCACCTGGTCCAGCCCGACCCGGTCGAGAACCGCGTTGAAGAACCGGGCGACGTCCCCGCCCAGGTCGGCCACGCCGGGCACCGCGCGGGCAGCCGCGACGGCGATCTTCTCGATCACCTCGTCCGCGACCTGGGTCGTGCCACCGGCCGGCACCGACGCCCTGGTCAGCTTCTGCGTTGCTTCCAGGTCCACAGTCGCTCCCTGCTCCTCGCACCACCGCGGCTGGGGGCACGTCCTGCCCTCCGACGACGGTGGGCGGTGCGAGCCTACTGCGACGGTGCGGCCCCGGGCTGTCCCCGGTGGATGGTCAACGGACGGCCCACCAGCCGTCACCGGCCGCCGGGCAGGTACGCCTCAGGCCCCGGCAGTCGCCCCGGGCTGGTTCAGCTCGATGTCGTCCACAGTGACGTTGACCTGGGTGACAGTGAGGCCGTACTTCTCCACCGCCTCGATCACCGCGGCCCGCACCGCCTCGGTCACGTCGGTCACGACGTGCCCGGCGTCGATCACCAGGACCACGTTGATGACGACGGAACCGCCCTTCACGTCGGCCGACACGCCCCGCCGAGCGTCGCCCACCTGGTCCAGGCCGACCTTGTCCAACACGCTGTTGAAGAACCGGGACACGTCACCACCGAGATCGGCGACACCGGGCACGGTACGAGCGGCCGCACCGGCGATCTTCTCCACGACCTCGTCGGAAACCGACGTGGCCCCCCGGGCCGCGCCCGTCGCGGGCGACACCGCACCGGCGTTCTCCACCGCGTCCGTCATGATCACATCTCCCCTGGTCCCGGTGCGATGTGGACCGACCGTCTCGTCAGCCCGCCGCGCGGCGGCCGACCGCCGGCCACGCGCCGCGAGCCTACTAAAACCGGAGCCAACTTCGCGTCCGGGCGCTCGGTGCCGGCGCGCCTGCCGGTCAGCGGGCGAGCTGGGCGAGCAACTCGTCCGCCGCCGTGTACGGGTCGGTCGCGCCCTCGGCCACCCGGGCGGCGAGAGTGGACAACTGCGTACCGTCGCGAAGGGACCCGATCCGGGCGCGGAGGGTGCCGAGCGCGATCGCCTCGATCTCGGCGGCGGCCCGCGCCTCCTGGCGGCGGCGCAGCTCGCCGTGCTCGACCAGCCAGCCCCGGTGCTTGTCGATGGCGGCGGCGATGTCGTCGATGCCCTCGCCGCGCGCGGCGACCGACCGGACCACCTGCGGCCGCCACTGCCCCGGGCCGCGCTCACCGAGAGCGATCATGCCCTGGATGTCCCGGACGGTGGCGTCGACGCCGTCCCGGTCCGCCTTGTTGACCACGAACACGTCGGCGATCTCCAGGATGCCGGCCTTGACCGCCTGGATCGCGTCACCCATCCCCGGTGCGAGCAGCACCAGCGTCGTGTCGGCCAGCGAGGCGACCTCCACCTCGGCCTGCCCGACGCCGACGGTCTCCACCAGCACCACGTCGCAGCCGGCGCCCTCCAGCACCCGGACCGCCTGCGGCGTCGCCGCTGCCAACCCGCCGAGGTGTCCCCGACTGGACATCGACCGGATGTAGACGCCCGGATCGGTGGCGTGGTCCTGCATCCGCACCCGGTCACCGAGGATCGCCCCACCCGTGAACGGGCTGGACGGGTCGACCGCCAGCACACCGACCCGGTGCCCCTGCGCCCGCAGCGCCCGGACCAGCTCGTTCGTGGTGGTCGACTTGCCCACCCCGGGTGAACCGGTCAGCCCGACCACCTGCGCCTGCCCCGCGTACGGCGCCAGCGCCGCGGCGATCGCCGGAAGCAGCTCGTCGCCGTTCTCCACCAGGGTGATCAGGCGGGCCACCGCGCGGGGGTCACCCGCGCGGGCCCGCTCGACCAGCAGCGGTACGTCCCGACTACGGCGCACCGACGTGCTGCCCGCCGCCGGGACGGGCTCGGCCGCTCCGCTCACTGGCCCGGCACGTGGATGATCAGCGCGTCGCCCTGCCCACCGCCGCCGCAGAGCGCCGCCGCGCCGGTGCCACCGCCGCGCCGCTTCAGCTCCAGGGCGAGGGTGAGGACGAGACGCGCGCCGGACATGCCGATCGGGTGGCCGAGCGCGATCGCGCCACCGTTGACGTTCACCTTGTCCGGGCTGATCCCGAGGTCCCGGGTGGACTGGATGCCGACCTGGGCGAACGCCTCGTTGATCTCGATGAGGTCCAGGTCCGCGACGCTCAGGCCACCCTTCTTCAGGGCGTGGTTGATCGCGTTAGACGGCTGCGAGTGCAGGGAGTTGTCCGGGCCCGCCACGTTGCCGTGCGCGCCGATCTCGGCCAGCCAGGTCAGCCCCAGCTCCTTCGCCTTGGCCTTGCTCATGACGAGCACCGCGGCGGCGCCGTCGGAGATCGGCGACGAGCTGCCCGCGGTGATGGTGCCGTCCTTCGCGAAGGCGGGGCGCAGCTTGGCCAGCGACTCGACGGTGGTGTCCGGGCGGATGCCCTCGTCCTCGCTGATCACCAGCGGGTCACCCTTGCGCTGCGGGATGACCACAGGGGTGATCTCGTCGGCGAAGTGGCCGTTCTTCTGCGCGGCGGCGGCCCGCTGGTGGCTGGCGGCGGCGAAGGCGTCCTGCTCCGTGCGGGAGATGCCGTGCTTGACGCCGAGCCGCTCGGTCGACTCGCCCATCGAGCAGCAGTCCCAGGCGTCGCTGAGCCCGTCGTGCGCCATGTGGTCCTTGACCACCACGTCGCCGTACTTGTAGCCGGTGCGCTGGCCCATCAGCAGGTGCGGGGCGTTGGTCATCGACTCCATGCCGCCGGCCACCACGATGTCGAACTCGCCGGCCCGGATCAGCTGGTCGGCCAGGGCGATCGCGTCCAGGCCGGAGAGGCAGACCTTGTTGATGGTCAGCGCCGGCACCGACATCGGTACGCCGGCCTCGACCGCCGCCTGCCGGGCCGGGATCTGACCGGCGCCGGCCTGCAACACCTGCCCCATGATCACGTACTGGACCTGGTCCGGGCTGACGCCGGCCCGCTCCAGCGCCGCCTTGATGGCGATCCCGCCGAGCTTGGTGGCGGGAAGGTCCTTGAGGTTGCCCAGCAGCCGGCCCATCGGGGTCCGCGCGCCGCTGACGATCACCGAAGCCATGCCTGCCTCCGAGGGGGGTGCCGAGCTGTACGCCTTAACGATTGTTCGGCCAGACTAGCGCCATGGCAGAGAACTCCCCCGTCGAGCCCGGTGCGGACTACGTCACAGACATCGGGCTTCGCAAGATTGACCACGTCGGGATAGCCGTGGCCGACCTGGACGCCGCGATCGACTTCTACCAGCGGACGTTCGGGATGCGCTGCGTACACGTGGAGACCAACGCCGAGCAGGGCGTCCGGGAAGCGATGCTGGCCGTCGGGCCGACCACCGAGGGCGGCTGCGTGCAGTTGCTCGCCCCGCTCACCCCGGAGTCGACGATCGCGAAGTTCCTGGACCGCAACGGGCCGGGCGTGCAGCAGGTCGCGTACACCGTGGTGGACATCGACGCGGCCTGCGCGGCACTGCGCGAGCGCGGCATGCGGCTTCTCTACGACGCCCCGAGGCGCGGCACTGCGGACAGCCGGATCAACTTCGTCCACCCGAAGGACGCCGGCGGCGTCCTCGTCGAACTGGTCGAGCCCGCCGCAGCCCACTAGCCCTGCGCCCCGCCCCGCCCCCTGCCGCCCCACCCCGCGCCGCACTGCTGCGCACCACGTGCGACACGGCGACACCGCACGCCGCACGCCGCACGCCGTGATCGCGCTGCAACAGGGATCTAGTGGTCTCCCACCGCCGTGACACCACTACATCAAGGATCGAGCACGATCTTGACGAGTCGGCGGGCCGGGGGGCGGGTCGAGGGCGGGCGCGGGTCGAGGGCGGGCGCGGGTCGAGGGCGGGCTGGGGATCGCGGGGGCTGCGCGCGCACGTCAGTGCGCGGTTGGCGGGGTGGCCGGACACCTTCACGCATCGGTGGATGCAGTTTTTCACAGAGGACTTCCCGGCCTAGCTACCGTTCAGTAACGTCCGGCCCCACAGGAGCGCGACCGGTGCCGGATGTGTCGAATGCCGACATGGCGGTCGTGCCCACCGGCGCCGACGATGGCAGCACCCGGGCCCGTGCGGGTGCGGACGAACCGGAGGTCACCGTGCAGGACATCCTCGAAGCGATCATGGCGGCGGAGGAATCGAACGATCCGGACCGCGAACTCGCCGGCGTCGCCGGACTGCCCGTACCGGAGAGCTACCGGGGCGTGGTCGTCCGCGCCGAGGAAGCCCGGATGTTCGACGGCATGGCCACCCGGGACAAGGACCCGCGCAAGGCACTGCACGTGCAGGAGGTGCCGACACCGCAGCTGGCGCCGGGTGAGGCGCTGATCGCGGTGATGGCCAGCGCGATCAACTACAACACGGTGTGGACAAGCATCTTCGAGCCGGTGTCCACCTTCAGGTTCCTGGAGCGCTACGGCCGGGTCTCCGAGCTGACCCGCCGGCACGACCTGCCGTACCACGTGGTCGGCTCGGACGCGGCCGGCGTGGTGCTGCGCACCGGCCCCGGGGTGACCCGCTGGGCGCCCGGCGACGAGGTGGTCGCGCACTGCCTCTCCGTCGAGCTGGAGGACGCGGCCGGCCACGACGACACCATGCTCGACCCGCAGCAGCGGATCTGGGGCTTCGAGACCAACTTCGGCGGGCTCGCCGAGCTGGCCATCGTCAAGGCCAACCAGCTGATGCCCAAGCCACGGCACCTGAGCTGGGAGGAGGCGGCCAGCCCCGGGCTGGTCAACTCCACCGCGTACCGGCAGCTCGTCTCGCACCATGGCGCCAACATGAAACAGGGCGACGTGGTGCTGATCTGGGGCGCCTCCGGCGGCCTCGGCGGGTACGCCACGCAGATGGCGCTCAACGGCGGCGCGATCCCGGTCTGCGTGGTGTCCTCACCGGAGAAGGCCGAGCTGTGCCGCCGGATGGGCGCGGATCTCGTCATCGACCGGGCCGCTGAGGGCTTCCGCTTCTGGAAGGACGAGGAGACCCAGGACCCGGACGAGTGGCGGCGCTTCGGCGAGCGGATCCGCGAGCTGACCGGCGGCGAGGACCCGGACATCGTGTTCGAGCACCCGGGACGGGAGACGTTCGGCGCCAGCGTCTACGTGGCCCGACGCGGTGGGACCATCGTCACCTGCGCCTCCACGAGCGGCTTCCAGCACCAGTACGACAACCGCTACCTGTGGATGCACCTCAAGCGGATCGTCGGCAGCCACTTCGCCAACTACCACGAGGCGTGGCAGGCCAACCGCCTGGTGGCGCTCGGCAAGGTGCACCCGACGGTGTCCCGCACCTACCCGTTGGAGCAGACCGGCCAGGCCGCGTACGAGGTGCACCGCAACGCCCACCAGGGCAAGGTCGGCGTGCGCTGCCTCGCGCCCGCCGACGGGCTGGGCGTACGCGACGGGGAGCTGCGGGCCCGGCACGAGGACGCGATCAACCGGTTCCGCGGTCACTGACCGGCCGGACGGGGGAACGCGGGATGACCATTGCGATGATCGCTCATTGTTCTTCCGCCCTCATTAGCGGATAACCCACCCGGATCGAACAAAGGGCCTCGGGGTAACCCCGGGGCCCTTTTCCGCGTCACGCTGCGTGGCGTCCGACAGGCCGGGACCTGCCAAGATCGCCGATTGGTCCGACCTCGTCGACACCAGGAGTTGACCATGTAAAGAGGGCACGAAAGCTTCCCACCGCTCTTGCGAAGCACCCTGGGGCGTCTGCCAGTATGTCCCAATGCCCCAGCAGCAGTCCTCCCCTCTCGCGTTCTTCGATAACGCGAACTCGCAGCCAGATTTCACCGTTGGCCTGCGCGGATACAACACTCATCAGGTCGACGACTTCCTCGGCCGGATGACCGCCGCGCTGACCCAGTCCGAGCAGGCCCGTGCCGAGGCCGAGCAGCGGATGAACGACGCCCAGCGTCGGCTCCGCCAGGCCGAGCAGCGCATGAGTGCGCTGGAGCAGAAGCTCACCGACACGAACAAGCAGCTCGAAGAGAACAGCCGGCCCACCCTCTCCGGGCTCGGCACCCGCGTCGAGCAGATCCTGCGGCTCGCCGAGGAGCAGGCCAACGACCACCGCAACGAGGCCAAGCGCGAGTCGGAGGGCATCCTCTCCGCCGCCCGCCTCGAGGCCCGCGAGATCACCGACAAGGCCCGCGCCGAGGCCGCTGCCATGAAGGCGAGCGCCGAGCGCGAGGCGGGCAACCTGCGCACGGCCGCCGAGCGTGAGGCCGCCGAGGTCCGGGTGCAGGCCCGCCGCGAGGCTGACACGCTGCGCGCCGACGCCGACCGTGAGACCAAGCAGCTGCGTACCGTCACCGCGCACGAGGTGGCCGAGCTGAAGTCGACTGTCGAGCGGGAGGTCGCGACCCTGCGGGCCACCGCCGAGCGGGAGATCACCCAGCAGCGGGCGAAGGCCGCCCGCGAAGCTGAGGAGAAGCGCGCCGAGGCGACCAAGCTGCTCACCGACGCGCGGGACAAGCGCGACAAGGACCTGCAGGCTCTGGAGCTTCAGCTGGCCGAGCGGCGGGAGAAGGCCGAACGCGAGGAGTCCGAGCGCCACGCCGCCCAGGTCGCGCAGACCCAGAAGATGGTCAGCGAGGCCGAGCAGCGGGCCCGGGCCGCGCAGGAGCGGGCCAAGGAGATCGAGCAGCGCGCCGAGGCGCGGCGGATCGAGTCGGAGCGCAACGCCGCCGAGACGATCGACAAGGCCAAGGCCCACTCGGAGAAGACCCTCAACGAGGCGAAGGCCGAGTCGCAGCGTCTGCTCACCGAGGCTCGCACCGAGGCGGAGCTGACCACGCAGGCCGCCCGCCGCGAGGTCGAGGACCTCACCCGGCAGAAGGACGCTGTCACCTCTCAGCTGGGTCAGATGCTCTCCGGGCTCGCCGGCATCGTTCCGGGAATGCCGGCGCAGGCCGCTCCGGCTGCCAAGCCGGACGCCAAGAAGAACGACGACGGTCAGGAGCGGGTGCCCGCGGAGACCGCCGGCTGACGCGAGGCGTCAGGTCGGGGCATCGACGGCGCGAGGTGACACCGGGTAACCGGTGCCACCTCGCGCCGTATGCGTTTCCCTACCCGTGGTATCCGTCAGCCGCGACGGAGTGAAGTAGCTCCCACAAGGCCCGTCCGTATCGCCCCAGCAGGGCCCGTTGCGTGTGAGGATGGGGGCATGTCGCACGGCGAGGAACTGTTCGCCCTTGGCGGGGACGTGACGACGGAGCCCAGCTTCGAGTCCGCTCTGCGGGGGTACGAGAAGAAACAGGTCGACCGTTATGTCGCGCGTGCTGAGCACGAGATAGCGACCCTCGCCTCCGAACGGGAACAGGCGTACACACAGATCCACAAGCTCGCCGGCCAGGTCGAGGTTCTGCAGCGTGACCTGACCCAGGTGCGCAAGCAGATGAACGTGGTCGACCGGGCGTCGTTCCGCCATCTCGGCCCGCGGGTCGAGTCGATCCTCACTCTCGCCGAGGAGCAGGCCGAGCAGATCCTCGCCGACGCCAATGGGGAGCTCGATGCCCGCCGCGCCGCCGCCGAGCACATCATCGAGGAGGCCCGCGAGCAGGCCGCGCGGGCGCTGAAGGACTTCGAGATCGCTCTCGCCGCCCGACGCGCGGAGGAGGAGCGGCACAGCGCCGCCCGGCGGGCCGAGGCGGAGGAAACCCTGCGGTCGGCCAAGGACGAGTCGGCGCAGTTGCGCAAGGCGGCGCAGGACGCGCTGGCGAAGGCCCAGCAGGAGGCCACCCAGCTGCGGGATTCCGCCAAGGAGATCCACACCCGGGCCCAGCAGGAAGCCACCAAGCTGCGCGAGACGGCCCGCGAGACGCTGGCCAACGCCCGGCAGGAGGCCAGCGATCTGCGCGATGCGGCCAAGGAGGTGCATGCCAAGGCCCTCCAGGAGGCCAAACGGCTCACCGACACCGCGACCGAGGCCGGGCGGGCCACCCACGCCAAGGCGCAGCAGGAGGCCAAGCAGATCATCGACGACGCGTCGATGGCCGGGCGGGCCACCCGCGCCAAGGCGCAGCAGGAGGCCGAGCGGCTGACGACGCAGGCCACCGAGTCGGCGAAGCGCAGCCGCGCCGAGACCGAGGCGTACGTGCAGCGGATGCGCACCGAGACCGAGGCGTACGTGCAGCAGACCCGGGCGCAGACCCAGCAGGAACTGGGCGCGTGGCGGGCCGGGGTGGAACAGGAGGTCAACTCCCGTCGGGAGGCGGCCGACCGGGAGCTGGCGCAGCGACGGTCCGCGGCCGAGCAGGAGTTCGCCAAGCGCCGCGACGAGTTGGACAAGCAGCACGCGGCACGCCAGCAGGAGCTGGAAGCCGCGTTCACCAGCCGTCAGCAGGAGCTGGAGCGCGACCTCACCACCCGCCGCGACGAGTTGGAGACGGAGTACTCCACCCGCAAGAACGAGCTGGAGACCGCGTACACCGCCCGCAAGAACGAGATCGAACAGGGTGCGGCCGGCATCCGTCAGGCGGCCGAGCAGGACGCGGCGGCGCTGCGCCAGCGGTCCGAGGCGGAGGCCACCGAGCTGCTGAGCCGGGCCGAGACCGAGGCCGGCGACAAGCGCCGCAAGGCCGACGAGCATGTCGCGGCGTCCCGGCGGCAGTTCGAGGAGTACGCGGCCACCACGCAGCAGCACCTGGCCACCACCCAGCAGCACCTGGCGGCGACGCAGCAGGAGGCGGCGGCGGGCCGGCAGCAGTTGGCCCAGGTGATGCTGGAGATCGCCCAGGCCCAGCAGCAGCTCGCGGATCTGCGGCAGGAGACCTGGAAGGCCCGGCAGGAGTCCGACGAGCTCCAGCGTCAGATGTCCGAGCTGCGGTTGCAGAGTGTCGCCGGCCCGATCGACGGCCCTACCGCACCGGACGCGGCGTCCGACGCGAGCGCGGACCTGTCCGGTGGTGGGGACGACGGCGTGAGCGTTTCCGCCGGCACCGGCGCCCGGTCGGGTCCGGGCGAGTCGGGTACGGGCACCGGGCTGAAGGCAGAGCCCGCCGACACCCGGCAACCGGTGAACGCGAGTGCGGACGAGTCGGGGCAGCCAACGACGCGGCCGGTGGCCGAGCCGGTGACCACCCTGGACGGTGGGACGGCGAGCGCCGGGGTGGACGGGGAGCCGACAGTGGCCGCCGTTCCGGGCGAGGGTGGCCGGGGCGCCAAGCCCACCAAGATCACTAGCACCGGCGAGAACGGCAAGCGACCCAGTAAGCCGACCACCGACGAGCGCAGCGCCAAGCCCAGCAAGGTCACCCTCGACAAGGACTGACCGCCCCATCCAGGCTTCGAGATCTTGGACACTTTCCGTCAGGTGTTGACGGAAAGTGTCCAAGATTTCACTTTGCCGTTGGGTGGCGCAGCGGTGGGGTGGTGGTCCAGCCGGCCGCTACGAAAGCGCGGCGGACGGTGTCGGCGACCTCGTCCGGGCGGGCACGGACCAGCCAGGCCGGGAAGCGCAGGATCCGGTCGCCGCTGGTCCAGACGTCGTTCGGCCGACGCATGTCCGCCGCCCACTGCCTGGCGTCCATGTGGTGCGCCCCGTCGACCTCCACCTGCACCCGCCACTTCCGCCAGTACGCGTCCAGCCAGCGGTTGCGGCCGGCCGCGTCAACCCGGTGTTCCTGGAGATCGGGTGCGGGCAGCCGGTGCCGGCGGCACAGCCGCAGAAAATCGATCTCGGAGAGCGCCTGTGCGCCGCCCGCGATGTCGCCGACCGTCTGCCCGATCGACCGCCATCGGCCGGTGCGGATGCGGCCCCGCACCGCCCCTCGCTGAGCAGCCCGGCGACCTGCTCGGTGGTCAGCACGCCCGCCTGCTCGAAGGCGAGCCAGTCGAGGGCGTCGGCGTCGTCGGCGGGCAGCATCTGAACAGCCTTCACCGCCGGGACGCCGCCTCACCACCAGATCTTGGACAGTTTCCGTCAGGACGTGACGGAAACTGTCCAAGATCTACGAGCCTGGTCGACATCCGGGTGTCGTCGGCTTTCCGGACCGTTCAGTCCGGCCGGGGGCTCTGACGGTGGTTGGGTGGGGCACATGGGGCACACCGGATTGACGGTCGCGTGGTCGATGGCGACCATGAGGTGGCTACGCTGCTGGCGCGTGGGGAGATGATCAGAAACGGTGCGGTTGTCCCGCCGCCAGTCGATCGAACTGATGAAGGAAGTCGTGACCTCATGGACCTGACCGGCCCGGTGCTGGTGTTCGCGCCTGCCGCGTGGCGGGCGTTCGTGGTCGTCGCCCGTCGTCCGACGGCCTGAGCCGGGAGGTCCCTGGTGCCACAGCACGACCCGGCTGGCGACGACCCGGACGTGACCGCCGGTCCCCCGCCAGCGCAAACACCGCAGCCGGCGCAAACACCCGAGCCGGCGGAAACACCGCACCCAGCGGAAACTCCGCAGGCAGCGCAAGCACAGCGGGCGGCAAGTCCGCAGCCGGTGCAGACGCCACCGCCGGTGCCGGTTCCCGCCCCGGGGATCGACCCGGACGAGCCGCCCGCGGTCCCGTCCGGAAAGTTCGGCACGCCGGGGCGGCCACTGCGCCGCAGCAGTTTCCTGATCGGTTTCACCGGCGCGCTGGGCGTGCTGCTGGCGTACACCCTCTATCTGGGGATTCGCAATGCCGGCGGCATCCTGGTGCTGGTGGTGATCGCGCTCTTCCTCGCTGTCGGTCTCAACCCGGCGGTGGTCCGGCTGGGCCGCTGGGGTGTGCCGCACGGCCTGGCGGTGGCCGCGGTGGCGTTGACAGTGGTGTTGCTGCTCTGCGGCGGCGTGGTGGCGCTGGTCCCGCCGATCGTCACCCAGTCGGGGCAGTTCATCGATCAGATCCCGAGCCTGCTCGACGAGCTGCGCCGCAACCCGACGGTCAATGACCTGGTGGAGCGGTACGACGTGGTGGAGCGGGTGCAGAACGCCGCCAACGCCCAGACGGTCGGGCGGGCGCTCGGCGGGGTGCTGGGCGGCGCACAACTGATCTTCGGCACGGTGTTCCGGACGCTGACCGTGCTGGTGCTGACGATCTACTTCCTGGCCTATTTCGACCGGTTGCGCTCGCTGGGCTACTCGTTGGTGCCCCGGTCGCGCAGGGAACGGGTGCAGCTGATCGGTGACGAAATTTTGGCAAAGGTCGGCTCCTACATGGTCGGCGCGCTGAGCATCGCGGTGCTGGCCGGCGCGACCACCTTCGTCTTCGCGCTGATCGTCGACCTGCCGTACCCGTTCGCGCTGGCCGTGGTCGTCGCGGTGACCGACCTGATCCCGCAGATCGGCGCCACCCTCGGCGCGGTGATCGTGAGCCTGGTCGGCTTCGCCGCCGACCTGCCCACCGGCATCGCCTGCGCGGTCTTCTTCCTCATCTACCAGCAGGTGGAGAACTACCTCATCTACCCGAAGGTGATGCGGCGCTCGGTGGAGGTCAACGAGGTGGCCGCCCTGCTGGCCGCGCTGCTCGGGGTGTCACTGCTGGGCGTGGTGGGCGCGCTGATCGCCATCCCCACGGTGGCCGCCCTGCAACTGATCCTGCGCGAGGTGGTGCTGCCCCGCCAGCAACGCCGCTGAGGTCGCACCCCGCGCCAGCCCGCCGCGCCCCGCGCTGCCCGCACCGCCCCGTCCCGCGCCGCCCAGGTCCCACGCCGCCCAGGTCCCGCGCCGGCCCGCGCCGCCCCGCCGAGATCGTGCTCGATCCCGGAAGTAGTGGCCTCGCCATCTTCTGATGCCACTACAACCAGGATCGAGCACGATCTTGGTGCGGGCACGCGAGGATGCGCGGGACCGGGACCGGGACCGGGACCGGGACCGGGACCGGGACCGGGACCGGGACCGGGACCGGGACCGGGACCGGGACCGGGACCGGGACCGGGACCGGGAGCGGGAGACGTCCGGGTCAGTCGGCCTGACCGGCGGCCGGGCCGGGGACGGGCGTGTCGGCGAAGGCAGCCACCGTACGGTCGGCGTACGCGCTGACGTCGCCGGCCTCCATCGGGCCGTCCCAGGTGGTCGGCAGCGGCACCTCGACGGCCGGGTTGACCCGCCGGACGATCTCATCGAGGACCGTCTCCGCGTCGCCCACCCAGAGGTGCTTGGCACCCGGGACCCCGACCACCTCGGCCTGCGGCACGGCGGCGAACCGCTCCCCCGCCTCGGTGGGGCGCAGGTAGTCGTCGAACTCCGGCACCAGCGCCACCAGCGGCCGACCCGAACTGGCCCAGGTGGCCAGGTCCTCCGGGGCGGAGAAGCGCAGCGGCGGGGAGAGCAGGATCGCCCCGGCGATCGCCGGGTCGCAGCCGTACTTCAGCGCCAGGTCGGTGCCGAACGACCAGCCGACGAGCCAGATGTTGGGCAGTTCGGCGAACTCCGCGTACTCGATGGCGGCGGCCACGTCGTACCGCTCGCCCACCGCGCCGTCGAAGGCTCCCTCGCTGGTGCCGCGCACGCTGCTGGTGCCCCGGGTGTTGAACCGCAGCACCGCCAGGTCGGCCAGCGCGGGCAGCCGCCAGGCCGCCTTGCGGAACACGTGGCTGTCCATCATTCCGCCGTGGGTGGGCAGCGGGTGCAGGCAGACCAGGGTGGCCACCGGCGGCCGGTCGGCCGGCAGGGCCAGCTCACCGACCAGTCGCAGACCGTCGGCGGTGTGCAGCTCGATGTCCTCCCGGCGGCCGGGCAGGATCGACGACGCGCGGATCGCTGTGCTCACCGCCCAAGTCTGTCGCGAAGTCGCCGCCGCCGCCCGCCCAGGCGGGAAGAGGGTGACCCAGGTCGCTCGGGCCGCACGCGCGAGGCGTCCCGGTGGGCCAGCTCAGTAGCGCGGGGTGCCCGGGCAGCGCTGCACCGCCGGGCCGCGCCGGTCCCGGGCCCGCCAGCTCAGTAGCGCGGGGTGCCCCGGCCGCGCTGCACCGCCGGGCCGCGCCGGTCCCGGGCCCGCCAGCAGCCGCTGTGCCAGTGCCGCCGGTCGGTCAGGTCACCCAGGCCGTCCGCCGGCCAGGCCACCAGGTGCGCCACCCCGGGTCGGATCTCCTGGTCACAACCGGGGCAACGGTACGTCTTGACCGACGCGCCGGCGCCGATGCCGCGTACCTGCCAGGCGCCGTCGGTCCATTGCTGCACCGAGGCGACGCCCTGCCGGACCCGGTCGGCGTCCAGGTTGGCGTTCTCGTCCCGGCGAGGGCGGTTGCGACGGGGGCTCACAGTCACCAAGCGTACGTCCGGCGGGTGCGGCCGCCCGGGGCGGTCACCAGGTCGTGGGTCGGTCCAGGTGCTCGGCGACCTGCACCCCGCCCAGCACCGTCGCCGCGTCCTCCTCGGTGAAACCCTCGTTCGGCCGGCCCCAACCGGCGGTGACTTGGGCCTTCGGTACGTCGAGCAACTCCATCGTCTCGCCTTTCGGGTCGACGTAGACCGGCCGCCCGGCCGCCGTCGCGTTGGGTTCTGGGCGGTCACCGACGATGCTGTGCGGGGATCGGAGCCGCACCTCCATCGAGCGGAACCCGCTCCCGTTGACGACCAGCGAGACGTCCAGCGCGGCCGGGAGGTTGGCCACGGTGACCTCGCATCCGGCACTCCACGCCCCGGCCGGCATCGCGGCGAGCCGCATCGGGGCACTGCACCGGTGCGCCACATCCAGCCGCAGCGCGCTCCTGGCCGCCTGCAGCGCCGCGTCGGTGGGCGCCACCGTGCGCAGGCGGGCGAAGAGGCCGGGCACCGGCTGCCACCGCAGCACCCAGATCGGGTCACTGTCGGCCACGTCCAGGGAGAACCGATTCAACTGACCGTCGTAGGGCGGGTCCGCCGGTTGCGGGACGTACCTGTCGCCCTCCAGGTGGACCTCCTCGGCGACGGCGGCGCTGCGGGCGAGGGAGAAACTGACCGGCGCCGCACCGCCGAGATCCAGTTGGGCGCTCTCCAGGCCGGCCGCCGACCGCCAGCTCAGGTAGCGGGCGTGAGCCGGGTCGACGCCGAAGTGCAGCAGACCAGGGTCCTTTCCGACCAGATCAGGCCGGGTGAGTGCCCCCGGCACCCCGGGGGCCGCCGCCGGCGTGGCCGCCTGGTCTGCCGGTTTCGCCCCCGTCCACGGCACCCGCACGGGCAGCCCACCGCCGCCCGCCACGCCGAGGCCGAGCACGGTCACCACGCCGAGCGCCGTCCCGCCCACCGCGGCCCGTCGCCGCATCCGCCGGGCCCGGCCCCGGGCAACCGCCCCGCTGGTCAACCGGCTGATGTCCACCTGACCCTCGGCGTGCTTCCGCAGGGTAGAGATGATCCGCTCGTCGAGGTCTGTCACGGTCGGCTCCCGTTGCTGGCCGGGGCACCGCAGCGCTCCCGGAGGTTGGCGAGCGCCCGCATCGCGTGGGTACGGACGGTGACCGGCGAGCAGTTCAGGATCTGCGCGATCGTCGCGTCGTCGAGGTCCTCGTAGTAGCGCAGCACCAGGACCGCCCGCTGACGGTCGGGCAGGCCCAGGATCAGCCGCCACATCTCGTCCCGGTCGGCCGCTTCGCCGCCCAGGTCGCCCCGGTGCGCCCGCTCGGCGAAGGTGTCGACGACCAGTTCCCGGCTGGACCGTCGCCTCCACCAGGAGATGTTGGCGTTGACCAGCATCCGGCGCACGTACACGTCCGGACGGTCGGCACGGGCGATCCGGCGCCACTGCACGTACGCCTGGGACAGCACGTCCTGGGCAAGGTCCTCGGCCCGGTGCTCGTCACCGGTCAGCAGCCGGGCGAGCCGGACCAGCGCCGGACCCCGGCTGCTGACGTACTCCTCGAAGGTCACACCCTGCAGACGCGCCCAGCGCCCGCGAGCGTTGACCCGGTCAGCGGTGTGAGTGGTCGCGGAAGCCGCGGCGGGTCTTGCGGCCCAGATAGCCGGCGGTGACCAGGTGCTCCAGCAGCGGCGCGGGCGCGAAGCCCGGCTCGCGCAGCTCCAGGTACAGCTCGCGTTGGATGGCCAGGGAGACGTCCAGCCCCACCACGTCCAGCAGCTCGAACGGGCCCATCGGGTAGCCGCAGCCCAGCTTCATGGCGTGGTCGATGTCGTCGGCCGTGGAGTAGCTGGCCTCCAGCATCTTCACCGCGTCGTTCAGGTACGGGAAGAGCAGCGCGTTGACGATGAACCCGGACCGGTCGCCGCAGACCACGCCGGTCTTGCCGAGGGCGGCGCAGACGGCGCGGGCGGTGGCGGTGGCCTCCGGGGAGGTGCGGATGGTGCGGACGACCTCGACCAGCGGCATGACCGGCGCCGGATTGAAGAAGTGCAGCCCCACCACGTCGGCCGGCCGCTGGGTGGCCATCGCCACGTCGATCACCGGCAGCGACGAGGTGGTGGTGGCCAGCACGACGCCCGGCTTGCAGATCTCGTCGAGGCTGGCGAAGAGGGCCTTCTTGACACTCAACTCCTCGACGACCGCCTCGACCACCAGGTCGACGTCGGCGAGGTGGTCGAGCGTGGCGGACCAGCTGATCCGGCCCAGCGCGGCGTCCCGGTCGGCCTCGGCGAGCTTGCCGCGCACCACGCCCTTGTTCAGCGAGGTCTTCACCGCCTCACAGACCTTCGCGGACTTCTCCGCGCCGCGGGTGACCGAGACGACCTCGTAGCCGGCCTTCGCGAACACCTCGATGATCCCGGTGGCCATCGTCCCGGAACCCACCACGCCCACCTTCGCGATGGCGCGAGCCCCGTCGGCGAGCGCCGACTCCGTGGCCAGCGGCGTCGCCTCATCCGGTACGACCACCGGGGAGCCGGGCCGCTCGTAGGTGTAGAAGCCCCGGCCGGACTTCCGGCCGAGCAGTCCCGCCGTCACCATCTGCTTGAGCAGCGGCACCGGGGCGTGCCGGCGGTCCCGCCCGCCGCGCCGGTACATGGTGTCGAGGATCTCGTACGCGGTGTCCAGACCGATGAGGTCCATCAGCGCCAGCGGGCCCATCGGCAGGCCGCAGCCGAGCTTCATCGCGGCGTCGATGTCCTCCCGGGTCGCGTAGTGCGACTCGAACATGCCGACGGCGTGGTTGAGGTAGCCGAAGAGCAGCGCGTTGGCGATGAAGCCGGCCCGGTCGTTGATGGTGACGTCGACCTTGCCGAGCCGGGCGCAGAGCGCCTCCACGTCGGCGACCACCTCGGGCGCGGTGACGACGGTGCGGACCACCTCGACCAGCTTCATCACCGGGGCCGGGTTGAAGAAGTGGATGCCGATGACCTGGTTGGGTCGGCTGGTGGCCACCGAGATCTCGGTGACGCTCAGCGACGAGGTGTTGGTGGCGAGGATCGTGTCGGGGCGGCAGACCCGGTCCAGCTCCGCGAAGATCCGCTGCTTGAGGTCCAGGTGCTCGGGCACCGCCTCGATGACCAGGTCGACGGAGTGCAGCGCGTCCAGCCCGACCGCGAAGTGCACCCGCTCGTGCAGGGCGTCGCGGTCCGCCTCGGCGAGCTTGCCCTTGGCGACCGCCCGGTCGGTGGAGCCCTTCAGGGTGGCCCGGCCGCGTTCCAGGGCGGGTGCGGAGATCTCCACGGCCACCACGTCGATGCCGTTGCGGGCGAAGACCTCGACGATGCCAGCACCCATGGTGCCCAGCCCGACCACGCCTACGGTGCTGAACTCGCGCGCCACGACCGGCCTCCCCAGAGACTCCGCACGACCACTGAACGGCCGCTAAGGTTATGCGCGCGAGTCTGCCACGTGACGGTGAGTTGTCGAGACGCCGTGGCATATTTCACCCACGGCACGGCGCTGCTTTCCGGCCGACCGTCGGGCCGTCGGTCAGGCGGTCGACCCGCTGGTCAGGGCCAACAACTCGGCGACGAACTCCGCCGGGCGCTCCAGGTGCGGGCTGTGTCCGCAGGCGGGCAGCACCACCTCGTGGTACGCCCCGCCGGCCGCCGCGTACCGGTCGAGCACCGCCCGGGTCTGGCCGACCATCGGCTGCGGCGGGCAGGCGTCCGCGCCGGGCCAGCCGGGCACCAGGTCCAGCGACCCGAGGTACGCCAGGTCGAACAGCGAGGTGTCCGAGACGATGACGTCGGCGTCGCCGCGTACCCAGGTGACCGGCGGTTTCTCGGCGACGGCCACCAGGTCGTCGGCGAGCCGGAACCAGGTCGGCGCGAGCGCGTTGAGCACGCCGCGCTCCCCCGGCGCGGTGCCCGGCCAGTTCTCCGACGACACCGCCGTGCCCGGGTAGTTGTCGTCCCCGGTCGCTGTGGAGAGCACGGTGTCCAGCAGCAGTTCCTCGTCCGCGCCGAGCGAGGCGGGATCGGCCACATAGGTGCTTCGCAGGACGGCGCGCGGGCTGGCCGGCGCGTCGGCGCTCCGGTCACGGGCGGCGAGTCGGGCCACGAAGTCCCGGTTCGCGGTGCCCGCGCCGGTGCCGGCGAAGTCGGGGGTGGTCGGCGTGCCGGTCAGGTCGCGGGTGCCGCCGAAGCCGTACGGGGAGACCGGCGCGGCGAGCAGCAACGCCCCCACCCGGTGCGGGTGGTCGACCAGCAGGCTCATCGCCACCCCGCCGCCGAGGGAGTGCCCGACCACCACCGGGCGCGCGTCGGCGGCGAAGAGCGTGGGGTCGGCCAGCAGGGCGGCGACGTCGTCGGCGAAGTCCCGCAGGCCCCGGGTGGCGTCCACCGGAGCGGTCGCGGAGTCGCCGTACCCCCGCAGGTCGGGGGCGACCACCCGTAGCGTCGATGGCAGCCGGCGGACCAGCGGCTCCCAGAACAGCGCGGACGAGCAGTTGCCGTGGATCAGCAGCACCGGCGCGCCGTCCGGCGGACCGGCCACCCGTACCGCCTGGGTGATGCCGTTCGCCGTCACGATCCGCTGCTCGGTTTCCATCCGCGGCATGCTGCCACGGGTGTTCGCGCCGGTCCAGGTGTCGGATCGCCATCCAGCGCGGCGGCCCGGTGTGGCTGACCGCCAGGCGGTCAGCGGCGGGTGCCCGGTGGTGTGGCCAGGGGCAGCGGCACTGTCGGCCGGACGTCGCGCCGGGACGGGCCGAAGCTGAGCCCCACCGGGTCGGTGAGCGCCACCCCGGGGTCGAACAGGCGCAGTTCGGTACGGCCCAGCCGGATCACGTCACCGTCGGAGAGTCGTTCCACCTCGGTGATCCGCCGGTCGTTGAGCCAGGTGCCGTTTGTCGAGCCGAGGTCCCGCAGGGACGGCCCTTCCGGCGCCAGCCACACCTCGGCGTGGCGACGGCTCAGGTGCGGGTCGTTGATGACCACCTGGCCGGTCGGCGCTCGGCCGATCACCTGTATCTCGGCTCGCATACGAAAACTCGCGCCGCGCATCGGCCCACCCGCGACCGTCAACAGCGGCATCAGTTCCGGATGTTCCTCCATGGACAGTCAGCCCTCCACCCCACACCGTCACTCCGCGCGTCAGCTTGCCATCAGACGGTAGTCGTCAATACCGACCGGCCGGTCAGCCTCTCGTCACCTCCCGGCCACCTGCCGTTCGACGATTCGGGCGGGCCGCGTTCGCCACCACCACGCTGACCTGCACTGATCAACGATCGGCCGGGTTGGTGCGACGCCGGCCCCCCGGCCCCGAATCGGCGACCCTACCGGTGAGTAATCCTCGGGTCTAGACTTCCGCCATGACGGCAGTGCATATCCCGGGCGTTCCGGTCATCGAAGCGGGTCAGTTGGTCTCCACCAGCCCGGCGACCGGCGTCGAGGCCGGTCGCTTCCCGGTCGCCACCGACGCCGACGTACGGCAGGCCGTCGCCCGCACCCGCGCCGCCGGCGAGTGGTGGGCCAGCCTGGGTTTCACCGGCCGCCGTCAGCGGATGCTGCGCTGGCGCGCCCTGCTCGCCACGCGCATCGAGCAGTTGGCCGAGTTGGTGCACGTCGAGGGCGGAAAGCCGGTCGCCGACGCCATCGTCGAGATCGTCACCGCGATCGAGCACATCGACTGGGCCGCCCGTAACGCCGGGCGCGTGCTCGGCCCACGCCGGGTGCGGTCCCGGCTCATCCTCGCCGAGTTCTCCGGGCACCTCGAATACCAGCCGTACGGGGTGGTCGGCGTCATCGGGCCGTGGAACTATCCGGTCTTCACGCCCATCGGCTCCGCCGCGTACGCCCTCGCCGCCGGTAACGGCGTGGTGCTCAAGCCGAGCGAGTACACCCCGGCCGTCGGCCAGTGGCTGGTGGACAGCTTCGCCGAGGTGGTGCCCGAGCAGCCGGTGTTCACCGCCGTGCACGGGCAGGGCGACGTGGGCGCCGCGTTGTGCCGCTCCGGCGTCGACAAGCTGGCCTTCACCGGCTCCACCGCCACCGCCCGCAAGGTGATGGCCGCCTGCGCCGAGTCGCTGACCCCGGTGCTCATCGAGGGCGGCGGCAAGGACGCCATGATCGTCGACAGCGACGCCGACCTGGACGCCGCCGCCGAGGCGTGCGTCTGGGGCGGCATGACCAACGCGGGGCAGACCTGCATCGGCATCGAGCGGGTGTACGCGGTCGACGCCGTCTTCGACACCTTCGTCGACAAGGTGGTGGCCCGCGCCGGTCGGCTGACGGTCGGGCCGCAGGGCACCGACATCGGCCCGATCACCATGCCCCAGCAGATCGACGTGATCCGTCGGCACATCGACGCCGCGATCACGTCCGGTGGGCGCGCCGTGCTCGGCGGCCCGAGCGCCGTGCAGCCGCCGTACGTCCACCCCACAGTGCTGGTGGACGTCCCGGAGGACTCGGCCGCGGTCCGCGAGGAGACCTTCGGCCCCACGCTGACCATCAGCCGGGTCCGCGACGCCGACGAGGCCGTCACCCGCGCCAACGCCCTGTCGTACGGCCTCGGTGGTTCGGTCTTCGGCCGGCGGCGCGCGGTGTCCATCGCCCGGCGGCTGCGCTCCGGGATGGCGTCGATCAACTCCACGCTGACCTTCGCCGGCATGTCCACCCTGCCGTTCGGCGGTGTCGGTGACTCCGGTTTCGGCCGGATCCACGGGGAGGACGGCCTGCGTGAGTTCGGTCGGACCAAGGCGATCACCCGACGCCGCGCCCGGTCGCTGCTGCCGTCGATGACCTTCGACCGCACCCCCACCGACGTGGCCCGGCTCGTCAAGGCCATCAAGGTCATGTACGGGAGGTAAGTGTCGGATAACCGATCATCAAGAAGGATCGGCGTATCCACATGTTTATACGCCGTGGTCGCGGCGGTACATTGCGTTAAATGGGCCCCAATCGATTGCGCTACCGCCTTGTCGACAGTGACCAGTCGTGGAGCGCCCGACGGCGTCGGCACCGCTCGGACTGGCTGGCGCGCACCTTCCCGGACATCGGCGACATGCACGTCGTCGATCTCGGTGGCCGGCTCGGCACCTGGCACCGTGCCACCGTCCGGCCGGCCCGCGTGACAGTCGTCAACCTGGAGTCGCCGCCCACCGTCGTCCCGGACTGGGCCCACGTCGAGCAGGCCGACGCCTGCGACCTGCCCCCGCACCTCGTCAAGGGCAGCTACGACCTGGTCTTCTCGAACTCCGTGCTGGAGCACGTGGGCGGGCACGAACGCCGGATCCGCTTCGCCGCCGCCGCCCGCTCCCTTGCCGACCGGCACTGGGTGCAGACGCCCTACCGCTACTTCCCCATCGAGCCACACTGGATCGCGCCGGGCATGCAGTTCCTGCCGGTCCGGCTGCGCACCGCGTTCGCCCGCCGCTGGCCGTTGGGGCACAAGCCCACCCGCAGCCACGACGCCGCCATCCACCAGGTGCTCTGGACCGAGTTGTTGGACCGCTCGCAGATGCGGCACTACTTCCCCGACTCCACCATGCTGGTGGAGCGGGTGTTCGGCCTGCCAAAGTCGCTGATCGCGGTGCGCAACGGGTAGGGCCTGTTTCGTAGGGGCGGTCGAGCCGAGGCGGAGTCCGGGCGGCGATCCGGCAAGGCGGGGTTTCGTCCGGATACCGGTGTTGTACCCGGACGAAACCGCAACGCCGCCGGTCGTCGTCCGGGCCCGCCGCAGGCCGGCCAGTTCCTACGAAACAGGCCCTAAGGCGCCGAGGGTCAGAAGAGGGTCAGCTCGTCCTTCACGATGCCGCGCAGCTTGTCGTAGTCCACCACCACACAGCGGATGCCCCGGTCGGTGGCGAGCACCCGGGCCTGCGGCTTGATCTCCTGAGCGGCGAAGACCCCGACGACCGGGCTGAGCAGCGGGTCGCGGTTCATCAACTCCAGATAGCGGGTCAGCTGCTCCACCCCGTCGATGTCGCCACGCCGCTTGACCTCGACGGCCACCGAACCGGAGTTGGCGTCCCGGCAGAGCAGGTCCACCGGGCCGATCGCCGTCATGTACTCGCGGCGGACCAGGGTGAACCCCTCACCCAGGGCACTCGGGTTGGCGGCCAGCAACTCCTGCAGGTGCGCCTCCACCCCGTCCTTGCGCAGACCCGGATCCACCCCCAACTCGTACGAGGTGTCCTGGAAGATCTCCTCCAGGGTGATCCGCAGCTCCTCGCCGGCCTTGTTGACGACCCGCCACACCCCGGGGGCCTCCTCCAGCCGGCAGGGTGGGCTCATCCAGTTCAACGGCTTGTACGCCCGGTCGTCGGCGTGAATGGACACCGACCCGTCCGCCTTCACCATCAGCAACCGGGTGGCCAGCGGCAGGTGAGCCGAGAGCCGTCCGACGTAGTCCACCGAGCACTTCGCAATGACCAACCGCACCCGACGAGGGTAGCCGAGCACCCACCGGTCGCCAGCGAGCGGCACTGGCGCGTCGATGCGATGCTGAGATCGTGTTCGAAGTCCTCACCGGCACCGGTCTCGCCGCCTCGGCGGGGCTGAACGCCTACATACCCCTGCTCATCCTCGGTCTGCTCGGCCGCTACACCGACCTGATCGACCTGCCCAGCGGCTGGACCTGGCTCGGCAACGGCTGGGTCATCGTCATCATGGCCGTACTGCTCGCCGTGGAGGTGGTGGCGGACAAGGTGCCAGTGGTCGACCACATCAACGACGTGGTGCAGACAGTGGTCCGACCCACCGCCGGTGGCCTGGCCTTCGGTGCCGGCTCCTCGTCGGAGACGGTGACGGTCAGCGACCCGGGCAGCTTCTTCTCGTCCCACCAGTGGGTGCCGGTCGTCACGGGCGTACTGCTGGCGCTGGGCGTGCACCTGCTCAAGTCGGCGGCCCGGCCCGTCGTCAACGCGGCCACCGCCGGTTTCGGCGCCCCGGTGGCCAGCACCGCCGAGGACGCCACCAGTGTGGTGGTTTCCCTGGTGGCGATCATCCTGCCGGTGCTGGTGCTCGTCTTCCTGGTCGGCCTGGCCTTCTTCATCTTCTGGTTCATCCGCCGACGTGGCGAACGACGTCGTGAACGGGAGGCTGCCCGCGCCGCCGGCTTCCGCGTCTGACGGCGGGCGGGCTCGCCGTACCGGGGTTCGTCAGGCCGACAAAAGCCTAGTATCGGGGCAGGAGCCTAGAGGAGGTCGGCATGACCGCAGCGTTGGAGATGCCCCGAGTCCAGGAATGCGTGGTCGCCGCCTGCGCGTACAACAGGTCAGGTGACTGCCACGCCTTCGCGATCACGATCGGCAGCATGGATCACGCGCACTGCCACACCTTCGTCGAGTCGCCGGTGCAGGGCGGTGTGGAGAGCCTGATCGCGCAGGTCGGCGCCTGCCAGCGCGCCGACTGCCGGCACAACGAGCAGTTGGAGTGCCACGCGTCGTCGATCAGGGTCGGCCCGGACAACGACATGGCCGACTGCATGACCTACGCCGGCCGCTGACCCGCGCCGGCCCGCCGGGGTGACGAGTGATCAGGGCAGGTCGTTGGCGCGACGGATGACCGTCACCAGGTCGTCGATGATGCCGGTGAGGGCGAAGTCCTTCGGCGTGAAGACCCGGGCGACCCCGGCCGCCCGCAGGGTGTCCGCGTCACCGGCCGGGATGATGCCGCCCACCACCACCGGCAGGTCCGCCCGTCCGGCGGCGCGCAGCCCGTCGAGCACCGCGGGCACGGCGGCCAGGTGCGACCCGGAGAGCACGGAGAGCCCGACCAGGTCGACGTCCTCCTCCACCGCGGCGGCCACGATCTGCCCCGCGGTCAACCGGATGCCCTGGTAGACCACCTCGAAGCCGGCGTCGCGTGCACGTACCGCGATCTGTTCCGCACCGTTGGAGTGCCCGTCCAGGCCGGGCTTGCCGACCAGCAGCCGCAGCCGGCCGCTGCCCAGCTCCCGAGCGGTGGCGGTGACCCGCTCACGGACCGCCGCGAGACCCGGCTCCCCGCCGCCACCGGTCGCACCGGCCAGGCCGGTCGGTGCCCGGTACTCGCCGAAGACCTGGCGCAGCGCGCCGGCCCACTCGCCGGTGGTCACCCCGGCCCGCACGCACTCCAGTGTCGCCGGCATCAGGTTGGCGGTGGTCGCGGCGTCCGCGCGGAGCCGGGTCAGCGCCGCGTCGACCACTGCCGCCTCCCGGTCGGCCCGCCACCGGCGTACGCCATCCACGGCGGCCGCCTCGACGGCGGGATCGACCTGTTCGACGGCGCCCGCACCGGCGGCGGTCAGCGGCGAGGGTTCGGTCTCGGTGTACCTGTTGACCCCGACCACCACATCGGCACCGGACTCCATCCGGCGACGACGGTCGGCCAGCGAGGCGACCAGCGCGCTCTTGAGGTAGCCGGTCTCCACGGCGGCGACGACACCGCCCAGTTCCAGCACCTTGTCCAGCTCGGTCCGCGCCCCGGTGACGATGTCGTCGACCAGCGCGGTCATCACGTGCGAGCCGGCGAAGAGGTCGGGATATTCGAGCAGATCCGACTCGTACGCCAGGACCTGCTGCATCCGCAGCGACCACTGCTGGTCCCAGGGGCGGGGCAGGCCGAGCGCCTCGTTCCAGGCGGGCAGTTGGACCGCCCGGGCCCGGGCGTCACGGGACATCGTCACGCCGAGCATCTCCAGCACGATGCGCTGGATGTTGTTCTCCGGCTGCGCCTCGGTGAGGCCGAGCGAGTTGACCTGCACGCCGTAGCGGAACCGCCGCTGTCGGGCGTCGGTGACCCCGTACCGGTCCCGGGTGATCTCGTCCCAGAGCACGCCGAACGCGCGCATCTTGGCGATCTCCTCGACGAAGCGCACCCCGGCGTTGACGAAGAACGAGATCCGCTGGACCACGTCGCCCATCCGTTCGGCGGGCACCTGGCCGGAGTCGCGGACCGCGTCGAGCACGGCGACCGCGGTGGCCAGCGCGAAGCCGACCTCCTGCACGGGCGTGGCGCCGGCCTCCTGCAGGTGGTACGAGCAGATGTTGACCGGGTTCCACCGGGGCATCTCGCGCAGCGTGTACGCCACCACGTCGGCGGTGAGCCGCAGCGACGCCGCCGGCGGAAAGATGTAGGTGCCCCGGGACAGGTACTCCTTGATGATGTCGTTCTGGGTGGTGCCGGCGCAGCGGGTCAGGTCGGCGCCCTGCTCCAGCCCGACGGTGCCGTACAGGGCGAGCAGCCACATCGCCGGGGCGTTGATGGTCATCGAGGTGTTCGTGTCGGCGAGCGGGAGACCGTCGAAGAGCGCCCGCATGTCGCCGAGGTGGGCCACCGGCACACCGACCCGTCCGACCTCACCGGCGGCGAGTTCGTGGTCCGGGTCGTACCCGGTCTGGGTGGGCAGGTCGAAGGCGACCGAGAGCCCGGTCTGCCCCTTCGCCAGGTTGCGGCGGAAGAGGGCGTTGGTCGCCGCTGCCGACGAGTGGCCGGCGTAGGTGCGCATCACCCACGGGCGGTCCCGCTCGGGCAGCCGCCCCGGGAATGCCGTCTCATCCATGGCCGGAGTCTAAGTTACCGTTCAGTAAAAAGGGCTGTGCAAAACCACACAGGTCCATGTCGGGGACGTCCGGGTGTCAAGTTCCCGCAGTGGCGCGGACCGCCACACCCCGGGCACCATGCGGGCCGGGTCAGGACGCACACTGGACGGCATGGATGACGAGCTGGCCATCTCCGTACGAGGGCTGCGCAAGGCGTACGGCGACAACGTAGCGGTGGCGGGCGTGGATCTCGACGTGCACCGCGGCGAGGTGTTCGCGTTGCTCGGCCCGAACGGCGCCGGCAAGACCACCACCGTGGAGATCCTGGAGGGTTACCGGCACCGGGATGCCGGCGAGGTCTCCGTGCTCGGCGCGGACCCGGCCCACCCGGACATCGACTGGCGCTCCCGGGTCGGCATCGTGCTCCAGGGCACCGGCGAGTTCGACGAGCTGACAGTGGCCGAGGTGATTCGGCACTTCTCCGGCTTCTATGCCGACGCCGACGACCCGGCGAAGGTGATCGAGCGGGTCGGGTTGGCCGGCAAGGCGAAGGCCCGGACGCACACCCTCTCCGGCGGGCAGAAGCGCCGCCTGGACGTGGCGCTGGGCATCATCGGCCGACCGGAGCTGCTCTTCCTCGACGAGCCGACCACCGGCTTCGACCCGGAGGCCCGCCGCGAGTTCTGGGAGCTGATCCGCGACCTCGCCGCCGCCGGCACCACCATCGTGCTCACCACCCACTACCTGGACGAGGCCGAGGCCCTCGCCGACCGGGTCGGCGTGATCGCCGGCGGTCGACTGGTGGAGGTGGCCGCTCCCAACCGGCTGGGCAATCGACAGGAGGCCCTCGCCACGGTTGCCTGGCGTACCCCGGAAGGGACAGTGGAGAGCGCGCAGACCGCGACGCCGACGGCCTTCGTGGCCGACCTCGCCGCGCGCCACGGCGGTGAGGTCCCCGGTCTCACGGTGACCCGGCCGACCCTGGAGGACGTCTACCTCACGATGATCGGACACTCGCGATGACGACCACGACGAAGCCGGCGACGCCGGTCACCGCGACCCGCGGCCGGCGGCCGGGCGCCGGCGCGCTCGCCCTGCGCCAGGGCCGACTGGAGATCACCCAGTTCCTGCGCAGCCGGGAGTCCGTCGTCTTCACGATGGGGTTCCCGGTCATCATGATCCTGATCTTCGCGTCGATCTTCGACGGGACGATCGGCGGCGGAGTGAAGTTCACCCAGTACTTCATCACCGGCATGATCGCGACCGGCCTGATGACGGTGAGCTTCCAGAACCTCGGTATCTGGATCCCCGTCGAACGGGATCGGGGCGTGCTCAAGCGCTACCGGGGCACGCCGATGCCGAAGTGGGTCTGGTTCGCCGGCAAGGTGATCATGGTGATCGTGATCGGCATCGCCGAGACGGCGCTGCTGCTGGCCTTCGCGGTGGCGCTGTTCGACCTCGACCTGCCGGGCACCGCCGGGAAGTGGCTTACCTTCGGCTGGGTCGCCGTGCTCGGGGTGACCGCGTGCACCCTGTCCGGCATCGCCATCTCGTCGCTGGCCCGCACCGCCCGCAGCGGCTCGGCGGTGGTCACCCCGGTCTCGCTGATCCTTCAGTTCATCTCCGGGGTGTTCTTCGTCTTCACCGACCTGCCCACCTGGATGCAGCAGGTGGCGGCGCTGTTCCCGCTCAAGTGGATGTGCCAGGGGCTGCGGGCGGTCTTCCTACCGGAAAGCTTCGGCGCCCAGGAGCCGGGCGGGTCGTTCGAGCTGGGCCGGGTGGCGCTGGTGCTCGCCCTGTGGTGCGTGATCGGCCTGGTGGTCTGCCTGACCACCTTCCGCTGGACCACCAAGCGCGACGGCTGAGCGGCCGGCCGGGGCGGTTGACCGCCCCGGCCGCCACACCTCAGTACGTGTAGAAGCCCTTGCCGGTCTTGCGGCCCAGGTCACCGGCGGTGACCATCCGCTGGAGCAGCTCCGGCGGGAAGAACTTCTCGTCGGCCGTGTCGGTGTAGATGTTCTTCGAGGCGTGCAGCAGCACGTCCACGCCGGTCAGGTCGGTGGTGGCCAGCGGGCCCATGGCGTGCCCGAAGCCCAGCCGGCAGGCGGTGTCCAGGTCCTCCGCCGACACCACGCCGGACTCGACCAGCTTGACCGCCTCCATCACCAGGGCGGAGATCAGCCGGGTGGTGACGAAACCGGCGATGTCCCGGTTGACCACCACGACCGTCTTGCCGATCTCCTCGGCGAAGGCCCGCGCGGTGTCCAGGGTGGCGTCGGTGGTCTTGTAGCCGCGAACCAGCTCGCAGAGCTGCATCATCGGCACCGGGGAGAAGAAGTGGGTGCCGACGACCGCCTCGGGCCGCTCGGTCACCGCGGCGATCTGGGTGACCGGAATGGCCGACGTGTTGGTGGCGAGCACCGCGTCCGACTTGCAGATCTTGTCCAGGGCACGGAACACCTCGTGCTTGATCTCCAGGCGCTCGAAGACCGCCTCGACCACGATGTCCGCGTCCGCCGCCGCCTCCAGGTCGGTGGTCGGGGTGATCCGCGCCAGCGTCGCCTCGGCCTCGGACGCCTCGATCTTGCCCTTCTCGGCGAACTTCTCCAGTGACTTCCGAATGCCGCCCAGACCCCGGGTGGTGGCCGCGTCGTCCAGGTCGCGCAGCGTCACCTGCCAGCCCGCCTGCGCCGCCACCTGGGCGATGCCGGAGCCCATCAGCCCGGCCCCGACGACCGCGAGTCGACCCGCCATCTGCTTCTCCCTCGCTGCGATTGAGTGCCTGCCTGCACCCTAGTCGGCGAGCCTGAACGATGGCTAAGTGGCGGTCGGGACGGGTCGCTGAGAGCCGACCTCAGATCTCCAGCGCCGGCTCCTCCGGCGTGGTGCCCCGCTCGACAGCCACCCCGAGCGCCCGCAGGTCGGCCACGAAGTCCGGGTAGCCCCGGTCGACGTGATGCACGTGGGAAACCTCGGTGACCCCGTCCGCGCAGAGCCCGGCGATGATCAGCCCCGCGCCGGCACGGATGTCGGTGGCCCGCACCGGGGCGCCGGAGAGCCGGTCCCGTCCCCGGACCACGGCGTGATGCCCGTCGGTCTTGATGTCCGCGCCGAGCCGCATCATCTCGTTGGCGAACATGAACCGGCCGTCGAAGATGTTCTCGGTGATCAGCGACGCGCCGTCACTGACCGCCGCCAGCCCGATCGCCATCGGCAGCAGGTCGGTGGCGAAGCCGGGGTACGGCAGCGTCACCACGTCCACCGCCCGGGGCCGCTCGTCCATCCGTACCCGGAAGCCGTCCCCCCGCGTCTCCACCAGCCCGCCGGCGGCGACCACCTTGTCCAGCGCGACCTCCAGGAAGGCCGGGTCCAGCCCGGTCACCGTCACGTCGCCCCGGGTCATCGCCGCGCCGAACGCCCAGGTGCCGGCAACGATCCGGTCCCCCACCGTGGCGTGGCGCACCGGGCGCAGACCGGGCACACCGGTGATCCGCAACGTGGACGTGCCCGCGCCGGCGATGCGCGCGCCCATCTGGTTGAGCATCGTGCAGATGTCGACGATCTCCGGCTCGCGCGCCGCATTGTCGATCATCGTGGTGCCCTGGGCCAGCACCGCCGCCATCACCAGGTTCTCGGTGGCGCCGACGCTGGGAAAGTCCAGCATGATGTCCGCGCCACGCAGCCCGTGCGGGGCGGACGCGATGACGAACCCGTGCTCACCGGAGATCTCGGCGCCCATCCGGGTCAGCCCGGAGATGTGCATGTCCAACCCCCGCGACCCGATCGCGTCGCCGCCGGGATGGGCCACCCGCACGTACCCCCGGCGCGCCAGCAGCGGGCCGAGCACGCAGATCGACGCGCGCAACCGGCGGACCAGGTCGTAGTCGGCCTCCGCGCCCGGCTGTTCGGGTACGTCGATCGTCACCGACCGGGACCGGGCCACGCCACCACGAGCGACCATCGGGTCGACCGGGTCATCCGCGTCGAACTGGACGTCGCAGCCCAGCCGGCGCAGCACCTCCCCCATGATCGCGATGTCGGTGATCCGGGGCACGTTGGTGATCACGCTGCGGCCGGGGGCGAGCAGCGCCGCCGCCATCAGCTTCAACGCCGAGTTCTTGGCACCGACCACGTGCACGGTGCCGGCCAGTCGGGCGTCACCGCGGACCCGGATGACGTCGACGTCGTTGACCGCCGGATCGCCGGCGTCGCCGGGGCCCACCACCACCGGCCAGCCGGCGGTGCTGTCCGGCCGCGCCGGGATCGTCAGGTCGGGTATCCGTAGGCTGTGCGTCATGGCCGTCCACCTCACGCGCATCTACACCAAGGCCGGCGATGCCGGCATGACCAGGCTGAGCAACAACGAGCAGGTGCCGAAGACCGATCCGCGGATCGCCGCGTACGCGGATGTCGACGAGTGCAACGCGGCGATCGGCGTCGCGCTCGCGCTGGGAAACCTCGACGAGGAGCTTCGCGGCGTGCTGGGGTCGGTGCAGAACGACCTGTTCGACGTCGGCGCCGACCTGTCCACCCCGGTCGAGCCGGAGCCGAAGTACCCGCCGCTGCGGGTGACCGAGGAGTACGTCGAGCGCCTGGAGGGCTGGTGCGACGAGTACAACGCGCGCCTGAGCAAGCTCGACTCCTTCATCCTCCCCGGCGGCACCGCAGGCGCGGCGCTGCTGCACGTGGCGCGGACCGTCGCCCGGCGTGCCGAACGGGCGGCGTGGGCGCTGGTCGCCCACGATCCGGACCGAACCAGCACGCTCCCGGCAAAGTATCTCAACCGGCTCTCCGATCTGCTCTTTATCCTGTCAAGAACGGCAAATCCGGCAGGAGATGTGCTATGGGTGCCGGGCGGCAAGCGCTGAACGTCGGCACTCCGCACCACGTCAAGAGGGGGATTCCCGATCTGACCGCTGCCACGCGTCGCCAAGGCCGACTCGTCCTCCGGCGCCCCGCCACGGCCAGGGCTGACCTCCTGACGGTTCAGTGTCTAGATCGACTCGGGTTCCATGAAGTCGGGCCATCCTGGCCACCAGGACACCACGGTTTCAAGAAACCCGAGTCGATCACCGCGCCCGGCCACTGAACAGGCGAGACTCGACTTTCTCAGGCAACGGCAGGGGATTGATAACCACGCCGGAACGACGCACGGCGTGGCGGACGGGTTTCCGGGGCAACCCGAAAGAGCAACCATCGAAGAGCAGATCAGGCAGCAGGCCAGTCCTGGGAGGCCATACGCGGCGAGACCGCCCCCGGAGGGGCGGCCTCGAGCCAAGAGAGAAAACCGGTAACTGTCGATCGCGCCATGGCAATCTCCACCGGTGCGTGGTGACTGGTACAGCGGAGAATCACCCAGTCGGCCGGCATGGAGAACCGTTCCTGACCTTCGGGCAACCGGCGGCGCTCCACGGCCAGCCCTTTACGGGAGAGCACCCGCTTGGGCCGGATGGCGAAGCTGAACATGCGGTACCAGCGCAGCTCGTCACCGACGAACCGACCGAAGCCGGGCGACCAGCCACGGCCGTCGAGCATGGTGGAGACCCGGACGCTGAGCCGGATGATGCCACCGCTGCGGGTGACCAGAGCTCGCCGGACGAAGAGGATCAGAAGCGCGCCGAGGATGACGACAACGCCGATTCCGAAACCTTCGACGATCTCCATCCCCGGTGTGGCTCAGCGGCTCTGCGCGGAGACCGGGGTAGCGCTCTCGGCCAGCACGGTGACACCGTCGGCGCTCACCGAGAGGAAGCCACCGGCCACCTCGTAGGCGACCTGCTCACCGCCGGCGAGCTTGATGCGCACCTGGCCGGGCTCGGCGAGCTGGCCGAGAAGCGGCGCGTGCCCCGGCAGGACACCGAGCTCGCCCTCGGTCGTCCGGGCGACGACCATCTCGGCGTCACCGGACCAGACCTTCTCCTCGACGGCGACGAGCTCGACGTGAAGCTGCTGTGCCACGCTGTCTCCTTGCTGCGGCTACGGATTGCCGAAAGTCTAGCCTGACGGCGCGGCGCGCCCAACGCGGGTGGGGACAACGACGCCGGGACTACTTGGCCTTGTTGACGAATTCCGGGTGCTCGAGCAGGAACGGGTCGAGTTGCTCGTTGTGCAGGGCGGTGAAGAAGTCCGGGACCCCTTCCTTGAACTGCTCACCCAGGTACTTCTTACCGTCGAAGACGCCACCACCGGGCAGCTTGATCATCTCGATGGTGTTCGGGCGGATGTCCTTCAGGGCGATCCCGAAGTCGACCACGCTGTTTCCCCGACCGTTGAAGATCAGCGACTGCCCGGCGGCGCGGAGCACCTTGTCCAGCTTGATGGGATTGGACACCACGTCGGCGCTGAACGCCTGGCCGACCATGGCCTTGACGAACTGCTGCTGGTGGCGCTGCCGCCCGTAGTCGGAGTCCGGAACGCCGTTCTTCGGGTAGCGCTGCCGGACGTAGTCCAACGCCTGCCACCCACTCAGGTGCTGGTTGCCCTTTTTGTAGACCGCCTGCGGGCCGACGTAGCCCTCACCACGGGTGTTGCCCGGACGCGGCGTGCCGTCCGGCTTCTTGTGCTCGGACCTCACGTCGCGCTCGATGTACATGTCGACGCCGCCCATGGCGTCGACGATCTTCTGGAAGCCGGTGAAGTTGATGATCGCGCCAGCGTCGAAGCGCTTGATGCCGGTCACCTTCTGCACTGTGGTGGCCAGCAGCTCGAAGCCCCGTGCTGCGTCGGGGTTGGCACCCGGCACCCTGCTGCCGAACGACATGGCAGCGTTGATCTTCGTGGTCTCGCCCGGGAACTCGGCCTTCTTGAACGCTGGGATCTGCACGTAGAGGTCGCGCGGCAGCGAGAACAGGTAGGCCCGGTCCATCGACGCCGGCACGTGCAGCACCATGATCGAGTCGGCCAGTGGCGCGGCCGCCGGCGTACGCGGGTCGATGCCGACGAGCAGGATGTTGAGCGGACCCTTGATCTCGCTCTTCTTCGCCTGGGCACCCGCCGCCTGGTCGCCGAACAGGTCGGCCTTGCCGACGGCCCCCTCGTAGCGGGCCATGAGCACCTCGGTGCCAACCAGCACCGCACCGCTGAGCACTGTCAGCACGGCGCCGAACACCGTGCAGATCCTGGCCCACCGTGGCACACCTCGCCAGATGGACGGCTTGCGGCCACGCTTGCCGGCCTTACCCACGAGCATCTCCGTTCGTTACGCCCACGACGAGAAAGACGGGCGCACGTCCTCGAAAGGTTGCAAAGATCAACGCTCGTTCAGGTGAGCGCGCGGAACGAACCGTAGCTCGGCAGTCGCGTAAGTGCCGACCACGAGTAACGGACCGCGACGATGGTAGGACGCGAACATGAACAAAAGACTGCCCCGGCATTGCCGGGGCAGTCTTTTTGTTGCGGATCAGATGGGGCTGGTCAGCCCTTCATCAGCTCCTCAGCCTTCTTCTCCAGGTCGTCGAGACCGCCGCACATGAAGAACGCCTGCTCGGGGAAGTGATCGTACTCACCCTCGCTGATCTTGCGGAACGCCTCGATGGTCTCCTTGATCGGGACCGTCGAGCCCGGAACGCCGGTGAACTGCTCCGCCGCGTACGTGTTCTGCGACAGGAAGCGCTCGATCCGCCGGGCCCGGGCCACGGTGATCTTGTCTTCCTCGGAGAGCTCCTCGATACCGAGGATGGCGATGATGTCCTGCAGGTCCTTGTAGCGCTGCAGGATCCGCTTCACCTCGGTGGCGACCTGGAAGTGCTCCTGGCCGACGAACTCCGGGGCGAGGATCCGGGACGAGGACGCCAGCGGGTCCACTGCCGGGTAGATGCCCTTGTCGGAGATCGACCGCTCCAGGTTGGTGGTCGCGTCCAGGTGGGCGAACGTGGTGGCCGGGGCGGGGTCGGTGTAGTCGTCCGCCGGCACGTAGATCGCCTGCATCGAGGTGATGGCCTGGCCCCGGACGGAGGTGATCCGCTCCTGGAGCTCGCCCATCTCGTCGGCCAGGGTCGGCTGGTAACCGACGGCGCTCGGCATCCGGCCGAGCAGGGTGGACACCTCCGAACCGGCCTGGGTGAAGCGGAAGATGTTGTCGATGAAGAGCAGCACCTCCTGCTTCTTCACGTCCCGGAAGTACTCCGCCATGGTCAGCGCGGAGAGCGCCACCCGCAGACGGGTGCCCGGCGGCTCGTCCATCTGGCCGTAGACCAGCGCGGTCTTGTCGATGACGCCGGACTCGGTCATCTCGGCGATGAGGTCGTTGCCCTCACGGGTGCGCTCACCCACGCCGGCGAAGACCGAGGTACCACCGAAGTTACGGGCAACACGGGTGATCATCTCCTGGATGAGCACCGTCTTGCCCACGCCCGCGCCGCCGAACAGGCCGATCTTGCCGCCCTTGACGTACGGGGCGAGCAGGTCGATGACCTTGATGCCGGTCTCCAGCATCTCGGTCTTCGGCTCCAGGTCCGCGAAGGCCGGGGCCTTGCGGTGGATACCCCAGCGGTCGTCCGGGGTGAGGGTCTCGCCCTCCTTGAGGTTGAGCACCTCGCCGATCGCGTTGAACACGTGGCCCTTGACCGCGTCGCCCACCGGAACGGTGATCGGCTCGCCGCGGTCACGAACCTCCGCGCCGCGGACCAGGCCGTCCGTCGGCTGCATCGAGATGGCGCGGACCAGGTTGTCACCCAGGTGCTGGGCGACCTCCAGGGTCAGCGTCTTCTCACCGCCGGACAGGTCCACGGTGACGTTCAGGGCGTTGAACAGGGCAGGCATGGCGTCGCGCGGGAACTCGGCGTCGACGACCGGGCCGATGACCCGGACCACGCGACCCGTGGCCGTCTTGGTCTCTACTGGGGCAGTCATCACACTTCACTTCCCGACGCGGCCAGCGCGTTGGCGCCGCCGACGATCTCGCTGATCTCCTGGGTGATCCCGGCCTGGCGAGCCGAGTTCATCTCACGCGTGTACTTCTCGATCATGTCTTCGGCGTTGTCGGTGGCGCTCTTCATCGCCCGCCGCCGTGCCGCCGACTCACTCGCCGCCGACTCGATCAACGCCGCGTAGATCCGCGTGTTGATGTACCTCGGCAGGAGGGCGTCGAGCAGCGCCTCCGCCTCCGGCTCGAACTCGTACGCCGGCAGCAGCCCCTCGGAGCGCGGCCGGTCCTCCACCTGCATCGGACCAATGATCTTGGTAACCGGGTTCTGCGTCATGAGCGAGTGGAACTCGGTGTAGACGATGTGCAACTCGTCGACGCCGAGCACCCCGTCCGCACCGGCACCGCCGTCGACGTCGTCCGCACCGGCGGTGAACGCCTTGATCAGCGTCTCACCCACGGCGCGGGCGTCCTCGAACGACGGCTGCTCGCTGAACCCGGTCCAGTTCGCCTCGATCGGCCGGTCGCGGAACCGGTAGAACCCGACACCCTTACGCCCGATGACGTAGAGCACGGGCTCCTTGCCGTCCGCCTTGAGGCGTGCGATCAGCGACTCGGCCATCCTGATCGCGTTGGAGCTGTAACCACCGGCCAGGCCACGGTCGCTGGTGACCAACAGGACGCCGGCCCGCCGCACCCGCTCGCGCGGGGTGAGCAGCGGGTGGTCGATCCGCGCGTTGGACGCCAGCGCCGTGAGCACACCGGTGATGGCCTGGGCGTACGGCAGGGACGCCTGCACCCGGGCCTGAGCCTTGGCGATCCGGCTCGTCGCCACGAGCTCCATCGCCTTGGTGATCTTCTTCATCGACTTCGCCGAGCGGATCCGTTGACGAAGAACGCGTACCTGGGCCGCCATCAGATCAGCTCTCGGCCGGGCGGTCGGTCGCGCCGTCGCGGAAGCGGGTCACCGTCTCGCGGTTCTCGTCGCCCTCAAGCGGCGCGGCCGGCGCGTCGTTGACCCGACGCTCCTCGTCCTTGTTGAGGAAGACCTGCTTGAACTCGGTGATCGCCGTGTCCAGCGAGCTGACGATGTCGTCGCCCCACTGGTTGTCGGCGATCCCGGCCAGCACACCCTCGTGCTTGTGCCGCAGGTACTGGAGGAACTCGGCCTCGAAGCGCCGGATGTCACCCACCGGGATGTCGTCCAGCTTGCCCTCGGTGCCGGCCCAGACCGAGACGACCTCTTCCTGCACCGGGTACGGCGAGTAGTTCGGCTGCTTGAGCAGCTCGACCAGCCGGACACCGCGGTCCAGCTGGGCCCGGGAGGCCCGGTCCAGGTCGGAGGCGAAGGCGGCGAACGCCTCCAGCTCGCGGTACTGGGCCAGGTTGAGCCGCAGCGAGCCGGCGACCTTGCGCATCGGCTTCACCTGGGCGGCGCCGCCGACCCGGGAGACCGAGGTGCCGACGTTGATCGCCGGACGAACGCCCTGGTTGAACAGGTCGGTCTCCAGGAAGATCTGGCCGTCGGTGATCGAGATGACGTTGGTCGGGATGAAGGCCGAGATGTCGTTGGCCTTCGTCTCGATGATCGGCAGACCGGTCATCGAGCCGCCACCCAGCTCGTCGGAGAGCTTCGCGCAGCGCTCCAGCAGGCGGGAGTGCAGGTAGAAGACGTCACCCGGGTACGCCTCACGGCCCGGCGGGCGACGCAGCAGCAGCGACACGGCCCGGTACGCCTCGGCCTGCTTGCTCAGGTCGTCGAAGACGATCAGGACGTGCTTGCCGCCGTACATCCAGTGCTGTCCGATGGACGAGCCGGTGTACGGGGCGAGGTACTTGAAGCCGGCCGGGTCGGACGCCGGCGAGGCGACGATGGTGGTGTATTCCAGCGCGCCCGCCTCCTCCAGCTGCCCCTTGATCGAGGCGATGGTGGAGGCCTTCTGGCCGATGGCGACGTAGATGCAGCGAACCTGCTTCTTCGGGTCGCCGGTGCGCCAGTTGTCGCGCTGGTTGAGGATGGCGTCCAGGGCGACGGTGGTCTTGCCCGTCTTCCGGTCACCGATGATCAGCTGCCGCTGGCCCCGACCGATCGGGGTCATCGCGTCGATCGCCTTGATGCCGGTCTGCAGCGGCTCGAACACCGACTGCCGGGACATCACGTTCGGAGCCTGCAGCTCCAGCTCGCGGTAGCCCTCGTCGGCGATGTCGCCGAGCCCGTCGATCGGCTGGCCGAGCGCGTTGACCACGCGGCCGAGGAAGGCGTCACCGACCGGAACCGAGAGCACCCGGTTGGTGCGCTTGACCCGCTGCCCCTCCTCCAGCTTGGCGGAGTCACCGAGGACGACGACGCCGATCTCCCGCACGTCGAGGTTCAACGCCACGCCGAGCGTGCCGTCCTCGAACTCCAGGAGCTCGTTGGTCTTGGTCGAGGGCAGGCCCTCGACGTGGGCGATGCCGTCACCGGTGTCGGCGACGGTGCCGACCTCCTCGCGGGAGACGTCGGACGTGTAGGAGGAGACGTAGCGCTCCAGGGCGCCGCGGATCTCCTCCGTCGAGATGGTCAGCTCGGCCATCCTCTGCTTCCTTAAAATTCAGGGGCCCGGGATACCTAGTACCAACCGGTCCGAATGGCGTCTGTCAATCCGGGCGCTGGGCGGCGAAGCCGTTCAGCGCTTCGCGAGCGCGTTGCGGGTCTCGTTGAGGCGGCGCAGGATGGTGCCGTCGTACAGGTCGGAGCCGACCCGGACGCTCACGCCACCGAGGACGGCGGGGTCGACCGTCTGCTTGACGGACACCTCTCGACCGTATATCGCGGTGAGGCTCGCACCCAGCCGACGCTCGTCCTCGTCACTCAACGGGGCCGCGACGGTCACGTACGCCACCTGCCGGTCACGCCGGTCGGCGGCCAGCTCGACCAGCCGGGTGAGCGCTCCGCTGAAGGAGCGTCCCCCGAACCCGCCGAGCGCCGCCTCGACGAGGCGGACGGTGACCGGACGGGCCTTGTCGGCGAGCAGCTCGCGGGCCAGGGTGGCCCGCTGCTCGATCGGGGCGACCGGGTCGGCGAGCGCGTTGCTCAGCGCCGGCTGACCGGCCACGACCTGGCCGAAGCGGAACAGCTCGTCCTCGACCTCGCCCAGCTCGCCGGCCTTGTCGGCGCTGGCGAGCAGCGCCTCCACGCCGAGGCGCTCGGTGCCGTCGAGCAACTCCGACGGTGCCGACCAACGGCCGGAGACCAGCGAGACGAGCAGGTCGAGCGCGTCGGCGCCGATCCGCCCACCCAGCATGTCGCCGAGCAGCGCGCCGCGGTCCGCACCGGAACGGGCCGGCTCGGACAGCGCCCGACGCAGCCGCGGCTCCCGCCGCAGCAGGGACGCCACGGAGAGGATGGCGTCGGCGGTGGAGGCCACCGCCGACGGCTCCGCGCCGCGGACGTACTCGTCGAGGCGCTCGGCCGCGATCTTGTACGACTCCCGGCTGGCGGCCTGCATCAGCGGGCCCCCGTGCTCTCGAGACCGCTCAGGAACCGGTCGACGGTGCCCTTGCGCCGTGCCTCGTCAGCGAGCGACTCGCCGACGATCTTGCTGGCCAGGTCCACCGCGATGGTGCCGACCTCCGCGCGCAGCTCGCGCACGATGGTGGCCCGCTCGGCGGCGAGCGCGTCCTTGCCGGCCTGGATGACCCGGTCGGACTCCTCCCGCGCCTTGGCGAGGATGTCCTGCCGGATGCCCTCGGCGTCGGCCCGCGCGTCGTCACGGATCTTGGCGGCGTCGGTCCGGGCCTCAGCGAGCTGGGCACGGTACTGCTCGAGCAGCTGGTTCGCCTCGGCCTGGGCGGCCTCGGCGCGCTTGATGCCGCCCTCGATCGCGTCGACCCGAGCCTGGAACGTCTGCTCCATGCGCGGGAAGACGAACTTCATCAACACGAAGCAGAGCACGGCGAAGGCCACCGAACCGACCACGACCTCCTGCCAGAGCGGGATGATCGGGTTGTGGGCGGACTCACCACCCTCAGCGGCGAGGAAGTACATGATTGCCTCCCGGTCTAGGGGCGGGATCAGGAAGCCGAACCGGCCCAGATGAAGCCGAAGGCGATGCCCAGCAGCGCCAGCGCCTCGATGACGGCGAAGCCGATCCAGACGTACGGCAGGGTCATCCGGGACGACTCCGGCTGGCGGGCGGTCGACTGGATGTAGGCGGCGAAGACCAGGCCGACGCCGATGCCGGGGCCGATGGCGGCGAGGCCGTAGCCGATGGCAGCGGTGCTACCGGTGACCTCGGCGAGAACGCTAGCGTCCATTGGTGTGGTTCCTCCTGGTTATCACGCGTGACTCTCACGCGGGACGACAACGGTTGGTGCGGTGGATCAGTGCTCGTCGGCGAGCGCGCCCTGCACGTAGCTGGCGGTGAGGACGGTGAAGACGTATGCCTGCAGGCAGATCACCAGGAACTCGAGGAAGGTGAGCGCGATGGTCATCACCCAGGAGAGCACCGAGACCGGAGCCAGCCAGGCGTTGGCGCTCAGCATCGCGAAACCGCCGAGCGTGAAGACCAGCAGGAGCATGTGACCGGCGAACATGTTCGCGAAGAGACGAACCGCGAGCGAGAACGGCCGGACGATGAAGGTCGAGAAGAGCTCGATCGGGATCAGCAGCGGCAGGATGTACCACGGTGCCGGCGGGATCAGCGAGTTCTTGAAGTATTTGACGAAGCCGTGCTTCTTGATGCCGATGTAGTTGAACAGCACGTAGCTGATGATCGCGAGGATCGCCGGGAAGGCGATGTGCGAGTTCGGCGAGATCTGGAAGAACGGGATGATCGCGAACGCGTTCGTCAGCAGCACGAAGCAGAACAGGGTCGTGAAGTACGGGGCGAACCGCACCCCCTGGTGACCGATCATGTCGACGGCGATGTTGTTGCGCACGAAGCCGTAGATCGACTCGGCGAACCACTGCTTCTTCGTCGGTACCAGTTGCGGGTTCCGGTAGGTCGCCAGGAAGAAGATGATCAGGACGCCGACCGCGATCCAGACCATCGCCGTGATCTTGGTGAACCAGATTGAGTCCTGACCCCAGGGCAGGATGCTGGGCAGGTAGAAGTCGTCCACCGTGGGTGGGAATCCCGCCTGGCCCGCTGCCAGAACGTTCGCCTGTCCGAACACCGCGTCCCTTCCTAAGTTGGCGTGCCGAGCCGGCGAACGACCAGGATGATCCCCCCGGCCATACCGAGCACGACTCCGATGCCGGTGGCGACGCCACCGGTGTCGAGCCACTGGTCAACCAACCAGCCGATGAAACCCCACACGAGCATGCCTCCGACGAGGTAGCTGAGCGCGGTCCAACCCTGACCGGCGCCGGACGGATAATCGTCCGGTTCACCGGCGGGACGGGGGGTTTGGTCACCAGCCATGACGGGGCGAACGATATCAGCCGGGAAGACGAGGCTGTGCCTCACCCCCCGCACAACCGTCGTTGTGTGGGCTTCTCGTGGGCGCCGTCGTCTGTGGGCACGCTACTCCCCTTCCGCCCGTCGGAAAATGACCGGAGGCCGACACATTGCGGCGCGTCCGAAAAGTGGGACGACCGTCAGGTCAGCTGTGCGCCCGACGAGCGTGCACCGTGGTCAGCCACCAGATGTGTACCGCCGTCCACACTGCCACCCCGGCGACGATGCCGAGGCAAAGCGGGATCAACCCGGACCAGCCGGTCGACGCCACCGCCACCAGCACCCCACCCAGCAGGCTGAACTTCAGCACGTACAGCCCCACGCCGAGCGGCAGCAGCAACTGCGGGTTGATCTGGTCGGCCCGGGCCAGCACCACAGTGGTCAGGGTGTAGCTGAACACCGTGACACCCACGCCGGCCGCCGCGCCGAGCGCCCCGGTCAGACCGCCGGTCACCCCGCCCACCAGCGCGGCGACCGCGGCCAGCACCGCCGACGCGGCCAGCAGCACCGGCAGGTGCCGCAGCCGCCACCGCCGGTCGGTGTCCGGCTCGACCACCCCGGGCTCAGCCACGGGGGTACGCCGGGAACGTCGCGACCAGCTCGGCCACCTCGGCGCCGAGCCGGGTCAGCTGGTCAGCCCCGCCCGGAGTGCCGGGATCGGTGCGCACCGCGCGGGCGATCATCGTCGCCACCTGGCGCAGCTCCCCCTCGCGCATCCCCTGCGTGGTCACGCTCGGTGTGCCGACCCGGATGCCGGAGGCCACCATCGGCGGCTGCGGGTCGTACGGGATCGCGTTCTTGTTCAGGGTGATCGAGGCGGCGTCGCAGCGACGCTCGGCCTCGGTGCCGGTCACCCCCAGCTCCCGCAGGTCGATCAGGGCGAGGTGGGTGTCGGTGCCACCGGACACCGGGCGCATCCCCTCGTCGGCCAGCCCGGCGGCGAGCGCCTGGGCGTTGCTGACCACCTGCCGGGCGTACGTCTGGAACTCGGGCTGGGCGGCCTCGCGCAGCGCGACCGCCTTGGCCGCGACCGCGTGCATCAGCGGGCCGCCCTGGGTGAACGGGAAGACCGCCTTGTCGATCCGCTGCGCCAACGACTCGCGGCACAGGATCATGCCGCCGCGCGGGCCACGCAGCACCTTGTGGGTGGTGGCGCAGACGACGTCGGCGTACGGCACCGGCGACGGGATCGCCCGGCCGGCGACCAGGCCGATGAAGTGCGCCGCGTCCACCATCAGGTACGCGCCGACCTCGTCGGCGATCTCCCGGAACCGGGCGAAGTCGATCAGGCGCGGGTAGGCGGTGGCCCCACAGATGATCAACTTCGGTCGGTGCGCCCGTGCCAGGTCCCGTACCTCGTCGTAGTCGATCAGCTCGGTGTCCGGCCGGACCGGATAGCCGACCGGGTGGAACCACTTGCCGGAGAAGTTCACCCGGCTGCCGTGGGTGAGGTGCCCGCCGTGCGGCAGGTCCATCGCCAGCACCGTGTCCCCCGGCTGCACCAGCGCGGCGTACGCGGCCAGGTTGGCGCTCGCCCCGGAGTGCGGCTGGAGGTTGGCGTGCTCGGCCCCGAAGAGCTCCTTGGCCCGGGCGATGCCGATCTCCTCCGCCCGGTCCACCTCGGCGCAGCCGCCGTAGTAGCGCCGGCCCGGGTAGCCCTCGGCGTACTTGTTGGTCAGCGTCGAACCGAGCGCCGCCAGCACCGCGGGCGAGGTCAGATTCTCGCTGGCGATCAGCTGCAGGCCGCCCCGCAACCGGTCCAACTCGCCGAGGACCACCCCGGCGATCTCCGGATCGGTGGCCCTGAGCTGGGCGAAATCCGGCCCCCAGAAGGTGCTCGTCTCGGTCTCCACAGCAAACGAGTCTAGGGGGCAGCAGACTGGGACCCGTGAGATGCCTCGTCACCGGAGCGACCGGCTACATCGGCGGGCGGCTGACGCCGCTGCTGCTCGCCAACGGGCACACCGTGCGCTGCCTCGCCCGTAAGGCGGTGCGGCTGCGCGACGTCCCCTGGGCCTCGGCGGCCGAGATCGTCGAGGGCGACCTGAGCCGACCGGAGACGCTGGCCGCCGCGTTCGCCGACGTGGACGTCGCGTACTTCCTGGTGCACTCGCTGGGCCGGTCCGACTTCGAGGCGGCCGACCGGGCGGCGGCGACCAACTTCGCGGCGGCGGCGCGGGCGGCCGGCGTCCGGCGGATCGTCTACCTGGGCGGCCCGGAACCGGCCTCCGATGCTGAGGTGCCGTCCCCGCACCTGCGTTCCCGCGCCGAGGTGGGCCGGATCCTGCTGGCCAGCGGAGTGCCCACGGCGGTGCTCCGGGCCGCGGTGATCATCGGGTCCGGCTCGGCGTCGTTCGAGATGCTGCGCTACCTGACCGAGCGACTGCCCGTCATGGTCACTCCGCGTTGGGTGCACAACCGGATCCAACCGATAGCGGTCCGCGACGTGCTGCGCTACCTGGCCGGCTGCGCCGATCTGCCGGCCGAGGTCAACCGGGGCTTCGACGTCGGCGGGCCGGACGTGCTGACCTTCCGCGAGATGATGCAGCGCTACGCGCGGGTGGCCGAGCTGCGCCGACGCGTCATCGTGCCGGTCCGTCCGCTCACCCCGTCGCTCTCGTCGCACTGGGTCGGTCTGGTCACCCCGGTGCCGAACAAGATCGCCCGCCCGCTGGTGGAGAGCCTGATCCACGAGGCGGTCGCCCACGAACACGACATCGCCCGCTACGTCCCGGACCCGCCCGACGGCCTGACCGGGTTCGACCAGGCGGTGGCGCTTGCGCTGGCCAAGGTACGCGACGCCCAGGTGGAGACCCGCTGGTCCACCGCGAGCGGCCCGGACGCGCCCGCCGAGCCGCTGCCCAGCGACCCGGACTGGTCCGGCGGCACCGCCTACACCGACGTCCGGGAGCGGGTGGTGGACGCCCCACCGGCGGCGCTCTGGCGGGTCGTCGAGGGCGTCGGCGGCGAACACGGCTGGTACTCCTTCCCCCTCGCCTGGTCGATCCGGGGCTGGCTGGACCGGCTGGTCGGTGGGGTCGGGCTGCGGCGGGGTCGACGCGACCCGCACCGCCTCCAGGTCGGTGAGGCGCTGGACTTCTGGCGGGTCGAGGAGATCGTCCCGGGCGAGTTGCTGCGACTGCGTGCCGAGATGCGGCTGCCCGGCCGGGCCTGGCTGGAGATGCGCGTGCTACCCACCGACGACGGCCGCAGCCGCTACCAGCAACGCGCTGTCTTCCTGCCACGCGGCCTCGCCGGGCACGCCTACTGGGGGTCGGTGGCCCCGTTCCACGCTGTGGTCTTCGGCGGGATGGCCCGCAACATCGCCCGCAACGCCGAACAACCCCGCTGACGTCGCCCGCCCCGCCCCCCTACCCGGCGATCTTGCACTTCCTGTCGTCGAATCACGAACTTTCGCGCCTTTTGTCTGGGCAGAAAGTGCAAGATCGCGTGGGTGACAGGTGCGGGGGGTTAGTTGCCGGCTTGGGGTTGGGTTTGGAAGGCCGTTCGCTCGCTCGGCGGGACGAAGTCGCGGACCGGTTCGTCGCGCAGGGCGTAGGACAGCACCGCACCGACCGCGTTCACCATCTGGGCCTGCACCGCCTGACCGACCGCGTCGCGGGGATCGTCCGGGTTGGCGGCCATCGAGGCGACCGCGAGCTGCGGCGTGAACGCCACCACCGTCTCCGTCTCGTACCGTTCCGAGCTGCCGGTCTTGCCGGCCACCGGGCGGCCGAGCTTCGCCCGCAGCCCCGGTGCGGTGGCACCGTCGCAGCGCCCGTACATCGACTGGTCCCCGACCGGGCAGCGAGCCGCGTCGGTGGCCGCCCGCGCCACGTCGGCGTCGAGCACCTGCCGGCAGTCCGGCTTGGCGGCGTCGACCGGCCGGCCGTTCGAGTCGGCGATCGAGACCACCGGCAGCGGCGCGCACGAGGTCCCCTCGGCCGCCACCGTCGCGTACGCGCTGGCCAGGTCCAGCGGGGTCGTCGCGGCCACGCCCAGGGTGAACGGACCCCAGTCCTTCGCGCCGTAGCGGGCCAGCTCGGCGTCGGACTTGGCCCGCAGCACGATGCCGAGCCGCTCGGCCATCTCCACCACCCGGTCGGCACCGACCTTCTCGGTGAGCCAGGCGAAGTACGTGTTCACCGAGCGGCCGAACGCGCTCCACATGGTGCGGGGGCCGTCCATCGACGACGGGCTGGCGTTCGCCGGGCACCAGCGGCCGTCGCAACTCGCCGCCCCGGTCACCGGGAAGCGGGTGAGCAGCTGGGTCGGCGCCACGAACTCGGTCGACAGCGGCAGGCCGGACTCCAACGCCGCCAGCAGGGTGAAGAGCTTGAACGTCGAACCGCCCTGGTATCCCTCGATCGCGCCACCGCCGGCGATCAACTGGTTGACGGTGTTCGGGTGGTTCTTCTGCCCGACCGGGTTGTCCGCCACGCTGTACGCGCGGTTCACCGACATCGCCAGCACCCGCCCGGTGCCCGGTTGCACGACGGCGGTGGGCACCGCCTCGGCCCGGCTCATGGGATAGATCTTCAACACCTGCTCGGTGGTGGCCCGCTGCACTCCCGGGTCCAGCGACGAGACGATGGAGAACCCGCCCCGGCGCAGCGCGCGCTGCCGCTCGTCGGCGGTCGCCCCGAACGCGGACTGGCTGCTCCACCAGCGGGTGAACCAGTCGCAGAAGAAGCCCCAGTCGTTGTGCGCGTCGGGCACCCCGGTGCAGTCGTTCGGGGTCTCGCTGGGTCGCAGCTGCAGGGGTTCGGCGCGCGCTGCCGCTGCCGCGTCCGCCGGCACCTGCCCCGACTCCACCAGCCGTTCCAGGACGTACGACCGCCGGGCCACCGCGCTGTCGGCGTCGCCGTTGATCGGGTCGTCGCTGTCCGGCGAGCGCACCAGGCCGGCGAGCAGCGCCGCCTGGGCCAGGGTCAACTCGGCCGGGGACCGGGAGAAGTACCGCTTGCTGGCCGCCGCGATGCCGTACGCCCCGGCGCCGAAGTAGGCGATGTTGAGGTAGCGGGTCAGGATCTCGTCCTTGTCGAGCTCCCGTTCCAGGGCGAGCGCGTACCGCATCTCCTGGAGCTTGCGGACGGTGGTGAGTTCGGTGGCGGCTTCCCGTTGGGCCTCGGTGAGTCGGGGGTCGTTGCTGAGCACGTTGCGCACGTACTGCATGGTCAGCGTGGAGGCGCCCTGCCGGGTCTGGCCGTCGCGTTTGTTGACGGTGAACGCGCGCACCACGCCCCGCAGGTCGACCCCGCTGTGCTGGTAGAACCGGACGTCCTCGGCGGCCACTATCGCCTGGCGCATCACCGGGGCCACCTCGTGCAGTGGCACGTCCACCCGGTCCTCCTGGTAGAAGGAGGTGATCAGGGTGGTGCCGTCGTTGGCGTAGAGGTTGGACCGCTGCGCGGTGGGCGGCGTACGGAGTGTGTTCGGCAGCTCCGAGTACGGCGTCGACAGGGCGCTGAAGCCGATCCCGAAGACCAGGGCGACGGGCAGGGCGGCGGCGGCCAGCACCAGCCCGGCCAGCACGCCGGCGATCACCACGGTCAGCAGTTTGTCGAGTTGGGCCCGGATCATCAGCTCTCCCCGCAGGAGCCGGTCACGCTAGGACCCGTTCAGAATGACCCGGAACACCCCTTTAGCCCCGGGTTTTCCCCAAACCCGGAGGAAACTCGCACCACGCCCGGGCGGCAGCGCGCACCACGCTCAGGGCAGCAGTACGCCGGCCAGCGGGTGGACCGTCTCCTCGATCTCGTCGGCGACCCGGCTGAAGCACTGGTCGCCACGACCCCACGGGTCGTCCAGGTCATCGGTGGGCAGCGCCGAAGTACCCAGCCGCGCGTCGTGGGCCGCCGCCACCACTGCCACGCCCCGGGCGTACACGGCCTCCGGGGTGGCGTCGCCCGGCGGCAGCGCGGCGGCGTCCACCGCCGCCAGCAGCCGACTGAACTCGCCGAGCACGAACGTGCGGGCCGCCGCGTCCGGGCGGAGCGCCACCACGTACTCCTGCTGGTCGGCGGTGGCGGTCAGGACCAGGTCGGCGGCGTCGATGTGGTCCGAGCGCAGCTTGCGCGCCGCGAACCCGGCCACGTCCCCGCCACGGCCGGTGACCTGCCGTGCCGCCGGCGGGTTCATCTCCTCGCCCGCGTGCCAGCCACCCGTGCCGGCGCTGTGGCTGTGCACCAGCTCCTCGGCCTGGGCCGGGTCCTGCCCACGGCGGGTCAGGCGCTCCCGCACCGCCAGGGCGAGCAGCCGCTCCGCCATCGGCGAGCGGCAGATGTTGCCCATGCACACGTGCAGAACCGTGAACGGGGGCACTCAGACCGCCCGACCGTCGACGAGATCCGGAACCACGTCGCGCAGCTTCTCCAGAGGGATCGCCCCGGCCCGCAACAGCTGCGGCACCTCACCGGTCAGATCCACGATCGTGGAGGGCACCGGGTCCGGGCACGGCCCGGCCTCCAGATAGGCCCGCACCGAGTAGCTGAGCTGATCACGCGCCTCGTTGGCGGTGACAGCGGCCGGCTGGCCGGTCTTGTTCGCCGACGACACCGCCATCGGGCCGGTCTCGCGCAGCACCTCCAACGCCACCGGGTGCAGCGGCATCCGCACCGCCACCGTGCCGGTCTTGTCGCCCAGGTCCCACTGCAGGCTCGGCGAGTGCTCGACCACGATCGTCAACGCACCCGGCCAGAACGCCTCCACCAGGTCCCGGGCGGCGGTGGGCAGCGAGAAGACCAACCCGTCGAGGGTGTGCCGCGAGCCGATCAGCACCGGCGGCGGCATCTGCCGACCCCGGCCCTTGGCATCCAGCAGCGCCTTCACCGCGTACGGGGTGAACGCGTCCGCGCCGATCCCGTACACCGTGTCGGTCGGAAGAACAACCAGCTCGCCGTTCTTGACCGCCTCGATCGCCGCAGCGATGCCGCGGTCCCGATCGGCGGGCGACCGGCAGTCGTAGAGCATCACGAGGAGTCAGTCTGCCACGCCGCCCCGATCTAGGCCCGCTGGCCGTCCGCCCGTCGGGACGCAGTCGCGAAGCGGGGACGCCCGGTGAGGTCCGGATGCTCCGCCACGGCGGTGAAGCCGCCGTCCTCGGCGAGCAGCCCGGGCACCGCCACCCCGTGGGTGTCGTCGTGCTCGACGCCGAGCACGCCTCCAGGGCGCAACAGCACCGCCGCCCGGGCGACGACCGGCCGGATCACCACCAGACCGTCCGCGCCACCGAAGACCGCCTCCGCCGGGTCGTGCCCGGCCACCTCGGGCGGGACCACCACGTCGTCCGGCACGTACGGCGGGTTGCACAGCAGCACGTCCACCCGGCCCACCAGCTCGGCCAGCAGGTCCGGCGCGGTCACGTCGGCCTCGACCACCTCGATCGGCCGGTCCCCCGCGGCCGCCCGCTCCGCCGCGTTGCGCCGCAGCCAGGTCAGCGCCGCCGGGGACCGTTCCACAGCGATCACCCGCGCCGCCGGCAACTCCTGGGCCACCGCCAGGGCGATCGCGCCCGAGCCGCTGCACAGGTCCACCACCAGCGGCTCCGGCCGACCCTGGGCCTGCTCGATGCCCCAGCCGGCCAGCAGCTCGGTCTCCGGCCGGGGCACGAAGACACCCGGGCCGACCGACAGCTCCAGGTGCCGGAACCCGGCCCGACCGGTCAGGTGCTGCAACGGCTCACGCGCCGCGCGGCGGCGGGTCAGCTCGTCGAGCCGCACCAGCTGGTCGCCGCTGAGGTCGTCGGCGAGCGCCAGCCGGCCCCGGGGAACCCCCAGCACGTACGCCGCCAACAACTCGGCCTCCACCCGGGCGGAGCCGACCCCGGCGGCGGCGAGCGAGCGGGCCGCCCGGGCCACCGCGGCGGACGGCCGGACCGGGCCTGTCCCTTCGGGGGGGTGTTGCGGCAAAGTACTCACGACATAATCATGAAGCGTCGCGGGCGACGTGACGAACAGGTGCGCCCTGGCGCGCACGACAGGAGGTTGGCGGGTGGGCTGGCTCGACCGGGTCGAGGACCAGGTTGACGCCCTCACGCACGCCCGGGCGTTGCAGGAGGCCAGCCGCTCCGCGGAGTCGTACGTCCTGCTGGAGCGGGTGATCCGCACCACCAACGACCCGGCGGCGCGAGCGGACGCCATGGTGCAGCGCCTCTCCGCGCTGATCAATCTCGGTCGAACCGCGGAGTTCACCAGGGCCATCGAGGAGGCGTCGGCGGCCGTCCGCGACCTCGCCGAGCCGTACCTGCACGGTCACCTCAACGCGCTGGCCGCGCTCGCCGCGCACCACCAGGGAGCGCTGGACCGCTGCGTCATGCACCTCGTCCGAGCGGCCCGCGCGCTGGGCGCCGTCGCCGACCCGGACCGGGACACCGCCTGGGGCTGGCACGACCTGGCCATGGCCTACAGCTACCTGAGCTTCCACGGGTACGCGCTGGGCGCCATCGAGCGGGCCCGGCAGCTCGGGCTGACCGCCGGGATCCCGGAGGAGACGTTCGCCGCACCGGGCATCCGGCTGCGCAACGCCGTGGCCCTGGACCACAACGGCGACAGCGACGGTTGTCTGCGGGTGCTGCGGGACGTGGCGGCCGACCTGGCCCGCTTCGTTCGCGCCGGGCGGGCCGGGCAGCTGCGCCCGAGCAGCCTCGCCGCGTACGGCTACGCGGCCGCCCGACAGGCCGCGCTCGGCGACCAGGTGGCGACCGAGGGCACCGAGCCAGCCCGGTTGATCAGCCACGGTGGGGACAGCGCCCGTGCCCGCGACCTGCGTCAACTGGGGCAGGTGTGCCTCGCGGTCGCCGACGGTCGACCGATCGAAGCGGTCGCCCGACTGGACACCGTCCAGGTGTCCAACGAGACGCTCGGGGCGGCCGAGCCGGCCCGACTGCGCAGCATCGCGCTGACCCGCGCCGGGGACCACCTGGCCGCGCACCGGGCCGACCGGCTGGCGTTCCGGCTCGCCGCGCAGCGCAACGACCGGCTGCGCGACGTGTACATCGACGGCATCGCCGCCCGCATCGACCACGAGGAGATGCGCCGCGAGGCGGCGCGCTTCGAGGGCGAGGCGTTGACCGACCCGCTCACCGGGCTGCCCAACCGCCGCCGGTTGGAGCGCTACATCACCGCTGTGGTCACCCGCGGCGACCGGGTGGTGATCGGCGTCTGCGACCTGGACGGCTTCAAGGCGGTCAACACCCGGCACGGGCACCACTCCGGCGACCTGGTGCTCCAACGCATCGCCGGCGTGATCAACCGGGTGATGCGCCGGGGCGATTTCGTGGCCCGCTACGGCGGTGACGAATTCGTGGTGGTGCTGCCGGACACCGGCATGGCCGAGGCCGCCGAGGTGGCCCGCCGGATCGAGGCAGCGGTCCGACTGGAGGACTGGGAATCGTTGGTGCCGGGCACCCCGGTCGGGGTGAGCATCGGCTTCGCCGAGGTCTCCGGTGGCAGCGGGCTGCGCGACGCGCTCAGCGTCGCGTTCGAGCAGGCCGACCGCGAGATGCTCCGCGCCAAGACCCGCCCCCGCGCGAGCTGACCGCCCGGCCCGCCCCGATCAGCGGCGGGTCGAGCGCCGCGACCAGGTCGAGCGCCGTGCTCAGCGGCGGGTCAGCTCGGTGTCGCCGGCGAGCCGGGCGGCACGGTCGGCCTCGGTGAGGGCGTCCAGCACCCCGTCCAGCTCGCCGCCGAGCGCCAGGTCCAGGTTGTACGCGGTGTAGCCGATCCGGTGATCGGTGATCCGGTTCTGCGGGAAGTTGTAGGTGCGGATCCGCTCCGAGCGGTCCACAGTGCGTACCTGCGCCTTGCGCGCGTCCGAGGCGGCGGCGTCGGCCTGCTCCTGCGCGGCGGCGAGCAGCCGGGCCCGCAGGATCCGCATCGCCTGTTCCCGGTTCTGCAACTGGGACTTCTCGTTCTGGCAGGAGACGACGATGCCGGTCGGCAGGTGGGTGATCCGCACCGCCGAGTCGGTGGTGTTGACCGACTGGCCGCCCGGGCCGGACGAGCGGAACACGTCGATGCGCAGGTCGTTCTGGTCGATGGTGACGTCGACGTCCTCGGCCTCCGGCAGCACCAGCACCCCGGCGGCGCTGGTGTGGATCCGGCCCTGCGACTCGGTCACCGGGACGCGCTGCACCCGGTGTACGCCGCCCTCCCACTTGAGCCGCGACCAGACGCCGTTGCCGCCCTCCGGCACACCCTTGGTCTTGATCGACAGGGAGACGTCCTTGACCCCGCCCAGGTCGGAATCCTGCGCGTCGATCACCTCGGTGACCCAACCGTGCCGCTCGGCGTAGCGGGTGTACATCCGCAGCAGATCACCGGCGAACAGCGCCGACTCCTCGCCACCCTCGCCGGCCTTGATCTCGACGATCACGTCCTTGGCGTCGTGCGGGTCGCGCGGAATGAGCAGCTCGGCGAGGCGCTCCTCCAGCACCGGCAGGGACTCGGCGATGGACTCCGCCTCACCCGCGAAGGACGGGTCCTCGGCGGCCAGCTCGCGAGCCGCGGCCAGATCGGCGCGGGCCTGCTCCAACTCGTCGGCGGCCTTGTGCAGCGGCACCAGCTCGGCGTACCGGCGGCCGACCCTGCGCGCGGTGGCCTGGTCGGCGTGGATGGCCGGGTCGGCCAACCGCTTCTCCAGCTGCGCGTACTCGTCGAGAAGGCCGGCCAGACGCTCGCTGCTCATGCTGCGGATGCTCCTTCGACGGTGCGCGACGACCGGGCCGGGCCGGGGGGCCAGCGGCCGGGCGGAAAACTGAGGGAAATGCGGACGGCGCCCGCGTCCGGCGGAAAACCGGACGCGGGCGCCGAACGAGGAGCTACTTGGCCTTCTTGGCCTGAACCTTGGCGTACTTCTGCTGGAACTTCGCGACCCGGCCGGCGGTGTCGAGAACGCGCTGCTTACCGGTGTAGAACGGGTGGCAGGCGCTGCAGGTCTCGGCGTGGATCGCCCCGCCCTTGGCGGTGCTGCGGGTCGTGAACGTGTTGCCACAGGAGCAGCTGACCTCGGTGGTCACGTACTCCGGGTGGATGTTTGCCTTCATCTCGCCTCGGTCCTCTCGTTGGTGGTCGCCGGGTCGCCGTCATCGCTCGTCGCGCCGTACGCGACGGGCTCGGGCGTGAACCGGAACCGGTGGCCGATTGACCAGTGTGCCATGGGCCTGAGCCGACCCGGTAATCGGGCCGCACACCTCGTCCGGCATCGTCAACACGTGCCTACCCGTCCGCATTCCCACCGCCCGACGGGGCATTCGCGCACCCGGCGGACCGCCGCCCGGTACCCCGGCCGGGGTACGCCCGTCGAGCCGGAGGTGCGTCGATGACCCGCCTGATCGCCACCCGGGGACTGCCCGCCTCGGGCAAGACGACCTTCGCCCGCACGCTCCAGCCGTCCGTCGCGCGGGTCAACCGGGACGACCTGCGCCGGATGCTGCACGGCGAACGGTTGTTCACCCAGTGGGCCGAGGCGCAGGTGACCGCCGTGCAGCAGGCTCAGGTCGAGGCGCTGCTGCGGGCCCGCGCGGACGTCTGCGTGGACGACACCAACCTGCGCTCGCGGACCCTGCGGGGCTGGGCCGACCTGGCCGCCCGGCACGGCGCGCAGTTCGAGGTGCACGACTTCACCGACGTCCCGCTGGACGAGTGCCTGCGCCGCGACGCCGCCCGTCCGGCCGCCGACCAGGTGGGTGCGGACGCGATCCGCCGGCTGCACGAGCGGTACCTGCGGGGGCGCACCCTGCCGTTGCCGGTGCCACAGGCACGTACCGGACGCCCCGGAACCGTGCACCCGTCGTCGACCGAGCCACCGGAGATCGTTCTGGTGGACATCGACGGCACCGTCGCGCTGGCCGTCTCCCGCAGCCCGTACGACATGACCCGGGTGGGCGAGGACCAGCCGAACCCGGCGGTGATCGCGGCGGTCCGGGCGATGCACGCCGCCGGGTACGGGGTGGTCTTCTGCTCGGGGCGGGACGCCTCCGCCCGCGCGGCCACCGAGGCCTGGCTGGCCCGGCACGTACGAGTGCCCTACCTGGGTCTGCACCTCCGGGCGGTCGGTGACTCCCGCAAGGACTCGATCGTCAAGCGGGAGATCTACGACCGGGAGATCCGGGACCGTTACCGGGTGGCCGGCGTCTTCGACGACCGCGTCCAGGTGGTCCAGATGTGGCGGGCCCTCGGCCTCACCGTCTTCCAGGTGGCCGAGGGGGACTTCTGAGCCCCGGGCGGGGGCCCTCCGCGCCGGAAGGGCCCCGCCCGCTGCTCACCGGGTGAGGGCGATGGTGGCCTCGGCGCTGAGGCCGTTGACAGTGACAATCAGGCGTATCGGCGCGCCGGACCGCAGTGCCGTCAGGGTGCCGGTGGCCGGGTCGAAGCGGGCGGTGTGCCACTGGCGCACCCCCGCCGCCGAGCCGATGTGCACCTGCGGCGACCCGGACCAGTCGGCGCTGACCGGCGCGGCCACCGGGACCGTACGCCCGCCGGGCTGGGTCAGCGTGGCGCTGACCGACACCGGGGTGCCCACCGCGACGCTGGCCGGGGCGGTCACCGTGAGCCGGTCGGCGTGCGCGTGGAACTCCGCGTCCACCCAGGCCGGCCCCTCGGCGAGCGGGTCCCGGCGAGCGCGCTCGGCCTCGGCCGGGGTGACCGGGTCCACGCCGAACTCCGTCCAGCCGGTGAAGCCGCCCTGGTCGGCGGGGGTGGATGGCGTCTTGCCGGCGTTGCCGTTGATGACGTAGGGCACCCCGTCCACCCGGTCGGCGTGGAACGTGCCGACGTGCCCGCCCACGAACAGCGCGCCCTTTCCGGTGCGGTGCTGGAAGTCGGCCATCCACTGCTCCAGCAGCGCCGCCTCCTTGCGGTCACCGAGCTGGCTGGCCTGCGCCGGGCTGGGGTCGCGCGCCGGGTGGTGGTGCAGCACGACGACCGAACCCACGCGTCGGTCGGTGGCCGCCGCGTCCAGCGTCTCGCGCAGCATCCGCACCTGGTCGAAGCCTCCGCCGCGCAGCGTCCCGGTGGACGAGTTCAGCGTGACGAACCGGGTGCCGTTGTGGTCGAACACCCGTGAGGTGGCACCGAAGGCGGCCTCGAAGTTGCTGATCGGCGCGCCCATGATCTCGTGGTTGCCGGGCACGTAGTACCAGGGCAGGGCATCGCCCAGTTCCTCGGCGAGGATGCGCTTGGCCAGCGCGAAGTCGGCCGGGTAGGCGGTGTCCACGAAGTCACCGTTGATCAGCAGGAAGTCCGGCCTGGCGGCCTTGACCTCGCGCAGCGTCCGGCGGGCCTGGGCGACCAGGTCACTGTCCGGGTCGGCGGCGACGAACTGGGCGTCGGAGAGCACCGCGAACCGCCACGGCGCGCCGTCCACGGTGCCGTCGCGGACCACCACCCGATCGGTACGCGGCGGCACCGCCGGCACGTCGACGGTCGGGGGCACCTTCGCCACCAGGTCGTCGATGATCACCTCGCTGGTGTACTGCGCCGCGGCGTTCGTCTCGGCCACGTAGAACCGGCGCACCCGCACCGGGTACTGCACCCCGGCCGGCACCGCGAACTCCACGTACCGCCAGCCGGTCCAGGTGATCAGCGGGCCGCGCAGCACGTGCTGGGTGTCCTGGGCGTCGTGCAGGTGCAGGCTCGGCCACTCCCCGGTGCCGTTGCCGTGGATCCACATGCCGAACGCCTGCGGCTGGCCGGGCACCTCGATCCAGGCCGGCGGGTCGGCGTACGCGGCCCGCGTGCCGGTGGACTGGCTGAAGTCGTACGTCATCCGCAGGCCCGTGCCGGTGTGTCCCGGCGCCGGCGCTACCGACCCGCTGGCGCGGGCCTGGCTGAACCGCCAGGATCCGGCGTCGTCGAAGCCGGCCACCGGCACGTCGGTCAGCCCGACGGTGACCGGCAGGACGGTGCTGCTCCGTCCGACGTGCACGGTGACCAGGGCGGAGCCGGTGTCCCGCAGCGCGCTGACCGCGAGGTTGCCGTCCGCGGTCGGAGTGATCCGTAGCAGGTCCCTGTCGTAGTCGAGGGTCAGGTCGGCCGGCTCGATCGGCGCGGTGTTGCCGTCGCCGTCGTACCCGACCACGCCGACCACCGCGTTGCCGTCCCGCCCGGTCAGCCCGACGCGCGGCACGGTGGCGCCGATCCGGGTCAGCGGGCCGAGCACGGTGAGACCCAGCGAGCCGGTGGCCCGGCCACGTGCCGCGGTGACCGTGCTGGCCCCCGGTGTGCCGGCGTGGAACACCCCGTCACCGCCGACCCGGCCGCGTACCGCCGGGGTCACCCGCCAGCTGGGGGCGCCGGCCGCCGGGCCGTACGTCTCGTCGTAACCAGCGGCGGTGAGGACGCGGGTCAGACCGGGAAAGACCCGGTCGGGCCGGCCACCACGCACCGGCGAGATGCCCGGGGCGGCGGTGGGGTCGCTGGCCGTCTCGACCCAGTAGCCGGTGAGCCGGCCGCTGCCCTTCGGCGCGTAGATGGCCAGGCCGTTGGGCACGGCCCGCTCGGTCCCGTCCGACGGGCCGTTCTCCACCTGCACAGCCGGTGCGCCCGGCTCCCGGGCCAGCAGCGTGGACGAGCCGCCACCGTCGAGGTTGAGCGCGTGATGGGCACCGAGTTCGGCCATCATCCGGCCCATCTCGGTCTGCGTCACGCCGCGGCTGTCGACCTGCCGGCCGTCCACCGTCAACATGATCATCTTTCGCCCGTCGGCGCTGAAGCCGACGGAGGTGCGCGGAGCCAGCGTCGGGTCGGCGATGCTCTGGACGACGCCGTCGCGGACCAGCACGTTGCCGCCTCCGACGGCAGCGTGCAGGCTGCTGCCGTCGGACGGCTTCGGACGCCAGGCCACCGTCACCGGGTCACCGGGGCGAAGACCGGCGAGGGCGTCCGCACCGGCGTCCCGGCCGAGCAGCACGGTGCTGCCGGCGGCGATCGGTCCGCTGCCGGCCACAGCGCTCACCCCGGTCACCCGACCGCCGGAGACGGTGACCTCGACCACCCGGGCCGCGCCCTCCACCGCCCGCTGCCGGGAGTACGTCCCCCAGAGTTCGGTGAACGCGCCGATGCCGTCGGCCTGCACCATGTTGTTGAACTGGGTCAGCGGCACCGGCCCGGTGGGCAGGGTGGCGCTGCCGTCGAAGTTCACCTCGATCACCCGGCCGAGCCCGCTCGTGGTGACCGCCACCGCGTTGTGGTGGCCGCCGACCGCCGACTGGATCAGCTCGCCGTCGCGGATGCCGACGCCCTGGGCGGCACCGGAGTTGTTGATGTCGAAGAAGTCACCGTTGACGGCGGCGACAGCCCGCGTGGCGTCCGCCGCCGTGCGCAGGGGCTCGGCCCGGCTGACCGCCCCGGAGTTGACGTAGTCGACGGTGGACCCACCGGCGAGGTCGGTGGTGAGGGCGTCGGCGCGCAGCCAGCCGTCGGCGTCGTACCGGTCGAAGGAGGTGAGCTGCACGCCCGGGGCGACCGGTCGGGTGGTCTTCGTGGTCTCCAGTCCGCCGGCCGGCTCCAGACCGTCGGTGGCCGAGGTCGAGGCGGTCGCGGCGGGGTCGGTGACCAGCCCGACGGAACCGAACGGCCACGACGACGCGGACGGCGCGTCCTCGGCGAGGGTGGACGGGGCGACGGTGGACGGGGCCGGCGGGGCGGCGGTGGCCGGCAGCGGCGCGGCCAGCGAGAGCAGTGGCGTCAGCAGCAGGACGCCGGTGCGGCGGGCGGATCGTCTGCGGGTACGCATGGACGACAGTCAACCCGGTCCTGAATAGAAGTTTCAAGACCCCTGGACTGAAGCGAAGGAAAACTCCACAATGACATCATCGGGGGGATCGGGCTGGGGACATGACGAAGGGGCACGACCACAACGGCCGTGCCCCTTCGTCGGTCAGCGCAGGAGGATCACTCCCCCGGCGTCGACTTCGCGATCTGCATCAGGAACTCGATGTTCGTGCGGGACTGCTTGAGCCGGTCCAGCAGGAGATCCATCGCCGCCTGCGAATCCAGCGAGTGCAGCACCTTCCGGAGCTTGTGGATGATGGCCAGCTCTTCCGGTGCGAGCAGGACCTCTTCCTTACGCGTACCGGACGGGTTGATGTCGATGGCCGGGAAGGTCCGCTTGTCGGCGATCTTCCGGTCCAGCTTCAACTCGGCGTTGCCCGTGCCCTTGAACTCCTCGAAGATGACCGTGTCCGCCATGGAACCGGTCTCCACCAGCGCCGTGGCGATGATGGTCAGCGACCCGCCGTTCTCGATGTTGCGGGCCGCGCCGAGGAAGCGCTTCGGCGGGTACAGCGCGGTGGAGTCGATACCACCCGACATGATCCGGCCGCTGGCCGGTGCCGCCAGGTTGTACGACCGACCGAGCCGGGTCACCGAGTCGAGCAGCACGACGACGTCGTGCCCCAGCTCGACGAGGCGCTTGGCCCGCTCGATGGCCAGCTCCGCCACCGTGGTGTGGTCCTGCGGCGGACGGTCGAACGTGGCCGCGATGACCTCGCCCTTGATCGACCGCTGCATGTCGGTGACCTCTTCGGGCCGCTCGTCGACCAGCACCACCATCAGGTGGCACTCCGGGTTGTTGCGGGTGATCGCGTTCGCGATCGCCTGCAGCACCATCGTCTTACCCGCCTTGGGCGGAGACTGGATGAGTGCCCGCTGGCCCTTGCCGATCGGCATGACCAGGTCGATGACCCGGGTGGTCAGGATGTGCGGCTCGGTCTCCAACCGCAGGCGCTCCTGCGGGTAGAGCGGAGTGAGCTTGTAGAACTCCGGACGACGCCGCGCCTCCTCCGGCTCCATCCCGTTGATCGTGTCCAGCCGCATCAGCGGGTTGTACTTGTCGCGCCGCTGGTCACCGCTGTTGCCACCCTCACGGGCCGCCCGCACCGCACCGGTGATCGCGTCACCACGGCGCAGGCCGTACTTCTTGATCTGGGACATCGAGACGTACACGTCGTTCGGGCCGGCCAGGTAACCGGTCGTCCGCACGAAGGCGTAGTTGTCGAGCACGTCGATGATGCCGGCCACCGGGACGAGCACGTCGTCCTCGCTGACCTGCGGCTCACGCCCGCCGGTGTCGGCACCGGTCTCGGCGCGCTCGCCGCGCCCGCGGCGACGGTCCCGGAAACGACTGCGCCGGCCGCGCCGGCCGCCGCCCTCGCCGTCGTCGTCGTCGCTGTCCCGCTCGGCCCGCTGACCACGGTCGTTGCGGTCGTTGCGGTCACCGCGGTCTTGGCGGTCGTTGCGCTCGGCCCGCTCACCCCGGTCGGCACGCTCACCACGATCGTTGCGCTCGCCCCGGTCGGTACGCTCGGCCCGCTCGCTCCGGTCGTTGCGCTCGCCCCGGTCGGCCCGCTCGCCCCGGTCGACACGCTCGCCCCGGTCGACACGCTCACCGCGCTCGGCACGCTCGGCACGCTCGCCCCGGTCGGCACGCTCGCCCCGGTCGGCACGCTCACCGCGCTCGGCACGCTCACCGCGCTCGGCACGCTCACCGCGCTCCGGACGCTCGGCCCGGTCGCGACGGGTCTCGCCGCGGTCGGCACGCTCGCCGGCTTCCGCCTCGTCGCCACGGGTTTCGGTCGCCCGCGCCTCGGTCGCCCGCGCCTCAGCGGGACGTGCCTCGGTCGCCCGCGCCTCGGCGGGGCGCGCCTCGGTGGCACGGGCCTCCGCCGCCGCGGTCCGGCTGCGCCGGGTGCGACTACGGCCCTCGGTCTCGGCGGCCGGCTCGGCCGGCGCCTCTTCGGCACCGCGTCGACCCTCGGCTGCCGGCCGGTCGGCGGTCTCCCGCACCTCGGCCCGCACCCCCTCACGGGTCGGCGCGGCTGCGGCCGCGACCTCGGCCCGTGGTCGAGGGGTCCCGGCGGCGTTGCCGCCCTGCCGCTCGGAAATCGCGGCGATCAGCTCGCCCTTGCGCATGCGAGCCGTGCCGGAGATGCCGAGCGACGCAGCCAGGCTCTGCAGCTCTGGCAGCAGCATCGCCGACAGACCGGTGCCGCTACGCCGACGACGGGCGGGAGCGGCGGCGGTGGCATCGCCAGCGACGTTGGAAACATCCGACGTCACGTCGGTGGTGTCGCTCAATGGATTCCTTCCCTCGATAGGCCGGGACTGCCCGGAGTCGGAACTCAGGTGGCCGGGCGGCCTCGGTGCACCCGCCTCGCAAGGACGCGTCGCGGGAGTCTGTGACACAGCAGCCGGTCGGTATCCCGACTCACCAACGTCGGTGAGCAGGTCTCGCCGTCTGCGGCGACCTGTGGAAACTGCGGCGCGGCGTGGGCCTTGGGCAGGGGTAGACGGGCTGACCGCCGAGAGCTTCGGGGGTGCGCCGCCCCGCAGGAGATCGCGTGCTTCGCGGCTGTGCTAGGTCTAGAGCGTAATCAACTCTTCCGACCTGCGGCAACAGGGTCCCGCTCGGCGTGTCCAAGTGTACCCCGGGCGACCCGCGCGCCGCTGACGTCTATCGGTAACTGCCAGATCTCCCAGTCTGTTCCCAGCGGGAAGTCCGCTGGCGGCTCGCTGAGCGCCAGGACAGTCGGCCCCGCCCCACTGACCACAGCTGCCACACCCGCCGCGCGCAACGCGTTGACCAGCGAAGACGTGCCCTGCATCCCGGCTGCGCGATAGTCCTGGTGGAGCCGGTCGACGGTGGCCGGCAGCAGCAGGGCCGGGTCCGTGGTGAGCGCGTGCACCAGCAGGGCCGCCCGCCCTGCCGTCAACGCGGCGTCACCATGCGGCACGGTGGCCGGCAGGGCCGCCCGCGCGGTCGCTGTCAGTCCGCGTTCCGCCGGGACGAAAACAGTGGGCCGCACCGCGTCGGCGACCGGCAGGGACACCGCCCGGGCACCGCCCGGCTCGGACCAGGCCACCGTGAAACCGCCGAGCAGGCACGGTGCCACGTTGTCGGGGTGACCCTCGATCTCGGCGGCCAGCCGCAGCGTGCCGGCGTCGTCGAGGCGGTGCTCCCCGTCGACGACGAGGGCCCGGGCCAGCAGCACACCGGCGACGATCGCGGCGGACGAGGAGCCCAGCCCACGCGCCTGCGGGATCCGGTTGACGCACTGCACGCTCAGCCCGCCGGGTTGGGCCCCCAGCACGTCGAACGCGGCGCGCATGGCCCGCACCACCAGGTGTCTGTCGTCGTCGGGCAGCTCACCGGCGCCCTGCCCGGTCACTGTCACCCGGACACCGCTCGGCGCGACCTCGGCGGCCAGGTCGTCGTAGAGCCCGAGGGCGAGGCCCAGCGCGTCGAAGCCCGGGCCCAGGTTGGCGCTGGTCGCCGGGACGCGGACCCGGACCGACTCGGCGGTGAAGTTCGTCGGCACGCGCTCATGCTAGGGCCCGGGACCGACGAACCGGGCCCGCGCCCGCTGCCTGGGATCGCCGAGCTCAGCCGGCCGGGTCCGGGACCGGCTCGGCGGCCGGATCGGTGAGCGAGAGCCGGCGGGTGGCGATCCGCCAACCGACCGCGTACACGAGGGTGATCAGACCGCAGCCGGCGAGCACCACCCGTTCGTCGACCACGTCCACCACCAGGGCCACCGCCAGTTGGCTCACCGAGATCGCCAACGTCGCCAGCATCATGTCGGTGGCGAAGACGCGGCCCCGCAGCCGGTCCGGGACCTCGCCCTGCAGAGCGAAGTTCGACATCACCCAGTTACTGCCACCCGCGAAGTGCGCCACGAAGACCAGCAACAGCACCAACGGAAACCAGCGCACGACGGAGGTGCCCAGGTAGGACAGGCCGTACAGCGACATGGACAACGCCAGCCCGGGCAGCAGCCAGGCCCGGTTGGTCAGCACCCGGCGCATCAGGATCGGCCCCACCAACGCTCCCGCGCCGCGTACCGCGAAGAGCAGGCCGGCGCCGAGCGGGCCGACACCGTAGACACCGGCCAACAGCGGGAACACGGTCAGCACGCCGTTGCCCAGGCCCACCGCCGACTTCACGGTGACCAGCGCCAGCACCCGGGGGCGGTGACCGATGTAGCCGAGTGCCTCGCGGACGGCGGACCAGGTCCGCTGGGGCGGTTGGTCGGCGTCCCGGGGCACCTGCAGCGGCCGGCGGATCCGGGTGGCGAGGGCCGCGGCGACCGCCAGGCCCGCCGCCGCCACCCAGAAGCAGACGTACGGGCCGGCAGCGGTGCTCAGCACGCCGCCGAGCGAGGCACCGACCACGGTCATGGTGCCCCAGGCCGAGCCGGCGACGGCGTTGCCGGCGGCGAGTTCGTGCGGCTCCAGCACGTTGGGCAGCGCGGCCTGGGCCGCCGGCGAGTAGAACGCCTTGGCCACCGCCACCGCGCCGATCGCCACCAGCGCCAGCCACGCCGTTGCCGCGGTGCGCACGCCGAGCAGCAGCAGCACGCCCGCCAGCGCCGCCACGTTCGCGGCGATCATGATCTTCCGGCGGTCGAAGCGGTCGGCGATCGTGCCGGTGTACGGCAGCAGCAGCGCCACGATGCCGGTGTCCACCGCCAACACCAGCGCGCCCCAGACGCCGCTGCCGGTCAGCTGCGGCAGCAGCACCAACAGCGGCACCATGACGAACCAGTCGGCGCCGAAGACCACCAACTCGGCGAGGAAGAGGTTGCGGAAGCTCCGATTGCCGGTCAGAACGGAGAGGGTGGACGCCACGGAGCGCGACCCTACCTGGTCGGTGGCGGCGCGACACCCGCTCCCAGCAGCGCCGAGACCGTGACGAAGGTGTAGCCGCGCGACCGTAACCCGTTGATCATGTCGGTCAGGCCCCGCAGTGCGACAAGCCGCCGCCGCGCCCCCACGTCGTGGCCGAGCACGATCGTTCCCGGCCGGACGCCCGCCACGATCCGCCGGGCGTGGCCAGCCGGATCGTCGGGGAACTCACGCTCCACCATCTGCAGCGACCAGAGCACCAGTCGGTAGTCCAGTCGGGCCGCCGCGTGCAGCACCGCACCGCCCAGGTGGCCGTACGGCGGACGGAGCAGCACCGGCGGCGACCCGGTCAGCTCGGCGATCACGTCGTGGCTGCGGCGCAGGTCGTCGTACGCCTCGTCGGCGTCCAGTTCGGCCAGGTCCCGGTGCTGCCAGCTGTGGTTGCCCACCTCGTGCCCGTCGAGCCGGTCGCGGACGACGTCGGCGTGCCGATGGACCTGCGCCCCGACCATGAAGAAGGTGGCCGGAACCCGGTGCTCGGCCAGGGTGTCGAGCACCATCGGAGTCCACTGTGGTGCGGGGCCGTCGTCGAAGGTGAGCGCCACCAGGCGCTGGTTGGTCGGTGCCGACCAGATGACCTCCAGCGCGCCGGAGCCGACATCCTGCTGACCGTTGCCGAGGGTGGCGCTGGCGGGGCCACCGGCGATCGGCAGTTTGCGATGGCCGCTCCACCACGCCTCGGACGTCCCCGCGCCGACGGCCACACCGCTCACCACCAGCAGGCCACGGCGCAGCAGGTCGCGTCGCCCCCACCCGCGCGCGTCCTCGGCCATCCGCCCGCCCCGCTCCACCCACACCCCCATCCATCTACGAGGAGTATGCAAGAAGTTACACAAAGTGCGGAGCGGTCGGGTCGGAGTGTTTCGGCTCAAACAACTGGAACGCCCCCGGCAGAAATCCACCGGGGGCGTTCCGAACCTCGCTGCGACCTACTCGGTCGGCTCCGCCGGGGGCAGCGGCGAGGTGCGGCTACGGGGCAGCCGCAGCACCTCGAACTGGTCCGTGCCCTCCACCAGCGCGGCCGACGGCGCCGGTCGCCCGGCCAGCTGCGCACCTTCGGCGGTGGCCGTGGCCGTGGCCGGGGCCGGCGCGGGCGCGCCGCTCGGCACCGCGACCTGGTTCGGGGCTGGCGACTCGTCCGCCTCCACGGTGGTCACCGCCGACCCCCCGGAGCGCCGCCGTGCGCGCCGAGCGCGCAGCGACTCCTTGGTGTGCTCCACCATCGTGTACAGCGTCGGCACCAGGATCAGCGTGAGCAACGTCGAGCTGAGCAGACCACCGATCACCACGACCGCCAGCGGCTGGGAGATGAAGCCGCCCTCACCGGTCAACCCGAGCGCCATCGGCAGCAGCGCGAAGATGGTCGCCACCGCCGTCATCAGGATCGGGCGCAGCCGGCGACGGCCACCTTCGACCACCGCCTCCTGAACCCCCATGCCCTGCGCCCGGTACTGGTTGATCAGGTCGAGCAACACGATCGCGTTGGTCACCACGATGCCGACCAGCATCAGCACACCGATCAGCGCCGGCACGCCGAGCGGCGTTCCGGTGACCAACAGCAGGCCGATCGCACCGGTCGCCGCGAACGGGATGGAGATCAGCAGGATCAGCGACTGGGTCAGGCTGCGGAACGTCGCCACCATGATCAGGAAGACGATCGCGATCGCGGCCAGCACCGCCAGGCCCAGGTCCGCGAAGGCGTCCGCCTGATCCGCGCTGACACCACCGATGGTGAAGCTCGCACCCGGCACGTTGATGCTGTCCAACCGCTTCTGCAACTCAGTGCTGGTCGCGCCCAGGTTCGAGCCGGTCGCCGAGCCGGTCACCGACACGCTGCGCTCACCGTCGATCCGACTGACCTGCTGCGGCCCCTCGCCCTGGGTGACCTTCGCGATGTCGCCCAAGGTGACCGGACCCACCGGCAGCGCCCGCAGCGCCTCCACCGTCGTCGGCGGCTGCGTGCCCAGCCGCAGCACCACGTTCTGCTGCCGGCCGTCGAGCGTGACCTGCCCCAGCGGCGCTCCCCGGAACGCCTGCGACACCAACTGCCCCACGGCGGCCTCGGTGAGCCCGACCCGACCGGCGGCGACCCGGTCGACCGTCACGTCGACTCGCGGCACCTGCGCGGCCAGGCTGGTGGTGACGTCCTCGACGTCCGGCACCCCGGCCATCGCCGTGCGGGCCTCCTCGGCGGCCCGGGCCAGCACCTCCGGGTCGCTGGCCTGGACGATCACCTCCAGCTGGCTGGTCGACGCCTCCTGCCCGCCACCGAAGCTGATCTCGCCCAGCCCGCTGCCGAGCTTGTCGAACTCCTCGCGCAGCACCTCACGCATCTGCTTCGCGTCGGTGTCACCGTCGAGCGCCAACGACCAGTTGGCGACGTTGTTGCCGCCACCCCCGAACGGGTTGTCCCCGCCGCCGGCGGTCACCTGGTACGTCTTGACGCCCTTGGTGCGGGACAGCACCGACTCGATCTGCTTGGCCGCCGCGTCGGTGGCCGCCAGACCGCTGCCGGCCGGCAGCTCCTGGCTCATGTTGAGGGTGTCCTGGCCGGAGTCGTCCAGGAAGTTGGTCTCCAACTTCTGCGACAGGCCGAAGGTGCCGAAGAGCACCAGCAGGCCGAGCCCGACGGTGATCCAGCGGGTGGACCGCTTGCGGGTGGCGAAGCCGATCACCGGCAGGTAGCCCCGCTGCAACGGGTTGCGCAGCTCCTTCTCCTCCGCGCCGCGCCGTACCGCCTCGTCGTCGGCGGTGCCGCTGGGCGGCTTGAGGAACCAGTACGCGAGGACCGGGATCACGGTCAGCGATACCAGCAGCGAGGCGACCAGGGCCACCGTCACGGTGATCGCGAACGGCGCGAAGAGCTGGCCCACGAACCCGCCGACCAGCGCGATGGGCGCGAACACCGCCACCGTGGTGAGGGTGGACGCGGTCACCGCACCGGCCACCTCCCGGACCCCGGTGATGATGGCGTGCCGCTTCTCCTCGCCGTACTCCAGGTGTCGTTTGATGTTCTCCAACACCACGATCGAGTCGTCTACCACCCGACCGACAGCGATTGTCAACGCGCCGAGGGTGAGCAGGTTGAGCGAGTAGTCACCGATCCACAGGGCGATCAGCGCCACCAGCACGGAGAGCGGGATGGAGACCGCGGTGACCACCGTCGAGCGCACCGACAGCAGGAAGACCAGGATGACGATGACCGCCATCACCAGGCCCAACAGGCCCTCGGTGGTCAGCGACTCGATCGACTTCTCGACGAACGGCGCCTGGTCGAAGACCACCGTCAGCTCCGCGCCGGAGGCGTCCTTCAGGTCGTCGAGCCGGTCACGGATCTCGTGCGAGATCTGCACGGCGTTGCCGTCCGGGGCCGCGGTGACCGCGACACCGAGGCTGTCCTTCCCGTTGGTACGGGTGATCGCGGTGGCCGGAGCGAGCTGCTGCTCGACGGTCGCGACGTCACCGAGTCGGACCGGTGCCGCAGCCGGGGCGACCACGATGCCGCGCAGCTCCTCCAGGGTGGCGATCGGCGTACCGACCTGCACCGGGAGGGCCAGCGTGCCGTCGGTCACCGCGCCGGCCGGCACCGCCACGCCGTTGGTCTTCAACGCCGCGCCGATCGCCGTCGGTTGGATCTTCGCGGCGGCCAGCTTCGCCGGGTCCGGGGTGACCACCACCACGTCGTCCCGGTCGCCGGTCACCTCGACGGTGCGTACCCCCTCGATGCCCTCCAGCTCCGGCACCACTGTGGCGCGCAGCTTCTCGGCGAGCGCCCGCTCGTCCCCGGTGCCGGCCGCGGCCAGCACCACCGCCGGGAGGTCGTCGGTGCTACCCGCGATGACCTGCGGGTCCACGCCCTCCGGCAGCTGGGCGTCGATACGGCTCAACGCGGTCTGCATCTTGTTGACCACGTCGTCCAGGTCGGTGCCGAACTCGTACATCACCTGGACGGTGGCCGCCCCCTCACGGGACGTGGAGGTGATCTTGTCCAGCCCGGGGATGCCCTGCAGGGCGTTCTCGATCGGCTCGGTCACCTGGGACTCGACGATCTCGGGGCCGGCGCCGGGGTAGGGGGCCACGATGAACGCGGCCGGGAACTCGAGCGACGGCAGCAGTTGCTGCTTCAGCGACGGCACGGCGAACGCTCCGAACACCGTGGTCACCACCGCGATGAGGGCGATCAGCCCTCGGTTGGCGAGGCTGAATCTGGCGAGCAGCGACATCGGCCTGGCTCACTCCTGAACGAGAATGCGGGCGGGGATACCCGAAAGTGTGCCGGACTCGCCTACCTCGACCCCCGCCGCCCCCGGGCCGCCCGCCCGCCGTCGATCACCACCAGGACGGTGGCGCGCTCAGGCGAGGTCGAGGGCGCGAGCCGCCGCCAGCGGGTCGTTCCCGATGGTCACCGGCGCCGGTGCGGTGGAAATCGCCCATTCCGGGTCCTTCAACCCGTGACCGGTCACCGTGCACACGACAGTGGAACCGGGCGGCACCGCGCCCGCCGCACCCTGCTGGAGCAGACCGGCCACGCTGGCCGCGCTGCCCAGCTCGACGAAGACCCCCACCTCGCGGGCGAGCAGGCGGTACGCGGACAGGATCTCGCGGTCGGTCACCGACGCGATCAGGCCACCGGAGGCGTCCCGGGCATCCAACGCCTTGGTCCAGCTCGCCGGGTTGCCGATCCGGATCGCGGTGGCGATCGTCGACGGCTCCGGCACCACCTGGCCGGTCACGATCGGGGCCGCCCCGGCGGCCTGGAACCCGTACATCTTCGGCGTCCGGGTGGTGGCACCGGCCGCCGTCTCCTCCGAATATCCCATCCAGTACGCGGAGATGTTGCCGGCGTTGCCGACCGGCAGGCAGTGGATGTCGGGCGCGTCACCGAGCGCCTCGACGATCTCGAAGGCGGCGGTCTTCTGCCCGTGCAGACGGTCGATGTTGACCGAGTTGACCAACGCGACCGGGTAGTCCTGGGCGAGCTTGGCGGCCGTCGCGAGGCAGTCGTCGAAGTTGCCGTTGACCTGCAACAGCTTCGCGCCGTGCACCAGCGCCTGGGCCAACTTGCCCAACGCGATCTTGCCCTGCGGCACCAGCACGGCACAGGTCAACCCGGCCCGAGCCGCGTACGCCGCGGCGGAGGCGCTGGTGTTGCCAGTGGAGGCGCAGATGATGGCCTTGTTGCCGGCCTCGACCGCCTTGGACACCGCGAGGGTCATCCCCCGGTCCTTGAAGGAGCCGGTCGGGTTGGCACCCTCCACCTTCAGGTACACGTCGCAACCGAGCCGGGCGGACAGCACCGGCGCCGGCAACAACGGGGTGTTCCCCTCGTGCAGCGTGACGACCGGCGTGGCCGCGGTGACCGGCAGCCGATCCCGGTACGCCTCGATCAGACCCCGCCACATGTCGTTTCTCCTCGCCTCTACCGCCGCGCCCACCCGAGCGTCACGGCCACCTTGGACCAGCCTGCCGGAGCGGTCGATGGCACACCCCGGCGTACCCACCTGACGGGACGCGCGAGCCGTGCCGTCGATGATGCAACGACTCAGGCGTCGCCCTCGACCCGCAGCACACTGGTCACCGACCGGACAATGTCCAGCCCGCGCAGCTCGCCGACGGTCGCCGCGAGCGCGGCGTCCGGGGCCACATGCGTGACGATGACCAGCTCGGCGTCGCCGTCGCGGCCCGCCGGTCCGCCGGCCGAGCCCTGCCGCACCGTCGCGATCGACACGTCGTGCCGGGCGAACACGCTCGCCACCGACGCCAGCACACCCGGGCGGTCGGCCACGTCGAGGCTCACGTGGTAGCGGGTCAACGCCTCACCCATCGGCCGGACCGCCAGGTCCGCGTACGCGCTCTCGCTGGCCGCGCGCACCCCGGCGAGCCGGTTACGGGACACCGCGACCACGTCGCCGAGCACCGCGCTGGCGGTGGGCGCCCCGCCGGCGCCCCGACCGTAGAACATCAGCTGCCCGGCGGCGTCCGCCTCCACGAAGACCGCGTTGAACGCGTCACCGACGCTGGCCAGCGGGTGGCTGCGGGGGATCATCGCCGGGTGCACCCGGACGCTGACCGTCTCCCGGCCGGTGGGGTCCACGCCCCGGGCCGCGATGCAGAGCAGCTTGATCGTGCAGCCCATCGCCTGGGCGCTGGCCATGTCCGCGGCGGTCACCTCGGTGATGCCCTCGCGATGCACGTCGGCGGCGCCGACCCGGGTGTGGAACGCCAACGAGGCGAGGATCGCCGCCTTCGCCGCCGCGTCGAAGCCCTCCACGTCGGCGGTCGGGTCGGCCTCCGCGTACCCCAGCGCGGTGGCCTCGTCGAGGGCCTCGGCGAAGCCGGCGCCGGTCGCGTCCATCGCGGAGAGGATGAAGTTGGTGGTGCCGTTGACGATGCCGGTGACCCGGTTGATCCGGTCGCCGTGCAGCGACTCGCGCAGCGGGCGCAGCAGCGGGATGGCCCCGGCCACCGACGCCTCGTAGTAGAGGTCGCCGCCGCCCTCGGCGGCCGCCTCGTGCAGGGCCACCCCGTCCTCGGCGAGCAGCGCCTTGTTGGCGGTGACCACGCTCTTGCCGGCGCGCAGCGCCTCGACCAGCCAGCTGCGGGCCGGCTCGATGCCACCGACCACCTCGACCACCACGTCGACGTCGTCGCGCTTGATCAGGCCGAGCGCGTCGGTGGTGAACAGGTCCTCGGCGACCGGCAGGTCACCCCGGTCGCGGCCGAGCCGGCGGACGGCGATGCCGGCGATCTCCAGCGGAGCGCCGATCCGCGCGGCCAGGTCGGCCGACTGCTCGTGCAGCAGCCGGACCACCTCCTGGCCGACAGTGCCACAGCCGAGCAGCGCCAAGCGCACAGGTGACGTCATCCAACATCCAATGCGAGCAGGTCCTCTTCGGTTTCCCGCCGGACGATCAGGCGCGCCTGGCCGTCGCGCACCGCGACCACCGGTGGCCGGGGCACATGGTTGTAGTTGCTGGCCATGCTTCGGCAGTACGCACCGGTGCCGGGCACTGCGACAAGATCTCCGGGCTGCACGTCGGCGGGCAGGAATTCATCCTTCACCACGATGTCCCCGGACTCACAGTGCTTTCCCACCACGCGGGCGAGCAACGGCTGCGCGGTCGAGGCGCGCGAGGCCAGCGTCGCCGAGTAGGACGCGTCGTACAGGGCGGTGCGGATGTTGTCGCTCATCCCCCCGTCGACGCTGACGTACGTCCGGAGGCCGTCGAGATCCTTGACCGTGCCGACCTCGTAGAGGGTGAACACGGCCGGCCCGACGATGGCCCGGCCCGGCTCGATCGACAGGTGCGGCACTGCCAGGTTCTCCACCGCGCACTCCGAATCGACGATCTTGCGAAGTCGCTTGGCCAGATCCTGCGGTGTCGCCGGGTCGTCCTGGGTGGTGTACGCGATGCCGAACCCGCCGCCGAGGTCCAGCTCGGGAAGCTCCACCCCGCGCGCGTCGCGGATCTGGGCCTGCAGGGCGAGCACCCGACGGGCCGAGACCTCGAAGCCGCTGGCGTCGAAGATCTGCGAGCCGATGTGCGAGTGCAGACCGCGCAGCTCCAGCACACCCTCGTCGAGGATCTTGAACGCGGCGTTGGCGGCGGCCCCGCCAGCCAGCGAGAAGCCGAACTTCTGGTCCTCGTGGGCGGTGGCGATGAACTCGTGGGTGTGCGCCTCGACACCCACGGTGACACGGACCAGCACCCGGGGCCGGACCCCGCGCTCGCGGGCCAGCGCGGTGAGCCGGTCGATCTCGGTGAACGAGTCGACGATGATGCGGCCCACCCCGGCGTCCAGCGCCCGGCCCAGCTCGGCGACCGACTTGTTGTTGCCGTGGAAGCCGATCCGCTCCGGCGGCATCCCGGCCGACAGCGCGGTGGCCAGCTCGCCGCCGGTGCAGACGTCCAGGTGCAGACCCTCCTCGGCGATCATCCGGACCACCGCCCGGCAGAGGAACGCCTTGCCGGCGTAGTAGACGTCCTCGGTCGGGAAGGCCGCCCGGAAGTCGCGGCAGCGCGAGCGCAGGTCGGCCTCGTCCAGGACGTACACCGGGGTGCCGAACTCGGCAGCGATGTCGCGGACGCTCAGGCCCGCGACGGCGACAGCGCCGTCCGCGCCACGCGTCACCGACCGCGGCCACAGCGCCGGCACGAGGGCGTTGACGTCGGCAGGGGTACGCAGCCAGGCCGGCCCCTGGTTGCTGATGTCCGCGTGCAGCGCCCCAGCCTCATGAGCGCGCATGTCACATCCTCTCGGGGGCGGAGACGCCGAGCAGGTGCAGACCGTTGGCGATCACCGTGCGGGTGGCGTTGTTGAGCCAGAGCCGGGCGCGGTGCAGGTCGGTGACCTCCTCGTCGCCCAGCGGCAGCACCCGGCAGTTGTCGTAGAACCGGTGGTAGGAGGCAGCGACGTTCTCCTCCAGGTAGCGGGCCACCCGGTGCGGCTCGCGCAGCTCGGCGGCGGTGGCCACCACCGCCGGGAACTCGGCGAGCGCCTTGAGCAGCTCGTTCTCCTTCTCGTGGTCGAGCAGCTCGGGGCGGAACGCCTCGGCGTCACCCGGAACCAGCCCCACCTCGGCGGCGTTGCGGGCCACGCCCGCCGTCCGGGCGGCCACGTACTGCACGTAGTAGACCGGGTTGTCGCGGGTCGCCCGGGTCCACAGCTCGATGTCGATGTCGATCGGCGAGTCGCTGGAGTAACGGGCCAACGCGTACCGGGCAGCGTCCACGCCGATCGCCTCGACCAGGTCCTCCAGGGTGATCACCGTGCCGGCCCGCTTGCTCATCCGCATCGGGGCGCCGTCGCGCAGCAGGTTGACCAGCTGCCCGATGAGAATCTCCAGGTTGCGCTCCGGGTCGTCGCCGAAGCAGGCGGACATCGCCTTCATCCGGCCGATGTAGCCGTGGTGGTCGGCACCCAGCATGATCACGACCCGCTCGAAGCCGCGCTCGCGCTTGTCCAGGTAGTAGGCGCAGTCCGCGGCGAAGTACGTCCACTCGCCGTTGGACTTGCGCAGTACCCGGTCCTTGTCGTCGCCGAATTCGGTGGTGCGGAGCCAGGTGGCGCCCTCGGACTCGTACAGGTGCCCCTGCTGGCGCAGCCGGGCCAGGGCGAGGTCCAACTCACCCCGGTCGTGCAGGTCCTTCTCGTTGAAGTAGGTGTCGAACTCCACCCCGAAGTCGCGCAGCGAGCTGCGGATCTCGTCGAACATCAGCGCGACGCCCTCGACCCGGAAGATCTCCTGGGCGGCGTCGTCGTCGAGCGAGCGCGCCTCCGGCCGGCGGGCCTGCACCTCGCTGGCGATCTCGGCGATGTACGCCCCGCCGTAACCGTCCTCCGGAGCAGGCTCGCCCTTGGCCGCGGCGAGCAGCGACCGGGCGAACCGGTCGATCTGCGAACCGGCGTCGTTGAAGTAGTACTCCGTGCCGACCTGCGCGCCGGTGGCCCGCAGCAGCCGGCTCAGCGCGTCACCGACGGCCGCCCAACGGACCCCGCCGATGTGCACCGGCCCGGTCGGGTTGGCCGAGACGAACTCCAGGTTGATCTTCTCGCCGGCGAGCCGGTCGCTGTGGCCGTACTCCGAGCCGGCCTCGACGATCATCCGCGCGAGTTGACCGGCGGCAGCGGCGTCGAGCCGGATGTTCAGGAAGCCCGGCCCGGCGATTTCCACCGATTTCACACCCGCCGCCCGACCCAGCTCGTCGGCCAGGGCCGTCGCCAACTCCCGGGGCGGGACGCCCACCTTCTTGCTCAACTGCAGCGCGAGCGTCGAGGCGTAGTCGCCGTGCTCGGGGTTGCGCGGTCGCTCCACCACCGTGCTCGCCGGCAACGCGGCGCGGTCGAGGCCACGCTGGTCGAAGACGGCGTGGGCGGCGGCAAGGACGACCGAGGCTAGTTCTGCAGGAGTCACCCATCCATGTTATCGGGGGTAGACTCGGGCACTCGGCGGCTCCCCTGCGCGTCATCCGGCCCGCCACTCCCCTGACCGACCGACTTGACGAGGCACGATGAGCATCAGCACCCCGGGTGGCCCTGAGCGCCGCCCGACCGTGGTCAGCACCGGCAAGAAGCCGGCCGCAGGCCGGCCGGCGTCCGGCGCCAAGGCCGGCTCCGGCAAGCCGACGGGCAAGCCGGCAGGCTCTCCCCGGGCCGGCGGCAAGGGCCCGCGCAAGCCGGTCACCCCGGTCAAGGTGAGCCAGGGCCGCGCCTGGGGTCCGATCGCGCTCTTCGTCGCCGTGGGTGTGCTCTTCGTGGCGATCGTCGGGTACGGCGCCTGGGCGACCTTCCAGGGCTCCAAGCCGTGGGACAAGCGGGCCAACGCCATCGACGGCATCGTCAACATCCGCAAGTCCGACCCGGACAGCCTGAAGTACGAGTCGCACAAGTCGGGTCCGCTGACCTGGAACTACTCGCCTCCGGTGGGTGGGGTGCACAACGCCGCCTGGCAGAACTGCATGGGCGACGTGTACGACGCCCCGATCGCCAACGAGCACGCGGTGCACAGCCTGGAGCACGGCGCGGTGTGGATCACCTACCGCCCCGACCTGCCGAAGGACCAGGTCGACAAGCTCGCCGGCAAGGTGCGCGGCGTCGAGAAGACCTTCATGAGCCCGTACGAGGGCCTGGACAAGCCGATCTCGCTGCAGGCCTGGGGCTACCAGCTCAAGGTCGACAACGCCGACGACTCGCGGATCGACGAGTTCATCAAGGACCTGCGGGTGAACGCCTCCGTCGAGGGCCCGACGGCGCTCTGCAACACCGGCATCACCGCCACCGGCACCACGCCGCGTGAGCTTCAGCAGCAGCCCACCCAGTAAGGACCGCAATGACCGCTCCGGCGACCACCGACAGCGAGCACGACGACGACATCCCGGCCACCCCGGACGAGGGTGGCCGGGCCCCGGCGTCGCGCTACGGCGTGCTGGCGCTCGCCGTCATGCTGGTGGTGGGGCTCCTCCTCGGGTACGCGGGCGGCCTGCTCACCCCGCGGCTCACCCAACCCGGTGACGCCTCGGTCGAGGCGGGCTTCGCCCGGGACATGACCACCCACCACGCGCAGGCGGTGGAGATGAGCCTGATCGCGTACCGGTCGGCGACCCTCCCCGAGGTGCGGCAGATCGCTGTCGACATCGCCACCGGGCAGCAGGGCGAGATCGGCGCCATGCAGACCTGGCTGCGCGAGTGGGGTCTCAGCCCGACCGGGTCGAAGCCGCCGATGTCGTGGATGTCCGACGGTGCCACCGTCACTGACGGTCTGATGCCCGGCATGGCCTCGCCGCAACAGATGACCGCCCTGCGCGAGGCTCAGGGCATCGATGTCGACCGGCAGTTCCTGGCCCTGATGTACGACCACCACCTGGGCGGCATCCACATGATCGACGCGGCGCTCGACGCTACCGACAACGACGAGGTGCTGCGGGTGGCGAACACCATGAAGGCCACCCAGCAGACCGAACTGAACAACCTCCGGCAACTCCAGGCGCAGGCAGCCAAGGGCTGACCGACCCACGGGCACACACCGGGCCCGCGTCTCCGCCACACGATGGCGGGACGCGGGCCCGACCCGTACCACCCATACCTGCCCGTACTCGGCCCACGCACCCGGCCCATTGCCCACGCCCAACCCACGCCCAGCCCCGCCCATGATCGACTCGGGTTTCAGGAAACTGGGGTGTCGTCGTGAGCGGGACACCACGACTTCCTGAAACGCGAGTCGATCAAGGCGCGCACTCGGCGGCTTGCGCCCCAAAAGATACTCTTTGTCCCTTGTGGGGCTATCGCGAGGCACGGGCGATTACGTTGCTTAGAGAGTTTTCTCCCCACATATCGTGACCAGTTGCGATTCGGGCTCGTTGCCCAAGACGTGGGGGTTGCACTCAGAGACGCACGGCGTTCGGTCACCAGTTGGTGCCGACGCCACACCATCGGTGGTGACGGGGCGGTGGCAGCCGTCCGTCGCGGACAGCGGCAGGGCGAGCCGGGAATGCTCAGCCGCGAACAGGAACTCGAGCTGATCGACACACTGCGGGGCGTCCACCCCGACGAGTTCGGCCTGGACGAGGAGCTGTGGACGCGACAGAGCCTCACCACGCTCATCCAGCGGCGCTTCGACCTGCCGTTGGACCCTGGTGCGGTCGGGGCGTACCTGCGGGCCTGGGGGTTGGGTCCGCGCGAGCCGCGCGAGCGCGCCTGCGGGCTCTGCGTCAGCGCGGTCGAGCGGTGGGTTCGCAGTGACTACCCGGCGATCACCCGGGCCGCTCAGGAGCACCTCGCGGAGGTGTACTGGATCGGGCGGGTCCGACTGCGTGGCACCATGCCGGCAGCGGACGTGATCTCCGCGGTCTCGTCCCGTGGCCGGGTGCGCTTCATGATCACCACGCCGACGGTGGACCCGCCGCTTCCCCGCGACTTCGTGCTGCGGCTCAGCGGCGAGGAGCAGCGCACCGTGCACCTGATCGTGGACGGCTCCTGGCCGCGCAACGAGTGGCCACGTCGGCTTCCCCGGCGGATCGTCCTGCACCCGCTGCCTAGTTGCGGGCGGGCGATCGCGGCGGCCTGAGCACCGGGTGAGCCGGTTGCCGACACGATCGGCTCACCCGATACCGATTCGGCGTACGCGGAAGAGGTTTGCTAGTCTTCTCCAGTCGCTGAGCCCCCGTAGCTCAGGGGATAGAGCACCGCCCTCCGGAGGCGGGGGCGCAGGTTCGAATCCTGCCGGGGGCACCAGGAAACAGTTTTACCCGACAACTGCCGGGCGCAGGGGCACACAGCCTCCACGCGCCCGGTTTTGCGTTTCCGCTCGCCGAGGCCCGGAACGGGTCGCCTGGGTGGACGTGAGCCCGTGCGTCGGTGCAGCTGCCACCCCTGACCAGGGGAAGCACCGCATCGGCCAGCTCCACGCTTCCGGTTCGCTGCTCCGCCCTCCCGTACCGCTCCGCTTCGAGTGTCACCTCAGCGGTAGCGGCGCGTCCGTCACCTCATCCGTGCCCGGGTACGTCAGGGCTGATCACCGCCAGCTGTGGGGTCTTCGCCGCCGCGACGACACAACGCGCACGGCCGCCGAGCGTCTAGCTCGGACGGGCCGCGTCGGCGTAGCGGCGGGCGAGTCCCCCGAAGGCGGCCTTGAGCTCTGCGGGCCCGATCACCTCGATGTCCGCGTCGAACCTGCCGAGCGCGGCGGCGAGGCCGACCCAGGACCAGGAGCCCTGTACGAGCTTGCAGCGGTCGGGGCCGAGTTCTTCGACAAGCCCGTCGCGGGTGTACGCGGCGACGACGGCGGCGGGAAGGCCGAGGATGACCTCCCCCACGCAGGGCCACGCCGAGGTGTCGGTGGAACCTCGGAAGCGGCCCGTGACGTACGTGGCCACGTCTCCCCTGGGCAGTTGTCGTGGGGTGAAGCGTGGTCCGGTCGGGGTACGCGGGCTGACCCGGTCACAGCGGAAGGTTCGCCAGTCGTCTCGGTCGAGGTCCCAGGCGACGAGATACCAGCGCCCCTTCCAGGTGACGAGGTGGTGGGGCTCCACGCGGCGGGGCGGCGCGTCGGTGGTGGCGCTCGTCGAGCCGTAGTCGAAGCGCAGAACCTCGTGGGCGTGGACGGCCGCGCCGAGGGCTGTCAGCACGGTGCGGTCGACCGGGGAGTCCGACCCGGTGGCGGGTTGTCCGACGGCGGTGACCTGGAGGGCGTCGATGCGGTGCCGCAGTCGGCTGGGCATGACCTGCCGCATGGTGTTCAGCGCTCGCGCCGCGCCCTCCTGGATGTCCGCGCCGGAGAAGGCTGCCACCTGGAGTGCGACAGCGATCGCGACGGCCTGCTCGTCGTCGAACAGCAGCGGTGGCAGTCGGGCGCCGGCGTCGAGCCGGTACCCGCCGTCCGGCCCCTTGAAGGCTCTGATCGGGTAGCCGAGCTCGCGCAGCCGGTCGACATCGCGTCGCACCGTTCGCGGGCTCACGTCCAGCCTCTCGGCCAGGAGGCCGCCCGGCCAGTCACGTCGGGCCTGGAGGAGCGAGAGCAGCGACAGCAGTCTCGCGGAGGTCGTGGCCATGCATCCGAGTCTGCTCCAGGTAGCGGTCACAACCTGACCGCTACCCCTGCCATCGTCGGCGGTACGCCCGGGCAACAGCCACGGGCGACGTCACACGAGGAGCAGCAATGAGCATCAACACCGTCGCGCACATCAACCTGCGCGGCAACGCGCGGGCCGCCCTCGGTTTCTACCGGTCCGTCTTCGGCGGGGACCTCGCAGCGGTGACCTACGCCGACGCCCACAACGTGCAGAACCCGGACGAGGCCGACCAGATCATGTGGGGTCAGGTCACGTCCGCCGAGGGCTTCCAGATCATGGCGTACGACGTGCCGTCGGCGCGGCCGTGGAGCCAGGGAGAGAGCCCGTTCTTCGTCTCGGTCCGGGGCGGCGACGCCGACGAGATCACCGGCTACTGGAAGAAGCTGAGTGAGGGCTCGACTGTCCTGGTCGACCTCGCACCCGCTGGCTGGGCTCCCCTCTACGGCATGCTCACCGACCCGTTCGGCGTCACCTGGGTGCTCGACGTCGCCGTCGAGTACGACCCTGCCTGACCAGAAGGAGCAGCCCACCGCCGATCGCGAGGGATCGGCGGTGGGCCTCGGTGCCGCTCAGTGTGCCTCGGCCGGCACCAACCTCGGGTGCGCCTCGGGTGTCGTACCCGCGTCCGGGCCGCCGGAGTCCGAGCGGCGCTTGAGCCAGCGGTCGATCACGAGGTTCAGGACCAGCCCGACAGCGCCCCAGATGGCGATGACCAGCAGGTTCTGTCCGACGCCGACGCCGTCGAAGTACCGCAGCGATCGGGCGATGTCGACCGCGGCGGGCAGCGGCAGCACGTCCTGGAGAGGGCGGAACACCTCGGGCACCAGGTACACCGACATGCCACCTCCGGAGGCGGGTACGCCGGCCATCATGAGCACCACCATCATCGGGATGATTCCCGCCAGGCCGACGGTGCGGGTGAGCACTCCGGTGGCCAGGGAGACCGAGAAGATGGTCAGGGTGCCGTAGGCGATCATCTCCAGGGCGTTGCCGCTGATCGCGCCGATGAGGACGTCGAAGAGGAACCACAGCCAGACGGACATGCCGATCGCCCAACCGCCCAGCAGCGGCAGGAACTGGCGCAGGCGGCGTACGTGCGGGGCACCGCCGCGCAGGACGGCCAGGAACAGGAAGCCGGCCATGATCCAGGACATGCCGACGTACATGCTGTTACTGCCGCCGGTGTCGGTCTCGCTCAGGGGTTGCACGTCGGTCAGCGTGAGCGGGAGGCCCTGGGCTGCGGTGATCGGCTGGAAGATCGCGCGGATCGCGGACTGCTGGCTGGCGTTGGCGGCGGACGCCGAGTACAGCGTCGCGGGAGTGTCCGGTGCCGACGGGAGGACGAAGGCGGCGACCACGTCGCGGGAGCGGATCTGCTCGGTGGCTTCGTCCACGGTGTCGGCGACTGTGACGTCGAGGATGCCGTCAAGCTGTGCGTTAAGACCGGCGGCGGTCTGCTGAGCCTGCCCGGGGGCGGCGGCGACCACGACGACCGGGATGTCGTGCGGTTGCGGTTTGTGCATGGAGAACCCCATGGCGCCCACGACGACCACGAGGATGGCAAGCGGGAAGCCGGCCGCGGCCACGTACCGGAATCGCTTGGAGCGCGGCGGCCCGCCGGCCAGAGCGGGGGCCTTCGAGTCGGGGTCGGTGATCGGGGGGACGCCGGGGATCATGTTGCCGCTCGCGCTGCGCTCCTTGAGCAGGCAGAGCGCGAGGGCGGCCACGATCCACACGGCCAGGACGATCAGGTGGGTGCCCAGGCCGTTGCCGTCGAAGTACAGGACCGAGCGCAGCGCCTCACCGGCCGCCGGGAGCGGCAGCACGCCATGCAGGAACTGGAAGAAACCGGGCATGTTGTGAACGGAGAGGGCCAGGTTCGACGCGGGCATGCCGAACACGACCCAGAGCAGCATGCCGGGCAGTACCGCGAGGGGCCCGATCAGTTTGGAGAGCAGCAGCTGGGCCAGGCCGACGGCTGCGGTGGCGAGCATGCCGACGCCGAGGAAGGTGAGGTAGTGGCCCTCGACGGCACCCACGACCGGCCCGAGGATGAGCCAGATGATCGAGCTGGTGAGCGCGGACCAGCCGGCCAGCACGGGCAGGAACCGTCGCAGCCGCAGCAGGTGGGGGACGCCCATCACCATGATGCTCAGTGGCACGTAACCGGCCAGCATCATGCCCATCGCGGCGAACAGGACCGCGATGCCGGCCGAGTCACCGGAGGGTAGCGGCGCGACGTCCTCGGTGGCGGTCTGCCAGCTGTTCTGGACGGCCACGGGCGCGAGCAACTGCTGGACGGTGGCGTTCTGTGAGGCCCCGGCCGCCGAGGCGGTGAGGATGGTCGCGCTGGCACCGCCGTCGGTGGGCAGGACGAGCGCTCCGGCGGCGTCCTGGTCGTGCAGCAGGTCGACGGCGTCGTCGCGGGTGGCCACCAGGGTGGCTTCGGTGCTGTCACCGGCGTTGAGCCCGTCGACGACGGCCTGCGCCGTGGCGCCGCTGCCGACGACCGCGACCGGCATGTCCCGGGGGTGCGGTGAGTGCATGGTCGACATGTAGGTCGCGAACATCATGGTGACCATGAGGAACGGCATCACGAACAGGGCGACCATTCGGATGATCTGTTCCTTGCGGTCCGCGCCGGGCGGGCGGCCGTCCACCACGTCGGCAGCCTCGATCACGGCTTCGGTATCCATGCACGCTCCAGATCAGTTCGTACGCCAGTTGACTTACAAACTGTAGGCGGCGGATGTCGGGACCGGGAATCCGGCTAGGTTGACCTGAGTCACATCCGGGCGAGGACACGAGGGGGCCGGTCATGAGGCGGTCCGACGCGGCACGCACCGCGCTGCTGGACGCGGCGGAGCGGCTGTTCGCCGAGTCGGGTGTCGCCGAGGTCTCCGACCGCAGGGTGGCCGAGGCGGCTGGCAACACCAATCACTCGGCGGTGCGCTACTACTTCGGCGGGCGCGAGGGTCTGCTGAAGGCGCTCATGGCCCGCCACGTGCACGACGTGGCGGAACAACGCGAGGGGATGCCCCCACCCGAGGACTCCGTCCTCGGCGACATCCGCGGCCTCGTGGAGCCGAGCATGCGGGTTCTCGACCGGCTGCCGCGCCCGAGCTGGCGGGCCCGGTTCCTGGAACACATGCTGCACAACCCCACCACTTTGCCGATCATGCAGGAAGTCCAGGACACCACGCCACAGGCACTGGAGCTGCGCGAGTCACTGGCCGCGCGGCTACGGCACCTCGACCCGGAGGTGGTCGCCGGCCGGGCGCTCCTGATCACCCGCATCGTCAGCACCACGACGGCCGAGGTCGAGGCACGCGCCGAACGCAACGGCGAAGACCCGCGATGGCCCGAGGTCGGCGACTTCCTCGTCGACGCCATCACCGGAATGCTCAGCGCCCCGATCAGCCGGCCACGCCGGGCGGAGCGCTGATCACCGGTCCCGGTCGCCGGTAGCCCGGAGAGGCCGACCGTTGCCGCGTCGCCCCCCGCGGGCTCACCTGCCGACGTACGCCGCCAGGTGCTCGCCGGTGAGGGTGGAGCGGGCGGCGACCAGGTCGGCCGGTGTGCCCTCGAAGACGACCCGGCCGCCGTCGTGGCCGGCGCCGGGGCCGAGATCGATGATCCAGTCGGCGTGCGCCATGACCGCCTGGTGATGCTCGATGACGATCACCGACTTGCCGGCGTCGACGAGGCGGTCGAGCAGGCCGAGCAGGTGCTCGACGTCGGCCAGGTGCAGGCCGGTGGTCGGTTCGTCGAGGACGTAGACGCCGCCCTTCTCGGCCATGTGGGTGGCCAGCTTGAGCCGTTGCCGCTCGCCGCCGGAGAGGGTGGTGAGCGGCTGGCCCAGGCTCAGGTAGCCGAGCCCGACGTCGGCGAGCCGGTCGAGGATGGCGTGCGCGGCCGGCGTACGGGCGTCGCCGGCGCCGAAGAACTTCTCGGCTTCCGTCACCGACATCGCGAGCACCTCGCTGATGTCGCGCCCGCCGAGCCGGTATTCCAGCACCGACGCCTGGAACCGCTTGCCCTCGCAGTCCTCGCAGGGCGCGGCGACGCCGGCCATCATCCCCAGGTCGGTGTAGATGACGCCGGCGCCGTTGCAGCTCGGGCAGGCGCCCTCGGAGTTGGCGCTGAACAGCGCCGGCTTCACCCCGTTGGCCTTCGCGAACGCCTTGCGAATCGGGTCGAGCAACCCGGTGTACGTGGCCGGGTTGCTGCGCCGTGAGCCGCGGATGGCCCCCTGGTCGATCGACACCACGCCGGCGCCGGCCGGGATCGACCCGTGCACGAGCGAACTCTTGCCGGAGCCGGCGACGCCGGTCACGACGACGAGCACCCCGAGGGGTACGTCGACGCTGACGTCCTGGAGGTTGTTGGCGGTGGCGCCCCGGATCTCCAGCTTGCCGGTGGGCGTGCGCACCGTCTCCTTGAGCGTCGCCCGGTCGTCGAAGTGGCGGCCGGTGATGGTGCCACTGGCCCGCAGGCCCGCCACGGTGCCCTCGTAGCAGACCGTGCCGCCGTCGGTGCCGGCTCCGGGCCCGAGATCGACGACGTGGTCGGCGATGGCGATGGCCTCCGGCTTGTGCTCCACGACCAGGACGGTGTTGCCCTTGTCGCGCAGTTGGAGCAGCAGCTCGTTCATCCGTTGGATGTCGTGCGGGTGCAGCCCGATGGTCGGCTCGTCGAAGACGTAGGTGACGTCGGTGAGGGAGGAGCCGAGGTGGCGGATCATCTTGGTGCGTTGCGCCTCGCCGCCGGAGAGGGTGCCCGACGGCCGGTCGAGTGACAGGTAGCCCAGCCCGATCTCCTCGAACGAGTCGAGGAGGTGTTGCAGGCCCGCCAGCAGCGGGGCCACCGACGGTTCCTCGATCTCGCGTACCCAGGCGGCCAGGTCGCTGATCTGCATGGCGCACGCGTCGGCGATGTTCTTACCGTTGATCTTCGACGACCGGGCCTCCGCGCTGAGCCGGGTGCCGGCGCACTCGGGACAGGTCGTGAAGGTCACCGCGCGTTCCACGAAGGCGCGGATGTGCGGCTGCAACGCGTCAATGTCCTTGGCGAGGAAGGACTTCTGGATCGACGGGATCAGGCCCGCGTACGTCAGGTTGATCCCGTCGATTTTGATCTTGGTTGGCTCCCGGTGGAGCAGGTCGTGCAGTTCCCGCTTGCTGAACTTGGCGATCGGCTTGTCCGGGTCGAAGTAGCCGCAGCCCCGGAAGATCCGGCCGTACCAGCCCTCCATGCTGTAGCCCGGGATGGTGATCGCGCCCTCGTTGAGCGACAGGTTGTCGTCGTAGAGCGCCGACAGGTCGATGTCGGTCACCGCGCCCATGCCCTCGCACCGCGGGCACATGCCGCCGAGACGGTTGAAGGTCGCCTTCTCGGTCTTCGTCTTGCCGGCACCGCGTTCGACGGTGATCGCACCGGTCGCCTTCACCGACGGGACGTTGAAGGAGTACGCGTTGGGCGGGCCGATGTGCGGCTGCCCGAGCCGGCTGAACAGGATGCGCAGCATCGCGTTGGCATCGGTGGCCGTGCCGACGGTGGAGCGGGAGTTGGCGCCCATCCGCTCCTGGTCCACGATGATCGCGGTGGTCAGGCCGTCCAGCAGGTCGACCTCGGGCCGGGCCAGCGTCGGCATGAAGCCCTGCACGAAGGCGCTGTAGGTCTCGTTGATCATCCGCTGCGACTCGGCCGCGATGGTGCCGAACACCAGCGAGCTCTTGCCGGAGCCGGAGACCCCGGTGAACACGGTCAGCCGGCGCTTCGGGATCTCGACGCTGACGTCCTTGAGGTTGTTCACCCGCGCGCCCTGCACGCGAATCAGGTCGTGACTGTCGGCGACGTGCGGCGCGGACGGCTGGCTGGCCGTGCTCATCGTGTCTCCATCTGTCGAGGGCGCGGGACTCAGCGCGCTTCCTGGATGCGGATCATATTGCCCGCCGGGTCGCGGAAGGCACAGTCGCGCACGCCGTACGGCTGCTCGGTCGGCTCCTGGACCACTTCGGCGTCGCTGGCCTCCAGCTTGGCGAAGGTGGCGTCGAGGTCGGTGGTGGCCAGGTTGACGCCGAAGTAGCTGCCCTTGGCCATCAGTTCGAGGATGGTCTGCCGCTCGTCGTCGGTGATGCCCGGGTTGGCGGTGGGCGGGTGCAGGACGATGGCGGTGCTGGGCTGACCGACCGGCCCGACCGTGATCCACCGCATCCCCTCGTACCCGACGTCAAGGCGGACCTCGAAGCCGAGGATGTCGCGGTAGAAGACCAGGGAGGCCTCCGGGTCGGTGTGCGGCAGGAAACTGGAGTGAATGGTGATGTCCATGCTGGTCACGCTAGTTGCGGCTCGGTGACCTGCGCTTCTCGATTCCTGACCGGTCTGGTCACCTGCTTGGCCACGCACGACGGCATCCCCGCCGTCGCCTGCGCCGCCTGCCGCCGGTAGACGCTCGGCGGCACGCCGACCAGCTCGGTGAAGCGGGTGCTGAAGGTGCCCAGCGAGGAGCATCCGACAGCGAAACAGACGTCGGTGACGCTCAGGTCGCCACGGCGCAACAGGGCCATCGCGCGCTCGATGCGTCGGGTCATCAGGTAGCTGTACGGGGATTCGCCATAGGCGAGGCGGAACTCACGGCTGAGGTGCCCGGCCGACATGTGCGCGCCCCGAGCGAGCGCCTCCACGTTCAGCGGCTGTGCGTACTCCCGGTCGATCCGGTCGCGGACCTTGCGCAGCCGCGCGAGGTCGTCGAGTCGCTGCCTCGCGTCGGATTTGCTGCTCACCAGGAAAATCGTGCCACAGCCCACCGACAATCGGCCGCTGCCGCCACGCGGGCGGGCCGACCAGCCGGTCAGCCGGCCTCGCGGCGGGCGCGCGCCCGGCGCTTCCCCTCGTGCATGGCCTGCACCCGGGCCACCGGGATGGTCCGACCCTCGGTGACCAGGTCGGCGGGGAGCGCTTGCGGGGCGGGCATCAGCGCGGCCCACGGGTCGCCGTCGGCGAGCAGTGCGGGCGCGCTGCGGATGGTGAAGTCGGCGGGCGTCACGTCGGGCAGGTCGGCCCAGTCGACCGGGAACGAGACCGGCATCCCGGGGCGCAGCCGGGGGCTGTACGCGGCGGCCACTGTCGCCCCGCCCGCCCGGGTGGCGTCCACGAAGACCCGGCCACCCCGGTCCTCCCTGATGTACGCCGTGGTGGCCAGCGCCGGATCGAGCCGCTCGGCGCGGACGGCGAGCGCCCTGGTGGCGGCGGCCAACTCCTCGGCCGTTGGCTCGTCGGTCACCGGCACGAAGACGTGCACCCCCTTGGCGCCGCTGGTCTTGACGGCACCGGTCAGACCGGCGTCGGCGAGCGCCTGGCGCACCAGCAGGGCCGCGTCGACAGCCGCGCGGAACCCGTCGCCGTCCGGCGGGTCGAGGTCGAGGACCAGGTGTGTCGGGCGGTGCAGATCCGCCGTGGTGGCCAGCGTCGGGTGGAACTCCACCGCCCGCTGGTTGGCGAACCAGAGCAGGGTGCGGCGGTCGTCGCAGAGGGCGTACGAGATCTCCCGGTGCGACGCCTCCGCCCAGACCGCTGCCCGGCGGACCCAGTCCGGGGTGTACCGGGGCAGGTTCTTCTGCATGAACGGCGGCTGGCCGGGGCGGACCCTGATCACCGACAGCGGCCGGCCCCGCAGGTGCGGGAGGATCCGGTCCGCGACCGCGTCGAGGTAGTCGACAAGGTCACGCTTTGTCGCGTCGTCGCGGTCGGACAGCGGCTGGTCCAGGTTGGTCAGGGCCACGCCGTCCCGGGTCTCGTCAGCCTCGCTCACCCGACCACCCTCCCGGCCGGACCGCCGCCGGTCAACCGGACGCGGCGCTTCGGTACGGATCGGTTCCGGTACCCGCCGCGGCCCGGTCGGACGGATCGGCGGCCGACGACGGCCCGGCCGACGGTCGGGGCACCGCGGTCAGCGCCACCAGCCACGCGGCGAGAACCAGACCGGCGGCCACGGTGAACGCGGTCCGGTAGCCGCCGGCGAGCGCGGCGGCCTCGGCCCAGCCGGCCGCCCGCAGCCCGTCGCTGCGGGCGGCGGCCAGTGTGGCCAGCGCGGCCAGGCCGACCGCGCCGCCGACCTGTTGGGTGGTGTTGGCCAGGCCGGAGGCGAGCCCGGCGTCCGTGTCGGTGGCGCCGGCCATGGCCAGTGTGGTGACCGCCGGCAGGGTCAGGCCGCCGGCCACGCCGAAGAACAGCATCGCGGGGAGTACGTCAGCGACGTAGCCGCCGTCGACGGGCAGCCGGGCGAGCAGGAGGAAGCCGACGGTCGCCAGGACGAGCCCGACCAGCAGGACCCTGCGGGCACCCCAGTGCGCGATCAGCCGACCGGCCAGACCGAGCGAGACCACGGCGATCACGACCGGGGTGGGCAGGAAGGCCCAGCCGGTCGCGGCGGCGTCCAGCCCCAGCACCAGTTGCAGTTCCACGGCGAGCAGGAACTGGAATCCGAAGTACGCGCAGACCATCAGGAACTGCACGGCGTTCGCCGCCACCAGACCCCTGACGCGCAGCACCCGGGGCGGCACCAGTGGGGTCGACGCCACCCGTTGCCGCAGCGTGAAGCCGCCGAGCAGCAGCGCCGCGAGGGCCACCGCGCCGAGCGTCCGAGGGCTGGTCCAGCCGTGCTCGCCCGTTCCCACGATGCCCAGCACGGCGGCCATCAGACCGGCGGTGGCGAGCAGCGCGCCGGGCACGTCCAGGCCGGCCCGCAGGCCGATCCCCCGCTCGGCCGGGAGCCGGCGGAGGGCAGCGATGAGGATGACCGCCCCGATCGGCACGTTGACCAGGAAGATCGTCCGCCACCCGGCGGCCTGGGTGAGCACCCCTCCAGCGACGGTGCCGACCGACGCGCCGGCCGCGCCGGTGAAGCTGAAGATGGCGATGGCCCGGGCCCGTTCGGCCGGTTCGGGGTAGAGCCGGACGATCATGCCGAGGCTGACCGCCATGGCCAGCGCGCCGCCGACGCCCTGCCCGAACCGCGCGCCGACCAGCAGGGCCGGCCCGGTGGCGACGGCGCAGGCCAGCGAGGCCGCTGTGAACAGCGCGACGCCGGCCAGGAAGACCCGCCGTCGGCCCAGCAGGTCGCCGAGCCGACCGGCGAGCAGCAGCAGTCCGCCGAACGCGACCAGGTAGGCGTTGACCACCCAGGCCAGGCCGGCGGCGGTGAAGCCCAGGTCGCGTTGCACGGCGGGCAGCGCCACCGCGACGACTGTGCCATCCAGGATGATCATCAGGCTGCCGGCGCAGAGCACCAGCAGCGCCGGCCAACGGGGTGGGACGACACGTTCCACGAGAACCTCCTTGGTGCACGGTTTGTTACCGAGGTCATCGTCTGTGACCATGAACCGGAGCGGAAGGAGGCACTGTTGTGTCCCAGAGGAACAGCGATGTGTCCGCGCAGGTCGAGGCCGAGTTGACCTGCGCACCCCAGAACGTGCCGTTCACCGAGGGGCAGGCCCGCGCCTGCACCGTCCGCGAGGTGCTCGACCGGGTCGGCGGCAAATGGAGCATCAGCATCCTGGTGTCCGCCTCGCACGGCCCGGTGCGTTTCACCGAACTGGAGCGGCACATCGAGGGCATCAGCCGCCGGATGCTCACGCTCACACTGCGTAACCTCGAACGAGACGGCCTGCTGCACCGCACCGTCCACCCGACCGTCCCGCCCAAGGTCGAATACGTCGCCACCCCGATGGCGCTGGAGCTCTACGAGTCACTGGTCGCGCTGACCAACTGGGCCGAGCGGCACCGCCGGGCCATCGCCGAGGCACGGACCAGGTACGACGCCCAGCACACCGGATAAACCCGCAGGGGGTGTGGTGAACGCCACCGCCTCAGTCTGACCGATCGGTCAGGGTCTGACCGATCGGTCAGGCATGCTGGGTTGCGGGAGGTGGACCGGGCATGGCCAGAGCGGTACCCGACACGCACGGTGAGATTCTCGCCGCGGCGGCGCGGCAGTTCACGGTGACCGGCTACCGGGGCACCTCCCTGCAGGACATCGCCCGTGAGGTCGGCTGCTCCAAGGCCACCGTGCTCTACCACTTCGCCAACAAGGAAGCCCTTCTCGCCGAGCTGATGGCTCCGGCGATCGGCGTGCTGCGGGACCTCGACGACCGGCTCACCGGCCTGACCGGAGCGGCCGCGCAGGAGGTCGCCGCAGAGGGCTTCGTCGACCTCGCGGTCCGGTTCCGGCGGGAGATCGCCGTGCTGCGCGGGGAGTTCCCGGAGTTGCTGTGCCAGCCGGCCTTCGCGCACATCCAGCAGATCTCCGACCGGCTGCGCGACGCGTTGGCCGGTCACTCCGACCGGCCGGGCGCGCGGATCGCCGCGCTGGTGCTGCTCGCCGGGATCTCCGAGGCGTGCGGCGAGTTCGCCGACATCACCGACGACGACCTGCGCTCCGCCCTGCTCACCCTCGTCCGACGGGCCGTCGAACCCGTCGACGCGGCCCTGCCCCAACAACCCACGACCGAGGACAAGGACTCCTGATGGCCACCCTGCTCTACCGGCTCGGCCGGGGCGCGTTGCGCCGGCGACGGCTCGTCGTCGCGCTCTGGCTCGTCGTACTCGTCGTCGCCGGCCTGGCCGCGGCGACCCTGCGCGGCCCGACGGCGAGCAACTTCACCATGCCCGGCACCGAGAGCCAGCGCGCGCTCGACCTGCTCAGCGAGCAGTTCCCCGCGGCCAGCGGCGCCACCGGCACCATCGCGGTCAAGGCCCCGGCCGACGGCCAACTGGGCACCCCCGAGGGCCAGGCCGTGGTGCAGGAACTGGTCCAGGAGGCCTCGGCGCTGCCCGGCGTGGTCGGCGCGGTCAACCCGCTCCAGGTCGGCGCGGTCTCGCCCAACGGCCGGTACGCGCTGGTCCAGGTCCAGTTCGCCACCGGCGGCGACGAGGTGACCGACGAGCAGCGCACCGCGTACGAGGAGGTCGGTGCCGCCGTCGAGGCGAAGGGTTGGCAGGTCGCCCCGGGTGGCGAGGTGCTCGGCGGCGAGCCGGAGATCGGCTCCACCGAGGCGATCGGCGTACTGGTCGCCGCGATCGTCCTGATCATCACGTTCGGCTCCCTGGTGGCCGCCGGGATGACCATGCTCAACGCGCTGATCGGCGTGGGCGTCGGCATGGCCGGGCTGTTCGCGCTGAGCGGTGTCATCGAGTTGACCAGCACCGCGCCGATCCTGGCGCTGATGCTCGGCCTCGCCGTCGGCATCGACTACTCGTTGTTCATCACCTCCCGGCACCGACAGAACCTGCTCGAAGGGATGTCCCCCGAGGAGGCGGTCGGCCGGGCCGTGGGCACTGCCGGCTCCGCGGTGGTCTTCGCCGGCGCCACGGTTGTCATCGCCCTCGCCGGCCTGGCCGTGGTGAACATTCCGTTCCTGACCGTGATGGGTCTCGCCGCCGCCGCGACGGTCACCATCGCCGTGCTCGTGGCGATCACCCTCCAGCCCGCGCTGCTCGGCTTCGCCGGCCACCGGGTGCTCCCGCGCCGGCTGCGTGCCGTGTCCACCGCGACCGTGGCCGACGGCGTCGGCACCGACGAGGACGACACGGACGTCACCGACCGGCCGGCCGCGACCACGACCCCGGCCGAGGACCGCACCGGGTTCGGCTTCCGCTGGGCGCGACTGGTCACCCGGTTCCGGGTGCCGGTCATCCTGGTCTCGCTGCTCGGCCTGGGCCTGCTCGCGCTGCCCACGCCGGACATGCGGCTGGCCCTGCCGGACGCCAGTACGGCGACGGAGGGCTCACCGGCCCGGGTGGCGAGTGACCTGACCACCGAGGGCTTCGGTCCGGGCTTCACCGGCCGGCTCGCGGTGGTCGTGGCGGGCGACGACGCGCAGGCGACCGCGGCCGCGGTGCCGCAGGTGACCGCGATGATCCAGCGCACCGAGAACGTCCTCGCGGTGGCTCCGCCGCAGCTGAGCCCGGACGGTCGGACCGCCCTGCTCGGCGTGGTACCGAAGACCGGCCCGACCGACGAGGCCACCGAGACCCTGGTGCACGACGTCCGCGACGCGGTCGGCGGGGTGCAGGGCGCCGACGTGCTGCTCACCGGCGCGACCGCCATCGGTATCGACGTCTCGGAGAAGCTCTCCGACGCGCTGCCGATCTACCTGCTGCTGGTCGTCGGGCTCTCGGTGCTGCTGCTGATGCTGGTGTTCCGCTCGCTGCTGGTGCCACTGAAGGCGGCGCTGGGCTTCCTGCTCACCGTGGCCGCCACGTTCGGCATCACGGTGGCGATCTTCCAGCAGGGTCACCTAGCGAGCCTGGTTGGCCTGGACACCCCGGCCCCGCTGGTCAGCTTCCTGCCCATCCTGCTGATCGGCATCCTGTTCGGGCTGGCGATGGACTACGAGGTGTTCCTGGTCTCCCGGATGCGGGAGGACTTCGTGCACGGCGACACCGCGCGTGAGGCCACGATCAGCGGCATGGGCCACGGCGCCCGGGTGGTCACCGCCGCCGCGCTGATCATGATTTCCGTCTTCGGCGGTTTCGTGTTCCTCGACGACCCGATCATCAAGTCGATGGGCTTCGCGCTCGCCATCGGTGTCGCCATCGACGCGTTCGTGGTCCGGATGACCATCGTCCCGGCGGTGATGTCACTCCTCGGCGACCGCGCCTGGTGGCTGCCCCGCTGGCTCAACCGCGCCCTGCCGAACGTGGACATCGAGGGCGAGGGCCTGCGCACCCACCTCGGGGACCGCACGCCGACGCACGTCTGACCCACCGACGGTGGAGGTGTGGTGCCCGTCGGGCATCACACCTCCACTGCGTTGACCGCCTGCTCACACGCCCGCCGGATAGGTCTCCATCTCACCGGGGACCGCCGGCACCGGTAGCGGGTGCAGGGCGCTGGTGTCGTCGCACCAGATGAACGCGTCGTAGCGTTCGCCGATCCGGGTCGGCACGTAGTTGCCCCAGGACTCGAACGACGGGTCGTAGACGACACCGATCGCCCGGTGGTCCACGGTGTCGGTGACCCAGCCCGGCTGGTCGTCGCCGCCGAAGATCAACACGGCCCGCTCCGGCATCAGCTCGTGCAGCCGCCGCTCGATCGACCCCTCCCGGGCCGGTGGCACCACCATCGCCTCGGCCGGCGAACCCCAGCGGGGTGCGGCGATCGCCGTGCCCCGGTACGTGCCGAAGCCGATCAGGGCGACCGCGTCCTCGCCGTGCCGCTCCCGAGCCAACTGACCGATGTTGACCATCCCGTCGGCGGTCATGTCGGTGGCCCGCGCGTCCCCGACGTGCGTGTTGTGCGCCCAGACGATGCCCCGGGAGTCCGGGCCGTACCGGTCCAGCAGCCGGTCCAGGGTGTCCTGCATGTGGGTGTCGCGGATGTTCCACGAGTCCGGCCCGCCGGCCACCATTGCCCGGTAGTAGCGCTCCGCGCCGGCCACCACCTCCGCGTTCTGCCAGGCCGAGAAGCGGTCCGGGCCGTCGGAGAGGGCGTGTTCGCGGGTCCGGGCGAGCAACCGGACGACCTCCTCCTCGCAGCGGGCCGAGACGAACCGGCTGGCCGCGCCGTACTCCTCGACCCTCTTGCCGTACGGCTCGAAGCACCGGTACGCGTCCTGCGCCGCCTCCAGCGACTTCGGGTCCTCCTCCCCCAGGTAGTCGAAGATCGCCTGCATCGACTCCCAGAGGCTGTACACGTCGAGCCCGTGGAACCCGGCCCGTTGCTCCTCCGGCCGCTCCACGTTCCAGGCCCGCAGCCAGCTGGCGAACCGGGCCACCTCGGCATTGGCCCACATCCAGGTCGGCCATCGCTCGAACTCGGCGAGCGCGAGCTGCGGTTCGAGCGCGCCGCCCGGCGCGGCAGTCACCGACCGGTGCACCCGATCACAGTCGGGCCAGTCACCCTCCACGGCGACGAAGGAGAACCCGCACTCCGCGATCAGTCGGCGGGTGAGCTGCTCACGCAACCGGTAGTAGTCGTAACTGCCGTGGGTGGACTCACCGATCATCACCACCCGGGCGTTGCGAACGCGCTCCAGCAACGGGTCGAAATCGCTCGGCGCGCCGAGCCGCTGAACCAGCATGCCAGCGGCTACCCGGCCGCCGCTGCGGCAAACCGTGGGCGCGTCGCGGGCCGACACGCCGGCCGCCGGGCCGTCGTGGGTGCCAACCACACCGGTGTACGACCACCGCGATCGGGTAGCCGGCCGACATGACCGTCACCGGCGTGCAGTTGCAGGAGTACCTGGCCGGGCTCGACTACCCGGTCTCGCGGGAGGATCTGATCCGCTGGGGTCAGGAGAACGGCGCCAGCACGGCCCTGCTGCAGATGCTGCAGGCGCTGCCCCCAGAGCAGTTCAACTCCCCCGACGAACTGAACGCCGCCCTACCCACCCCCACCTGACCCGCCCCACCCACCGACCTCCCACCCCACCGACCTCGGTGATCAAGAGGTTTGCGTCATGCCGTACCGCGTGTCGTGACGCAAACCTCTTGATCAACAAGGGTGGGGCAAGGGCAGGGTTCGGGTTCGGTTAGGGGATCTGGATGGTGCGGGATTCGGTGCGGGCGGTTTCGGCGGCGGCGAGGATGGTCACGACCTCGCGGCCGAAGCGAACGTCGCAGCGGTGGTCCCGGGTGCCGGCGCGCACCTGTTCAATCAGTTGGTCGATGGCGACGCCGAACGCGGTGGCGGGGTCGTTCTCCCCGGACGGGACGTTCTCGATGCCGTTCTCGCCGTAGAACACGAACTCCCGGGCCATCGACTCGGTCGGGGCATCCAGCGAGAGCGAGGCGCTGCTGGTGGCACCGCCCTCGTGGGTGAGCAGCAGGTGCACCATCCCGCTCGGTCCGTTCATCGCCGCCACCTGCGTCACCCGACCCAGCACCGGCAGGAGGATCGACAGGGCGTGCGGGGCGATGTCCCAGAGCGCTCCGTGCTCCCGACGCCACAACGAGCCGCCGTACGGGCTGCCGTCCTGGAAGATCGAGGCGAATGCGGTGGTCCGACCGTGCTGCCAGCCCCCGGCGGCGGCGGTGGCGGCGAGGAACGCTGTCACGTTCGGCTGGAACCGCTGGGTGAAGAAGACGACCGAGGCGACCCCGGACTCCTCGGCGGCGGCTACGACACGGTCGGCGTCGGCCACGCTGAGCGCCAGCGGCTTGTCCAGCAGCAGGTGCCGGCCGGCGCGGGCCGCCCGGACCGCGATGTCGGCCTGGATGTCGGGCGGCAGGGCGACGGCGACCGCCTCGCACTGCTCGATCAGCGCGTCGACGTCGGCGTAGGCGGGCACCCCGTACCGTTCGGCCAGCGCGGAGGCCCGCTCCGGGTTGCGACCCCACACCCCGACCAACTCCGCGTCGGGATGGGCGTGCAGTGCCTTCCCGTGCGTCTCGATCGCCCAGTGACCGGTGCCGAACAAACCGAACCGCACGTGTACCTCCGCTGTTTCCCCGCACCGCGGCAACGCCACGGACGTGATCCACGCTAGTCGCCCCGGCGCCCATGCCGGCGGCGGGTTCGACCAATCGAAGCAGCCCACCTTCGTTTCGGGGACGCCGTCGCGCCAACCGCCGGCTGACGGCAGACGCCGGTGCACCGACAACGCCGGTGGCCTGACGGCACCGTCCGCGCGCTCCCGGACTCACCCGCCCGCGCGCTCTCGGACGACACCGTCCGCGCGCTCTCGCCGACGTCAGGTCCGATTGCCGCCAGACACCCCGGGGGTGGCGCGGCAGTGTCGACGACATGCCAACGACAAATCCAGCGACGGCCAGCGGCGCCGTGACGTTTGACCACTGGTACGACTTCGCCGAGGGCGGCCCCGTGCACCGCGCGCTGCTGCCGTTCCCGTCGACGGCGCCCGCGCCGTTCGAGGTCGCGCGCTGGTCGGTGGCCCCGAACACGTCCAACGACCTCGATGTCCATCGGTCCCGCGAGGTGTGGATCATCGTGTCCGGAACCGGGACGTTGACGTTCGCCGACCAGACGGCGGTGCTGCGGGCCGGGGACGTCACGGCGTTCGAGAGCAGGGTGCCGCACCAGATTCGCAACGACGGACCGGCCCCGCTCGTCGCCATCTCCGTCTACTGGCTGCAGGCCGGCGACTGACGCCCACCGGAAGGCGTGGGAACAGGAACCGGGGAGACGCCTCGACGGGCCCTCGTCACACGCGGAGAGGCAGAGCACCCGCTTACTACGACGGTTAGTAGGCTGTGCCGGTGACCGAGGCAACGACCGGGTGGATCCGGTGAATTCGCCGGTGGACGGGCTCGTCGCGACCGTACCGATCGTGCTGTCGCTGCTCGTCGCGGTGTGGGCGCTGGTGGCAGCGGTACGCCACCGGCCGCCGGACCGGGTGCAGTTCGTCGGTCTGGCCGTACTCGAAGTGGCGTTGCTGGTGTTGACGGTGCTGGCGCTCGTCGCGGTCGGTGGCGGGGAGCGGCCCGGCGAGCCCGGCGCCTTCTTCGGCTACCTGGTCACGCTGGTGTGCCTGCCGCCACTGGCCTGGGTGCTGGCCCGGATGGAACCAACCCGCTGGGGCTCGGCGATCGTGTGTGCGGTCTGCCTGGTGGCCCCGGTGGTGGTGGTCCGGTTGCAGCAGACCTGGGAGGTGCTCGGTGGTTGAGACGGAGCAGGCCCCCCGGCGTACGAACTCCGGCCCGGGTCGGCTGTTGATCGCGGTCTACCTGCTCTTCGCGATCGCGGCGACGAGTCGGGCCGGCCTGCAGATCGCCACCAAGTTCGACGAGGCCCCGGTGGCGTACCTGCTCTCCGGGGTGGCCGCGCTCATCTACATCGTGGCGGCGGTGGGATTGGCCCGCGCCGGGCACGCCGGCCGGCGGGTCGCGCTGGCATGCTGCTCCGTGGAACTGGTCGGGGTGGTCGCGGTCGGCATTCTGAGCCTGGTCGACAGGGAGCTGTTCCCGGACGAGACGGTCTGGTCGGGGTTCGGCAGCGGGTACGGCTACATCCCGCTGGTGCTGCCGGCGCTCGGCCTGCTCTGGCTCTGGCGCACCCGCCGCGCGCCGGCCTGACCCGGCGACGAGGGCGTCCCGCCGAGCGGAGCGCCCTCGTCGGCAGCGCGGGTCAGTCCCGGGGGCCGCCCGCGACGTAGATGACCTGACCGGAGACGAAGCCGGCACCCTCGCTCGCCAGGAACGAGATGGTGTGCGCGACGTCCTCCGGCCGACCCGGGCGACGGACCGGGATCTCGGCGGCGGCGTGCTTCTGGAAGTCGTCGAAGTCGACCTTCATCCGGGCGGCGGTGGCGGCGGTCATGTCGGTGACGATGAAACCGGGTGCTACCGCGTTCACTGTCACCCCGAACGGACCCAGTTCGATGGCGAGTGTCTTGGTGAAGCCCTGCAGACCGGCCTTGGCGGCGGCGTAGTTCGCCTGGCCCCGGTTGCCCAGCGCGGAGGTGCTGGAGAGGTTGACGATCCGCCCCCACCTGCGGTCCACCATGTGCTTCTGGGCAGCCTGGCTGAACAGGAACGCGCCGCGCAGGTGCACTCCCATCACCGTGTCCCAGTCGGCGTTGGTCATCTTGAACAGCAGGTTGTCGCGCAGCACTCCGGCGTTGTTGACCAGCACGGTGGGCGCGCCCAGCTCGGCGGCGATCCGGGCCACCGCCGCCTCGACCTGGTCGCGGTCGGAGACGTCGGCGCCCACCCCGAGCGCCCGGCCGCCAGCGGCGGCGATGGCGTCCACCGTCTCCTTGGTGGCGGCCTCCTCGATGTCGACCACGGCGACGGCCATTCCGTCGGCGGCCAGCCTCCGGGCGGTGGCCGCGCCGATGCCGCGTGCGGCTCCGGTGACGATGGCGACGCGGGGCTCCTCCGACATGATTACCTCCGGGTAACGTGGGGTCGATCGAAGGAGCTTAACCTTCCACTGCTAGTTATCGGTGATGACCATGGCTGTCCACCGGTTCCGCGACACACCGGATCCCGTGCCTCAGAAGCCCCGGCCCCGGCAGAGCCGGATCCACCGGTATCCGTGGCCGGAGACCTTCACCGCGCCGAGCTTGCCCAGCTCGCCGTAGCCACGGTCGGCGAGCACGTCGGTCGGCTGGTCGGCCTCCGGCTCGAGACTGCTGAGGTCGACCTCCACGTCGTCGGTGCCCAGGTTGTGCACGAAGACCATCGTGCCCGTCGACCCGTCGGCCCGGTGCGCGAGCACTCCGGGCGGCATCGCCACGTCGATGTGGGTCGTCGAGCCGGAGCCGATCTCCGGAGCCTCCCGCAGCGTACGGATCATGCGCTCGAACCAGCCGAGCAGCGACTTCGGGTCGCCCCGCTGGGCGGTGACGTTGACGTTCTGGTAGCCGAACTCACCCTTGTCGATCACCGGACGGACCAGCTTCTCCGGGTCCGCCGTGGAGAAGCCGGCATTCGGCTGGAACGACCACTGCATCGGGGTACGGATCGCCTCCCGACCGGGCAGCGACAGGTCCTCGCCCATCCCGATCTCCTCGCCGTAGCGCAGCACCGGCGTGCCGCGCATCGAGAACTGCAGGGCGTACGCCAGCTCGATGCGCCGCCGGTCGTTACCGAGCATCGGGGCGAACCGGCGACGGATGCCCCGGTCGTAGATGCGCATGTTCTCGTCCGGGCCGAACTGCGCGTACACCTGGTTGCGTTGTTCGGTGGTGAGCCGGGACAGGTCGATCTCGTCGTGGTTACGCAGGAAGGTGGCCCACTGCCCGCCGACCGGCAGCTTCGGGGTGTCGCGCAACGCCTCGATCAGCGACTCCGGGTCCTGCCGGGCGAGGGCGAGCATGAGTCGGCCGTTGAGCATGAAGTCGAAGAGCATGTGGATCCGGTTGCCGGAGCCGCTGGCGTCGCCGAAGAACGTCGGTAGCTGGTCCGGCTCGACGTTCGCCTCGGCCAGCAGGACGGCGTCACCGCGACGCCACTGGACGTGCTGGCGCAGCTCGGTGAGGAACTCGAAGTCCTTCGGAGAGTTCGGGTTGCCGGGCTCGGTCAGCTCGATGATGAACGGCACCGCGTCCATTCGGAAGCCGGAGACACCGAGCTGGAGCCAGAACGACATGATCTTCTTGACCTCGGCCCGGACCTGCGGGTTGGCGAAGTTGAGGTCGGGCTGGAACTTGTAGAACCGGTGGTAGAACCACGCCTTGGCGGTGCGGTCGTAGCTCCAGGTCTCCTTCTGCTCGCCGGGGAAGACCATGCCCTGGTGCCGGTCGTCCGGTTCGGTGTCGGACCAGACGAACCAGTCCCGGTACGGCGAGTCCGGCGACGAGCGGGCTGACTGGAACCACGGGTGCTCGTCGGAGGTGTGGTTGACCACCAGATCGATGATCACCCGGATGCCCCGGTTCTGCGCCTGGTGCAGCAGCTCGGCGAAGTCGCCGAGGGTGCCGAAGCGCGGGTCCACGTTGTAGAAGTCGGTGACGTCGTAGCCGTCGTCGCGGTTCGGTGACGGGTGGATCGGGTGCAACCACAGGCAGGTGACCCCGAGCCGGGCCAGGTAATCCAGCCTCCCGATCAACCCACGGATGTCACCGACCCCGTCGCCGTCCGAGTCGGCGTACGTGTCGATGTCGAGGCAGTAGACGACGGCTTCGGAATACCAACGGTCACCCATGCCGGAGAAACATCTCCGATCGATCACCGCGGCAAACCAGTGGTTATCGTGCCTGTCATGGGAAACGACCTGGTACCGCCGAGCGAACCGTTGGACTGGTCCCGGGGTGCCTGGCTGCACCCGCCGGTACGCGTCGAGGAGGGCCCGGCCGGTGAGCTGGTCGTCGTGCCGGCGGCGGACAGCGACTTCTGGCGCAGGACCAGCTACGGCTTCGTCCACGACAACGGACCGGCCCTGCTGGCACCGCTGCCGGTGGACACCGCCATGGAGGTGAGCTTCCGGCTCGACTTCTCGGCGCAGTTCGACCAGGCCGGTGCGTTCGTCCGCGTTGACGAGCGCACCTGGACCAAGGCCGGCGTCGAGATCAGCGACGGGGAGGTGCAGCTCGGCGCGGTGGTGACCAGGGAGTTCTCCGACTGGTCGGTGGGGCCGGTGCCGGAGTGGGCGGGTCGGGAGGTGACCGTCCGGGTCAGCCGGGCCGGCGACGCGCTGACCGTCCGCGCCCGGGTCGACGACGAGCCGTGGCGACTGGTCCGGCTCGTCCCGCTGGATCCGGCGGCGGACGCGGTGGCCGGGCCGTTCTGCTGTGCCCCGTCGCGCGCCGGGCTGACAGTGGTGTTCACCGGCTGGCGACAGGGGCCGGCGGACACCGCCCTGCACCCCGAGGTGTAACGACCGCTCCGGTGGGTATGACCGTACGATCCCGAGCACCGACGCGGAAGGACGACAATGGCGTACGCCCAGGCTGGCGACCCGTCCGAGTTCACCGGGTTGACCGGCTGGGTGGCTTCGGTGATCGAGGCGATGGGCCCGGTCGGCGTGGCTCTGCTGGTGGCGTTGGAGAGCATCGTCCCGCCGATCCCCAGCGAGGTCGTGCTGGCGCTCGCCGGTTTCCTGGCGCACGAGGGTCAGTTCAACGTCGTGGTGGTGGTGCTGGCCGCGACGGTCGGCTCGCTGGTCGGCGCGTTGGTGCTCTACTGGCTGGGCGCGGCGCTCGGCGAGGATCGACTCAAGCGCTGGTTGGACCGCATCCCGTTGGTGGACAGCGACGACCTGGAGCGGGCCGACAGGTGGTTCGAGCGGCACGGTCGGTGGGCGGTGCTGATCGGCCGGGTGGTGCCGGTGGTCCGCAGCCTGGTCTCCGTGCCGGCCGGCGCCAACCGGATGCCGCTGGGCGAATTCATCCTGCTCACCACCATCGGCAGCGGGGTGTGGAACGGTCTCATCGTGGGCGCCGGTTACGCGCTCGGGAGCCGTTGGCAGGACGTCGCGCGCTACAGCGACTGGTTCAACTACGCGATCGGCGCCGTCTTCGTCGTCATGGTGGTCAGTTGGGTGATCCGTAAGGTCCGCAAGCGTCGGGAGCGCGGCGACCGGCGGTCGGTGACCGCCGGCCGCTGATCCGAGCTACCGGTTACCGCTGACTTTGAACAAGCGTCAGCCTGGGCTGTCAGGGCAGAGTGTCCAGGTGTGGGCCCACCGTGTTGGCGAAGCCGTTGCCGTTGCTGACGTCCCAGTTCACCGACCAGGTCATCGCGCCCCGGATGCCGGGGTAGGTGCGCGGCGGGCGGAAGCTGCCGCAGTTGGTGCCCCGGGCCAGGCAGTCCAGGGCGGCGTTGACGACGCTGGGCGCGACGATGCCGCCGCCGGCCGCTCCCGGCCCGGCGGGCAGGCCGAGGCCGACCTGGTCGGGGCGGAGGCCGGCTTCCAACTGGATGCAGGCCAACGCGACGATGAAGTTGACAGTGCCCTGGCCGTACGCGGCGTTCTGGTCGCAGCCGAGCATCGCGCCGGAGTTGTAGTACTGGGTGTTGACGACGGTGAGGATGTCCTTGATGTCGAGCGCCAGCTTGAAGTAGCCGCCGGCCGGGTTCTGCATGTCGATGGTCTGCGGCGCCATTGCGATGATCAGACCCGAACCGACCTTGGCCCGTAGCGCGCGCAGCGCCTGCGCCATGTACGTCGGGTTGAGCCCGTTCTCCAGGTCGATGTCGATCCCGTCGAAGCCGTACCGGGCGATCAGCGCGGCCGCGGTGTCGGCGAACGCGGTGGCCGAGGCGGCGTCGTTCACTGTGACCCGGCCGGTCTCGCCACCGACGGAGAGGATCACCCGCTTGCCCCGGCTGTGCAGGGTGCGGACGTCGGCGGTGAAGTCCGCGTCGGTGTAGCCGCCGAGCGCGGCGGCCAGTCCGGGATCGACGCCGAAGGTGAGCGCGCCGGGCGTCGCGGTGGCCTCGGCGAAGGCGACCGCCACCAGGTCGTACTCGGCGGGGACGTCACGCAGCCGCAGCTCGACGGCCGGGTTGTCGAAGTTGTGCCAGTAGCCGGTGAGTAGGTGCTTGGGCAGGTCACCGGTGGGCGGGTCGGTCGGCGGCGGGGTGGTGGGGGGTGGGGTGGTCGGGGGCGGCGTGGTGGGCGGCGGCGTGGTGGGCGGGGTGCCGCCGCCGCAGGCCGCGCCGTTGAGCTGGCAGCCGCTCGGCGAGCCGGAGCCGCCGGCCAGGAAACCGAAGGAGACCGAGGCACCCGGGGCGATGACGCCGTTCCAGGACCGGTTGGTGAAGGTGTGCCGTTGGCCCGCGGAGGTGAGCAACGCGTCCCAGTAGCTGCCGAGTGTGGTGCCGGACGGCAGGTCGAAGGTGAGGCTCCAGCCGTTGATGGTCGAGCCGCCGCCGTTGGTGATGGTGTACTTCCCCTCCCAACCGGAGCCCCAGTCGGCGGTCTTGACGAAGCTGGCGGTGACTCCGGCGGCGTACGCGGGCAGCGCCACCCAGGCCGCGCCGAGTGCCGCCACCAGGGTGGCGACGAGGGACAGGACAAGGGTTCTGGAGCGTTTCATGCGACCCTCCGGGCCCGGGCGGGCATTTATGGACGTCAACGTTTGCGCTAATTATTAAGACAGTTAACTGTTTCTGTCCAGGGGTCGACACGGATGCGCGGGCCGCCCGTCGCGTGACCATCGCGACGGGCGGCCCGGGACACCCCGGTCAGCGGCGGAAGGTGAACCAGTTGACGTTGACGAAGTCGTTCGGCTGGCCACTGGTGAAGGTCAGGTACACGGAGTGCCGACCGGTCACTGCTCCCACGTTGCCGGGCACCGAGCGCCAGCTCTGCCAGCCGCCGGTGTTGCCGATCGCGAAGCTGCCGATCGGCGTGGCAGTCGGGCTGTCCAGCCGTACCTCCACCAGGCCACTCACCCCGCTGCCCGCGCCGGAGGCCACCCGCGCCACGAAGTCCCGCGCCGAGGTGGAGCCGAACTCGACGTTGTCGTAGCGAACCCAGTCCCCGTTACGCAGCGCCCCGATGTTCTGCCCGCCTTCGGAGCACGCCTCCACGATCACGCCGTTCTGCGCGTTGAACGACTCGGCCTGGATCTGCGCGTACGCGTCCCTCGTGCCGCCGGGTGGCGGCGTGGTGGGCGGCGGGGTGCTGCCGCCGCGCTGGTACACCGCCACGTAGTCGACGAGCATCGGCCGCCCCGGGACGGTGGCAGGGGTCGGCGTGCCGCTGCCGGCCACGCCGTTCGGGAAGGCCCCACCCATCGCGACGTTGAGCAGCAGGAAGTAGCCCGCGTGCGAGGTCATCTGCGACCAGGCGGACGCACCGACCTGGCTGGACGTGACGGTGTGGTAGAGCTGCCCGTCGACGTACCAGCGCAGTTGTTGCGGGCTGATCGAGGCGTCCCACTCGAACCGATAGGTGTGGAACGCGGACTGGCAGCTCGCGCCCGGGCAGGCCCGGGACGCGCCGAGGCCGTTGGACTCGTTGCACGGCCCGCCCGGTGCGACGCCGCAATGCAGCACGCCCCAGACCGAGTTGATGCCGTTGACGTTCTCCATCACGTCGAACTCACCGATGCCCGGCCAGTTCTGGTAGTTGCCCCGGTAGGGCGCGCCGAGCGCCCAGAACGCCGGCCAGTAGCCCGCAGCTGCGGCACCGGTGACGTTCGGCATCTGGATCCGGCCCTCGATGGCCAGCACGCCGCCGGCCGGGGCCTTGAAGTCGCTGCGCACGGTCTCGATCCGGGCGGAGGTCCAGCCGCCACCGCTGTCGCGCAGCGGCGTGATCCGCAGGTTGCCCCCACCGTCGTGGCTGACGTTGGCGGTGCTGGCGGTGTAGTTCTGGATCTCGCCGGTGCCCCAGTTGCCCGGGCCACCGGGATAGCTGTGACCGGTGTCGATGATCCAGTTGGCGGACGACGGCAGGCTGCCGGCCGCGCCGGTGAAGTCGTCGCTCCAGACCGTGCTCCAGCCGGCCGGGGGTGGCGGCACGGCCGCCTGCGCGGTGACGGTGGCGGCGGCCAGGACGGTGGTGGTGGCGACGAGCAGGACGGAGGCCAGCCGCAGCCGACGTCGGACGAGTGGGGCGGCGGGGGCCGCTGAGGGAGGTGGCATGGACGTGCCTCTCTGCGGGGGACGGATCGAGAGAGCGCTCTCTCAGAGTTGTACGTCCCGTCCACACAGTTGTCAACGTCGATCTACGTCGGCAGTCGGAGTTGCCTGCGGGCGGCGGAGCACCGCCTGCTCGATGGCCGACCACACGCTCGTGGTCACCAGGTAGATCACCGCGGCGAGCGGCAGCACCAGCGCCACCAGCACCGTCGTGAACGGCAGCAGGGGCAGCAACCGGCCGAGCGTGGCCGCACCCGGCCCCTCGGTCGGCGTACCGGCCACCGTGCCCACCGCCGCCGACGCCCGGCGGGCCCGCCGCGACGACCACCAGGCCACCACCAGCAACACCACGAGCAGTACGCCGAACAGCGGCCCGGCCGCCCCGGTCAGCCCGTCGCTGAGATGGTGACCCAGCCGCACCCCGGCCAACCGCTCGTCCAGCAACCCGGTGCCACCCTCGCTGGTGCTGAACAACCGGTACAACACCAGCAGGAACGGCGCCTGGAGGAGCAACGGCAGACAGCCGGCGATCGGGTTCGCGCCGGCCCCGCGGTACAACGTGAACACCTCGCGCTGAAGCGTCGCCGGGTCGTCGGCGTACCGCTGCTGAAGGTCGCGCACCTGCGGGGCAAGCGCCGCGCGACGCCGCTCGCCGCGGACCTGCGCGACGGTCAGCGGTGAGATCAGCAGCCGGACGACGACGGTGAAGAGCACGATGGCGGCGGCGGTCGACGCGCCGCCGGCCAACGGTTCGAGCACCTCGGTGAGCCAGGACAGCGCGCTGCCGGCAGCGCCGACAACGTCGTGCAGTGGTGCGAAGGCAAGCATGGGAAACCCCTCGGTCCGATTCCGGTGAGGCCCTCCCCCGGGCGGTGTCCGCTCAGCGAGGGGGGCCGGTGACGGCGGGATCGGCCGCGCGGCGGCGGGGCGCTACGCGGCCGAGGGGTGCCCCGGAGCACGGGGACGAGGGCGACCGGCCGCATCCGGGTCGATCTGGCGGGGCATTCGGCGACTTCGGGAACGGGCCCGCAGACCGGCCCACCGTGGCCCGGCACCGGGCGTGCCCGCCCGGTCCCGCACCCGGGCCGCCAGCACCACCGCGAGCAGCACCAGAGCGGTCAACGCGGCACCCGCGAGCAGGTCGGCCGGGCGGCCCGCGAGCAGGGTGAGCTGGGCGAACGCAGACATCCACGCGACCCCGACAAAGCCCAGCAGCACCGGCACGGGCTCAGCATAGGACCCGCTGTCACGTCGCCCAGCCGAATCCGGCGGCCCGACCCCAGTACGACGTGTCGCCGCCACGTTTCCCGGCATCGCCACGTTGGGTAACCAACGGCGGACCGACGCGGACGGACCGCGAACGGTGGAAACGGACGGGTGATGTCGATGACGGGTCAGGTGGCGGAGGCGCCCAGCGACATGGCTGCGGCGACCGGATTGCTCACCGTGGGCGTCGAGGAGGAGTTCCTGCTCGTCGACCCGCACACCGGGGCTGCCGTTCCGGCCGTGGACCTGGTCATGGAGCAGGTTCCGGCCGAACTCCGCGGGCAGGTGGAGCGGGAGTTCCAGACCAGTCAGATCGAGATCGGCAGCCCGCCCGGCCTGGAGCTCTCGTCGATCCGGCACTCCCTCGGCGTCCTGCGTCGGGCGCTCTCCGACGCCGCCGAACGGGCCGGCGTACGCCTGCTCGCCATCGGCACCGGCCCGGTGGACGGCCCGGTGCCACCGGTGGTGGACAAACCCCGCTTCGACCGGATGATCGAGCGGTTCCGGCTGCTCGTTCCCGGCCCCGGCAACAACGGGATGCACGTGCACGTGGGGGTGCCCGACCCGGACACCGGCGTGCAGGTGCTCAACCACGTCCGGCCGTGGCTGCCGATGCTGCAGGCGGTGACCACCAACTCACCGTTCGCCCGGGGCGAGGACACCGGCTACGCCAGTTGGCGCTCGGTGGAGTGGGAGCGCTGGCCGTCGGTGGCGCCGACGCCGTTCCTGGAGTCGCATGAGCACTACCAGCGGCTGATCCGCCAGTTGATCTCCACCGGGGTGATGCTGGACGAGGGGATGCTCTACTGGTACGCCCGGCTGTCGGCGAAGTACCCGACGGTGGAGCTGCGCATCGGCGACGTCTGCCCGTCGGTGGACGACGCGGTGCTGGTCGCCGCCCTGGTCCGGGCGCTGGTGGCCACCGCGATGGCGGATGTCGAGGCCGGCCGCCCGGCGTTGCCCACCGACCACCACCTGCTGGTCGGCGCGCACTGGCGGGCCGCCCACGATGGCCTTGAGGGTGAGGGCGTCGACGTCACCACGGGCGAGCTGGCCCCGGCCTGGGAGCTGCTGGACCGGTTCGTCGAGCGGATGCGGCCGGCGCTGGAGGAGCACGGCGACTGGGCCGAGGTGACCGACCTGCTGGCTGGGCTGCGCCGGCACGGCAGCGGCGCGGCACGGCAGCGCGCCGTGTTCGAGCGCACCGGCCAACTCACCGACGTGGTGCAGGACGTCGCGCGGCAGACCCGCGGCTGATCGTCGCGTGACAGGATGAACTCGTGGCCCAACGGCTGATCGTCATCGGCGGGGACGCCGCCGGAATGTCGGCGGCGTCCCAGGCCCGACGCCGCCGTGGTCGCGACGACCTGGAGATCGTGGTCTTCGAGCGCGGCCACTTCACCTCCTACTCGGCGTGCGGAATCCCGTACTGGATCAGCGGGCTGGTGCCCGACCCCGATGCGCTGATCGCCCGCGATCCGGAGGTCTTCCGCCGGGAGCACGCGATGGACGTCCGCATGCGCCACGAGGTCACGACCATCGACCTGGAGCGCCGCGAGGTGGTGGCCCAGAACCTGGAGGACGGCGGCGAGGTCCGTGAACGCTTCGACGACCTGATGTACGCCACCGGCGCGGTGCCGGTGAAGCCACCGTGGGCGGTCACCGACGCGCACGGGGTGTTCGGCATGCAGACCCTCGACGACGGGGCGGCGCTGCGCGACTGGCTCGACGCCGACCCTCAGCCGCGCCGGGCGGTGGTGATCGGCGGCGGATACATCGGCGTCGAGATCGCCGAGGCCATGATCCAACGCGGCCTCTCGGTGACCCTGGTGGAGGCGGGCGAGCAGCCCATGTCGACGGTGGACAGCGACATGGGCGAGCTGGTCGCCGACGCGATGCGCGGCCTCGGCATCACGATCCGGGGCAGCCTGCCGGTGACCGGCCTGGAGGAGCACAACGGCCGGGTGTCCGCCGTGGTCACCGAAGAGGGGTCGATCCCGGCCGACGTCGTCGTCCTGGGTCTCGGCGTACGCCCCAACACCGCGCTCGCCGAGGCGGCCGGGCTGCCTCTCGGGCCGACCGGAGCGATCCGGGTCGACCGCCGGATGCGGGTGCCCGGGCTCCCCGGGATCTGGGCGGCCGGCGACTGCGTGGAGACCCTGCACCGGGTCAGCGGGCTGCCGGTGCACGTGCCGCTCGGCACGCACGCCAACAAGCAGGGCCGGGTCGCCGGGATCAACATCGGCGGCGAGTACGCCACCTTCACGGGCGTGATCGGCACGGCGGTGACCAAGGTCTGCGACCTCGAGGTCGGTCGGACGGGTCTGCGCGAACGCGACGCCAAGGCTGCCGGCTTCGAGTTCGTCTCGGTGATCGCCGAGTCGACCAATCGGGCCGGCTACTACCCCGGTTCCCGGCCGATGACGGTCAAGCTGATCGCCGAGCGTCCCAGCGGCCGGTTGCTCGGCGCGCAGATCGTCGGTTGGTCCGAGGCGGCCAAACGGATCGACACGCTGGCCGTGGCGCTGTGGAACGGCATGACGGTGGACGATATGACGCAGCTGGACCTGGGCTACGCTCCGCCGTACGCGCCGGTGTGGGATCCGGTGCTCATCGCCGCCCGAAAAGCGGTCGACGCGCTCGCCGCGCTCGACCGTTGACCCGCGCCCGCCGTGGAGGACCACCCCGTGACCCAGACCCCGACCCGGCCGACGACGCGTCGGCGCCCCACCATGGTCGACGTGGCCCGGCGGGCCGACGTCAGCCTGAAGACGGTCTCCCGGGTCGTCAACGACGAGCCGGTGGGGCAGGAGTTGGTCGGCCGGGTGCTGGCCGCCATCGCCGAGCTGGGCTTCCGGCGCAACGACATCGCTCGTAACCTGCGCTCCCGGCAGCTCAACGCCACCGTCGGGCTGCTGATCGAGGAGATCGCCAACCCGTTCTACGCGACCATCGCCAGCGTCGCCGCCGAGATCGCCGCCGCCCACGGCACCATGCTTATCACCGCGTCCTCCGAGGAGGACCCGGAGCGGGAACGCGCCCTGCTCCAGGACTTCACCCAACGCCGGGTCGACGGTCTGCTGGTGGTGCCGGCGGGCCTCGACCACTCGTTCCTGCGGCGTGAGGTCGAGCTGGGCATGCCGGTGGTGTTCCTGGACCGGCCGCCGCAGGGGCTGCAAGCCGACGCCGTGCTGTTGGACAACCGGGGCGGCAGTCAGGCCGGGGTCAACGCGCTGCTCGACGAGGGGCACCGGCGGGTCGGGCTGCTGCTCGGCGCGCCGAGTGTGCCCACCATGCGTGAGCGGCTGACCGGGGCCCGGGCGGCGCTGGACGCCGCCGGAGTCGAGCCGGACGATTCGCTGGTCCGCGAACGGCTCATCGCTCCCGAGGAGGCCGGGCGGGCGGTCGCCGCGCTCCTCGACCTCCCGGAGCCGCCCACCGCGTTCTTCTGCGCCAACAACCGGCTCACCGTCGGTGCGCTCCAGGAGTTGCACCGGCGGGGCAGTGACGCCGCGCTGGTCGGCTTCGACGACTTCGAACTGGCCCACCTGATGCCCCGGCCGCTGACCGTCGTCGCGTACGACACCCGGGAGCTGGCGAGGGTCGCCACCGAGCGACTGTTCCAACGGATAGCCGGCGACGACACCCCGCCCTCCACAACGGTCCTCCCCACCACCCTGCTGAAGCGCGGCCTCCCCTAACCCCCTCCCTCCCCCGGCCCCCCACCCCACCCCACCCCACCTCACGCGCGATCTTGCGGTTTCTGTTGTCGCTTTGTCGGCATATCGCCCGTTCTGCCGGGACAGAAAGCGCAAGATCGCGGAGGTGGGGAGGGCTGGCGCGGGCAGGGTCAGGCGGGGTTGGTGGTGAGGAGGGCTTCGACCTCGGCGCGGGTGGGCGGGTTGGCGCCGCGGCGGGCGCAGGTCAACGCGGCCACCGTGGCGGCCTGCCGGAGGACCACACCCCACTGCGGCCCGGTCACCGCGGCGAGCCGGTCGGCCGGCCGGTCACCGAGCGCGTCGAGGTCGGCCAGCGCGGCCAGCAGGCCACCGGTGAACGAGTCGCCGGCACCGACAGTGTCGACCACCGTGGTCCGCACCGCCGGCTCCTCGTGCAGCGAGCCGTCGGGCGCGAGCAGCCAGGCACCCTCGCCGCCCCGGGTCACCACGGCGCAGGACACCCCGGCCGCCCGCCACTCGGTCATCACGTCGGCCAGCGACCGGTCCGGGTAGAGCCAGGCCAGATCCTCGTCGCTGGCCTTGACCAGGTGCGCGAGGCGGATCTGCCGGCGTACCCGCTCCTGCTCCGCCGCCCGGTCCGTGACGATGCTCGGCCGCAGGTTGAGGTCGATGGAGACGGTGAGCCCGTCCCGCTGGCGTTCCCGGGCGAGCAGGCCCTCCAGCACTTCCGCGCCGGGGGCCAGCGCGAGCGCGAGGGATCCGGTGTGCAACGCGACCGCCGGTGTTCCGGCCAGTTCGGGCAGCTCGCGCGGCGTCCACTGCCAGTCCGCCGCACCGGCCAGCCGGAATTCGTAGCTGGCCTGCCCGGCGGCGTTCAGCGTGGCCACCGCCACCGACGTGGGCTCCTCGGCGTGCACCGCCCACCCCAGGTCCACCCGGTTGGCGCTCAGGTGCTCGACGAGCTGCCGACCGTACTCGTCGTCGGCGAGCCGGGCCAGCAGTCGTACCGGCTGGTCGAGCCGGGCCAGTGTGACAGCGACGTTCGCCGGGGAGCCACCCGGCACCGCCCGCTGACCCTCGGCGGTGACGACCAGGTCGATCAGTGCCTCACCCGCGACGACGATCACGCGGTCACCTCCCCCGGTGCGAGCGGGCCGGGGCCACCGAGCCCGTCGGCCGCGCGGGACAGCAGTACCGCCTGGTAGGCGTGGTAGACGTCCGGTCGGCCGTGCCAGACCGTGCCGGCGGGCCGGTTCTGCGCGTCCAACTCGTGCCGCCATCCGGTCTGGTCGATGAGGCAGCGGCGGGCGTACGCCCAGAAGGCCCGGTACCAGTCGAGGTAGACCGCGTCCCCGGTGCGCCGGTGCAGGGTGATCGCCGCACCGACGGCCTCGGCGAGCACCCAGTGCATCCGGGAGCGCACCACCGGCCGGTCGTCCCAGTCGATCGTGTAAACGAAGCCGTCCGCGCCGTCGACGGCCCAGCCGCGACGCACGGCGGCGGCGAACAGGGCGCGCGCGTCGGCGAGCAGCCAGCGGGGTGGCTGCGGCAGCACCGCCTCCAGCTCCAGCAGCAGCCGGGCCCACTCCAGCCAGTGCCCGATGGTGGAGCCGTACGGCCGGAACGGGTCGGCGGGCTGGTCCCGGTTGTAGTCGGGCAGCGGCGACCAGTCGGTGGTGAAGTGTTCGGGCAGCCGCCAGTCGTGCCGGGCCGCCTCACCGTGCACGAGGTGGGTGGCGATCCGCAGGGCCCGGTCGGCCCAGCTCGCGTCGCCGGTGGCGGCGGTAGCGCCGAGGAACGCCTCGACCATGTGCATGCTGCTGTTGGCGCCCCGGTAGTCCTCGGTGACCGTCCAGTCGCGGTTCCACGACTCGCGGACCGCCCCGGCGTCCTCGTCCCAGAACCGGTCCCGCACGACGGCCAGCACGTCCGCGAGCAAGCGGTCCGCGCCGGGCCGTCCGGCGCGCGCCGCGCTGGAGGCGGCGAGCAGCACGAACGCGTGGTCGTAGCCGGCCTTGCGGTCGTTGACGGGTGCGCCCTGCTGGTCCACCGCGCTGAACCAGCCGCCGTACCGGTCGTCGCGCAGCAGCGTGCTGAGCGCGGCGACCCCGTGGTCGACCAGGGCGGCGGCGTCCGGGTCGCCGTTGCGATGGGCGAGGGCTGCCACGTGGGTCATCCGGCAGGTGATCCAGGTGTGGATCGGTTCGCTCCGATCCGGGGTGCGGTCGTCGGTCAACCACCAGAAGCCGCCCTCGGCCCGTACCGAGCGGCGGGCGGTGTCGAGCAAGGTCCGGGTCTGGTCGGCGAGGAAGTCGTCCAGATCGGGCAGGTCTGTCGACCCCGCCGGAGCGGGGGTCGTTGCGGCGTCGGATCGGGGCACGTCGGTCATCTCAGCTGGTCACCGTTGGGTAGGAAAGGGACATACGGCCAGGATCGGCGGACAGACCGGGTCCGCGCCGGGAAACCGTCAAGGGGACACCGCGAACCGGGTGCGGCAGGGAGAGGATCATGCACAATCCCTTCCCTTTTGTCCGTTGACATCGTTGTCACCGGTCAACCCTGCTCCGGCAGCCGGCCGACTGTCAATTCCGGCTGCGTCACACCACAGCGGGACAGCTTCGGTCAGTAGTAGTCGTCGATCGGCCGACGTGCCTCCTCGAACAGCGCCGGCCCCTCGTACCGGACCGGGGGCAGCGCCGGGGTGGGCGGCTTGACCTCCTCGAACTGCTCGCTGGACAGCGCGTACACCACCCGGCCGAGGCCAGACCGCTCGATCGCTGTCGCACACATCCCGCAGGGCTGGCAACTGGTGAACATGGTGGTGCCCGCAGCCACCTCGGGCGGAAGCTCCCGGGCCGCCCAGACGGCCAGCTTCAACTCCGGATGCGCGCTGATGTCCGCGTCGGAGACCACCGTGTTGTGGTCCTCGACCAGGACCACGCCGGCCGCGTCGACAAGCAGCGAGCCGAACGGCCGTTCGCCGGACGCCCCAGCCCGCCTGGCGATCTCCACGGCCTGGCGGAGAAACTTCTCGTCGTCGGGGGTCATCGATCCTCCTCGCCAATCTGCACCCGTCCACGCTAGCCACTGTGGACCGGCACAGGAACGCCGTGACAGCCCAGGAGGACCAGATGGATCTGCCCGAGGGACTTGACTGGGTACGCGGATCACCCGCCGGTCGCGCCTGGCTGGCCACCCTCCCGACGTGGCTGGCGGAGTGCGCGCAGCAGTGGTCGCTGCGACTCGACCCACCCTTCCGGTACGCGTACGCCTCGCTGGCGCTCCCCGCTCAGCTGCCCGACGGCACGGCGGCGGTGCTGAAGCTCCAGTACCCCGACGAGGAGAGCCGGCACGAGGCCGACGCGTTGGCCCACTGGGACGGTGACGCGGCGATCCGCCTGCTCGCCCACGACCCCGGGCGGCGCGCCCTGCTGCTGGAACGCTGCCAGCCCGGCACTCCCCTGCACGACCTTCCGCCGGACCGGGCGCTCGACGCGGTGATCGGGCTGCTCCCCCGGCTCTGGCGACCGGCCGGCGCGCCGTTCACCCCGCTGGCGCAGGAGGCCGCCGGCTGGATCGACCGGATGCCCCGGGCCTGGGAACGGACCGGCCGGCCGTACCAGCGGCGGCTGCTCGACGCGGCGCTCGACCTGCTCGGCGACCTGGCGTCGAGCCAGGGTGAGCAGGTGCTGGTCAACCAGGACCTGCACGCCGGCAACGTGCTCGCCGCCGACGCGCTCCCCGGCGACCGGGGGCCGTGGCTGGCGATCGACCCGAAACCGCTGACCGGGGAACGGGAGTTCTCGGTGGTGCCGATGGTGCGCGGCCCGGAGTTGGGGCACTCGCCGGCCGCCGTCCGGCACCGGCTGGACCGGCTCAGCGCCGAACTGGGGCTGGACCGGGAGCGGGTCCGGGGTTGGACGATCGGGCACACGCTGGCCTGGAGCGTCGCCGACGACGTCGTCTTTCCGCAGACGATCGAGGTGGTCCGCTGGCTGCTCGACGCCGACTGAAGCCGCCCAGCGCCGGCGGCGAGCGGCTCAACCCACCTGACAGGTACGACACCAGTAGAGGTTGCGCCCGGCAAGCTCACCACGGCTGATCTCGGTGCCGCAGATGTGGCAGGGCGCCCCGGGGCGGCGGTAGACGTACACCTCGCCACCGTGCCGGTCCACCCGGGCCGGGCGGCCCATCGCCTTCGGCAGGTGCGCGTCGCGGACCGTGTCGATGCGGCCGTGCTCCACGGCGAGCCGCATCAGCCCGACCAGGTCCGCCCAGAGCGCGTCCCACCCGGCTGCGGTCAGCTGTCGGCCGGGCATCGTGGGCGGCAGCCCGGCCCGGAACAGCGCCTCGGTCACGAAGATCAAGCCGGTGCCGGCCACCACCGACTGGTCCAGCAGCAGCGCGGCGAGGGGTGTGGCGCTGCGCGAGATCCGGGCGTACGCCCGCTGCGGGTCGGCGTCGCCGCGTAACGGATCCGGCCCGAGGCGGTCCCGCAGTGCCGCCACCTCGGGCGGGGTGAGCAGCTCACAGGCCGTGGGGCCACGCAGGTCGAGCCAGTGCCGGTCGCTGGCCAGCCGCAGCCGCACCTGGCCGACCGGCTCCAGCGGCTCCCCCGGCCCGTCGGCGAACTTGCCGTACAGCCCGAGGTGTACGTGCAGGGTCAGCTCGCCGGCGTAGTGGTGCAGCAGGTGCTTGCCGTACGCCTCGGTGCCGTCCAGCATGGTCCCGGAGAGCCGGGCCGCACCCTCGGCGAAACGACCCTGCGGGCTCGCGGCGTGCAGCTTGTCCCCGGCGAACAGCTCGGCGTGCCGGGCCGCCAGGCGGTGGATCGTGTGTCCCTCTGGCACGGGTGCCAAGCGTAGTCAGCCGTACTCACATCTGCCATCTGACCTGCTCGAACGGCGTAGTTGACCATCCCTGACGTTCTTGGCTATCAATGACACGGGTTGGCCCCGGGTTGGCCCCGTGACCTGCGTGCGTCCACTCTGGTGGTTTCGCTTGCTCGGCACCCGTGGCCCCGGCTAACCTCGTGGGGCAACACCCCCGAGGCTCTGTGACTGCCCTCGGCGCGCTGACCGACCCGCCACGCGGGACGACACCGGCGGCATGAGGGCAACGGAAGTCAGAGTCCTCTCGGTATGGGCCGCTCCGGAACTTATGCGGCGAGCACTGAGCGGGGACCAATCCGTCGTACCTAGACGGAGGCGTCCTGTGCTCGGTGTTTTTGTGTCTCTGTGGCCGGGACTCCTCCACGCGAGGAGAATCATGCGTCAGAACCTGCTCAGGCTCGGCCAGGTGGCCGACGAGCTTAACGTCAGCATTTCCACCGTGCGCCGGCTCGTCCGGCGCGGGGACCTGGCCGGCTGCAAGGTCGGCTATCAGATCCGAGTCGCCCGCGAGGACCTGGACGCCTACATCCTTCAGCAACGGGCGCAGGTGATGCAGGCGTCCGAGTGCTCGGTCGCCCCGGCGCACTGCACCCACCGGGCCAGCGGTGACCCGTGCTGCTTCTGCGAGCCACCGGCAGACCAGCCACCCGCCGGGTCTGTGTCCCACCAACGGGCCGCGTGAGGCCGTGGCCACCGGGCTAGATAGCCGCCCGGCCCCTGGCCTTGGTGCTAGCCGTTCTGCGCCGTAGAACTGCCCGCGTAGCCCATTCCCACTCCGCCGTCCCCACGGTCACTAATTGGCCGTGGGGCGACGATGACGCACGCCCAATTCCGGCCCGGAAAGAAAGATGCGCTAGAGGCCGCCAACTTCTGCAAGCTGTTTACGTGGCCCCAGGCAAACGGGCCATGCGGCCAAAGGAGGAAACAGTGAGGACACGACCCGGACGCGGTGGGTTGAGGGAAGTGGACCACACCGTAAAGGTGCGGTTGACCATCGAGCAGAAAGCCAGGCTGCGGATGCTGACGCGGCTCACCGGCAAGTCCGAGTCGGCCGTCCTGGCGGACATCTTCTCGCTGTTCTGGAAAACGCTGGGATTGACGGATACAGAGGTGAAGGAATGCTGAACGAGAACGGGCGGGCGCTAAGGCGCAGCAACATCGACAGCGCCAAGACCAGCCTGAAGCGCAGGCGGCAGAAGGTCGAGCAGGAACTGATGGACGCCCTGGAGGCAGCGGACCGGCGGCAGAGGCTGCTGCACGGCGCGGCGGAAGCGGAGCAGACGGAGCGGCTCACCGCTCGGTACACGAAGAGGGGGATCTGACATGGCCACTCCTTTCGCGGACCACCTGGCCCGCATCGAGACGGCGTACGAGCACGGCGACATCAACGACCGGCAGTACAAGCAACTGGTGGACCAGGTCAAGGAGCGGGCCAAGCCGTACGAGGACCTGGTGCGAGCCTCCGCCGACGAGCAGCTCCAGGAGGCCGAGGACTTCGAGGCGTCCCTGGTGGAGCGGTACGAGGGCATCGAGGGCCGGCTCAAGGAGATCAGCATGGCGATCGCCGGCGAGGACGACCCCGGGCGGCTGCGGGCGCTGCGGGATGAGCTGCACCGGATGCACCGCGAGGAGTTGAACCTGGAACGCCTGGCCAGCCAGCACGAGGCGGTGCGGGTACAGGCCGAGCAGGTCAAGGAACTGCCGATCGCCTTCGTCGACGCGCTGTACGACCGCTATCCGAGTCTGCTCCAGAACTTCGAGGGGTTCGGAATGCAGATCGAGCCGGTGGCGACCGGCTTCGGTCCCACCGCACCCACTGGGTTTACCAAGCTGACCGAAGAGCAGGCGCAACAGCGAGTGCCCCGCGTGCGCGGTCGCCGCTGACATCAGAAAGGCGGAGAGGGCCGGGACTGGCTCACCCGACTCCCTCCGCCTTTCCGGCACGACTCTCACCCAAGGAGATACGCAATGTCCATTGTAGCCCTGAGCCCGGCCACCAACCGGAAGGAATGGATCCCAGAGCAGTTCCGCACCGAGCAGCACGAGTGGGGCGTGGCGGTAAACACCACGGCCGACCGCGCCTGCCGCCACGGCCGGACCATTCAGCGCTGGATCAACGACCAGCGCAGCAAGGGATGGGGTCGAGTGCTCACCTTCCACAGCCTGCGGCTCAAGGTCGCCTGGCGCATCTTCGATGAGCTGCCCCGCCACAACGACCGGCGCTGGGAAGTGGTCGACGCCTCCATCTGCGACGTCCTGAACAACCCGCGTAACGGCCTGGTCGTAGTGCCGGTCGAGCGCTGCGGCACCTGCGGCTAATCGTCATCAGGGCGCGGAATGCTTGTGAGCAAACCGCGCCCTGACTCGACGGCAGGAAGGGAAGGAGGTGTGCGTGCCGTGCAGGTGCAGGTGCAGCGTAACCGGGTAGTGAACCCGAATGGCCATCTGAATACGAACCCCGCGAATAGTAGTCAGAAAGAAAGACGGAAGAGCGGGGCTGCGGCGCAGTTATGGTTAGTTGCGCAACTGGTAGAAGGGCATCAATCATGCGTGAAAAGAGTGACGCTGATTCGGCTGCAAGTGAGGCCGCGCGGGCATTGGCGCGTAAGCGCTGGGACAACGCCACGCCGGAAGACCGGGCTCGACAGGCGGAACGGATGCGCGCTGCTCAGGCCGCGCGCTGGGCTCACCGCTCTACGCCATCAGACCGCGACGAGTAAGCGTCAGGGCCGGCTCGCCACAAGCCGACCCTGGCAGGAAAGAAGGTTCTCCGTGACACAGCATAGCGCCGCCGAGTGGCGCGGCTCTGGTCCAATTCCCCGCCTCGCTCCTCCCCAGAGGATGAAGCGACGCGGGCGGCTACTGGAGTTCGTCTGCGCCTACGACTTCCACAACGAACACGGCGAGCTGATCTTTCAGAAGTTGCGGTACCGCCTGGTCGAAGGCGACGGCCGGGACAAGGAACTGTTCTACCGGCAGCCGCGCGGGGAGTACTCGTGGTCGCCGCGCAAGCCGTGGAACGCCGACGCCTACCTGTACCGGCTCTCCGACGTGCTGCGTGCGGTCCGGCAGGGCCGGGCGGTCTGGTGGGTGGAGGGCGAGAAGGACGCCGAGGTAGCGCGCCAGCACGGGCTCATCGCCACCAGCCATCACGGCGGGGCGGGCAAGGTCTACCCCGAGCAGTGCCGTTGGCTTACGGGCGCGGCTTGCGTGTACGTGGTGGCGGACCGAGACGTGCCGGGTTACTACGACGCGGCCTGCCGGCTCGACGGGCTGATGCAGTACGCCGGGCTTGCCCGGGAACAGGTCAAGGTCCTGCGAAGCCCTGCCGGTAACGACCTGGCCGACCACTACGCAGCCGGGCTCGGGCGGCGGGACTGGCGCGTGGTCAACGAGCAGTGGCTCCGCGAGCAGGCAGCCCAGCACAGCGCGCAGGTCGCGGCGCAGCACGGCTACGGCTGGTTCGGTGCGCTGTGACCCGGCCCATCACTCCGAAGACCGACCGCCGGGCGCACGTTCGGAAGATGCGGCAGGCCGCTCTGGAGCAACTGGAGACGCGGGAGTGGGCGCGGCGGAAGCACGAGGAGAAGCGGGCCGACGCGGAGTTCACCCCGCCGGACGCAGGCGGCACCCTGGCCGAGATGCTGGCCAAGCCGCAGGAGCCCTTGCAGTACACGATCAAGGAGCTGCACCCGCGCGGCGGTAGCGGGCTGATCGCGGCGCAGTACAAGGTCGGCAAGACCACGCTGATCCTCAACCTGGCCCGCAGTTGGGCTGATGACGAACCGTTCCTTGACGAGTTCGAGGTGAGCACGGACGGCGGCAACCTGGCCATCTTCAACTACGAGCTGACCGAGCAGCAGTTCCTGGACTACGCCCGGCCGTTGGGCATCCGGCACCCCGAGCGGATCAGCGTGCTGCACCTGCGCGGCAAGCGGTTCGACCTGCGCAGCCCGAAGACGCACGAGTGGGCGGCCGACTGGCTGGCGGAGCGGGACTGCACGGGGCTGATCCTGGACCCGTTCGGCGCGGCGGCCCGGCTGCGCAACGAGAACGACAACTCCGAGGCCCGCCTGTGGTTGCTGGACTGCGTGGACACGCTCAAGGCCGAGTCCGGCGTCGTGGACCTGTGGCTGCCCGCCCACACCGGGCGCGGCGAGGCTGAGGAGGGCGGCGAGCACGTCCGGGGCGCTAGCGCGGTGGATGACTGGGCCGACGTGCGATGGCTGTACACGAAGCAGTTCGAGGTTCAGGGGGACGGCCGAAGGTACGGGCAGCGATACCTGCGGGCGGACGGCCGGGGCGTGGCGCTGGCTGAGCGTCAGATCGGGTTCTCCCAGGAGGACAACTCCCTACACGTCTCCGCGATGGTCAGCCGTTCACAAGGCCGCTCTAACGGCCTGGTGTCCAGTGTGGTCAATGTCGTGGAGGCCGAGCCGGGCATCAACAGCAGCCAACTCCGGCAGCGGTTGCCCGGTGACACCAAGTACAGGAACGAGGCCATCCAGAAGGCAATCGATCTTGAACTGATCCGCGTGGAGCCGGGCAAGAACAACAGCAAGCATCACTATCCGGTGGATCTGAAGCCGGGACAGACGCGCATCTACCCCTAGCTTGTCTGGTCTGTCTGGGCCTGTCTGCCCACCAGACAGACAAGCCACCGCAAGCCTGTCTGTCTGTGTCTATACACAGACAGGCTGCGGGGCGTGCTGGGGAAACGGATAGAGGAGAGATGAGATGACCACCGAACGAAGGAAGCGGCGTACGCGCCTCGCCGCCGTGCCGCCGCCCCAGAATCCATCGGCCACTGTGGACGACACCCATGAGTCAGGGCCGCCCTTGGACAGCAAGGGCCGGGAGATGTGCACCGACCACCGCAAGGTGAGCAAGGAGACGCCGTGCCCGACCTGCCGCCGCTGCCACGCGCACAGCTCCCAGACCGCCGACCCGTGCCGCCGCTGGCCGGTCCCTGGTGGCGGTGTCTGCCTGAGTCACGGCGGCAGCGCAGCCCACGCCCGCAAGGCAGCGGCCCTCCGACTGCTCGCCCTGGCCGACCCCGCCATCGATGCGCTGGCCAAGGTCGTCAAGGACACGCCCAAAGACTCCGACCGCACCCGGGCGGCTACCGCCATCCTCGACCGGGCTGGCCTCGGGCCTAGCTCCAAGGTCGAGGTTGAAGCGAAGCGGTGGGAGGACGTGATCGAAGAAGTGTCGATCGTCAACGAGCCCGGCGACGCGCCGCCCGCCTGGCGCAAGAACCGCTACGCGCAGCCCGAAGAAGAAGACCCGGAGGACTAGGGCTGACCTCCATACGCTGCGTGCGGGGGCGGGTTACGAGTGGATCCCTGGCCCGCCCCTGCACCCCACGCCCACGAGACGGACGTATCGCGTTCGGTCGGGCGCACACGCAGCGTAAGGAGGGGCATGGCCCGGGTCATGAGCACCACGCCGCTCGTCTGCGGTCATGACTTCGTCGCGGAGGTCAAGCCCCGGGCGGGCGAGCGTATGTGGTGCTGGACCTGCTTCGACTACAGGCACGTCAGCTCCGAGCGGAAGCCAGCTGACCCCACCCCGACCAAGCCGAAGGCGACCACGACCAAGCCGGCTCCCGTCGCCCCGGACCTGACGACCGCTAGCTGTGGCAGAGGGCACGCACGTACCGCGCGGAGAACGTCTACCGGAGCCCCACCACCGGCCGCGTTCGCTGCCGGGTGTGCCGGATTGAAAGCGCCCGCAGCCGCAGGCAGCGCCAGCGAGAAACCTCCGGCGAACGCTGAACTTCATCGACGACTGTCTATTGACTGGTCATGCACGGCGCTGACCAAGCGCCACCGGAGGCCAAGGAGCCCAGCATGTCCACCAGCACCGACCACACCACCGCCCCGGCTACCGAGGCAACCGACCCCAGCCCGACCCAGACGCCCGAACCGGCCCCGGCTGCGCCCACGGCTACCCCAGCACCCGCCGAGCCCGCTGCGGCCCTGCTTCCGGGTGACCCGACGTACGGCGTCGACGTGGCCGTGCCCGAGGACACCGAGCCCCTGCCCCTGCCCACGGCCGAGGAGATGGCGGAGGCCATCGACGCCTGGCACGACGAGCAGCCGAGCCCGCTTGCCGCCGCCTGCGCGGCTGGCACCGTCCGTCTGTTCCGCCTGCGGGGCACCGGCACGACCCGCCGCCTGCCGTGGCTGACCGGTGAGGCGCTGGAGGCGGCCGAGTGGTACCGGCTGCGCTGCGACCAGGGCGCGACCGTGCGGCAGGTGGCCGAGCAGTGCGAGACCAGTAAGGCCACGGTCCGCCGCGCGCTGGCCACCCTGGCGCTCATGGACGAGATCACGGACGGCCTGCACGACGACCTGTACGCGGAGGACGTGACCGAGATCGTGTTCGGCGCCGGGGACGGGGACGACGCGTGAGCGGCCTCCCGATGATCGGCTACCTGCGGGTGAGCACCGACCGCCAGGCCGACAGCGGCCTTGGCCTCGACGCGCAGCGCAACCGCATATAGGACCACGGCGACCGGCACGGCTGGTCGCTGACCTGGATGGTGGACGACGGCTATTCCGCGGCCTCCCTCGACCGGCCTGCGCTGCGGGAGTCCCTGGCCCTGCTCGCCGCCCACACCCACGCCGGGCTCGCCGTGGCCAAGCTGGATCGACTGAGCCGCAGCGTCGTGGACTTCGCGGACACCCTGGCCACCGCCAAGAAGCAGGGCTGGTCGGTGGTGCTGCTCGACCTAGGCGTGGACACCAGCACGCCCAACGGCAAGCTCGTCGCCGGCCTGATGGCCCAGATCGCGGAGTGGGAGCGGGAGATCATTGCCCAGCGCACCCGCGAGGCCCTGGCCGCAGCACGGGCCAACGGCGTACGGCTGGGGCGGCCCCGGCAGTACCCGGCCGAGGTGGTGGCCCTGGTAGCCGATCTGGTGGGCGTAGAGGGGCTAAGCCACCGCCGGGCAGCCGCCGAGCTGTCTAGGCGCGCTGTGCCGACCGTAGGCGGTGGGCCGTGGCGGCACAGCACCGTCCGTCGCCTGCTGAACAGCTACGCCATCGACCTGGCCACCGCAGCCGCCCTCGAAGCCAGCCAATCGCGTTCGGGTGGCCGATCGCGTTCGAAGGAGAAGTGATGGTACGACCGAAGGTGTCCCGCGAAGGGACCGAGATACCGGGTGTCCGCAAGGTGACCCGCACGTACGGCGACGGGCGCAGGGTCATCACGTACGCCGTACAGGTCAAGGACGCGCTAGGCAAGCTGCGGGCGGTCGGCACCTACCCGAGCAAGGAGGAAGCCCGCCGCGCCAGCGTCGCCGCCAGAGCCGACGTGCAAGCCGGGGCGTACGTAGCCAAGAGCGCCGGTGAGGTGCGGTTTGCCGACGTGGCCGCCGCGTGGCTCAACAGCCCGCACGTTCTTGGACTGAAGCCGAGCACGCAGTACAGCTACCGCGTCATCTACGGCAAGCACTGCGCGCCGCTGCACCACGTGCACATCGGTCGCATCGGCTACGCCGAAGTCGCCCGCCTGGTGGGTGAGCTGATGGCCACGCACTCGCCGAGCACGGTCCGGCACGCGGTGCACGTGCTGCGTTGCGTGTTCGGCCATGCCGTGAAGAGTGGTTACATCAAGGCGAACCCGGCCCGCCAGGTGGCCAAGCCGAAGCTCACGAGCAGGCGGTCAGAGGTCGTCCTACAGCCGCCGGACGTGGAGCGGATTGTGGCTGCGGTGCCCGATGCGCCTGGCGACCGGCCCGACCGCTGGCGGCTGTTGGTGGAGTTGGCCGTGGAGAGCGGCTGCCGAGCCGGCGAGCTTGCCGGGCTGCGCGTGCGTCGATTGGACACCAGCGCGCGGCTGCTTTCCGTGGAGGAGACGAGCCAGGAGATCAGCGGCAAGCTGACGGCTGGCACGCCGAAGAGTAAGGCGGGTGTGCGCGTGGTGGATGACCTGAACCCGGACCTGTGCCGCCGCCTCGCCGCCCACGTCGAGGGCATGGACCCGGACGACTTCGTCTTTGGGGTAGGCGGCCAGCCGTACCGGGTGAACGACTTCAACGAGCGGGTGTGGCGGCCCCTGATGCGCTCCCTCGGGACGGTCGGCGTGCGGTTCCACGACCTGCGGCACTACCACGCGTCCGCCATGCTGCTCATCACGAAGGGCGACGTGCAGTACGTCAGCAAGCGGCTAGGGCACAGCCGGCCGTCGATCACGCTTGATGTGTACGGCCACGTGCTCGACCACGCCAAGCGTGACGTGTCGGCCGCGTTCGCCGCGCTGCGGGCCGAGGGTCGCCAACAGGCAGCCACCGCCGAGCCGACACCCGTTCAGCCAGCAGCGTCGACTACGGGGCCGATTGCGGGTGCCCTGGTCGACCTGGCCGCCGAGCGGCGCAGGCGCAGGGCGGTCTAAAGTTTTTGTGGACAAAACTTTAGAAGTTTGTGAGACTCTTCGCAGAACTTTGGAGGAGGGCTCATGGCGAACGACGCGGTGCAGAAGACCCTGGACATCCGGCTGTGGATTGACCTGACAGGCGGTGGGCACGCGAACGAGGCGCGGATGCGGCGGGTGGTCGAGAAGGTGCGGCAGGCGGCGCTGGATGCGCTGGAGGAAGAGACGCTCACGCCGAAAGAGGTTGGCGGAGAGTGGTCTCTGCACTACCCACAGTCCTGGGACGAGATCGCGCCGCTCAAGAAGCGGGGCAGAAGGCTTCCCGTGACGCGCGGGTAGCGCCCGAAGGGTTGGCATCGAGGCCGTTCCGCCGCTGGTGGGCGGCCTTCTTGCTGTGCAGCGGCAGGCAACCCGGGTGACGCCGACCAGCGAAGCTGCCACACTCATGAATCGTGGCTGAGCCGACGGTCGTGACGCGCGAGATGCTGGAGCCGATTCTCAGGAAGACGGCGAAAGGCGAGTTCGCGATGGCTCGCAGCGCCGTTCTGGACACGGCATTCCACGCGGAGCAGTTCCTGACGGATGTCGTCGCCGCCTACCTCGGGCGTCGAGTAAAGGACGTGGCCTACCTGGCAGGGTCGGTGATCGGCCCGCAGTCTGTGAACCAGCGCCTTCGGTATCTAGACGAGATCATGTCGGACGAGGGCTGGCATGACGACTTCCCTTTTGTGCTGCCCGTCTTGCGGAAGTTGTTCGAGGTGCGGAACAGCCTCGCGCACTCGTATGGCGAGTTCGGGCTGCCAGATCGTGACGGGGACGATTGGGTGTTCAGCCGTCACACGCAGCGGCGCGGCAAGTACACGCAGTTCGATGTGTCGCTCAAGAGGGTTCGGGGCGTCATGCGGTCGGCCCACCACGTGATCTATCACGACTTGGAAGTGCTCTGGGTGCGAAGCATCCCCGAGCAGTATTGGCGAGCCGCTGACATCTGGGCTTGAGCACGGCCACCCACTGCGGACAGAAAGACCACCGCCTCGGCCTGCTTCATCCATAGCCTTCTATGTGTGCCGCATAAGGGGCACTAAGCACAAGGACATAGGAGGAAGCCGTGGTCGGCGACATCGTGCACTACACCTTCGACGAGACTCAGGCGCATTGGGTCAGCCTGAGGAACCCGGGAGGGGCGCGCGGCCAGGTGCCCGGCGTCCTGCCGAAGGCCGGCGACAAACTCCCGGCGGTCGTCCTGTTCGAGTACGGCGGCAACGTGGTGGACCTGCGGGTGCAGCTCCGAGGCACCGCCAACCACTTCATCCAGAACGTGCCGCAAGGCACGGCCGGTCAGCAGGGCCGATGGGCGGCCCGGTCGTGAGCCCGGAGGAACTGGAAGCCCTCAAGACCAGCGACCCCGAACGGTACGAGGCGCTCATCAAGCCGCAGCGCGACCAGGAGCTATCCGCAGCCGCCGCGCAACGGTCCGGCCGGCTGTACGCCAGCGAGTACGACCCCTGCGTGCCCACGCCCTACGAGCGGCAGGCCAGGGCCGAACGCGAAGCAAGCCGAGCGGCCGGCGACCCCGAACCGCCGGTTTACGGGTCAAGCGGGGGTTGGTGAGCACCTGGCCGCATGTCATCTGTCATGCGGCCAGGTGCACTCAACGCCTCCAACCATATCTACGGAGTTGGCGATCAATCTGCCATCGCGCGTAGGCCGCGAATCCCTTGTCCTTACGTATCTGAGCCGCACTTCTCCGAAAGGCTGGACGATGAGAGCGGCGCGTTTCCTTCTCGTGGTCAACGGAATGGACGAGGAGTCCTCGGGTTCCGACGCGCCACTTCGCCATCTCCTTTCGGATCTTTTCGACTTCCCGAATCAGTTCGGGAAGCCCTTTGGGGCTGACGGCCGACTGGTCATAGGTGCCAAGGTCGAGTGGATACGGCGGATCCGTGTAGGGCTTGCCTTCAGCGTCCTCGTATTCGATCGTGACCGCATACTCCATCGGAAATTCTTCCCTCTTGGCATACCGATCTGGGAAGGAATCGAAGAGAAAGCTAATAGTTCGGCCAGGCGCCACCATCGGTATCGGCTCGCGGAAAACCCGAGATTCTCCCACGGCGGAGTTAGCAAAGGTCGACACCAGCGGACAGTCGAACTTGATTCGCACATCGCGAGCCATGGTCATCCCAATGTTTCGGATCGTCAGGTAGATCGCGATGCCACGGAACTCGAAATCAACGATGACGTAGGGACGAGACTGTTCCAAGCGGACTCTGCGGGCTTCCAGGACCTGCCATAGTGCGATCGGCCCAGCGACGAAGACAGCAATGAACGCGGCTACTGCCTGCCACTCGGAGCCACCCCAGGTTGAGACGTCCACGGGATGCCTTTACGCCGCGCCGCTGATCTGACGATTGATGACCGCAGCAGTAACGTCAACGGCCACGTCACGCCCCGCTGTACCGAGCCAATCAGCGGTTCGCCTCAACCACCCGCGCTTCTCCTCGTCTGGTTCCCGGTCGGCCGCTGCTGACATCGCCTGCACCAGGCGGTCTGCCAGTCCCTCGGGGGTAGGCCACAGCCCGACAGCCTGCCGAGCCGGAGGTGTCGGCCTGCCGACGCCGTGAATACCCCAGTCGGTCTCGATCACGCTGGTGAAGAAGACGCCATCGACCAGCGCTTGAAGGGACTTCTGGGCTGTCTTTTCGTCAAAGCCAGTCTGCCGCTGGATCTCCTCTATGCGGGCTTGGCCGTGGTCGCTCTCCTCAATGATCGCGAGGGCCGCCCGGAGCACCGGGAGGTCTCGTTCCTCCCACGTTGGATTCACCATGACCGACACCGTATCCAGGCGGTGCGACAGGTGCCGCTCGCCCGCGAACCGCAGGTATCGGGGCCGTCTGCCTAGCCGGTGGGCGGCCTCGAATGCTGCCCGCTGCCCATGTTGGACAGCAGCGGGACAATCGGTGAATGCCCAAGAAGATGGACCCGCACGTGGTCTCCCTCCTCCGACGCCGCGAGCTGGAGAATGCCGTCCATAACTGGGCAGCACAGTTAGAGAAGGAGGTGGCCCGCCACCGACGGCGCGTGGAGCGGCACCGTGGGACGAGCACCTGGAAGCACTTCGCAGATATCTGGGAGAAGCAGGCGGCCGAGACGCTGTCACTCTGGGACCTGATACGGCGCGGCCTGGACCCGGACCAAGAGCGGCGGTTCTGCGGGCGGGTGAGCCTCACTGTCCGGTGCGCAGCCAAGGGGCATGTCCTCGGGCTGGTGTACCCGACCTGCGCCTTCCCCGTGTTCGTCCCGTCGGTGCGGACCTTGCCCGCCAACTCTTCCGCCGAGACCAGGGCCAGATCAAACAGATCGCTCGCGTCAGCGCGCGAGCACTTCCCCTGGGCGCTGGCGGCCAGCCGTGACCCCTGGATCGAGACGTTCGACGATGACGACGGCGGCTTCTTCTACGAGATCCGCGGACTGTCTGTCTTGAACGAAGAGTGGCACAGGCAGTTGGAAGAGGAGGCGGAGCAACAGGGCTGGGGCCGCCCCGCGTTCTTCCTGCTCTGTAGGTGCGGTCAGCAGGTGGTGGCGTCTGCGGACGTCTACGCGGCGGTGGCGCGGGGAGACAGCCATCTCACAGCCGTCTACAACGGTTGATGCCTGCTACCATCTAGGCGAGAAATCGATAAGCGCCCGAGCCGTTGCGGCCGAAGCCTTCCTGCTAGCCGATTGGGCACGGTGCAGGCTCCCGAAGGGGTCTGTCCAACCATGCCCGAAAACCTGCTCGGCGTTGGCGCAAGCGTGCTCGTGGTCTACGCGGCGCTTCGACTGCTGCTGTTCGTCATCGCCTTGGTGGCCAGGATCCGCTGGAAGGTTCCCGCCACCGATCTTCAGCGACTGCTGGACGCATCCTCTCCCGCGCCATCCAGGCTGCCTCTCTCGCGCCGCCGCGCCACTACCGGGCAGCAAGCGGAGGAGAGCGAGTCGGCGTAAGGCCGCTATGGCTTGCCGGGCGTCGAGCCGCCCACCAGCAAGGCAGGCGGCCCGCTCCGGCTTGCGTGTAGCGGCTACGTCCAGCGCCCGCCGTTGCGGGTTGCCTTGGCTATGTCGAGCAGGTGCGCCAGGCGGTACCGCAATAGCCGCGCTTGCCCCACGCTCAGCACGAGGCTGCCTGCGGCGCTGCCGGCCGCGCTGGTCAGGGCCACCATCGGTTCAGCGGCCGGGTGCAGGGCTTGCACGAGCGCTACGTCCACGATGAACGCCTCCTGCCGGTTGGTTTCCAGGTGTCGGGCGTGGCTGCGGTGCTGGCTCCGGCGCTTGCAGTCGTCCTTGTCGCACCAGCGCGGGTGGTAGCCCTGGTCGTCGGGGTCGGCAAGGGTGCCGGTCGGGAAGACGTGCACATAGCCGCAGGGTCGGTCTACGTCCGGTGCCATGCCGACCGGGTGGGCGTTCATCCCGGCCTTGGCCACCACGGCGGTCACGTGGATCGTGTGCGCGGGGCAGGTGTACGCGCAGGCGTCCAGGGAGTCTGCTGTGTACAGCTCGATCCGTACCGTCGCAGGTTCTCCGCAGGCGGGCGGTGTGGGTAGGGTGCGCATGGGTCGCCTCCCGGGGCGATCAAGGCCCCTGGTCCGCGTGGCTGCGCTGACCGGGGGCCGCCTGAATGCGGGCCAAATCAGCAAACCGCAGTTGGCCTACGGAAGCAAGAGATCGCGCACGGCGGCTAGGCCAAATGGTGATCGCGAAGCTGAGCCCCTCTTTGGCTAGTGAGATCATCTGCCATGTGGCCAACCGACTAGCGGATGCTGTGCGTGCGTTTCACATGGCGCAGGCGACGGCCGCTGCCTCCGCGCAGCGCGCGGCCGAGGACCGGGAGAAGATCACAGCCGCCCGGGATCAGCTCGCCGCCGCCATCGTGGACGCTGCCCGGGACGGTATGCGCCAGGTCGACATCGTGCGAGTTACCGGCTACACCCGCGAGCGTGTGCGCCAGATCCTCCGAGCCCACAACATCACACCGGACTAGCCCTGCACGCCGCGACTACGGCTGACGTGGTTGGCCCCGGGTTGGTCCGACCGTCGTCAAAGATCAGCCGGCGAGGACATCAGAGCAGGTAGCGGCCGAGATGCGGGCCACCCCGCTAGCCCTTGCCCTGCGGTTCGTGTGTCCCTCTGGCACGGGTGCCAAGGATAGCCAGTCCCGCCCGACCGGGCCGCGCGCCGATCAGGGCCCGCATCAGCCGGGCTCGGGGCTCGTACCCAGGATTGGTGTCAGGAAACGCCCAGGTGGGTATTTGAGGTGCGACACCGCGTGGGTGCCACCCTTTCCGTCGGCCACCACGCATTCATCAGGAGGTGTGTAGTGGTCAGGATTCCTTCGCTGTCCCGCCGGTCCGAGCCGGCACCGACGCGGGACGAAAACCTCGACGGCCGCGTGGACGGCCGCGACACCACGGTCACCGAGACCGGCCCGACCGGTGAGAACGCCGGCCGGCCGGTGGTCACCGACCGCGACGCCGACCAGACGACGTACCGCAGCGCGGGCGCCACCGACGGCCAGACCAGCGAGGCCGAGCGGCGGGCCAACGAGCGGGCGGCGGTTGCCCGCGCCGCCACCGTGCGGCCGGTGGAGCCCGAGCCCCGGGCCGGCACCGCCCGCCCGGTCGCGCCCGAACCGTCGAACGGGGCCACCCGTCCCGTCGCACCCGAGCCCGTGTCCGGCACGACCCACCCGGGCGCCTCCGAGGTCCGCACCGGCACCGCAGAGACTGCGGAGACCGACGCCCGGCCCACCGTCGCCCCGAGCACGGCACGCACCGCCGAGCGCGACAGCGTCACCCGGCGGTCCGACACCACCGACCGGGTCACCACGGACCGCCCCGTCGACCCGGCCCCGGGCGTCACCACGCCCGAGCCGCCGGCGACGCGGGGCCCGAAGCCGCGGGCCAGCCTGCTCGCCACCCTCGGCCTGATCGTCTCGGTCGCCGGCGCGATGTTCGTCCTGACCGGCACCCTGGCCGGGTACGGCATCGGCCTCGGCGCGTTCGGTGCGGTGCTCGCGGTGCTCGGCCTGATGGCCACCCGCCGTCGGCACGTCGCCGGCACTACCGACGCGCTCTTCGGCGTGCTGATCGGGTTGGCCGCGGTCGTGATCGGGGTGCTCGCGATGACCGGCCAGTTCGACTGGCCCACCACGGACGGCGACTGGGTGCAGCGCTTCCGCGAGTGGCTTGACTCACAGTTTGTCGATCGTTTCTAGCGGGCACTGTTCCGCTCGCCGGTGATGCACCGGCGCACAGCCGGCGGTTCGCCGGCAGCCCGACCAGTCCGGTGGTTCACCGGCCGGGCGACACCCTTTCAGGGGCGGCGGTTCGCCGCCCCTGAAGTGTGTCCGGGGGGTGGCAGTCCCCTCGGCAGGGACGACGACGACTTCCCCGGCGCAGCGACGCCGCCGGATGCGTGAGCGGCCCGGCGGCGGGTGGCCGGAAGCGCGATTTCCGACGGACGCCGTCGTGACGCAACGAATCACATCCGGGAACCGCCCAGACGCAACGAATCTTCGGTCTGCGCAACTCTCGGTGGTGGATCCTGCCGCTGACGCCGCATAACGTTGAGTCACGGCGCCAGCCCGTGGGCCACGGTGGCCGGGCGCGCCCGACCCCTGGGAGCAGGACAATGACGATGGACGCCACCAGCCAGCGCCTGTTGATGTGCCGGCCGACGTACTTCGCCGTCGACTACGCCATCAACCCCTGGATGGACCCGAGCGCGTCGGTCGACGCCGCGCTGGCCGTCCGGCAGTGGGAGCAGCTGCGCCAGACGTACCGTGACCTGGGCCACACCGTCGAGGAGATCACTCCGGTGCCCGGCCTGCCCGACATGGTCTTCGCCGCCAACGGCGGCACCGTGATCGACGGCAAGGCGATGGCGGTGCAGTTCCGTGACCCGCAGCGCGCCGACGAGGCGCCGGCGTACCGGGCCTGGTTCGAGGCCGCCGGCTTCGAGATGTACGACCCGAAGCACGTCAACGAGGGCGAGGGCGACGTCCTGCTGGCCGGTGATCACCTGCTCGCCGGCACCGGCTTCCGCACGGCACACGCCGCACACGCCCAGTTGCAGGAGGTCTTCGGCTACCCGGTGATCACCATGCAACTGGTCGACCCGCGCTTCTACCACCTGGACACCGCGCTGACAGTGCTCGACGAGCGGACCGTGGCGTACCTGCCCGAGGCGTTCTCCCCGGGCAGCCGGGCGGTGCTGCGCCGGCTCTTCCCCGACGCGGTGCACGCCACCATGGCCGACGCTGAGGTGCTGGGGCTGAACGCGGTCAGCGACGGGCGGCACGTGGTGCTGCCCGCGCAGGCCACCGACCTCGCCGCCAAGCTGCGCGACCGGGGCTACGAAACCATCGGTGTCGATCTGTCCGAGCTGCGTAAGGCCGGCGGCGGACCGAAGTGCTGCACGCTGCGACTCCGTCAGGGAAAGGCAAGCAAGTGATCGTGGATGACATCCTGCGGACGCCGGGAGCGGTCCGGGACGCCGAGCGCTGGACGGCGCACAACTACCACCCGCTGCCGGTGGTGATCTCGTCCGCCGAGGGCGCCTGGCTCACCGATGTGGACGGCCGCCGCTACCTGGACTGCCTGGCCGGCTACTCCGCGCTGAACTTCGGTCACCGGCACCCGCAGCTGATCGCCGCCGCGCACGCCCAGCTGGACCGGCTCACGCTGACCAGTCGGGCGTTCATCCACGACCAGTTCGCCGACTTCTGCCGGGAGCTGGCCGAGCTGTGCGGCAAGGACCTCGTGCTGCCGATGAACACCGGCGCCGAGGCGGTGGAGACCGGCATCAAGGTGGCCCGCAAGTGGGGCTACCAGGTCAAGGGCGTGGCCCCCGGGCAGGCCAACATCGTGGTCGCCGAGGGCAACTTCCATGGGCGGACCACCACCATCGTCAGCTTCTCCACTGACGAGGACGCCCGCGCCGACTTCGGGCCGTACACCCCGGGCTTCACTGTCGTGCCGTACGGCGACCTGGACGCGCTGGCCGCCGCGATCGACGAGAACACGGTGGCAGTGCTACTGGAGCCGATCCAGGGTGAGCAGGGTGTGGTGGTGCCGCCGGAGGGCTACCTGCCCGGCGTACGGCAGGTCTGCACCGAGCGCGACGTGCTGTTCATCGCCGACGAGATCCAGTCCGGTCTGGGGCGTACCGGCGCGACCTTCGCCTGTGACCACGAGGGCGTCGTGCCCGACATGTACCTGCTGGGCAAGGCGCTGGGCGGCGGCATCGTGCCGGTGTCCGCGGTGGCCGCGAACGCGGACGTGCTCGGCGTGCTCAAGCCGGGCCAGCACGGCTCCACCTTCGGCGGCAACCCGCTCGCCTGCGCGGTGGCGGTCGAGGTGGTCCGGCTGCTGGCCACCGGCGAGTTCCAGCGCCGCTCGGCCGAGCTGGGTGAGCGGTTGCGGGCCGGCCTGGAAGGGCTGGTCGGCAAGGGCCTGGTCGGGGTACGCGTCCGTGGCCTGTGGGCCGGTCTGGACATCGACCCGGCGCTGATGAGCGGCCGGGAGGCGTGCGAGCGGCTCGCCGCGCGCGGGGTGCTGGCCAAGGACACCCACGGCTCCACCATCCGGCTCGCCCCACCGCTGGTGATCACCGAAGAGGAGATCGACCTGGCGGTGAACGCCCTGGCCGAGGTGCTGGCCGGGTAACCCCGCGTTGATCATGAAGTTGTTGCCACGACACGCCGAGCCGCGGGCAACAACCTCATGATCAACCGGGTCGGCGCCCCGCTCACGCGGGGCGCCGACCCGGTTGGGGGGCGTTATGGGCGGGGTAGGCGCATGGCCATCGTCGGGGCCTCGGCCATCACCGAGGTGGGGGTGAACGGAGCGCCGGTGGGCAACTCCTCGGCGCGGCCGATCTGCACGCCCGGGTACAGCTCCACCATGTCGTTCTCACCGAGCACCCGGGACTGCTGCGGGGCCAGCGGGATCCGGTCCGACTCGGCCATCGAACCGGCCGGGCGGATGCCCGAACCGTTGGTGCTGACGTCGGTCACGATGACCTCGCCGACGCGCAGCTCGAAGCGGACGTGACCACGGCTGATCCAGCGTCGGGCCTCGTCGTTGAGCCACTGCCCGAGCATGATCCCGCCGTCCTGCTCGGGGGCCCGGCCAGCCACCACCGGCTGCTCCTCGCTGAGCACGAACCGCCGCCGGACGAGGCCGCCGACGCGCACCGCGAGCACCTCGGTACGCGGGCGCGGCCCGGCGTCGCCGAGCCGCGCGCCGTGCCGGGGGCAGGTCGGCACGCCGTTGCGCAGCGCGGGCGGCGGCTGCGCCGCGGGGCTGCGGTCGGCACCGCCGGCCAGGTCGGCGAACGCGCCGCCCCCACCACCGCCGCCGAACAACGCGCAGCCCGACTCCGGGCAGCGCCACTGGCGGGCCAGCAGCTTCACGCCGGTCGGCGAACGCTTGCCGGCCACCGGCGCGTGACCCCCGCCGACGTGCGCGATGAACACCGGCCCACCGGCGCCGGGGACCGGAGCGACCACCCGACCGGGCTGCTCGACCAGCCACGGGAACCGACCGCGCAACCCGTCGAAGCGGACCCGGCTGAGCACCGGCAGACCGAGCAGGTCGGCGACCTCCAACATCCGGTCACCCGGGTTGTCGAGCACCTCGACGAGCCCGTCGTCGGCCCAGCGGCGGACCACCATCCGCTCGTTGGAGGTGAGGTCGGCGTCGGAGAGCAACGCCCGGTGCACCACCGCGTAGACCTGGACGCTGTCCTCCTCCAACTCGCGGGAGAGCGCGTCGATGACCATGCCGAGGCGCAGCAGGCTGGCCGGCCGACCACCATCAATGTCCTGGTAGCGGATCACCTCGGCCAGGTCGACCACGGCCCGGGCCAGCGACGGGTCGGTGCAGACCCGCCCCTCGATGGCGTCCAGCACCTTGCTGATCTCGAATCTCATGCCACGCTCCCGACGATGTCGTCGATCCGCCGGGTCGGGGACCAGCCCGTCAGCCCGCCCAGCTCATCTCGCACCGCTCCCGCGGTGAGCAGGTCTGCCATGCGCCGACCCTACCGGGGACGACGGGCGGCATCGACCAGCGGTAGCAGGGTGTCGATCGACCCGGTACGCAGGCGGGGGCGGTGCCGCCCGGCACCGCCCCCGCCTTCCCCCTGGTGTGTTCAGCCGCGCAGCGGCCGCCCCACCTCGTGCAGATGACCGAGTGCCTGCCGGTACGACTCGACCAACCCGGTCTCGGCGTACGGGATGCCCTGCTCGACGCAGTAGGCACGGACGATCGGCTGGGCCCGGCGCAGGTTGGCGCGCGGCATGTTCGGGAACAGGTGGTGCTCGATCTGGTAGTTGAGACCGCCGAGCGCGGTGTCCACCAGCCGGCTGCCCCGCACGTTGCGGGAGGTCAGCACCTGCTTACGCAGGAAGTCCAACTCGTCCTCGGCGGTCGGCATCGGCATGCCCTTGTGGTTCGGCGCGAACGCGCAGCCCATGTAGAGGCCCCACAACGCCTGGTGCACGACGGCGAAGAGCAGCGCCTTGACCGGTGACATGACAGCCAGCAGCAGCGCGACGTAGCCGACGGTGTGCGCGAGGAGCAGCGCCGCCTCGACCGCCCGGTGCCGCATCGGGACGGTGTACCCGCCGTTCGACTCCCGGCCGATGATCGCCCGGATGCTCGCCACGTGCAGGTTCAGGCCCTCCAGCAGCAGCATCGGGAAGAAGAGGTACGCCTGCCGCTTGGCCATCCAGCGACCGATCCCACGGGTCTCCAACGCCTGCTCGGGGGTCCACACCAGGGCACCCGCGCCGACGTCCGGGTCCTCGTCCTCGTGGTTCGGGTTGGCGTGGTGCCGGTTGTGCTTGTCGACCCACCAGCCGTAGCTGATCCCCACCGCCACGTTGCCGGCGAACAACCCCACCAACTCGCTGGGGCCCCGCCGACGGAACATCTGGCGGTGCCCGGCATCGTGACCGAGGAACGCGACCTGGGTGGTGGCCACCGCCATCAGTGCCGCGAGCGGAAGCTGCCACCAGGAGTCGCCGAGCAGGAACACGGCCACCCAGCCGGCCACGAAGGCACCGAGGGTGAGCACGATGCGGGTGACATACCAGCCGGGACGCCGCTCCAGCAGGCCCGCCTGGCTGATCCGTCGGGACAACTGTGCGTAGTCACTGCCTCGCCGTCGTACCGGCGGTTCCGCCACCGCTCCGAGCGCCATCGCTGCTCCCGTTCCGCTTGCGCCCGTACCAGGGTGGTTCGGGCTTAATGTCAAGTCTCCCGATCGCGGTAGCGCTGAGTAACCCCGACAACCCCCGAATAGGGGGTAGGGCAGGCCCTACCTTCCTGACTTCAAACTCAACTCAGCCGCCCAACTGCCGCGCGCAGTCGAGCCAGGTCACGTCGACGTCGCTCGTAGGTGGCGGCGAGCCCGACCAGCGCCAGCCCGCCGACCCCCAGATAGATCCACCGGGGCAGCAGATCCCACCCCCGGGCCACCTCGTGCAGTGCCAACAGCGTCAGCACCCCGCCGCCGAGCAGCACCGGCGCCTGCCACCGGCGGGTCGCGCCGGCGAGCACCACGCCGACCGCCGCCGCGCCGAGGAGCAGTCGCCGCCACGGCTGCGGGTCCGGCCCGGCCAGCACCGACACGAGACTGGGCAGCAACGCCGCCACCAGCCCCGGGCCGAGAGCCGGCCAGCTGGTCAGCCCCGGCCGGGTGCGCAGCGCCAGCAGACCCGCGCCGACGGCGAGCGCCGCAGCCGGCAGTGTGTACGCCTCCAGCACCGTCACCCCACCGGCGGCCAGCAGCACCCAGGCCCCGAGCAACTCGCTGCCGGCGGCGATCCCGGCGAACGCCCACCGTCGACCGGCCGGTTCACCCCGGCGCAGCAGCCGCAGCGCGACGGCGACACCCCAGAGCACGCAGACGGTGGCGAGATGCCGTGCCACCTCGACGGCGAACACCGCCGCCACCAGCGCGACAGCCTGCGCGGCGGCGTCCAGCACCCGTGCCAGCCGGGCCCGCGCCGGGGTGAGCGCCGCAGCGGCCAGCGCCACCGCGGCCACCCCCAACAGTGGGTACGCGGCCGCCCGCAACGGCAGCCCGCCGGCGAGCGGGGCGGTCACCGCCAACGCGGACGCCGCACCCACGGCGGCGAGACAACCGACGACCCGTACCGCGGACCTGCGCGCCGCGACGGCGACCGCGACCGCCGCCACCAGCAGCACCGCCTCGGCCGCGAGCGTCGCCGCCCGGGTGGCCAGCAGACCCGCCACACCGGATGCCACCAGCACCACGCCCACCGGTACGGCGACCGGGGCGAGCACCGGGCGGGGCGGGGCCAGCGCGGTGAACAGCAGCGCGGCCATCCCGGCGAGCAGAACGGCGGTCGGCAGCACCGGCCAGGGCGCCCCGATCGCGATGAGCAGCACCGGCAGCGCCGCCGCGACGAACGGCAGGGCGGCCGGCACCGGCAGCCCCACCCGCCGACCGGCCAGCGCCCCGGCCACCGCCAGCACGACCAGCGCGAACCCCACGGGGAGCACCGTCGGGTCGGCGACGACAGTCGGAACCCCCGACCACACCCGGCCCCGCCCGCCGCGCGGCGACCCGAGCGCGGTCAGCACCGTCGGCAGGACCACCAGCACGGCCACCGCCGCCAGCGTTCCGCCCGCAGCCAGCAACAGCGCCGACCGGGCCGGCTCGCGCTCGGCTGCCGAAGGCCGGTCCCCGAGGGCCGCCTGACCGGAGTCGCTCACCGACGGCACCCAGCAGGCGACGACCGCGACGCCCAGCGCCGCCAGGGCGGCGTACAACGCGAGCGGTTCGTCACCCGCCCCGACCAGCGGCGCGAGGGCGGGCACGGCCACCGCGACGACGGCGCCGGTCTCCGCGTACCCGATCAGCTCCACCCGGTGACGACGCGCCGCGAGCGCCGCGACCAGCGACAGCCCGGCCCCCGCCAGCGCGAGCCGGGCCTGCCACCACGGCGGGGCGCCCGCGGCGAACAGCGCCACCGCCGCGATCGCGGGCAGCGTGAGCTGCCCGACCAGCAGACCCGCACCGGCCACCTCGCGGTACGCCCCGACCCACCGTCGTACGCCCAGTGCCAGCCCGAGCGCGGCGAGAACGCCGAGCGCCACCAGGGCGCCGGTCGGGGCGGCCAGTGCGACAAGCAGCCCGTGCCCGAGCAGGACGGCACCGCCGAGCGCACGGGTGAGCAGGGCGACCGGCGGGGTGGCCGGGCGGGCCAGCACGGCGAGCAGCAGCGCGACCCCGCCGGCCAGGTCGACGGCGACCACCTGAGCCCAGGAGGCCGTCCAACCGGCGGGCACGGCCAACAGCACGGCCACCGCACCGGCCGTGCCGAGCACCGCCCACGCGTTGCGGGGCAGCAGGAGCACCGCCGCGCCGACCGCCAGCGCCACGGCGGGCGCCAACTGCCAACCCCAGCGCAGGTCCGATCCCAGCCCAGCCCCACCCCACGGCGGCAGTGACCGGCCGACGGCGGCGGCCGCCAGCCCGATGGTGATCAGCACTGTCACCTGTGCCGTGCCCGCCGCGACGAACAGCGCACCGGCCCGCGCACCGGCCCGCCAACCATCGCCACCGCGCGCCGCCGGCAGTAGCCGCACGGCAGCGGCCAACCCGAGCGCCACCGCCGCCGTGGCGAGCAGCAGCATTGACGGCCGCAGCTCGGCCACCGGACGCAGCACTGCGCCGGCGAGGACCGGCACCAGCAGCCCCGCCGCCACCGCCCGCAGCGCCCGCCCCCCGACGAGCCAGGCCGCACCGAGCCCGACCAGCGCGACCAGCAACAGCGGCACACCGGCCAGCAGTGCGGAGCCCCCCGCCCGCCCGCTGACCAGCGGCACCAGCGCGCACGCCGCAGCATTCAGCAGCGCGGCGACATGGGCGATGCCGGCCAGCACCCGACCGACGAGCTGCGCCGCCCCTTCCCGGCCGCGCAGCGCGGCAAGCACGGCCAGGTTCAGCAACGCCACCCCGAGCAGGATCAGCGCCCACCCGGCCGCCCCCGCCCCGGTCTCGGCGGCGAGCAGCGGCAACGCCGGCTGAGCGGCCACCAGGGCGGCGAACCACGGCCCCGTCAACCCGCTCCACCTGCCGTACGCCACGGCAACCGCCGCGCTGGCCCCCCCGACCAGCGCGGCGTACCGGCTGCCCGGCCAGCCGGCCACGCCGGCCAGGTTCACCGACCAGGCCGCGTAACCGTCCAGCACCACCAGCAGCAACCCCACCGCGGCGAACGTCTCCGCCGTACCGCGCAGCCCCCGGCGGACCGCCAGCAGTGGCACGCCCAGGGCGAGCGCGGTGAACGCGGTCAGGATCAACGCCCGCCCGCCAACCCCCACCGCCGCCCAGGCGACAGCCGTGAACACCACCGCCGCGGTGCCCAGCAGGAGTCCACCGAGGACGAAGAGCAGACCCTGGACCGTCCGCGTCGAGGTCTCCGCCGCACCCGGCCGCGAATCCGCCGCGACGCCAGGGCCCGGGCCGATGGCCGGCGCCGGCCCGACGAGCGACGGCGGGCGCGCCACGACCGAGGCAGCCAACCCGGCACGGACGACCGCCGCCAGTTCGGCCCGCCGCCGCGACACGGCCGTCAGGCGTCCGGCCAGCTCGGTGTACGCGCGGCGGGCCCGCTCCACCTGCGGCTCCAGCTCGGCGACCTCCCGGCTCAGCCGGACCACCTCGGCGGCGATCGGGTCGGGCGCGCGCCGGCAGCCGGAGCAACCGGCACTCAGATCGGCCGGCGCACCGCAGGCGGGGCAGGGGTAACGGGTGTCGTCCACCCGGTCATCATCGACAGCCCACCGGGGTACGCCCCAGAGTGCGCGTACTCAGGAACGGGTGTGCTCGTACACCCAGGTGGCGTAGTCGGGGTTGCCGCTCTCCACCCTGGACACCAGGATCTCCGGCACCTCGTACGGGTGACTGACCCGGATCTGGTCCAGCAACGCGGCGAGCCGGTCCGGTGCGGTCTTGAACTGCACCGACCATTCGGTGCTCGTCTCCATTCCGGACCGCCACCAGTAGGTGCTGTCCACCTGACCACCCACCTGGGCGCAGGCGGCGAGCCTGCCGGCGACGGCGGCGGCCGCCAGCACATCGGCGACCGAACGCGCGTCAACCACAGTTGTCACCACGCAGATCTCGTCCACGCCCGCACCCTACGCGGCCATACGCCGCTGAGCCCGTCAATCGCCCGCGACCGCTACGCTGCGCATCGCCGCGCTTACCGGAGCCCGCTTTACCTCGCGACTGCGGGGCTCCGCTTCGCTGCACTCCTCGCGCTCACCGGAGCCCGCTTTACCTCGCGACTGCGGGGCTCCGCTTCGCTGCACTCCTCGCGCTCACCGGAGCCCGCTTTACCTCGCGACTGCGGGGCTCCGCTTCGCTGCACTCCTCGCGCTCACCGGAGCCCGCTTTACCTCGCGACTGCGGGGCTCCGCTTCGCTGCACTCCTCGCGCTCACCGGTTTGCGGCGATCCAGGAGTCGATCTGCGCCCACCAGTCGAAGAGCCAGTCGATGCGCTGCTGCCGCCCGGTCGGAACCTCCTCCGGCGGCACCGACCAGAACCGCATCACGATCCGCTTGTCCATCGGCAGTTCCCGCCACACGTCGGCGACGGTGAGCATCCGGTCCAGTCCGGTGTGGGCGACGAAGATGACCCCGGCGTCCGGTGCGGCGTCCAGCGCGGCGAGCATCCCACCGGGCTGCGGGGCGAGCACGTGGCGCATCCGCTCGGCGCGCAGCGCCATTCGTTCCAGGCCGAGTGAGCGCAGTCGGGCGATGGCGCGCAACCGCCGCTTGGGGGTGAAGTTGCCACCCTCGGGGAAGATCACGAACGCGTCGTTGTCGTCCAGGCCGCTGGCCAGGTGACCGACCTGACGGACCGTCTCCTCGCCGCGCTCCGGGGTCGGTGCGATGAACCGGTTGGGCAGCCGGTTGAGCAGCACGTCGACCGCCGGATCCCACTGGAGGCTGTCCTTGAGGACGATGCGTGGCTCCCGGTGGAACCAGTTGACCAGCCCGTGGATCAGGATGAACGAGTCACCCGGCCCGGCGTGCCGACAGAGCACCAGCTCGGGTCGGCCGGGCAGCGCGGTGTCCGGGTCCGTGCCCACCACGTCGATGCTCAACCGCAGTGTCCAACGTGCCTGCCAGAACAGCACCCGCAGGAACCAGCCGGCCAGCACGTAGTGGGCGCGCTGGAAGGCCGGCGACCTGGTGCGCCAGCCGAAGCCGGAGACGGCCCAGAGCACGAAGAGCGCGAGGAGCGCCGCAGCGTCCCAGACCAGGTAGAAGCAGCCGATCCAGAGCAGCCGCAGCGGGCGCAACCGGCCCGGGACCAGCGGGGACGCGGCCGCGGCGAGCAGCGCCCAGACCGGCAGCGTGGTGACCACGAAAAAGGCGAGCAGCACGACGGCGGGGGCCAGCAACAGCCGACGCAGCCACCGGGGAGGCAGCGGCATCACCGCTCCGCGTGGATGGCGAGGTAGCGCCGGGAGGCGGTGTACGCGCGGCTGATCCGCCGTCCCACCGCCGCCATGTCCCGGTACGCCCACGGCGTGTCGTCGCGTGGGTTCAGCCCGCCGGTCGGCAGGACGTGCACCTCCACCCCCTCGGGCAGCGCCGCCATCTCCCGGAAGAACCGGTGCCGGCGGGAGATCTCGAACGCGACCTGCGCGATCTCCCACGGCCGGCGGGGCGGGGTCAGCTCCCGTTCGATCCGGCCCACCTGGAGGACGTAGATCCGGCGGGCGCCGACGGCCACCGCCTCGCCGATCGGGATGGAGTTGACGATCCCGCCGTCCACGTAGTGCGCGCCGTCGATCTGCATCGGCGGAAGCAGCCCCGGCACCGACGCCGACGCCATCACCGCCGGGACCACCGGACCGCTGTCGAACCAGTGCTCGGCGGCCCGCTCGATGTGGGCGGCGCAGCAGCGGAACGGCACCCGCAGGTCGGCGAAGGTGGTGTCCACCCCCAGCTCGGTTTCGAGCAGGCGGCGCAGCGGCCGGGGTGAGTGCAGGTGGGTCCGGGCGGCGAAGCGGCGCAGTTGCCGGGCGACCGAGTCGCCGTACACCTCGCTCGCCTCCGGCGAGGCCCACAGCCGGACCAGCCGGTCGGTCACCGCCTCCGACGGGTCGGCGGCGACCAGCGCACCGTTCACCGCGCCGATCGAGGTGCCGAGCACCATGTCGGGTTGGATGCCGGCACGGAACAGCGCGCGCAACATGCCGACCTCGACCGCGCCGAGCACTCCCCCGCCGCCGAGCACGAACGCCACCGGTCCCCCCGCCATGTCTCCCATCCTGGCACGGGCCCGCCGCCCGCCCGGTGGGGCGTGGTCAGCCGACGGTCACCGCACGGCAGGGACCGTCCGCCGACGGCCGGCGGCGACGGCGTTGACAGGCCGGACACATTCGCGCAACCTGATACCGCTCCCACCCCTGAGGCAGGTGCGATCTGTGAAGGCAGCACTGCATCCGGGCCGATTGCTGGCTCGCAGATACCGACTTCTGGACCAGATCGGCGCCGGCGGCATGTCGGTCATCTGGCGTGCCCGGGACGAGGTGCTGGACCGGGTGGTGGCGCTCAAGGTGCTCGCCCCGTCACTCGCCGCCGACGCGCGGTTCCGGGGCATGGTGCGCGACGAGGCGCGGGCCGCCGCCCAGTTGGTGCACCCGCACCTGACCTCCGTGCACGACTACGGCGAGACTGTCGACCCGGACGGCTCGATCACCTCGTTCGTGGTGATGGAGCTGCTCAGCGGCGAGGAGTTGAAGCTCCGGCTCACCGAGGGGCCGTTGCCGTGGACCGAGGCCGTCCAGGTGGGCGCGCAGGTCGCGGACGCGCTGGCCGCCGCGCACCGCCTCGGCATCGTGCACCGGGACATCACCCCGGCCAACGTGATGATGACCGGGACGGGCGCCAAGGTGCTCGACTTCGGCATCGCCACCCGGATCGGCGCACCCGACGAGGATGAGGACGGCGAGACCTTCGGCACCCCCGCGTACGTCGCCCCGGAACGCCTCGACGGCGCGCCGGCCCAGCCGTCCACCGACGTCTACTCGCTGGGCGTACTGCTGCACGAGGCGCTCACCGGCCGGGTTCCGTACCCGGCGGACACCTGGGAGCAGCTCAGTTCCGCCCTGGCCAGCGGTCCTGCGCCGACGCTGGCCGACCTGCCGGACCTGCCCCCGACAGTGGCCCAGATCTGTCTGCGCAGTCTCGCCCGGAACCCAGCCGATCGGCCGACCGCCCGGCAGGTCGCCACCGCGCTCCGCGACCACGCGCTGCCGGCCGAGCCTCCGACCGCGACCATCCGAGTGCCCACCGAGCCCCCGCCACCGCCGTCTCCCGCCGTGGCGACGCCGGCCGTGGCAAAGGCCGGGATGGCAACGGACGGCGGGGCAGCGGACGGCGGAGCCTCCGCCGCCCCGGGCGAGCCGGAGACCGGGGCCGGCTGGTCCCGGCGGCGGCTGGTGTTGTTGCTGGTGCTGGCCGTCGGGGTGACGCTGGCCGGGGTGGCTCTGCTGCCCGAACAGCAGCCGACCCGCCGGGCGCAACCCTCCGCCGCGCCGGTGGCGACCCCGTCGGCCGACCCGCCGGCCCCCGGGTCGTCCGCGCCGATCACACCGACCCCGCCGACCGCGCCACCGTCGGCGAAGCCGACGACCGGTGCGCCCACCTCGAACCCGGGCACCCTGGCCGAGGTCGCCAACCGGGTCGACGGGTTGATCACCGCCGGGTTGAGCGCCGGGGAGATCCGCGAGGACGTGGCCCTCGACCTGCGCAACGAGCTGCGCAACCTGACCGCGGCGGTCAGCTCCGGCCGAGAAGAGCTGGCCCCACCGGTGGCCCGGCTGCGCACGAAGGTCACCGTCCGCGTCGGTGAGGGCGGCATCAGTCCGACGTACGCGGGTCGGCTCGACGCGGCCATCGCCGAGCTGGGCGCGACCGGGGCCTGACCGGGCGGCCCGGCCGGGTCAGCGCACCGGCACCCGGAGCGGTGCGCGGACGTCGTGCCGACCGAGGGCGAAGCGCCGATAGACCTCGGCGTAGCCGCTCGCCATCCGCTCGACCGAGAAGTTCTGCGCGACGTGCGCCACGCAGTCCTCCGGGTCGAGTCGCTCCGCCGCGAGCAACGCCGCGGGCAGCTCCTCCGACCGCTCGACGACGAGCCCGGTCAGCCCCGGCCGGACCAGCTCCGGCACCGCACCCCGGTTGAGCGCGACCACCGGTGTGCCGGTGGCCATCGCCTCCAGCATCACCATGCCGAACGGCTCGTCCCACTGAATCGGCATGATCAGGGAGCGGGCGTCGACCAGCATCCGCAGCGTTGTCGCGCGGTCCGCGTTGAGCACGACTGTCACATCGTCGCCGACCATCGGCGCGACGACCTGCTCGTAGTAGCGGCGCTCGGCCGGCTCGTTGCACTTGCCGGCCAGTAGCAGCGGCAACCCGGCGGCCCGGCACGCCTGGATGGCGGTGTCCGGGCCCTTGTCCGGGCTGAACCGGGCCAGCCACAGCACCGGCCCCGCGCCGGGTGTGTGCTTACGCGGAAAGCCGCGGATGTCCAGCGCGTTGTGCACCGTCCCGGCCCACTGCAGGTTCGGGTTCAGCCGGCGCTGGGCGTGCGAGATCGCCACCAGGGCGACCCCCGCGTCGACGTCGCTCAGCACGTCGCCGTACTCCCCCACGGGGTTTCCGTGCACTGTCGCGACCGTCGGCACGGCCCGGCGGCCGGCGACCAGCGGGCCGATGGTGGTGTGGTCGTGGATCACGTCGAAGTCGGCAGCGCTGATCAGCCGTTTCACCCGGGCCAGGTGAGCCAGCTCCGGCAGTGACTCGCCGAGCCGCTCGTACTGGACCTCGGCGACGGTGGAGACGAAGCCGCGGGCTGCCGTGCCGTGGTCATCGCCGGCACCGAAGAGGGTCACCGCGTGCCCCTGCCGGCAGAGCGCGTCCACCAGGGCGGCGACTACCTGCTCAAGGCCGCCGTAACCGGGCGGAGGTACGGACAACCACGGCGGAACCACCATCGCGATGCGCAGCGACCGCTCCTCGGGGCGGCCCGCAGGCGGGTGGTTCACGGTCACGAATCCTCCCGTTGGTCCCCGGTGCGGTGGCACCGCCGGTCAAGCCGGTCGGGCCGGTCGGCGGCGGGTTCCCCCGTGGTGTCCCCGGTAAACCGGACACGGCGGACGATCACCCGCCCACCAGAAGCTGGTCGTGGACCGAGCGCACCCCGGGGGCGGACCACGCCACCCGCTCCACCTGGTCGCGTTCCCACCAGGACCGGACCACTCCGGCGAGGACCAGCGTGTCGCCGTCCACCTCGACGGTCACCCGCTCGCCGCCGAGGGTGCGCGCCAACGCCCGCTGGACGTCCTGCCGCAGCCGCTCGCCGGCCGGCGGCGCCGGGGGTCGTACCTCGATCAGGTTGGTGATGCCCCGGATGCCGTCGAGGCGACGCACCTCGCCCTCGGCGGCCCGCCGCTGCCACCCGAACTCGACCTCGCCGCGCAGCATCAGCCAGCCGTTGGCCACTGTCACGTCCAGCCGCTCGGCGGGCACGAAGCTGTCCCACTCCAGGGCGCGGGTGGCGGCGATGGCGACCTCGGCGTCGGTACGCCCGGTGGTGCCGGGCAGCCGCACCTCCATCTGGTCGGCCACCGCCCGTACGCCGCGAACCCGCTGCACACAGCGGGTCGCGGCCCAACCGCGAGCGGCACCGTCCACGAATCCGGTCAGGGTCACCACGCCCTGGTCGACGGTCACCCCGATCTCGTTCGGTTGCAGCTGGGCGTCCCAGGCCAGCTCGGCCAGGACGTCGCGTTGGATCCGCTGGTCGTCACGCACACCCACCACGTCGGTCATGGCACCCACCCCCGGTTCCGGTCGCCGAGACTCGCGCACTGAATCTGCCGGGCAGACGGGTGACGGCGGTTCACCCGATCCGGGTGAACCGCCGTCCGGCGGAAGAAGCGGCGGGTGACGGAGCCGACCCCCTCGGCCCCGCCACCCGCCGCCAGAGGGAGGAAGCAGGTTCAGGTGGTGGTCAGGACGTCTCGGCGAGCGTGACGGTCACCGACTTCTCGGCGCCGTTGCGCTTGAACTGCACCTCGACCCGGTCGCCGACCTTGCCGGCCTGCACCGCGCCGACCAGGTCGTCCGAGTCGTTGACCGGCTTGTCGCCGAACCGGGTGACGACGTCGCCGCGCTGGAGGCCGGCCTTCTCCGCCGGGCTGCCCGGGGTGACCGACGCGACGAGCGCGCCGCCGCCCTCGGCCTGGTTGACGCCGACCCCGAGCGACGGGTGGCTGACCTTCTCGCCACGCTGGAGCTTGCCGGCGACGTCCTTGGCCTTGTTGCTGGGGATGGCGAACCCGACGCCGATGTTGCCGGTGCTCTGCCCGGAGGTCGCGATGGCGGTGTTGACGCCGATCACCTCGCCCCGGGTGTTGACCAGCGCGCCGCCGGAGTTGCCGGGGTTGATCGGCGCGTCGGTCTGGAGCAGGCCGGAGATCGAGCTGACGGTCTGGCTCTGCTGCTGGCGCGGGTCCTGCGGCTGGCCCTCACCGGCGCGGATGGTGCGGTCGCGGGCGCTGAGGATGCCCGAGGTCACCGAACCCTGCAGGCCGAGCGGACTGCCCAGGGCGAGCACCTGGTCGCCGACCTGCATGGCGTCGCTGTCACCGAACTTCGCCGGCTTGAGGTCGCTCACCCCGCTGGCCTTCACCACGGCCAGGTCGGTCTTCGGATCGGTGCCGATGATCTTCGCGTCGGCGGTCTTGCCGTCGGCGAAGACCACCCGCACGGCGTCACCGGCGGCGGACGCGACAACGTGGTTGTTGGTCAGCACGTACCCGTCGGCGCTGAGCACCACTCCGGAGCCCTCACCGCTGTCGGTGGTGATCGAGACGACACTGTCCTGCACCGACGCGGCGATCTTCGGCAGGTCCGCGCCATTGATCACGGGGGCCGCGGAGTAGGTGCGGGTGATGCCGCCGCTGTCGCCGTCGAGGGCGAGCGCGAGCGCCCCACCGGCCACGCCGGAACCGAGCATCAGCGCGAACACCGCGACGCCGGCACCGGCGAACTTGGCGATTCGCCCCGGTCGGGGACCGCTGCCGGGCGGCGCGACCTGCGGGCCCCACGGCGGGACCGGCTGGCCCGGGTGTTGAGCGTGCAGACCGGGGTGCTGCTGGTGCTGAGGGTGCTGCTGGTGCTGCTGGTGCTGGCCGTACGCCATGCCCGGCTGGCCCCCGCCGGCCCAGCCGGACTGCTGGCCCGCGTACCAGGGGGCACCGGGGTAGTGACCGGCGGCCGGCTGTGGGTAGCCGGGCTGGCCGGGCGCCGGGTGACCGGAGACCGGGTACGGCGGCGCGGACGGGGTGGCGGCCGGGCGCTCGTAGCCGGTCGACGGCTCGTACCCGGTCGACGGGGCGGCGGCCGGGGTGGCGGCGGGCGCGGCGGCCGGGGTGGCGGCCGTGGTCTCCGGGTCAGCGGCGGTCGAGACGACCGTCGGGTCACCGTCGGTCGACACGGCCTGCATGGGGGTGGTCGGGGAGTCGGACTGCACGCGCTCGTCGCGCGGCAGCTCGGCGGTGGGGTGCGACGGCTCGGCGTCGGTGGGGGCCGGCCGGCGCTGCGGGTCGGACTCGAACTCGGTCATGGCACTACCTTCTCCCCCAGCACTGCAATCAAGCTGGAACCGTCCTGGAAGTTGGCTGAAAGTCACTCGGCCGCGTCGTCGACCTGTGGCAGCAACGGCAGCCGGACCCGGAAGGTGGCCCCACCGCCGGGTGTCTCGGTCACCTCGACCGAGCCGTGGTGGGCGGCGACCAGGGCGGCCACGATGGCCAGGCCGAGACCGGTGCCGGTGTTGCCGTCGGCCCGCCGGGTACGGGCCGCGTCGGCCCGGTAGAACCGCTCGAAGACCCGTTCCGCCTGCTCAGGCGAGAGACCGGGGCCGGTGTCGGCCACCTCCACGACGGCGAAGCCACCCGGCTCGGCGCGCAGCCGTACCCGGATCTCGGCCTCCGGCGGGGTGTGGGTCAGCGCGTTGGTGACCAGGTTGCCGATCACCTGCCGCAACCGCGCGTCGTCGGCGGAGACGACCAGCGGGCCCGATTCGGGCTCGATCTCCAGCTCGATCCGCCGGTCCGGTGCCATCGCCCGCGCGGCCTGCACGGCGTCAGAGGCGAGCACCGGCAGCTCCACCGGGGTCAGCGCGAGGGGTCGTTCCCGGTCCAACCGGGCGAGCAGCAGCAGGTCCTCCACCAGCAGCCCCATCCGGGCCGCCTCGTCCTCGATCCGGCGCAGCAGACCGGCGGTCTGCTCCGGCGCGCGGGCCGCACCCTGCCGGTACAGCTCGGCGAAGCCACGAATGGTGGTGAGCGGGGTACGCAACTCGTGGGAGGCGTCGGCGACGAACTGCCGCATCCGCTCCTCGGAGCGGATGGCCCGCAACTCGGACGCCTGAGCGGCCGCGGCGGCGTCGCGGGCGGCGCTCTCCGCCCAACGGGCCGAGGTTTCCGAGGCGGCTCGGGCGGTGAACGCCACCTCGATCTGGGTGAGCATCGCGTTCAGCGCACGGGAGAGCCGGCCCAGCTCAGAGGTCGGATACTCCTGCCCCTCCTCCGGGTCGGGCACCCGGCGGGACAGGTCACCGCCGGCGATCGCGGCGGCGGTGCGTTCGATCTCCACCAACGGTTTGAGGCTGGTCCGGACGATCGCCGCACCGACCGAGGCCAGCATGATCAACACCGCACCGCCGACCAGTAGGTCTATCCAGACGAGCTGCTTCACCGCCCGGTCCACCTCGGTGAGCGGCTGACCCACGGCGAGCACCGAGCCGTCCGGCTGGGCCGCGTAGTAGACCCGCCATCTGGTGAAGCCGTCATGGGACACGACGGTCCGCGGCTCCCCCTCCAGGTCCTCGAAGCCGTCCCGGCTGGTGGGGAAGGTGGGCAGCTGCGCGGGGTCGAGACTGATGTCGTCGTAGATCGCCGGGTAGACCTGCTGCTCGTCAGCCACCGACACCACGTAGTCGCTGGGCAGCATGGCGTTGACCTGCCCGCTGCGCAGCTTCGGGAGCAGCTGACCCAGGCCCTGGGCGGTCGACCTGACCTGCCCGTCGACCTGCCCCTGCAGGTAGTTGCGCAGGAAGTAGGCGGTCAGCGAGCTGATCACCAGCAGCGCGACGGCGACCAGCGCGAGCACCGAGGTGACCAGCTTCACCCGCAGCGGGACGCTGCGTACCCGACCCTTCGCCTGCTGGACCGCGTTCACGCCGCCGGCTTGCGCAGCACGTACCCCACACCGCGGAGAGTGTGGATCAGCCGGGGCTGGGTGGTGTCGACCTTGCGCCGCAGGTACGAGATGTAGGACTCGACGATGTTGTCGTCGCCCCGGAAGTCGTAGTTCCAGACGTGGTCGAGGATCTGCGCCTTGGACAGCACCCGGTTGGCGTTGAGCATCAGGTACCGCAGCAGCTTGAACTCGGTCGGCGAGAGCTGCACGCGCTGGCCTGCCCGGTGCACCTCGTGGGTCTCCTCGTCCAACTCCAGGTCGGCGAAGGTGAGCCGGGACGGGGCCTGCTCGCCGGTCGTGGTGCGGCGCAGCACGGCGCGGATCCGGGCGGTCAACTCCTCCAGGCTGAACGGCTTCGTGACGTAGTCGTCCCCGCCCAGGGTCAGCCCACGGATCTTGTCGTCGGTGGCGTCCCGGGCGGTCAGGAACACCACCGGGGTACGCGTGCCGCCCTCGCGGAGCATCCGGATGACCTCGAAACCATCCAGGTCGGGGAGCATCACGTCGAGCACCACCAGGTCGGGCCGGTGGTCCTTGGCGGCGTTGAGCGCCGCGCTCCCGCTTGTCGCGGTGGCCACGTCGAAGCCCGCGAACCGCAGGCTCGCGGAGAGCAGTTCGAGGATGTTGGGGTCGTCCTCGACGACAAGCAGTCGCGCCTCGGTCTGGGTAGCGGGCATGTGCCAATCATCGGTGACGTCACTGCGCCAGCGCTGGACGCTTCCTGCAAAAAGGCTGTGAGTCGCCGTCGGTCAGCGCAGCAGGCGACGCAGCCCGTCGAGGGCGCCGTCGAGCAGCCGGATCGCGGTGCGCAGCTGGGTGTCGCTGAACTGCCGGGCACGCATCAGCCGGCCCACCTCGGCGGTGAACGCGGTCAACCGCTGGTCGAGTTCGTCGAACAGCTCGGCCTGCGGGCCGGTGGTCGACGTCGGGCGGGGCGGCGGCGCGGGCGCCTCCCACCGGGCTCGCCGGGTCTGCCGGGTGGCCTCACTCAGCTCCCGTTTGAGGTCGCGCACCGATCCGCGTACCTCGCTGCGGATCTCGCCGGCCAGGCTGGAGAGGTCCGCCACGGAGGCGGCGATGTCCGTCTCCAGCGCGGTCAGCTCGCCGGCCCGCTGGCGCAGCTCGGCACGCCCGGCGTCGGTGATCTCGTACGTCTTGCGGCCACCGGCCGCGGTGTGGCTGACCAGCCCTTCGGCCTCCAGCCGTTGCAGCCGGGGGTAGATGGTGCCGGCGCTGGGGGCGTACAGCCCGAGGAACCGGTCCTCCAACAGTCGGATCAGCTCGTAGCCGTGCTTCGGGCCGTCGTCGAGCAGCTTGAGCAGGTAGAGCCGGAGCCGACCGTGGCTGAACACGGCGGTCACGGCTGCTCCTCCCCGTCGTCGTCGACCGCTCGGGCGAGCAGGGCGATGCTCCCCGAGGTCGCGGAAGCCCAGAGCTTACCGTCGCCGGCGCCGAGCACCCCCTCGCTGCTGGGAAGTGGGAAGGTCGAGGTGCTCAGCTGCGGAAAGCCGCTGGTGATGCGGCCGGAAGCGGTGTTCAGCCGGACGGCGAGGTCGCTGTCCTCGCGGACCCGGACGGTGATGCTGCCCGAGATGGTGGTCAGCCGGATCTCGCTGCGCCGAGGGTTGTCCAGATCGCAGGTGATCGCGCCGGAGACGGTCTGCGCCCGCACCCGGTCGGCGGCGCTGTCGGCGAGGATCACCTCTCCGGAAACCGTCTCCAGGGTGAGGTCGCCCCGGACGCCGAGCGCTTCCACCGGCCCGGAGGTGATCTTCGCGGAGGTGCTGCCGCGAAGCCCCATCAGGGTGATCTGGCCGGCGACGACGTCGACGGTGGTCTGCCGGCGCAGGCCGGAGGCGACGAGTGAGCCCGCGACCAGACCCAGATCGGCGAGGACGTCGGCGGGCACGGCGATGGAGACGTCCACCCGGGGATAGCGGTGGATCATCCGGAACCACCGCAGGACGTCCGACCAGCCCCGACCGCGCTCCTGGCGGATGCTGAGCCGGCCGTCGACGTGGTCGATCAGGACCGCCCGACGGCCGACCTGGGTCACGTCGATCCGGGTCGGTCCGTCGGTGGCGACCACGTTGAGCCGCCCACTGATCAGTCGCACGTCCAGCCTGACGACGGGATCGTCCACGGTGAGCCGCTGCGGGCTCTCAATCGTCCATCCGGCCATGGCGTCCCCCTCTCGCCGACGCGCGGACGCACGCCGAACAGGAGAAGAATGTAACGCGATACATCGCGATACCACAAGACAGTCGCGAGTGTCGCGCGCCTCCGCACGTCAAGATCGCCCTCGATCCTGGATCCAGTGGCTTCCCGCACCTTGGGCTCAAGTGGTTGTTGCAACGGGGTGGATTCTCGTCAGGATGAGGGGTCATGCCGGGGCAGAGGTTGTCGTC
>NZ_JBTLMN010000009.1:0-310832 GCF_054462275.1 Micromonospora sp. SD19
TCAGCACCTCCCGATGCTTCCGGAAGGGGTCAAAATTCAGCCGGAACCACGGGGTCAGTTTTCAGGCGGAGCCGACAGCTGTCACCGCTGGACATCCCGCACCCTGTGACAGGCGACGCCGCGCCGATGACAACGGCCCCGCACACGACGCTCGGCAACCTCTCACAGTGCCGGTCAACGCTCATGTCCACGTCGACGCCCGACTCGCACTCTCCAACCGGCGCCGCCACCGTCAGCGCCTCCTGTCAGTGACCCAACGCCACCGACAGAAACGAGTAGGGACGAAGCCGGTCCCGTCTCGGTAGGGCGCCTCCCGATGGCTGCCGCCACGTCCCGCGCACCAGACATGACGAGGAAACCGGGACCAGCCGCTGACGGGTCGAGCGTTGTGAGCGGTTGTGGGTTCGGCAAGTGTTCGCCGAGGCTCACAAAACCCGGTTTGGGGATGTCAGCGCTTCACGGCGCGGCGCGGAGCCGACAGCACATGAGCGAGCAGACGCCGCACCCACACCCGCAGGCCGACCACAGCGAGCCGGCCGACTCCACTCTCATCGACCTGATCGCCGGCGACCCGCCGGTACCGATCACGGTCTGGCGCACGGCCCGTACCGACGCCGACCCGCACGCCATCCTGCCCACCCGTCTGGCCTACCGCCTCGTCGCCGCCTACAGCCGGCCAGGGGAGGCGGTGGCCGACCTGACCACCCACCACGTCCTGGCACCGATCTGCGCCCAGGGCGGTCGCCAGCATCACCGCGCTTGGTTTACCGACAGCTCTAGCCTGATCATCGGACCCGCCACCGCCGTCACGCCGGCGGCCACGACCGAAACCAACCCGCTCACCGCGCCCGGCGAGCCGGAGGCCGGCGACGCGCAGGACCCGCCCAGGCTGGTCGACTGGTTCGGCGACGACCTCACCGACCCGGACCTGCCCGGCGCCGACGCCGCGGTCGTCCGGCCGCCCGACGACGGGCCGCTGGACGCGGCCATCAGCCTGGTGGCCGCCTCCTGGCCGCTGCACGAGGCCGGCACGACGGCCCGGGTCCGCCTCGCCTGGCTCCTCGCTGCCTGCGCGCGGCTGCTGCGCCCCGGCGGCTGCCTCATCCTCGTCGTCGCCGTCCCCGCCGGCACGCAGCCCACGCCGGAGGACTTCGGGCCGCTCATGGCCGCCGCCACCGCAGCGGGACTGGGCTACCTGCAGCACATCGTCGCCGTCGAGGCCGACACCGACGGCGACCAGTTCGTCTACTACGGCACGGACGAGGAGCTGCTCACCCTGGCCCACGCCAACCCCGAGCAGTGGTCGGTCGCCCACTTGCGGGTACATGCCGACCTGATGGTCTTCACCCCGCCCTCGACTCCAGCGGCCGGGGTGGGACGGCGCCGTGGCCGCGACGGTGGTGAACGCCGTGGCTGAGCACACCACCGCGGGATCGTCCGGCGCGAACGAGCCGGACACCAACAGCTCCCCTGTGGGCGAAGACCATCCGAGCCGGCACCGCGAGTACGACGGTCGCCACCGCGCCGATCCTGGGGGTCTGTCCGTCTGGGCCACCGCCCAGTCGACCGGCCCCGTCCAGCGACGCGGCCGGTACATGCCGGAATCGGTCAAGCATCCCGCCCGGATGCTGCCCGCGATCGCCGCCCACGCGATCGCCGCCTACACCGAGCCCGGCGATCTGGTCCTGGACCCGATGTGCGGCATCGGCACCACCCTGGTCGAGGCCGTCCACGCCGGCCGCGACGCCTTCGGCATCGAATACGAGCCGCAATGGTCGAACATCGCCGACGCCAACATCCGCCACGCCCACGACCAGGGCGCCAGCGGACGCGCATCGATCATCCGCGGCGACGCGACCCGGCTGATGTCCCTGGTGCCGAAGGCCCTCACCGGGCAGGTGGCGCTCGTGGTCACCTCACCCCCGTACGGGCCCACCGTCCACGGCCTCGTCCGCCCCGGCGAACACGGCGTCGTCAAGTACGACGACCGGTACAACGACGGCGAGGACAAGGGCAACCTCGCCTACCGCGACCTGACCGGCCTCACCGACGGCTTCGCCCAGATTCTGCGCGGCTGCGCCACCCTGCTACGACCCGGCGGCACCGTCGTGGTCACCGCCCGCCCGTGGCGCAAACGCGGCGAGCTGGTCGACCTGCCCAGCGCCGTCATCGCCGCCGGCCTGCGCGCCGGACTCGCGCCGACCGAGCGGTGCGTCGCCCTCCTCGCCGCCGTCCGTGACGGGCAGCTCGTCGCCCGCCCGTCGTTCTTCCAACTCCAACAGGTCCGCAAGGCCCGTACGGCCGGGGTGCCGATGCACCTCATCGCCCACGAAGACGTTCTGATCTTCACCACAACGCGCAGGCCTGAGGACGGATCCGGGGTGGTCGCGTGAGCCCACCCACCCACCGCTACCTGTCCCTGGGCGCCGGCGTGCAGAGCTCCACGCTCCTGCTGCTCGCCGCCCAGGGCACGATCCCCGGGTTCACCGCGGCGATCTTCGCCGACACGGGCTGGGAGCCGGCAGCGGTTTACCGGCACCTGGACCGCCTGACCGGCATCGCCGAACAGGCCGGTATCGAGGTGGTGCGCGTCCGCACCGGTGACATCCGAGCGGACGCGCTCGACCCACGCCACCGGTTCGCCTCCATGCCCCTGTTCACCCTCGGCCCGAACGGTGAGCGGGGGATGGCCCGCCGGCAGTGCACCTCCGAATACAAGATCAAACCCATCAAGGCTGAGGTGCGGCGCCGCCTGGGCTACCCGCACCCGACGCGCGTCCCGATAGGGGTCCGGGCGCAGGTCGCGATCGGGATCAGCCTCGACGAGATCGGTCGAGCCCGTGACTCCGACGTCGCCTACATGCACAACGTGCACCCGCTGCTCGACGTCGGCTGGCGACGCACCGACTGCCGACGCTTCCTGGCCGATCACGGCCTCGCGGACACCCCGAAGTCGTCGTGCGTGGGCTGTCCGTTCCACGACGACGGCTTCTGGTTCGCCCTGCGCGAGCACAGCCCGCAGGAGTGGGCCGACGCCGTCGCCTTCGACCGGTCCATCCGCAACGGCTCCGCCCGGGCCAACGCCGACGGACACCCCTTGCGCGGCCAGTTCTTCCTGCACCGGCAGCGAGTACCGCTCGACGAGGTACAGCTTCGCCCACGTCCGCAACCCGCGGACGCGCCCGGCTGTGGCCCCTGGTCCTGCCCGAACGGCGAGCCGGCGACAGGCGACGCCGGGCGCGGGGAGGTGGCGTGAGTAGTGCCCACACCACCGCGCCCCGCATCGGATCGCTGTGCACCGGCTACGGCGGCCTCGACCTGGCCGTCGAGCTGGTGCTCGGCGGTCAGCTCACCTGGTACGCCGAGACCGACCGGCACGCCCGCACGGTCTGCGAGTATCACTGGCCCGGCGTGCCCAACCTCGGTGACATCCGCACCGTCGACTGGACCCGCGTCGAGCCCGTCGACGTCCTCACCGCCGGGTTCCCGTGCCAGGACATCTCCAATGCCGGCAAACGCGCCGGCATCACCGGAGAGCACTCCAGCCTGTGGAGTGCCGTCGCCGACGCCGTTCGCGTCCTTCGACCGCCGCTCGTGTTCGTGGAGAACGTCGCCGCCCTCCTGCGGCGAGGCTTCGACGTCGTCGAAGCCGACCTGGCCGCGATCGGGTACGACACGAGCTGGCTATGCCTACGCGCGTCCGACATCGGCGCCGCCCACCGCCGCGACCGGCTGTTCCTGCTGGCCACACCCACCGCAAGCCTGGGAGGGGGCGCGGACGTTGCCGACACCGTGTGCCCGTGACGGCAAAGGTCCCGGCCACCAGCACGGCCTGCCCGACCTCATCGAACCGTCGGGCTCCACCCACGGCCTCCTACCCACCACCGCAGAGCACGTCGCTCGCACCGGTCAGCACGCGCATACGCGCGTCGACGGCGCGCGGCTGCTGCCCACTCCCAGGGCGAGTGACACCGGCACGCCCGGGCGACGCGCGGGTGCCGGGTTCCGGCCCCCGCTGTCTCAGGTGCTGCTGCCCACCCCTCGGGCCACCGACGGCGAGAAGGGCTGCCCCGGGCAGCGCGGCTCCCACGGGGACCTCACCCTTCCCTCCGCGGCGGTGCGGGTCTTGCCCACCCCGCGCGCGTCCGACGGGCGCGGCCCCGGGCGCCACGGCGACGGCGGCGCGGACCTGCGCACCACCATCGCCGCCCTCGGGCAGCCCGACGAGCAGCGTTGGGGCGGCTACGCCACCGCGGTGGCCCGCTGGGAGCTGCTGCTCGGCCGCCCCGCCCCCGAACCCACGCAAACCGGCCGGCACGGCAAGCCCGTCCTCGCGCCGCCGTTCGTGGAGTGGCTCATGGGGCTGCCCGAGCACTGGGTCACCGACCCCACCCTCGGGGTGCCCCGCACCGCCGCGCTGCGGGTCCTCGGCAACGGCGTCGTCCCCGCCCAAGCGGCGACCGCTCTGCGACTGCTGCTCTGCCAGCACACCTAGCCACTGCCAGCCCTCGGGTGGCTCGTCGCGGGCGCATCCACAGACCGTCCGCGACGAGCCACCACCACCGATCTCCAGCCGCGAGAACCTCCGACGTTCGGGAGTCCACCGATGCCTGCCAACCTGCCCCGAGCCCGACGCCGACCACCACCGGCCGCCCCCACCCCCCACCACACAACAGATGGCCACGACGAGCAGGAGCCGCGGCTCTACACCCCGGCCGAGGCTGCCGCCCGACTTTGTGTGCCGGAGTCATGGCTGCGCCGACGGGCCGGCCGCCGCCAGATCCCCTGCACCTTCCTCGGCAAGCACCTGCGCTTCTCAGCCGCTGACCTCGCCGCCATCATCGCCGCCGCCGCGCAAGCCCCCACCGGCCGGCGCACCACCCGCCGCCGGCAGCCCACCGGCGACTTGCCCCACCCCGACAGCCACGCGTCAATCACCACCCCCGACACCAACCGGACGGAGACCACACCATGGCCTGGGTAGAAAAACGCGGCACCCGATTTCGCGTCCGCCTGCGCATGCCCGACGGCACCGTCACCACCGACTCATCCCACGACCTGCGCGACGACGCCGTGATCCGCGCCAAGGAAATCGATGTCGAAGCGGCCCGCGACACCTACATCGACCCCCGCGGTGGGCGCATCCCCCTCGCCGAGTGGGTCCCGATCTGGGAGACAACGCACCAAGCGGGCCCCGCGACCTGGGCCGCTTACCGCAGTCACCTCCGGCTGCACATCCTGCCCGCCCTAGGCCCGCTGCCGCTGGTCGACATCCGCCGCCACCACGTCAAAACCCTCGCCGTCGCCCTCGGCAAGCGCCTGTCGCCGCGCTCGGTCGCGGACGTGATCATGGTCCTGTCGATGGTCCTGCAAGAGGCCGTCGAAGACCGACGTCTGCCCTTCAACCCCTGCCGGGGAGTCCGCATCCCCAAAGGCATCCGCGCTGAGCGACCACACGCCAGCGCCGAGCAGGTCGCCGCGATCGTCGCCCGCCAAGCCCGCCCCAGCGACGGGCTGCTCATCCTCACCGCCGCCTACACCGGCATGCGATGGGGAGAACTCACCGGACTCACCCGCGACAACGTCGACCTCACCACCGGCAGCATCCACGTGCACCCCGACGTCGGCGCGCTACACGAGGTCGAAGGCAAGCTGTTCCTCGGCCCACCCAAGACCAACGACAGCGTGCGCCACATCCGGCTGCCCCGTTTCCTGACCACCCTCCTCGCGGTCCACCTCGCTGAACAACCCCACCACATTGTGTTTCCTGGGGCCCGCGGTCATCACCAGCGGCGCTCCAACTTCAACCGCCGCGCCTGGACGCCCGCCGTCGCCGGTAACCCTCAACGGGGTATCCCACCGGTCCTGCCCGGCATGCACTTCCACGACCTGCGCCACACTCACAAGACGTGGCTCATCGAGGACGGCATACCCGAGATCGCCCAAGCCCGTCGCCTCGGTCATCGCCTGCCCGGTGTGCGCGGTATCTACAGCCACGTCACCGAGCCAATGATCGCCACCGTCGTCGACGCGCTGCAACGTCGGTGGGAAACCACCCAGCCCGACGGTGCCACCGTCCGACGACTGCGCGTGGTCGCCTAACGGGGGAGGATGAGAGCCATGCTTCAGGCCTTCGTCGCGGAACCACCGTGCGCGGTGTGTGGGCGACCGGCAACCCACGTCGAACTCATCGCACCGACCTCCCAGCCGGTGGGCTGGCAGCGCTGGTCACCGCCGCAGCGCGACACCTACACCGCCGCCCGACAGCGCCACAGCGGCCAGCAATGGTGGCTGCTGTTCTCCGGGATCGTGGCCGGCAACGGATCCGGCCGACCGGTGGACCCGGCAGAGGCACAACGAATCGCTGACGCCTTCACCCAGCCCTACCGGTACGCCGCCGTAACCTCCGCGGGCTTCTACGACGACGCCGGATTCTGCGGCCAGTGCGACGCCCCATACTGCTACCACCACTGGAACGTCTCCAGCACCGGCTACGGGCGATGCCCCCGAGGCCACGGCAAAAGCCTCGACCCACACTGGTGGCCCGATGATCTATGAAGCCGAGGATTCGTCCTCCGGCTGCGGCAGCGCTGACCAGGAAGACAATCCGCGATGACAGCCCTATCAGTCGTGGATCCGCACTGGGCGCCGGGCTGCTCGCGACAACCGAACAGCCGAGCCCGCTGTCCTTGCCCCGCTGGCTCACCGGCGTCGCATGATCGCGTGCAGCGTCCGGCCGGCCCCCACCTCCGTCAGAGTGACGAGTTCCCATCCTGTATGGCTGAGGTAGTCGGCGGCCGCGAGAGCCTGGCTGATGTTGTCGCCGCCAGCGGCGTAGGCGACCACGGCAAGATGCCGGTGAGGGTAGGCGCGTAAATCGACCAGTTGCTGCAAAACCGCCGCCGCGGTGATCGCACGGGAACGAGCGACAGACTCGATGGTCTCGTGGGGCATGCCTCGACGATAAGGGCAACCCACACGGGTGATTGCCTGGCGCAGCTGACGGTATGGTCAACGGCGTGGAAGCGCGGTCCTGCAATCGGGCGCTAATTGTCGGCCTTCTGGTAACGCTCGCGGTTACCGCAGGGTGCGACGACGGCGGATCAGCGAGGCCCCGTGCCGTCACCACCTCGCCGAGCGTTGGTGTTCCCGCCACAAATAGCCCGGCACCCGCTGTTGACTCCTTGTACGACGCCACCAACCTCGACCTGTGCAAACGCACCGACCTGGCACCCCTGGCAGACCTATCGGTGAAGGTCGCTCGGACCGACCCGAAGCCACCGCTGGCGCGGCAGGGCTCGTCGTGCTTGTTCGAGATGCGAACCGCCGACGACCACCAGGCCAACCTGCTGGTGGAAGCCTCCTCGTTGACGAGCGCCGAGGAGGCCGGACGCCTCTACACCGCGACCCAGCAGGTGACAGGCATGACGGCCGATGGCCCCGTCTCCGGCGTCGGCGAGGAGGCCGAGGGGTTCGTCAAGCGATCAGACCCTGGCTTCAAGTACACCGAGTACATGCTCCACACCCGCCACGCCAACCTGGTGGTGAAGGTCTGGCTCGCGGTCGGCGGCGACGCCTACCTGCCTAAGGAGGCACTCGCCGCGAAAGCGCTGACCATCCTCAAGGCGACCTACAGCGCCGTCCCGCACGCCTGACGACAGGCTCTACCCGCGGACGGCTTCGGGCCAACGGCCGCCGGGAAGCTTCGAGTAGTCACCGACCTGCGTCGCGATGTCCCGGACGTTACCCAGCGCGTCAACGAAACGCTCACCGATCCGCAGGAGGGTGTCCAGTCCCGCGGTGACGATATCGCCGACAGACTTGGCTAACGTGTCGATGGCCCAGGGAATGTTGATGACCGTCGTCGCGTCGACGGCGGCCTGGGCGAACTGCCCCGCCAGCTTGGTGACGATCGTCGCCAGCTCGACCGCGTAGTCCACGTTGGCCCTAGCGATCTTGAACAGCCACTGACTGATGAACTCCGCCTTGAGAACGGACTCGTCAACCGCCGCCCGCTGCTTGACAGCCTTGTCGGCGTAGGCGCGCGCCGCGTCGCCGGTCCACTTGACCAGGTTCTGGTCGATTGGCTCACTGATCGTGAACGACAGCTGGGAGACGGGCGTCTTCACCTCGGTGATCCACCGGAAGCTCATCGAAATGAGCGACAGCACCGGCACCTGGTGCTCCAACGCGTGATCAACCCGATCCATGACCTCCCGCAGGCCGCGGCGCGCGGCGTCAATGTTGTGCTTGATCCATAGCAGCGCCGCCGGTCCGATGACCCACGCCCACTCGTTGACCCGCGAGACGACGTCGTTGAACCCCTCGACGGCAAGGTCCACGCCGACGCGGATCTGGTCGAAGGCCTTGTTGAACGGCACGCCGTATTCCAGGTCCGGCGGTGCGGGCTGCATGAGCTTAGATCCTTCCGGGTAGCGACGTCCGTGTTTAGGCTTTGTAGATCGTGTTGAGGTCCAGCGAAATCACCTCGTCGGCCCGGTCGTAGGCGTCGGCGACGCGCCGAAGGGCTTCACCGACCTGCTCAAACTCCGTCGCTGCCCCGGCGAGGATCGCGACCATGAAGGTGTGAAAGTCGCGGTACGCGGCTGCGTGGACGTCGGCGTTGACGTCGCCGATGTAGAAGGCGGAGGCATCCAAGCTCAGCCCGTCCGTGGCGCCCTTGATGGCGGTAGCGCTGTCGGACAGCTGCAACCATTTGCCGCCCTCGGTACGCAACGCGTCGGTGATGACGTTCAGCTCATCCACGCGACCACCCCTCAAGGTCGTGTTGATCTGCCCCTGCGAGGTCGAAGGAGCGAAGGACGGACCGTGCGTCGAACTGCAGCTGACCGGCGTCGGCACGGGCGATCCGTCCCGTGTCGCCGGTGATACCGACAATGCTGTTCGCGCGAATCCGCAACGTCAGACAACCGTTGGGGCTGGTCATGACCTGCTCGACTGGGGAAACGCGTAGCTGCGCCACCCGATCCAGCTCCGCGTCGAGGCCCTGCAGCGTGCGCCAGGTCGCCCGCGACCACACGTCCTCATCGAGCTCCGGCGACGCCTGCACCGCGGTCGGTCGTGGCAGTGTCGGCGGAGCCTGCCCCTGCTGAAATTCCTTCAAGGCGGCCTGTTCCAGTGCGGCGCCGACGGCAGCGCTATAGGCCTCAAAGAGCACCACCGGGAACCGAGCCACGCCAACCTCGCTACGCCACTCGCGGCCAACCAGGACAGTTTTAACCCGCCGTCGCGTATCGACGACTACCGAAACCGATCCGGTGGCATCGGATCCGCAGAAACCATCCGTTGGGGACGGATTCCCGCCCTCCCGCAATACCTGCTCGACGCGCTGCTGAAGCGCGGCCTCATCACCGAAAAAATCGAGGCTTGCCAGCGACAGGCGTGGGTCACGTCCGTCGCTCATCCGTCCCTCAGTTTCCTCAGCAACCAGCGGGTGCCCAATGGGCCCGATCTCCAAAGGCACGACCACCGTACGTGAAACCTCGTCAACCCGCAGTACCCGTGCCCGCCGTCCTGCGATGCCCTTACCGGGGGAAACTGGCCGAGTTCGCGGATCGGGCGGCTGCCGATGCCTAAGCCTTCGAGCGCAACGCCCGAGGTGCCTTCACTCGTCGCTCAGCCGACGATCGCCAAGGCACCATCGGTCGGTACCGATGGTGAGGTCTAATCCCGTACCACGGGCGCACCGACTGTTCCGTCGTCTAGGACGTCGGTCGTACACAGGGCTCTGACCAGGCTATTCGAGATCTCATTGGCCGCGGTGAGGTGCACCCAAGTACGGGCCAGCTCTATCGGCCGGCGTCGCAGAGGGCCTGCCTCGGGCACCGCGAGCAGCGCCGATCGGCCTACCCTTACCGTCCGAGCCGACGCTCGGCGCCAGCACGGTGCCGAGAGTTCATGGGTGACTGCTGGAGGTGTCTCGTGCGGTGGCTCCTGCAATGCAACCCGACCAAGTGGCGCATCCATGATTTCGTCGCCGATGGTCATGAGATAACCGCGTGGACGGCAACACGTCACCTCAGCGATATCCGTCCTGATCAGGATATTGCTCTCTGGTTGACCGGAAGCACCGGCGGGGTGGTAGCGGTGGGCCACACCACCGGTCCTCCAACACCGGTGGCAGAGGGGCGAGTCGACGATGGCTATTACGCCGAGCCGCCTGATCCTGTCGCCGCCCGCTGGGTGGTGCCGGTCCGGCTCACGCGACGATTCTTGGACCAGCCGGTGCCACGCACCGCCCTCGCTGGCGATCAGGACTTCGCTGATAGCGCGATACTCACGCGGCCGTGGTCGGGCAACCCGTTTCCTCTGACAGACCGACAGTGGCTGGCCGTCGCACGACACTCGTTCGGCAGAGGCACCTCGGTCAACGGCCAGCTACCCGCCGAGGCGATGACCGGCGCGACCGACCTCCTACGCCGCTTGGTCGGCCGGCCGCTGACCACAGCATCAGGCCGACTCAACACCGTCATCGAAGTACGCCCTCCACACGTCATCGTCAGCACCGAACGCAGCCCCAACGGCCAGCCTGTACCGGTCGCCTGGGTCGACGATGCCCTCAGGCGCCTCCTGCGCGACGGGTGCGTCGAGCTTCACCCGCGTACCAGTACCTACCGGAGTGCGTTCCTCGGAGCGGTACTGCTCACCCTGCCGGGTGCCCGCTCGTCCGGTAGCCCTCCTGTGATCACCCTCGACGCTCCATCGCAGCTCGACGCCGCAACCGGCGCATTCACCTTCGATGGCGACCTCGAACGGTTCGGCGTAGCCACTCATCGTGGTGAGCAAGCCCTGCTGCGCCAGCGCCTTTTCGCCTCAGCCACGGACGCCGACTGTGCTATCTGCGGGGAGACGTACCCGGTCCGCTTCCTTCGCGCCGCCCACATCAAGAAGCGCGCGGTCTGTACGGAACAAGAGGCACGCGACCTCGACCACATCGCCATGCCCGCATGCCTACTTGGGTGCGACGCCCTCTTCGAGGCTGGCTACATCGCTGTTGACCCCACCGGCCATGTCATCGTTACCGGCGACCCGGGCAACAGGGCCGCGCTAGATCAACGGTTGGCAGAGCTGGCAGACCGACGAGTAGACGCTCACACGACCAGCAGCGCTTCCTATTTCGCTTGGCACCGCGAAAATACCTTCCGCAGCTGACTCAGCAGTTCATCGGCGACGATCAGCATCGGACGGCATGGGGGCAGCTGGGGGCCGACGTCGCGATCGCCCGCCCTTACACCGGTAGAAGGCCTCCGAGGCCGCGTCTGCCGAGGTCGAAGTTGCCGCTTGCGATTGAAGGTCGCACGTTCGGCACTGGCCTTTATGCAGGTCACCGCAGGCATGGGCCCGCAGGCCCCCTGCTCTCACGCCGACACGGTCATAGGCGTCCTGACCCTAGCCCGGGGGATCGGCTACCGCGCCCAGCGTCCAGTCAGCCAAATATGCAGGCGACGCGCAACGGCGGCTATTGCATGGACCGGGGGATCTCCGAGGGCTAGCCACGCACTACCAGCACGGCAAGCTCGGCCCCCACGTCGAGGTACCGAGTTTCGGCCAGAGTGCAGCCGCCGTCCACCAAGCTGCGATTGGACTGCCGACGGCGCATAGACACCTCTGGCCCGCACCTGGAGCCTCGCCGAAGGGGGCCGGATAGCGCCGGGCGGCGGGGACGGTGGAGGGAGTTGAGAGAGCCGCTTCGAAAGCCGATGGGATCTGCCTGCTGAGCCGTCACTGCCGCACTGAATCAGGGCTGCGGCTCTCACCTCGCTGAGGCTCAGTGAGCCTCTTCAAGAATCGACCGGTTGATTGGTACGTCGCGCAAGAAGCGGTCCCGAAGGCGACCATCCAGCGTGGCTGCCTTCTTGAGTACCAGTGCTCGGGCGAGGTGGAGCGACTCGTTGGCCTCGCCATCGTGGCCCAGCGCACGCTGCACGGCCGCGTGCCGGTAGAGAATCTCCTCTGCCACAACCGCGGCGAGCCGCCATCCTGCCTCGCGCAAATGCTCCGTCGCACATGCGCTGAACCGCAAAGCCTGCTGACCGTCACCGCGGCCGAGATGCCACTGCCCTAGCAATGAAAGGGTGACAATCTCGCTACGCCGCATGCCGGTGCGTTGGATTTCATCAAGGCAGTTCCGCAGCACGTTGCCAGCGAGCTCGTCGTACGCCGGATCGGCATCGACCATGCTCAAGAGGCTCGCCGCGTACAGGTTCGCGACCAGCGGCGCCAGGTTCGCCTGCCAGGTCACCGCTGCCTCAGCCTGCGCGTCCCTCAGCTGGCGTAGTCCCAAGGCGTCCCTGCGGTCTTGCACGCGGCGGGCCCCGAGGTACGCCAGGTTGACGGCATGCCAACCGTCTGGCTCTTCTTCATCGCGAGATCCGACCGCCTCGGCTAGGCACTGTTCGGCCTCCGTGTAGTTGCCGATCCCGGCCTCTACCTGTGCCAGATAGTTGAGACCGATCGGTAGCAGTCCCAGGTTGGGGCGTCGCCGCACCTGCGGGATGGTGGCCCGTAACCGGGCCAACGCAGCACCCAGCCTGCCTGCGTCGTAGAGGTTGACGCCGATCTGTAATGCGACCATGTGGCGGGCGCGCTGGACGACCGGATCCTCGGACTGTCGCACGGAGTCGTCCTCGGAGGCAGCGGCCTCTGCACGGGCCAGGACTGCCAAGCCGCCCTCCACGTCAGTCTTGGGTAGCTGCCGCCCGTACTCGCAGCCCGCCAACAGGATGCTAACCGCGTCGCCGTTCTTCAGCGCCTCGTGCCATGCCTCCCGTAGCAGAGGGAGCGCGGCCGGCACTCCTCGTGTGTACAGCAGCACTTTGCCGTGCAAGTACTGGGCGCGGATCCGTAGATTGGCATCCCCGGAGCCTTCTGCCGCCCGCATCGCCTCCGTTGACAAAGCCTCCAGGCGTACGGTCCCGTCTGGTTCTGGTCTGGTACGCCAGCTCAGCTCGCTGGCCGTCAGCAAGAGCTCGACTAGCTGGGCTCGGAGCCGGCACGTTTCCTCGTCCACTGGGGCGCGCCGAACACACTCGAGGCCTTGCTCGGCGATCTTGACAACCTCGGGTGCTGACGCACCGGTTTGAGAGAGCCGACACGCGACAAAGTGCGCTACTCGCCCGGCCGCGGGCCAGTCCCGCCCCAAGCGGTGATGTCGCACAAGCTCAAGCGCCAAATCCTGCGTCAGATCTCGATGATCCTCCGAGTACTCATGCAAGACCCGCCCGATCCGCCGATGCCGATCCCGCCGTTGCCACTCGCTCTGGTCGAGATACAAAGCCTCCTGCACCAGGTCATGCTCGAAGGCATAGCGGTCAGCCTCCAGCCGGTCGTCCCACGTGTTTGGCGGGAGCAGCTGCAGCAGCCCTGTGTCCCTGGCTAGCCGGTGCAGCCGATCCGCGACTCCGTCATGACGCGTGTCGAGAACCCTTGCCACGATGCTGCTGTGAAACTCCCGTCCCTCAACCGCTCCAACAGCCAACAGCCGACGGTCGTCGTCGCTGAGGCGGCTCAGCCGCGTGGCCACCACCAGCCGCACCTGCTCGGCCAACTGAATGCCCTCAGGATGCGGTGCAACCAGGTCGCTCGGTAGGTGGTCAGGGGTTGACGGCAGCGCCAGCTCTCGTCGATTGCTGAGGGAGTACCGAAGCAGGAGCGGATGCCCACCGGTGCGCCGGGCAAGCTCTACGGGTGCTACGTCAGGCGCAGACATCCGCTCGGCGTATTCGGCGATGGCCGACACAGGCAGACCCCGTAGCCGTATCCGCTGAGCGAGCCCGGTGACGACTAGGTCATCCACAAGCAGGCGCGCGGCTTGATTCGCCACGAGTTCGTCGTCGCGACCGGCAAGGACGAAGAGAACCCGCTGATCTTCGGCCGCCCTGGCGAGATATGACAGCACTGAACACGAGCTCTCATCGATCCGATGGAAGTCATCGATGGAGATGACCACCGGGAACCTCTCCTTGATGAGGTGTAGAAGCGCATCCGCCATTGCCCTCGCAGCGGTGCGGTTCTCGACCAGCGGAGCGCCGGGCACCGGGCCGGAGAGAGTCTCCGCGACCATCTTCAGGGTCGACCCCACTCCCGGAACCAACGTCAAAAGTTCTGGCCAGCGCTGCTTCACCGCCTCACCGGACCGTCGTAGCAGTCGCCTCCTCTTGGGCCTGTTGCGATCGATCAGCCAAGCCAGGTCAATGAGCGGTCCGTACGCCTCCAACTGCCCCACCTGAACGTGGCACCCTACCGACAGGAAGTCAGCCGGGGTGCCTGCCTCCTGGATGTGTCGGAGCAGGGCAGTCTTGCCGATGCCAGCCGGACCTTCAATGATCAGGAAGCCGCCATGGCCATCACACGCGCGATCAACCAGCGCCCGGACCGCGGATTGCTCGTCTTCTCGGCCGACGAACAGTTCAGCGGGCATCAGACCTCCCGAGAGCGAAGACCATCAAGGCATTTCGATCCTGACAGACTGCCTCCACATACCTCCGGATGAGGTGACGTTCGGGAGGGTCCTCCCCGACGCCGTCGAGACGAGTACCCCCTAGGCCGTCCATCCGCCCGGCGGCGGCCGTCCTGCCGGTGATGGTTTCAAATTGTCTGCTCGCCCCGGCTTCGTTCATCGAGCTCGCGTCGGTACCAGAGTCCGGCGAGGAAGGCCGCCAGTACACCGAGCACGGCCGAGCCGATGCCGCCAGCGAGCCGAACCTGCCCAGTACCCATCCACGATGCGAGTAGCGCGACCGTGGCAAGTACCGCGCAGACGATCGCCGCCGACAGCAGGGCTCGTCCCGAGCGCGGCGCGTTCAATACCAGGCCGGCGGGTTGCCGCTGCACAACCAGCACGTCCTCAAGCTTCATGTCCGGCTCAACCTCAAAGCCAGCCCGCCTCAGCGCCTGAACGTAGCGGCCTATCGTCCCAGGCTTCCTGGGGTAGCCGCAGTACGAGACGTAAAACGGCTCCGATCCGTCACCGCTGGCGCCCTCCACCGCAAAGCCGTCCAGATGGCGCTCGCCAACGTCACGAAACCCGGCCCCGCGGAGTACGCGCCGTACGGCCTCAGCGTCGCGGTCCCGTAAAGACCGATGGTCGGGTTCGGGTGGTCAGGGTGCATGCGCGATCTCCCACCGGCAGGGCGCGCTCGTGCGGCAAGCGGTGTCGGTTAGGTGCGTGTCGAGGGTCGGGCAGCGGTCACTCAGGGGGCGGCAGCTAGGAAGCCGTGGCGACGCGCACACCCGGCGGCAGGCCGGCGGCGTTCGGGTCGGAGAAGACGGCTTGCGCCTGGTCGGCCTTCCAGATGGCGATACCTAGTCGAGTCGCGAGCCGTCGCCACACCGGAGGGACCGGCTCTTCGGAGACCACGACGAGCACGCCGACTACCTCGGTCACGCCCGCCTCGACGTACCAGGGCGTTCCTGCGGTCAGGTGGTCGAGGTGGTGCTGCATCTGCTCGGCTAACTGCCCCACTCCAAGCCTGTACTGCTCAACTGCGCCTCCGACCGACTTCACCTCGACGTTGATCAGACGTTGCTTGTGCAGGAAGAACGCATCTTGGCCAACATCCCAGCCGCGCGTTTGATGTCCGCCGGTCCGGACTGCCTCGCGGAGTTCCCGCAACACCGCATGATGGCGCATGGTGCTCGCATGCTGCGCGTGCCGGTCCACCACTGCGGCCGGCGGAGCGGCGGAGATGACCGGCGTCGCCTCGGGCGTAAAGTCGGTGAGGAATCCCTTGCGCTCCGGCGTTTCCTCGCCGCCGATGACCACAACAACGTCCCGGTCCTTGACCTCGTTGTCTGCGGCCCACGCCTCTGCGGCGTCTGGCTCGACGGTGACCTCAAAGGTCTGGTCGTCGCCGTCCGCGATGTTGACCTCCAGAGCTTCGTCGTCCCCGTCGTCGGTGGCATCACTGCGGGCCGCGTCACCAGCGAGGACTTCATCGGCCGCATCGGGCCCGAGGTGGGCGGATAGCCGCATCGCCAGCGACGAACGAGAGCGGCTCAGCAGCGACGCCAGCGCCTTCAACGGCACACGGTGCTCTGCGACCAGGGCGGTGAGCGCTGCGTCGAACGCACGGGACGCAGCCAGCCGTTCGGCGTGGTTGGATCCGCGGCCGGGTCGCATCTCGGCGGCGTCGAGAAGGTCGCGCAGTCGCGTGAGTTGCTCATTCAGGCCTTCAAATGGGTCACGGGCTGGTGCAGCCTGGTCGCGCGTTCTGGGTTGCATCGATGGCGGCAGATGACCAGTGATCCGCTGCAACCGCAAGCGAATGGCACCGGGAGTCAGTCCGAGCTGTTTGGCCATCGTGGCATCCGCAACGCCCCGGTCGCGGGCTTCGAGCAAGATTAGCGAGTACTCATCGGCGGCCTGCCCAATCGTCGAGTCCGGCGCACTGTGGCCGCGACGCATGGCCGCGAGCGGCTGCAGCTCCTTCAGCCGCCCCAGCTCTTCCTCGGTCAACCGGGGCCGCTCGACCTTCTCGCGTCCGGGTTTAGGTGCGACTCGGGATACCTCCGGCTCGATGCCCGCAACCGTCATTGCTGGCACCCGCGCCACACGCTGTCGGACCATCTCCCGGCTGACGTCGAGCACCTCGGCGATCGCCTGAAGCGTGTAGCCGCGCTTGTATAGCTGCGCGCACAGAAGGTTCAGCGCCTGACCAGCAACCCGGTCGCGAGGGGCGTCGGCGACGCGTAGCTGCAGCTCAATGAGCTGGTGGGCGTCAACGTTGGGCACCACATTACGTAGCGTGGCAGATCCGGCGTACCTGCCGTCCGCGTGGCTCTCCGGCCCGTTCCCCATGATCGGCACCTGCACAGAATCGCATGCGACGGCAATGGACTTGAATCCCCGCAAGCCTGTGGGCAGGTCCTTCCAGCGGTGACTTCTTCGGTGGATCCGAAGGCGTCAGCACGGGTGGTCCTGGTCGTGGCCGGGGTGATGTCCGCTCATGTCGAAGAGAGCGCGTCTGCGTCTCGGCGATAAGCCGCGGTCAGCCGAAATCCCAGGACGCGAGGTGAGTCCCGCAATGCAGGCATTGGAATAGATACGCGGTGGGCTCACCGTTGCGATCGAGCCGGTGCAGGAACTCTTCGGTTCCTGGAGTGACCAGCCCAGTTGCCGGTGGCTCGCCCGAAGCATGTTCAGGGCCTCCGCATGAGGTTCGACATCGCGGTAGCCAGCCGGGCCGAGAAAAGCCGCGCCATCGCCGCAGTGGTAGAGCCATGACTCTTGCTGCCAACCGGTGAAGCCAGGGGTCCGGCGAGTGATCTCCTCGATGACGTGGTGCGGCACGTCGTGAGGCACGTCGATCGCGTCACTGAACTCGCCAGGCATGTCCAGGATGTCGCTGCCATCCGTGGCGACGGCAACGACGCCGAGTGCCCTGGAAGCCTCCCCGGAGTAGATGCAGTGCAGGCAGAAAGTCTCGGGTTGTCCGCCGTGGATCGGTCCCCGGTAGCGAATTTGCCGAAGTTGCCCGCAGACGCTGCATTCGTGCTCAATCCGCATCGCCGAGCCCGTGGCCAAGGGATCAGGGTGGTATCGAAACACCGGCTCGGTCACGAGCCCATCATGCCAACTGTTGGTCACAGCCCCGACAGGGCTGCTGGTCCTACCACCTCGCGCACGCCTTCAGGCCCGGTCGGAGGACCGTCGATCTGGTGGGTTCGATGCCCGCCGGCGCCCTGTTTTGCCGCGACCCGCGGTCTATCTGTGGGGACTTAGCCTCGTCAGACGGCGACGGGGCTGATGAGACTGTCATTGGGCCTCTGTGCTGAACCGCTGCCGGCGAAGCCAACGTCCGCCTGCCGCCGTCGCCAGCCCGCACGCTGTGGGAGGGACGCGGGTGCGGACGACTGGGATCATGGGCCGATGATGCATTCGTTCCATCTCGCGCTGCTTCCGCCGGCCTTGACCTTGCGCACACTGCGTCGCAGGCCTCGGGCGGCTGGGCTGCGGCACGCCGAATGCCTCGCGCTCATGCGACTCGGCTCCCCGGCGTTGTCGGTGGAACGGATGCAGCTGCGACGCCTTGCGATGTTCGCCGAATGGGACGACGAATCGGCGTTGGAGCGGTTCCTCGCAGACGACGATCTGGGGCGGCAGCTCGACGACGGATGGCATGTGCGACTGCAGTACTTGCGGCGTTACGGCGAGGTGGCCGCCCTCGCTGGCCTGCCGGTGCAGGCGGGCCGGTGGGATCCGCAGGAGCCTATCGTGGCCGTCACCCTCGCCCGGCTCAAGGTTCTCGAACTACCCCGGTTCCTGAAGTGGGGGCGGCCCGTCGAACGCTTGGTCGCCGGTCACCCCGGCACCACGTTCGCCACCGCAGCGGTACGCCCGCCCCACACGTTTTCCACCTTCACGATCTGGCGCAGCGTCCGCGAGATGACCGACATGGTCCACGGCCGCAGCGCCGTCCCACAGGCCCATACACACACCGTCGCCATGGCTGAACAGCATCGCCGGGACTTCCACCACGAATCCGCGTTCATGCGGTTCCGCCCTCTGTCCGAACACGGCACCTGGGAGGGGCGCACCCTTCTCCCCTGAGCGACTCGAGAACCACGCTTGATCAGATGCACACACATGCCTCTGGTCGTGAAGGGGTGTGCGCAGGTCGGTGGCTTGGGTGAGTAGGCGACGAGCGTGCGGTGGGTAGGTGGCGGTAAGCAGCACCAGGGCATGCCCGTGCTCGGCGGACTGCTGCCGGGGGTGTAGTAGTACGGGTCTGCCGGGGTGTCCTCGGGTGGGCGCGATGCAGCATGGTGCGGCAGACGTCGGCGGCGGTCTGGTAGGCGTGGAGGTCACGGGCGGCGGCGTGCGCGGTTCCGAGCCAACCGGAGGAGTGGGCCGACGTCGTCGCCTTCGACCGGTCCATCCGCAACGGCTCCGCCCGGGCCGACGCGGAGGGCCGTCGAGTACGAGGCACCGCTCCCCGGAAACGCCGTCGGTCGGCGGTCACTCGATTGGTTGACAGTTAGCGAAAGGCCGAGTTGGGGCCGGCGGCGCCCTGCGTCGACGCGCACCGACTCTAACAACATTGTCGTGGACTTACCAACAGAAGTTTGAGAAACATCAACCTCCGCGCGGGTTCTTGCGAGACTTCGTTCGGTCACATACGGTCACAGTCATCGATTGATGTGACACGGCACGGGGGTGCGGATGGGCGGCCATAGCGGTCGGGTAGAAACGCGTCAAATTCTTATCGATTCACTCGTCCCAGGGGATTCACCCCGGCTCAGCGGCGAGGATGCGGAGCACGTCCAGCTGCTGGCGCAATCCGACGATCCGCTACCGCCGATCCTCGTGCACCGCGCCACCATGCGGGTGGTCGACGGCGCGCACCGGCTCCGTGCGGCCGTGCTCCGGGGCGAGGAGACCATCGCTGTCGAGTTCTTCGACGGCGACGAGCGGGAGGTCTTCGTCGCGGCGGTCCGCGCAAATGTGGGGCACGGGCTCCCGCTGACACTCGCGGACCGGGAGGCCGCCGCAGCTCGGATCATCGCCTCGCACCCTCACCATTCGGACCGGGCGATCGCCGAGATCAGCGGGCTCGCCGCCAAGACCGTCGCCGCCATCCGGAGGCGTAGCGGCGTGGGCAAGCAGCAGGTCACGGCCCGGATCGGTCGAGACGGCCGAGTCCGGCCACTGAGCAGCGCCGAGGCCCGGCGTGTCGCGAGCGAGACCATTGCCCGGCATCCGCAGGCATCGCTGCGGGCGGTGGCCCGGCTGGTGGGGCTGTCACCCGCGACGGTACGCGACGTTCGCGACCGCCTGGGGCGGGGCGACGATCCGGTGCCGCCCGGGCAGCGCGACGAGAGCCGCGGGCAGCCGCCTGGGCGCCGGCACACCGGATCGGAGCGGCGCCGGCCCGGTGCCGAGAACCGGGTCGGCCGTCCGGGCGGCGGTGCCGGGCGTGACCGGGCGACGCTGCTGCGCAACCTGAACCGGGATCCGTCGCTGCGGTTCAGCGAGTCCGGCCGGCACGTACTGCGGTGGATATATTCCCGGGCCAGTGGGCCTGAGGGATGGGAGCAGGTGATCGAGCGAATGCCGTCGCACTGCGCGTACGTGGTAGCCGAAGTGGCGCGCGGCTGCGCCGAGGAATGGCTCGCCTTTGCCGATCGGTTGGAACGGCGAATGCGTGACACCGGCTGACCGGAACGGCGATTCCCATTGCCGAAGTGGATGACGATTCCTGGTCCCGAACAGTTTCGCGGATCTGCCAAACCCGGTGGAAGCCGATTCCCCTGTACCTGCGAACGCTTGCGAATTCCTGCCGGTCACGCTCGCCGTCGGACGGGCCGGGGAAGGTCCGCGATGCTCAGTAGCCGCTGTTTCAGCGCGGCAAGCAGTTCGGCGACGTCGGCCACCGCGTACCGCAACGGGTCGTGCCAGCAGTCGATGGTCAACACGTTGGCGCCGTGGCCGAGCATGAAGTGCAGTCCCGCCTCCTCCGCCAGTCCACCCGGGTCGGGGCGGCCGATGAGGCGGGCCGATCCGAACCGTACCGGTGGGGCCGGCGTGAAGGCGTTCACCGTTACCACGGAGGGCCGATAGTCGCTGATGGTCCGCTCCGGCTCCACCCACCGGAGCACCAGCGGGTACGGAACACTCTGGTGCGGCAGCTGTCGCAACCACGTCTCGCGGACCGTGGCGAGCAGGCTGACGAGGTCGAGTGGGTCGGCGAACCGGAGGCGTACCAACACCATGTTCGCGAACCAGCCGACGGTACTGATGAAGGGAGGCCGGCGCCCGTGGGTCAGAACCCGGAACGTGACGTCCCGCTCGCCCGACGACTCCGCCAGAACCGCCGCCACCGCCGCCAGGTACGCCGTGAAGACGGTGACCCGCTGGGACGCGGCGCCCGAGACGACGGACCGCCGTTCGCGGTCGTCGAACTCGATCCGGGCCGAGGTGCGTCGGCCGGAGAGCGGGCCGACGGGGTCGAGGCAGAACTTCGGTACGACGGGCCGGTTGAGCGCGGTACCGGCCAGGTGTTGCTGCCAATAGCCCAGGGAGGGCGGATGACCGGCGCCGTACCGCGCGTGCTGTTCCGCCGCGAACGCGCCGTACGAGTCGGGTCCGGCGGGATCCGGCACCCGGGTGGTACCGGCGGCGAGGTCGGTCAGGACGATATCGAGCGAGCTGGCGTCCATGACCAGGTGGTCGAAGGCAAGCGTGAGTACCTGCCGCCCGTCGCTTCGGGTGAGCAGCTGGCTTGACCACAGCGGCCCCTGTCGGCGGTCACGGAAGCGGTCGGCTTCCGCCGTGACCTCGGCTTGGACCTGGTCGGCGGTGAGGCCGGTCCGCACGATCAGCTCCGGCGTTACCTCGTCCGGCACCAGCATGGCGGTGCCATCTGGCGTCAGGTGCCCCCGCAGCGCCGGATGCGACCGCATGAGCTGTGTCAGCGCACCACGCAGCCGCTCCGCGTCTATGTGACCGTCGACGTCGAAACTGGCATTGACATTGAAGGGAACAGGTCCGTTGATCCGGTCGCGGGCGAGGCGTGCGCTTTGCGCGTACGACAAGGGCCATCGCTGTATTCCACCCGTCATCGGCCCCCCCATATACTGCGCGCGCCCGTGCCTGCGGGCAGGTTATCCGAGGAGCCGTTCCGGCGGAAGGAATGCGATGACGGATTACGATGTGCTGGTGGTCGGCGGAGTGGGCGTCGATACCATCGTCCGCGTTCCCGACCTCAACATTCCGTCCGGCGACAACTACGCCGTACCGCCTATCCTGGACTACGTCGCGCATTCCGGTAACGGTGTGGCGCTGGGCTTCCACACGCTCGGGCTGCGGACGAAGTTCGTCGACTTCCTCGGCGACGACGCCCAGGGTGCGCAGGTGCTGGCCAGGTACGCCAAGGTCGGACTGGACTTCGCCCACCTGCCCGCGCCCTCGGGCACGTCCCGCAGCGTCAACCTGGTCGACGACCAGGGCCGCAGGTTCTCCTTCTACGATCCGCGCCATCCCGCCGACCTGCGCCTGCCGGCGGACTTCTACCTGCCCTTCCTCACCCGGGCCAGGCACGTGCACGTCGCCTCGGGGCGGGGTTTCGGGGCGTTCGCCGACGCACGGCGGCTGGGTCTCACCACGTCCACGGATATCCACGCGTGGGACGGGGTGACGTCGGACCCCCTTCTGCATACCCGCGAGGCAGACCTGGTCTTCCTCAGTTCGGCTGCGGCGCCGGAGAAGATCGAGGACCTGATGAGCGCCCTCCTGGACGCGGGTCGGACCGAGGTGGTCGTGGCGACCGAGGGCGCGGCCGGCTCCCGCGTTCTGACCCGGGCCGAACCCCGGGTCCGCCGGTTCCCGGCGGTGGCGCCGGAGCGTCCGGTGGTCGACAGCAACGGCGCCGGTGACGCGTTCAGCACGGCCTTCATGAGCCGGTGGTTCGCCGGACGGCCGGTGGAGGAGTGCGTGCTCGCCGGGGCGGTCTCCGGTGCGTACGCCTGCGGCGCGCCCGGCACGCACGAAGAACTGATCACCGGCGCGCAGTTGGAGGCAGCCGTCGCGCGAGCGGCGGCCAGCCCGGAGTGGCGGGCTGGCCGACTCTAGGACGGCAGGTACTCCGCCATGCTGCGCGAGAGAACCTTTTGACCGTGCGGCGGGCACGGACAACCGGGCGGGCCGGCGGATCCGGTGAGACCCGGTTCGCCGGCCCGCTGACCGCCGGGATCGATCACGCCGGGGCGACCTTAGTCAGCTCGTTCATCTGCTCGTCGCTGAGCCGCACCGCTGCCGCGCCGCAGTTCTCCGCCAGATGGTCCAGACTGGTCGTGCCCGGGATCGGCACGACCACCGGCGAGCGTTGCAGCAGCCAGGCCAGCGCGACCTGCGACGGCGTCGCTCCGTGCGCCTCGGCCAGCGTGACCAGACCGCCTTCGTCGCGGGCCAGCACGCCCTTGCCGAGAGGGAACCACGGGATGAAGCAGATCGACTCGCGGTCGCAGTAGGTGAGCACCTCCTCCGAGCGGCGCTCGGCCAGGTTGTAGAGGTTCTGTACCGAGGCGATCGGAGTGATGGCCCGGGACGCCTGGATCTCGGCCACGGTCACCTCCGACAGGCCGATGTGGCGGATCTTTCCCTCGTCCCGCAGCGCGGCCAGCTCGCCCAGTTGGTCGGCGAGGGGCACGTGCGGGTCGATGGTGTGCAGCTGATACAGGTCGATGCAGTCCAGTCCGAGCCGGCGTAGGCTCATCTCCACGCACTGGCGCAGGTACTCCGGTCGACCCACCGGCACCCAGACGCCCGGCCCGGGTCGGACCACGCCACCCTTGGTCGCGATGGTCACGTCTCGGTAGGGGTGCAGCGCGCGCCGGATCAGGTCTTCACTGACGTACGGGCCGTAGCAGTCGGCGGTGTCGATGAAGGTGACGCCGAGTTCGACGGCGCGGCGCAGTACGGCTACGGCATTCTCCGGGTTGGCCGGCAGACCCCAGATGCCGGGTCCGGAGAGCCGCATCGCGCCGTAGCCAAGCCGGTTCACCAGCAGGTCGCCGCCGATTGCGAACGTGCCGCTGGCCCGGGCCGGTTGGGTGGTGGAGGTGGTCATCTGATGGATCCCTTCACTGGTGGGACTGGCGGTAGCGGATCGGGCCGGCGCTGTCCGGCGGGCCGGTTGTCGCGGCGAGGTCGAGCAGCCAGGCGCGGCACTTCGCGGGGCTGTCGAGCAGCACATCCGCGAGACGTTCGCTGTCGGGGTGCGCGCCGGGTGTCTGGACGTGCGCGCACCCCGCCAGCGCCAGCGTGCCCCGGCGGGCGAGCGCCCGCGCGGCGCGGAACATCGGCGCGTCGCCGTGGTCGTCGCCGACGACCGTCAAGCGCCGGGGGCGGAACCGGCGGACCAGGTCGAGTACCGCGTCGCCCTTGTCCGGCAGCGATGGTGGCCGGAACTCGGTCCAGCCGCGTCCGCGTACCTCCTGCAGGCCGGCGTCGCGGGCCCGGGCGGTCACGGCGGCGAGCGTGTGGGCCGCCGTGTCGGGCGGGTGTCCCGGATGGTGGATGGTCAGCATGAGCTGCTTGTCCTCCACGTGCATCCCGGCTGGGCAGGACCGTTGGAGGTCGCCGGCGAGGGCCGCGAGGGCGCGGTGCACCGCAGCCGGTACCGGATGTTGCACCGGCGCCCGCGAGTACGGCGTCAGCATCTCGGCGCCGTGCAGTCCCACCACCCAGGTGGATGCGCCGAGCACTCGGCGTGCGCTCAGGGCCCGCCGCCCGGTGACGCAGACAAACGTGACAGCGGGGGCCGTGTCGAGCCGATGGCAGAAGGTGGGCAGCTGGCCGCGCTCGTTCTGCCAGTCGGGTGCGGCCGAGGTCGCGGGGAGCAGGGTGCCGTCAAGGTCGGCGGCGATCAGCAGATCCACCGGCGGGTACCGGAGTAGCGCGCCGGGGCGCTCGGTCGGAGTCACCTCGGCGAGGAGGTCAGCGGACGGTCGAGCAGCCGGAGCTGCCGTCCGGCCCAGACCGGGAGGGCGACGCGTGCGCCGGCTTCTCGCATCCGTGCCGCGCGGGCCGTGCGTTCGGCGGACGGCATGTCGATCGCCTTGTTGATCGCCCCCGCCAAATCGATGAGGTCGAACGGGTTCACCAGCAGGGCGTCCGCGCCGAGTGTCTCGCTCGCGCCGCAGGTCGGCGTGATCACCAGGACCGGGTCGCGTGCGCCGATCACCGAGCACTCGAAGGCGGTCAGGTTCTGACCGTCGATGACCGAGTTGACCAGTACGACGTCTGCCCGGGCCAGGCAGCCCAGCGTCAGCCGCCGGTCGTCGTCGACGAGCAGGCGCACCCGCTCCTCACCGAGGCGGTCGTTGGCCTCGGTGACGGCCCGTACCACCCGGTCGCGGTAGTCGGCGTTGGCGGCGATGCCGAGCCGGTGCGGTTGCAGTCGTACCAGCAGCCGGGCGTCGGTGGACGGCCGCTCGGTCATCGCGTGCGCGAACGCCGCGACCGCTCGGTCCGCGTTCTTGATCGGGTCGGTCCTGCCGGCGTGCACGACCAGCGGACGGTCGCCGGCCCACGTGGCCAGGTCCTCCGGCCACAGCGGCGACAGGCCGGACAGCGCTTCGGCGCTGTAGCTGAGCGGCTCGACCGCGACCCGGATCACTCGTCCGGCGTGCTCGACGGTGCCGGCGACATGGTCGATCCGGGCACCCGGCACCAGCTCCTCGACGCTGCGCAGGAACTGCCGCCGCCAGCGATCGGCGAAGAACGCGACCACGTCCGCCGCTAGCACCCCGGCGAGCAGGTCGTCAACCACGGTGGTGGGCAGCATCGCGAGCCCGTCCGGGTTGGGCCAGGCGATGTGGTGAAAGTAGAGGATTCGGGCGTCGGGGTCGGCGTCGCGCAGCCGCCGCGGTACCAGGCTGAGCTGGTAGTCCTGCACGAGGTAGACAGCGCCGGAACAACCAGCTTGCCGCAGCAGTGCCGCCGCGATGTCCCCGTTGAGCGCGTGCAGGGACTCCCAGGCCAGCCGGCTCCTGGTCTCGAACGTCGGCTCGGTCGCCCCGTTCCACAATCCGTGCATCGAGTGCCAGAGCAGTTCGGTGACGTGCCCGTACCGTTGCGGAGACAGCGTCTCCGGGGCGTGCCGGACCAGGTGCAGGCTGATGTCGCGCCCGCCGGCAGAGCGTACGGTGAGGCCTTCCGGGTGACGGCGGGTCATCTCGATGTCGGCGTCCGTCGCGGCGCTGGCGACGACGGTGACAGCGAAGCCGCTCGCGATGTCGCCGGCGACGCTGCCGGTGCTGCCGTTGAGCCGGGGCACCACCTCGCCGTCGACCAGTTCGTGGGCCACCGGGGCGGCCTTGGCGGCGACGAGCACCGGCGGTTGGTCGAGTTGCATGGACTTGCTCCTCACTCAGAATCCCGCCCGGTCGGCGTCGACACGCTCGCCGTCGAGGACGATGCTGTCCAGCACGGACACCCCGTCGGCGACGGAGCCGCCCGGCAGTACGACGCTGCGGCGGACGATGGCACCGGCGCCGATCCGCACCCCCGGATAGATGACGGACTCCTCGACCGAGCCCTCGTTGCGCAGGTCCGTCGCGTAGAGGCTGTCGCGCAGGCCCGGGCCGGTCGACACGGTCGAACGGACCAGATCCGGCGCCAGGGTGCGGGGCATCCGCTCCGGCAGCATGGTCGGCTCTGGACCGAGTAGCCGCAGGTGGGCCCGGTGATAGCGGTCGACCGTGCCGATGTCCTCCCAGTAGTCCTCGACCGGGTACCCCGCAATTCGCTCACCGGCCGCCAGCATCGCGGGGATGACGTCGCGGCTGAGGTCGTAGCGCCAGTCGGTGGTGCTCAGCTTCGTTAGATACCGGTCGAGCACCGCCTGGTCGAAGAGGCAGAAGGCGCTGAAGACGAGGTTGCTGGTCGGCTGCGCGGGCTTTTCCACGAACGCGGTGAGCCAGCCGTCGGCGTCGAACTCCACCATCCCGAACAGCTTGACGTACTCGGGCAGGATCTCCTGGTAGCCGATGGTCAGGGCGGCACCTGTGGACCGGTGGTGGGTCAGCATCGGCTGGTAGTCGTAGTGGTAGACATGGTCGGCGTGCAGCACCAGCACGTCGCGGTACCGGTCGGTGAAGATGAACTCGGCGTTGGCCAGCAGCGCCTCAGCGGTACCGCGCTCGGGCGGGCGCGGGGCGAGAGCGGTGAGGTCCCGGCCCGATCGGACGTCACGGTCGTGCGGGCCGAGGTGGATGTGCAGCCGGCCCGGCAACTCCCAGGTCGACCGCAGGTAGTCGATCAGACGGTCCTCGTTGAAGTGCGACAGCAGGAGTACCTCGGTCAGGCCGGAGCGCAGTGCGTTGGCGATGCTGAAGTCGATGAGGTGGCACTGTCCTCCGAACGGAACCAGCGGCTTCGGCCGCTGGCCCGTCAGCCGGCCCATCCGCTCGCCCCGACCGCCGGCGAGCAGCACCGCGCGTACGTCGTGCATGCCTGTCACCACGTCCTCCCGCTTGTCACCATGTCCGCCCCTCCGGCGTCCCGGCCGGCAACAGAGAGCCCAGCAGCGCCAGGCTGCGGGCGAGGCTCTGCTCCCTGGGCAGCAGGACGTCCTCGTGCTCCACGTACACCACCCCGGCGAAGCCCTCGTCGAGCAGCGCCGCGACGATGGCCGGCCAGTCGAGCTCTCCGCAGCCGAGCGATCGGAACCGGATCGGCGGCTGTGGGCCGTACCGGCTCCACCCGTTCCCCGGCGGCTGGACGACGTGGCCGGAGCGCTGGAGGTCCTTGGCGTGTACCGAGTACATCCGGCGTCCCCAACCCGTCACGGCGGCGACCGGGTCATGGCCCATCGCGGCCAGGTTCGCCGGGTCGACGCAGAGGTCGATCAGTCCCGCGTCCGGGTGCGCGTTGTACAGCACCGAGGCGCTGCTGATCCGGTCGTAGACGATCTGCCTGGGGTGCGGCTCCAGCAGGATGCGCAGGCCACTGTCGCGCGCGGCTGCCATGATCGGCTCGGCGTGGGTGAAGAACTCGGCGACGTTGTGGTCCCAGCCGCCGGTGTCGCCCGGCCAGGAGAGCCAGTAGGCGAAGTCGGGGCAACCGACCAGCAGCCGGACCGCTGGCGCTCCAACCCGCTCCGCGAGCCGGATCGATCCGAGGGCGCAGGCGACGGCGTGTTCGCGCTTGCGTGCGGGCGTCCCGGTGGCGACCGGATCGGTGTGTCGACCGTGCGGTCCGAGCAGGAGTTGGGCGTCGCGGCTGTTGCTCACGCAGCCGACCCGGGCACCACCCAACGCCGTCGCCACTTCGTCGAGGTAGTCCCGGTCGCGCAAGCAGCGGCGTGGGTCGATCAGCCCCAGCGGCGTGTCGGTCGGCACGTCGAGCCAGAGATCGCCGAGGTCCGTGGTCACCTCCAGCGCGCGGCGCAGGCCGAGGGGGGAGTGGGCGGCGAGGCAGACGCCGAGCTGGACACCGGGCGTGCTCACTGTCGCACCAGGCGGGCGTGCGGGCGTAGCGCGGTCGGCAGGACGAGCCGTCCGTCGGCGCCCACGACGTGCCGCAGCGCGCCGGCCACGGTGGTGACCGTGTCGGTGATGAGTTCCACCCGGTCGACTCCTTCCCTGCTGAGCCGGGCGCGTAGCGCGGCGAAGAACTCGGGGCAGCCGGTCAGCACCCCGCCGACGGCAGCGACCGCGTACCCGGACGGCAGGTCGAGCTGCTCGGCCACGGTGCGAACGCCGAGCACCAGCTCGTCGACGGCGGCCCCGACCAGCCCGGTGGCGACCGCGTCGTCGTCCAGCCACACTCGGCAGACCACCGGGGCGAGCCTGGCCAGGTGCTGCTTCGGGAAAGGCTCGCCGGCCAGCTCCCGGGCCAGCTCGGTGACCCGGCAACCGGCCCGGGTCTCGAACGCGGCCACCAGATCGGTGGCCGGTCCACGGCCGTCGGCCGCGCGGACCGCGGCGCGCAGTCCGCGCCAGCCGAGGTCGCAGGCGCTGCCCTCGTCGCTGCCGAGGTACTCACAACCACCGACCCGCAGGATGCGACCGTCGTCGTGCGCCCCGAGGAAGCCCGAGCCGGTGCCGCAGACCACTGCGACGCCGGTACCGCCCAGAGTCGGCGGCCCCCACAGCATCGGCACGATGTCGTTGGAGAGCACCAGGTCGAGGTTGACCTGGTGGTGTGCGGCGGCGCGCCCGACGCGGACGGACTCGCTGCGGAGGCTGTGCTCGTCGGCTGCCGCGCTGGCCAGCCAGCCCACACCGGGATCGGTGCCGATCCAGTCACGCACGTCGGTGAGGATCCGGGCCAGTACGGCGTCGGCCCCGTCCGCCGAAACGGCGGCGCGGTTGATGGTCGGGTACTCGGCGATCCGGTGCGGGCCGTCCACCGGCTCGACCCGTACCCGGGTTCGGCTCCCGCCCGCGTCGATGGCGAACCGGGCGGCGGCGGGGGCGATCACGTTGCCGCCGCCTCGGCGGGTGCCGACACCATGCGTCGTAGCCCTGCGGCTGGCCTCGCGGGCGGCCAGTGCCCGGGTAACAGGGCGCCGTAGTCGGTGCAGGCGAGGCTTGAGTAGCGGGGCCGGGACGCCCAGGGGGTGTCGCGGCGCAGGCAGGACAGGACCAGCTCGGGATCGGCGCCGGCGGCGGCGTAGGACAGCCGGGCGAACTCGTACCGGCTCAGCTCCTGGGGCCCGGCTAGGTGCTCCACCGTTCCGGCCTCTGATCTGGCATTCGCTGGTGCCGTGATGCGGGCCGCGACGACGCGGGCGACGTCGTCGATGTGGATCGGCGTGAACGACTGGTCGACGGGGGCCGGGAACGAGGCACCAGCCGCCGCAGCGGCGAGGCAGCGCTGAGCGTACGTCGGCCGGTACGCGGCGCCGGCGTCTCCGTAGACGAGACTGACTCTCAGCACGGCGCCCCCGCTGCCCAGCACCACCCGTTCGGCCTCGGCCTTCAGCCGGCCGTACGCGTTGCGCGGCGCCACCGGGTCGGTGGGCCGCATCAGGCCACGCTCCCCGGAGAAGACGTTGTCGGTGGAGATGAGCAGGGTCGGTACGCCGGAGTCGGCGGCGAGCCGGGCCACCCCGCAGTGGATCCGGGCGGCCCGCTCCTCGTTCTCCTCCATCCAGCTCACGTCGCTCGGTCCGTGGGTGAGGACGATCCGGTCCGGCCCGATCCGCTCGAGGTCGGCGCGGAGCGCGGCCCGGCCCCCCGGCAGGTCGAGGTCGTGCCGCAGGTGAGCGCCGGTCGACTGGGGAAGACCGGGAACGTCGGCCCGCGCCGAGCGGGCGACCGTCACCGGGGCCTGTCCCCGTCTGCTCAGCTCGTCACGGACCGCACCGCCGATCAGGCCTTGTCCGACGATGAGGGTGATCATAGTCGGGACCCGGCGAACTCGCCCAGCGCGATGTGGATCTCCCGGTCGGCCACGTCGTCGGCGATGACGACCTTGCCCAGTGCGGTCGGCAGCACGAACCGCAGGCTGCCGTCCCGGATCTTGCGAATCTGGCCCAGCGCCGCGACCACGGCCGCCGGGTCGACCTCGACGGCGAGCTCCGCCAGGCTGGTGGGGAGCTCGATCCGGGCCAGCAGGTCGACGAAGCGCCGCAGAGTCTCCCGGTCGAGCAGCCCGCGGCGCTCTGCGATATGCGCCGCAGTGACGATGCCGAAGGCGACGGCCTCGCCATGCAGCACCGGACCGTAGCCGGTGACGGTCTCCAAGGCGTGCCCGACGGTGTGCCCCAGGTTGAGAGGGCGAGCGAGGTCCAACTCGTACGGGTCGCGCTCAATAAGACGGCACTTGACCGCGCTGGCGCCATGGACGAGCCGGCGCAAGATGTCCGGGTCGCGCGCCAGGATCTGCTCCCGTTCGTTCTCGATCAGCTCGAAGAGATCGGGCGAGGCGATGATGCCCTTCTTGACCGCTTCCGCCAAGCCGGCACGGAGGTGCCGGTCGTCCAGGGTGTCCAGATAGCCGATGTTGGTTACGACCGCTTTCGGCTGGTAGAAGCCCCCGATCAGGTTCTTGGCGCTGTCGTGGTCGACGGCGACCTTGCCACCGAGCGCGGCGTCGACGTCGGCCAGCAGGGTGGTCGGCACATTGATGTAGGGGACTCCGCGCATGTACGCGCTGGCCACCCACCCGACGGTGTCGATCACCACGCCGCCGCCCACGGCCACCACGACGTCGCGGCGCCGAACCTCGCTGGCGGCCAACCAGTCGAACAGCCCGATGGCGGTGGCCATGCTCTTGTTGCCCTCGCCGGGTGGAAAGGATGTCATCGACACGGAGACCCCACGGGCCGCGAGCGTGTCGGCCAACCGCTGGCCATGCCGGGCGGCAACAGTTTCGTCGGTGATAATCGCCGCGCGTCGACCAGCCAGTTCGTGGAGGAGGCGCTCAATGGTTTCCGACTCGGAGCGAACGATGTGCACCGGATACCAGTCGGACCGGATGGCCGTACTCAATAGCGTTCCGGCGTCCGCATCCGGAATGGCGAGGCGATCGGACACGAAGTGGTATCCACGTGCTCGATCTGCCATTCGTGAGCCCCCCGTACATACGCAGAGTAAATGCGAAAGCGGTGCGGTCCGAATCGTCGCCGTCAGCGGTGGAGCGGGCGGCATCGCGGTTGGTCCGCGTTCGTCATGCCATGGTTTCCAGCGCCCTCCGACATGTCAATGCTTTGATTAGAGCCGCTTCCCGACTGGCCGGGAAGGCGCTGATACTTGCCCGTGCGATTGGCCGGCCTGAATCGGCCTGTTGCTCGATCCCCGGCCGCTGGAGGAAACGTGAGTGTGGACGAGCCCTGTGTCGTCGGCATCAACTTCGGTCATGACGGTGGAGCAGCCCTGCTCACCCCCACCCGCATGGTCGCGATCGGCGAGGAACGGCTGAACCGGAGCCGGTACTCGCCGGGCTGGCAGGCCTCACTGCTCTACTGCCTCCGCGCCGCCGGGATGCGGCTGTCCGACGTGGACCTCGTGGTGGCGAGCAACTACGGCCAGCAGATCACGGTCGCCGAGACGGGGCTGTCACACCTCGGCGTCCCGGACGACCGGGTACGCGTCGTCGATCACCACCTGTCGCATGCCTACACGGCCTTCTGCCTGAGTGAATTCACCCACGCCACGGTCATCGTCACCGACGGCGGCGGCAACAACACGGACACGGAGACGTACTACGCGGGCACCCCGGACGGGCTCGTCCGGCTGGGCGGGAACGACCCGGAACGCCCCCGGGCCGGCGCGATCGGCGCCACCTACGAGGCCTTCACCGAATACCTGGGCTGGAACTTCCAGGAGGCGGGCAAGACCATGGCCCTCGCGTCGTTCGGGGACCCGACGACCTTCGCCAACGTGCTCTTCGACGTACAGGACGGGCGGGTGACCGGCCGGCTCGACCAGACGCACGCGCGTGGCGTCGTGGCGTACGCCCGCCGGCACGGGTTGGACTTCGGCCCGCTCGGCTCGCTCGGCGCTGACCAGCGGGGTATCGAGGCCGCCGCGTTCCTACAGGCGGAGGTCGAGCGAGCCCTCTGCGCGCTGGTCCTGCAGAACGTCGCCGAGGTCGGGTACGACAACGTCTGCCTGGCCGGCGGGGTGGCGCTGAACTGCGTGGCCAACGACCGCATCCGCCGCCTGCCCGGCGTCGCCGATCTGTTCGTACCGCCGGCCGCCTCCGACCGTGGCCAGGCGTTGGGCAACGCCCTGTACGGCATGCAGCAGCTCACAGGGGAGATGCCCCGGCCGGTGTTCCGATCCGATTCGCTCGGCCGCGCCTACAGCACCGCCGAGATCGAACTGACCCTGCAGCGGGATCCTCGGTCCGGCCTCGTCGAGCGGCGTTTCGCGCCGTTCAGCTACCGGCGCGAGAGCGACATCGCGGCCTGCGCCGCCCAACTCATCGCCGACGGGAAGCTGATCGGTTGGTTCACCGGGGGCAGCGAACTGGGCCCGCGGGCCCTCGGGTACCGCTCGATGCTGGCCGACCCGCGGACCGTCGAGAGCCGCGACGCGCTGAACAACCGGATCAAGCATCGCGAGCCGTTCCGGCCGTTCGCCCCGGCGGTGCTCGTCGATCGCGCGACAGACTGGTTCGAGCTGGACGGGCCGTCGCCGTTCATGCTGCTGGCGCCGGTCGTCCGCCCGGAGCGCCGGGACGCGATTCCGGGCGTCGTGCACGTCGACGGCACCGCGCGGGTGCAGACCGTCGACCCGGCTGTCGCGCCGCAGTTCGGCGCGCTCATCGAGCACTTCGAGAAGATCACCGGAGTGCCGGTCGTGCTCAACACGTCGTTCAACGACCGGGAACCGATCGTCGAGACCCCGGCCGATGCCCTGGCGACGTTCCAGGACAGTGACCTCGACGCGCTCTGCCTCGGCGACTACCTGGTGGAGAAGGTATGAGACACGCCCCCCGCGGGGGGTGTACACGCCTGGCCGCCGCCACAGTCCGCAACGCGGGCCAGTGGTGTTCAACTGCGGCACGGCCGCAGTTGAACACCGGCGTTCCCGGCGTGCGCGCTCACCGGTAGCGGAAGCGCTGGATCTTCCCAGCGTGCGACCGCTCGAACTTCGGGATCACCTCGATCGAGGCCGGCACCTTGTGTGGAGCGAGCAGCCCCACGCAGTGCTCGCGCAACTCGGCGGTGCCCGGCACGGTGTCGGCGTCAGCCGGCACGACCAACGCGTGCACCCGCTGCCCCAGCAGCCGGTCCGGCCGGCCCACCACCAGCGCCTCGCCGACCGCCGGGTGCGCGGTGAGGGTCTGCTCGACCTCGCGGGCACTGACATTGGCGCCGCCGACGATGATGACGTCGTCGACCCGGTCGACGAGGAAGAGGTAGCCGTCCTCGTCGAGGTACCCGAGGTCGCCGACGCTGAAGTAGCCGCCCGGCCGACCCCGCAGATGTCCAGTCTGGGCTGCGGAGAGTCGACGGGTGACGGCGGTACGGAGGTAGACCTCGCCGACCTGGCCGGGGGGTAGGGCGAGGCCTTTCTCGTCGAGGATCCGCACCTGCGTCATGTAGGGCCGCCCCACTGTGCCTGGACGCTCCAACCAGTCGGTACCCCGGCTGACCACGGCGCCGACCATCTGGGTGCTGGCGTACAACTCGTACACCCGGTCGGCGCCGATTCCGTCCAGCCATGCCCGCTTCACCGTCGCCGGGCACGGCGCGGCGGTGTGCAGGACACCGACCAGCCGTGCACCGAAGGTGCGCAGGAACGCCGGATCGGCGCCGATGACCGCCATCTGGTGCGGGGTGAGCTGGCACCACGTCGGAGGCACCCGGCGTACCGCGTCCCGCACGGCCCCCGGCGCGAACCGGTCGACCACCACCACATGGTTGCCGTACACCAGGCCGGTGAGCGCGCAGGTGAAGGGGGCCGCGTGCGACAGCGGGCCGAGCACCAGGTGGTCCGCGTCGGGCCGCCAACCCACGGCGGCCAGCAGCGTCGACTGACCGGAGAGCTGCTCGGCGGGGAGACCCGCAACGGGCACCAGGCGGGGCAGGCTGGTGCTACCGCCCGACGGCAGGTACCAGGCGACCGCAGGCTCGGCCGTAGCGACGGCCACGGTCGCCGCCGTGCGGCCCGTCGTCGACGTGCCCATGCTTCCCACCGGGGTGGCCAACACCGACTCGGTGAAGGTGAAAATCTCCTCCGGGGGCCGGCCGACGCTGCTGAAAAGCCGCACCAGCTCCGGTGCCGTGCTCTCCGGCGGGACGACCAGCGGCGTGCGCCCCGCCCACCAGGAGGCGAGCACCGCCACGAAGAACCCGGTGCTGTTGGGGAGCGCCACCACCGTGTACGGGGCCGGTGACTCGGCCAGGAGCCGGGTGGCTTGCGCCTCGGCGAGCGCGACCAGCTCGGCACGGGTCAACGAGGACCATCGTCCGTCGGCGCCACGGGCGGAGACGGCGGGCCGGTCCGGCGCGGTTCGCGCCAGCTCCCGCATCCGCCGGTACGTCGGCAGCGGCCCCCGGGGGAGCGCCGAGGTCATCGAGCCGTCCCGCCCTCGGCCTGCGCGGTCAGTTGTCGGACGGTCCCGAGCTGGTACAGGTCGGCGGCGAAGACGCTGATGCCGCACTCCTGTTCCATCCGTTCGGCAATCGCCACCGCCGCGAACGAGTCGCCACCGAGGTCGAGGAAATCGTCCTCGACGCCGACCCGGGACACCCCGAGCCCGTCGGCCCAGATCGCTGCGACCGCCTCCTCAAGCGGTGACGTGGGAGCCGCGTACCGGTGTTGCTCGACCTCGACGTCCCGCCAATCGTTGCCGGGCACACCGTCGCTGTCGCGGGGAACGCGGTCGACGATGACGACGGTGTCCGGCGCCTCGTCCGGATCCGCCGTCCGGTCCACAAGCAGCCGGACGTCCAGGGCGGTCAGCCGACCGGCGGCGGCCACCAGCAGCACTCTGCCGTCCTGGACGAGCGCATGATCCAGGAGATCCCCGTCGACTGTGAGGGCATCGCGGAGCTGTGCCTGCTTGCCCATGTCACCTGCCTCCGTCCGAGAGTTCACCGCGGTGGGTCCGCGTCAGCCCGTCCACGATCCGCGCCACCGGTTGGTTGCGCCGGGTCAGGAAGGATTCCGCGAGCGTGGTCAGCTCGCCCAGCAGCCGTTCGGTCGCCTCGCCGTCGCAGTGCCCCGCATCGTGCCAGAGCACCAGTTCCAGGTTGCCGTCGTCGTCGAGGGTGCCCTCCAGCGACAGCGGCACGTCGAGGTGTCCGGGCTGTTTCGCGCGGATCCTCCAGTCACCTCGGGCTCCGCCCAGCTGGATCGTCCCGGCGATCCCGGTGCGCAGGCTCACCAGCGCCAAGGGGGCGCCGGCCGCTGGGCTGCCGGTTGTGGTGTCCGGCCGTGGCTGGTGCGAGCCGTACGGGGCCGAGGCGGACGGGGCGACGTCGTCACGGGCGCGTCGGACAGCGCGCAGCGCCTCGGTGACCGGCGCCGTGCCGTCTGGTACGAGCGTGAGGACCGCGCGGGTGTGTACGGGCCCGACCAGCTCGCGGGTCCGGGGGTCGTCGCGGTTGGCGAGCGGAACGCAGATGCGCACCGGACCACCGGACGCGTCGGACTGCCCGAGCGTCAGCCCGAGGACCAGGGTGAGGACGTCGTCGAGGCCGACGGCGCACTGCTCCGCCATCCGGGACAGCGCGACCACCAGACCGGCGGGCCAACGAGTCCGGGACGCGAGCCAGGCCGCCGGCCGTGCCGCCGCCGGCACGGCCTGCTCGGTGGGGTACGTCGCGCGCTGCCAGGCCGCCCAGTCGTAGAAGCCGGGCGAGGCCACCGACAGCGCCGTCGCTCCGCTGTTGTAGGCGCGGGCCAGGTCGGCCAGCAGGATCGGCACCGAACCCTCGTCCGCCACCAGCCGGTCCAGCCACAACGACAGCTCCGTGTGCCGGTCCGTCAGGTCCAGTCGGGCTCGCCAGAGCGCACCCGGGCTCACCGTGCCGTTCGTCGTCGTGTCGGTTGCCGTCCGGTCGTGGACGGCGTCGAGCAGCGTCGGGGGCTCGTCGCGCAGGGCCAGTTCGCCGGCCGGGCCGAGGACCGAACGCAGCGCCTCGTGGCGGGCCGCGACCGCCCGCAGCGCGCCGCGCAGCCGCTCCTCGTCCAGCCGTCCGGTGACCCGCACGTCGACCTCGATCGTGGTACCGCGTGGGCCCGGGCCGGTCCAGGGGCCGTCCGAACGAAGGCGGGCGAGCTGTTCCCAGCTTCCCCGCAGAGGCCCCGCCGGCCGGGCCGGTAGCACGGCCCGGATGTCTCCGGCGCGTTCCGCCGTCAGCTGCGCGTACACCTCGGCGAGGTCCTCCGCGAGGAACAGGTCGGACGGATCGAGCGCGACACCCCAGCGGGCCTGGATCTCGGCGGCGAGGGCCGTGATGGTCAGTGAGTCGGCGCCCAGCTCGAAGAGGTTCGAATCGAGTGTCGGCTCGCGTGTGGTGGCGGGCAGGAGAATCGCGCACAACTCCAGGAGGGCGGCCGCCGATGGCGACTCACCCGCCGGGAGCTCGGCGTCCAGTTCGACGTTCATAGATCCCATGTGTACGCGTGCACTCCTCTCGACCTGCGCTGGCCGCCCCGACCACGCCGGCTCGCATGCTGCGCTGGCCGGCGCGCTGTCCGGTATGGCAGGAGAACCCCGCGCCGTCGCGGTCGTCAGTGCCGCGACCAGCCTGCTTGCGCGCGACATGGTCTACTGCCGGAACACGCTCGAAGTGTGTCGGTGGCGCGAGCCCTTATGCAAGGCACTCGTTCTTCGCATGATTGGTTCAGCAATCGCCGTGGCCGTGCCGGCGGTCCATGCGACATGCGATTCCACGGGGGGTGCGATCTTGCAATCCGTCCATCGTTTCGAGCTGCCGGTCACCGGCGGGCGTCGTGCACACGCCCCGTTGACGTGGGGGCAGATCGCCATGTGGGACGTGCTGGCCTGGCTACCTCCGGGTGACGCGAGCACCAATCTGGTGCTGCACTGCGAAGTGCCGCCCGGAACGACGTCGTCGCAGGCCGGCGCCGCCATTGCCGCGCTCGTCGTGCGGCACGAGTCGCTGCGTTCGCGGTACCTCGACCTCGACGGCGAGCTCATCCAGCGGGTGGTCGACGAGTGCACGGTACCGGTCGAGGTCTTCGATGCCGGCTCGGCCACGACGGCGGGTGCCGCAACGGTGGTGGCCAACCAGATGCGCGTCGTCGCCTTCGACGCAGCCGCCGATGGACCCCTGCGCCTCGGCATGATCACCCGTGCGGGCGTACCGGTCTGGCTGGTCCTCGTCCTCAACCACCTCGCGGTCGACGGGTGGAGTTTGCGCATCCTCAAGGAGGACCTCACCGCTCTGCTGCGCGGCGGTCCGTCCCGCCTGCGCCCGGCCGGCACCCAGCCGGTGGAGCGGGCGGTCTGGGAGCGATCCGAGGCGGGCCGGCAGCGTAACCGGCAGTCGCTCGACTTCTGGCGCTGTCACCTCGAACGCCTCCCACCGGCGGTGCTCGGCAGCGACACCGGCACGTCAGGCGCCAACCTGGAGTGGTCGGAGCTGCGGTCCACCGCGCTGACCACCGCCGCAACCGGCCTCGGCCGGAAGCACCGGCTCAGTCCGGCCCTCGTGGTGCACGCGGGCCTGCTCCTGGTGATCGGCGCGTACCTGGGGGAGCGGCACGTGGCGACGCGGATGATCGTGGCCACCCGCTTCGCCGCCGAGCAGCGCCGCCTGGTCGGCGCCTTCAACCAGAACGCGCTCCTCTGCCTCACAGTGGCCGACGAGCCGTTCTCGAGGTACCTGCTGCGGACGGCGGAGGCGGAGCTGCTGGCGTACCGCCACAGTGAGTGCGACCCCAGGGCGCTCGACGCCCTGGTGTCCGAGGTCAGTGCGGCTCGTGTGATCCCCATCAACGGCTCCTGCTTTTTTAACGACGTCCGGGAGGACGTGGGGGGCCGGCAGGGCGAGGGTCGCGCGACGCCCGAGCCCACGGCCGAGTTGCTGGCCGAGCAACTGGGGGCGTCCAGGATCAACCGCCTGGCTACGGATCACCCAGCCATGAACGCCCGGCTCTTCTTCTACCTGCACGTCCTGGCACCGAGGGCGTTCTGTTCCGTCGGTGTCGACCCTGGCTTCGCTCCAGGACGAAACTCGGCAGACCTCCTCGCCGACCTGGAGTGGCTGCTGCTGGAGGCCTGCCGCGCCGATGACTCGGCCGAAGCGCTGTGGCGGGCGCTGGCCGGCGCGCGGACGGCTATCTGATCTGCCGCTGATCCGGTCGCGCCGGCCGCCGTGCTTGGCACGCGGGACGTGTTCAACCGCGGACGGTCGCCACTTGAACACGTCGGCGCTCGCTCAGGTATTGACCGGTACTCCGTCCAGGGCTGCGAGGGCCGCGTAGTCGACCTTGTTCGTGCTGGTGGTGGGCACCCGGTCGAGCACCCGGACCGTCACGTGCGAGAACGGTACGCCCAGGGCGCGGCAGGCGCGGTTCAGTGCGGACCGGAGTGTGGCGGGCGGATCACCGGCGTGGAAGACCACCAACCGCTCGTCCCTGGCGATGATGGCCACCCGAGCGTCGGCGGCGAGACTCTCCTCCAGTTCGTCGAGGTTGATCCGCCGTCCCCCGGTCTTCGCGATGCGCTTGATCCGTCCGGTCAGCTCCAGGTAGCCGTCGCGCAGGCGACCGACATCCCCGGTCGGTAGGACGCCCCGCAGGTTGTCCCCGTCGGCCAGGTGGGCCCGGTCGGCGGCGTAGCCCATCATCACGTTGGGACCGGCGTAGAGCACCTCGCCCACGTCAATCGTCGCGTTCGGACCCAGCGGCCTGATCTCGAAGCGGCCGTCGGGAATCGCCCGCCCGGCCGAACCGATCCCGGCCGGATCATCGACAACGTCGACGCAGGACATCCTGGCGGTGGCCTCGGTCTGGCCGTACATGACGAAGAACCGGGCACCCCGCTCACGGGCCAGGTCGGCGTACCAGCGGACCAGGTCGGGGCGGAGGCGACCGCCGGCCTGGGTCAGCGTCCGCAGGGTCGCCGGCCAGACACGGGGCAGTGGACCGCGTAGCCCCTCGTAGGTCAGTGGCACACCCGCGAACGCCGTCACCTCCCGGTCGGCGCAGGTACGCCAGAAGTCGCTGCCGATCGGGTTGTCTCCGGTGAGGACGATCGACGCGCCGGCGTACAGGTGGCTGTGCAGTACCGAGAGCCCGTAGCTGTAGTGCAGTGGCAGGCTGGTGACTGCTCGATCGGCGGCCGTGATGCCCAGCGCCTGCCGGATGCTGGCCGCGTTGCGGTGCACGTTTCTCCTGGAGAGGCGTACACCCTGTGGTCTGCCGGTGGTGCCCGAGGTCAGCAGCACGAGCGCGAGATCGGGGTGGAGCGGGCCCGCGTCCAGGCGTCTGCGCGCGTAGACGAGGAGTGACCCGTGCGGCGTGCCCGGATGGTAGCCGTCCGGAACATCCGGCCAGCCCGCCGCGCCCGACGCTCGGACGAGCACCTCAGGGCGGAACGCGTGCAGCAGACGGTCCAGCGCCGCGGCGTCGAGGTCGGGGCTGACCAGTACGACGGGATGCCCATGCCGAAACGCGCTGAGATAGGCCAGCACGACGTCGACGGTCGGGGTGGCTCCCAACAGCACCACTGACCGATCCGCCGTGCCGTGGGGCAGCCAGGCGGGCTCGCGGGCGGTGGCCGCAGCCAGCTCGCCGTAGGCCACGACCCGGCCGTCGGAGGTGACCAGGGCGGGCGCGTCACTGGCGCCGCCCGTCAGGAAGGTCGCGTCCTGTTGATCGGCTCGCCAGTCACGATCCGGTCGGGGCACGCCGCCGGTCACGTCGATGGGGGGATCCTGTCGCGTCACATCCATCACCACACCAATACGGCAAAACCCGGTCGCCGTTAAGAGCCAACGCCCCCAGTTCGACCTGCCCAGGCCGGATCCGACGCCGTCGAAGCCGAGCATGACCCGGACCGGACAGGGTGATATGGCCGGTTGTCCGCTGAGCGGAAGTGCTCAGTTCCGGATCCTTGAGCGGCAATCCGTGCCGCTCCTAGGCTCGAATCCCGAGAGGCGGTGGGCGTATGAACCACAGGCCCCTGATCACAGGAGTCGGCGGATGACCCTGGAGTCCTTCGCCCTTGCCAGTGGTTCCGGAGCCACCCTGACCATCGACGGCGCGACGGTCTGCAAGAGTGCGCCGTCCGGTCAGCTGGACAAGTTGGTGGCAGAAGGAGCCTGGCTTCAGTGGGCTGCCGCGGCCGGCGGTCCGTCGGTTGGCCGTCATCTGCCGGCCGTGGTGGCCGCACCCGACGACGCAACCCGTACGCTGGTGCTGCGGCGGGTGCCGGGTGTGGACGCCCGCCGAATGGTCATCGAAAACGCGGACCCGGTCTGCCTGGAGCTGATTACCGAAGCCGTCCTCTTCGGCTTCGAGAAGCTCTGCGCGATCGGCGGCCGGCAGCCGCCCTGGGACACGGGCGCCTGGTGTGCGGCGCACCTGGTCTCTAGCCTGAGCACGGCGCGGGAGATCCATCCGATGATCGATGCCGTCCTCGCGGCGCGGCACGTGTCGATCGACAGGGTGAACCTGCCCAATCCACTGCGGGACGGCGCCGCCACGGTGACGGAGTTGCTGGCCGGGTGTCAGCCTTCGTGGACTCAGGTCCTCCACGGGGACCTGCATCTGGGCAACATTCTCGTCGACCGGGGCGGACGGACCTTCTACCTCGTCGACCCACGGGGCGGCTGGGGAGCACAACGCACCTTCGACCCCGCCTACGACATTGCCAAGCTGCTGCACGAATCGTGCTACGTGGCCTTCCGCCAGTCCCTCGCCGACGTACGAATCGTGGCGAGCCCGGCCCGCGTGGCGTTCGTCGGCAGCGCCGGCCGCGACGACGGCGACCCGCTGCGCTCGCTCGTGGACTGCAACGCCCGACTCGCGCAGATGGTCTGCCGCCGCTTCCTGGGCGCTGACCCGCAGTTGGCCAGCCGGGCCACCCTCATGACCGGGGTCCTACTGCTGTCGGTCCTGCGCCTGCCGCACACCCGTCGGCAGGCGTGGCAGGTGCTGCTGGCGTACGGACTGCGCTGGCTGGTGGCCGGCGTGCGTACCCTTCGCGACGGATACGACTTGCAGCGCTGCGTCCGGCTGTGGCGTGGGCTGTTCACGGCGGGGCCCTCACCGACATGACGGCCCCCGACGTTCTGATCACGGCAGCGGGCAGGGGAAGCCGCCTGACCGGCGTGGCACCCATGATCCCGAAGACCCTGCTGCCCATCTCCACTGGCCGGTCAGGCTGGCCGGAGAGCGCCCTGGCCCGACTCACCCGCCAGTTCACCGCCAGTGGCGCGGCACGGATCTGGGTCGCCGTCAACGAGCATCCGTGGTTCACCGCACTACCGGCACATGATGGTCTGCAAACCTTCCGCTCAAGGCCGCTGGGCGAGTGGGCAGCGGTGGCCGACTGCCTGAGCCTCCGAGCGTCGGACGGCCCCCTCGTCGTGGTGTCCGGCGACAACGCCTTCTCCGACACGGACGTCGAATGGTTCGTCGACGCGCTGGCCGCAGAACCGGCCGCGTGCCGGGTCGCCTGCGCCGACGTCCAGTCCACCGCCACGCTGACCAGACTCGAACTGGACGGCGGTCACGTCGTCGGGTTGCACGAGAAACCACCGGAGGGCGGCGCCGGCGTGGCCAAGGCCGGGCTCTACTACTTCAGCGCCCGCGCTCTCGACTGGGCGGCTGGTTGGGCGCCCCGGCTGGACCGGTTCGGTGAGCAATCCATGACCGAGATGCTGCGTGCCCTGCTGAGCAGCGACTTCGAACTCCTGGGTTACCGGCTCAAGGAGGGCTTCCATGACATCGGTACGCCCGACGGTCTCGCCGGCGCGATCCGGCACCTCGCCGGGAGCGTCGAACCTCGTTCGGTCGCCATCGCGCACGGTCCCGGGGGCCCGTGGCCGACCGACGCTCACCCCAGGGGAAGGAGGGACGCCCGATGAACCGGGTCGCCGAACTCCTCGCAAGCCGGAAGATCCTCAGCGCCATCGAGGCGGCGATCGACGCCGGGGTGCACACGGAGATAGCCGCGCGCCCGGCCCCAACGGCGGTGTTGGCCGCGCGTCTCGGCCTGGACCCGGGACCGCTCGAAGCCCTGCTGCGGGTGCTGCTGTGGAACGACATCCTCACGCAGGACAACGGGGACTGGAGACTCGCGCCGCCGTACGACGGCCTGCTCGGGGAACATCCGAGCAAAAGCATGTTGCCGCTGCTGCGCATCGAGAGCTGGGCACACGACAGCCATATCAACGAACGGGGCATCCAGGCTGCCCTGCGCCGTGAGCAGCGGCCCACCGAAATACCGGACGACATGGTCGAAAGCCTGGCGGCCGCGATGCTCGTGGGCTCGCGAAGTTCGGCACCGTATCTTGCCCGGCTTCCCGAGCTCAGATCCTGCCGATTGCTGGCCGACATCGCCGGCGGCAGCGGCGGCTACGCGCTGACGCTGACGCGGATACACCCAGAGCTTTCAGTCGTCGTCTATGACCGGCCGGCGATGTTGCGGCACGCCGAGAAGGTCGTCGCCGAGGCGAACGCTCACGGGCGGATCCGCCTGGTGTCGTGGGATCTGCACACCGACCGCGTACCCGAACACGACAGCGCGCTCGTCTCCCACGTCCTGCACCTGCTGCCCCGGACCCAGCGCGTGGATTTGCTGCGACGCATCGCCGCCGGGCTGCCCCGGAGCGGCCTACTGCTCGTACACGACTTCATCTACGACGATCCGGGACCCGGCACCGCGCTCGCCGCGTCCGCGGTCGACTGGCTCGCCGCGGGCTCCGGATTCGCGCTGACCACCGACGAGCTGCGGACGGAGCTGTCCGAAGCCGGCTTCACGGTTGACCGGACAGCGGGCCTACCGCTCGCCGGCACCACCCTGGCCATTGCTCGGCGGAGATGAGGAGGCTGGAGCATGCTGACCGGATCGACCGTCCTGATCGCGGCGTGGGCCGCCGGGGGAAATGCGGTCGCCTACCAGTACGTGGCGCAGAAGTTGGTCGCGGCGGGTGCCCGAGTGGTGGTGCTGGGCAGTGAGCCGATGCGTGCACGGTCCGAGCAGGCCGGCGCGGAGTTCCTGCCGTACGAGCGGGCGCCCCACGAGGCGCCCGCACCGCCCAGCCGGGATGCGGCCGGGTCCTGGCAGAACGCCGGCGTGTTCGATACCGCGCAGGCGCTCTCGGAGCATCTTCTGTTCGGTCCGGCGCACCTTTTCCTCGCCGACGTTTCGGCGGCGATCGAGAAATTCCGCCCTCATCTGGTAATCGCTGATCACGTATTGTTGGGCGCACTGTTGGCCGCCGAGCGGTCCGGTATTCCCCACGTCGTCTGTGTGACCACCATGTATCCCCTGCCCACCGAGGCGCTGACCCAGACCAGCGATATCGGCAATGGTCCCTATCGCGTCCTCTACCGGCGGATGCTGAACAAGGGACTCGGCCGTTTCAACCAGGTCCGCCAGGACCACGGGTTGAGGCCTGCGTCCACGGTATCCGACCAGTACGGACGGGCGGACCGGTGCATGGTGCTGAGCTACCGGTGCTTCGATCCGGCGGCGTCATCCGTGCCGGAGCGCGTGGTCTATGCCGGCGCCCCCGTCGAGTTGCCGCAGTGGCCACTGGCCGATGGCGCAGCCGCGGACGCCACTGTGCTGATCAGTCTGAGTACCTTGGCCGATCCGTCCGGTGCCGCACAACTCGACCGGCTGCTGGCGGCGGTGGACGGGCTGGACGCACAGGTGTTCGTGCTGGGCGAGGTCGAGGCAGCAGGCCGGGCGATCCCGCCGAACATCACGTTCACCGGCTTCGTCCAGCCGGGGGACCTGTTCGCCCGTGCCACCGTGGTGGTGACACAGGGCGGGCACGGGACGGTGCTCCGCGCGCTCGCCCACGGGGTGCCGATATTGGGGATTCCATCGGTCATTGACCAGTACAACAACGTGCGGCAGGCGGTTTCCCTGGGCACGGCGATAGAGGCCCGTTGGGACGCGTCTGCGGATGAGCTGCGCGATCGTCTGCGGACCCTCCTGAATGATGACAAGTATCAGATTCACGCACGCCGAGTGGCTGAGGCGTTGCGAGACGAACACGATGACGACGCGATCGTATCCCTGGTCGCCGAGGTGCTCGACCAGCGAACCTCATCAAGTTAGGATTCCTCATGCGAATCAGCTTCATACGTTTGCTTGTCTCCGATTTCCCAGCCTGCTTCCGGTTCTATCGCGATGCCATGGGGTTTCCCGTGACGTGGGGTGATGAGGACGGGGCCTACGCCGAGTTCGATACGGGCACCGGCACCCGGCTCGCCCTCAATCACTACCGCATCATTGCGGAGGCGGTGGGCACCGACGGCAAGGACGTCGAGCTGCCGAGCACCGACCGGTTCACTGTCGTGTTCGAGGTTTCATCCGGCGAAGAGTCATTGGAAAAGATCGCCGCGCGGGTGCAGGAGCATGGCGTCACGTTGATCCATCCGCCGACCGACTATCCGGACTGGGGGATCAGGGCAGTGCATTTCCGTGACCCGGACGGCTATCTCGTCGAGGTCAACGAGATCCTGGGATAGCTGTCGCACGGCGTCTTGGCACCGACTCCGCGACCTACCCTCGAGATTGGACCGCGATGACCGTTCTTGACCACGGCGGCCGTACACCCCGTGTGATGACCGTGCGGTTCGCTGCGGATCGTGCCGGAAAGGCCCCGCTGACCTGGGGCCAGATCGCCATCTGGAACGTCTTCGAGCAACTGCCGGCCACCGACTACTCGCTCAACATCCTGGTCCACTGGGAGCTTCCGTCCGGTCTGTCAGTGCCGGATGTGCTGACGGCTCTGCGACGTACGGTGGAGCGCCACGACTCGTTGCGGACCCGTTTCCCGCGGACGGCGGACGGGCCGTACCAGGATGTCTGTGCCGGCGGCGAGCTGCCGGTCGAGGTGCACGAGGTGGTCCTCGACGAGCTGCCGCGGATGGCGGAGACGATCGGTGAAGGGCTACGGCAGGTGCCGTTCGACCACGCCGCCGACCTGCCGTTGCGTACCGCGATCCTGACGTGCGGCGGCGAGCCGAAGACGCTGGTGATCGGGGCGAACCACATGGCCCTGGACGGCTGGAGCCTGGGCATCGTCAAGGGCGACTTCGAACGCGTGCTCGCCGGTGAGGCGCTCGGGCCGGCGGGCATCCAGCCCCTCGACCGGGTGGCGTTCGAAAAGAGCGAGCCCGCGCTGGTCCGCGAGGCGAAAGCCCTTCGGTGGTGGTGCCACTCCCTGAACTGCCTGCCTGATCAGCTCATCGCCAGCGTTCGTGAGGTCGGTGAGCGGCAGGCGTTCACCTGGGCGCAGCAGGATTCCGTCGCAATTGCCCTGGCGGCCCGGTCCCTGTCGCTGCGCACCGGCGTGGCCGCGGGGCAGGTGGTGCTTGCGGCAGCGGCCCTGCTCCTGGCGGCCTATACCGACGCGCGGCACGTGGCCCTCCGCACCATCGTGGCGACGCGGTTCCAGACCGGCACCCGAGACCTGGTCGGCGCCTTCAACCAGAACGCGTTGTTCTACCTGGACGTCGTGCCCGAGTCAGTCGACGAGTTCATGCGCCGGGCGGCGAATGCGGCGCTGCGCGGCTACCGCAACAGCGAATACCATCCGGACAAGCTTGAGTCCATGGTCGCGGACATCCTGGCCGAGCGGGCGATCCCGCGTGCCGGCTACTGCTTCTTCAACGACACGCGTTTCGCGTTGGGCGACAAGGTCACCGGCCCGGACCCGGCTGGTGCAGCCGCGGCGGCCGCGGGCATTGCGGCCGCGCTGCCGAATACGGTCGTGACTTCCGTCTCGCGGGACAACGATCCCTTCGTGGCCAACTTCTTCCTGTACCTGTTCGAACTGTCCGACCAGGCCGTGCTTTCACTCGGCATCGAAGATGGTTTCTTCGGTCCGCGTCAGCCAGCCGATTATCTGCGTGACCTGGAGAGCCTGATCACGCGGGCCGCCCTCGATGAACTCTCGGTGCCGCAGCTCCTGGCCCACTACCGATGACCTCGGACGGACCTCCGTCCGTGCCGACGTGTGTCAGCGCAGCATGGCCCGGGTCATTCGGCGGGTGGCGATGTACATCGCGATCGAGCCGAACGCGAGGAGGTAGGCCACCGGGATCAGCAGGTCCCAGCCGAGGCGGCCCAGCGCAGGTTCCCGGACCAGTTCGATGCTGTGGTAGAGCGGTAGCGCCTGGATCAGGGGCCGTACCGCCTCCGGATAGACCGACAGGGGATAGAACGTCGTCGCGAACAGGTACATCGGCAGCATGAAGAGCTGGATGTACTGGAAGTCGGGGAAGTCGCGCAGGTACGTCGTGACGGCCAGGCCGCCGGCGGCGAACGCGTACGAGATCAGCAGCGACGCCGGCAGGGCCAGCAGCACCCAGGCCGACGTGACCAGCCCACCGACGGCCATCAGGGTGAGGAATCCGATCGACGTCATCAGCGCGTTGATCATCGCGCTGGTCACCTCGCCGACGGCGATGTCGGTGACGGAGAGCGGTGTCGGCAGGATCGCCTCGTAGGTCTTCTCGACCCGCATCCGGATGAAGACGCCGAAGCTTGTCTGGTTGAACGCCGTGTTCATCGCCGTGGTCGCCAGGATCGCCGGGGCCACGTAGGCGGCGTACGGGACGTCGACACCGGGGACCGTGCCGACGAGCATCCCGACGCCGACGCCGATCGACAGCAGGTACAGGATCGGTTCCACGAGCGCGTTGAGCAGCGGTGTGACCGACCGGCGGTAGATCATGAAGTTGCGTTCGATGAGCGCCAGGGCGCGGCGGCCGGTCCAGGCGGGTACGGCGACTGTGGTCATGGTGTCTCCCCGAGGCGTTGGGCGTGGGCCGTCACGGGTGCAGCCGTCGGCGGTAGGTGACCCGGGCGACGAGGAAGCCGCCGATGGCGAGCACCAGCAGGTAGCCGATGTGGACGGAGCTGCCGGTGATCGTCGCCGTGCCGAGGCTGAGCGTGCGGCACAGCTCCACCCCGTGCCACAGCGGCAGCAGGTAGGACACCGGTCGGATCCACTCGGGTAGCTGGGAGACCGCGAAGAACGTGCCGGAGAACATGTAGAGCGGCATGATGACGAAGCGGAACACCGTGTCGATCTGGCGCAGCTTGCGGACGCCGACCGCCCACGCGGCGGCGGGTGCCGCGAACGCGACCCCGGTCAGGGTCGCGCCGAGCAGGGCGCCGAGGGCCCACCATCCCCCGATCAATCCGAACGCGGCCATCACCACGATGAAGGCGCCGCTGGCGATGAGCACCCGGAAGGTGATGAAGAGCAGGTGCCCGGCGGCGAGCTGCTCGGGCCTCAGCGGTGTCGGTGTGGCGCTGCGGTACGCGCCGAAGCCCGCAGCCCGGGCGACCCCCGCGGCCCCTTCCAGGAACGCGTTCTGCATCGCGGCGGCGGCCAGCATGCCCGGGGCGAAGAACGCCGCGTAGGAGACGCCGGCGATCTGGGCCGGCGCGTTGTCGTCGACGAGGGCGCCCAGCCCGGCGCCGATACCGATGAGGAACAGCAACGGGTTCAGCACGTTGAGAACGATCGAGCCCCGCCAGGTACGCCGGTAGAGCGTGATCCAGTATCCGAAGGCACGAAGCACGGTGGTCTCTCCTGCTACTCGATGAGCGATCGGCCGGTGAGCTTGAGGAACACGTCCTCCAACGTCGCGCGGCGGACCAGTGCGGTGAGTGGCGTGAGCGACATGGCGTGCACCGCGGCGAGGGCGGCCTCGCCGTCGGCGGTGTAGACGAGCACCCGGTCGGGGAGCAGTTCGACGCGACCGTCGGCGTCGTTGCCGCCGGTGGCCAGCACCGATGTGCGCAGTTTCTCCGCAGCGGTGTCGCGTTCGTCGAGGCGGAAGCGGAGTTCGAGCACCTCCCGGGTGGCGTACCTGGTGATCAGTTCCCGGGGTGAGCCCTGCGCGACGATGCGGCCGTGGTCGACCACGATGAGCCGGTCGCAGAGCTGCTCGGCCTCGTCCATGTAGTGCGTGGTGAGGATGAGTGTGACGCCCTGCTGTTTGAGCTGGAAGAGCCGGTCCCACAGGATGTGTCGGGCCTGCGGGTCGAGGCCGGTGGTCGGCTCGTCGAGCAGCAGGATGTCCGGTTCGTTGATCAGGGAGCGGGCGATGGTCAGACGCCGTCGCATGCCGCCGGAGAGCGTCTCGACCTGGTCGCCGGCCTTCTCCTGAAGCTGGGCGAAGTCGAGCAGTCGGGTCGCGCGGTCCCGGATGACGGCCCGCGGCAGACCGAAGTATCGCCCGTAGATGTGCAGGTTCTCCCGCACGGTCAGCTCGTTGTCCAGGTGGTCGTCCTGCGTGACGACACCGAGCCGGGCGCGGATCTCCGGACCCTGTGTCATCGGGTCCATGCCCAGCACGCGCAGTTTGCCGCCGCTGATCGGTGACGTAGCGGCGATCATCCGCATGGTGGTCGACTTGCCGGCGCCGTTGGGGCCGAGAAGCCCGAAGGACTCCCCCCGCGCAAGGGTGAAGTCGATGCCGTCGACCGCGCGGAACCCCGCTGTGGACCCACGTGGGGAATAGATCTTGGTCAGGTTCTTCGCCTCGACCAGGGAAAGTTCGCTCACCAAGGCAGCCTACGAACGAGGACAGCAATCTGCAAGATTCGAGCAGGCGCTTGTAATTTTTCGACGCAATCATTAGCTTTTTGGTTAGCCGGCCGGTCCACTTCCGCGCATCTTCACCCATGACCTGTGCCGCGAGCACCGCCCGATTGGGATGGAGTCCATGAATCCTCGTCACGACGTTGCCCCGCGGTTCGTAACAATCGGGTCCGCGGCCGGGCTGTTCACTCCGGGTCAGATCACGATCTGGGACGCGACGGGCGCCGCGTCGTTCGTCCCGCGCGGGTCCGCCGGTCTTCTTGGCGACGTCGAACGGCTGCTGACCCGGTTCCGCGTGGGCGGAAAGCTCGTACAAGAGTTGTGCGTCGAACTCTCCTGACCTGCGTCCGCCACCGGGGGCCGCCAGTCAGGTGGTACCCGACGGGAGACAACGATGCTGAACGACGCGCACATGATCCTGGGGAGAAGGGAATGCTCGAACCGATAGGTCTGAGCCCGACGCTAGAGGCCATATATCGCACCATGCTCCGCCACCGCGACTGGAACACCGAACGGATTGCCGAGCACCTGCACCTCAGCGTCGCCGAGACGAAGTCGGGTCTGGACGATCTGGCGCAGCTGATGCTGCTCGCCCCCGCCGAATCCGCCGATCGCGAGTTCCGTCCCGTCAATCCGGCGCTCGGCCTGACCACCCTGCTCGCGCACGCGGAAGAGGAGGTTGAGCGGCGGCAGCGGCAGATCTTCGCAGCTCGCTCGGCGATGGCCGTGCTCGCTGCCGAAGCCGCCGAGGGCGCCAGCCGGGAAGGATTCGTCCGCCTGGACGGAATTGACGCGGTGCGCGAGCGGATGGAGCAGATCGCGGTCTCGGTGCACGTCGAGTGCATATCGATGAACCCGGTCGCCGCCCAGTCGCCGACCGCCAAGAAGGCCAGCAAACCGCTCAACCAGCTCCTGCTCGAACGGGGTGTCTCGGTGCGCTCCATCTATCAGCAGAGTTTCAGCAACGACGCCGACCTGGTGGACTACGCGGAGTGGCTGACCGGGCTCGGCGGGGAGTTGCGCACCGTGCCGATCGTGCCCACGCTGATGATCATTTATGACCGCAAGGGTGTCCTCGTCCCGATCGACCCGGCCGCGACGCACCTCGGCGCGATCGACGTGACCGGGCCGGGCGTCGTCGCGTTGGCGACCGCGCTGTTCGAGCAGATGTGGCAGAGCGCGGTTCCGTTCGGCGCGGCTGTGCCACGCGACCAGGAGGGACTGAACCCCACCGAGCGTCAGTTGCTGTCGCTGCTGTCGGCTGGGCACACCGACCAGGTGGTGGCGCGGCGGCTGGGAGTGTCGCTGAGCACTGTGCGTCGGATGATGGCCGGGCTGATGGGGCGGTTGTCCGCACGAAGTCGCTTCCAGGCCGGCGTCAAGGCCGCCGAGCGTGGCTGGCTCTGCTACTGACCGCGTCCCGGAGGCAGCTCAAGGGGCTGCACCGCGGCCGGGTTGTTCTCTGTCGTTCGCCGATGCCGGCAGCGAGCCGACGGTCCTGTGCGGAAGGTGGCCGCCGGCCGACAGCGAGGTGACGAGCGCGTCTGCCGCGACGAGGTAGCCGTACGCTCCGAAGCCGGCGACCACCCCCAGGGCCAGCGGCGATATGATCGAGTTGTGGCGGAACGGTTCGCGCGCCCATACATTGCTTAGATGCACCTCGACCCACGGCGGGTCGTAGGCGGCGAGCGCGTCCCGCAGGCTCCACCCGGCGATCATCAGCGCACCGGGATTGACGATCGCCCCGGCGGTGTCCGAATGGCGGCGTAACGCCCCGAGCATCTCCGCCTCGCCGTCGTGCTGTTCGGCGCGCAGCCCGTATTCGGTACCGGCCAGGCGACGACCGACCGCGTCCTCTATCTCGGCCAGCGTGGTGTGGCCGTAGATCTCCGGTTGCCGAGTGCCGAGGCCACCGAGATTGGGTCCGTTGAGCAGCAGGATGTCCGCCACGGTCAACTCTGCGCGCCGATCAGGGCACTCAGCTGCTCGCGCAACTGGGTGCAGGACGACGACACCAGGTCCGGCGAGCAGGCCAGCAGTTCCTCGGCCGAACCCTGTCCCCAGAGGGCAGCCGCGATCCGAGTGCCCGCTGCCTGGCCGGCCCGTAGGTCCAGGACGGAGTCGCCGACCATCACGGCCCTGGCCGGTTCGGCGCCGACGCGTCGCAGTGCCAGCAGCACGATCTCCGGCGCGGGTTTGCCGTCACGGACCTCGTCGCTGCCGCAGACCGCGTCGATCCGGTCGAGGAGACCAACCGACTGCAGCACCACCTCGGCACGTTCACGGGCCTTGCCGGTGGCGACTGCGATGGCCAGCCCGGCCGCGCGCAGGTCTTCGAGAAGGATGTCCGCGCCGGGGCTCATCGGCACGCGGTGTACGAGTTTGCTGCTCTGACGGACGAAGGCAGGGTACATCTCCGGCGGTAGGTTCATGATCTTCAGGATCTCGGGCATGTGGCGGCCCAGGTGTGGCAGGTACGCCTCGAAGGGGGCGGGACCGTCTCCGACGATTTCCGCGTACGCGTTGACGAATGCCTCGCGCATGACGTCGATACTGTCGACGAGAACACCATCCAAGTCGAAGACGACCGCGTTCAATGGCGTCGAAAGCACTGGTTGAAGGTCCCATCTCTCTTGTGTCGATCGACGATCGCACCGACGATCAAGGGGATCATGGCCACTCCCGCGCTGTCCACAGAGCCGCATTGAGCTGTCCATCTCTTGAATGGAACTGCTCAACCCGCTCTATTGACGCTGCGCGCGCGACTGGCGAACCTTGATGTGGACAGCCGCTTTCCCTCTCATCGGTTCCCGCGTCCACCCGATGGAGCGGCGGCCCGCGCGAGGGGATTTTCGACGATGATTGAATCGCTCGTCGGCAACGATCTGGTCGTCAACGAAGACTCGTGCAACCTCAGTTGCACCTACTGCCTCACGGGACAGAGCAATCTCAAGGAGTCGCACAACGAACAGTTGATCTTCGGCCCACCGGTCAAGGACCGGTTCACCCCGGGTTCCCTGCTCGGCACCCGCCTGCCGCTGATCGACAAGCGGATCGACCAGACCTTCGGCGTACCGTTGCTCAAGGTCACCGGCGGTGAGATCTTCCTGGTCGCGGGAATCATGGACTTCCTGCGCGAGCAGGCCGCACACCACGAGGTGCTGGTCGTGCAGACCAACGGCGTGCTGGTCCGCGAGGAGCACCTGGCCGAGTTCGCGGCCTGGGGAAACGTGGTCCTGCAGGTCTCGCTCGACAGCCATCTGCACACCGGCAACTCCTACCGCGTCGCGACCGAGTCGCTGCATGGCAAGACGATGCGCCACATCGAGGCCATTCTCGACAGCGGGCTGCCCGTCGAGATCTATTCGGTGCTCAATGACCGCAGCGTCGTTGAGATGGAGCAGTTCGCCGAGTGGCTGACTGCGCACGAGCACAAGCCCGTCTACTTTCCTTTTCCGGTCCGTGGTCCCGACGCGGAGCAGTTCAAGGTCCGGACCGACCAGGTTGCCCACATCGAGCGGTTCGTCGAGCGCTACGACGAATTCGCCACGATCCTGCCGCCGATGGCCTACTTCAAGCGGTTGCTGAGCTTTTACCACAACGGCAAGCGCATATTCCGCTGCCATCTGCCCCGGCTGGTGATTTCCACGTTCAGCGATGGCATGGTCACCCCGTGCCCCAACATTTGGTTCTCGAATATGGGCAGCATGATCGAGGACGGGTATGCCAAGTCCCTTGAGGACGTCGGCACCAGCGCCATGTACCAGGCGCTGCTCGCCCCGCGCCCCCGGTTGAAGGCGTGCCACGGCTGCTTCACCCCGTGGGACACGTTGTCGATGTACTTCGAGGACGAGATCACCCTCGATGAGCTCTGCGCCGCGCCGACCTACTCGCCGCCGGCTATCCGCGCTCTGTTGGAGCAGCGCAAACGCGCGTATCACGAGGGTTTGAAGGCCGGCGTCGACCCGGACACCAAGATTGCCGTCGGATCACCTCAGTGGGATGACCCCGAAGGTGTGACGGTCGAGGCCGGCTATGCCTGAGGTCGAGGCCGCACCGCACCCCGCCCTCATCGACATGGCCGGCGGGGTCTGTCCCGGTGAGGTGGTTGCCCTCGTCGTACCCAATGGGCCGCTGTGGCTCGCGGGCTACCGCGCACTGCTCGCCGCGCGGGCGGTGCCCCTGCTCCTCGATGCTGACCTGCCGGTGCCCGAGCGGACCCGCTGGCTTGCCCTCGCCGGCGGTACCCGGACGCTGTCATGCGACGGCGACGGCGACGGCGACGAGACGCGCCTGCGCCTGACCGGCTCGCCGCCCGCTGATCGCTCCCACCGCACCGGGCAGCCCGACGGCGCCGCCCCGCATCCGGCAGGGTCGACCGGCGAGGCACGGGTGCTCCTGCGCACCTCCGGCACGACCGGCGCGCCGAAGGTCGTCGCCCGATCGTTGGCCTCACTCGACGCCGAGGGGCGCCGGCACGCGCACTGGTCTGGGCTCACCCACCGTGATGTGGTCGCGCTTCCGCTGCCGATGTGGCATGCCTACGCGCTGGGCTGGGTGCACGCCGTCGATCAGGTCGGCGGCCACCTGATCGCGATGGCCGCGAACGCGCTCGGCCGCTGTCAGCAGGTCATCAGGGACGGTGCGACGGTGCTGATCCTCGTGCCGAGCGTGGCGTCGCTCCTGGCCCAGCGCACCCCGCCCGGATCGGTGCCCGATCACCGGCTGCGCCTGGTCATGGTCGGGGCAGGTCCGGTGACCGAAGAACTCGACCAGCGATTCCGGGCGGCCTTCGGCATCGGGCTGGCGCGCAACTACGGCTCCACCGAAACCGGGGCCCTGTTCAGCGGCGCACCCGGGCTGCCGGAAGGATGCGTCGGCGGTCCGCTGCCCGGCGTCGAGGCCCAGGTCGTCGACCCACACGGCCAGCCACTGCCCGCAGGCGACAGTGGCGAGCTTCGGGTCCGCATTGTCGACCTGCCCGCGGGCGAGCCTGACGGCAACGACGAGACGGTCGCTGGCGGGCCGCTCCGGGACGGCTGGCGGCGGACGGGTGACCTCGCCGTCTTCGACGAACACGGGCTGCACATCGTGGGCCGCAACTCCAGCGCCATCCGCCGAGGTGAGCGGTGGATCGCCCCCGAGGAGATCGAAGCGGTACTCCTGCGCCACCCGGCCGTCGTCGATGCCCGGTGTGTGGCCGTGCCGGGCAACGGCGGCGCGGCCAGCCTCGAAGCCGAGGTGGTCGCCGTGCGCGCCGACGCCACCGATCTCGCCGAGCTGCGCGCCCACCTGGCCGCCAACCTCTCCGCGCACAAGACGCCCCAGCGGGTACGCCTGGTCGGCGAGGTGGTACGCGGCCCTTCCGGCAAACGCCTCCCGCCACGGTCCTACACCCTCGCTGACTCGGCCATCCTCATCGAGGCAGCCCAGGCGTACAAGCGCAGTGAGCTTGTCTTTGCACTGCTACGACTCGGCATCCTGGACCTCCTGGCGGCCGGAACGGCCGACGCGTCCTCGATCGCCCGGACGCTCGGCCTCGACGTGGGCACCTGCGACCTGCTCCTCCAGACCGCCGTCGAACTCGGCCTGATTCAGGTCGCAGCTGCGCCGGTGGTCCCGGAGCAGCGAACGGACGCGTTCCCCGAGCAGACCCGGAACATCGTGGAACTCGAAGCCGCACTCTCCCGCAGCTGGGTCAGCAGAGAGAAGCTCGGCGACGTCGCCTCGGTCGGTCCAGGGCGGAGGGCCTTCGACAACGGAACCATCGACGGCGGGTTCCGCGTCCTGTACCAGCGCGCCATCCACTCCAGGGCGGCACACCAACGGGTACGCGTCGGGCTCGCGCTCGGCGGGCACCGCGCCGGTGACCGCCTACTGGAGATCACCTGCGGACCCGGCCGATACGCCGCTGCCTGCCCGTCGGACACCACCCGGCTGCTGCGGACCGGCCGACTGTGGACGTCCGATGCGCCGCTCGTCGCGCCGCCCCCGGAGCCCGGCGACCGATTTGATCTGGTCGTCGTCTGCAACGCGGTGCACCTGACCGGTCCCGGCAGCGACCTGGCCGACCTCTCCTGGCGGCTCGCGCCCGGCGGACGGCTGCTCATCGACGACGTGTACCTCGACGTGGACGGCGTACCCACGACAGTCCGTCTCGACTGGCTGACCCACGGCGGCCTCTTCTGGCCCAGCGTCGGGACACTGACCGCCGGGCTCACCCGCGCAGGCCTCGCGACCCGTCGCATCGTGCACACCGGAACTCCACCCGCCACCCTGATCGTCGCGGCGGCCGAACCGCAGGAGAGGGAGCGAGCATGAGCCTGGCGGACCTGTCTGGCAAGGTCGCGCTGGTCACCGGCGTCAGCGGGCAGCTTGGCGGCGCGATCGCCCGGACCCTGGGTGGATGCGGCGCGACGGTGGTCGGCACCTACCACCAGTCGGGCCGGCGCGCCGAGGATCTGGTCGCCGAACTCCGGGACGCGGGCTTACCGGCGCATGCCGTCGCCGTGGACTTCGCCGAGCCGCGCGCGTCCGCCGGCCTCCTCTCCCGCGTCCGTGCGGCGGCCGGACCGCCGGACATTCTTGTCTGCGCGCATGGCGGCACCCAACGACGCGGGGTCCTCGAGACCGGCGACCGCAGCTCTGCCGGCCCGCTGTGGCAGGTCAACGTCGACGCCGCCGTCACGCTCGCCGGGCTCGCCGCGAAAGGGATGATCCGGCGACGGTCCGGGCGGATCGTGTTGGTCGGCTCCCGCGCCGGTATCGCGGGGATGCCCGGCCAGGCGGACTACGCGGCGACCAAGGCGGCATTGCAGGCGTGGGCGGCGAGTGCGGCGTGGGAGCTGGGCCCGTTCGGCATCACGGTGAACGTGGTCGCGCCCGGTGCGGTGGAGGTTGACCCGCACGGCACGGCGGTTTACTCGGAGGAGGAGAACGAGGTGGCAGCCAGCCGTACGGCAGCCCGCCGGCTGGGCACTGCGGCTGAGGTCGCCGCGATGGTCGCATTCCTGACCAGTGCCGGCGCAGCCTATGTCACCGGGCAGACGATCGCCGTCGACGGCGGCGCCCGCTGGTGACCCCGCCGCTGATCGGTACGCGATAGCGAACCCCGGTCGGGCCATGTCACCCCTTGCCCGGGGCGACGGCCGGCGGCGCGGCTCACTGACGGGGCATCGCGTGCAGGGCATCGAGCACGACCTTTTCGGGTACGCCGGTCACGAGCTCGGGACCCGCTGGTCCGTCGAGCACGAAGGTGAGGCCGGCGCTGGCCTTCTTGTCGCGCCGCATGATCGTGACGAGGTCGTCGATGTCGACGTCGGCGGGCAGCGCGGTCGGTAGACCGTACTCGGCCACGACGTCGTGATGCTCGCGCGACCGGGAATCATCGATGCGTCCGTACGCGTGGGCGAGCCGCCCGGCGAAGACGGTGCCGATGGCGACTCCCTCGCCGTGGCGGACGGCGCCGTGGGTAGCGGTCTCGATCGCGTGTCCCAGGGTGTGGCCATAGTTGAGCAGGTGGCGCAGGCCGCCATCGCGCTCGTCCAGCGCAACGATCTCCGCTTTGCGGCGGACGCTCGCCGCGATCTGCTCGGTCACCGGGAGGCCGCGAAGGTCGCCAGCACCGATGAAGTGGCATCGGGCGATCTCGCCGTAACCGCTGATTCTCTCCCGCTCGGGCAGAGTGGCCAGGAAGTCGATGTCACACAGCACGGCCCGTGGCTGCCAGTAGGCACCGATGAGATTCTTGCCGAGGTCGAGATTGACCGCGGTCTTGCCGCCGACGCTGGCGTCGACCTGGGCCAGCAGCGACGTCGGCAGATGCACCACCGCGACGCCCCGGTGGTAGAGGGCGGCGGCGAGGCCGACGATGTCGGTCGTGGTGCCGCCGCCGCAGGACACGACGACGTCGCGCCGGGTCAGCCCGAACTCGGCGAAGTGGCGACACAGTTCCTCGACCGACCCGAGGGTCTTGCCCGCCTCGCCGTCGACGACTGGCAGGCGCAGGGCGGGTATCCCCGGGTCGGGTATCGAACTCTGTGGGCGGGAGGACACGATCGCGACCCGTCCCGCGCCGATGCGCGCGAGAACCTCGGGGAGGAGGTGGCGGGTTCCGGGCCCGATCTCGACCGGATACGACCGGTCGCCCAACGCCACGGTGACGGTGTGGCGGCGGGCCGCGGAGCTGGCGGCGGCGGTCACAGGCCGAAAAAGTCGAGGTAGGAGTCGAGTTGGTTGGCCAGCATGTGGATGCCCGGGTGCACCTGATGACCGAGGCTCCGGGCCGCGGCCAGCAGTGGCGTCGTGGCCGGACTCATGATGATGTCGGCGACGACCGTGCCGGGCGCGAGCCGCGCCGGATCGAACGGCAGTGGGTCGTCGTGGCGCATCCCCAACGGGGTGGCGTTGACTGCGATGTCCACCTCGTCCGGGCGGAACCGGGTGGCGCCGGTGACCCGGCCGGGATAGGCGGGCGCCAGCCGGTCGACCAGGGTGCCGAGCCGACCCGGGTCGAGATCGACGACGTCGAGCGCGGCGGCGCCCGCCTCGAGCAGCGCGACGGCGATGGCGCTGCCCGCCCCGCCGGCGCCGACCAGACACACCCGCTTGCCCTTCGGCGTGTGACCGGCGTTGCCCAGGCCCCGAACGAAGCCGACACCGTCGAACGTGTCGGCCAGCCAGGCGCCGTCCGGCTCGCGGCGCAGGGCGTTGGCGCTGGCGGACAGGATTGCGCCCGGGCTGGCCCGGTCGGCCAGCGCCAGCGCGGCAGCCTTGTGCGGCACGGTGACGAGCATGCCGTGGAGATTCCCTATCCGCCGCAGACCGCCGACCACCTGGGCGAACTCGGTGGGGGCGACGTGCACGGGAATGAGCACGGCGTCCACGCTACGCTCGGCGAGCAGCGGATTGAGCAGAGACGGTGCCCGTACCTGCGCGACGGGGTCACCGAGCAGAGCGTAGATCCTGGTCGAGCCAGTGATCGCGAGAGCGTCGACCACACAACACCTCCTAGGTCAGAGAACCCCGGTACGGCCGCTCGGCCCCCACTCCTGCCACCGCGCGCCGCGACCGTTGTGCCGGGCGTGGCGGGACAGCGCCCGGGCGAACGAAATGGCGCTAGCGAACATCGCCTCCACCTGAGTGCGGTAGGCCAGCGCGGCGCGCAGCCAGATGCCGAAATCGACCGGATAGTCGCGGGGGACCAGGCCATCCGGTGGCGGCGGACCGTAGGGAAACTCGCCGTAGTAGCGCAACAGGTGCGGCGCGATGAGCCGTTCGGCGGCGTGGCGGACGATGGCGTGGTCGACGTGGGTGCCGACGCCGAGCGGGGCGATGACCACTTCGACGGTCTTGATGTGTGCGGCCAGGGCGTCGGCGACAGCCTGCGTCAGCAGCTCGTCGGCCGGGTGCGGCGCCCGGCGCAGGGCCAGCATCGAGCGGTACAGCGGATCACCGGTGCCGGCGGCGGTGCGCATCGCCGCCTCGGTGAAGCCGAGGCTGACCCTGGTCACCCCGCAGATGGCGAGCGCGGTCGCATCCTCGTCGCGACGGACGGACATCGGCGTGTCCACTGACGCCTCGGTGGCCGGGGTGCCATCGGCGTCGAAGACGGTGGCCACGGTGACCGGTGTGTCGCTCGCCGCCCAGGCCGAGAGCGCCCCACCGCAGGACCAGACCGCGTCATCCGGGTGCGGGCTGATCACCAATACGTTCATCGTGGTAGCACCTCGTCCGGGAATCGGGACAACAGCCAATGACGAGTGGGAATCCGTGGGCGCGCGGCGCTTATCGTAGGGTGCCGCAGCAGGAGGTGTCCAGCATCTGATCCAGCCCGGTTTCGGCTGCTCAAATGGCCTGCTCCGGCTGCTGGAGAGAGCTTGTGCTCGTGGGCGGAAGTGGTCACGCCGGAGCTCTGATATTCGATCAGATTGATCCATAGCATCCGATACGAAATAGCGGAGTCCGCTATTTCGAATCGCCATGCAAGGGAGCTGCCGTGTCCGACGCCGGTGTCATTCCACCGAAGGCTCTGATTCTAGGGATCGACGGTGGGAGCCTGGACGTCATCGAGCCGCTGTTGGCACAGGGGCTACTGCCGAACCTCAAGGCGCTGCTCGGCGTCAGCCTGCACGGACCGACCACGACCACCTGGCCGGCACACACCGCGCCCGGCTGGACCACGTTCGTGACCGCCCGACAGCCGGGCGGCCACGGGATCTACCAGTTCTTCGACACCCAGCACCCGGAGTACGGCGACCGTCTCGTCGGTAGCGGCGACTTCGGCTGCTCGACAGTCTGGGAGTGGCTGGCGCAGCAGGGGCTCTCGGTCGGGCTGATCAACGTGCCGATGTCGCATCCCCCGATCGACGTGCCCGGTTACCAGGTCACCTGGCCGCTGGTGCAGACACTGCGGTACAGCCGTCCCAGTGGCCTGCTCGGCGAACTGAGCGCCGCCGGCGCCCCGTTCACCTCGGACCTGCTGACCATGTACCAGGGTGACCTCGGCTACGCCGACTTCGCGGTCGCCAACGTGCACGCCCGAGGCCGCTCGATCCGGCATCTGCTGACCACCCGCCCCGTCGACGTGGTGATGGCCGTGCTGACCGAGGTGGACCGGGTCTGCCATCACTACTGGCACTTCGCCGACCCGTGCCACCCTCGCCACGACCACGCCCCGGAGAGCAACGACTGGGCGCAGGCGATCCGGCAGACGTACACCGCCATCGACGAGATGTTCGGCGAGGTTCTGGAGTTGGTCGGTGATGAGACGACAGTCGTCGTCGTCTCCGACCACGGCTTCGGCCAGGGCCGCCAGCACGTCGGGGTCAACACCGTGCTGGCCGAGGCGGGGCTGCTGAGCATTCGCTCCGGTGCCGGCCCGTATGCGGGCTGGTTCTCCGCCGAAGGCCGGACGGTGGACTTCTCGCGCACAGCGGCCTACATGCCGACGCCGGGTTCATACGCGATCAACTTCAACCTTGCCGGGCGCCAGCGGGAGGGCACGGTCACCCGGCGCGACATCGCCTCGCTGACCGAGCAGATCATCGGGATCTTCGACGGGCTCACCGATCCGCAGTCCGGACGTAGAACGTTCGCGGCGGTGCTGCCGCGCGCCGAGGCGTACCCCGGTGTGATGGGCCATGCCGCGCCGGACCTCCTGCTGGTTCCGGCGGACCAGGGCGTGCTCGCCGACCCGTCGATCGGCGGGGACGTGTGGCGGTCCAGCTACCAGACCGGGATGCACCGCTACACCGGGATGTGGGCGATCCGTTCGCCACGGGTGGCGCCGGGGCGTCACCTCGAGCCCGTGGCACTGCACGACGTGATACCGACGCTGCTGCATGACCTGGGGTTGCGCCAGCCAGGGTCGGTCGCGGGCCGGCCGGTCCCGGCCGTCACGGCACAGCAACCGGATGTTCGGCCCTACCTGCCCGACGTGACGTCCGCACAGACACCGGGTGGCCGCGACACGCGACATGTCCGAGACGACGACCTCACCGCCAAGGCGCTGGCCGCAATGGGATACCTGTAGAGGAGCGAACGATGTCACAGACGCAGACCAAGGAAAGACTCCGCAAGACACTGGTCAACGCGCTTCGACTGGACCGGGACCCAGCGACCATCCCCGACACTGACCTACGCCAGGAGTTGGACATCGACTCCATTGCCGCTCTGGAGTTTCTGATCTGGGTCGAGAACGAGTTCGGCATCCAGATCGACGACGAGGATCTCAGCGTCGTGCTGGTCGACTCCCTGGACACGCTCGCCGCCTACGTCGACGCCCGCCTGGGGGCAACCTCGGGAAAGGCTTGAGCTGATGGCGCACAAGCGGGCGATAGTCCTGATCGCCGAAGGCGTGGAGCCGAGCCTGGTCGCCCGGTGGGGTCCGGAGAGGCTCCCGAACTTCCACCGCCTGTTCGCCGAGGGTGCGGGCGGAGTGATGAACTCCGAATACGTCCCGTACGAGCCGTCGGGCCTGCTCACCGCGTTCACCGGCGTCGAGCCGGCGACCCACGGTTGCTTCTCCTACTGGGAGGTGCACACGCCGGAGTATGTGCCGCGGGTGCTGGGAAGCGGCGATTGCCGCCGACCCTTCCTGTGGCACCGCCCGGAGCTGGGGGACCGGACCGTCGCCGTGATCAACGTCTTCGGCACGCACCCGATCCAGCCGGTGAACGGACACGTCATCAGCTACCCGATGCGCAGCACCCTGCACGCCTGCCATCCCCGCAACCTGCCCATCAAGCTGGCCGAAGTCGGTATCAAGCCGCTCCACGACGTCACCATCTGGTTCGCGGGACAGCCCAAGACGGAATCCCTGCCGCCGATCCTCGACGCGGACGAGCAGCGGGCCGCGGCGGCCCTGCACCTGCTGCACGGTGGGCTCGGCACGCCGCCGGACCTGACCATCGTCAACATGACCGCGATCGACCGCCTGTCGCATTTCTACTGGCAGGAGATGGAGCCGGGTAGCCAGGTCGCCGAACACGACCAGGCGATCTTCCAGGCGTACCAGGTCTGCGACCGGTTGTTGGGCGAACTCCTCGACCTGGTCGACGGCTCGACAAGCCTGTTCTGCTTCTCCGAGATCGGCTTCGGGCCGCTGCGGTCGTACCGGTCGGTCAATGACGTGCTGGCCGAGGCGGGCCTGCTGACCTATGCCGCCGACGGGGTGATCGACTTCACCAGGACCCGAGCCTTCGAGGCGGTACAGGGCGCGGCGGGTGTCAACCTCAACCTCGTCGGGCGCCAGCGGGACGGCGTGGTGGCGGTGTCGGAGTACGACTCCGCCCTGGCCGAGGTGCGCGCAGTGCTGACCGAACACGTCAACCCACTCACCGGCCGGCTCTTCCTCGCCGACGCCATCCCGCGCGACAAGATCCACGCTGGGCCGGCCGTGGAGGAGGCCCCCGACCTGATCATGGAGCCCGCCGACTGGCGCTACCTGGCGTTTGGCGACATGTACTGGGTGTCGCGGGTCAACCGCTGGCTGCAGAGCGGCTGGCACCGGCGCGACTCCTTCTGGGGAGGTGTCGGGCCCGCGTTCGTCTCGGGTTCGGGCGGCACGGGCAGCCTGACGGACGTCATGCCCACGATCGCGCAGATGCTCGACATCCCCGCGTTCGCCGACACCTCCGGGACACCGCTGGGGCACGCCCCGGGCGGCCCCGCGCCGACCTGGGGCTGACCCGCCCCGCCGGACCGATCCGCGATCCACAGTTGCGACGCGAAGGAGACGACGCCATGAGAGCTGCCCTGCGGGAGCTGGAGAACGAGGCCGTGCACCTACTGCGCGAAGTGCAGCAGCGTTTCGAGCGCCCGTCCCTGCTGTGGTCGATGGGCAAGGACTCCACGACCCTGCTGTGGCTGGCGCGCAAAGCGTTCTTCGGCGAGATCCCCCTCCCGGTGTTGCACATCGACACGTCCTACAAGTTCCCGTCGATGTACGCGTTCCGCGAAAAGATGTCGGCCGAGTGGGGCCTCGATCTTCGGGTGCACCGCAACGAGGCGGCGCTCGCGTCCGGGATGGGGCCGGGCGTGGGAGGCAAACTCGCCTGCTGTACGGCATTGAAAACCAACGCATTACAGCAGGCGATCACCGACGGTGGGTATGACGCGGTGATCCTCGGCATCCGGGGGGACGAGCACGGGGTACGCGCCAAGGAGCGCACCTTCAGCCCGCGTGACGCCTCGTTCTCCTGGAACTACCAGAACCAGCCCCCGGAGTTCTGGGATCTGCACCAGGCCGCGGTCAGCGACGACGGACACATCCGGGTGCATCCGCTGCTGCGGTGGCGTGAAGTAGACATTTGGGAGTACATCGAGGCCGAGGCCATCCCGGTGCCCGACCTCTACTTCGCCGAGGAGGGCAAGCGCTACCGCTCGATCGGCTGCGCCTGCTGCTGCTCACCGGTGCAGAGCAACGCCTCCACCGTGGTGGAGATTCTCCTCGACGTGCGCCACTCCACGGAAGGCGAGCGCGCAGGGCGCGCCCAGGACAAGGAGGACGCCGAGGCCATGCAGAAGCTCCGCGCCCTCGGATACATGTGAGGCGACGATGATCGCTCAAGACGGACTCGATCCGGACGTGCGCGAATGGCGCGCAGACACCCTACGCGTCGCCTTCGTCGGCGAGGTCGACCACGGCAAGTCCACCCTGCTCGGGCGGATCCTGTTGGACGCCGGAGCGATGACCCCCGACCGCCTCAACGCCCCCGTGGCCGACGGCGGCCTGGCGTTCCTCCTCGACGGGCTGGCCGAGGAGCGCAACGGCCTGTTCACCCTGGACACCGCCCAGGCCGCCATCGAGCAGGATGGACGGCGGCTGACCCTCATCGACGTACCCGGCCACCTCGAACTGCTCAAGAACATGGTGACCGGGGCGTCCACCGCCGACGTCGGGGTCATCGTCGTCGACTGCGACCAGGGCATCGTGCCGCAGACAAAACGGCACATGCGCATCCTCGAACTCCTCGGCGTGACCACCTGCGTGTGCGCGGCGACCAAGATGGACCTCGTCAACTACCGGCCCGACGTCTTCGACGATCTCGCCGCCACCATGACCGCCGTCGCCGCCGAGTGCGGCATCGAACTCGTTGCCACCGTCCCCGTCAGCGCGATCGACGGCACCAACATCACCGTCCCGGTTCCGCCCGGGCACCCCCTGTCCTGGTACGCAGGCAGCTCTCTCATCGAAACCCTGCACACCCAGGGCCAGCGCCGGGCCGAGTTGGCCTGGCTACGGTTCGCCGTCCAGACCGTCCTGAACCGGGGTGGGAGCCCCCTCGTCGTCGGCCGGATCGAGAGCGGCCTGCTGCGGCCCGGCCGGGACCTTGTCGACCCGCGCACCGGGACCGCCTGTCACGTCACGTCGATCGAACGCTTCGGTGAACCGCCGCTGGCCGTGGCCGGCCCGGGCGACAGCGTCGGCCTGCGTATCGATGGCACCCCACCCCCGTCCGGCGCGATCCTCGCCCCCGGCGATGAACCCCTGTGCCTCGGCGATCTCTGGTACGCCCGCGTCCTCAGCGTCGCCGACCGCGATCTCGCTGGAGGCGAGCGATGTGAGGTCCGGTTCGCCAGTGCCTCCGTCAGCGGGCATATCGAAGGCATCGACCAGCGCTGGGAGAGCGCGACGTTCGAGCCCGGCGCCCACGGTCAGATCATCGGTTTCAGTGAAATCGCCGCGGTCCGAATCCAACTGGCCGAACCGGTCGCGGCCGACACCCTGGTCAACTGCCCGCCGGTCGGACGTTTCATGCTCTGTGACGCCGCAGGCGAAGCCGTCGGCCTCGGCGTCATCGACCGGGTCGCCAGCGGCACACCGGCCACCGGAGAGGCACGGGTGCCGCGATGACCGGCCGAGCCGACGACATGCTGGTGATCGGGCTCGACGGCGTACCGCACTGGTTGTTGCGCCTGCTCGCTGACCAGGCCGTCATGCCCCAGGTCGCCAAGCTCCTGCCGCAGGCGACGCTGCGACCGCTGCGCGCGCCGATCCCGGACATCAGCTCCACCTCCTGGGCCAGCTTCCTGACCGGTGCCGACTGCGGGACGCACGGCATCTACGGCTTCATCGACCTGCGGCCCGGCAGCTACCAGACCTACTTTCCAAACCTGCGCGACCTCAGGGCCACCCCCGTCTGGCACCCCGTCGGCGCTGGCGGCCGGCGTAGCGTGGTGCTCAACGTGCCCGGCACCTACCCGGCGCCGCCGATGCGTGGGGTGCTGCTGTCCGGGTTCGTGGCACCCGATTTCGACCGGGCAGTCTACCCGCCCGAGGTTCGCAAACCGTTGCAGGACATCGGGTACCAGCTCGACGTGACCGTCGGCGACGTGCACGCCGATCCGTTCGCCTTCATGGACCGCGTCGACGCCGCGCTCGCCGCACGCCGGGAAGCTTTCCGCCACATCCTCGACACCCCGGGCCCGACCGGCGGAAAGGACGCCCAGCTCGCGGTCTGCGTCTATACGGAGACCGACCGGGTGCACCACTTCCTGTGGCGCGACCTGATGGACGAGAACTCGCCCGTCCACGAGCGGATCCTCGACTTCTACGGTCGCCTCGACGCGGCCGTGCACGAGCTCGCCGAACGGGCCGGCGACGGCGGGCTGATGATCGTGAGCGACCACGGTTTCGGCCCCGTGACCACGCAGTTCCACGTCAACGCATGGCTGCGCCAGGCTGGGTACCTCGCCCTGCCGCGCGACGCGGGCTCGCTGACCGAACTCGACGAAACCACCACCGCCTTCGCCCTCGACCCAGGCCGGATCTTCCTCAACCGTGCCGGCCGGTTTCCGCGAGGGCGCGAGCTGCCTGTCGACGAGCTCGTCGAAGAGATCACGGCCGGACTGCTGGCGCTGCGGCGCACGCCCGAGGGTGCGATCACCGACGCCCAGGTCGGCGAGCCGGTCGTCGCCGAGGTGCTGCGCGGCACCGATCTCTACGACGGCCCATGTCGGGCGGCTGCGGCCGACCTCGTCATCGTTCCAGCGCCCGGCGTGCAGGTGCGGGGAAGCTGGGCGGTCGACGAGCTGACCGTCGACGGTCCGCTCACCGGCACACACACTCGCGAGGACGCGCTGTTCTGGCTCCGTGGCGATCGCAGCGACGGACCCGTGGAGATGCGCGACGTAGCCCCGACGGTGCTCGGCTACCTCGGGATAGCGCCCCCGCCGAGCATGGAAGGCCGCGACGTGTCGCGCCGCGGGATGTACACCCAGCCCGATCGGACATAGGAGTGGCATATGACCGTGGATCTTCCCCTCGTGCCGCGTCGGGCCAAGCCTGGCGAGTTCACCATCGGGTTGGACGAACGGATCACCGATCCCGCGTCGATCCGGGTCAGTTTCATCATCCTGCTCGACGGGGACCTGGTGATGTCGCCCGAACACCTCGGCGTCGCCTACATGGCTGCGGTACTGCGCCAGGTCGGGGTCACCTGCGACATCCGCGAAGCCGAACACGGGGACTACAGCGCCATCGTCGCCGAGATCGCCGAGGCCCGACCGCAGATCATCTGCTTCACCCTGATGAGCCTCAACGTGCCCAGCTGCGTCGAGTTCAGCCGCCAGCTGCGCCTCGCGTACCCCGAAGGCCTGATCGTTTGCGGTGGCCCCGCCGGGACCTTCACCGGCACCGAGATCCTCCGCGTCAACGCCGACGCCGACCTGGTTGCCATCGGTGAGGGCGAACCGATCATTCTCGACATCGTCGAGCGGGTCGCGCTCGGTGGCGACCTCACCACGATTCCCGGCGTCGCCTATCGAGCCGAGGGCGGCGCGTTGCGCCAGAATCCTCCTCGGCCGCTCATCCACAATCTCGACGTGCTGCCGCACCCGGCCCGCGACCAGCTCGTCAACCACGGCAACAAACTCGAGTACGTCCGGGTCAGCACCAGCCGAGGCTGCGTGGCCCAGTGCACCTTCTGCTCGGCGCCAAACCTTGGCAACCGGGTGCAGGCCGGCAAGGCGTGGCGCGGCCGGCCGGCGTCCTCGGTCGTCGACGAGGTCGATGTGCTGGTCAACACCTACCGGTTTCGGACGCTCGACTTCGTCGACTCGACCTTTGAGGACCCCGACGGTGGGCGGGTCGGCAAGAAGCGGGTCCGCGAGATCGCCGAGGGCATCCTCGGCCGGGGTCTCGACATCTATTACAACATCTGCATGCGGGCCGAGAACTGGGCCGACACCGCGGAAGACCACGACCTGATGGACCTGCTTGTCAGGAGCGGGCTGGAGAAGGTCAACGTCGGTATCGAGTCCGGCGTCGCGGCCGAGCTCAACCTGTGGGAGAAGCGCGCCACCGTCGAGGACAACGTGCGCATCATCCGGATGCTCCGCGAGCACGGTATCTACCTGGCCATGGGCTTCATACCGTTCCACCCGTACGCCACCGTCGAGACCCTGATCGAGAACGCCGAATTCCTGCGCGCCCACTGCGGGCACAACCTGCGCCGGCTCACCGAACGCCTCGAGGTCTACCCGGGAACGGGAATTCTGCGACGGATGATGGAGGACGGCCTGGTCGGAGAGAAATACGCAGCGACCCTGGACCCCTACGACTACCGGTACGCCGACGAGCGCGTGCAGCGCCTCGGCATCCATTTCGCCTCGCTGTACAACAACGACGACTACCACCAACGAGGGGTCATCACGGGGCAGTCCGCGGTCTTCGAGTTCGAGACCTTCAACGTGGTCGTGCAGACCTTCGTCTCCCGCCTCTACCGCCGCTTCCATGCCAATCCCGGAGCCGTCGAGGTGCTGGAGCGGTTCAAGGACTTCCTGCACACCAAGCGCCAGGCGATGGGGCAGGCCAACTACGAGTTCTTCATGGATAACCTCACCGACGTCCTCGACGACCGGCTGGATGAGGCCAAGCGCTATCGCCAGGTCACCGCGGTCGAGGCCCGGTTCCGCGAGGCCATTGACCACATCCGCAGCGAGCAGCTGCGGGTCGGCATGGCGCTGCACCGCCTCGGGCTCGACGTCTCCTCGATCAGCTCGACCCTGCCAGAGGTGACCCCGGGCGGAGCGCCACGAAGCTACAACGGCGGCGCGCCGACATGGTGACCGGCCCGACCCCGCCTGACTCCGGCCCCGCAGACGTCGCCGTCTGTACGCTGACCGCCGTCGCGCTCGCCGCCAGGTTGACATCGGCGTCGAGGGTGGCCATCGCCGCGCCGATGGCCACGGCGAACCTCGGCATCGAACAGCTCGTCATCGGTGCGCTGAGAACGCCATGCCTGCGCCACCTCGTCGTCTGCGGGCACGACTCGCCGCTCTTCCGCCAGGGACAGAGCCTGCTCGCCCTCGCCGCCAACGGGTGCGACCAGAACGGGACGATCATCGGGGCGGTCGGATACCGGGCTCGGGTCGCGGGGCTTCGGCCCACCGTCATTGCTGAGTTCCGGCGGCGAGTCGCGGTCCACGACCTGATCGGGATCGACGACCCGCAATTGCTCGTCGCCCGGATCGAGCGCCTACCTCGGCTGCGCGCCACGCCGGTGCCCGACGCGCTGGACGCCGAGCTTGCCGCCAGCGGGAGTCGGCTGCGGCAGGTCACCGGGATGCGACGGCGGGTGCCGATCGCGGCGGCGGGGGAGGGGTTTTTCGTGATCAGCGTCGACCATGCCACCCGCCGGATCACGGTGCGGCACTATCGGGAGGATCTGGCATCCGGGCACGAGATGACCGGGCGCAGCGCGGAGGCGCTCCTGCTGCGGATCCTCGGGCTCGGCCTGGTGCGCGAAAGCACCCACGCCGGATATCTGGGTGCGGAGCTGGCGAAGGCGGAGACGGCGGCCCGGCTGGGGTTGCTTTACCACCAGGATCGGCCGCTGCGCGCCGCCATCGGCCGGCAGCCCGACCGGCGGTCCTCAATGAGCTCGTCGCAGATGCCGACCGGGCGCACCGACACGAACCTGTCAGAGCACTTTCGGGCTTATCGACGCCCGTGACATCGCAGGTTGATCGCGAAATCCTGAATTGGACGTCGAACCGATGCTCAAGGCCAGCCGAAGGGATGGACGCCATGGCTCGCACTCATGCAAAGACGGTGTTCAGCGGCCTCGAGTGGGGGTGAACCACCGAGGATGTACCTCATCCAGTCCGAGGTGTCGTGCCGTTCACAGGCCCATGGCTGGACGCTCCCCGTCCGGTACGCCGGTCGGACGGGTACGCGGTCCGGCATCTCACCGACCACCACCACGTCACGACGTCGGCCGCAGGCTTGCCGTCGTGCTCTTCGTGGCCGCGGCAGCGACGTCGAGACCGTGGTGATCGGCGTCGACCTCCTGCTCTCCATCCAGCGCTGCGAGCAGCCCGGCTAGACACCACTCGGCCAGGAGAAAGGGCGGATCGTGCAGGAACAGAGCGGGACGTCTCACGGCGCTGCCGAGCCCTACTGGCTCGCCGTCGACATCGGCGCCACCAAGCTCGCCGTCCGTGGCGAACGCGGCACCCGCTGCTTCGTCGCCCGCCAGCCGTGGAGCGGATCGGACCTGCAACAGCTGACCCGGACCCTGCGCGAGGCCCGCCAGCAACTCGGCGGACAGGTGGGCCGGGTCGGCGTCGCCTGCGCCGCCACCCTCGACGCCGATGGCCGTGTGGTCACCTGGCCGAGCCGCCCGTCCTGGACCGGCCAACCGGTCCGCGATGTGATTGCCGATGCCGCCGGCGCGCAGACCATCATCGGCGACGACGGGGGCCTCGCCGCGCTCGCCGAAGCCGACGCGGCCGCCTGCGCCGATCTTGCGTACGTGGGCATCGGTACGGGTGTCGGCGGTGGTCTGGTCAGCGGCGGGCGCCTGATCACCGGAGCATTCGGCACGGCGGGGGAGATCGGGCACCTGCCGATCGACCGGGTGGGGCCGACCTGCCGCTGCGGACGTACCGGCTGCCTGCAGGCGAGCACCTCGGGTGCCGCCCTGGCCGCCCGGGCCACCCGCCTGCGCCGGCGCCCCACCACCGAGGCCGACCTCGTCACCGGGACGCGCGAAGGACGGCGCTGGGCGGTACGGGTCTGCGACGAGGCCGCCTCCGCCCTGGCCCAGGCGATCATCGCGGTCAGCGAACTCGTCCAATCCGCCCGGGTGCACCTCGGCGGCGGTCTCGGTCACGCGCTGGACGACCTGCCCCAGCGAGTGACAGCGGCGCTGGAGAGTCGTTGGCGTCCGGGTCGTCCCCTGCCGGTGATCGCGCGCGCCTGGTTCGGTGCCGACGCGTCCCTCGCCGGAGCCATGCTCGTCGCGCGACGCGGCCGGGTGGAACTGGCGGCCCACCCCCAACGCGACCCCGGGCCCGCCGTGGCATACACCAGAAGGGTTGACCTGTGCGAACAAGCATCGTGATACCTACCCGGAACAAGGCGGCGTCCCTTGGCGCGACCCTGGCCGGGCTCCAGCGTCAGTCCGATACCGACTTCCACGTCGTCGTCGTCGACGACGGCGCGGCCGACGACACCCTGACGGTCATCGCCGGGGCAGCCGGGCAGGGGCTCAATCTGCGGGTCGTCCGGCTGACCGGGGTAGGCCGGGCGGCCGCCCGCAACGCCGGTGCCCGAGCCGCTGACGGCGACCTACTGATCTTCATTGACGACGACATCCTCGTTCCGCCGCATTTCGTCACCGCGCACATCGCGGCTCACCTGCAGGGCACCGATCGGCCGATCGGAAGCGCGCAACCCGGCGCGGACCTCGTCGTGCACGGTCCGCTGCGGGAGATGCCCAGCGCCGCCCGGCTGCTCGACGCAGCGCCCGCCGACCCCTATTCGACGGCGGTTGGGGGCGACTTCGGGCGTACGTTCGTCAATTCCCTGGAACGCCTCGTGGGCGACATGGCAGCGGGCAGGGTGCCCGCCGTGGCCCCGTGGCTCGCCTGCGTGGGAGCCAACGTGTCGATGCTCGCGGGGACCTGGCAGCGCCTCGGCGGGTTCGACGAGTCATACGGTCAGGTCTGGGGTTGCGAGGATCTTGAGCTGGGCTACCGGCTGATGATCGCCGGCGCCGCGTTCCACCTCGCCGAGCAGGCCAACGGCATCCACCTTTCCCACCCGCGCCCCAACCGATGGGAGGAGCACGACCTCAATCTGCGGCGGTTCATCACTCAGCACCGAGATCCGGCAGTCATCGCCCTGCCCCAGCTGCTGTCTGGCGACGGCAGCGCGGCCGGATATCTGCAGGCCGTCTGCGCGGACCGGTGGCTTCAGTCGAGCAACCGAGGAGAATCATCATGACGCTGGCCATCGACGGTGGCACTCCAGTACGCCGAGACCCCTTTCCTGCCTGGCCATACCATGACGACACCGAACGCGCCGCGCTGATCCGTGCTCTCGAGCAGGGCCAGTGGTGGCGGGCTGGCGGTAGCGAGGTCGACGAGTTCGAGCGTGAGTTCGCCGAGTTCCACGGGGCCCCCGCCGCGCTCGCCGTCAGCAACGGTACGCACGCGCTCGAACTCGCCCTGGAACTCATCGGCCTCGCGCCCGGCGAAGAGGTCATCGTGCCCGCGTTCACCTTCATCTCGACGTCCAACGCGGTGGCCCGTCTCGGCGGCGTCGCAGTGCCGGTCGACGTGGACACCGACACCTACTGCCTGGACGCGGCGCAGCTGGAGGCGGTGCGCACCCCGCGTACCAAGGCGGTCATACCCGTCCACATGGCCGGCCAGATCGCCGACCTGGACGCCATCGGCGCCTGGGCCAGCCGCCACGGCGTCACCATCGTCCAGGACGCCGCGCACGCTCACGGCGCCACCTGGGAAGGCAAGCGCCTCGGCGAGTTCGGCAGCATCGCCTGCTTCAGCTTCCAGAACGGCAAGCTCATGACCGCTGGCGAGGGCGGCGCCGTCCTGCTGCCCGATGAGGCGTGGTACGAGGAGGCCTTCGTCCGGCACAGCTGCGGGCGCCCGATCGGCGACCGTGTCTATGCCCACCGCACCCCGTCGTCGAACTTCCGGCTGAACGAATTCAGCGGGGCCGTCCTGCGTGCCCAGCTCGTCCGCCTTGCCGAGCAGACCACGCGTCGCGAGGCCCGCTGGCGGGAGCTCTCCGCGGCGCTGTCGAGCATCGACGGCATCCGCCCGCAGGGGCGCGACGTCCGTTGCGATCTCAACCCGCACTACATGGCCATGTTCACCTTGGAAAACGACGACGTGGACCGCGCGCTGGTGGTGGAGGCACTGCTCGCCGAGGGAATCCCGGCCTTCGTGAACTACCCGCCCGTCTACCGCACGCCCGCGTTCTGGGCCGGACCGGTCCACGGGCTGCCCAGTGTCGAGGACCTCGCCGAACGATGCCCGGCCAGTGAGAAGATCGGCATGCGGGGCATTTGGCTGCACCACCGGACGCTGCTCGGCTCCTCGGCCGACACCGCCCAGGTAGCTACGGCGGTGGCCAAGGTGCTCGCGGGGATCGCCACCCGACGGCCCACGAGGGTTCGATGAGGACGGTCGTCGTCGGGTTGGGCTGGGTCGCCACGGAGGTATGGCTGCCTCGGCTGTTGGCTCACCCCGCTATCACCGTGGTCGGGGCGGTCGAACCGACCGTCGCGGCGGCCGAGCGCGCGGCCGTCCTCCTCGGCGGCGTGCCGGTCCGCCCCTACTACCGCGACGTGCCCGTCGACGACGTCGACATGGTCTTCGTGCTCACCCCCAACCACACGCACGCCGAGATCGCCGAGTGGTTCCTGCGGCGGGGGCGCCGAGTCGTCCTGGAGAAACCGAACTGCACGCGCGTCGACGAGATCGACCGGCTCGAGGCCGCCGCTGCCGACGGCGGTGGATCGCTGGCGCTCTCGGCCGCCGCGCGCCACCGTACCGACGTGTCCGCGCTGCGCGACATCGTCGCCTCCGGCCGGCTCGGCACACCGCGACTTGCCGAACTGAGCTGGGTACGTGGCCGAGGAATCCCGCAACGCCGCTGGCTCACCAGCAGCGCCAGCGCCGGTGGGGGAGCTCTCGTCGACCTCGGCTGGCACGTGCTCGATGTCGCCCACGACCTCTGGGGCCCGGTCCGGGTACGCGCCGCCGTTGCCACCGCCACGTCGGACTTCCTGCGCCGACCGGATTGGTCCGCGCTGTGGCAGCCGTCGTCCGCGGCTACTCCTGGTGGTGCTCAGATGTATGCGGGTGATGTCGAGGATCAGCTGACCGGCTTGGTGACCACCGACAGCTACGCGCTGGGACTGCGGTTCGCCTGGGCGTCGCACGAGGAGGTCGACCAGACGACGATCACCCTGCACGGCACGGACGCGTCGGCGCAGCTGCGCACCACGTTCGGCTTCAGCCCGCACCGGCTGGCGAGGGCGTCTTTGCACGTCCGCAGCGCGGGAAGGGTCGAGGAGGTGATGCTGCCTGACACGAGGGTCGGCGCTGAATACGACCGGCTACTCGACGACCTCGTGACCTGCGACGATGACGCGACAACCAAGCGGTCGCTGGACTGCGTACGCGACATACTGTCAATCGTGGAGGCGTGTTACGCGTCCGCGGCGCTCGCACCCTGAGCACGACGCGGCCGGGTTGTTGTAAAGACCCCGGGGCGCGAATCGACGTGGCCGTGGCCGGGGTGGCACCCGGATCACCCACGGCCACATCTCGGGTTCAGCGGTAGATGTTCCGGTGTGGATGCTTGAAGAGCCGGTCACCGATGACGATGTAGTCGAGGCGCATCGACACGAAGGCCTGCACCGCGTCCTCGGGGGTCTCCACGATCGGCTGACCGGCCACGTTGAACGAGGTGTTGAGGACCACGGGGACGCCGGTACGGGCGCCGAAGCGGGTGATCATCGCGTGCAGGCGAGGGTTGGTGGTCTCGCTAAGGGTCTGTACCCGGGCAGTACCGTCGACGTGTGTGACCGCCGGGATCGCGTCGGGCCGCAGCACGTTGGCGACGATCAGCATGTAGGGCGATTCCTGCGTGAGATCGAAATACTCCGTCGCGTGCTCAGCCAGGACGACGGGAGCATAGGGGCGGAACCACTCCCGGAACTTCACCTGGTCGTTGAGCCGGTCCTTGACGTCACCTGGGTAGGGCGCGGCCAGGATGCTGCGGTGCCCGAGTGACCTCGGACCGAACTCCGATCCGCCGTCGAACCAGGCGATGAAGGCTCCTGCCTCTAGAAGCTCGGCGACGCGGTCGGGCAGGTCCGTGCACTCCTCGATGACCAGGCCGCCCTTGCTGATGGCCTCGTCGACCTGCGACGGCAGGTAGACCGGGCCGAGGTAGGCGTCGGTCAGCCGAGGTAGGTCGGCGATGGCCCGACCCTCGAGCTGGTGTGCGGCGTAGTAGGCGCAGCCCAGGGAGATGCCGTTGTCACCGGCGGCGGGCACCACGAAGACGCGCTCGAACGGTGTCTCGCGCAGGATGCGCCCGTTGGCGACGCTGTTGAGTGCCACCCCACCGGCCAGGCAGAGTCTCGTCGCTCCGGTGCGCGCGTGCAGCGCGCGGGCGCAGTGCAACAGCCCTTGCTCCAGCGCCTGCTGGGCCGCGCGGGCCAGAGCGGCCTTGACCTTGAAATCGCCACCCTCGACGAGCTTGGCGAAGGTGCGGTCGACCTCGTTCGCGGAGATCTGCAACTGTCCGTCGGGCAGGAATGAGATGAGGCTGACGACGTCGTCGACGAACCGGGCGTCGCCGTAGGGGGCAAGCCCCATGGTCTTGCCGTCCTCGCTGACCGGGTGGGTCTGCGAGCCGTCGGCGACGTAGGACAGCCCGATCGCCAGGCTCGCGCTGCGGTAGAACTGCCCAAGGGAGTTGTCGGTCGACCCCGGCTGGTAGTACGCGGACTCGCTCGTCGCTTCCACGTGGTGCGCACCGCTGACCTTGTCGAGCAGCGTGATCCCGTCGGGGCTGCCCCGGTAGTAGCTGATCGTTTCCGCGACCCGGCCCGAGCCGCCGACGCGCTGGCCGGAGAGCAGGCTGCCCGAGTTGTCACACACGAGAATCGCGGCATCGGGGTAGCCGGAGGCGACGAACGTGCTGTAGGCGTGGGCCAGGTGGTGGTTGATCCGGACGAGGCGGTCCCGGTAGGCGTGTGTGAACGTGCGGGGCACCAGGTCGCAGCCGACCACGTGCTGGACATCGCCGGGCGCCTCGCCCAGCGCGTCCAGCACCGCGCGACGGCTGACCCCGGCCAGAAGGTCGGAGCCGACGCCGTACTTGTGCCGGGTCAGCCGTTCCTCATCGATCGCGATGACCCTGTCGCCGCGGATCGCGCACGCCGACCAGTCGTGGCCTGAACCGCCTAAACCGAGGACCGTCGTCATTGAGACTCCCTTGGTATGCCCGCGCGTCCGTTGGTGTGCTGATCGCGTGAAACGTCGCGTCATGACGTGGGTGGGCTGTGACTTGGATGCTAGGAGCTGCCCCGAACCGGTTCCAAGGCTCCGACTTGAACGCTTCCGCTCACGGCCACAAGCTCCGCGCCAAGGCGGATCACCTGGCCGACCCAGCCTCCGCAAGGCCCTGTCACTGCATGGCGGTGGCCGGGGGTGATCGAATGATCCGGGGCAGCGGAAGGTGTACAGCTAGTAGCACCGCCCACCGGCTCACGGTCGTGGTCCCCGCAGCCGTGTGTGCTGTGGTCGCCGGCTACCGCTCGTACACCGCGATCGCCGAATGAGTCGCCGACGTGCCGGCCACGACGGCTCTCGCCTTGGGTATGACTGCCGACCGGCGTCCGTCGGAGGCGATGATCCGTCGGCTGTTGCAGGCATTGGACCCGCAGCTACTGACCGCGGCGATCAGTGTCTGGCTCCCGGCCGGGCCACCGCCACCACCTCGACGGCCGGCCGGGCGATCCCGTCGACGGCAAGACCCTGCGCGGCTCCCGAACCACCGACACCCCTGCCCCGGCACGTGATGACCGCCTGCGACCAGGCCACCGGTGTGGTCCTAGCCAGCATCGACGTCGACGGCAAGACCGGCGAGATCACCCGGGTCGCGCCGCTGCTCGACCAGATCAGCGACCTGCGCGACGCCGTGATCACCGCCGACGCCCTGCACTGCCAACGCGAGCACGTCACCTACCTTGCCGAGCGCGGCGCGCACTGGATCCTGACCGTCAAAGGCCAACCAGCCCCACCTGCACGCCGAGCTCACAGCACTGCCCTGGCGGGCCGTTCCGGACGCCACCGGTGACTGCGACCGCGGACACGGCCGCCGCGAGATCCGCAGCCTGAGAATCCTGACGATCTCCACCGGCATCGACTTCCCGCACGCCGTCCAAGCCATCCAGATCCGCCGCCGCAGACGCCGACTGGACCAGCCGAAACGCTTCACCACCGAGACCGTCTACGCCATCACCGATCTCCGCGTCCACCAGGCGAAACCGGCACAACTGGCCGGCTGGATCTGCGGGCACTGGTCGATCCAGACAAGGTCCACTGGGTCCGCGACGTCACCTAAGACGGGGACCGCAGCCAGATCCGCATCGGCACCGGACCCGAGGTCATGGCCGCACTGCGAAACGCCGCGATCGGCGCCCTACGCCTGAGCGGAGTCACCAACATCGCCGCCGCCAACCGACATCACGCCCGCGACAGCAACCGCCCGCTGGCACTACTCGGCATCACTTGACGACTTTGCCGGGGCTCTGGACATCTTCGTCTTCGGCAGTCTTCAGGGGATTCTGTGGGGACTGAGCCTCGTCAGACGGCGACGGGGCTGATGAGACTGTCATTGGGCCTCTGTGCTGAACCGCTGCCGGCGAAGCCAACGTCCGCCTGCCGCCGTCGCCAGCCCGCACGCTGTGGGAGGGACGCGGGTGCGGACGACTGGGATCATGGGCCGATGATGCATTCGTTCCATCTCGCGCTGCTTCCGCCGGCCTTGACCTTGCGCACACTGCGTCGCAGGCCTCGGGCGGCTGGGCTGCGGCACGCCGAATGCCTCGCGCTCATGCGACTCGGCTCCCCGGCGTTGTCGGTGGAACGGATGCAGCTGCGACGCCTTGCGATGTTCGCCGAATGGGACGACGAATCGGCGTTGGAGCGGTTCCTCGCAGACGACGATCTGGGGCGGCAGCTCGACGACGGATGGCATGTGCGACTGCAGTACTTGCGGCGTTACGGCGAGGTGGCCGCCCTCGCTGGCCTGCCGGTGCAGGCGGGCCGGTGGGATCCGCAGGAGCCTATCGTGGCCGTCACCCTCGCCCGGCTCAAGGTTCTCGAACTACCCCGGTTCCTGAAGTGGGGGCGGCCCGTCGAACGCTTGGTCGCCGGTCACCCCGGCACCACGTTCGCCACCGCAGCGGTACGCCCGCCCCACACGTTTTCCACCTTCACGATCTGGCGCAGCGTCCGCGAGATGACCGACATGGTCCACGGCCGCAGCGCCGTCCCACAGGCCCATACACACACCGTCGCCATGGCTGAACAGCATCGCCGGGACTTCCACCACGAATCCGCGTTCATGCGGTTCCGCCCTCTGTCCGAACACGGCACCTGGGAGGGGCGCACCCTTCTCCCCTGAGCGACTCGAGAACCACGCTTGATCAGATGCACACACATGCCGCTGGTCGCGCGGTCACGCCGAAGGTCGGGCGCCTTGCCGGGCAGACGCCTATCGGTTGTGGCACCCGTGCACCATCAAAGCATGAGCGCGTTGATGGACCAACTGCCGGCTTTGCTCGGCGTCCTCGTCGGAACAGGCGGGACCATCCTCGCCACCTTGATCGCGGACCGCTCGCGGTGGCAGCGCCAGCAGGCGGCGCGGTGGGACGAGCGCCGGCTTCAGGCGTACGTCGAGTTCGCCAACGCAGTCAAGGAAGTGCACACGTACGCGCTCCGGATCGCCAACCTGAACGCGCTTCGTCACGGTGTCGATCGTGAACACGCCCTGGCCAACATGGAAGAGGCCGATATCCGGCGCACAAAGACATGGGAGAGTGTCCTTCTCCTGGGCGACGCCACATCGATCACTGCGGCCCGCGAGTGGCGCGCCGCAGTGACGGACATCGCCCGTTACGCCCGCGGCATGACTTCCGCGGGGTTCGAGCTGGCTGCTGGGCTCGGCCATGCCAACGAGACACGCGATCGCTTCTACCAGGCGGCCCGGGCGAGTCTCGGCATCCGGGGATCGGCCGTGCCCCAGTCGGACTGGCTGGCGGGAAAGTTGGACATCCGCACACAGCAGGACGCCTGAGCGAGCGGTACGCGTCGGCTCTCGCCCTGGAGAGCCCGTCGCGATCGACTCTTCGTTGCGGCGGTCTCCTGCCTGATGGCAGAGCGAGCAGCACGGCGTAGCACACCAAGGTCACATACACGCTTCCGCCGCTGATAAGGCGCGGTGATCGTGGGTGTGCTTCCCGATCGACCGATGCGGCTGAGGGAGCCAGCGCTGGTGCCGACCGTAGCGCTGGGCCGGCAGGTCACGAGCGGTCGGCGGCCCGGTGCGAGCCCGGTCTAGGGGGAGCAGGTTGGGAGCAGCGGGGTGCCCTGAACAGCTTTGAACTGCATCCAACCGCATCGAACAGCACTCAACTGCACCCACCCCTGCCTGCGGCTCCACGTTCTCCCAGGTCAGAGCAGGTGCGGCGTCCTGTTTCCCGCGGAGTGCTCTGCGCTTCTGCGTAGCTGTCGACAGCGCTCTATGTCGCCTGGTAGGGGAATGTGCGCAGCTCAAGGCGGTAAGGAGCCGTTGGTTGCGGGGGCCTTGCGACTGGGAGCAGATTGGGTGCAGGTTGGCGAAGTGGTCTGCGCGCCCGAAGTGCTCACCGATGCCGGACGGAGACGAGGTGCTTTGACCTGGGGTGATGGAGGTCGAGCGGTGCGGCGTGACCTCCCAGTAGAGGTCGAAGTGGTCAGGCGTTGCTGCTCCCGGGACGGCTGGCGCCCGCCGGCGTCCCGGTACGCCGGAAGCCATGTCTGTAGGCGTGCTGCCTATCGATGTGGAGGGTTGCGGGTGAGCTTGCTGGAGTCCGCCGCAGTTCCGTCATCCGAGACACCGATCCCATGGACAACGTCCTGAGCAGGCCCTTCAGGTTGGAGACCTCTTCGGCGCGCCCGAAGGTATCGACGCCGGCGGCTCCGCTCCAGACCAGGGGCGGATGCCGATGAACCTGCGTCACTTGTTTAGGAATGACACAAGGGTCCGACACGTACCTCCGACGTAACGGTCCGATTCATCCGAAGCGCGAGTTTTGTGCCGCCGAAAACTCTTCTTATCCGAGCGGCAGCGGCGGAGGGAAGGAAGGCGGGCATTACGGTTTATGGATGCGCATCCGATCGGACTCCACGCTGCGGCGGCTGCTGGTGCGGATCAAAGAACTTGGTGGGTCGGAGGCCCTGCAGCAGCTGATCGATGATGCGCTGAGGCACGTCGGTGAGCGCCGACCCTATCGCGGTGGTCGTGACCTGCTTACGCTGCTCCGCTACGCCGAGAAAGTTTGTCGAGACGACGGCGACGAGGACGCTCTGGAGCGAATTGAGGACGCGCTCGGCTACGCGATGAACACTATGCTTCGCCCGGATGTCGAGATCAAGTATCAGCTCTTCGCGGACTCGCGTGACAAGTACCTCCAGCAAGTGCGCGGCACCGTTGCGCTGGCTACCAGCGTCGCGCTCCTCCATGTTGATGACGTGGTGTGCAACAATGCTGGCGCGACTGCGTCTGACGTGCGCGAACATCTGGAACGACTACGCGACTCGCCAGGATTCATTGTCGAGGATGAGCACCACCCTGGCCGCTATCGCGAGGCCGGGTTGGATGCCCAGAAGTATGCCTGGCTCCGCGAGGTGCTGGAGGACCGGCTCAGAACACTACCAGCGCATTCGGACGATCTTCCGGTGATCCCAGGACAAATGGACCTGGATGATCTTGCGCGAGTCGCCCAGGCCAGGGTCCGGGCAGCGTCGCTGCACGACCTATTCTGTGTGGTGAATAACCGACACAGCACGGAAAATGAGTTGCAGCAGGCGATGCAAAAAAACCTTTGGGTCTTCGGAGGGCAGTATCTTCCGGGGCTCGGTAAACGGCGGCTGCTCAACGGTGCAGAACTTGACCTTCCACTACTGCGTCCGGACGGCTCACTTCACGTGGTTGAGTTGAAGCGAGCCAATGTCCGGATTGTTACTCACCAGCGAAACGGCCTGGTAACGACCAACGTGGTCCACCGCGCGGTCGGTCAGGCAATGAACTACCTCGTCGGGCTAGATGAGGACCGTGCTGGGATCCTCGCCGAGCACGGTATCGACACACGCCGAGCAAGCGCGACTGTCGTGGTCGGCCATCCACAGTACCAAGCGGACCTTTCAGCCGGAGCGATTGAAGAGGTGCTTCGGGTGTACAACAGTCACTTGGCGCGGCTGGAGGTCGTCACATACGGCCAACTCCTAGAGCGGGCAGCGCGGACCCTCGGCTGATAGGGCCATCGGTAACGGGCAGAGGCGGCTCCCCGTCGACCACGTCCTTCCGTGATCGCCCTGCTTCACCTGCAGGCCATGGTGCTGGCCCAGGGCTCGCTGACGAAAAGGGGCACCCAGATCGCCACGACGCGTTACCTAGAATGCGCCACGTCCGCAAAGTCAGCGACCTTACCCCCGGTGACCGAGCCGATGCGGGCAACTGTCGTCGCCGAGAACCGCTCAAATGGACCTCGATCGCAGCTGGCTGGGGTGGATTGTAATCTCGGTGCCCACAGCGTCACGGACGATCACGCTGCGATGATTCATCCGGGCCCATTCGGTCATGGTCTCCACGACTTGGCCGAGGCGCAGGCCGGGCCGACCGGTGATCAGTAGGCGATGAATCATGTCGCCCTCGTCGGGTGTGACCGACACTGGCTCGTCGAACCTGGTTGACGACTCTATCCGCAGCCATCGGGCCAGCGGCTCCCAGCCCTCCTGGCGCGGTATCTCCACGATGAAGACTTGTGAGCCTCCGCCAGGCAATAGCTCTTGCCAGGCAACGTCGGCTTCCTGGCGGATGTTGGGGCTGAGCCAGTGCATGCTTGCCAGGCAGTTCTGCGTGACCGGGCCGAGCAGAACGCGCCGGGCTGGTTCGTTGCGGTAACGCCGGAGTAGCAGCGTTGCGAACCGGTCGGCGTCGCTGTGGTCGGCGAGTGCTGCGACGGTGACGAGCACCTCGCGCCATGACGGGTCGTGTGCGTGGTCGACCGCCTTGTCGAACAGCTTTTCGTCGAGGACCTCACGGGCGGACAGGTAGTCACGGAACGTGCGATGTACGAAGCCGAGCCGTCCTGGAACCGGTTCGGTGAGCAACCCGACCCGGGTGCGCAGGTATTCGTAGGCGACCGTCGGCGTTTCATGAATTTCCGGCCTGTCGGCAAACTCGCGTTCGAGTATGTCGAGGACTTCCGGCTCAGCGAGCTCGTCGCTGCCTCGGAATACCATGGCGGCCGCGAGCGCCATCAGCAGCTGCCGGATAGTGCGGTACGTCCAGCGGCCGCTGTCGCCGATGGCGCGCTCGTTGTCTCGTCGGATCGCCAGCATCTCCGCCAGCGGCTCGTGAATGCTCGGACCGCGGAGTGCGGATTTGCCTCGCTGTGTATAGAGGACGGTGATCAGCGAGCACATGAGCGGGCTGGACGCCAGTTCGCCGAGGCGGCCGTCGTCGTCGATCAGGTCGATCAGGCGGCGGGCCTGCTTCGTCGCCGCCGGAGGATCTCCGTCTGTCAGGGCACCCAGCCATTGGCGGACTAGCCGCATGATGCCGTCGCGCTCTAGCGGCAGCACCCGGGCCGGAGTGAACCGTGGCGGCAGTAGTTCCTCGGCGACATCGTTGCGGGAGGTCACGACATACCGGCATTCGGGGTACCGCCGGACAAGTTCGCCGAGCCAGTTCAGGATGCGGTCCCGGTCGGCGGGGCGAGTCTCGTCGAGACCGTCGATGAGCAGCAGAAGGGAACCGGCCGCGGCTCGCTTCCGAAGTCGGCCAGCGATGAGCGCCGCCGTCGGCCGCGAGAAGGCGAGCTCGGGCAGCTCTGTGCTCAGGCGGCCTGGGACGAGCTGGCGCACCTGGATATACATGGGGAGGGTGTCGGCGAGACCGGTGAGGAGGCCGTCGCCGTGGCGGCGGGCGACAGCGACCGCCAGCCACTTGAGGATGCTGGTCTTGCCGGAGCCGGCTGGACCGTGCAGGAACAGCCGGGGCTGGTCGGCCAAGGCCCAGTCCACCGGTACGGGCGTGGAGTGCAGGCGCACGTCCGGCCGGATGAAAGTGGCGGTGAGCTGTTCCTGGCCGGTGCGTTTCCCTAGGGGGAAGCCGACAAGTTCGACGCGATCGAGAGAGTCGGCCAGATGCGTGCGGTAGAGCTGCTCGGTGTCTTCCGGATCGTTGTGGAACCGCGACGGCAAGTGGACCAGTGCATTCCTTACACGGTCCCTGATGTAGTCGTCCTCAGCGAGAGCCTTGATGACGTTTCTGGCACCGGGTGCCGCCGCACGGGCGACTGCGACGAAGATCGCCGCGGAGGCGTTGACCATGCTTTCGTACAGTGCCTGTCCACTCGGCGACAGATGACGCGTGAGCTGCCGGTCGCTCGCGGTCCGGGCCCTGATTAGACCGGCCACCGCAACCGGGTCATATCCGGTGCCACGAAGACCATCCTGAGTCAGGGCGGCAAGGTTGATTTGGCTGTTCACCGCACCGGCGATCCAGGCGCGTTCCTCGTCGGCGGGTTGACCCGGTCGGGGCGACCAATCAATGTATTCGACGAGCCGGCCTGCTACCTGCTCCTGAATTTCCTCCAATCGACGCATCACCCGTCGCACGATCAAGGCGCTCGGCTCCTCGGCCATGATCAGATCAAGAGATGAGCCGTCGGCGGGGTGAGGAATGCCCAGCCACACGATCAGTGCCCGCCGGACGATGCTCGCGCTCAGCGGCCAGGCGATCTCATCGCTTCTCATGCTGCGGATCCTCCTCCCGATGCTCCATCATCTTGCCGTCCGTACCGGTGTTTCACGGGTTCGGGCGCCGACGCCCGAAGCGCGCATCCGCCGCCATCGCTCTGCGACGCAGCTTGGGATCGATGCCGGGCACTGCAGCCGCCCCCAAAGCCGCGGCTCGAATCAGCGCTCGGCGCTCTGGCCTCTGCCCGCGCATCGCGTTAGCCTCGCCGAGAAGGTCGGCGACCAGCCCTCCGGCGAGGGCCGGATCCAGATAGGCGATGGCAGCACCGACCATCCCGGAGCGCTCGATCCGTCGAGCCTCCGTTAGCAGGTAAGGAATAGAGAAGTCGGCGGCCAGGACTGCGCCGGCGAGCTGGTCGCGCAGAGCGGGGGCGACGAACCGGAGCCGGGCGCCGTCCGGGCGCAGAATCGAGTGATAGTTGATCACGTCATCGGCGCTGGGCTGACTGCCTGGCGCATTGGCAGCCATGTAGGACGTGAGCAGGTTGCGAGGAAACGGATCACCGTTGAGGGCAGCCCACCGGGCGATCTCCTGGTGGGCGCGACGCACCTCGTCGGGGCTGGGTTGCGGCTCCGGGCAGGAGCGAGCGTCCCGCTCGGCAAGGCGAGCGAGCACTCCGCTCATAAGCCGGGCGAGGTCGTCGGGCAGGCGGTGTCCGCAGGACAGGAACTCTTCGCAGGCGAGTGCGACGATCAGTGGTGTGCACATCAACTCGGCGACACTGGGAAGGGCCGCAACACCCGTGGCGAACTCGGCGGCGCGCCGTTCGACCATAGCGACCTGGTCGTCGGGCACTTCCGCTGCGACCGCGGCGAACCACTGCTGGGCGACCTCGCCGGCCTGGCTGGCGGTGAGCGGCTCCAGGTAGACCGTCGTGAAACCATGACCAGCTGGCCAGGCGGGGTCGAAGGTGCCTTCGCGAGCGGCGAGGATGACGATGGAGTCCGCGGCCGAGGCGATCAAGCCGGCGAGCGCGTCATGATGAAACGCGGCGTCGGATGCCTTGCAGAGCAGCGGCTCAAGGCAGTCAACCAGGATCGTGGCTCGCCCGGCTGCGGCGAGCTGCCCCGGCCAGTTGTGCGGGCCTGCGGTCATCGACGGGTTCATGAGTTCGGGCGCCTTGTCGACCGGCGGGACGGCTGGCTGCTCGTGCAGATCGAGCAGGAACGGCACGGTTAGACCCCAGCCCTCGATCACGTCCGGCCGGCTCGCAGGGAGCACGTCGAGCAGTAGCTTGCGCAGGGTCGTGGTCTTGCCGATTCCTGGCGGACCGGTGAGCAGAATTCGTCGGCGGCGCGCAAGAGCTTGGCGCAGCGGCAGTACCTGGCCGTCGACGCGCGCGTTCAGCTCCACGTAGGCGCGGGGAAGGCTGATCCGGCGGACATTCGCTGTCGCCAAGGGCGATTCGACCAACCGCATCCAGGCCAGCACGAGGCCGGCCCGTGATCGGTAGAACGGCCGGTATTGCTCGTCGCCGACGGCGGCCATGTTCGCGGCCAGGTTGATCGGCCGGTCGAACTCGGCGGTTAGCGTACGCAGCTGTTCGAAGAGCACGCTGATCGCGATGCCCTGGGCCGCGTCGGAGTGCCGCAGTACGTCGATGAGTTGCACGCACACCGCCCGCAGAACCTCTTTGTAGGCCGGTGCGGCCTCGCCGAGATCGTCCGGCCGCCCCGGATCTTCGGCCCGATAGAACTTGTAGAGAGCCTCCGCGGAAAGCCGGCTCTTCTCGATCGCTGTCTTGCCGATCGGCACCCTCTCCAGGGTGATGCCGACGGCGGTGACCGCACCGGCCAGGTCACTGTCCGGGATCGTCGAGTATTCGTGCGGCTGCAACGCGCTGGTCGTGATGTTGTCGGCGATCTCCTCGAGCTGACGTTTCAGCTTCCGCCCGGGCGGGTCGGACTGCTGGAAGAGCTTGAGGACCTCGCCGGTGGTCTCGCCGACGAGCGTGCCGAGCGGTCCGAAATAGGCGAAGAGTGTCTTGGCGACGATCCCGATGACCGTCAGCACGGCCTCGTCGGTGGCGGGTCGCCGCATCGGCACAAGCGAAGTCCTATCAGGAGTGAGACGGCCAGGGTACGAACCGTCGCGAGCGGTCACAAGCACCCGAATGGGTCACGTCCTCGGACCTGTCGGCTCGTCCGGAGGAGTCATTGCTCCGTCTTGCCTGTCTCCCGAATGGGGACGAGCGCCAGCCCTGTGTCTCTAGAAGATCCGGGGCGGTTCAAGAGGGCTGATCCCGGTGATCGAGCAGCTGAGTGACGTCCGCACTCCGACGACGTGGTGGCGGGGCGGTCGCTGCGGCCGGCGATGGGCGGACCGTGCTCTCCGCCAGCCGCAAGGCGGTCGCCGACCCGGGTGGCTGGCGGGCGGCGGACATCCGTTCCGAAACTAGGGCGCCCAGGCGTACCTCGACTGGGTCGGGCAGGGCCACCAGTGTCGGAGCCCAGCAGCATGGCGACCCCCAGGAGGCTATGACGGGATGGGTACAGCGACAGGCTCATCCTGCCCGTCCCAGGCGAGCAGCATCTCGGCCGGCACAGCTCCGCCGTACGCGCGAATGACGGTGAACTCGACCTCACCTCCCGACAGGACCCGGGGAACTTCCTCCGGGAAGCGGATGAACCCTTCGGCGGGTCCGCCGGTCTTGACCCAGCGAACTCCGGTTGCCGACTTGGTGCCGATGTTCCTCAGCAAACAGCGGCTCTTGCCCGCTCGTTGGGTAACCCAGGCGACGTCTGGCGGTGGCGGTGGCAGTGCTGCCTCGGCGGCCGATGCCTGTCGCTCTGCGGCATCCGCAGACCGCTCCGCGGCAACCGCCGACTTGTCGGCGGAGTGGGCGGATGTTCGGGCGTACCTCACGCTCCAGCCAGAGACGAGCAGAGCGAGGGCCGCGATGATAATCGTGATGATGTCTGCAACATCCATGACGGCGAACGTAGCGGGTCGCTCGCTCTAGCGTCTTGCTCCCAGCAGCACGACCGGACGGCGAGGCGGATGAGCTCGACTACGGCTCGGTCCCGCGCTGCGAAGCGATACGCAGGCGGCGTTGTAGGACGAGGCGTCGCATCTGCTCCGCCAGCTCGGGCGGCGCATCGGAGACTGGCACGGAGGCGGCCGGTGGGCGGTCCCCCACCAGGCTTGGCCCAGTCGAGTTTCCTGCCGCGCTCCGGCGAGGAGACGCAGGTACGCCAGCCAGCCCCATCACGATGCTGTGCGCCATCGGCGGCCTGATGCGTTCCCACGACCACGCTGAAGCGGGCCGAACCCGTCGATCTGGGCGGCCTGCTCGCGCTGGCGGGCCTTCATCGCTTCGTAGAAGGCATGGTCATCACCCGTGATCTGCTCGTAAGCCTCGCTGGCCATGTACTTCACCGACTCGGCGAAGAGCGCGCCGTACTCGTCCTCGGCCGCGGCTCGTCGGAGCGTTCCGCGACCGCGCGGACCCTGACCGAGCTGCTGAACGAGGTTCGCGCGCTGCGCGCATGACGAACGACCGAGGCCGGAGCGGGAATCCGCTCCGGCAAGACAACCCGCTGCTCTACCACTGAGCTACAGCCCCATGTTGTGGAGCTGACGGGATTCGAACCCGCGCGCGACCGGGATGATCAGGAGCACCTCTCGGTGCTGATACCAGTATAGCAGGAATGTCCGAATCGCCGGATCGGCCGAGGGGTGAGCGACCACTCTCGGGAAGGACCGACATGGCCACCAGGCGCACCAGCACGGCAAAGCCGAGCACCGGCGCCCGCCGGTCAGCCGCTGGGGCGGACCTGTGGGTGGAGGGTGATGACAAGGGCGACTTCATTCGGCTCGGTGAGCGCGCCCTGAGGGTGCGTACCGATGACGACGAGGTGGACCTGGCCTACTACTTTGTCGATGACGATGCGGCCGCTGCCTCACCTGATCGGCTCGTGTTCCTCCTGCACGACACGTGGCCGCTGCCCGCCGACGCGGGCGGGTCGGAGACCGTCTTCAGCCACAGCGTTCCGGTCCGTACCGTCCGGCTGGCCGCCCGGCACGGACTGCACCTTCTCGGTCCGCCTGTGCTGGCAGTCGCCTGACCTATACCGGAACCTGGATTTGATCGGTGCCGTCCAGTTTCCCGGCGTGAGCCTGCCGGACCTCGCCGTCCACCGGGCCGTCGATGGTCCCGGCAGCCACCGATGGCCACACGACGTTCGGCTGCTGCGGGCGCTTGTCGCTCCCGGGGAGGACGATGTGGGTCGGGCGTTGGAGCGCTATGCCCAGCTGCCGGGTTACGCGCCGTCACCTGCCAGTCTCGACCGGATGCCTGAGCATGAGGCCGTTCACCGGGAGGTGGTGGACCTGCTGCACGCGGAGCGTCCCGCCGAGTCGCTGATAGGGCTGGATACGCACCTCGGGCAGGTCGCCCGATACATCGACGGCTTCTTCGGGTTCGACCAGTGGTTCCTGTTCGACAATCGGTGGGCGGCAGCTAATCCTGACCTGGCACGCTCGCTGCTGCGCTACGCCGCTCACTGGGACCCCTGGGAGAGATAACTTGTGGCACGGGTCGTCGTGATCGTCAAGGGGGGGGGTGCCGGGTGGACGTTTCGTGGAGTGCTACGTCTCCGACGACAGGGACCTTCGTCGCAGTGGAGCGGTCGGACATCGCTGGCCTCATCGAGCGGTTCAATGAACTGCGTACCCAGGGGCGCGGGTACATCGAAGTGCGGGCCGGCGACGCATTCCCTGTGCTCACGCTCGGGTTCACCGAGTCCGCGGCGGTCGTCCATCTGATGACGGACGACAGTGCCACGTCCCTGCTGGCTGCTGACGAACCTGCGAGCATGAATGCGGAAGTACTGGTGCTGGACGACCCGGTCGAGTTCGCTGCGGACTTCATTCTCGACCTCGAACGCGCCTGGCAGGTCGTCGAGGAGTTCGTCCGCACCGGTGCCCTTGGTCGGGCAGGGGGTTGGCACGAGCTGTAGTGACGGCCATGGCGGATTGCGTCCACGCGCTGGCGCAAGGGCCAAGCCAGCACGAGCTTGCTGAGCACTCACTCAGTCCGTCCCAGGCCGTCAAACGCCACCCAACGGCTCGGGTGGGCCGGGGTGGGCCAGCCTGAGGCAGCTACAGCAGGGGGCCCGGCCCCCTCGCGATTGAGCGAGTCGGGCCCGTAGGGCTACTCGCGTGCCTCGCCTACTTCTGGCACCGCCCGCTGGCCTGCCCCTCGGCAATGACCTTGTCGACGCCCTTGGCGTAATCCGCCATCGACTCGGCGTCCGGCTGGTACCGCCACTGCCCGTCCTCGTAGCGGATCTCGGACATCCCGGCGGCGATCGACCGCTTGAAGTTCACGACCGCTTTGTCCTCGCCCTCAAGTCGGGACCCGGTGATCTCGAAGGTCAGGCCGGTGATGGTCTTGCACTCGGTGTGCAGACGGGCGTACTCGTCGCGGGTGATCGCTGCCTTGCCTTCCTTGGTCCAGAGGTCCCATGCACCCTTCCAGTCGCCGGCCGCGTAGGTGTCGTACTCCTTCTGAGCTAGCGCCTTGGCCGCCTCTACCGTCTTCGGCTCCTGCGGCTTGTCGGCCTTGGCCTCGGCGGAGGCGGCACCCGGGGCGGCGGGGGTGGTCGGCTCGGTGGTGTCCGCGTTCCCGCAGCCAGCGGTGAGCAGGGCCAGTCCGAGGGCTCCAACGGCGATGATCGTCTTGCGCATTCGTGTGTCTCCTGGTCATGGTGCAGTGCAGGCCAGTCGGCCAGCGTGGCCGCGATCGGTCGTCAACCGTCGCCGCCCTCGGCGGGTCGCGGGTGATCATGGCAGGTCGGTGCGACAGATCAGCGGTGGGCCGTACGGTCGCTGGTCAGCTCATGCTGGTACCGGCTCAGTGAGGGGCAACTGTGCAGCCTCGGCCGTGATCGCCGAGCCCTTCCCGGATCGCTTCGGCCGGTACCTCTTGACCGTCGTCAGGCTCGGGCAAGTTCGGCGATGCGCAGGTGAGGCGCCACGGGCTCGGCGAGGCGGGCCGGCCAGGATTCGAGCCGCCGACGTGAGTGAGCGGCGATGCTTGCGGGTCGGCCTGACCGGCTCACCCTTCACCGTGGATGCTCTCTCGCCGGCCCCGGCGGCACGCGCGGCGGTCTCGGAGAGCCACATCAGCTCGGCGCTGTCGATCAGCAGATCCCACCAGGCGGTCGGCGGCCGCCAGCCCATGTCGAGGTCCGCGAGGAGATCGAGCGCGACCTCCCACTCGTCGTGCTCGAGGTACTCGCGCACGTCCACCGCCGTCACGCCGGCGTCGTTGACGACGTCAGCCGGAACCATGGCCACAGGCCGAGCGAGCAGATCGGCAACATCCACCCGGGAATTATTCGATGTCGCCTCAGCATCAGCGCAACGACTCTTACCTGCGTTCACATCTGCCGCTGGTTGCGCGACGCGGCGTTGAATGGAGTTCAGTGGGGCCACATCCCGGAGATGTGGTCGTCGAACGGGCTGCGTGCCGGCGGTGGTTGACTGACCGGGTGGGGTTGGATCGGGAGTTGTTGGTCGCTCGTCGGCCTCGTGATGTGGTCGATGTTGCGGGGCGGTGGATCGCCGAGGCGTTGGGGGAGCACGGGTTCTGTTGGCTGGTGAAGGCTCGGACGGTGCAGCGGCAGGTCGGCGGCGTGGTGCAGCAGGTTGCCTTGCAGGCCGGGTCGTACAACCGCGCCGGTGGGCTCATCTCGATCTCTACCCATGTGGTGGTGCGGGATCCGGGAGTGCGGCCGTGGCGGCTGGCGCATCCGCACCTGGTCGCCGAACCGGCCGATCACGATTTTGTCTGCGGACATCTGCTGGGGTACGCGTCGGGCCGGGCCAACGGCTACCTGTACGGCGATGCCCAGGACGGTGACATCGACCTGACCGCACCCACGCAGCGTGTGGAGCGCCTGGAGCGTCTTGTGGCGATGGTGCGAGAGGCCGTGCTGCCGTGGTTCGCCGAGGCCAGCGATCCCGATTCGATCGTCAGCTCGCGCGCCGGCGACTACACCAACAACCCGCCCGCGGTTCTGGAATGGCTCGCCTACCACGGGCGCCCCGATCTCGTGCACCGTTACGCCGAGCGGTACCGAGCAGGCCACCCTGGCACCGAACAACGGTGGGCGGACGGTTCCGCAGCCGCACATGCAGGATGCCCGTGCCCGCACATGGGCGACACGGTTGCGGCCATGGCGTGGTCGGCCACGATGCTCACCACGAGTCTCGGTGAACATCAGCTCAGTGCGTGATCGGTCGCGCCCGTGCAGCTGGCCGCCGTTCAGGGCGGCAGGCCGTCCCGCGATGCGTGATCTGCGCGGCCTTGGGCCGCAGCCGGTATCGGCGGTTACGCTGCGCCGGTGGCAGAGCTACCGGGGACGTGGAGCGTTCCGGTGGTACGGGCGGACTTCACCGATGACGCCGTCTGGATCCGGATCAAGGAGTGGATCGCGGAGCCGACCGAGGAGGGCTTCGGCGCGGACGTCGACTTCGTTGAGGACCGCGCTTTGAACGGCCTGGACGAAGCCGCCATGGCAGCCGGCTACCCACCGAGCTACCCGCACGAGTACCGGCATCCGGTGCTGTTCGTGGTCGATACTGTCGCCGTAACCACGCCAGAGCACCCCGTGCTGGTCATCAATCTCAACTCCGGGACGGCCGCGCGACCGTTCCGGGCGCTGCCGTGGCAGGTGCAGACGATCCAGAACAACCTGTCACTCGCGAACATGGACTACACCGAGTTCGGGACCTCAGTGGGCCCGGATGCCGTCTTCCGAGGGTTCTGACCCAAGACCAGGAACACCCGCAGCCGTAGAAGGCGTGGCACTCCGTCAGTGCGTGCCAGTACCAGCCGGGCCATGGGAGCGGGTCGGTGAACTCTTCGGCGGGCCCGAAAGCGTCAGCACCGGAGACTCCGAGTCCATCGAACGCTGACGCTCGTCGTGCTGCTTGCTATTCTCGCCGGCGGTGGTCCGAGAGGTGACCATCGCGCTGCGGCCCTTGACCGGTGCCCTGCCGCCCGGCGTTCCCGTGGCAGTTGCTCGGGGACGCGCGAGTGGAGTTGCGTCGGACCGGCTACCGCCTTTGCGTGGCCACGGCGTCGACGTCCAGTTGCGCGCTGCCCTGATGCTCGCCCTCGACCCGGACCCTCGCCTGGCGGAACGTGGCAAGGCCGGCGTGACCCGCCTCGCCCGGGCCGCCGCACGAACCACCTGGCGTCCCACTCCACCACCCGAGCTGCCGGTCACCGCCGTCCAGCACGGCGAGCTCACCGCGTTGGCGGCACGAGCGGCGGCGGCAACCGGCGAGGACACGAGCCGGATGCTCACCACCTGGCTGGCGCGTACCCCCCGGCGCATGAGTGCAGCGCCGCCGCTCACTAGCGCTCCGCAGTATTCGGCCGGCCACCTCACCATGGCGGGCGTCAAAGCCGCTCGCGGTGGGCGGGAGGCGCTTCTCACCACCCGACGTGATTGGACTCCACACCTCCACCGGTGACCCAGTGATCGGGACCGTCACCGGAGTAGCAGAGTGTGTTGTCCGAGGCCCTGCCGTCTCCGCCAATGGTGAAGGCCTGGGTCCAGAAACCACCAGGGTCGGCCGAGTCTCGACAGGTGACAGTGACGCTGGAGCCGGGCGCGAAGCCTGACAGCACCACCGAGTACCACCAGCCATACCGGGCCGTCCCACCCCTGGCCAAGTCGATCCTCGGGGCCGGCAGGGGAGGGGGCGGCGGCGGGTCAGCCTTCGGCACGGTCCACCGCACGCGGTTGGACTCGACACCGCCGGCGGTGACCCAGTGGTCCGGGCCATCGCCGGAATAGCACGAGTTCTCGGTGTACGCGCGTCCGCTTCCGTCGGTGCGCATGGTGAGCGTGAAAAAGCCCTCCGGGTTGACGGAGTCCCGGCAGGTGACGGAGATAGCCTGGTGCACCGGGAAGCGCTCGAGGGTGATCGCGTACCGATACCCGGCGGGTGCGGCTGGGCCGCGTGCCAGGTTGATCGAGGGTTGGGGCGCCACCGGACGACCGCTGCTCTCGCCCGGCTTAGGCGTGGTGGGCGTTTGAGTGCGGCGGCCGTCCCAGACCGCGCGGTTGGAACTCACGATCCAGGTGGGTTCGAAGGGCACGGGGCGGATCTGCACCCAGTGCTCGCCGTCCAGAGCTGAGGTGCAGCTGGTGTCGTCCCGGGCCCTACCCGCCGCGTCGGCGACGAGCACCATTTCGTGGATGGCCATCGGCGCGCGGCCGGGCACCGGGAGCGGGGAGTCGTCGTAGCACTCGACCTTGGCGTGCCATCCCGGGGGCAGTCCAGTCAGTTCCACCACGTACCGGTAACCGCTGTCACCGAGGTCTCCGCGGCGTACCGCCGCCCGGCTATTTGCCAGCAGGTTGCGGTTGGTCACGGTGGACCCGGCGCACTTGGGCACTTTGATCTGCTCCCAGACGAGCTCGGACCACACCCATCCCTTGACTCCAGGGTGTGGTCCGTTCCCTGACTGCGTGACGATGAACCATCGGGACGACCTGCCGGGAAGCGGTTCGCGTCCGTCCCACCAGCAGTTCATCGTGACGTTCGTGTTGTCCGGAAGTTCGTCGATGACGTTGTTCCCGCCACGGGGTTCCGCGCGCATGCGTACCGGGAGTTTCGCGTCGTCGCTGCGCACGACGCTCGTGCCCGATGTCGCCTGCTCGCCGGACGGGTCCAGCCGCTTTTGAGACACCTGAGTGACCTCCGTCGGCGCGTCGGGGGGTGCCTCATCGGTTCGGCGCGACACCGACCAGTAGCCGAGCGTAGACACGGCCGATACCACCACGAGAGACGAGATGAGAAGAGACGGACGGCGCATGGGCTGTGGATTCCTCCTCGGTTGGATGACGTGCCGGGTTGAGCTCGGTCATCTGTCGACGCAGTCGGGCACTCGTGCGTCCACGGCCGTGGTGCCTCCCCCGAGTGGATCGCCGTTGGCGAATGTGTCTGAGGGCGCGTACAGGCCCCGGTAGGGATCACTGACGATGTGGTACCAGTTGCTTACGCTGGCCATGCCGCTCGCGTCCGGCACCTTGCAGTCGATCTCGACCGCGGTGCCGTACGGGATCCGCCGGCCATCCGGTGTGGAACCAGGATCCTTGAACAGCGGGGAACCGACGCGGTTGCCGGCGAACTCGGTGTACGTCCGTGGCGGCCCGTCGTTGCTGGGCCGGAGCGCGTGCCCGGCGAGCCCGCCCACTGCTAGGCCCACGACGACCGCCACCGCGGTGTACCACCGCGCGTAGCGTGGACGGTCGCCCGCCTGTCGCGCGAGCGTGTACCACCCGATGCCACCGCAGGCGGCCGCCGCGAGCGCGGCGGAGACCGCGAGTGAGCCGACCGTCGAGGCGGTCGTCACCTCGAGGGAATGCTGCATCCAGGCGAGGAACCCCGTCACCGCGGCGGCGAGCCCGGCAGCCACGTAGGTGGCCACCCACTCGCCGTCGACCGCTTGTGGGTCGGACCGGGCCACGGGAACCTGGTCAGTTGACTCACCCCGGACCTTCGCCACGATGAGCGCGCCGAACTGTTCCGGGGTCGTCTGTCGAAGGTCGATGTAGCCGACGGTGTCACGTATGCCCGGGATCCGGGTGTCGTCGAAACGAGCGGGTAGCAGGTACTCCTCATGTTGCCGGAACGCGCGGGCCTGGGCGCTCTTGAGCTCGTGGGAGGTCCACAGTTTCCGGGCGTAGTCTGCGGACAGAAACACCACGCAGAACTTCGATGCATCCGAGTAGACCCCGTCGAGATGCTGGTAGAGGTCCTTGCCCCAGAGCTCGATCTGTTCATAAAGGTCGTAAAATACGCGAATTCCCGCGCTTCTGGCGACCTCGGCGACACGGTCGACGTACTGCCGTTGTTCGCCGGCGAAGCTGAAGCACACGTCGTAGCGGGTGTCGTCTCCGCGTGGCGCGTGCCTGGAACCGAGCGTCGCGTCGTGCATCTGGGACCACCTTCGTGGCGAGGAGGCCATGCCGTGGGCGGCACGGCATGGGGATGGTCTGTGCGGCCTGACCACGACGGGGCCGGCCCTGCGGGCGCGACCGGTCAGGTGAGCGCCGCCGCCTCAGCCAGGAACTGCTGCACCAGCGAGTCACGACGCCAGCGACGCAGCTCGTGGGACACAGCGCGCAACTGAACCCGGGTCATGCCGGACCCGGTCCGTCGCGCGTGCGCTACGGCTTGCCGCCCCACCTCCACAGCTTGGCGCCGCTCACCGATGCGGGCATAGGCGGTAGACAGGCGTGCCGCGAACAGCCCTCGCATTCGCACCGAGGCCGGCGCAAGTGTCGCTACCGTCTTCTCAAGGAACTGGATCGCCTGGTCGGGCCGGTGCAGGTCAACCTCACACCAGCCGATCGTGGCGCCCAACAGGTCCGTGATCGAGGTAGAGCCGAGCTGGAACCGGCCGATCACGACAGGACGGTCGGTCGTGGCGCGCATCTGGTCGATGGCCACTGCGTAGGCGTCGTGATCGCCCGCGCAGGCCGCCCCTTGGGCGGTGATGCGGGAGACGAGCACACCGGCGCCGGGTCCAGCGGCGGCTCGGGCGCTGCCGGCGTCGCTGAGCACCTGCGCGGCGTCGCAACGGTACAGAGCCGTTTCCGCCTGGCGGATCCACGTGTGTGCCACGGCGTCGGCCGAGCCGAGACACCCGGCCAGCACTGCTGAGAGTTTGATCCAGTCATCGACCGCCTCGCTGCTGCTCTCCTGGGCCATCCAGCCGGCGAGGTCCGCGTACGCGAATGCCGGTTCCAGCAATTCACAGGTCTCGTCCGGGCAGCCCGCCACAGACGCCGCCAGCGTGAGCGCCCAGGGCTCGACCAGCCCAGCGCATGTCGTCGCGTTGACCTGCTGGCACAACGCCCGCAGATCCTGGCTCAGGGTTTGGGCCGTCGCTGCCAGGCGACCGTGAGACGCCCGATCGGGCGCGACCTCGATGCTGCCGCCCCGTCGTGCTATGCCACGAGCGGCGAGGCGGTCCACCAGTTCCGGCAGCCCGGCCCGCCCGGTTGAGGTGGGAGCCGCGACGTCGGCTGGGGGCCGCTGCTTCGGCAGGCGGCGAGCCGCCCTGCCAGGGTGACCGATGTGAGCGACCAGCGTCCCGCCGGTCTTCAGCGCCGCGTCGGCCCGCTGCAACACTGCGAGGCTCGGTCGGCGTTGGCCGGTTTCGATTCTGCTGAGATATCCCTTGTCGTAGCGAATGATCTCGGCGAAGGCGCTGAGGGAATGGCCGGACGCAATGCGCAGTCGCCGTAGCGTTTCGCCGACCGTACCCGACTCCACCATGGGTGCTCCCTTCCAAACCCGCGGCTCACGCTACCGCTCCGCCAGCCGCTGGCGGTCGCTATTTCTCCCTGCGGCGGCTCTTCTAGTCCGTTGCCCATTGCCAATTCCCGACACTTCTCCAGCGTGCTTGTGGACAGGCGTGGACCAGATATGACAAATCGGCCCCAGTGCAGGCCCGCTGCCTCCACTGCCGCGGGGTGGCATCGCTAGAACGGTGCGAATGAACGACGCGATGGCGATCTTCAGACATCCGCCTGGCACACTGAACAACGTATGTCTTCGGTTCCCTCGGAAGGGCGGCAATGCGCGACCGCTCAGAATTCGACAAGCCCACAGTGATGGCCTTGCTCGGTGCTGCTGGCCTGATGATCGGCGCGATCTCCGCCGCCATGCAGATAGCCGGGGCGTTCGTCGAATCCAACAAGGCCGCACTGTTCATCGCCTTGATCACCGTCGGCTCGGCGCCACTGCTCGCGATGGGCTATGCCAAAGCCCATCGCCACGGTCTGTTTGCACGGGTCGGTGTCCGGACGTTGCTGTTCGTCGTCACCTGCACTGCCGTCGGTCTGATACTCGGCAGCGCGGCCGCGTTGCTCACCCAGCACGCCGCAGCCGAGGCACCGCCTGCCCGAATCGGCGCGGCGGAGGTCACCGGTGGCGTCGCCCGCGAGGCCAGGGCGATGCCGGAGCACACCGAGACCGACCCACACGTCCCCGCAGCCGCCGGTGACCGTCCCACTCAGTGATACCACCGATCAACGAGGAGAGGGCCATGCGCGGAGGGAAGCCGCTCGTCCTGGCTGGCGGCTCCGTACTCGTGCTGGTAGCGGCGGTCATCGGCTTCCGGATGGTCAACGCGTCAACGAAGCCGATGTCCACGCCCAGTCCAACCGGCAGCGCCGGAACTCCGCCGACGGGCACAGCCGGCCTGGCACCCCTCGTGTTCGCCGTGACAGGCTCCTGCACGACCGCTGGCGGCACCCTGTCTGCCCGAGGTAGCGGATTCACCGTTGCCGGGACCTACTCCACCCGCGCGTGGCACCCCGACGGCAGGCCTTACGAACTGGCGAAAATCTCGGCCGCGGTCACCTCAGATGGTGGCGTCAGCTGGACCTGGCCGTGCGCTGGTGACCCGCCGGGGGAGTACACCACCCAGCTGACCGACGAACGCACCGGCCGGACCACCGGGCTGGTGCGCTTTACGGTGCAGGCCGCCCGTCCTGGCTCCCCGAGTCCCAAGGCCAGCGATGTGGCCCGGCGTCCGGCGTCCCCCTCGACAAGCCGTCGCCCCATCCCAGGTGGAGAAGACCCACTTCATGTCGCGCTGTCCGCGAACCGCGCAGGCGCCCCCGTCTTCGCCGATACCAGCGGCACACCTGCCAGCGGAGTGCCCGACCGGATTCCATTCGGGCATGAGGTCAAAGTCGCCTGCAAAATCAAGAACGCCTCGCCGCTCACCAGCGTCACCTACTGGTACCTGCTACGCGGCGCCCCGTGGGATGGCCTGTACGCGCCGTCGGACGTGTTCGCCAACGGCGACCCCCTCGGCTCCAACGGCACGACGAACGTTGACCCAGCCATCCCGGACTGCTGACCAGCCTCGATCATCAGACTGCCGGAACGAACGCCCCAGGCCCGGCTGAAGGGACGACCGGCGATCGCCGGGCCCGGACAAGGCCGTGGCGTGGACACCACGGTCCCTCGGTGGTCCACTGCGGCGCACATCGTCGCCCAACCTGCCGGGAGAACTGTGGTCGACGCAGCCCAGCACGGCTACAGAGGTTGAAAGGCTGAGGTTCGGGCTATCAGGGTGGTTCGGGGTCGAGGGTCATGCCGGTGTTGGCGAGGAAGCCGGCGAGGAGATCGGTCTGTTGCTGGCAGGCGCGTAGGCGGTGTTTGACCAGTTCGGCGAGGTGGTCGACGCCGTGGGCGGCGATGTTGGTCAGGCCGCGTTTCATCCATCGCCAGACTCCTTCGGTCGGGTTGAGATCGGGTGCGTACGACGGCAGCCGGATCACGGTCAGCCACGGCCGGGCCGCGATCAGGGCGTGCATGCGGCGGCTGACGTGGGTGTTGAGGTTGTCCCAGATCAGCACGATCGGTGTACGTAACCGCTGGTGAGCCTGGTCGAGGAAGGCGATGTAGTCGTCCTCGCTGAAGCTGCCGCGTTCGCCTTTGCGGCCGCGGTGCAGCCGGGTGCGCCACATCAGCCGGCCGCGTTCGCCGGGCTTGAGGCAGACCAGGCCGGCGATCGACACCCGGCCGGAGCCCTTACCGGAGATCTCCACGACGGGTGTGCGGCCGCGGCGTGCCCAGGTCTTGGCCACCGGCGGGCGCAGCACCTGGCCGGCCTCGTCCTGGAAGCAGATCCAGGCGCCGCGGGCCGAGGCTAACCTCTTACCGGCGGCCACCGCCTGCGGTGCCAGGTCGCGATCGCTTCGGGGTCGCGTTCGATCGCCCGTCGGGTCGGGACCTGCTGGCTGTAGCCGATGCGATGCAGCAGGTAGGACACCCCGCGCAGCGTGTAGGAGACGCCGAAACGGCGTTCGATCACCTCGAGGACCCGCGCCAGAGTCCACCGGGCGTCCTGCCAGCCCTGCTCAACCGGTCCTCGGTCGAGCAGGTCGGCAAGCTCGCCGAGTTGCTCTTCGGAGAGCTTGCAGTCCGAACCACCCGGCCCCGACGATGCCAGAGCCGCAGTACCTCCGGCAGCCCAGCGACGTCGCCACTCCCGGACCGATTTTGGGGAAACTCGCAGCTCAGAAGCGATCTGCGTGGACGGTTTGGACTCCTCGAACATGGCCGCGGCCTGCATCCGGACCTTCTCACGCCGGACCCGGGCTGCCGCGTTCATGCCACCACCAGCCGGATACCTCATGCCTCCGGCCTACCGAAACCATCGACGCAGATCACGCAGACACGCCGACGACCGTCAGCCTTTCAACCTCTGTAGCGCTCGTAGTTGAACTCGAAGGTGCCCGCCTCGATTCGGTCGACGAGTTGGTGGACATCGTCGGCTTGCCGGATTGCGCTGTCCCAGCCGCTGCTGGTGATGTCGACCAGCAGCACGGGTGCGGGGTCGCTGCGTAGGTCGAGCACGAGCTGTTCGCGGGAGCCGTCGCCGCCGATGATCGCGATGCCGGAGTGCGCGTCGGTGGCCTGGTCCCATGCGTCATGCAGCTCGAGCATCTCGCGTGGTGAATTGAGCCAGACGTAGGTTCCGCCGGTCATCCAGCCTCGCCGGAGCCACGACTCACCTTGGAGATAGTTTCGCCACGCGTCAGGCAGGGCTCGGCCCAGGGCCTTGTTGGCGTCGGTGAACTCCTGATCGTCGACCGGGCCGCGATACTCGGCCTCCTCGATGATCGCGCCGACGATGTGGGCGTTGAGGTCGGCAAGTTCCTCGGCGGGGATCCAGTACTCCAGCACGTCGCGACCACCGGCCTGCTGAACCTTGTAACGGTCCAGGTACGAACGCTGGACGTCGAACCGGGTTACGTAGCCGACGCCCTCGGCGGGGACGTTCCACTCGCGGGCGATTCTTGTGGCGTACCAGCGGTTGAGCACTGGGTAGAAGATTGGCTGGTCGGGGAGGCGTGGTGGCCAAGCCCGCCACCGGGCCGCCGCGACGAGGTCGAGTTCGGTCTGCCCGGTGGGTCGCCACAGGGTGATCGTGTCGGAGTTGTTGATGGTCTGCTCCTCGCCGATCGCGGACGCCGGGCGCCCGTGGGGCCGTCGTTCAACATTCTGGTGGTATCCGCCCCGATTACCTCCGTGGCCCTGGCCGGGAGGCCGGTGGCCCGGCCATCTGAGATGTTGCAGGAGGAGGCTTCCGAGTGAACACATCCGCTGTGAACCGTGGGACTTTGGCCCGGTGCCGGTACGGCAGCGGCGAGAAGGCGCAGCGTCGGATGGCGGTCTCGTTCGAGGGGCCTGCAGCATTTGACCTATGCGTATCGAGCGTCTGAGCTTCTTCGTCGACTCTGTCCAGGTTCTCCCTGCAGGCTGGCGCCTGGAGGGTGAGCCGGGATTTCACCCGCGCCACTGGGCTCGTCCTGGGGATCGCTTTGACCGCGCCTGCGACGAACACGGCAGGCAGGAGCGGAATGTGGACCTCGTGGTGGTGGAGCTCAACGGGTCTCACGCGATCGTTACAGGTTCTGGCGGCGACCAACTCCGACCCGACGACGTCCTCTCCGGGGAACGGGTCGCGGAGCACGACCATCCAGGACTGTCAAGAGACCCCAGGGCGAGGACTTGACGTGACGGAGGCCGTCGCAGGCCTTTCGCTTAAGTGCGCGACACCCTCCGTGTGCGCGCTCGGGATCTGCAGCCGAGCATGGTCTTCGGCCGGCCACCGCGAGCGGCCTTGCTGTGCAAGCCGGCTCGGTTGCTTCCAGCGCCCACCCGTGCCGGTCAAAGGATGTCCGGTCACCAGGGGGATGATCACACCTGTGGGCGGGACGCTCATACTGGACGGCATGGCCCGGGATGCCTCATCGACTGCCGCCGTTCGGCGGTTCGCCGCTGATTTGCGCGATATACGTGGTCGCCTACTTGCCGACTTGCTCCCCATCGCGGACATCGCGGATCTTTTGGCGGCGGTTCGCTCGCGCCGGGAACTGCCCCGGAAGGCCTCACCCGCAGCGGGATCGAGTACACCGTCCACGGCGCGGGGTGCCGCATGGTCACCTCCGACGGCAGGGAAGTCGACGTCGACCTGGTCACCGATCCCGTCCTCGGGCGCGAGGTCGAAGCATTCGACGCCTGGCGCATTCGCTGGTTCCTCGACGAAGCCGCCGATAACGGCTACAACCATGAGGAGATCGTCGAGGCGTGTGTCGACCTTGCTCGCGAGGGCCACCTACGTGAGGTGGTTAAGGGCCGCTGGTTCGCGTTGCCCGATGCTCCGGGTGGCCCGGCCTGAGTCCGCCGGGCGGAGCAACCAACCGCCGTCCGTCTTGAAACATCGCACCTAGCGGGTATCCGGATCTGCCGCTGACAGGGCGCGGCGATCGTGGACGTGCTTCCCCATCGACCGATGCGGCTGCGGGAGCCAGCGCTGGCGCCAAGCAGGGGTACTGGGCCGGCACTTCAAGGTCGGTCGGCGGTCAGTGGCCCGGCGCGGGCCCGGTTTGGGGGAGCAGGTTGGGAGCAGCGGGGTGCCCTGAACGGCCTTGAACTGCGCCCAACGGCGTCGAACGGCGCTCAACTGGACCCACCCCTGGCTGCGGCTCTACGTTGCCGCAGGTCAGAACGGGTGCGGCGTCCTGTTTCCCACGGAGTGCTCCGCGATTTTGCACAGCGGTCGACTGTTCTCTATGTCGCCTGGCAGGGGAGTGTGCCCAGCTCATTGCGGTAAGGAGCTGCGGGACGGTCTGCCCTTGCATGTGGGAGCAATTTGGGTGCAGGTTGGCGAAGTGGTCACCCCGACCAAAGTGCTCAACGGCTTGGCGTCGAGCACAGAACGCTGAGCTGGAGTGATGCAGGCGAACGGTTCGGCTTGACCTCCCAGAAAACCTCGAAGTGGTCAGGGCTCGCTGCTCCCCGCCTGGCTGGTGCCGGCTGCCGGCCTGAGGCCTGCCAACGCCGATCACAAGGGCCACACCGCATCGACATACGATGCTGAGCGCCCTCGTGGTGGCCTCGGTACGGATTCGTGGCTGGCTTCGTCTCTGTCGGCGCGATTCCGGGCCACTACGTCAACGCCTTCTCGCGCGAGGGATGAGCGTGTGTCTACGGATATTTATCGTCGCAGGGTGGTCCGGAACGCGTAGCGCCGGACCCTCAGATCAGGACCCGGCCCTCAAGGAACGACGTGATTTGATCGCTATAAAGTTCAATCCACTCCTCACGGTGCCCGTCAAGCGGATGCCGAACAGGGGGCATGTATCGGCAAAGATTGCGAAGATCAACGGAGGTGACGTCGGGCCCGTACTGGATCCACTCGTCGGCCGTTGCCCACATCTGGCGGTCGAGAACCGAGATGCTGCCGAGTGGGACCCAGCCGCGGTCGCTCGGCGCCAACACCCACGCCAAGGGACGAAAATAGACCTCAGCGAAGGTGTTGTAGTGCTCTGGCCGGCTAAGCACCCGAAAGGAGTGAACGGGGCCGGTGAGTCGGGCCGCAGGAGCGTCATAGATTGCGAGGCGCAGCGTCGCGCCGTCGGGCATGCAGATGTGACGGCGCTCAGTTACAAGGCCTTCGGCCAGCTCGGGGAAGATGATGCGCAAGTTCGGACTGATTGCGAACATGCCGAACAGGACAGAGCGTGCCACCAGCCCAGGCGCAACCGAGACTGGTGGAGCGGTATACGGCTCCGCAAAGCTAAAACGGCTTGAGATGCGGAGAAAGGAGCGAAGGCGGCGTACAAAATCAGCGTAGGCGGCATCGTACCGAGCTCCCGCCAGGCTGTTGCAGTCTGCGCACAAGCCGCGCAGCCACACCCCTCCAGCAGAGTGACGTCCCGGCTGAAGGACGCCCTTGTAGATCCGGACAATGGCGCTCGTCACTTGTGCGCTGTTGCCTGCGGCCTGGGGCGGCACATGCGCTCTCGACATCCGCCTTGTCTCACCACACAGCCCGCAGGGCCTGAGGCCCGGGCTCCGTAAGTCGAGACCTAGAGAGCCAGGGGGGCGCTTGTCGGGCATGGAACAAAGGTAGAACGCCGTCGTGACAGCCTGCCGCGCAGGTACCCGCTTCCAAGTAACTTCGATCGCGCTCGGTCCGCGTGCAGGGCCCTGTCGTGGTGCGGGACTATGTCAAGTCGATGAGGCGCTACTGGGGACGAGCGGCATAGCGCCAGCGGCTGCCCTTGCCATGTTCAGTCGGAGGCGGCTGACATGATGCCCACGTGCGCGTCTCCAGTATCTCGGTCACGAACTTCCTGGGCCTTGCCTCGGCGGAGGTCTGCACTGACAGGCCGTTGACCATCATCACGGGTGCGAATGGCAGCGGTAAGTCGACGCTGTTGCAGGCTGTCAACCTGGTGGCTGATGCCGTCCGTGCCAGCGTCGGCGGAATAGCGACTCTTGACAGCGAGTGGGCGACGGCTGGGCACAGGGGCGCGGGGTCGTTCGAGGTTCGCGTGGGCGTCAGGTTCGATGCCGCCGATGAGCGTGCCTTGATCGACGCCTACTACCGTGCCGCGATACTTCACTTGCTGCATCCTGACGTGGTTGACGTGATGGGGCTGAGTGCGGCGGTCGATGGCCAGCTCACTCACTGGTCGTCGAGGCCGATGATGGTCGGCGACTTGGTGGTCCTGTTCGACCAGCGGCAGCGGGCGCCTTGGACGGTGGGATGGGAGTTCGCTCTGCCGCACGGCCCAGTGCATGTTCAACTTCTCGGCAACGAAATGGGTCGCCTGCTGGATGGACCCGTAAGGGCTCGATCGGCCAGCTTGCAGTACCTGGGCGAGTTGTGCTCTTCCACCAACGACATCGTGGAGAAGGTCGCTGACGGCAGAGTCCCGGTCGATCTGTGGAAGCACGTTGAAGGTCATCGCATCGAGTTCGTCGTCGAGCAGGTGAACGCGTACGTGCAGCCGCCAAGCGTGGCTGCGGTCTCGGCCGACCCCGAGTACCGGTCTCACCCACAACTGCGGGTGCCGTTCGCCCACATCCTGGATCTGCTGCTGCGGCGCCGTCTCCAGGTAACGGACAACCACCGGGCTCCGATGCGCACCCGATTCGATGCGCGAGAGCTGGCGCGGCCACCCAGCCTGCGTGACGGTTCGCTGCTGGCCCTCGAGCTGCACCAGCTGAAAAATGGATCAGCAGGGGACCGTCGCCGGTTCGTCACCGTTCAGCGGTCCTTCGAGCAGCTGACCGGGGAGCAGGTCGACTGCACTGAACGGGTGGTACCGGATGGCGAGGCAGGGATGGAGGTGGTACTCGTTCCCACTATTCAGATCCAGGTAGGCGACGGCGGACAGGATATCCCGCTGCATCGCGCTGGCGCAGGGGCAGCCGAAGCTCTCCTTCTTGCAACGCTGCTCGCCGACGAGCGTCGCTGTGTGTTCCTCGACGAGCCAGCTGTTCACCTCTCGCCGACGGCGCAACGGCGGCTGTTGGTGATGTTGCGTGCCCGCCGAGAAGGCACCGGCCAAGCTGTCTGGATCACTCACAATCCTGATCTTGTGCCGGTGCAGTCGGCTGACGATCTGGCCGGTATCGTCCGCATGGCGAGGGGCAGGGGGCAGGCCGTGTACTCGCTCGCCGCGAATCCGCCGCTGGGTGTGGCAACCGTGATACGGCTGCTCGCGTCGGCAGAGGTGCGTAGTCTGCTCTTCGCAGCCGGGGTGGTGCTCTTCGAGAGGCCAACCGACCTCGCAGCCGTGGGGCGCTGGCTGGACGGGTCAGTCGCAGATGAACAGGGCCCATTGCCGACGCCGGACGATCGCAACATCGTTTGCCTGTCGGTTGACGGCCAGAACGGTTTCGGGGCTCTCGCCTCGCTTGCGGATCAGCTCGGCGTGCCCTGGGTGATTGTCGCCGACGGCCCTGCCCTGCGCCCGGGCAGCAATATGGCGAAGCAGCTCGCAAAGCTGGGCAAGGCGGTGTCCCAGTCTGGAGAGAAGTTGGCTGACGTTCGAGCGCAGTGGGCGGCAAATGGTGTGTTCTCCCTTGCTGAGGACTTCGGCGACGACGGGTCCAAGGCCGGAGAGATCGAGGCATTCCTGAACCGCTTGGACAGCCAGGCACTCGCCAGAGTGAGGAAAGATGTGGGCGCTCAGAAGGGACTGAGAGTTGGCGCTGCCTTCGCGGACCTGGTGCCAGCACCCCGGGAAGTGGCGACGCTGTGGGCGGATCTCCTTCGCGCCTTGGCCCTGCCCCGGACCTGAGGCAGCCAACGAAGCGCGGGGGCGGGGGACGCGCACCTCAACCGAGCCCGAGGACGGGGTGAGTTCCCCGATTCGCCGGAGGGTTTGATGTCCCTCGGGTTCGGTGAAGTCGATTTGGTTGGCTCGTCAGGCTCATCGCTCACAGGCATCAGCCGGTTCGACGGGGGACAGGCCCGCCGACCTGGGTGCCGTCGTGGTGGCGTCGGTATGGATCCTGCGGCCTGAGAACCGAATCCCAATAGCGAACCGCTGTGCAGGGCTTCCTCGACGGTGAGCTCTTCGGCGTGCCCGAAGGAGTCCACGCCTACGTGGCTTGCGTTTCTGGTCATCCTGTTCACGAGCTCGATCGTCACCCTGGCTCTCACCTCGACGCTCGTCCGTGCTTGCGCCGAGTCGGAGCCGGCGGCAGACTGGCGGCCGTGGTGACTGGTCCTGCGTGGTCGTCCTCAGGATCAAGGACTTACGCGGGCCGGTTTCCGCTGTCGGTGGAGCGGTTCACCATGAACGTTGTAGATCGGCTTGTCCCCGGGGTCACAACGGTTACTCTCAACGCCCGCTACTACGCGCTTCACGGCCTGATCTCCGCGGAGGCGCAGAGGCGGGGCCTGGCCCGCGGCGCGGCACAGAGTCTGTTGCGCCGGGCTGAGGTCGTCGTTGGGGCGGTGTCGGCGCGTCACTACCGCGGCGCTGGCTCCGCGCACGAGGCGCTGTCCCGACCACATGGATATGACGAGATCCTGAGGCGGGCGTCCGACGGCGGTGTGGATGTGGCGGAATTGGCCGCGCCGGGTGTCTACGCCAAACCGAATTGGGGTTTTTGGCCGGCGTACCGGGGCTCCGAGGTTTTGCTCCGAATCGTGACCAGAGCCGACGACATCGGTCCCGGTGACCAGATGGATACCGGCGCTGTCGCTCAAGGGCTCGGCGACGTGCTCGACCTGGTCAGCAGGCGGACGCTCGACGACGCGACGCTCGACGCCTACGAGTCGTTGTGCGTCTGCCATTCGGCCACTAGCGCGGACGGCGCTTGGCTCGCCCGACTATTCGCCGTCCCGGAGGCCGAGACGCCCGCGACGCGGGCCGGTGTCCGCCGGCAGACACTGCGCATGATCGCGCGCGTCATTCAGCTGACGGAGGTCCGCCGGGTAACCCGGGACGTGTCCCGGTTTCTGGCATTCGAGCCGGAGGCGATGAGCGACCCGGTGTTGTCCGCATTGGAGCTGTCCGACGAGTGGCGGGGCCTGATCCTGCGCAACTACTCCGTCACGGCGTGGCGGAGCCTCTGGGCGTGGCTTGTCAACGGCATCCAAGGGATCACGCCCCGCGCGGAGCTGGCCGCGCATCTCGCGGACCTGCTACCCGACAGCACGGTGGGAGCGTTCCGGGATGGGCTGCCACCAACCACGGACAGCGCGGGACAGCCGGTGCCCGCCGAGCACGATCGGGGGCTGATGGGTCTGAACATTCCCGTGCGCGACCTCAGCGTGCTGGCCCTCGGCGCTCGCCGTGTGCGTGAGCTGGTCGGTCGGCAGCTGCACGGCTTCGAGGGACACGTGGTGCAGGATCGCTACGAGGAACTGGCGCCGCGGTGGTTGGCCGACCAGCTTGACCGATGGCACGACAGGCCGCTACGCGACTTTGCCCGATGGCTCACCGACACGATGGTCGACCGGTCCCAGCGACTGGCGCTGGCCAAGTCCCGCCTCGATCCCCGAAAGGGCATTCTCAAGATTCCCACTCGGGTGCATCTACGCGATGACCTGCTGTTCCGCGACTCCGACGAGACCGCGGGTTCCGCCTCTCTGCGGTGGGACCAGCTGGCCGGCATCCTCGCCGGCATGGGCCTGCTCGCCCGCACCGACGAGGTATGGGAGATCGGTGGCCGGGGAGACCTCATTGCTTGACCAGCCCGCCGACGTCACCGTCGGCGACTACCAGAACGCCGGCGACGTTGTCACAGTGCCGTCGCCTCTGCCGTACATCTTCGCCGAGGAGAAACACGCCGACCGGCAGGCCCGGGAGGCCCTGTTCTGCACCTTCAACGCGGACCTCGGCTTCTTCGAGCGTGCCGTGCTCGGCGTCACCCAGTCGACCGGCGCCCGCGTCACGGTCGTCGGCGATTTACGCATGTCCAACCCGGACCCGCGCGCCGCCCGAAACGCCGGCACCCGCTACGTACACGGACTCGCCGCCACCCCCACCGGGAGCGCATTCCACCCCAAGCTCACCGTCATAGTGGGGCCCGCGCGGGCGCTGGTTTCCGTCGGCTCGGGCAACCTCACGGTCGGCGGCTGGCACCTCAACGCCGAAACCTGGACGATCGCCGCCGCAGATCGCAACAGATGCCCGCAGCTGGTCCTCGACGCGGCCGAATGGCTGCGCAGCGTCGCCCGGCTGTGCGCGATCAGCCCGCCCGCCGCCGCCGCGATGGGTCGCACCGCCGCCGCCCTCGAAGCGTTCAACGACGGCCAGGTCGTCGACACTGGCCACCGCCTGGTGCACACCTCCGAGGCTCCCATCATCGACCAGCTGCCGGCCACGCCCGTGGAGTGCCTGCGGCTGTACGCGCCATTCCACGACGAGCGCGCCGAGGCCATCCAGGAGCTTCTGCTGCGGCTGACCCCGGCACGCGTCACGCTGGCCGTGCAGTCCGGTCACCGGACCGTCGTGCAACCCGAGGCGATAGCCCGCGTCATCGACGATTTCGGCATCGACCTCGAGGTGGTGGAGGACCGGCACCGCTCCTACCGCCACGGCAAGATCGTCGAGGCCATCGGCGACGACGGCGCCTGCTGGACGCTCACCGGCAGCCCCAACCTGTCCTCGGTAGCTCTGCTCAAGTCCGTCGCCGACGGCGGCAACGTCGAGCTCGGTGTCCTCACCCAGCCCTCCGCATCGCTGTTTCCCGGCGGCGTGCCGATCCGCCTCGACGAGGTGCCCGCCGTGCGGATCAGCGCGACCAACCACGTCGACAAGGCCACCGGAGCCACGCTTCTCGCGGCGACCCGCGCTGCCGACGGATTGCACGTCACGTTCGCCCGCCCCACGCCCTGCCCGGTACGGGTCGAGGCCTCCGCACACACCGACTTCGACACCTGGGCCGACGTCGGCGCCGTTCCCGAAGGCGCCGTCCACCACGTCATCGCCGGCGTCGACCTGCCCGGTGGATCCCGGGTACGGACGGTGTGGACCGAGTACGGCGTCACGCGCGACGGGAACCTGGTATTCGTAACCGATCCCGCACGCACGATGCTCCGCCTGGGCGACGAGCCACGCGGAAGGGCCCAGGGACCGATCGAGCTCCTCGCCGACGCGCGCCTGGCCGAACGGTGGCTCCACGGCGTCCGCCAACTCGCCGCCGCGCGCGCCAGCATCACCCTGCCCGCAGTGGGTGGAACCGGCGGCCCCGCCGGCGAGTCGGAGACCTCCACCGGCACGCCGAAGCTCGACACCGATCCCGAGGACTGGCTGCGCTACAGCGACGACGCGAAGAGCCGGCTCGGGGCGGCAATGTTCCACTTCTCCCTCGGCGGGTTCGCGGCCCTCTCCGCCGCCACCACGACCTACGGCAGCGATCTGCTCCAGCCAACCGACTTGCTCAGCGACGAACGCGCCGCCGGACTCGACGAAGACGACGCGAATACCGTTAACGACGACATCGACCCCTCAACCGGGGAGAACGCCGAGGCTGACAGCCCTGGCAGCGCGCACGGCGAGAGCGACCCAGACGACGACACCGATGAGCGAGCGCTGCGCGAGCTGCGCCGCATCGGCCACGCCCTAACCCGTACCGTTCGCGACGACCTCGCCCACCTGCCCGCGGTCGACCGTATGGCTGTCGGGACGCTCGTGCTCGTCGGCGTCGAGCTGGGCGCCTGGGAGACGCCGTACGGCGAACACGGATGGATCAGCGTGCTCGCCGGGGTGGTGGCGACGCTCGACCTGGACGATATACCACCGGCCATCGAGGCCAACGTCGCGAGCGTGGCTGCAGTCGCTCTCTACCTCATCCGGGATCACCTACCCACGACGGGCCGCCCCGCCGAGTACCTACGCTACGAGGCAGCTGCTCACCGAGCCGCTCATCTCGTGGTCGCCGCCGACGCCATTCTGGTGGCCGACCACGCGGAGGCCATCAGCAACAGCCGCGGCTTCCCCATTGACCCAGACGACGTCATGCGCACTGTGGCGATGATCGTCGATGACGACCCGATCGCAACCGCAATCGACGTACTGGAGGATCGCCGGCCGGCCTGGCGGGTAAGCCGGCACGCCGACACCGCACTCCACGTCGGCGGCACCTTCACCAACCCGTTCCCCGCCGCGGCCGACGCCCTCGACGCCATCGACGGTGCCGACGTCGCTGCCGTTTGGGCCACCAGCGCCAACGGCAGATGGGCTATCGCCGCTCGAGCCGCTGACGACCTAATACGGGTCGAGCAGCGCAACGGAGCGGTGCAATGGTGGCATTACCGGCTCACTGTGCTCGGCGACGCCACCCGCATCGCCCGGGACAACGAATTTGCCAGCCGCGTGCGCATCCACCATGGCCCGCTCAACAGCCCCTTCCCTGAAGCGCTGGCCCTGCTCGCCAACGCCGGCATCGATGTTGCGGCGGGACCACCCGAGTAAGGCGATCGTGGGGCCGCCGGTCCCAGTGAGAGGCCAACGCCGGCCCGCGTTGTCAGAGGGCGGCAGACCCTATCCGTCGGTCAGCCGCGGGCTTGCAGGTCGGCCCGTGCGCTCAGCCGAGTTGAGTGCGTTCGGCCAGCGATGAGTATCGTTCAATAATGGGCGAAGACCTGTGGCGCTGATGCCCAAGGGAAGTTGGCAGGCACCACCCGGTTCTCGCGTGGTCCAGATCCGGCGATAAGGTCCGTGACCATGGTCGATGATCAACACCTGCTTCGCGTCCGCCCGTACTACTGGGGTGCCCTCTACCTCAGCGATGCCGCTTGCGAGACGGACTTTGATATCGACTTCCACAACGATGAAGGTCCGGTGCTCTCCACCGCCTCCCACGTTTCCGTTCTGGTGGTTCATGCCGCCACGGTTGATGAAGGGGAGGCAGACGTCACCCTCGATGTGCGGGTGACACCTCAGCGGGTTGACGGCTTGCCGCATGAGGTCGCCTTCCAACTTCCTTCGGGAAGGCTGTACATCGGCGATGCCGACGAGAGCGACGAGGTTGCAGTGCATCCGGGGCAATGGTTGCTGCAGTTCGACGTGGACGACGAAGCGGAGGCGCGGCATGTCAGGTTGGTGATGTCACCGCTATGACCATGTGCTGGCGGATCTGATCGCACGGATTTGCCGCTGATAAGGCGCGGCATTCCTGAGCACGTCCGGTTGACGACCGGGCCGTGGGAGCGGGGCGGGAGCGACCGAGCCTAAACGGTCGCTGGCCGGCGTCGGCGTTAGCCAGTCCTGCTCCGGCAAACGGGCCACGATCTCTAACGAAGGACCTGCAGGACAGTCCGTCTCAGCCTGGCCGCGCCAGCCGCGTGAGCCCTGGTTCGGGGAGCGGGTTGGGAGCAGCGGGGTGCCCTGAACGGCCTTGAACTGCGCCCAACAGCGTCGAACGGCGCTCAACTGCACCCATCCCTGCCTGCGGCTCCACGTTTCCGCAGGTCAGAGTCGGTGCGGCGTCCTGGTGGATACCGAAGTGGTCAGGTTCGTTGCTTCCCGCCTGGCTGGTGCCAGCTCTCGTCTTGGAGCCCTCCGGCAGGGCGACCCTCCACCGTGCAGCTGCGTGGTCGCCAGTCGCTCGACGAGCGGCGCGCCTGGGATTAGCGGTGTGCTACGCCGCAGGCCGCCGCGTGGGAGCAACTGCGCTGGACGCGAACGGTCGGCCGGTACTGCCGCGTGATGATTGCCGCCGAGCAGCCGGACGCCAAGGCGGCGACCGGACTTCGAGATCAAGATGTGTCGTGTAACAGTCAGCTTCACCGTGCGACGTCGACGAGCATGGCGAACGCGCATCTGCGGAACCAGTCAGCCAAGGGGGAGACCGAGGGCTAATACGCCTGCCCGGTCATAAACAGCCCGACTGCGCAAGTGATCTGTGAGCTCGATCACCGTGACCAAAGTCGATGCAAGCTGCAGAGTGACAAATTCGAACTACTCAACGTAAGACGGAGCTGCGTTATTGGTCCGAGTTCTGCCGAGATAAACCGATCACAGCTACCGTCCGCATCCAGCTATGTCCGATAGGTGCGATCCTGCAGAAGGTGTGCCTTGATCCCTCTTGGTGACTGCCTTACCGTGGGGAAATCGGGCGGTGACGATGCGCCTACATCGTCACCGCCCTCCGTCCTCACTCATGCCTAAGGGAGGTCACCTATGAGGACAGGTGCAAGGTTACTGCTGTCGGCGCTACTGGTGCTATCGGGCGTCTTGGTGGTTCCTACCGCCGCCGCTGCGAACATCTCAGAGCCGGCGGCTCCGATGCCCGCCACGTCGAGGGTTGACGAGGAGACGGGCAACGCCAAGAAGTCCATCCGGGTAGTCACCCCTAAGAAAAAGGGCGAGATCGCTCGCTTCTCGGTCAGCAATTCCCGCCTTCTCCAGGATCCACCGCTCGGTGGCTGTGACTACAGCGATGTAACCGGCACGATCAATGCCACTTACCTCGATGGAGTCTTGGCAACCACTGAGTCAGATTGGAGCGCCAAGGTATTGTGCTACACCACCGCGCCGGGTCAGTCGATGGCCGGCATCAGTGTGGACTCCACCTGGTGGCACAACGGAGTGAACATCGCCAACGGCAACACGTTCACGTGCACCAACTGCAACCTGGCGAACTCCACCGGCGCTGACATCTGCGCTGGCGTCACCTGTGCCGGAAGCTACTTCGCAGGCTCCCTGGTGACGCTCACACTGCCGGCGGGCTGGCAGTGGACGGGGGTTCCGTCCGATTGCCTGGCTCTATCACCGCAGGCCATTACTTGCTCGGCAGTCAGCAGTGTCGTCACGGTGCCGGCATCGAACTGATCCACCTGCACATACCCTTTCCGCCAGTCGAGCCGATGCTGCTCGGCTGGCGGGAGCAGGTAGCCTAGAGCCGGAAATCTGCGTCAATGCAGGGGGCGGACACATGGACAGACACGAAATCCTTACCGGGTTGATTCGGCAATACTTCGATGCGATGGGAAGCCCGGCCAGTGATGACCTGCTGAACCGTCTTGGAGCGAGCGGAACTGAGGGCTTCGCTCTCGGCCTGGTGGCCGCGTCCGCTCTGCCGCCAGGGGAGCTTAGCCAAGCGCGCGCTGGCCTAGAACCTTTGCTTGAAGATCTCGATTGGCTGGAGCGGCGTCGCGCAACCGCAGCCCGGCCCGAGATTGCCCCGGCGATCCCGGTTAACCGCGCGCTGGAAGGCCACGAGCAGTCTCGCCCTCCTCGCTCCAACGCCACTGAAATACCGATGTTGTTGCACGTTCAATCATTGGCTGGTGAACGGCTCGTCATTGACGATAAGCCCGCCGTGCTTGTCAGCCTGGAGGTCTGGTCCTCGTCCATGAGATTGCGGCTGGCCTACCCGAGCCCGCACCTTCCGGCAGCAGACATATTGCGGAGCCACCGCCCTTGGCGGGCCTGGGACGACACAGGAACACAGTACCGTGAGCGAGGAAGCGAGTCGTCTGACGCTCAGGGGTTTCTCGTGGAGTCCCGAGTGTTCGACGCTCCGCCACCTGCCGAGGCCACGCTCCTGTCTGTCGCAGCCGAACACGCAGCAGGAAACAACCAGTTCACCATTCCGCTCCGCCGGATTGCGTAGCTGAAACATCGCACCCGGCATCCTCGTAGCCGCGCGGCGGAAGGTGCCGGCATCCTGCTCCGTTTTGAGGATCTTTAGCAGCAGCGATGCACGGGCACCGGTCGCCGCAGCGGTGTGGCCGGTGCCGGTTGGTGCGTCCGGAGCTGACCGGGATGGCGGCGGCTCTGTAGAGCCGGGCGAACGGTGCTTCGGAGCGGAGCCGGTTGGGTCGTCGCCTGCCGTGACGAGCAATTGCCCGGCGGTGTAGACGCCGACGCCGGGCAGCGCGGACGAAATCCGGGGCGGTGGCGGTGACCAGGCCGACAGTTCGGTTTCCAGGTCGTCGATCTCGGCTTGTAGGGCCTGCCAGCGGTGGGCGACGGGGTATCTGCTGTCGTATCCCCGTGGTGTGGAGTGCGTGCCATGGGTGTGCTGTACGACTACTTTCGGGCCAAGGTCGACGCTGCGGCTGTCAGGTTGATGAAGGATTTCGAGGGCGGACCGTTGGCTGTCAGCCTCGGCGGCATAGCTGTGGATGTGGTTGATCTGAAGGGCATCGAGCCGACCGTGATCCTCGGCAAGCTTGTGAGCCTCGTTCGACAGGTCGACTGGGATGTGAGCCTGGTCGACCTTGAGTTGTTGTGGAGCGGGGACGAGCAGGACGGGCCGTGGTTGATGTCGCTGGACCGGGCCGCGCGGGACACCCTCGCCTCTATCAGCAATGCCCAGGTGCGGGAGTTGTCGGCGCGATGGGGGCGGATTAAGGAGCTGGCGTGGAGTGGGCCACTGTCTGACGACGAGATGCTGCCTGTGATCGAGAAGGTTGCCGCGCTCGCTCAGCGCGCCCGAGACGCCGGCGAGGATCTGTATTGCTGGTGCTGCCTGTGAGGGGGCGGTGCCGGGCCCGGATAGGGGGAGCAGACTGGGAGCAGCAGGGTGCCCTGAACGGCCTTGAACTGCGTCCAACGGCGCCGAACGGCCCTCAACTGCATCTACCACTGCCTCCCGCTCCACGTTTCCCCAGGTCAGAGCGGGTGCAGCGTCCTGTTTCCCGCGGAGTGCTCTGCGCTTCTGCGTAGCTGTCGACAGCGCTCTATGTCGCCTGTTAGGGGAGTGTGCGCAGGTCAAGGCGGTAAGGAGTCGTTGGTTGGCCTGGCCTTGCAGCTGGGAGCAGATTGGGTGCGGGTTGGCGAAGTGGTCACCGCGCCCGAAGTGCTCACCGATGCCGGACGGAGACGAGGTGCTTTGACCTGCGGTGATGGAGGTCGAGCGGTGCGGCGTGACCTCCCAGTAGAGGTCGAAGTGGTCAGGCGTTGTTGTTCCCGGGAGGGCTGGCGTCGGCCGGCGTCCCGGTTTCGCCTAAGGTCGCGTCGGTGGGCGTGCTGCAGATCGATGTGGAGCGTTGCGGGGGAGCATGCTGGAGTCCGCCGCTGCTCTGACCAGGCACTTCAAGCTGGTGAACTCTTCGGCGAATCCGAAGGCGTCAGCGCTGGCACCGCTGCGGAGGCGGTAGGGGCGGCGGCCGCTCATCTGGGCTTGTGCGGAGCCAGCCGTTAGGGGGTGTTAGCTTACGGCTCCCTTGATCAGGAGAAGTGAGACTTCTAATGCATGACTCTCAGGCCGCCCTCGGTCCCTCTGTTGGTTCGAAACCGCGGCGTCGGTGGATCGGTTTGGCGGCGGCGTCGGTTGTTCTGCTCGCTCTGATGGGTGGCGCCGCGTTTTACTGGCAGCTAGCCGGCCGTGGGGATGAAGACCCGGGGGTGACGGGATGCCGGTCGGCGGGGATGTTGGTTCGCGCCGAGAACGGGCAGATAGCGCCCGCTGATGAGCTGCGGCGATTGGGTGAGCTGTTCGAACGCTCGGCTCACGAGGACGTGAAGTCTGCGGGCGTGACGGCGGTGGGAATGGTGCAGCGTGTGCAAGACCCCCGCAGTACGGGTCCGGGAGGGGACTTCCTTCGCGCCCAGTTGGGTCAAGCCATTCCGGCGATGATCGCTGCCTGCGGTAACCACCAGGTCGCCGTGAAGGCATAGCACGGGTCGGTATCAATTGCCTCTGAGCGGTGGCGTCGGTCCAATGCAGGGCCTTGCGCAAGCATCGATCAGGAAGGGCAGTGGGATTCGCGGGGTTTCTTCTCGCGACGTGAGTGGCGTGGTGCCTCTGCACTCACTCGTTGATCTGAATGTGGGGTGGGGCCGGGCACCGCGGTGCCCGGCCCCACCCCACGGTGGTTCACCAGTCGCTAGCGATCTGTGCGCGGGTGCTCAGCAGGCCGTTGGCGGCACCGGGGTACATCCAGAGGACCCCGGTCGAGTTCTCCCTGGCGATGACGTCCGGCTTGCCGTCGCGGTTGAAGTCGGTGAGCCCGAATGAGGTGTAGCCACCCCAGCCGATCCCCGCCTGCGTTACGGTGCCAGCCGGAAAGTCGTAGAGCCGCAGGATGCCGGTGCTCGTCAGTCGGGTGTATACGTCTGGTGTGGCGTCACCGATGACGTTGGCGATACCGAACGTTGTGAAGTCCGTCGTCCATCCTTCGCCGATCGCTAGCCTGGTCGCCTTGCCGCCCTTCAGGTCGCCGGGGTAGTTCCACATCTCACCGGTCGAGCTCACGGTGATGACGTCTTGGTATCCGTCTCTGTTCCAGTCGACGACGCCGAAGGGGCGGTAGCTGCACCAGCCGGTGCCGAGGAACGTTGGCTGAGGGCTGAGGTCATCGGCTGTGCCGAGGAAGGCTTGAAGGTTGCAGGAGGTGTTGTCTCGAACCACTAGGTCTTGGTATCCGTCGTGGTCCATGTCCGCGATGCCGAACATGGTGAACTGGCTCCACCCCGTGGATATGAGGCGGGGGGTGGGGTTCAGTTGCGTGTTTTGCTTGCGATACCTCCACAGGTTCCCACTGGTGTCGGCGGCATAGACATCGGTCTCGGCCGTACCAGTGCCGGGCGGCGTCCACATGGTCGCCCCGAACGGCGTGAGAGACCCGGTCTTGGTGGTGTTGCTCGCCCCTACCTGCGTGGCTGTGAGCGCTCGTTTCCACACCTGGAGGTTGCTGATTTTTCCCGCGTAGAAGGCGGTGGGTGCAGCCTGGTACTTGTACCGACCCACCACGAACTTTCCGGTGCTCGGCCAGGTCGGCGTCGCGGTGAACAGGGCGGTGCCCTTCAGCACGCCGTTGACGAAGAGGGAAAGCGTCCGGGTTTCGGCGTTGTAAGTGGCGACCAGGTGCGTCCAGACGCCCAGTGCAGTGCCGGCTGGGGTTACGACCTGCGCGTAGGACCAGCCGCTGTCAGCGTTGCCCATGCCGAAGCGCCAGGTGTTGTCGGCCTCGTTGTTCCAAAGAAGAAAGCGTGACGCGCTTGCTCCATCCTCGGACGCGATGACTCCTCCGGCCGCGGTTGGCTTCACCCAGGCCGAGAGGCTGAACGACTTTGTCGTATCGATCAGGAGCTCGCTTCGTGACAGCTCACCCTTGAGACCGGTGTTCGGGGCCGCTGTTGCGGGGTCCATGTTCAGCATGAGGCTTGGGCTGAACATGTCCCCGCTGCGCCATTGCGCGCCACTGGTGGTGGCGGTGAGGGTCTTGCCGCCGGTGGAGTCGACAGCGCTCGTGGCGGCTCCGTCGCTGCCGTTGGCGGTGCCGTCGTTAAATAGCCAGGTGTGTTGTGAGGTGATCAGCGATTGGGCCGGCTGGGCCTCGATGGGGTTAGGGCTGGTCGTCGGACGCACGAGCCAGGATGTGGCGGTTCCGCTGGCGCCGACGGCCCACAGATCCGGATTGGTGTCGCTGTTGATGTTGGCGGCTCGCAGGGTCAGATTCGCTGCCTTGTTCCAGTTCACGGTAGCGAGGGTGCGGGTGCTGTAGGTGAGTTGGGCGGTGTCGAAGTCGAAGCTGAGGTTGGTCCAAAGGTGCAACCCGCCGGTGGTGCGGTTCCAGAGAAACATGGTGGTGCCGGTAGCGGTTTGGGCGGTGGCGAGTGTCCAGTTGTTCCAGTCGGTGCCACCGGTAGGGGTCAGCGCGGTGGTACGGGTGGCTTGTTGGTAGCCGCCGGGATACCCGGTCGGGTAGTAGGTGAGGTAGTAACCGCTGGTGCTGTTGCCGCTGGTGCCGATGAGGTCCGGGTATGGGGAGTCGACGTGTCGGGTGTCGCCCGCGTTGACGATCTGGATGGGCGAGGTACCGGCTTCGTCGAGGAGTGACTCGCGCTGGATCAGGGCTTGTTGGTCGCCACCTCCCTCCGGCTGAATCACGGAGCCGTCACCGTTGGCGTGCAGCATGACCCCGTTACCCGCAGTGGGGTGGTAGACCAGGATGTCCTGCAGACCGGTGCCAAAGAAGTGACCGGAAAGCACCTGGGAGCCGTCGTAGTCGGCGGCGGTGCTTTCAGTGGCGACGCCGGTGCCCTCTGCGCCGATATTGGTGATGTTCGGGTTGACGCCGAGCCCTCCGTTGTTCTCGGCGAGCCAGAGCCCTGACGACAGGTTGTTGGTCGCTCCTGGGGTGATCAGGTCCGCCTTGCCGTCGCCGGTCATGTCGCCGTCGGGGGCGGCTGCGGCCGGGTCGGCATTGAACATTTTCAGCGCGGTGTCGCCGGCGTTGCCGCCAGCGGAGATGCCGGTAACGACGAGGGTGTTGGTGTATCGGGTGGGCTTAAGCGTGATTGAGGCGTTGCCGGCCGACGCGGCGATGATGATTGGTGGGGCGCTGTTCAGCTGGTAGCTGTAGCTGGTGGGGGTGCTGCCGCTGCTCGGCGCGGTGACCGCGAAGGTGACTGGTTGGCCGACGACGATAGGAGCGTCGGGGGAAGACAGTTCGACCTCGGGCTTGCCGGTGCGAGTGGGGTCGAACGTGAACTTGCAGGTGACCGACCAATCGCTTGGAGTGCGGAAGTCGGTGGCCTGGACCCTCCAGGAAAAGCTGGTCACCACGCCCGTGCCGGGAACCGTGTAGCCCGCGTACTTCCGCAACTCGCTCTGCGGAATGACGAGGACGGCGGTGCTGCCGGAGGAGGCGGTGAGCTTGCTGGGGTCTGATGTGGCGACGCTCGCGCCGTCGCTGGTGCGGGTGACCTTGAAGCTGACGCCGAGAACGCCACCGTTGCGGTCGGAGACCGGCGCGTACAGCGACACCGAGGAATCGCCGACCACCGTTGGTGTTGCCGCTGTGCATGAGGTTGTCGGGGAGGTCTTCAGGCCGGTTGGCGTGTTGGGCTTGTGGTTGTAGAGGATCTCCAACGTGGGACTGTTTTCCTGGAACTCCTTCCAACTCTTGGCGTCGCTGGCCTCATTGGCGGCCTTCATCCAGAGCGTTCTCGTTCCCCTCTTGTCCGCCACGTCCCGTTCTACCTGTGCTTTGACATCGAAGGAGACCGGTAGGGCCTCGCATCCGCTGTATCCGTAGGCGAAGCTCTTGCTAGCCGCGAGCGGGCCGTTGCTTTGGTCGTCCCAGAAGTTCCAGGTCGCGTTTCCCGCGCTGAGCGTCGTGGCTGGGGCGTAGACGTTGACCGTCTTCGCCGTGCAGTTCCACGACCGGGTGTTCGTGATCTTGAAAGTCGCGGAGCTGATTTCGGCGTTGGCGAGTGTGGCGTGCGGGATGGCGAAGTTGATGAGTGTGTTGGAACGTTGCTCTCCGGAGTTGCCGACCTGCATCCGGTTGTACGGGTCGGGCGTGTTCATCCAGTAGTTCGATGATGGGTGCTGGTAGGAGATGCTGGCCCACCCGCCGCGGCCGGATCCCGTGGGCGTCCAGTTGAATGTGGGGTCGATATAGACGGGGTAGACGGTCTTCGTGTCGGTGAGGAGCCTCCGGTCCGGGGTGAGTTCAAGTTTTCCGGTGCTGATCTTCACCTTGATCGGAGCAGTTCGGGCGGTGCGTCCCGGAGTGATGGGGGACGAGGTCGCCGCGCCGCGGGCGGCGGTGCCACCGGTGGCGTCGGCGGAGGAGTCCCACATGATCGGGGCGGGAGCGGTGATGACGGGCATACCGGATCGGTCTCGGCCGGCGATGTTGCCGTCCGCGTCGGCGGAGAGGGCGAACCCGGTGGCCTCGGTACTCATGGCAAGGGTGGTGAGCTGCGGGTTTGCCGCCGCCTCCGGGGTATGCACCACGAAGACGTGAGAGAAGGCGCCGTCCTGGCCCACGGTGACGTTCAGGTCGACGTCGGGAAGCACGCCCGGGTAGGTGGCCGTGGCCCCGGACAGGGTGGGGGTGGGGAGTGGTAGCGGTGCGCCAAAGGTCAGCGCGCGGTCGCCGGAAATCATCTCCGCCAGAGGTTCCGTGCCCCCTGGGGACAGACGGACCTCGTTGGTGGTCAGCGTGGAGGTGATGCTGCCGTCGGCGTGCCGGACGAGCGTTGGATTCAGCGCCTCCCACTTGCCGTCGACCCAGCTTCGGGTCGGCCCGGCGGACTGGGTCAGCTGGATTTGGCCATCAGGCCGAGCGGTGACGACGGATGTCGACGTGCCAGACGCGGTTGCCTCGACTGGCTGGCCGGTGCGTCGAGCCTCAGCTACCGCCTGGTCAATGCCCAGCGACGGGGGAGCGGAGCGTTGCGCCGACTGGGCGCTCGCTGGCTTGGCCACGGCGGGTGCAGGGTTGTGGCAGTTGACGGCGGCGGTAAGGAACAGGCTTGCCGCCACCGCGGATGCTGCTACTCGCGTCCGTTGTAGAGGACGGTTTCCGGGCATGAAGAGGTGTCTCCCCGTGGGTCAGAGGGCGTGCCGGTGCACGCTCAGTGGCGGGCACAGTGAAGCAGCCAGGTCGGCATGCGGGAACGCCGTGCGTCGGACCGGGGTGTCCCTTTAGGGGACTCTTCGGCAGGTCTGACCAACCCCAGACGATCTTTCGTTATGGTCCCGTGACCTGCGCTGCCTCGGGACGTGAAACATTGTTCGCGCCACGGGGGTGTGCGACCTGACACCCTGCGTGGTTTTTGTCGGTCATCACTCAGGCTGGGGTTCGCATGGTCAGGCACGGTGGATCACGGCTGCTGACACAGCGCAGGCGTCTGGTCGCGCTTTTCTCAGTGGCGGCGGTCGCCGCAGGAACGCTGACGGGGACGCCGGCGACTGCGAGCCCGGACGGTCCCGCCCGGCCACCGGTGCCGTCACCGGGCAGGTCGGTCAAGGGTGTCAAGCCCCTGCCCAGCACGTTCGTGACCCCACGCGACGCGGCGAAGAACAACTACCGGCCCACGCGCACCACCTGGCCGAAAGCGGCCGCCGCCCAGGTCGACCTGCTCACCCCCAGCGCCCGTACCTCGGCCCCGGTCAAGACCCACGCCGAGGGCACCCCGGTCTGGGTGCAGCCGGTAACCAAGCCAGGCGCCGCCTACGACGGCCCGACGCACGTCGACGTACGAGTGCTCGACCGCGCGCTGACCGAATCCGCCGGCATCGACGGCGTACTGGTCAGCGTCGCATCCTCGGCGACGCCAGCCTCGACGGCGGTCAAGGACGCATCGGTACGGGTCGGCATCGACTACGACGACTTCGCTGAGGCCTACGGCGGCAACTACGGCCTCCGGCTCAAGCTGGTCCGACTGCCTGCCTGTGCACTGACGACCCCGAAGCTGGCACAGTGCCGCACCGTCGAGCCGTTGGCCGCGACCAACGACGCAGCGGCGAAGACGGTTTCGGCAGAAATCCCGGTCAGTTCCGCGTCGGCGCAGGCCGGCTCGGCGAGCTCTGCCCCCTTTGTTCTGGCGGCGGTGGCCGGCGCTGGCGACGAGGGTGGTGCCGGCGGCACCTACGCGGCAACGGATCTGAAGCCGTCAGGTTCATGGAACGCCGGCGGCAGCACCGGGTCCTTCAGCTACTCCTACCCGTTGACGGTCCCGCCGAGCCGCTCGAAGCTCGCACCGCAATTGGCCCTGTCGTACGACTCGAGTGCCGTCGACGGGCAGACCTCCGCTACCAGCGCTCAGGCGTCCTGGGTGGGCGACGGCTGGTCAACCCCCCGCAACTACGTCGAGCAGACCTTCGTCTCCTGCGAAGACGAGCCGGGTGGCAGCGCCTCGCCAAAGGAAACCTTCGATCGCTGCTACACCGGACCCATCCTGACTCTGTCGCTGAACGGCTCGTCGACGTCAATGATCTGGGATGCCGGCAAGAAGACCTGGAAGCTGCGAAACGACAACGGCTCGGTCGTCACCCAGGTGACCAACTCGAACAACGGCAGCGGCACGTACAACACCGACTACTGGCGGATCACGGAGCCCGACGGCACGACATACGAGTTCGGCCGCAACCGGCTGCCCGGTTGGGTCGCCAACAAACCGGAAACCAAGTCGGTGGACTACGTACCGGTCTACTCGCCGCACGACGGCGACCCCTGCTACAACTCCGCCGGCTTCGCCTCCTCAGTGTGCACCATGGCCTACCGATGGAACCTTGACTACGTCAAGGACGTCCACGGCAACGCCATGGCCTACTACTACAAGCAGGCCACCAACTACTACGGCCGCAACGAGGGCACCACCGACGTCCCCTACATCCGTGACAGCTGGCTCACCCGCATCGACTACGGCTTCACTGACAACAACGCCTTCGGCACCGTGCCGAACCAGGTTGTCTTCACCACCGGTGACCGCTGCCTCTCAGGTACCTGCCAGCCCTTGAACGCCGCCAACAAGGCCAACTGGCCCGACGTACCGTTCGACCTGATCTGCAATGAGGGAACCGACTGCAAGTCCTGGAGCCCCTCCTTCTTCTCCACCGTTCGCCTCACCTCCATTCAGACCCAGCAGTACGACACCGCCACCAGCAAATATCTGCCGGTTGACTCATACGCGCTGGCCCACACGATCCCACCCACCCTCGACGTCACCGCCCCGACCCTCTGGCTGAGTTCCATCACCCGCACCGGCCACGACCTCACCTCCGGCGGATCGACCACCCCGATCAGCCTGCCCTCGGTGTCGTTCACCAGTGTCAAACTCCCCAACCGGGTCGACACCACAGGTGGCCTACCCTCATTCTTCCGGCAGCGCGTCGAGACCGTGACCACCGAAACCGGCTCGGTCATCACCGCCAGCTACGAGCTACCGGAACCCTGCACCGCGCCCGTCAGCGTCAGTCCGGCCTCGAACACCAAGTCCTGCTACCCCGTGTACTGGACCCCCGAAGGACTCACCGACCCGCTGCGGGACTGGTTCCACAAGTACGCCGTCACCCGTGTCACGGCCACCGACCCAACCGGTGGAGCCCGGATCACGTCGACGAATTACAAGTACCTCAACGGCGCGGCGTGGCGCTATGACGACAATGAAGTGGTCAAGGCCAAGTACCGCACCTACGGCCAATTCCGCGGCTACGGCAGGGTCGAGACCCGCAACGGTGATGGGGTCAACGATCCGTACACGCTGACGACGTCCACCTACTACCGCGGCATGTCAAAGAACAACAACAGCACCGTCGTCAACGTCACCGACTCCGCCGGAGGAGCCCACGAGGACGTCGACCAACTCGCCGGCCGCGAGCTCGAGACCACCACCTACCGTGGCGACGGAGGCCCGGTAGAGACATCCGCAGTCACCTCCTACTGGGTGTCCGAGGCGAGCGCGACGCGGTCCCGCGCAGGCCTTTCCGCGCTGACGGCCAACAAGATGGCGCCGATCCAGACCTGGACCCGCCAGGCAGTCACCACCACCGGCGCCACCACGTGGCGCTACAGCCAAACCGACAAGGCCTACGACACGTCCGTCGACTCGCCGACCTTCGGGCTACTCAGGCACTCCTACGACCACACCGTGCCGACCAACCCGGCCTACGACCGGTGCACCACCACCGAGTACGCGCCCGCCAACGCAGCCAAGAACATCACCGGGCTGATCAGTCAGGTCGAGACCGTGTCGGTGGCCTGCGGCGGCTTCACCCAGGGATCACCCGCCTCCCAGCCCGGCAGCATCAACACCCTCACCGCCCCGGCCGCCGTCAACCGGCCGGCGCAGGTCGTCTCGCACCTGCGGACCTACTACGACGACCCGAGCTTCGCCACGGCTTTCCCGCAGACCACCGCACCGACCGCGGGCAACGTGACCATGGTGCGCAAGGCGTCGGACTACGTCTCCGGCGCCTACGTCTACCAGACCACCGACCGCGCCGAATTCGACTCCTACGGCCGGAGCACCGCGTTCTACGACGCGAACGGCAATACGACCACCACCACCTACACGGACAACACCGTCGGCCTCACCACCGGCATCTCCACCACCAACGCCGAAGGCCACACCTCCTCCACGACCGTCACGCCGATGCGGAACCTGACCACCGTCGCCACCGACGCGAACCTGGTGTCGACCCGTCGGCAATTCGACGCGCTCGGTCGCATCAAGGCGGTATGGGCGGCAGGCCGTGCGACCAGCAACCCGCCCCACCACCGCTACACCTACACCGTGCAAAAGACCGGACCGACCGCGACGACGACCGAGACGTTGAACAACATCGGCGGCTATGCCACGTCCACGGTCATCTACGACGCCCAGCTGCGGGTCCGCCAGACGCAGACCACCAGCCCGACCACCGGCCGCCTCATCACCGACAACTTCTACGACAGCCGAGGCTGGGTCCGCGCCACCTACAACGGCTGGTGGGACGCCGCCAACAACCCCGGCACCACCCCGGTCTCCGCCACCGACCTGAAAAAGACGGTCTACAACCAGACCTTCAACACCTACGACGGAGCCGGTCGAATCACCCTGACCGAAAGCGCCCGCGACAACCAGGTCGTCTCCTCCACCAGGACCGTCTACAACGGCGACCGCACCACAGTCATCCCACCGGCCGGCGGCACCACCACCGCCACCATCACCGACCCGATGGGCCGCACCGAGAAGGTCCTCCAGTACACGTCGGCGCCAACCCTGAACCGCCCCGCGAACGCCGTCACCGGCACCTACTACCTCACCGGCGGAACCACCGTCGCCACCAGCTACGGCTACGACGAGCACGGCAACCAGTCGAGCCTCACCGACGCCGACAACAACCCGTGGAGCAGCCAATTCGACCTGCTCGGCCGGGTGACCAGCAAAACAGATCCGGACGCCGGAACCAGCAGCACCAAGTACGACGCGGCCGGCAACGTCACCGAATCCACCGACGCCCGTCTCAAGACCGTCTCGTACACCTACGACAAGATCAACCGGAAGACCGGTAGCTACGCAGCCGCCGCCTCCGCCCAGACATCAGCAAACCGGCTCGCGTCATGGGTGTACGACAACGACAACTCCGCGGTCCTGAACATGGAGAACCCCGTCGGCAAGCTGACCACGGTCACCGCCTACCGCCAGGGCGCCGCCTACGTCACGCAGTACAAGGGATTCACCGCATTCGGCGCTTCCACCGGGGAGGCGATCACGATCCCCGCCGCCGACGGAGTGCTGCTCGCCAACACCTACAACTTCGGCCACAAGTACCTCGCCGTAACCGGCAAGCCGTACAGCAACACCTACGAGGCCAAGGGCGGCCTGCCGTCGGAGACGGTCACCTACGGCTACACCAGCGCCTTGGAGTTGCCCAACACGGTCGGCAGCCTCCTGGGGGCCTACGGCAATTCGACCTACTACGACGCCTGGGGCCGGGTCACCGGTGGCGGGATCAACGCGAGCAACAGCCAGGCGACGCTCCTCAACGTCTACGACGAGCACACCAGTCGACTGAAGCAACAGAAGATCACCAAGACGACGACCACCACCAAGGACGTCGGCCAGCGCAACTACGAGTACGACCTGTTCGGCAACATCATCAAGCAGGTCGAGACCCGCTCCGATCCCACCGCAGCCGCTGAAACCCAGTGCTACTCGTACGACTCGCTGCGCCGAATGACGTCCGCCTGGACAGCTAAAGACGGCTGCGCGACCAAGCCGAGCACCGGTAACCGCTCGATGATCGGCAGTGGAATCGGATCCACCAGCGCCTACTGGACCGAGTGGAACCTGGACTCGCTGGGCAACCGCAAGACCCAGAAGCAGTACTCCACCAGCGGCGGCACCGACACCACTACCGATTACGCCTACAACGGCAACGGGAAGAAGCAGCCCCACACACTGACCAGCACCACCACCACCGGCGGCCTGACTGGCACTACCGCCTACAGCTACGACCAATCAGGCAACATGGTCACGCGCAGCGCGGGCCAGGGTAGCCAGACACTCACCTGGGACAACACCGGGGAGCTGACCGCCGTCACCGGCGGCACCGGCGGCACCAGCTCGTTCCTGTACGGCGCCGACGGCAACCTGATGATCCAAAAGGATCCGGGGAAAACCACCCTGTACCTGCCAAACCAGCAGATCACCCTCAACACCACCACGCAGACCCTCACCGGCGTGCGGTACTACCCGCTACCCAACGGCGCCACCGCCATCCGCACAGGCACCGGCACCAACTACAGCTACATGCTCCCCGACCACCAGGGCACACCGAGCCTCTACCTCAACAACACCGCCCAAGTCCCGACCTGGCGCCAGTACACCCCCTACGGCAACCCACGCGGAGCCACCGTAACCGCCCCGGACAACCGCGGCTTCCTCAACCAACCACTCAACACCAACACCGGCCTGACCCAGGTCGGCGCACGCAACTACGACCCCACCATCGGCCGCTTCGTCTCACTCGACCCCCTGCAGGACCTGGCAGATCCACAACAGTGGAACGGTTACGCCTACGCCAACAACTCACCAGTCACCTCCAGCGACCCCAGCGGACTGATCCCGGCAGACTGCGCCGAATTCGACTGCTACGGCTACAGCCCGACCACCGGCTGTCCCGGAGGCTGCGGCACCCCCGAGAACGAAGCATGGGGTGCGAGCAACGGCAGCACTGGAAGCGCGCCCACCAAGCGAAACGACGTCCGGATCCTCGCTCGCACCATCCGCGTGCCCGAGACCGTACCGCTGGAGGAATTCACCCGTCGCTGGAACGAACAGCGCGGCGAATGGTTCGGACGCGAGTTCTTCTCCAACGCTGAATTGCAGGCCAACGACGAACGCGCCCTCGCCATGAACATCTGTCACGAGATGGGCCGCCCTGGAGGGTGCCAACAGTGGATTGAAGACCTCTACAACCCGTACATCGACTTCCTTGCCGCGACCTTGCCCAGCGACGACCTCATTCCAGGTGGAGTTGGAGCACTCGGCGCTGTGGGAAGCGCGGGACGCGGAGCTGGGCCCGCAGGCGGTGGGAAGCCCCCTGCTGCGGGCGGTTGTAAGAGCTTCGGCGGAGACACCCAGGTGCTGATGGCCGATGGCACTACCAAACGGCTGGACGAGATCGACGCCGGCGACGAAATCCTCGCTGCCGACCCGGAAAGCGGCGAACACGGGCCACGGGTGGTCGAGCATGTCTGGGTGCACCCCGACGAACTGATCGACCTTGAAATAGGCGGATCGGTTCTCACCACTACCGGAGACCACCCCTTCTGGAACCACTCCGACCGGCAATGGCAACGGGCCGACCAGCTTGACCGAGGCGACCTGGTGTTAGGCCCTGATGGTCCCATTCGAGCCGCTGGTGGTGTACGCCCCGCGTCGACTCGTTCCGCATTGGCCTACAACCTGACTGTAAGCGGTATTCACACGTACTACGTGCTCGCCGGCAACATTCCGGTACTTGTGCACAACACGAATACGCCGATCGGATGCGGACCCAACGGTGAAGCAATTTATGACATCCCCGCCGGCTCGAGCGGCGGCCCGGGCGCCAACCAGCGAATCCCGCCTCGGATGCTTCGGGACTATGATGTCGGCGTAAACGCCGCACCGGGAAGCACTGCGCCGCTGTGTTCATACTGCCGAACGAACTCAGCGACATCGATCGATCATGTCCAGCCACGCAGCAGGGGCGGCGATCTAACCGACGCGAACACGACCCCAGCCTGCACGGCTTGCAACAGCTCCAAGGGGGCACGGGTTGCCCCCGTTAACCCTCCAGCAAACTACACCGGCCCGTGGCCGCCGCCCTGGTGGCCGTCTGGGATGCGCTAGTGGGCGGTTAGGATTAACGACGTGGACCTGGCGAGCTGAGGCTAACCGCTCATGCTGGCCGGGTTCCCGCCTTTTGGTGGCTCTCTGAGGGGGCAAGTCCGTTGACGGTTGTAGACCATGGTGCAGATAGTGATTCCGCTAACGGAGTGCCGGAGGGAGAACTGTCATGAAATTCGTTACCCACGAGGCGCCTGTTCTCAGGGGTGAGAGCAATTACATCTCCAGGGTGGATCTAGAGCGATTTGGATTCCCAGGCCTGTTTGAGCAGGTGTGGCTCCGCCAACGGGAAGATGGGCTCTTTGAGCTCTGCTGCATCCCGTTTCGTATCTACGGTTTGGCACTTCGAGATGTGGTCCGGGCGACGCCAGATGGTTCTCTTGTGGTCGAAATTGCTCAGCCCTCCGGGGCGAGGGTGCTGAGAGTCCTTCTAGCCCCGGACCAAGGGCATTTGGAGACTGGGCGTCAGAGGATTGAGACTGCCACTCGCGACGCGGGCTTGCTCTTTGAGTGGAGCGGCGACCGCCACATCGCAGTGGACGTCCCGGTCGGTGCAGACGTCGATAGGTTGCTTAGGGTGGTTTTCGAGGAGGAGAACGCTGGGGCGAACTGGGAGTGGGCTGATGTTGAGCCCTTCCGATGACACCCGGCGATGAAGGTCGAGCAGTGCGGCGTGACGTCCCAGTAGAGGTCGCAGTGGTCAGGCGTGTTGCTCCAGGGTGGCCGTCGCCGGCCGGCGTCTCGGTTCGCCTAACGCCACGCCTGTAGGTCTGGTGTGGATCGATGTGAAGCATCGCGGGCGAGCCTGCTGAAGTCCGTCACGGTTCCGTCATTTGAGACGCCGATCCCATGGGCGGCGCCGTGACCAGGCCCTTCAAGCTGGAGACCTCTTCGGCGCACCCGAAGGGGTCGGCCAGTTTGCTTCCGGTCGTCAGTCGAGCGGCGTCCGCTCATGCCGATAAGCGGATGTTCGCGGCGGCCGCGATGATCAAAGATGTTGGCCATGAGCCACGAGCACCACACCTTTCATAACCCTCCGTCGGCAACGCCCGCCGATGTGCGGAGGGCTCTCGACCGCAACGACATCGTCGGGGCTTCGGATGCCATGGTTGGATGCGCGTTGTACGGCGACGGCGACTGGAGGGTGTCGCAGGAGCTCTACCTGAACCTGCTCGATCACCATGACCACCAGGTGCAGGCGCTTGCAGCCACTTGCCTCGGGCACCTCGCGAGGGTCTACGGTCAACTTGACGAAGATCGTGTAGTCCCCGCACTCCGCCACGTGCGCGCCAGGCCTCACGTCAGGGGGACTGCCGGCAACGCCCTAGAGGACATAGAGGTCTTCTTGCATCCTCGGCGTGGGCACCTGTGGCGACTGATACGACCGTGGACCTGGTTCTAGCGCAGTTTGGCGCGCAAAAAGTCTTCAGTGGTCACGGACCCGGATGCAGGCGGGACGTCCACGTTCACTGATCTGCCGCTCCCGGCGTGCTGGCGTTCTTTACCGCAGGTGACGCACAGTGACGTATGACTACCTCTCCTGCTTCGGCTTATCGTGTCGTACCTGCCGATCAACTCGTTCTACGAGCCGCGGTGTCGGCCTTCCTGGGCCGCTATCGCGGCCAGACGCGCGCCCATACCGAGTCCGACCTGCACGTTTTCCTCCGCTGGTGCAGCGACCACGGCCTTGGCCCGCTGACGGCGGTGCGGGTGGACATCGAACGGTACGTGCGCTGGCTGCAGGACGTACGCCGGTATCAACCCTCGACAGTGTCCCGTCGGCTGTCGGTCGTGGTCGGGTTCTACCGGGTCTGCGTCATCGACGCCATCCTGGAGCACTCGCCTGCCGACTATGTCCGCCGGCCCACGGTGCCGGCTGAGTCGCCGACCCTCGGACTGGGTCACCTGCAGTTCGAGGCCCTGATCACCACCGCCCGTAAGTCCTCGAATCCGAACGACTTCGCCCTGGTCGCGCTTCTGGGCCTGCTCGGGCTGCGGATCTTTGAAGCCTGCGGTTCGAATGTCGCCGATTTGGGCGAGGAACACGGCCACCGGGTCCTACGGGTGCGCGGCAAGGGCGGCAAGGTCGTACTGGTCCCGCTGCCACCCGCGGTGGCTCGGGCCATCGACCGGGCTGTCGATGAGCGCACCAGCGGGCCGATCCTGCGGAACACCCACGGTCGACGGATAGACCGGCACGCCGCCACCCGCCGACTCAAGCACCTCGCCGACACGGCGGGGATCCGGATGCCGAGGATGCACCCCCACATGCTGCGCCACACCTTCGTGACCACCATGCTCGACGCCGGCGTCAGCCTCCGAGACGTGCAGATCGCCGCCCGCCACGCCGACCCCCGAACCACCATGCGCTACGACCGAGCCCGCAAGAACCTCGACCGCCACCCCAACTACATCCTCGCCGCGTACATGGCCTCCGGGACGTAGCAAACGCTCGCGGCTCTGCCGATGAGCGGGCACCCGACTAGCGTGCACACATGGCCGAGTCTTTGGACCTCTCGAGTCCGGCTTCGCGTCGGGAAGCGCTCCGGATGGCTGACGTAGATGATCCCGGCCCTTACCACGCGATGCTCCGAGAGATCTTCGACCTCGAAAGGGCGTGGCGCGAAGGCCCGGACGTGGGCGAGAGCGACGAGTACGAGCAGGTCTACGTAACGGCCTTTCTGCTGTTCCTAATCGGCGATCCCGGGGACTCACCCCGCCTGTATGGGGCGAAGTTCCGCACGGGCGACATGGACCTAGGCATCGGCTTCGACGCCCAGGCCATCTTCGGAGCGGGCCGGGGCGACACGCTTCAGTGGCTCTTGGAGAACGGATACACCGACGAGCACGCGCGTCTGTCTGAGTGGTTGTCGCAGTCGGAAGACCCGAAGATTGAAGACTGGGCTCGGCACGTGCGCGATTACTTCTACTCACCGGACGGCGTGCTGCTCCTGGATCCGCTCTAGACACGCCCTGGCCAGCAGGATCCGTCCGCTCATGCCGCTGACCATCTTGCCTGGTCGAGTTCGGAGGATCGCGGCTCAGTTCAACCGGTGTCGGCGGTACTGCGGGGAGAGCTCGCCGACCTCGATCCCATTCTCGTCGAGCGCGTTGTAGATCGTCAGCCAGCCATCGGCGAATCGCAGGCCCAGCGCCACGGTGCCGTCCGCCAGGTCGCCCCCGGTGTACTCCAGGAGCTCCACCGCCTCAAGGCGCTGCCCGCGTCGAGCAGCCAACGGCGCGGGAGCATCGTCGCGCCACCGCAGGCGGAAGCCATCCGATGTCGGCCATATCGGCGCCCGGGTCACGTCGATCGCGCACCAGGTGATCGACAGATCGTCGAACTTCTGATGGTTGATCTCCAGGCGCTCCTCATCGAAGTCGAGCACCACCGGGCAGTCGGCGAACCACGAATCGTCGTCGTCATCCCAGACCACCCAGGTAGACGTCAACCTGCGGCCGACAAGGCCCCGCAGTCGCTGAGCGTCACGACTGGTGACGTCAGCGATTCCGTGGCGCCAGTCTGGCTGGTAGCCGGGGATACCGAAGTTGAACGTCATCGAGGCAAGGTAGTCCTGATCCGGACAATCCGCGACGGGGTATCCGGGTCTGCCGCGAGGTGTTCACGGGCAGATCAGTCGAACCAGTTGAACAGCAGGTCACCAAGACGGCCCGGACAGTGGTAGGCGACATCCCGACGTTCGTCGTCGGTAAGCACCCGGAGGTGCCGATCTTCGATCGGTTGCTCCAGCTCCGCCGCGGTGGCGACCCGCAACCCCGCTCGGCGATAGATCTCCCCGCCCGGGACCTCAGCGAACACCAAGTTGATCAGATGACGATCTCGCTGTTGAGCCGCAGCAACCAGGGCGGCTGCGGAGTTGAGAAGAATCCACAACGGCTTGCCGCCACCGAGTCGCGCACTGATCCGGTAATAGTTTTGGCCAACCGTTGGTTCCTCGACCGAGGTGGTGACCGCACCACCGGCTCCTCTGATGCTCTCGTGCACCGACGCGAGCCATGCGGCACACGCCACCGGGTCAGGGCGCGGTGTGGTCACTCCAGCTCGAAGCAGATCGACTATGGGCACGCAGGGCATCATCCTCGATCGCAGCGGTGTCTCTACGGCCGTAGCCTGGGAGCGAGCGCTTCCGACTGAATTTCATTACCTGGCATCCTGATCTGCCGCCGAGTGGTCGCTACGACGACTGGTTCTGCCGAAGCGGCTGGCAGGCCGCGGCCGCGAGTATCGACGATTTTCACCGCATGCTATGGACTGCGCAGGCGATCTCCTGCCGCAGCAGCGTCGCCTCCTCGTCGCGGTCGCACAGCAGCAGCACCTTGAACGGGACGCCCTTGCCGTCCGGCTGGCCGAGCGGGCGCGCCCAGTGATGAACGGCCCGCGACAGGATCCGGAACAGCGTGTGCTGAGCGTCGGCACTGCTCGACAGCAACCGGGGCGCGTTGTCGACAACGATCAGATACCCGTCCGCAGGCAACCAGTTCAGATCACGGAGACAGTCGGACAACGCGTCCCAGTTCCAGCCGAAGTAGCCGGGAAAGAGCAGGGCGTCGGAGAACTCGTAGAAGGCGTGGTCCGCATCCGTCATCCTCGTTCCGTCAAGCCGGGCAACGACGAATCTGCCCGTTGCCGGTAGCACCGCCGCCAGCTCGACCAGGCCACTACGCGAGCAGGCCGCGAGCTGATCAGTGGAGCCGTTCCACCAGTTGTTTATCATTCAGCCCCACGGTCGACATAGTTCCACGAGCACAGCGGCCTCGCGCACGCCTTGTCTCCCATGGTCTTCAGTGTGCCCGGGAGGCAGCACCGCACGACGGGCAGGCCTCGACCGTATGACCGGATCTGCCGCTGGCCGGGCGTCGCGGCGCCCGGTCGTGCCGATGAGCGGATTATGCCAGGAAACGGTGGCAACGTCTCCGGCCTACAGGTGAGCTATCCACGGGTGGCCCGGGTGAGCGACACCCAACGCCGAGCGGAGCCACGCCCGAGGGGCCGGTTCAAGGAGGGGCAGGCAGGCTTCGAAATCCGCTTGGTCCTTCGGTCTGAGGCCCGGGGCCTTGTGGAGTAATTGAACCTCCGGCCGAAGGTAGGAGATGTCTTCTCGGGTCCAGAGGATCTCGTCGGCCGGGAGGTTGATTCGGGCATCGCGCTTGTACGTCCACCTCGTCGAGGTGATGTCCATGAGGATGACGTCGTATTCCCACGGGTCCGCGCCGCTGGTCCGCAGCCATAGATTGCCGCACGTCGCAGGGAGCAGGTCGTCTTGGCCGAAGAGTGGGCGGAGGGCGCCATCGTCTGCCGCCCACACGTCGAGCCGCCCGGAAAGGTGCTGGCGCAACGCTGCGACGTCGGAACGCGGGATGCTGGGATCTAGGTCGTCGTGCTGACGCGGAGAGTTCGTGAACGCCTCGATGGCCCAGCCGCCGGCGACCCACCAACGGCCGCAGTAACCCTCGAACAGCTTGGCAGCGTCCCGTGGGGTGCGGACCTCCCACGGCCCGTACAGCCGAACGATCTCGTCGTGGTCGAACACTCGGTGCAGAGTAAACGAGAAAGGTGCTGCCGACGAGCGCACTCTCATGCCGCTGACAAGGCGCGGCGTTCGTGGACGTGCTTCCCCGTCGACCGATGCGGCTGTGGGAGCCAGCGCTGGCGCCAAGCAGGGGTACTGGGGCCGGCACTTCAAGGTCGGTCGGTGGCCCGGCGCGGGCCCGGTTTGGGGGAGCGAGTTGGGAGCAGCGGGGTGCCTTGAACGGCCGTGAACTGCGCCCAACGGCTTCGAATGGCGCTCAACTGCACCGACCCCTGCCTGCGGCTCTACGTTGCCGCAGCTCAGAGGGGGCGCAGCGTCCTGTTTCACACCGAAGAGGTCGCTGGTTCGATACCAGCATCGCCCACTCTCAGTTCTGGCAGTTCAGAGGCCGCTTCCCGGGTTCGGGAGGTGGCCTTTTTGCTGCCTGTACAGCAACCGGTGTGTGGCGCTGCCGGGAGGGCGGTGAACGTGACGGACGTGTTGAGGGTCCAGGACCTCCGCCGGGTGTGCGGTGTGCTGCTGGACATGGTGGAGGAGCGGTTCGGCGCGGAGATCGATCTGTCCCGTGTCGATGTCGACCTCTACTGGAACGTCGACCTGAGGACCGCGTTCGACCTGGGAGACGTTCCGGAGTCGGGGCTCGACGTCGGGCAGATCAGTGACGACGTGGCAGAGCTACATGCACTGCTGCGCCGTCCGGCAGGCGACGTGCCGGTGCTCTGGCACGACCTGCAACACCTTGCCGGAGTCCTGCGGCTGCTGGCCTACCTCGACCTGCCAGGCGCCAACGCTAGTGAGAGCTGAAGGAGCACCAGCGTCACCGCTGCCCGGCCTGACCGGCTGGTGTGTCAGCGACCGAGAGGATCGCCGAGTCTCTTGAGTGCGTCGCGGGTCGCGGCGAGGTGACGTTCGATGGCTTGTCTGGTGCGTCGCCACAGCTTCGCCGGAGAAGTAGTTTCAGATGGCCTGGTGCTCGTGGTCGTAGCAGTCCAGGCACAACGGCTGCCCGAGCCGCGGATCGTCGTCATTGTGGCTCCACATGTCCGCCAGGTGATGTGCGACATATGGTCCAAGGCCTAGCGGCAGGTCGGCAGAGCGTGAGCGCCGGATCTACCGATTTGAGTGTGTGTCACCGTCGGCCGACCTCATGGCGGAGGGATGGCCAGACGCGCTGGCGCCCAGGGTCGTGCCATCAATCCAGGCAGCGGACGTGGACGGCGATGTGCTGTGGCTGAGCGCCGGTGTCTCGGTGTAGGACTTCGAGCTCGACACGGTGCCGGTCCATTGAGTCAGGCTCGTTCGCTTCGCCGGCCAGGCAGGTTGGATACGTGCCGTCGTGGTGCAGTGTCCCGCGCACGTCCTGCCAGCTTTCGGCGATAACCGAGTAGATCGTGTCGCCATCGAGAGGACTCTGCAGCGCTCCGTCTTCCTCAAACGCGATGGACCTTGTCTCGTCGTTCGACCAGGTGACCGTCCCAACGAGCAGCTCCGGCTTGGCAGTGTGCGGATCGTCGGCAAGCCTGGCCGCCCCGAAGCCGCCGATCAGCCCTACGGCGACCAGCGCTAGAGAAAACGCAACCTTGGTGAGGCGGCGATTTGGTGGGGCATGGGTCGCACCTTGCACCGTGTCGGGGGATGGCACTGGCATGGGTGCAAGGTACGCGATCGGCGCTTTCAGGGCTGGCCCAGAAGTCCTCTCCTGCCGCCATCCGCGCTGACGTCGCCGATCAGTTGGCGGACGACTGTCGCACGTCAGCCGACGGAGGACACTGCCGGCTGTCGGCGGTGTGGGAGGACTTTCTGTACGTCTATCAAGGCGGCCCTGAACGGGCCGCACGCGCCGCCGCCTGGGCGCGCATCCGTCGCTCCGCTGGCGCTCCGACTCCGGCTACGCAACACGCCCGGCGGCTGGCGCGGAAGCGGGAAGCCCAGGGGCCGCCGCAGAACGACAGGCCGTTGATCGGTGTAGTGGTGGGCCGGCAGCCGGCCGGGCCGCGCGGCCACGAGTCCGCGCGGCGTAGGGGAGCGCACGCCGGCCGCGTCGGCGAGCTGGCGGCGGTCGCGGGGTAGCGGTTACTGGGCCTCCGGCGGGGGCGCTCGGACTCCGAGATGGTTGCAACCCGTCGGCGCGTTGCGGTCCGCGGGCGGTTGCGCAGGCCATCCCGTCTGCCATCGACCCGGGCAAGCCGAGCAGACCACTCATCCTCATTACGGCCTGGTGGACTCGCTCTGTGGGGCCGGTGGCGCTGCTCGTGCTGTCCATACTGGTGACAGGCTTCTTCCTGTTCCAAGCGCCTGTTTGGTGCTGCGCCGTCAACCGGGACGGGACCCTCTGCCGGAACAACTCGGCTGGCCTCCTGCTCGGATGCAGCAAGCGGCAGCACAAGTGGCAGAAGCTCAGGATGACCATCGTCCCGAACGCCTGGCGTCAAATGAACCGCGGGCTTTGGGCGTCACCCAGGGAAGGACTGACAACCCTGGGCGCGATCGTGGGGATGCTTTCGGCGGTCGCGGCCACAGCGATCAGCGTTGCTGGACAGTTTGCTGGCAAGGCGTGACCAGCTACCTCGCGAAAGGGTGCAGGACGGGGCATCGCTCGACACGATGCGTCGGCGGCGTACGGCTCTTTGCCTAACCGGGCATGCGGTGCGTGGTGAGGTTCGGCGCGGATACTGGCGGGGTGAAGGAGCAGGAGCAGACGACGGAGTTGACCCGGTGGACCATCCACGGCGAGCGGGTCGTGGACGACACCCGGCGGGCGCAATTGAGCATCGCCGAGGTGGAGCTGCCCGACGGGGTTCGGTTCGAGCAGTACGTGATCAGGGCTCCCCGGTCGGCCATGGTCGCCGTGCTCGACGGCCAGGAGCGCCTGTTGTTGATGCGGCGGCACCGGTTCGTGTTCGACCGGTGGGTATGGGAGCTGCCCGGCGGCTATGTCGACGACGACGAGCAGCCGGCGCAGTGCGCGGTGCGGGAGGTCGAGGAGGAGACCGGCTGGCGGCCTCAAGGGGTGGAGCTGTTGCTGTCCTTCCAACCGTGGGTCGCCACTGCCGACGCCGAGAACCTCCTGTTCCTGGCTCGTAAGGCTGAGCACATCGGCGCACCTTTGGACGTGAACGAGGCGGAACAGGTCGCGTGGATTCCGCTCGACGAGGCGTACGGGCTGGTGTCCCGGGGTGAGATCCTCGGTGCCGGCACGGTGATCGCGGTGCTGGAGCTGGTTGCGCGTAAAGCCCGGGGAGAGCTGTGACGGTCAGCGCCGCCGACCGAGCGTGGCGTCGATGCGGCCGGTGAAGTGCCGGACGGCGGGGAGCCGCCGGTGCGGAGCGAGTTGAGTTTGCAGGTCCCGGAGGTAGCGGACGGCTCTGGCGGACCGTAGCTGGGTGGTCAGGGTCAGGGCTTCCGCGCCGACGGCGCTGGCCCGGTCAGGTTCGCCCTGTTGGGCGTGCACGCTGGCGAGCAGGGCGAGGTTGAAGGCTCGGCCGCGTACATATCGGTTGTCCATGTGCAGGGACCGGACAGCGAAGCGTTCGGCGTGGGTGTTGCGGCCGAGGGCGTGGAAGCAGTGGCCAAACTTGGCCGACAGGTACGCCTCGTCGAAGTAGCTGAGCCACTGCGGTTCGGTGCTGCGGTCGGCTCGGTCGAGGGCTTGTTCTGCCTGGTGCAGGGCGGCGGCGCAGGCCCGTTCGTCGTTGGCTTTGGCCAGGGCGTGGGCTTCCATGACGTGGGCTTCGGCGATCAGGACCGGAACCCCGGCGCGGCGGGCGGTCTGGCCGGCGGCGCGGGCGAGGTCAAGGCCGGTGGTGGTGTGGCCGAGGTAGGTGGCCTGGTGGCTCATCGCGGCGAGGATCTCCGCGCCGAGGCCGTCGTCTCCGGCGGCGTGGGCGAAGTCCAGGGCGAGGGTGAGGTACCGCTGGGCGATGCCGTGCTCGGCGGTGTCGTACGCCTGCCATCCGGCGAGTTGAGCCAGTTCGGCGGCGGCGCTGAGCAGCCGCTGACCGGTGCCATGGTCGTAGCGGCCGTCGGTGAGCAGCGGGGTCACCTCCTGATGGAGGCAACGGACGACGGTGTCGCGAGCATGGCCGCCGCCGTACTGGTTGTCCAACTGACGGTAGGTCGCGGTCATCGCGCGGATGGTGTCAATCTCGGGTTGACCGACGGTGTTGCGGCCCGATTGGGTGACCGGGGCCGGGTCGGGGGCGGTGAACCAGCGCAGCGCCGGCAGGGTGTAGCCGGCGGAACTGAAGGCCACCTGCCGGAGTACTTCTCGACGGTTCACGTCACCTCGCCAAAGCTCTGCGGCACTTCGTACGTCCTCCTGCCAGGTCCGGTGAACCGGCTCGCTGGGGGTGCGCCGGTCGGGTCCGGTGGGTGGTGTGGTCTGTCGGGGTGCCAGGCCCATCGCGGTGCGCGCCTGGTCGGGCATCCGGCAGCCGTCGGCGATCCGCTCCAGGACGTCTATCGAGGTGACCTTGCGTCCGGCCATGATCCGGCTGACGTAGCCCTGTTCCAGCCCGACGGCGGCCCCGATCCGGCCTTGACTCGCCCCGGTGAGACTGGTGATCCAGCGGAACAGTCCGCCGATGTCGCGGGCGGCCAGGGCGGTCAGTACCTCGCCGTGCGACCACGCATCCTCCGGTATTCGCAGCGGATCGAGCCTCACGGCAGCTCCCAGCGTCGCGTTCCGACTACTCAAGGTGTTCAGATCGACAGCCTAGGGCGACCATTCGCACTGGTCGAGCCGTCCCATGTCACCGTGACATGACCGCTGGCCATGGAACGGCCTACCGCTGGCCGGGATGGTCGGCGCATGTCCTTCAATGTCGACAGCCCGCCCGAAGAGCCGCCTGCAGAATGCCAGCACCGTCTGCTGTGGCGGTTGGCCCGCGCTCTCTGGGAGGCTCACCGGCCCGACAGCGCCGGCTTCTGCGTTGCCACCGGCTGCTGGCACACGAACCAACGCGACCCCTGCCAGCTGGCCCAACTCGCCCAGGAAGGGATGCGCACCGCGTGCGGCGAAGCCACCCCCGCGTCGCCACCCTGGATCGCCGTTACCCGCGAGCGCCTGGCGGCCGGGGACATCGACCCCGTGGACGCCGTCGCCGAGGCCCTCTGGCACCACCGCCACGCCCGCAGGGCAGGGCGGTGACCGATGGGAGCCATCTACACCTCGACAGCCTTTCGGGAGTACGCGAAGGCGCAGGTGGCCCATGCGGACATCCTGCTGACCAAGCACGCCGAGTCGGCCCTGAGTTTGTGCCGCTGCGGCCGACTCCACCCCTGCGACGAACACCGCCACTGGCTGGAGATACGCACTCACTTCAGACAGTTCCTCGTCGACGAGCAGTACAGCAGCGAAGTACAGCAACCCTGCCCACCGAACCCGACCCGAAGCGACCCCAGCACGCCGTACGACCTCGGATGACACCGATCGGACCGGCTCGCCGAGAGTTCACACCGAAGAGGTCGCTGGTTCGATACCAGCATCGCCCACTCTCAGTTTGTGTAGGTCAGAAGCGGTATGTGTGGCTTACATTGGGAGCGGATTGGGAGCAGCGCGGCTGGTTCTCGGTTCGGGCCGCCGCGGACCTGCCCGGCTGAGTGACCTGATATGCGGTCCTGAGCGGGGCTGCTGGCTGGCGCCCATATCACGAGAGGGTGCCCCCGCGCTGTGGCTCACGGGCTGACTGATGGCCATCGGTCTGGTGATCCGCCCACTCGCCGCTCCACATTGCGAGGTCGCGTACCCAACGCTCGGTGTTCTGCCGGGACTTGCCCGCCCACTTCGTTGCGTTCTTTGACGCGAAGTCGCCCAGGACCTGGCGTTCAGTCGCGGACCAGGCGGGAAGCTGCGCTATCCACTCTTCTGCCTGCTCGGCGCTGTGGTCGCTACCGATCAGCCATGGGCGGGCTGTCCGTTGTCCTGCCGGCGGCGGGACTGCCGTGCGTGCCTTGACAGGAAGGCGGAGCAGCAGGACAGTCGACATAGTCATAGATGCTCAGCTATCTACGGCGAGGTGTGCCATGCGGAAGTCGCTGACTGCTGTGGCCGCCATCGCTGTTGCCATGGTCGCGATGATGGCCGCGATCTCACACGCCAGTGCGGCGAACGCGGCGGCCGGGTGTCGGGTGAACTACGTCGTCACCAGCCAGTGGACCGGTGGCTTCCACGCCGACATCGCGGTCACCAACTTGGGTGACCTAGTTAACGGGTGGACGCTGCGGTTCGCGTTCCCTGCAGTCGACCAGCGGCTCACGCAAACCTGGAGCGCTACCTGGGCCCAGGCGGGCCAGCAGGTCAGCGCGACCAATCTGGGCTGGAACGCGACCCTGGGCACCAATGGCTCCGCGAACATCGGTTTCGTTGGCGCCTGGTCGGGCAGCAACCCCATACCGGCGTCGTTCACGCTTAACGGCGTCACGTGCACCGGCAGCGTCCTGCCCAGCGTGACGCCGACCCGGACGACCACACCGCCGGTCGCTGACTACCCGGCGATCGTCACCTGGCTCAGCCCGACCGCCGGCGCGGTGTACACCACGCCGGGAACCGTCCCGCTGGCGGCGACCGCGACCGTGGGAGGCGGACACAGCATCACCTCGGTGTCGTTCCGGGTGGACGGCGTCACGGTGGCCCGGGGAGTGAGGACGACCGGCGACCGGTACGAGGCGCTGTGGACACCACCGATCGGGGAGCCCGGCACCAGCACCACCTTCGTGCTGTACGTCTCGGCCGGCACCGACCAGTCGCTGTCGGGCGCTGCGCCGCCGTTGCTGGTCACGGTGGTGACGCCGCCGTCCACCGGCACCAACCACCCGCCGGCGGTGGCGTTGAGCACCCCCGGCGGGCAGACCTACTTCCTCGAGCCGACGACCGTCACGCTGGCCGCCGACGTCGCCGACACCGATCCCGGGGACCTCGTCAGCCGGGTGGAGCTTTACCTCGGCGAAACCCGGCTGGCCGTGACGCCGACCAACAGCGGACAGCGCTACCAGTTCCAGACGGCCCTGTCGGCCGGCACGTCGTCCACCTTCACCGTGCGGGTCCACGATTCCCACGGCGGCCTCGGCATCTCGAACCCGCTGACCTTCACCATCCGTTAGCGCCTCGGCCCTCTGTTAAGGGCTGACCAAGGTCCTTCCACTGGCCGTCGATACGTTTGCGAGTCGGCGTGCGTGGCGAGCAAGTCGAGGGCTTCTCGGACGTACCGCCAGACCGTGGTGACGCTGACCGCGAAGCCGCAGGCCAGACGAGCGATGGTGTCACCGTTACCCAGATGGGCCAGGGTGAGCAGGGCCTGCCGGCATCAAGACGTCGCCACAGGCCACGGCGGCGGGTGCGTTCGGCGCGGATGGGGTCGGCCATGTGGTTCAGAGTGCGGCTGGACAGCGCGACCGCAGACGGGTGAGACAGCACAGCGAGGCTCCCGGTTGGGGCAGCGGATCTTGGCCGACTGTTGTCTTACCGGGAGCCTCGTCCTATGTCGACACACACTGCCTGCCACCCATCGCGACCAGGCCCATCACGATGAAAAGCCCTAATGCCTGACCCGCACCACAACATCGCAACACCGCTACATCGACGCCAAGCTATCGTTATCTGACCCCTGCAGCGACAGCGCGAAGGTGAGTCATGGACGTAGTCAGCACCACCGAGGTCCCGGTTGAAGACGGGTTCGCCTTCTGGCGCGAGGTAAACTCGAAGCTCTGGGTGCCCTACGATTTACGCTGTGAATCGCAGTGGGAGCCCGGATTTCGGGCTCAGGTCGGAATCAGCGAGTTCGGTCCCGTGCAGGCGACATTAATGACCACGATGCCGCACTCGGTCCACCGCACTCCCAAGCTCATTCGGCAGGCCGATCCCGAGGTGTTCAAGCTGGGTTGCCTTGTGCGCGGTGGCGGCATGATCACGCAAGATGGCCATCGCACAGATTTCGGCGTGGGGGACCTGATACTGTATGACACCTCCCGGCCCTACCTGGCCGAATTCACCCCCGATGTGCCAGTTAGTCAGCTGCTGCTCCTGCGCTTCCCGCGCTCGTTACTGCCATTGCCCCGTCGGGAGTTGCGGCGCCTGAGCGCAGTTCGCATTCCTGGCGCCCAAGGCATCGGCGCGTTATCTTCACAATTCCTGCTGCACCTTGCCCGGCACATGGGCGAACTCAGTCCGTTGGACGCCGCCCGGCTGTCCACCCTCACCATTGACGTGTTGACAGCGGCACTGGCCAACGCGCTGGACGTCCAAAGCGCGGTGCCCTCCCACACCCGACGGCGAGCGTTGATGGCTCAGATCCACGCCTTCGTCCGAGAGAATCTGGGCGATCCGCGCCTGACACCGGACGCGATTGCCGCAGCGCATCACATCTCGTTGCGATACCTGCACAAGCTGTTCCACGAGGAAGGGCACACGGTTGCCGGCTGGGTCCGCGAGCGTCGCCTGGAGCAGTGCCGAGGCGACCTCGCCAACCCCCAACTAGGCGCGCGCCCGATCCACGCGATCGCCGCCCAGTGGGGGTTCACCAGCCCGGCGCACTTCAGCCAGGCGTTCCGCAGCGCCTACGGTCTTTCGCCACGCCAGTTCCGCGAGCAGTGCGCGAGAGTACGCGCAGACTAAAGACTTGTGCGCTTACCAGTAACGACAGACCCGGCTGTGGCCTGCACTCTTATCTGAGGAAGTCCGCTCAGTCAGGGTTGAATCTGATTCCGGCTTACGGAAGAAGGTTCACTTGAGCGTGTTACATCGATCCGTGTTTTCGCGATGGAAGGAGCGCGAGGAAGTACATCGATCACTTCATGCAGCCAGCAGCATCATCTAGGCCGCAGCGGCGGCTGACAGGAGACCATTGTGAAAATGTGGTACAGAACGGCGTTTCGGATCTCGGCAGTGACCGCGATCCTCGGCGCACTCACCCTGTCCGGGACCGTGGCACAGGCAAGTCCGGGCGCCAACTCCCGCCTGTCCCAACCCGAAACCAGCGCGGTTTCGGAGCAGGCCAAGCCCGGCAGCGAGGACGTCGCCGCGCAGGTTTGCGGCTACTACGAAGACGCGGTGACGGCCTGGTACAACCACTGCGGGAACACCCACGTGATCATCTATGTCGACGCGACGTGGCCCCGCAACGACTGGAGCTGGTGCATCGGCCCGGGAACGTGGGACATCGGCGGCGCCAACGCCGTATCCAACGCCTGGTACTCGGGTCAAACTTGTTGAACCGCCAGCCAAGCGCTGCGCGATTCTCCACCTGCACTCGGTGGTTGCGGATCAGGTCAGCGAGGCAAATGAGGGTGCGGTCGGACAGGGGAATCGCGGCAGGGTAGGACAACAGCGAGGCTTCCGGTTGGGGCATCGGATCTTGGTCGACTGCTGTCTTACCGGGAGCCTCGCCCTACGTCGATCCCTGCCCCACCCCTGGGAGGGGTACTTCGAGAGCTGCAGCAGCTGAGCGACGCACAGAAACAGCATGAGTTTGCAATGACCGCCGCCAGAAACCACGGTGAAAGACCCAACGAGGCGGCCGCTCTCAACGGCCGACCACAGACAGCCACCCGAGGTCGCGGACGTGGACGGACCCCGCCGGACGGAGCGCAGAGAACTTGCAAGATGAGGAGTACAGCAGTGAAGTATCCGCGTCGAAGTGCTCGGGCCCACAGGCCGCCTACCGACTGGCTCGACGGGCACCGCCCACCCGCGCCACCACAATCGCCGGCAGCCTGACCTGGTGTCCCACGGGCAACAGATAGAGCAGCAGCGCCCCACTCATCGCGAGACCGAAGGTGACCAGCTCCAGGACGACCGCGATACCGACGTGGAACACCAGCCCGGCGACCAGGAGCAGGCGGCGCAGCTCGGCGGGCATCAGCCGGGCGAGGGCCAGGGCGAACTCCAGCACGAGCACCGACCAGGTGAACAGCGTCACCCCCACTGCGGAACCGGTGACCCCCTCGATGAGCGGACGCAGGAAGTCGGGTGGCTCGTACCCGGGTGTGCGTAGCCAGTAGAACATCGCCGTACCGTCGGCCCACTCGGTGACGCCGAGCTTCGCGATGCAGGCGTGCAGATACACGACGGCGACCTGGAGCCAGACGAGGACCAGAGCGGCGTACGCGACCACCCGGCCGGCGCCGATCGCGGTGCCCGCCGGGGGCGGTTGCCAGTGCCACCGCCGGGGGTCGGTGAGGGCAATCGGAAGCAGCAACAGGCTGAGGGTCGCGGTGATGTGGTCACCGCCGTCCAACGCGGACAGGTTCGCGATCACGCTCCACGAGATGTACCAGTGCGGCAGCGCCGTCCAGCGGGGCCGCCAGCCGCTGGCCACCACTACCAGCACGGCGATCGCCGCCCACGCGGCGTGCTGCCCCTGCTGGGCGGGCAGCACGCACCAGATGCCGGCGGCGGCCGGCCCGGTGCAGTCCTCGGCGCTGTCCATCGACAGCAGGACTGCCGGCGGGTTGACCAGCAGGGTGGCGCAGGTGCCGGTGGCCAGCAGCGTACGGGCCAGCCCGAATCCGCTCGACCAGGGCGCGACGGCCAGGGCGGGACGGCAGCGCCGGCCGAGCCGGGCCAGCCACCGGTCTAGCAGTTCACCGCGAGGCGGGCCAGCCGGGACGGAAGCACGGTCGGCAGGTCGTTCCAGGCCCATGGCAGTACCTCCTGAAGGACGATCCCGATGTCGCCGCAGAGCGTGCGTACGGTGGCGGTGTTGGTCACCGCCGTGGCCCGGGCGGCGGCCAGGCAGGTGGAGGGTTCCCCGTCACACCGGGTCCACGAGGTTCCGTCGAGTCGGCGGGTGAGCAGCGAGATCTCGGCGCTGCGGGCACGGTCCCGCTTGTCCAGGCCGGCCGGGCCGCGGCTGCTGCTCGAGGCGGGCCGCCACCCGCCGTCCCGGTCCGTCGTGTAGGCCACCGGGCTGGGCCGGCGGGGGTCGCGGGTGAAGAACGCCCAGCCTTCCGGCACGAGTGCGCGGGCCACCGTCCGGCCGGGCGGGGCCGGCATCGCAGCTACCGGCAGCACCGCCCTGGTGAGGTAGCCCACGAGGAGCATGGCGACGACCGCCATCCCGGCGATCCACCGGCCCAACCGGGTGTCGTCCACAGTCGACTACCCGGCTCGCAGGTCGCGGGCGATGGTCGCGATGAACTGGTCCTGCACCAGTTTGGCCCGTGGCGCTGGGTTGCCGGCCATGTCCCAGGACCAGTCGGCGAAGCCACCGGCGAAGACGGCCCGGATGGTGCCGACCTCCAGCGGGGTGCGGTTGTTGTTGTCCATGTCGATGTAGGAGTCTGCCCGGACGACCTCGTACGCGTTCTCCAACAGGGCGTCGTTGACCAGGAGCACGGCGGAGTCCACGGTCTCCTTGCCGAATGTCCGGTTGAACACCTCGCGGGCCAGTGCGACGAGGGTGACGAGCCCGTCGCGCACCACGACCGGGTTGCCGCTCTGTACCCGTTGCCCGATCATCACGTCGGACCAGGTGCCCCGGCGGGTCAGCTCGGCGTTGAGCGCGCTCTGGGCGTACCGCAGCGCTGATGTCCACCGGGTCGGCGGGCGCTGCAGGTAGACCAGTCGGAAGGCAGCCGGCCCGTCGTTGAACAGGATCGCGTCGGAGAGTTCCGTGGCCCGGTGTCGCGGCGGTGGGCCCGGCCAGCCGGGGTCGGCCTGGCCGCGCGCCCCGAAGCCGAGGGAGACCGTTGCCAGGGCCAGCACGAGCAGGCCGAACCAGATCTTGCGATGCATCATGACTTCCTCCCGCACAGCAGTGACTCTTCCGGAGCACCCTGCGCCCGGCCGTCCCCGATCGATCCCCGGCTCGTCCCCGGCGGCGCCGAAACACCACGGAACAGAGCCATCGACAGTTAGCTGTGCAATAGCTCGTAGCGGTGGGAAAATCCGCGATGGCGGGGCTCATTCGGCGGTCCCACGCGGTTCACGGAGAACAGCTCGTGCGGCGCGGACGAGGGCGGGAGGTACGTGAGGTTCGAGGCGCTGGGCCCGCTCCGAGTACGACTCGACGCTGGCCAGATCTCCCTGGGCGCAGCACGGGAGCAACGGATCCTGGCCGCCCTGTTGCTCGACGCGAACCACGTGGTGCCGCTGTCGCGGCTGGTCGACGTGATCTGGGACGAGCATCCGCCCACCAGCTCGGTCAAGGTGGTCCGCAACTGCGTGTCGACCTTGCGGAGGCAGTTGGCGCGGGCTGGCGAGATCGTCACCGACTCCGGCGGTTACCTGCTTCGCGTCCCGGACGACGAGATCGACCTGCGGGTCTTCGTCGAGCGCGCACGGCAGGGCCGCCGGCTCGCTGCGGCCGGTGACCTGACCGGCGCGATCGTCCACCTGCGGGAGGCGCTGGCGCTGTGGCGCGGATCCGCCTTCACCGGAGTGACCGGCCGGCTGGTCGAGGCGGCGGCGGCCCAGCTCAACGACCAACGCCGCAGCCTCCAGGAAGAACGCCTGTCGCTTGAACTCACGCTGGGCGGCGGAGCCGAACTCGTGGACGAGATCGCCGACCTGGTCGCCGCGGAACCACTGCGCGAACGGGCCCACGGGCAGCTCATGCTCGCCCTGTACCGGGCAGGCCGCCGGACCGAGGCGCTCCGGACGTATCACCAGGTACGCCGACTGCTGGTGGGTGAACTAGGGATCGAGCCGGGACCGGAACTGACCGAGCTGCACCGGGCAATCCTCAACGCCGACCCGCGACTGGCACCGGTCACGGCGCCCGCGGCAATCTCCCGGCCGGAGCCCAGCCAGCCGGGGGCATCGACCACGACCAAGCCGGTTCCGGCGCAGCTACCCGCGTCGCCGTACGCCTTCACCGGACGCACCGCCGAGCTTGACGAGTTGTCCGGGCTGCTGGACGCGGGGGCTCGGACCCGCACGGCCATGGTGGCGGTCCTCTCCGGCATCGCGGGGGTGGGGAAGACGGCCCTGGCGGTCCACTTCGCCCGCCTCGTGGCCGACCGGTTTCCGGACGGCCACCTTCACGTCGATCTGCGCGGCTTCCATCCAACCGGTCCGCCGCTTGACCCCGGTGAGGCGGTTCGTGGCTTCCTGGACGCGTTCGAGGTGCCGGCACAGCAGCTGCCCGAAGGGCTCGCCGCCCAGTCGGCGTTGCTGCGCACGCTGCTGGCCGGTCGTCGGGTCCTGCTGGTGCTGGACAACGCCCGCGACAGCGAGCACGTCCGCCCGCTGCTGCCGGGTGGACCCGGCTGCCTCACCCTGGTCACCAGCCGCAGCAGGCTGACCGGCCTGGTGATGACCGAGGGGGCCCATCCGATCACCGTCGACCCGCTGCCGCTCGGCGACGCGCACAGTATGTTGATCCGCCGCCTCGGAGCGACCCGGCTCACCGCCGAGCCGGCAGCCGTCGCGACGATCGCGGCCCGGTCGGCGGGGCTGCCCCTGGCACTGGCCATCGTTGCGTCCCGGCTGGTCGACCACCCCCGCTTCTCGCTGCGGGCCATCGCCGAGGAACTGGACCTGGCCCACGGAGGTCTGGAGGGGTTCACCGACGCCGAAACCGATGTCCGCTCGGTCTTCTCCTGGTCGTACCGCGCCCTGAGTGGTCCGGCCGCGCGCCTGTTCCGACTGCTCGGCATCCATCCCGGCCCGGATCTGGGTGTGGTGGCCGCGGCCAGCCTCGCCGGTGTTCCACCCGCGCGGGTACGCCCGCTGTTGGCTGAGCTGGCGCACGCGCACATGGTCACCGAGCACACGCCCGGCAGGTACACGATGCACGACCTGCTCCGCGCGTACGCCATGGAGCGGACGGACATCGAGGAGGACGGCGCCGAGCGGCTCGCGGTGACCAACCGGATGTTCGACCACTACCTGGCCGGCGCCCACCTCGCCGACCTGCGACTGCATCCGCATCGGGATCCGATCGGGCTACCACCGGCGGTGGCGGGCGTGACTGTGGCGGCCATCGGCGACCGCGAGGTCGCCCGGACCTGGTTCAGCCAGGAGTACCCGGTGCTGCTCGATCTTCTGCGGCGGGCCGGCGGCGACGGCTACGACGTCCACGCGTGGCAGCTCGGCTGGGCCCTGACCACGTTCCTGGACCGGTGTGGCCGCTGGCATGACCAGGCAATCGTTCAACAGCTCGCGCTGGAGGCGGCCCGCCGCGTCGGGGACCGGGACGGGCAGGCCCGCGCACACCGCAACATCTCCATCGCGCATCTGCGTCGGGGTCTGCACGGCGAGGCGCGCGACCACCTGTGGCACGCGGTGCGGCTCTACCGCGGGCTCGGCGACCAGGTCGGGCAGGCCCGCACCCTGCTCAACCTGGGTACGGTCGCCGAGCATCGCGGTCAGCCCCGGCTCGCCCTGCGCTACGCCGAACTGGCGCAGCGGCTGTTCCGAGCGGTTGGGCACCGAGCCGGGCAGGCGAACGCCCTGAACAACGCGGGTTGGTACCACAGTCAGCTCGGTGACCACGAGCTTGCGCTACGCCACTGCCAGCGGGCGCTGTTGCTGCAACAGGAGGCCGGTGACCGCTACTGGCAGGCTCACACCTGGGACAGCCTCGGGTGCGTGCACCACCATCTGGGCCAGTATTCCGAGGCCACCGAGTGCTACCGACAGGCCCTGTCGCTCTGGCGCGAGGCGGGCGAACGCTACTACGAGTCAACCACGCTTACGCACCTCGGCGACACCCATCTCGCTGTGGGCGAACGGTCGGCGGCGCGTGGGGTGTGGCGGGAAGCGCTGAACATCGTCGTGGAGTTGGGCCAGGACGCCGACCGCATTCTGGAGAAGATCCGTACGGTGACGACTGGGTGAGGCTGGCCAGGACGCGTCGTCTGTGGCGGTCGTCTGGCCGCTGGCTCCCGTTCCCACCCGCGTCCTGACCTTGGAGATGCCGAAGCCGAGCAGGACGGCGGCCTCGGCGGGGGAGTGCCAGCGGGGGCGGAGGTCGACACGGTGCAGGGTTCGAGGGGCCCGATCTACGCTTCGGCCGTCAGTCCGAGGTCCGGATCTGCTCCAGGCGCGTCAGAGGCTCCTGGAGGTACTCCATGAGCTCCCGCAGCGCGTCCTTCTCCGCCATGGTGATCACAACGCCCTCCTCCCACACGGCGCCGACGAGCGTCGTGATCGCCAGGTCCCAGGCCCCGGCGCCGGCGGCGTCCCGGACGATCGGCAGGTACTTCGGGCTGATCTTGGGTGCGAGCTGGTCGATGATCCGGAGGGTGCGCCGGATGTAATCGTTGACTTCCATGGGTCTCCCGTGGGTGCGGTGGTTAGGGCAGCGGGTTGGTGGTGACGCCCTCGCCGCTGACGGGGTGGCCGCCGGAGATGCTGCCGTCCTTGTCCAGGGTAACTTTGCAGGTGATGCCGTCGCGAGTGCCGATGACGACCCAGCCGTCGCCGCCGGGACGCGCCTGAGGGCGGCTGTCGGGGTTGGCGGCGATGCTCTTGAACCAGCCCTCGACCTGCTCCCTGGTGGTGCCGGGCGGGAAGCGCGTCTTGCCGGGCTCGGTGGAGGAGGGCTTGTGGTCGCCATTGCCCTTGCCGTCGCCGTCCCAGATCTTGTCCATCGCCCCGTCGCCCATCTGACCGAAGCGGTCCATGTCGTACAGGGCGTCGGCGAACTCGGGGTCGTCCCAGGGGTTGGTCCTCTTGGGTACCTCGGGCTCGGATGTGTCGGCGTCCTTCGGGCGGCCCTCCCCGGCGCGCTTGAGGCCGTGCTGCTGGGCCGCTCCCACGCGCTTGGGCATCATTGCCGGGTTGAACTTTTTAGGCTTGGCGCCATCGTCGCCACCGCCGTGCGGTGGGGTGGGGCCCGGGGGCCGCTTGTGGATACCCGCCACAGCGAACAGGACCACCACGACGGCGGTGGTCCGCAGAGCCGCCATGAGTTGTCGCATCGAGGGCCGCCTAGACGTCGAGGAGTGCGCGAAGGGCGGAGAGGCTGCTGATCAGGCCCATCAGCCAGCCGAAGATGCGGCCGGTCCAGCGGACGACGGCGACCGCGAGCTGGGAGGCGACCAGCGGTGTGGCGAAGCCGACAGAGAAGACCACCTCGGCCAGCCACACCACGACCTTGGCGATGCAGTCGGCGATGAAGGCGCGCACCACCTCCCGCACCGTCTGCACCAGGACTCCCGCGCCACGGGTCGCGGCACCCATGCCGGCGGCCGTGCCCGCGAAGATCCCGGCGACGTCGATGTTGATGGTCAGGATGTCGCGGTAGGCGTCGGCGGCCGTGCCCTGCCATCCGTCGAGGTCGCCGACCAGCCGCGCCTTGAGGTCCTCGGCGATGGAGAACAACTCACTGGCCATGTTGTCCCAGGTCAAGGCGTGCGTCTCGATGGTCTCGGGGTCGCCGGCCAGCCAGTCGAGTGCCTGCTTCAGTGGCTCGACCTGCTCGATGGCCCACTCGATGCCCATCGACAGGAGCGTGCTGAACGGGTCGATGACGATGGACGCCCCGTCGAGAGCGGCGCCCAAGCCCGCCACTGAGCCGTCGATCCAGCTGCCGGAGTCGATGGCGGCCTTGATGCCCATGTAGTCGTCGGCGAGCGGCAGGCCGGTCCAGCCGTCGCGGTGCGCGGCGCTTGTCGAAGCGATGTCGGAGGTCGTGGCGACCAGTGGGTTGCTCATGAGAGGGCGCCGGGCCGGCTCAGGTCGCGGAGTGGAAGGAGTTGAAGCCGTCGGTGTTCGACTCCTCGGCCCGCTCGTAGGCGTCGGCGTTTCTCTTGATTCCCGCGGCGAGCAGCGCGATGTTCTCGGCGAGCATCCCCACGCCCTTGTCCTGGTCCCGGTGGCGTCCCTCCAGGATGGGCGGTAAGAACTGGCAGAGCTGCCCGTACGCCTCGTCGGCCTGGAAGATGGTGGCGCTCGCTGACTTGACGGCGGCGAAGCGGTCGTGAATGGCCAACATGGCCGTGGCGTGCGCGCGCAGGGCCTCGACGTCGACCTCGAACCCCCCGTGCATTAGTAACGCCCCTCCTCGTCCTCGGTGTCGGCGGTCCGGAATCCGGCCAGCAGGGCCCGGCCGGTCGCCGAGTCGGCGCCGACCGTCTCCCGCACGACTTCGGCGGCGGCCTCGGCGAGCTTGACCCGCGCGTTGCGATAGGCGCCCATGATCGCCTGCTGCGTCTGCTCCAGGCTCACGCGCTGCACCCGCGCGGAGAGCCGGACGTCGGCCATCGCCCCCGTGGAGTCGACGGTGACCTCGACGATCCCGTGGGCGTCGCTGGCCGTGACCCGCAGCGCGCGCAAGCCGGCACTGGCGGCCTGCGTGTCGGCGGCCCGGCGCACGGCATTGGCCTGCCATGCCTCCAGGCGTTCCCTCGCATCCTCGGCGTCCAACAGCGGATTAGCCATCGCGCCTCCGTTTCCGTTGCCGAGCAGGGGCATTCGAGGCGTCAGTGTAACCACGGCCCGCCACACCAGGTTGCCCAGCGAATGCGGCGTGATCTGGTTCGGCGTTGTGCGGGATTGATTGATTGGCGCCACCATCAGCGGCGATCAACTTTTCTGTTCCGTAGAAGTGGACGGCGGGACGGCTCTCAACCAACCCCGTCCCGGAGGAGTGGAAGTCATGATGCTGCGCAAGGTGTTCGGAGCGCTGGTGGCGTTGCTGACCTTCGGCACGGTGCTGGTCGTCACGGCGGCCCCGTCGCAGGCGGCGGTGGCCTGCTCGGGCACTGTCACCTACAGCTACGCGTACCCGCCGAGCAAGCCCGTTGCCGAGCTGGTCATCTACTACAACAGCACCAACGGCGGCACGAACAGCGCCTGCATGTACCACCGCGGCGCGGCGTACGGCTCCTCGGCGCGGACCTCCGTGCAGATCGCCCGGTGCGCGGAGACCTCCGGAAGCGGCTCGTGCACCGCCACCGCGGTCTCCACCAAGGACAACGCCGACTACCTGTACTACGCCGGGCCGCGCGGAGTGACCGGCACGGCGAACAACTGCGTCGACGCGTACGGCGAGATGGACTGGGCCGGCACCACCTACTGGATCCACTCCGGTCGCCAGGGCTGTTGAGTTCGGTGACGCCTGACCGGTGGCCCGGTGGGATCCGTCCCGCCGGGCCACCGGTGGCCGTCCGCGTACGCCCCCGTCAGGGGTAGAGGCAGGCGGTACGACGGGCCGCGAGCCGCTGGTCGGCGGCGAGGGGCAGGGCCTCGGCGGTGCTGGAGCCGTCGGGTCGGGCCGCCCGCACGTCGAGTACGTCGGTCGGCGCGCCACCGCCGAGACAGGCGACAGCGGCCACCGGGATCTCGGCAGTGGGTCCGGGTTGCACGGACGGGCGGTCGAGCTTCCAGACGAGGTCGAACGGCGGGGCGGCCATCCCGGTCAATCCGATCTGGTGCCAGCGGCGCTCGGCCGGCAGCGCGGGGTCGTCCGCGTAGTAGGCGGCAAAGCCGACGATCTCCACGTGCGTGCCGGTCGCGCTCAGCCGCCACCCACCCGGGCCGGTCAGATCGGGGGCGATCGCGAGGGCGATCGCGGTCGGCCCGGGTCGGTCGCCCGTGCAGCGGGACGGTTCCAGGCCCGTGGGCGGGTTGCCGTGCACCACCCCGGAGGCGATCAGCCCACCGTCGGCGAGGCTGAACCAGCGGATGTCGGGGGTTTGGGAGGTGGAGTCGGTGATCCGCTCACCCAGGCAGTAGCCGGTGAGCCCGACCACGCAGCCGGGCGGAATGGTGTAGAGGATGCCCTGGTCGCGGCGGGGCTCGCTCCGGACGTGCACACCACCGCCGTACGTGACGGCGGTGAAGGCGGCGTCCGTGGTGGTCGCCGGGCAGGCTGTGGTGGTCGTCGTGCCGGCGGCTGCCGTCGCCCCGCTGGCCGGCCACTTCAGCTGGGTCATCGGCACCACGGCGGCGGTACCGGCGAGGCCGGCGACCGCCACCGCCGCCAGCGCCAGTCGCCGTCGGAGTTTCCGGTGCCGCGGGGGGCTCGCGGGCCGATCGTGGGCCGGTCCGGCGGTTGGCTCATCCGTGGCCGGGACGAGTGGCTCTCCGGCAGTCACAGTGGATGGTGACTCTGCGAGGGGTGTGGCGAGCGGTTCGGCCGGCGTCGGGTCGGGTGTTTCTGCCCTTGCCGGGTCGGCTGGTGCGCTGGCCAAACTGGCGGGCCGCAGTTCCTCGTCCAGTTCGAGCCAACGCTGCCTCCACTGGGCGGTGTCCCCGCCGCAGGCCCCGACGTACGCGAGCAGCACGTCGAGGCTGGGTTGCCGGATTCCGCTGGCAGCGGCGGAGAGGGTCGAGGCGCTGTAGCCGGCCACCTCGGCCAATCGCCGGTAGGTGGGGTTGCCCGCTTCGACACGTAACTTCCGTAGGTCATGGGCGAAGGACGACAACGGTCCAGCCGTCGGATCTACGGGCCGCTCGTGCCGAGCCATGCCGCTCCCTTGTCCCGGTAGCGCCCTGGAGCGGGGGTGCCGCAGCACAGGGCTCATGTTTCCTGGTAAGTCATCCAAAGTAGAGAAATTATATTGATTTCCTGGAACGGCAGACGACGGCTACCAGTGTGCGGGGGTGGCGGGGGACCGGCGGTGCGCGCTCCACCGTTGAACGTCGCCGGGTGCGGCCCGACAGGCAGGTCCCGCTCCGGCGAGCTGTAACATCCTCCATCGCGGATGCGTCTTTTGTCCGTGATCGCTCCGGCAACGTGGTACGACTGCTTCAGCGACTATCCGACGAAGCGAGCGGGCCGGGTGACGAGTAACAGAGTGGCCAATCTGCTGCGCAGGCGGGAGAGTCCGCAGCGGCCGACGTTCCTGGAACTGTTCTTCGATCTCGTTTACGTCTTCGCGCTCACCCGGATTGTGCACGAGCTGGTGTTGGACTACACCAGAGGTCACGTCGCAGAGCGGTTGACCACCTCCCTCGCGGAGAACGGCGAAACTCTGCTGCTGCTGTTGGCCCTCTGGTGGATCTGGACCCAGACGGCATGGGTGACCAGCAGATTCGATCCGTTCCAGCCGCCGATCCAGTTCGTTGTCGTCGCGACGATGTACGGCAGCCTGCTCATGGCGGTCGCGATTGCCGGGGCGCTCTCCGACACCGGCATGCTCTTCGCGAGCACCTACGTCGCGATTCAGGTGGGCCGCACCCTCTTCTTCGTAGGCATCGTGCGCGGTCACAATCTGCGCCGCGTCAATATGTTGGCGCTCATCTGGTTCAGTGTGTCGGCCGTACCGTGGCTCGCCGGAGCCTTCGCCCCCGAGGTGACGCGCAATTCGCTGTGGACGGTGGCCCTGGCAATCGACTACCTGGGGGCCAGGCTCGGCTGGCCGATACCGGGGCTGGGCCGCTCGCGGGTGTCCCCGTGGGCCGTCGCGGGCGAGCACCTGGCCGAGCGCTACTGGCAGCTTGTCATTGTCGCGCTTGGCGAGACGATCCTGACCTCCGGGTCGAGTCTTCTCCGCGGTCCGATCGTGGCTGAACGAATGATGGCCCTTACCTTGTCGTTCCTCACCACGGTGTTGCTGTGGCGGATCTACTTCTACCGAGCCGGCCAGATCCTGGGCGAGGCCATCGCGGCATCCGCCGACCCGGGCCGGCTCGGTCGGTTGGCCGAGTTCGCGCACCTGCTCATGGTGTCCGGCATCCTCGCCACCTCGGCCGGCTCCGAACTCGTCCTCATCGACCCATCCGGAGACGCCAAACCCGCCTGGGTCGGAGCCATCCTCGGAGGGCCCGCGCTCTACCTCGCCGGGCGCTCAGTGTTCGAGTACGTGGCCTTCGCCCGAGTGTCCTGGCCACGGCCGATCGGGATCCTCGTCCTCGCGGCCATGGCACCGATCATGGTCGGCCTACCGCCCCTCGGGGTCGCCGCGGCGGCGGCCGCCGTCCTGCTCGGCATTGCCGTCTCCGACACGACCCGAGCCCACGGACGTCCACTGGAGGAGGCCTCGCCGCCACGCTGACGCGTATCCGTCACCCATTGAACGAGGTCGACTCGCCGGGCAACCTGCGAGACGGCGATCACGGGCTTACACGCCCAGGCCTCCCACCACTGTTACCTCTTGGCTGGTGAACTCGCCCGTAAGCATCGGCATGGCCTTGCCGATCGCCGCCCTAGTCTCGGGAAGCTGCAACGAGGCGTCGTGCTTCTCCTTGCTCTGCCACACCTCACTCACCCAGATCGTGTCGTCGTCGGTGTCCGAGACGCTCACGACGTACAGGTCGCATCCGACCGTGCGCAGGCCATCAGCGCCGCTCAGCAGGATGTCCACGACGTCATCCCGGTGGCCCGGCTTGGCCTTCATCGATCCGATGTAGCCGTACGACACAGCAACTCCTTAAGCGGCGGCGAGCTGATCGGGTTCATGCGACGAGCGCAGAAAGCGCCTCGCAACGGAAGCGATTTCTGCGGCCTCGAGCATACTGATCTATCGCTGACAAGGCGCGGCGATCGTGAGCGTGCCCCGATCGACTGCCGAGAGATGATGGAGGCGTTCGCGTGGTGAGTCAGCGCAGTGCTGTTGCGAGTTCGGTGGCGTTGTCGAACGCGGCTGCCGCCCTCTCTGACTCGTCGTCGGTGAGCGTGACGGACTGGGCGCGGGCCAGCAGTTCGGCCGCGGTGTCCGGGTCGTGCAGCACCATCGCGAGTTCGGCGCGGTAGACCAGGACCTCTACCTGCTCGACCGGGTCGTCGTCGGCCTGCGGGCGGGCCAACGCGCTGTCGAGGATCCGAACGGCCTGGCTGATGCTTCCCCTGGAGTCGGCCTGTACGACGGCATTCGCCAGGGCTTTGGCCAGCCGCCCGGCAGACGTGGCGTCCGGCATGGGGGCGGCGGTGGGGTCCCGGAACACGCGGATCCAGTTGCCGCCCGGGTCGATGACGCTGAATCCGCCCAACCCGTCGGCGTTCTTTCGCGCCCTGGGCCGGGTCATCCGCGGTGTCCCGGACACCAGTACCCTGCCGTACGCGGCGCGCATGCCGGCTGCGAATGCTCGGTGCAGTCCCTCGATGTCCGGGGTGATTACGAGACAGGAGCCGTAGGACTGCTCCGGGTCGAATCCGGCGATCTCGAAGAACTGCAGGTCGATGTCCTCGCGCTGCACCCCCACGCACGGGTTGGGCTTGCGTTGTTTGTACGTGGTGTGGAAACCAAGAACTCCGTAGAAGGTTTCGATGTCGTCGATGGATGCGCACGGCAGCAGGGGAACGGTCCGCTCGTTGGCCATGCCTCCTTCCTAGGCGTCGCGGGGTGTCCGTCGCACATGGAAATAGCTGACCATCGCCTCCGGCCATCCGTTCGGCTGATGACCCCGAACGCAACGACGGTGGCGAGCTGGACACGCCGTCAGACCGGGTCGGCGGCGCGGAGCTGTGGCCACCGCTGCTCGGTCCAGGCCCGCAACAGCCACTCCATCGGTCCGTACCGGAACCGTGCCATCCACGCCGCGCTGGCGGCGAGCTGCGCACCATAGATGGCGACCGCGATGACGAGGACGACCGCGGGTGCGACGGTGCCGGCGAGGCCCAGTCCGACGCCGGTGAAGACCAGCACACAGAGCAGCGATTGACCCAGGTAGTTCGACAGGGACATCCGTCCGGCCGGTGCGAGTACGGCGACCACCCGCCGGCCCCGGTTGGTCTGGAAGAAGCGGAGAAGGGTGGCGGCGTACGCGGCGGCGAGCAGCGGCGCGGTGAGTACGCCCGCCGTCAGTCCGGTCAGGTTGGCGGTGCCGCCGCCGGAGGCGAAGATCACCGCACCCGCCAGGCCGATCGGATAGCCCACTTGCTGCACCCGGCGCAGGAACTGCCGGTTTCCGACGACGTCGGTGAGCAGCCGGCGCCGCCCGGCCGCGTAACCGAAGAGGAAGGCCGAGAGCGCGAGCGGCCCCTGCACGAGGAGCGTGCCGAACATCGCCGGCAGTTGCCGTACGTGCTCGGTGATCACCGACCCGATTCCGCCCTGTAGTGCCTCGGTGGATCGCTGCCCCGCCGCCAGTGCCGTCGCCGGATCGGTGACCAGCTGGGTTCCGCCGACGGCGGCGAGCGCGAGGACGAAACCGATCCCGCCGGTCAGCAGTACGGCGGCGCGCAGCGCGGTCCCGACGCGGACTCCCCGCATGGCGAGCAGGATCAGGCCGAGCAATGCGTACGTGGTCAGGATGTCGCCCTGGAACAGCAGCACCGCGTGCAGGATGCCGAGCACGAAGAGCCCGGCCAACCGTCGCCGGAACCGGGGGGCGAAGTCGATGCCGCGCCGCGCGGCGGAGTCGAGTTGGAGCGTGAAGCTGTAGCCGAACAGGAAGGAGAAGAGCAGGTACGCCTTCATCGTGAAGAGCAGCTCGACCAACCACAGGACCGCCTGGTCGCCCCACGAGTCGTGCGCGGGGTCCGGCACCAGATGGAAGGGATAGCCGGAGGCGAAGAAGGCGATGTTGACAATCAGGATGAGGAGCAACGCCACGGCGCGCAACGCGTCGACGGCAGCGATCCGGGAGAACGGCCCGGGCGGCCCTTCATTAACGACTGACGGGTCTTTGATGGAGAACTTCACGCGGCTACCCCCGTATCGAACAGTAAATCGAATTCGATGGCTCCCTCCGACCCTACGAAGCGGCAAATCCCGGTGACAGCCGGTGAGCGGGAACGTCGCCGGTGGGGTAGGCCCTACCCCCGCCCCATCAGTGCCGGATGCTACGAAGGGACGTGCCTGACATGACCAGATCCCTTGATGCCACGTCCCTGGAAACTCCACGGTTGCTGTTGCGCCGCTGGCGAAGCAACGATCTGGACGGCTTCGCCGCGGTAAACGCAGAGCCCGAGGTAATGCGCTACATCCATGACGGCCGCACCCTGGACCGGGCCGCGACCGCAGAGCGCCTGGCCATCTATCAGCGGCACTGGGATGAGCACGGCTTTGGCCTGTACGCGGTGGAGATCAAGGAAACCGGAGAACTGGCCGGCTTCACCGGGCTGGCGGTGCCGACCTTCCTGCCCGAGATCTTGCCGGCCGTGGAGATCGGCTGGCGGCTCGGCCGCGCGCACTGGGGCCGGGGTCTGGCCACCGAGGCGGCCCAGTCCGTGGTCGCCCACGCTCGTGCCGAGCTCGGACTGCGGCGGCTGGTCAGCATCCACGTTGTCGGCAACGAGGCGTCGGCGCGGGTGATGGTCAAGCTGGGCATGACGCTGGAACGCGAGGCCGTGCAGCCGGACACCGGCCGCCAGGTCCGGGTCTACGCGATGGATCTTTAGGCGGTACACACAGCGACCGTCCAACAGCTCGTTGACGAGCGGAGACGGTCACACCCCCACGAGTCACCAGCTCGCCAGATTCGACGATGGCTTGTCGGGCCGCTAGGCCGTTGGCTCTCCTGCTGTTCAGCGGTGGCTGACGACGTCACCAGCGGCTTTTCACACCTAAGGTGGTCCGATGCCCCAACGCTCGGTACCCGCTGAAAAGGTTGACTGGTCGTCGGTGAGCCATGCCTACGGCCCTGCCGTCGAGATCCCGGCCCTCCTCCGTGCTGTCAGGTCAGACATCCAGGAGGTCCGCCAAGGTGCATACGGCGATCTCGTCGACCTGCTCGTGCATCAGGGCTCCCGGTTCGAGGCCAGTGCTGCGGTGGCTCCATACCTGATCGATATTGTCGCTGATCCGGCGGCCCCGGACCGCTTTGCTGCCTGCCAGGTGTTGGCGGCGATCGCGGTGGGCGATGAGAGTTCATGGCTCAGCGATCGTCCTGATCCAACAGACATGAGGGCTGAGGCCCAACGCCGCGCGTCATTGAGCCGAGAGGAGTTGGAGGCGGAGCATCGAGATTGGATGGCAGCGGCACCGAATGAAGAGGAGCGCAGCGCACGGGAACGGCGAGCCGAATGGGGCGACGTCGAGGCAGACCGTGACGAGCAGCGGTGGACGATAGAGGCGTACGACGCGGTGCGGGTCGGGGTGCCTGTCTACGTGGCAGCGCTGGAAGCCTCGGAAGCTGCGGTCCGGCTGTACGCCGCTCACCTGCTCGCCTGGTTTCCTGAGGAAGAGGGCTTGGTCGGCCCAGTGATGGCCGGTCTCATCCGGCGGGAGCCGGATCCGGTCGTCGCAGCAGCTGCCTGTGTCGCGGCGAGCCTCGGGTGTCGTCACGGCGGCGAAGCATTAATCGACGCGCTGTCTAATCGGCGAGGCAGCGTAAACCGTGCCGAGCGCTGGTCGGCGGTGTTGGGCCTGTCGAGAATCTTGAGTCACCCGGATCGATCCTTGGTCAGAGAACTCTATGAATGCCTCTTCGGGGCCACTGAACCCGTACCCTATTGGCCGTTCCTCGAAGGTGACATGGCCGGCATGGCGGCCCTCACGATCGCAGAATTAACTCCCGGAGTCGCCGGGGATCGGATCGACGTGCTGGCCGAAAGGGCCGCCTCCGCTGATCCCACCGCAGATGCCTTCACCCTGCTCACCGCTCTGTTGGACGCAGCCTTCCCCGACGGGCCGATACCCGACGGTGTGGGATTCACGGACCTCACCCCAACCCGGCAGAGAGCCCTCTGGACGGTATTGAGCAGCGGCGTCATGTCAGCCGCGCCCAGGCTGCTCAGCCGCTACAACCTGCCTGACAGCGAGCAACAACTTCGGACCTGGTGCCGCGCGTGAGGTCCATGGGTAACCGTTCCACCAACGGCTGAGTGACCAACTGGGTGACCGTCGGGCGCGCAACCAGGTCGCCGCAGGTCATGCGGAGAGGCGGTGTACGTTCCGCTTGAACGGCCGGTGCCAGTAGGTCAATTCCGAGCCCGACGCCGACTTCTCGACCGCCGGCAGCCTCGTCGTCGACCAGCCGCTTGTCCCGCCGTGCTAACCCAGGAGGCGTAGGCTGCTTGCCCGGAACGCTTCGGGTACCGCGGCTGGCCTACCGTCCCCAAGGGTTGCGGACCCTCGGCTCGGACATCGCCGGATGGGTCGAGGCGGTGGGTTCCGCCGTCACTCGGTTCCGACCTGGTGACGAGGTGTACGGCGACAATCTCATGCTTCGGTGGCCGATCTCTGCGTCGCGGGTGACCTCGGCATCCACATCGACCGGGCCTTCACCCTCGACGAGACGCCCGAGGCGTTGGCCTACGTGGGCGAGGGACGCGCCCTCGGAAAGGTCGTCGTGAGCGTCACCTGACAGGAGTCCCGCCTCAGCAAGAGGCACGACACGCCTCCCACATCGCGCGGGTCATCTCGTACTCGACCTCCGCTCCCGACAGCGGGTCATCACCGAACGGTCGGTAGGTGCGCACGTACCTCATGCCGATGGCTTCCATCACGCCGCGAGAGCCGGTGTTCACGGCCATGGTCTGCGCGATCACCCGGCTCTGCCCGACGGTGTCGAAGGCGTGCCGCAGCAGGGCGCGGGATGCCTCACTGGCCAAGCCTTTCCGCCAGTACCGACGCACAAGGCGGTAACCCAGGTCTGTGACTGTCGGGTCGTCAGGTTGGTCGGGGCCGTGCGCCGGCGGAAGCATCATGAGCCCGATGAACTCGCCCTCGTCCTCGCGTGCCGGCGGCGTCGAGCCGCGCGCGCCGCCATCGGAGCCGAACGCCATCCAGAAGCCCAAGCCGTCCACCGTGCCTGCCAAGGCCATCCTCTGCCCGTGGGCTGCGACCACCTCGTCCCTGGATCGCGCCCGGCCGCCGTTGATGTAGCGGAGGACCTCCGGATCGGAGTCAAGCTGGAGTTCCAGATCGAGGTGCCGGTCGGCAAGTGGGACCAGCAGCAGACGGGCGGTGTTTAAGGTCGGTTGGGGCATGAGGCAGAGGATCACACGATCGTGCCAGTTGCGGGATCCGATTTTTCGGAGGTCACAGCGCTCATCTGCCGCGCCTCGAATCCAGTGACAAACTCTGCGACACCAGGGTGACAGTGCCGCCTCAGCGATGTCTGCGGAGGCGGCACTGTCACCGACATTTGAGCCGCGAGGCCTACTCCTTCACACCGATGTTGTCGATCGGAGGGGCGCTGAGCAGCCGTCGGACGGGCCACACAGTGGTTGCCAACGCCAGCAGCGTCGTGCCGCCGAGCACCGCCACCCCACCGAGCGGCGGGACGTACGGGATCGGGCTGCCGGTCAGTCCGTTGACGATCGCGCTCAGGGTCAGCGCCGCTATCGTCGCGCCGATCAGCACCGCGGTGCCGAGCAACCCGGCCTGTTCGGCCTGGACCATCGCGCGAATCTGCCGGCGGGTGACCCCGACCAGTTGCAGCAACGCCAACTCGCGGCGGCGGGCAAGCGCGGCCATCACCATCGTGGTGGCCGCCGCCAGCGCCGCGTACCCCACCATCACGCCGATCAGCAGCCGGTTCAGCCAGGCGCCGAGAGCCAGATCGGTGCTGATCAGGCGGGTACGGGTGGCGGCGTCGAGAACCTCGGTGCCCGGGTTCCCAGCCGACCACGTGGCCAGCGCGGTGTCGGCCTCCGGGCCGGCGCTGACCAGGACCTCGTCGGTGGTGTTCGCGGCCGTGTGCCCGGCGACCGTATCGGCAGCCAGTGTGACGTCGCCGAAGCCGAGGCCACGGCCGTAGATCGCGATGACGTCCAACGTGACCGGGGTGCCGTCGCCCAGCCAGAGTTCCGCCCTGTCGCCGACGTCCCAGCCGGACGAGGACGCCTGCGTCGCGGACACGGCGACGGTGCCCGCGCGCAGGTCGGCCAGGTTGCCCGCGCGCACGGCGAGGTTCATCGTCGACGTGACGCCCGCCGGGTCGACCGACTGCGCGCCGACCGGCTCGATGCCGCCCAACGCCCGCACCACCACCTGGGTACGGCGCACACCGGTGGCCGCCCGTACCCCGGTCAACTCGCGGATCTCCCGCGCCGTGTCCGCCGGCAGCCCACCCGGGGCGACAACGACCCGTTCGGCGAGGGTTCCCGCGCTGCTCTGCGTGGTGGTCTGCCGTTCCAGGTTGGTCTGCAGGAACCAGACCGAGCCGCCGAACCCCACCGACAGCACGAGGGCGGTCAGGACCGTCGCCATGCCCTGCGCGTTGGCCCGCAGGTTGGCCGCGGCCAGGTAGCCGCTGACCCGCCACACCCGCGGCAAAAACGGTGTGAGTAGCCGTGCCGCGTACGCGTTGATCCTCGGTGCGAGCAGCGCCACGGCGATGACGAACAGGTACAACATGCCGGCCGCGCCGGCCAGTGCCCCGGTCGACCCGCCCGCACCGAGGGTGAACGCCCCGGAGGTGCCGGCCGCCGCCAGCGTCAGCACGCCGGCGATCAGCCGCACCCGGCCGCTCCGCCGGGGCTCGACGGCGATTTCGCCGAGCACCTCGATCGGCTTGATCCCGGTGACCCGGCGGGCGGCGACCAACGCGGCCAGCACCGCCACGAGGACCGCCGTACCGACAGCGGCCGGCACCGCGAACAGACCGCCGGCCATCGGGAAGCTGGCCGGCACGAACCCCCGCTCGACCAGCTCGCCGTGCACCCAGCGGGCCGCCAGCAGGCCCGCCGGGCCGCCGACCGCAGAGCCGACCAGGGCGAGCAGCGCCGCCTCGGCGATCAGCATGCGGCGCACCTGCCCCGGCGTGGCCGCGACCGCGCGCAGCAACGCCAGGTCACGTCGACGGTGCCGGACGGACAGCCCGATGGTGCCGGCCACCACGAAGATGATCAGCAGGACGACGTACCCCCCGAAAGCCGATCCCGCCCCGACCAGCAACGTGCGGGCGGCCAGGTTGTCCGACTGCTCGACGTTGCCACGGTCGTTCCCGGCGTACGTCGTGGCGCCAGCCGCCGACGCGATCTCGCGCACCGCGCCGACGTCGGCGCCGGGCATCATCCGCACGCCGATCGCATCAACCCGGCCCGGGTGGGCGGACAACCGGGCGGCCTGCGCGTCGGTGAAGAACACCGCCGCCGTACCGGTCTCGGCGGTTCCGCTCACCAGGTACGACCGCCCGACCCCGCCGACGACCAGGTCGATGCGGTCGCCGGGTGCCACGCCGAACCGGGTGTCGACCAGCACCTCGTCGTCGGCCCGTGGCGCGGCACCCGCGACGATCCGACGACCGGTGAAGGCGTACGTGTCCCAGCCGTGGCCCACGGCGGCGGGGGAGCCGATCACCACCGCGTCGTCGCCAGCGACGGCCGCGACGCCCGGCACCTGGCGGATCCGGTCCACCACCGCCGCGTCCACAGTGCCGCCCTCGGGCAGCGCGACGGTGCTCGTGGTGGTGTCGCCGAACTCCTTGAACGTGTGGCTGACGGTGCGGTTGGCGACGACCACGTCGGCCGTCGCCCAGAGCCGTGGCTCCGCGCGGAAACGCAGCCCGGACTCGACGAGGGTGCCCATCGCCACCAGGATCAGCACACCGGCGACCAGGGCCAGCAGGGTGGCGGCGGCGGGGCCGGCGCGGTGCCGCAGCAGGCGGGCGGCGAGCCCGGTCATCGGAGGACCCGCCGATCCAGCGACGCCAGGTGCTCGGCGATACCGGCGGCGCCGAGCTGCGGAAGGTCGGCGACGATCGCACCGTCGGCCAACACGAGCACGCGGTCCGCGTACGACGCGGCGATCGGGTCGTGGGTCACCATCACCACGGTCAGCCCGTGCTCGTCCACGACCGCGCGCAGCAGCGTCAGCACCTCCGCCGCGCTGCGGGAGTCGAGAGCGCCGGTCGGCTCATCGCAGAAGATGACCTCGGGGCGGGTGGCCAGCGCGCGGGCGATCGCCACCCGCTGCTGCTGGCCGCCGGAGAGCGCGGCCGGCCGGTGGTGCAGTCGGTCGGTGAGGCCGACCCGCTCGACCACCTGGGTCAGCCAGGCCCGGTCCGGACGGACGCCGGCCAGGCGCAGAGGCAGCACGATGTTCTCCTCGACGGTGAGCGCGCCGATCAGGTTGAACGCCTGGAAGACGAACCCGATCCGGGTACGACGCAGCTCGGTCAGGCGGGTCTCGGACAGCCCGGACAGGTCGGTGCCTCCGATCACCACCCGGCCGGAGGTGGGCCGGTCGAGCCCGGCCGCGGTCTGCAGCAGCGTGCTCTTGCCGGAGCCCGAGGGCCCCATCACCGCCGTGAAGGTGCCCCTGTCGAAACGGACGTCGAGGCCCGCGAGCGCAGTCACCTGGTTACGGCCGGCGTCGTACACGCGGGTGAGGTGTTCGACGCGTACCGCCGCTTCGGTTGTCTGTCCCGGATAGTCCGGCATTCTGGTGGCCTCTCTCCGTGTCATCGGCAAGAACTGCGCGCACCAGAAACGCTATTGACGTGGGAGAACGGCAACCATCCCGTGAGCTGCCAGGTCCGGGTACAGCAGGCGCTACCGCCGATCGCCGTCCAGGTAGCGCAGCACGGCGGTCACCCGGCGGTCGGCACTGTCGTCCGGTGGCAGCTGAAGCTTCGAGAAGATGCTGCGGATGTGCTTGTGCACCGCGCCGTCGGTGACGAACAGCCGCTCGGCGATCGCGCTGTTGCCAAGCCCTTCGGCCATCAGCCCCAGCACCTCACGCTCACGTGGCGACAGCTCGCTCAGCGCCGTGTCCGTCCGGCGGTTGCGGGCGAGCAACTGCGCCACCACCTCCGGGTCGATCACGCTGCCGCCGCCCGCGACCCGGTGCAGCGCGGCGAGGAACTCCTCGACCCGACCCACCCGCTCCTTCAACAGGTAACCGAGCCCGACGGCGCCGACCGAGAACAGGTCGGTGGCGAACGCCTGCTCCACGTACGCCGACAGGACCAGCACCGCGAGGCCGGGGCGCCGCCGCCGGGCCTCCACCGCCGCCACGATGCCCTCGTCGGTGTGGGTCGGAGGCATCCGTACGTCGACGATCGCGACGTCCGGCGCATGGTCGTCCACGGCGACCAGGAATTCGCCCGGAGTGCCGGCCGTGGCGACCACGTCCAGGTCCTCCGCCCGCAGCAGCAGCGCCAAACCCTCACGCAGCAGCGGGTCGTCCTCGGCGATCACGATCCGCATGGCAGCTCCACGTCCATTCTCGTCGGCCCTCCCGGTGGGCTCGTCAGCGTCATCCGGCCGTCGTACGCCTCGACCCGCCGCCGGATACCGGTGAGCCCTGAGCCACGTGTCTCGTCCGCGTCGCCGTGCCCGTCGTCCTCGATGCTCACCAGCAGCCGGCCGTGCTCGCGGCGCACGGCCACGTCCACCCGGCTCGCACCGCTGTGCCGGACGACGTTGGTCAGCGCCTCGGCCACCACGAAGTAGGCGGTGGCCTCGACCGAGGCCGCGCACCGCACGGCCACGTCCACCTCCAGTCGGCAGGGCACCGCGCAGCTGCCGGCCAGGCCCGCCAGCGCGCCGGCGAGACCCCGGTCGTCCAGCACCGGCGGCAGGATCCCGCGCACCACCGTACGCAGCTCGCCGAGTGCCTGTTCGGCGGCGTCCTGCGCCTGCCCGAGGATCTCGTCGGCGCGGTCCGGATTGCGGCGCACGGCCCGCCGCGCGGCACCCAGCAACACGTTGACCGCCACCAACCGGTTCTGGGTGCCGTCGTGCAGCGACCGTTCGATCCGGCGCAGTTCGACAGCGTGGGCGTCCAGCGCCGCAGCGCGGGTGGCGGTCAGCTCGGCCACCCGCAACGACAGGTCGACACCCGGCGGCGGAGGCAGCAGCCACCGGCCCGGCCATGCCTGGAGACGGGCCAGGACCGGGCTGAACCAGATCGCGGCGGCGAGCCAACCCACCCCGAGCACCCCGACCCAGAGCGCGTCGGACAGGTCGTCGACGCGCCACCAGACGATCCCCGGCGCGGCGTCGGGGGGAACCAGCCGGTACCACAGCGGGAAGGTGGCGTCCTGCACCGCATAGAGCGGCAGCGCGACGCCGACCAGCCCGGCCACCAGGCCGATGAGTGAGTACAGCCCGACCCAGCCGAGCTCCCGGCGCACGAACGGATCGTGCACAGCCGTCCGCAACCCGTCCGGCACCGGACCGGGGGTGGGGATCCGGTCGCCCCAGCGGGACAACCGGGCGCGCTCACGGTCGGCCACCGACCGCACCACCCGCAACGCACCGGGTACCGCCAGCAGCCCCACCCCGCCCACGCAGGCCACCGCCACGATCACCGACCAGAGCAGCGCGCCCAGCGCCAGCGTGGCGGTGCCCAGCCCTCCGACGAGGTGTTCCACGGCGTTGACCGAGGCGCGAACCCGCCCCCGCACGTACGCCATCGACCCACCTCCCCCGCCAACATAGGCCACCGCAGGCCTCGCCCAGCAACGTCCGGCGCGGAAGGTACAGCCTGCTGTACCACTGTCGTCGAGCTGGCGGGATCGTCTCCGCCGCGCCGCCTACCTAGCGTTGACGGCGTCGAGGAACATTCGCCGAAGGAGGCAGCAATGACCGATCCGTACCGCATCACCGAGGCCCCGGTCGCCGCGACGAAGAAGCCGGGCGGCCTGCTACGCCCGCTGCTGTGGCTGGTGCTCTTCGTCAGCGCGGCGGCCAACGTGGTGCTGTCAACCGCGGCGGACAACCAGTGGATCAGCTCCGGGTTCGGGCTGGTGGCGCTGCTCTGCGCGGTCGCGCTGATCGTCCACCACCGCCGTAACCGGGTGCGCGAGTCGTAGGGGCCCGACCGTCACGCCCGATCACCCATGCCGGTCGGCGTCCCACCACTCACGGGCCAGTGCCGACCAGTGCTTCCCCCATGCGGTGAGCGCGAACCGTACGAGCTCGGGGAGGAGGAGTGAACGGCGGTCAGGAGCAGGCGATCCTCGCGGTGTACGTCCGAGGGCTGGACGGCATGTGTGTTGGTTGCCGGGCACAGCGGCTCGCAACGCGAACGAATTCTGCGGCCTCGAGATACTGATCTGCCGGTGACCAGGCGCGGCGATGGTGAGCGTAAATGGAGCGGTCGGCGGTCGTCGGCGTCCGCACACGATGAGCGTTCACTCGATCATCAAGCTAACCGTGATCGGACACCGTCCGGTCACGCTCTCAGTCTTGGGACGGCGGAGTGACTCGTCCAGCCACTAGCATCGCGCTGATTCCCGCCCCCCATTACGGAGACCTCCATGCGCAAACTTGCCGCCGCCCTCGTGGGCGTGCTCGTGGCCGCACTTCCGGCAACGGCCGCCCTGGCCGCCGCCCCCAAGCCGGATATCGCGGTGACCTCCGCCGCCGACAAGGCCAGCTACGCCGAGGGTGAGACCTTCACCATCACGGTCACGGTGAAGAACAAGAGCTCCGTCGACGCCAAGCACGTGCACTACACCGGCGGCGACAGCGAGGGCGTCGACGATGTCGCCTATGGTGAGCTGTCGAGCGGCTTCGACCTCGCCGCCGGTGCCACCAAGACCGTAAAGCTCACCGGCAAGACCAACCGCGTGGCGTGGCAGGTCGGCCGGGGATACGTCGCCTTCGAGCTTCGCGCCGACAATGGCGAGGCCAACGCCGCCGACAACATCACCAGCGTGCGGCTGCTGGTGCCGGGCGCCTTTGACGATCTCGGCGGATACGTCTTCCAGGGTGAGTCCTATGACGCCGAGTGGACGCCCCAGACCGCCGGCGTGCCGGGTGTGAAGGTCGTCGCCACCACTGCCGACGGCAAGACGAGGTACGCCGAGGCCATCACGGACGCCAAGGGCCTGTTCCGTCTCGCCCACCTCCCAGCCGGCGACGTCCTGCTGACCTTCACCGCCCCGGCGGGCTGGAAGGTCATGGCCGGCGAGAACGGCGAGTACGACCACACCCTGGCGCAGGTCAGCGCCGACGACAGCGACGAGCCGCGCATCTTCGTGCCGGCGAAGAAGGTTCCCGTGAGCTCTCCGAGCGCCTCGCCGTCGCCGTCCTCGCCGTCGCCGTCTTCCTCGCCGTCTTCGTCTTCGCCGCCGTTGTCGCCGTCGTCGTCGCCGACGAGCGCCGGTCCGGGTCTGCCGGTCACCGGCGACAAGACCATGCTGCTCGTCGGCGCGGCTGCGGTCGCCCTCGCGGTCGGCATCGCGCTGGTGCTCGTCGCACGACGCCGTCGCGTACGCCTGCAGGCCTGATCGACCGACGTCGCTTCGGCGGCCGGACACCGCGGGCGGTAGCTGCCGCCGCTGTGTCGAGCAGAGCGAAGGGTGCCGAGGCTCCAGCACCCGCTGGAGCCTCGGCGCCGCCGCTCCGACCGCGACGACGCCCTCAACGCGCGCTCCGTCGGGTGTTCACGCGGTTGGGACATGAGAAGACCGATGTGAATCCTCTGTGAAATGCCGGTGATCGGTCGGCGGCATGTGTCGACGGCCCGACGACGTCTATACAATGCACCTCATCTATATCGAGCTGTAACCATGGCTGAGGTGAATCTGCTGCGTATTCAGGTAGCGCTCATCGGCATTTCCCGGTTGGCGGGCGGGCCAGCCACAGGTGCGACGGCCCCGACCGTAACTGCTCTCGGTGACCTGGGCGCGTGCCGTTGAGCGGCCATGTGGCTGGTGGTCGGTTGGACGTCTCCATACTGGGTCCCATTCAGCTGTGCCGGGACGGCGTCCCGGTCCCGCTGGGTCCACAGCTCACCACGCTGTTCGCCATCCTGCTGTTGGAGCTCGGTAAGCCGGTGCCGAGCCGGCGACTGGCGACACTGCTCACCGGCGACGACGCGTCGGACGCCGCGCGGGCCACTCTCCGCAGCCATGTCGCCCACCTGCGGCGGGCCCTCGAACCCGGTGAGCGCGGGCGGCGTGGCAACTGGCTCATCGCCACGGTCGGCCGCGGAGCCGCAGCGGGATACCGGCTGGACCTGGACCCGGCGTGCGTCGACGCTGTCCGGTTCGAGGAGGCGCTCCGGGAGAGCCGTCGACTGTTCGCGCTCGGCGATGCCGAGCACGCCGACCGGGCCGCCGCGATGCTGCGTTCCGCGCTCGATCAGTGGCACGGCGAGCCCTACGCTGACCTCGCGGACAAACCCTTTGCCCTGGCCGAAGTCGCACGACTTCGAGCAGTTCACCGTGCGGCACTGCTCCTCTACGCGGAGGCGGTCAACGGGTTGGGGCGGCACGCCGAGGCGATGGGCGACCTGACCGGCGCGGTGGCCGCCGACCCGTACGACGAGGGCCTGCGCTGCATGCTCGCTCTCACCCTCTACCGGGACGGCCGCACTGACGAGGCGGCGGAGGTGTGCCGGGACGGCTTGGCGTTGCTGGGCCGCCGGGGCATCGACGCACCGGAGCTGCATGACTTGCAGCGCGACATCCTGCGGCGGGAGGTGCGACAACCGGCCGGTGGTTCGGCCGGTCGGCCCACGGTGCCCCGGATGCTGCCTCCGGACCTGCCGTTTTTCGTCGGCCGTGCGCAGGAGCTGTCCACGGCGGAGGCCCGGCTGATCGAGCGTGACGAGCAGCGGCCGGCGATTCTGCTCGTCCTGGGTCCGGCCGGGGTCGGCAAGACCAGTTCGAGTGTGCATCTGGCCCACCGGCTGGCCCCTCGATTCTCCGACGGGCAGCTCTACGCCAACCTCCGGGGCTTCGACGCGACTGCCGCGGCGCTGGCGCCGACCGAGGTGCTGCGCGCCTTCCTCGAAGCGCTCGGTGTGGCACCGGAGCAGATTCCGACCAACCTCAACGCACAGGTCGCCAGATACCAGGCCCAGTTGCGGGACCGACGGATCCTGATCATGCTCGACAACGCGCACAGCGCCGACCAGGTCCGGCCGCTACTTCCCGGCTCCGCCACGTGCGTGACAGTGGTGACCAGCCGGAATCGGATGTCATCACTGATCGCGGTCGACGGTGCCCACCCGCTCACCCTCGGCCTGCTCGATGAGGGGGAAGCGGCCCAACTCGTCAGGGACCGAATCGGCATCGACCGCGCCGGGCAGGAACCCGAGGCCGTCTTCGAGATTGCCCGGCTCTGTGCGGGCCTCCCGCTGGCGTTGTCCATCGCCGCCGCCCGGGCCGCTGCCAACCCCCAGTTCGACCTCCGGTCCCTCGCCGGTGATCTGGCCAGCGCCGGGGTGCTGGACAGACTCACCGACAGCGACTCTTCGGTGGACGTACGCGCGGTTTTCTCCTGGTCCTATCGCGCCTTGACCCCGGCGGCCGCTCGGCTGTTCCGGCTGCTCGGCCTGCATCCCGGCCCGGATTTCACCGCCGCCGCGGCGGCCAGCCTGGCCGGCCTGAGCCGGCGCACGGCCAACGCCCTGCTCGTCGAACTGACCGGTGCCCACCTGACGGGGGAGCGGGTCCCGGGCCGGTACGTCCTGCATGATCTGCTCCGCGCCTACGCGGGTGAACTGTGCGAGGACGAACCCGAACGGCAGGCCGCGCGACGCCGGTTGCTGGACCACTATCTGCATTCGGCCGTCGCGGCGGACAAGGTGCTGATGCCGTACCGGCAACCGGTCGCGGTGGTCGCACCGGAGGAGGGCGTGACGCCCGAAGACCCGGCGGAGGTCGACCCCCTCGCCTGGTTCACCGTGGAACACCAGACGCTCATCGCCGTGGTCGGTTGCGCCGCCCACGCCGGTCTCGACCGGCACGCCGCGCAGCTGGCCTGGGCGATGGCGACCTATCTCGGCCGGGGCAGCTACTGGCACGACGTTCTGGCCACCCAGTCCCTGGCCCTGTCGGCGGCGGTCCGCCTCGACGACCGGTCGGCGCAGGCCCAGTGCCGCAGGGAACTTTCCCACGCGCTCGCCGGGCTCGGGCGACTGGAGCAGGCGCGGGACCAGCTGCACCGGGCGCTGATCGACCTCTCCGACGTCGCGGATCCCATCGGTCAGGCGTACAACCACCTGAGCCTGGGTTGGCTCTACGAGTTGCAGGGTGATCAACGATCGGCGACTCACCACGACCAGGTCGCGCTCGACCTGTTCAGACGAGGTGGCGACCGCAGCGGGCAGGCCCGGGCACTGAACGCGGTGGGCTGGGACTATGCGCAGGTCGGCAACTATCGGCAGGCCATCGGTTACTGCCGGCAGGCGCTGTCGCTGCACGCCGAACTGGGCGACGACGCCGGGGCCGTGAACACCTGGGACACCCTCGGCTACGCCTATCACCACCTGGGTGAGTACAGCATCGCCATCGAGTGCTACGAGCAGGCACTGTGCCTGAACGTCGGGCATCGCTTCAAGGAAGCCGAGGCCCTGGCCCACCTGGGCGACTGCCACCACGCCCTGGGTGACATGGCGGCCGCCGCGAACAGTTGGGGACGGGCGTACGCGATCATGACCGAGCTGCGCACCGGCGACGCCGACGCGGTACGGGCCAAGCTGGAACTCACCCGGGCCAGGGTGCCGGCCGTGGGTCATGGCGAGGGTGAGCGAGGGGCGTTGAGAACCGCGCCCAGTATCCGCTCCCCGGAGAAGTAGCCGATTCGCCGTGAGTCGAAGCTCGATCCCGGATTGTCGCCCAGGAGCACGACCATGCCTGGTGGGACTCGCTCCTCAGCCAACGCCGGCACCCGGTCACGGGGTACCGGATCACCAGGCGCCGCCGCCACCCTCTTGATCAACCATCGGCGTCGGCCCACCTCGGCTGCCGAGGCGCCGTCGCGCAGTGGCGGCAGTGGCCACTTGCCGTCGACTGACGGATACTCCACGACCACCACATGCCCGGTGGCCGGCAGGCGGCCCCGCCGCACCAGCACCCGGTCGCCGTCCCGGTAGGTCGGCTCCATGCTGGCGCCGTCCACTGTCACCGCGACGAGACGACGTGTCAGAAGGCGCCATCCGAGCAGGGCCGCGCCGGCCAGGGCAGCCAACGACCCGACGATCAGCAACAGCTCGTACGCCCTCGACGCCTCGGCGAGCGGGGTCCCGAAGGTGGCAGCCTGGATCATCGTGCCTCCGTCGTCAGCGCGCTTTCGGCGCTTCCGCCGTAGCCGGACGCCTGAAGATCGAACAACCGGCGGTACGTGCCGTCGGCCGCGATCAGGGAATCGTGCGTGCCGCGTTCCGTCACCCGGCCGTCGGCGATGACGACAATCAGGTCGGCGTCGCGGAGGGTGCCCAGACGGTGGGAGATCAGCACACTGGTCCGGCCCGTGCGGTACCGCAGCAGGCGGTGGTGGATCTCGTCCTCGGCTGCGGCGTCGAGCCCGGCCGAGGGCTCGTCGAGGATCAGCAGGTCCGGCCGGTCACGCAGGAAGGCGCGGGCAAGCGCCAGCCGTTGCCACTGGCCACCCGAGAGAACCACACCGGTGCTCGGGTCCTGCTTGTCGGACTCCTGGTAGAAGATCCGGGACAACAGGGTGTCGTAACCGTGCGGCAGGGCGGTCAGCACGTCATGGATGCCGGCGGTACGCGCGGCGGCGGTGATCCGTCCTCGCTCCGACAGGGCGGTGAGATCACCCAGAGCGATGTTCTCGGCGGCGGTCAGGTCGTAGTGCATGTAGTCCTGAAAGACAGCGCCGATACGGCGCCGCAGCTGGGCCGGGTCGACCTCGCGGATGTCCACCCCGTCCCAGAGGACCTGCCCACGGGTGGGGTCGTGGAACCTGCACAACAACTTCACCAGCGTCGACTTGCCGGCACCGTTGAGCCCGACGACCGCGAGGGTGGCACCGGCCGGGATCCGAAGGTTCACCCCACGCAGGACCCACGGCGACTCGGGGGAGTACCGGAACCACACGTCGCGCAGCTCGACGCCACGCCTGAGCTGATCGACCGGCCGGGCGACCGGGGCGACGGGCAGATCCGGGGGACTGGTCGTCACCGCCACGTAGTGGTCGAACATCAGCAACGCGTGGTGCGCGCGGGCGATCTCCGCCGCCAGAGTGGCCAACGCGTTCTGCACGCCGGCGACCGCCGCGACGAAGACGGTGACCTCACCTACGGTGATTCGACCGGCCGCCGCGGAGCGGACCGCCCACAGCAGACCGACGCCGGCGACGACCGCGGACACGAGCGCCAGGCCGACCTGCGCCACCAGCTCGCGGCGGTCGTTGAGGTGCTTGGCCCGGTTGACCGTCCGGCGGTCGGCCAACATCCGGCCCCGCAGATGGCCGCCCGTGCCGAACAGTCGCACCTCCTTCGCCGCCGCGGAGGTGGAGAGCAACTGGCTGTAGAAGAACTCGCGGCGCTCCGCCGGCCCGATCCGCCACTGCATCCCGGCCCGATAGCGGGCCAACAGCATCTCGGTCGCGAGCATCGGCACCGCCGACGCCAGCACCAGGACGGCCAGCATCGGACTGAACAGGTAGAGCGACCCGAGGAAGCCGGTGACGGTGATCGCCGTACGGGCGGTGCCGAGGACGCCGTCCATGACCTGGCTCGGGGTGCTGCCACCGGTCTGCTGGGCGAGCCGGAGTCGGTCCAGGAACTGGGGGTCCTCGAACCGGTCGAGACCGACGAAGCGGTCCACTGCCGTGAACAACCGATCCTGTGCGAGCAGGCCGACCGACCGGTCCAACTCCGCCCGCAGGTACCGGGTGAGCTGCGGCGCCGACCCCGCCACCATGCCGGCGACGGCGAGCGCCACACCGATCTGGGTCAGCGTCTTCGGCGCCGCGTCGCCGGCGATCCCGTCCAGAATCCCCTTGGTCAACCATGCGATCAGTACCGGCAGCGCACCGGCGCCGAGTATGAGCACCACGTACCCGAGCAGGGTCACCGGGGCGGCCCGGCCGACGAGCAGGCACGCCGTACGGATGCGGCGTGCCGACCGCGCCGGTGGTGCCGACGCCCGCAACCCGCGGGCGTCATCCGCCGCGATGTCGCCGCGCCGCGTCCGCCACCCGATCATGCCGGGGCCGGCGCCGTTTGCTTGATCCGAACCAGCCGGCCGGCGTCATCCGGACCGACCCACATCATCGTGGGATAGGTGAAGGCGCGGAAGGCGTTGCTGAGCGGCCCGCCCTTCGGCTCGACGACCACCCGCGCCACCGGGGCGAGCCGCTCGGTGAACGCATCGGCGTCGTCGGCACCGGCGGCGACGACAGCGAGCACCTGCTCCCGGCCGCCGGGCACCCGCCGGGCGTGCTCGATGAGTTCGGGCAGTTTCTCTCGGCACGAGTCGCAGGAGGTGGAGACGAAGGCCACGAAGGTCTCCGCCCGCAGCAGCTCGCGGCGCACCGGGACGCCATCGACGTCGACGGCGGCGAAATCGCCCACCGGGTCGGCGATGCCCAGTTCGGCGGAGACCCCGGCCTCGTTCGAGAGCAGCGCCGTGTGCTCACGCAGACGCTTCAGGACGCCGAAGGTGAGGAGGAAGTTCACCGTACCGAGCAGGCCCACGACCAGAACGGCCGAAGCAAGGAGGGTCATCTGTTGCTCCCGAAAGTAGTCAACGACTGTGGGTGGTAAGTCGCGGATCGTGGTCGACCCCGCGGAACAGGGCCACCAGGTCGTCGGATCTGATGGCCAGGAAGCCCAGCAGCAGGCCGACGAAGCCGGCGAGCACCAGCCCCGCCGGCCGGAGCGAGCTGGGTGGTGACGCGGCCGAAGCGACAGCCACGACGGCGCCGCCCGCCGCCAGGCCGGTCAGCAGTACGTTGCGGACGACGTGCCGGCGGCCGAGTCTCTGGGCGTTGGCACCAAAGCAGCGGCAGGTACTCGCGGTCCCCCGTCGCACCGCGATTCCCACGCCCACCGTGAAGATGCCCAGCAGCACCGCCGCACCGACCAGCGCAATGCGGGGGACGACACCCGTGGGCACCGCCAACGCCGCACACAGCGCGCCCTCCACCACCACCAGGACGATCGCGGCCGGACGGACCAGGCGCCTCGGCAGCAGTCCGACTCCGCGCAGGGAGGCGACGAACGCGGGGAACGCATCCCGTCCCCACACCTTGCTCACCGAGGACGCCAGGAATACCAGGCCGATCGCGCACCGCACGGTGATGGTCAGATAGTGCATCGGTGTTCCCCTCGCTTCGACTCGTTGACGCCCGGCCACCCCGGCCGAGGATCGACCACCCGATCCCGACGGGTTCCCCATCGGAGAATCGGCTTCGCGACCTCGGCCGGAGGCGGAAAGCCGCATGGTGACAGCGGTCAGTCGCCCTGCGGCCTCAGTTGTCAGCAGCCCTTGCAGTAGATCCACTCACCGGGCTGATCGATTTCCCCGACGGTGCAGGCGTCGCAGGGCAGCGCCCGTCCGCACCGGCTGATGCACTGCCAGCACGAAGGCCAGCTGCCACAGCCCGCCGACGCACTGATCTTGGGTACGAACATGGCCAGCAACCGGCCGCCCATGCCCTCGATGATTCCCCTCATCCGAGCCTCCCGAGATACCCGAGGAGCACCGTGCTTCCTCTGTGGAACACCCTGCCGACGCCTGGTGCAAGGCTGGTGCAAGCACCGTGGAAGAGGTGTGGAAGCACGGCCGGCGTGCGCTCGGCCTCGCTTGACACGACACGGGGCCAAGCGTTGACTCGCGGATATGGGACGGGCCTGCCGCAGCAGGTCGCAGGCATCTTTCTCGTCGCCGCAGCCCTCGTTGTGGGGGTGACCAGTCGTGTCGCGGCGAAGTCCTCAGGAACTCGTCTGCCTGTTCCGGCAGGCGCCGCAGGCATCGGTTATCTGGTGGCCCTGGCGGTAGTGGTGATCGGGTCCCTGATCGTTGCCCGGACCGTCATTCGTCCTGACGGACCGGATTGGCTCGCGTGGGTGCTCGCCGCTGTCGCTTTTGTGGTCACGCTCGGCGGGGCGTGGGTGACGAAGGCGAAGCGAGCGGCATAAGTTCGGGGTCCTACCTGAGCGACATCCGGGCGCGCTTCGCCGGGCAGGCGGACTGACCCGGAGCGATCATCGGAACGACACCGAGACCGGCCTGGCACTGATGGTCCCCGCCAGGGTGGTTCGCCGAAGGTCGGCAGATGCCCTCCCGGCCCGGGTCACGGGAGCGCCGAAGGATCGGTCATTGCCGACTCCGACGCCTCCGTGGCACCATTTATCGATGCGCGTCGAACTCTTGCGTCGCAGCAGGTCTCGCCTACTGCTGGCGATGGCAGCGGCTGCCGTGTCCACCGCATCCCTGGGCTTCGCCACGCCGGCATCCGCCGCGGCCTCTGACGGTCACTACTGCGGGTGGATCTCGCCGGACAGCCCACCAGGCAAGACGGACGCCAAGACCGTCAACTTCACCGGAACTGTCCAGTGCGACGGTCCGGTGCGTCGCGTCGACCTCACCGTGGAGTTGCTCTACCACGGGCTGGTCGGTGGCCCCGGCCAGACGGTGAACGGCCGTACCGAGGTGTGGCAGGACACCAACGTGACCCTGTTCGGTCTTGGCGTCACCAACCCGGGCACGCTCTGCGAGTCGGGCTACTACTCGGGTCGAGCGACCGCCACCGTCCAATTCCTTTCGGGAAGTCCGGAATACATCACCAGATCGGCAACCTCTCTGACGACATACCTGACGTGCCCGCCCCCGGATATTCCGATACCCCCGCCGAGCGGGGCGGTGACGGTCACCAACCCGGGCACCCAGAGCATGCTCAAGCTGGACTCCGTGGCGCTGCAGATGCAGGCCACCGGCGGGAGTGGGTCGTACACCTGGTCGGCGACCGGCCTGCCTCCCGGGCTGGCCATCAATCCCTCGACCGGCCTGATCAGCGGCACGCTCAGCACCATCGGCACCTACAACGTCACGGTCACGGCCGACGGGGGCGGACAGGGCAGCACCACCTTCACCTGGAGTGTCCGAAAAGACTCCCCCTGCACGCGCTGCTGACCAGACCTGCAAAACCCACTCGGTGTCGGAATGACGACGGACGGCCGCACCACGCGCGACCGTCCGCAGCTGCCGCGGGTCAGTGCTCGGCACCGACAAGGCTGGGTGAGTCGTCCTCTCCCGACACCTTCGCACTCACCAGTGAGGTGAGCACCGACAGCACCGCCGCGCCGGACGCGATGCCACCGGCCGCCGCCCAATCCGCCTGCCATGCGTTGAACACGACGTCAGCGCCCCAGTAGAGCAGCAGACCCTGCGCGGCGCTCTTCACCGCCCGCTCGGCGGTGGCCTTCCAGAACTTCGTGGTGAACATCGTGGTACCTCCAGGGGTAGGTTCAGCGGACGGCCCATATCCCAAGAATGCCTGGTCAGAGGCTGTTACAGCTTGCCGCGCGGCCCGGGGATGCCGGTTGTCCCGCCGTGCTAGCCAGGAGAGGTCGGCTGCTTGCCCGGAACGCTTCGGGTACCGCGGCTGGCCTACCGTCCCGAAGGCTGGTGGTGCCAGGTGAAAGCAGTCGTGTACGACCGGTACGGATCCCCGGATGGGTTGCGGATCGAGGACCTCCCCAAGCCTTCCCCCGCCGCCCGACAGGTGCTCGTCAAGATCGCGGCGACCTCGGTGAACCTGAGCGATTGGGAGGCGCTGCGGGGTTCGCCGCTGTATGCGCGCATCGGTGGGCTGCGCTCCCCGGCACGCCGCACCCTCGGCTCGGACATCGCCGGACGGGTCGAGGCGGTGGGCTCCGCCGTCACCCGGTTCCGACCCGGTGACGAGGTGTACGGCGACAACCTCATGCTCAAGGGCGGGTTCGCCGAGTACGCGATCGCCCCCGAGTCGGTCCTGGCCCGTAAGCCCGCCGCCCTGACGTTCGCCGAGGCGTCGACGATCCCGCAGGCGGGCGCGATCGCACAGCAGGGCACTGCGGGCGCAGGAGCCGGCAGCCGAGTCCTGATCAACGGCGCCGGCGGGGGATCCGGCGCGTTCGCGATCCAGTTGGCCAAACGACTCGGCGCCCAGGTGAGCGGGGTCGACAACGCGGGCAAGCTCGACTTCATGCGGTCTGTCGGCGCGGACGAGGTGATCGACTACCGCAGCCGGGACTTCACCCGGGGCGGCCCGTACGATCTCATCCTCGATCTGGTCGCGTACCGGTCGGTGTTCGCCTACCGCCGGGCACTGGCCCCCGGCGGCCGCTACCGGTGCGTCGGCGGATCGGTCCCGGCGGTGCTGCGCGTGCTGACGGTCGGCGCGATGGCCGGCCGGCTCAGCAACCGCCGGCTGGGTGTGCTCGCCGTCCGGGAAGGGCCGGCCCACTTCGAACCGGTGGCCGACCTCTGCGTAGCGGGTGACCTCGGCATCCACATCGACCGGGCCTTCACGCTCGACGAGACCCCTGAGGCGTTGGCCCACGTGGGCGAGGGACGCGCCCTCGGGAAGGTCGTCGTGAGCGTCACCTGACAGGCGTCAGGACAGCGACGGCGGCCAGCGGTGTTCGCGCCACTCGTCCCATGTCGAGAATCCAGCCGGCGGATCGTCAAGAGGTTCACTGCCGTCGAGTTCTGCTCGCGTTGGGATCTCGATGGTGGAGGCCCACTCGGCGAGTTCGTCGTCGGACATCGGCCACGTCGTGTGTGGCGCTTCGGCTTGACGCCGATCACGTCGTCTCCGCTGCTCGGCCGGGGTGAGTTCGAAGTAGCGCATCTCCACCAGCGCGCATCGGTCTGCTGCGGCCTGGCGGAGCGCGGTGCGCTCGTTCCGACTCCAGAGGCCGTAGTCGATCACGACGTTGTTGCCCAGTTCAAGCGCGCGCAGCCCGATCTGGATGAGCCGACCTTCGATCACGTCGCCCGCTGATGCCGGATTCTCGTGGCCGTAGAGAGCCTTCACCCATTCGTCCTTCGTGAGACGGAGCGCTGCCCGCTCGGTCTCGATGCGCCGAGCGGCAGTGGTCTTCCCGGTGCAGGGGAGTCCCACAGTCAGGAACAGTGTTGGTCGCCTCATCATCACCCGCGTCCCGCCGTCAGCGGCGAATGACCAGGTTGGCCATGTCGACGACCGGTCGGTAGCCGAGCGCGGCGTAGATCTTGTTCGAGGTCGGGTTGGCCTGGTCGGTGAACAGGCAGACCCGCGTACCCTCGGCCTGGATTCGTCGGGAAACCTCGGCGACCGCGTTGCTGGCCCACCCCCGTCCGCGTTGGGTGGGCGGGGTGTACACCGGGCCCACCCGGGCCACTCCGAACGACGGCGGGTTGGCACCCGTCAGGTGCACCGGCTCTCCGGCGTCGTCGACCCAGAACCACAGCCGTCCGGCGTGGAGGCGGCGCACCATGTCCGCCCGGTCGGGCATCTCGTGGGCTCTGGTGCCGCGTGGTCGGCCAGCCTGTTCGTCGGCGTCGTCCATGAACGCGGCGAACCAGTCCGTGACCAGCTCCACATCGTCCTCGGTGGCGACCGTCAAGCCGCCCGGCACCGGTGGCGGCATCGTCAGCTCGCCGAGCTCGTGCAGTCGGGTGTGCTGGGTGATGTCGACTCGACCCCCGCCGAGCCGGGTCAGCTCGGCGGCGCACAGTTCCACGGCAGGCAGGGCCCCGTTGACAGCGAGTACCTCCTCCTCGCGCTCGTGCAACGCGTGGGCCAGCGCAACGGACGCCTCGTCGGGCATGGGCAGCAGAAACGGGGGGTGGGGGGCATACGGTGCCGTACGCATCCCGGCGCCGACCACGACGCCGGAGCTGTCGCTGACCACCAGCCACCAATTGCGGTCGGGCTGTGAGATGCCCTCGGCCCGCTGCGACAGCAGCCGGTGCGCGACGGTCGTCACGACCGTGCTGACGACCGGATCGGCGCTCAGGTAGTCATCGGCCACAGCCAGGAACTCGCCCGGATCGGTGCAGAACCGCAGGCGCAGCCCGGCTGTCGAGACAGCGCTCATCCGCCTACGCTAGCCACCGCCCCATTCTCCGCGCCTCCGAATTACCGGCTGCGGCCGGGACTGAGGAGGGCGACTCAGCTGCCGTCAACCGTGCCGTCGCTGAGCTGCGGAGGCTTGGGTAGCAGGATCGGGACCGTTGACAGGCCTTGGATCGCCATCGAGTAGTACGAGTCGAAGAGGTCGAACACCTCGTTGGCCTGGTCGAGGGTGAGGTCGTCGGCGCCGGTGCCGGCTGGCCAGTCGTGCGATGAGACGTGGTACTCGGAGTCCATGGACATCACCTGAACCGATCCGATCTGCCGGGGCGTACGAGGCTCACCTCAGTGAAAACGTACGCGGTGCCGTTCTGGTTCACAGACGGGTGCGTCGATGTATCGTGATCGCTCGATGTGGTGGGCCGAGTGTAACAGGGCTCCACCCTAGTGAAGGTGCTCTTTGGGGCCACCGAATCCGTCGGTTCTGCCCGATAGATGGATGAATTCCCACGTCCTCGCGAGGTACGCGTAACCGGTGGTGCTCGCGTTCAACAGGGCCAGCAACATCAGCGCGCTCCATGCCATCGACGTGATGCCCAGGATCTGCATATCGGCCGGGACTTTCCATTGCAGGAGGGGGAGTTCTGCCTTGTAAACCATGAACAGGCCGCTGGCGGCGATCGAACACAGCACAGTGGCCAGCAGGGAGATCCGCGCCGCGAGTGTTCCCTCAAGTAGACGTCGCGGTTGGCTGTCAAAGCCGAGCCAGGCTGCGGCGACGGCGGGAAAAACCAGAAGGAACGCCGGCACGTCGGTTCCCGGGTCGGGGTCGCGCGAGGTGACGAAGCCGATCAGCCAGATGAGGAGTGCCGCCGCTGTGGAAGCGATGAGCGCGCGGAAGACCGAACCCGGTGGCACCTCGTAGAAGCGGAACCGCACATCCGGGATGCGATCACCGTTGGGCAGTTTTTCCCTGGGCTCGGGAAAGAAGCGTGTGTAGAAGTGGGCGTAGCGTTGGCCGGCGCGTCGGCGGAAACGGTAGTAGGGCGGGGGCGTGGTCAGTTCCAGCAGCGGCCCCGACTTCTCCTGCGCGAAGCTCTGCTCAAGTCGTGACTGGCGATCGTTCCAGTGGGCGTTCAGGTATCCCACCAGTTCCTGCGCCTCCTGTACGCCGACGAACACCCCGTCCTGGCAGTCGATGATGAGGTGATAGCTCTGCGTGGTCCACGCGTTGTCCAACGATATGGAGAAGTCGACAGGTCGGGAGCCGAGCAGCAGACGTGCGCGCGCCTTCAACCAGCTCAGGATGCCCTCGGACAAGGGCGCAAGGGCGAGGGTGGGCGTCATCATCCGCTCGTACGAGACGACGAATCGACCATCCACGGGACAGGGCACAGCCGCCACGACCGCGTAGTGGGATGACAGCTTCTTGATCAGTTGCGCCGCCAGCTTCAGCGCTGCGGGGTTCGCGAGCTTCGTCCGGCCGTTCGCGTGTCCTGCCCGGTACAGCGCGTTGCTGCCCTCGCTGTCATCAGGCTCGTCGCTCGTGGTCGTGGCCCGGCGCATCACCGCCTGGAGAGCGGTCCGTTCCGCGTCGAGAGCGTCCGGGTGTCTGCCGTTGGAGATGTCCTCGCCGTAGGCGATGTCGAGGAGGGTCCGGAGCACTTTGGCGACGAGTTGCAGGTACTGCCGGTAGGAGAGCACCGGTACCGCGCTGCCGTCGGCGGCCAGGACCCGCAGGTTGTCCACCATCTCGCCCTTGCGGGGCACGAGTACGGGGAAGAGGATGACGGCCGGATGCTGGGTGGCGTCGGTGGCGTCGCTCCGCCCACCTTCGAAGCCCTCGTTGCCTGTTGTCGTCCGCTGGGCCGGAATTCCTGGCCTCGGAAGTGTCGCGGTATCAGCGGTGTTCAGCAGCCGTTGGACGTCCCGTGACGGCAACTGCGCATCGATGGTGACCAGCTGGGTCAGCGTCCGCTGGCCCGGATCGTATCGCTCGGTGAGCCGCTGACGAACGTGCGCGGGGTAGATGACGGCAGAGGCGAAAATGCGCGCCTGTGCGGGACCGGCGTTGTCCGAGGTGTTGCTGATCTGCGCTTGGCCAGCGGTTCGCTGCAGGACGTTGACCTGGTATTCGGGTAGCCCCCATACCTTCGTGGATCGATGTGATGTCCGTTGCGGAAGAACGTAACGGCGTCGGGTGTGTATGACGAGGAGCAGACCGAGCGTCAACGCCGCCAGTGCCCGTAGCGCCCATCTCAGGTCGGCGCCCCATCTGTCCGGCGTGCCGACGATCACGAAGACAAACAACAGCGCCATGAGGATGCAGGTGACGAAAACGGAGAGGGCCGATGGCGGCGATACCACTTTTCGCTCTGCGGTGACACGGGCCGACGACGATTTACCCGCCGGCTCTGCTTCCTGCGCGGCCGGTGCGTGTTTGAGCGAGGAGACCACATCCACCTCCGGGATCGCCGCTAGGACTCAATGAAATTCACGTTGGGTTCTACACCCTTACGGCCGGCCATAGAGGGAAGAAGATTGGTGTCAGCGATGCGACAGCAGGACCGGGCGGGCGGTTACAGTTGCCCACAGCAACGGTTCGATTACGGTGGACGGCCGGGCCGGCTGCTGCTCCTCCGAACCGGTTGATTGGGCCCGGCGGCTCAGCCCGCTGGGGGAGCGGGCGGCCAGCGGTACGCCGACAATGGGGGGATGAAGCGAGAGGTGAGCCTGATGCGGGCGAACGGCGCGGTGGCGACGGGTGCGGCGGCCACCGGTGCGCGGGCTGCGGGGGCTGTGTCGCTCGGTGCGCTGGCCGTGGGGGCGCTGGCCGTCGGGGCCGTGGCCGTCGGGGCGCTGGCCATCGGGCGGCTGGCTATCCGCAGGGCAGTGGTGCGGGAGCTGCGCGTCGGCCGGTTGGAGATCGACGAACTGGTGGTGCGCAGTCGACCCACCGCCGAGGAGTAGGGCGTAGCCGCAGCGGGCGGTAGCCGCTGGGCGGGGTCTGGCGGCACCGCGTACGGGAGTCTTGCGGGCACTTGCCGCTCCGGTCGGAGCTGACGCGGGTCCGTCGGCGGGGCATGCTCCCGCCGACGGACCTCAGGCAGGGCGGGCCTACGGTTTGCGGGCGAGCATCCCGACGAACGTGTGATAGGTGTCGGTCTGCACCGTGACGGGTGCGTCCGGCTCCGGGCGCCACTCGGCCAGCGGCACCAGCCCCGGTTCCAGCACCGTCAGCCCTTCGGCGAACGAGAGGATCTCCTCGTCGGTACGCCAGCGGCCGGTGCCCAGCGACTCGTTGAAGACCCGTTCGACCTCGCGGGCCTTGCGGGAGCCCTCTGGGTCCCGGTCGCCCGGGTCGCGGAAGTGTGAGATCGCCACGTAGCTGCCGGAGGGCAGCGCGTCGATCAGCGCCGCTGCCACCGCCTTCGGGTCCTCGTCGTCACCGAGGTGGTGCAGGATCGCGAAGAGCAGCAACCCGATCGGCCGGTCGAAGTCGAGGAACCGGCGTGCGTCGGGGTGGTTGAGGATCGCCTGCGGTTCGCGGATGTCCGCCTGGATCACCGTCGCGGTGCCCTCCGCGGCGAGCAGGGCGCGCCCGTGCGTCAGGACGATGGGGTCGTTGTCCACATAGACCACCTGAGCCTTCGGGTTCTGCTCGGTGGCGACCTCGTGCACGTTGCCCTGAGTGGGCAGCCCGGAACCGATGTCGAGGAACTGGTCGATGCCCGCCTCGGTGACGAGGTAGCGGATCACTCGACGCAGGAAGGCCCGGTTCGCCTGGCCGGCGGCCGGCCCGTCCGGGGTGATCCGCAGGGCGTGCTCGGCGACCTTCCGGTCGGCCTCGAAGTTGTCCTTGCCGCCCAGGAAGAAGTCGTAGACCCGGGCCACGCTGGGAATGGTGGGGTCGATGCCGGCGGGTGCCGCCTTGTCGCGGGTCATAGGCGTCTCCATTCGATCGGGGTTGGCGCAGGCAGGGGTCTACGGATGGTGCCGGCGTTGCGGCGAGTGTAACGATCGGAACTGTTGAATTTTGCCCCACTGGTATCGCTCCCAGCCCAGCGAGGGGCGTGAATGGTGCTGACTCGGGAGGAAGGGTGCGGCGACCCTCCGGTGTGGACCGGGCCGTCGCCGACCGAGGCGTGAGATACGTTGGCGATCATCGATGTGTCACTGCATGGTCGGTGTATGACAGGCGTCTCCTGGTCCTCGCTGCTCTGCCGTCCCCGGCCGGCCCTGCTGGCCGCCGTCCTGCTGTCGACGGCGGTCCTCGGCACCGCCCTGAGCGCCGCGCCGGCGGCCGATGCCGCCACCGTCGCGCCCGCCGCCCATCCGGGAGTGGCCCCGGCAGCCGCTGCGGGCGCGGTGTCCGCCGCGACGCCGGCCGGAACCGCGCCGCCGGCGCCGGTCAGCACGCCGAGCACCACGCCCGTCCCGCCGAGCCCGCCCACGAACGTGACCGCCAGCGAGGTCCGGACCGGGGCGATCACCCTCACCTGGACGGCCGCCACGTCCGGCTGCTGCGGCATCGCCGGCTACGACATCGCGTATTCCCAGGAGTTTGGCGATATCGGCCTCAGCGCCACCGCCGGCGCGGTCACCACCACCACGATCACCGCCCACGTTGGGCCGGGCATGCAGTTCTCGATCCGCATGATGGCCCGGGACAGTCTCGGGCAACGCTCGAACTGGTCGGACGTGCTGACGGTGGTCACCCCGGTGACGGACACCGGCCCGGACACCACCCCGCCGAGCGCGCCGCAGAGCCTCACCGTCGGCGAGGTGACCGCCTCGACCGCCACGTTGTCCTGGTCACCGTCGACGGACAACGTCGGCGTGCTCGGATACAGCGTCTACCAATTCGACGGCTGGTTCACCTCCAGGCTGATCGCCACCGTGCCGGGTACGACGTACACGGCGTCGCTACCCACGTCGACGCCGACGCCGCTGCGCAACCTGTACTACGTGCGGGCCCGGGACGCGGTGGGCAACGTCTCGATCGCGTCCAACACGGTCGAGCTGCCCACGACGCCCACGACGCCGCCACCCGCCACCTGCCGGGTGACCTACCGCAACCAGTCCGAGTGGCCGGGCGGTTTCGTGGCCACCGCGACGGTCCACAACCTTGGCGCAGCACCGGTCGACGGCTGGACCGTGACCTTCAGCTACCCGGGGGACCAGCAGGTCACCTCGGGGTGGAACGCCACGATCGGCCAGACCGGCACCACCGTGACCGCCCGTAACGTCGACTGGAACCGGGTCCTCGCGCCGGACGGCTCGGCGACCTTCGGCATCCAGGGCCGGTGGGGGGTCAGCGACGCTCCGCCGACCGGTTTCTCGCTGAACGGCGCTCCCTGCACCGTGGGCTGAAGGAGTCTCGTGAACACCCGTCCGGTCACTCCCCACCGTCGCACCAGGGCCCTGGCCGCCGCTGTCACCGCCGGCGTCCTCGTCGCCGCCACGCTCGTCGGCGCGCCCGCACCCGCCTGGGCCGCGAACACGCTCACCATGAGGGGCGCCGACGTCTCCTCGCTTCAGCGCAGCCTGGATCTGGGGGCCACGTACTACGACGCCGGCGGGGTCGCCCGCGACCCGCTGGACATTCTGAGGTCCGTCGGCGTCAACTACGTCCGGCTGCGCGTCTGGAACAACCCGATCAGCGGCTACAACAACAAGAGCAGGGTGTTGACCCAGGCGAGAGCGGCCAGGGCGAAGGGCCTCAAGGTGCTCATCGACTTTCACTACTCGGACACCTGGGCCGACCCTGGTAAGCAGCACAAACCCGCCGCCTGGGCCACCCACAACCTGAGCCAGCTGCGTAGCGACGTGTACGCGTTCACCTACGACGTCTGCGCCAGCCTCAGCGGGCAGGGCACCCCACCGGACAGCGTCCAGATCGGCAACGAGATCAACGTCGGGATGCTGTGGAACGAGGGCAAGGTCGTCAACAACGACTTCGCGCCGCTGGCCAGCCTGCTGAAGCAGGGCTACTACGCCACGAAGGCGTGCGGCGGCGGCATCCCGGTGATGATCCATACCGCCAACGCCGACAGCAACGCCAACGCCAGATGGTTCTACGACGGCATCCGCGCCCAGGGTGTGCAGTGGGACATCACCGCCCAGTCGTACTACTGCATGTGGCACGGCAGCCTGGCGAACCTCTACAACAACATCGTCGACCTGCGTGGTCGCTACGGCAAGCCGGTGGTGATCGTGGAGACCGCGTACCCCTTCACCCGCAACAACGCGGACAGCGAGCCGAACGCCATCGGCGACGCGACCTGCGACGGCATCAGCGCGACCTGGTCCGGGCAGGCCCAGGAGTTCGACTGGGTGCAGAACACGGCGCGCAACGCGGGGGCCATCGGTGTCTTCTACTGGGAGCCGACCTGGTACGCCGTCCGCGGCAACGGCTGGGACCCGGCCAACATCAACGGCACCGGAAACCAGTGGGACAACATGGCCATCTTCAACTGGTCCGGCCAGGTGAACCCGGGCGTGCGCTGGACACCGTGACCCGGCCGGGTCGGACGTCCGGCGGCGGCTCCCGGCGTGTGCCACTGCCCCTCGGAGCGGCGGCCACGATCCGTCGCCGAACGTCCGCGATCAGGCGTCGGGGGAGGGTCAGCAGGTGCGCGTCTGCCAACTCACCTTCGTCGCGACCAGCGGCACGTAGAAGTTTCCCCCGCCGGGGCGAACGCACTCGACGCCGGTGTGCTCCGTCCCGAGATAGTTGTAGGACCAGCTGATCTCGGCGTTGCGTGAGGTGCGGTTGTAGAAGTTGAAGGCCGGGACGCTGCCGGACCACTCGCTGCTGGTCACCAGGGACGGAGTCGCGGTAGGACCCTCCGCTGGGTGATCCCAGTTGGCCCAGATGCAGAACGTGCCCTGCGGGCAGTTTCCGGGCGGCCAGACGTCGTTGGATGCTGCGGAGGGTGCCGCCGAGGCGGCGGGGGCGGTGGCCAGCACCCCGACGACAGACGCGACGAGGGCGAGGGATTTCACCAGCACGGTTCACCTACCCAAATCGATAAACTTCGATGAACATCGATAGGCTACCGGTGGAAATTTGAAGGGTCAAGCACTTGACGTCGCCCCGGAGTGGAGCGCGGCCTACGCTGCGCAACAGGTGCCCAGGAGGCTTCCGTGAACCGTCAGCGGTTGAGGTAGGCGGCCAGGCCGCCGAGTTCCTCACTGGCGATGAAGACCGACCGCACGTTGAGGATGGCCTCCTCGACGTGGGTGGGGCAGCCCCACGCCGCGTCGCCCCACGAATCGGCAATCTTGATCTCGGCCGGCGCGGTGCACCCGGCGGCGCCGCCGAGTTGGCAGTGCTCAGGGTGCGGCGCGGCGGCCTGCGCCGCCGCGGCGGCTCGCATCTGGGTGGCGAGTTCCGCGGCGGCGGCGGCACGCTGCTCAGCCTCGGCGCGGAGCTCCCGCTCCACGAGCACCACCCTGGCCAGCTCGTCATTGGCCGACCTGGCGTGTGCCTCGGCGGCGAGCTTCGCCTGCTCGATGTGGTGGCGTTCGATGGCCAGGGCTGCGGTGCCGGCGAAGAGCCGGGCAAGGGCGAGGTCGGTGTCCTGCGGGACGCGCGGGGTGCGGTGGTACATCGCGAAGGTGCCCAGCAGGCCGCCGTCGCGGGCCAGGATCGGCGTCGACCAGCAGGCCGCCAGTCCGGCCTGGTCGGCCAGGTCCCGGAAGTCGTCCCAGAACGGGTCGGTGGCGATGTCGGTGACGATGACCGGCGCCCGCCGGTGGGCGGCGGTGCCGCAGGAGCCGACACCTTCGCCGGTCGCGATGCCGTCGATGGCCTTGTTGTAGAAGTCGGGCAGGCTCGGCGCGGCACCGTGGCGCAGGTGTCGGGCGTCGGCGTCGGCGAGCAGGACGGAGACGAGCACCCCCGGTGCGAGGTTCTCGATGCAGCGGGCCATCCCGTCGAGCACCTCGGTCAGCGGTGCCTGGCGGGCGATCTGCTCCAGCAGGGCCCGGTGTTCGGCCATCAGCCGTTGGGCATGTCTGACCTGTGTGGTCTCCACACCGAGCACCCGAATCCCGGTGACGTTGCCGTCGGCGTCCCGGCGCGGCTCGTAGGTGAAGTCGAAGAACGCCTCCCGCACCTGCGGGCCGCTGCCCAGCATCACCTGGATGTCCCGACCGGTGTAGGGCTCACCCGAACGGAAGACCTGGTCCAGTAGCGCGATGAAGCCCTGATCGGCCAACTCGGGCATCAGTTCGGCGAGCGGGAGCCCGACGCGGGCGCGTTCTTCACCGATGGTGGCGAAGAACGCCGGGTTGGCCGTCTCCAGCAGGTGCTCGGGCCCCGTGAGCGACGCGAAGACGGCGATGGACTCCCCGAACAAACCCCGCAGGTCCTCCTCCGCTGCCTGCTCGGCAGCAGCCGGAGCCGCAGCGGCAGGAGACCGTTGGCCTGGCACTGCGGTCATCGTGTGGTCTCGCCTCTCGTCTGCGGCTGTCGCCGGTCCAGCGTACTCACGGGTCCGGCACTGAGGTCCTACCCACCAACCAGGCGTCGCAACCCGTCGCCCGAGCAGCCACGACACCCGGCACGCGGGGTTCGTCAGCCCGTCTGGTGCGAGGGCCCCGCCGTGGTGGGCCGGGGTTGCTGTTGCCACGGATCACCGCGGGCGCCGGCGGCGAGGTGTCGCTCGTAGCTGTCCACCTTGCCGTCGACGAGGTCGAGGCAGTCGCGCAGTCGCGTGAGCTGCTCGGTGATGTGGCGCCGGTGTTCACGGAGCAGTTCGAGCCGTTCGGCCTCGTTGCCGCTGCCCTCGCGAACGAGCTGGGCCAGGCGGCCGATGGTCGTGAGCGGCATCCCGGAGGCCCGGAACTTGACGCAGTTCGCCAGCCACTCGACGTCCCAGGCGCTGTAGACGCGCCTGCCGGACCTGTCACGCTGCACCTCGCTGGCCAACAGACCCGCACGCTCGTAGAGGCGCAGGGTGTGCACACTCAACCCGGTGCGCTGTGCCACCTGCCCGATGCTCAGCCCGCCATCCGCCATGGCACCGACCGTAGCCCGTTGACCTAGACCCCGGTCTAGCATCTAGCGTCCGCCTCATGACCCACACCACATTCGGCCCGCACAGTACGACCGACGACGTCCTCGCCGGAATCGACCTCACCGGCACTACCGCAGTCGTCACGGGCGGCTACTCCGGCCTCGGTCTCGCCACCACCCGCGCCCTCACCCGGGCCGGGGCCCGGGTCATCGTCCCCGCTCTTCGGCCGGACGCGGCGCGCCAGGCACTCGCCGACACCGCCGGGGTCGAGGTCGACCGCCTCGATCTGGCCGATCTCGCCTCCGTCCGCGCGTTCGCCGAACGGTTCCTCCGCAACCATCCCGCCCTCGACATCCTGGTCGCGAGCGCCGGCATCATGGCCTGTCCGGAGACACGCGTCGGCCCCGGCTGGGAAGCGCACTTCGCGGTCAACCACCTCGGCCACTATGCGCTGACGAACCTGCTGTGGCCCGCCCTCACCGCCGCCGACACGGCTCGGGTCGTCTCGGTCGCCTCCGGACGGGACCCGGCGTGGCGTATCCGGTGGGACGACGTGCAGTTCGAGCGCCGCTACGACAAGTGGGAGGCGTACACCCAGTCGAAGCTCGCGAACATCCTGTTCGCCCGCCACCTCGACCTGCTCGGCAGGGCACACCGCGTCCGCGCCTTCTCCGTCAACCCTGGCTGGATCCGCACGCCCCTGCAACGGCACCTCGCGGCCGAGGAGATGGTCGCAGCCGGCTGGATCGACGCGGACGGGAACTCCGCGCCGGGCCTGTTCAAGACCGTCGAGCAGGGCGCTGCCACCCAGGTCTGGGCCGCCACGTCACCCCAGCTCGACACGAACGGCGGCGACTCCTGCGTGGACTGCCACCTCACCGACAGCGACCCGACGGACAGTGGCGAGGCAGCTCGACTCTGGGCGTTGTCAGCCGAGCTGACCGGCCTCGATCTCATCGCCTGAGCCGGAGTCGTGCGGCGAGGGCGGGCTCCTTCCCGGAAGGCTTGTCGAATCAGGCTTGTCCTGCAATTCAGTTCATGGAAATCCGCGTCTTGATCTATGTCTGCACCATCCACAATTGAGCGAAGTTGCTGGACATGGGACCGAATTGCGTCTCAAGGCCGATGCCGGGCGCCACATGAATTCACTTCAATTGCTGGATGTCTCAACGTCCGAGAGCCTCATGAACAAAGAAGGTGCCTTCTTTAGCTAATCGGTTGGTGCGACGAGACAGCAGGGGGACGCCATCGGCAGTATCGCCATGGCACCTTGAACGCGCTGCTCCCATCCGGGCGCATCACCAGCACATCGGGGAGACCTAAACACCAATGACCAACCCCTACGAGCCTGCCCAAAACCAGCCATCCTCGGGCGCTCAGCAGCCGGCACCGCCAACCGCTCAATTTGCTCAGGTACCCGCCGGCCAGTATCCGCCGCCGCCCGGGCAGAGTCCGGCGCCCGTGGCGCCGCCGTCCACGCGCAAGCGGTCGTGGCTGATCCCCACCCTCATCGGTGCGGCTGTCGTCGTGGTGCTCTGCTGCGGTGGTGGGCTCGTGATCGGCCTGACCGGCGATGACAAGAAGCCCGACGCGTCGGCCAGCACCGACATCCCCGCAGCTGGCAGCAGTGCCTCCGCACCGGCTGCGGCAGCGCCGAGCACGGTGCAGTCGGCACCCGCGTCGGCGAAGCCCGACCCGGTGACGACAACCGCCGCTCCCGACAAGCCCAAGACCTTCGGCACCGGTGACAAAGTGCGTGGCGGTGACTTCGAGTTCACCGTCAACAGCGTGAAGTGCGGGATTTCCCAGGTTGGCAGCGAGTTCCTGAACAAAAAGGCGCAGGGCACCTTCTGCCGGGCCAGCGTGACCGTCAAAAACGTCACCAAGAGCGCGCACACCTTCCACGCTGATGGCACCATCACCGCCCAGGACGGCTCTGGTCGGAAGTACGAGGTCGACGGCGAGGCAGCCATCTACGGCAACACCGACGGGCAGGGCTTCCTCGACAAAATCAACCCGGGCAACTCGGTGAAGGCAAACGTCTACTTCGACGTACCGAAGGGCACGAAGCTGAAGAGCATCACGTTCGATGCCGGCTTGTTCACTCTCGCCGAGGACGCTGTCGTCACTCTGTGACGGAGACGAACCAGCAAGGCGCCGGGCTCACGGATGTGGGCGTGCCTCGTCGTCATTAGACCAATCGATGGCGGCGAGGACGCTGATGCTCTCCAAGGCTGCGGATCGCCCGTCGTGCCGCCAATGGCGGCACGACGGGCGATCGCTGTCGCGCACCAGGCATCGCCGTACCAGACGGCGGTTCTCCGGTCGCCCTGGTCTCGCGAGGGTCAGATCAGGGCCGCAGCCAGGGTGCGGAACGCGTCGGCGGGGAACGTCGTGTCGTCGCCGCCGTTGAGCACCTGGATCGCCACCTCGTCGGCGCCGGCCTGGTAGTGCTGCTCCAGGCCGGCCGCCACCTTCTCGACCGTCCCCCAGGGGATCAGGGCGTCGACGAGCCGGTCGCTGCCGCCGTCGGCGAAGTCCTCATCGGTCCAGCCGAAGCGCCGCAGGTTGTTGGTGTAGTTCGGTAGCGCGAGGTACCCGCTCGTGTACTGCCGGGCGGTGGCGCGTGCGGTGGTGGCGTCCGCGTCGAGGACCACCGCGACCTCCGGGGCGAGCAGCCGGTCTGGCCCGATCGCCGCCCGGGCCTCGGCGGTGTGCTCGGCCGGGACGAAGTACGGGTGGGCCCCGGCGGAACGGTCGCGGGAGAGTTTCAGCATCCGCGGGCCCAGGGCGGCCAGGATGCGTCGCTCGGGCGAGAGCCCGGCCGCGTCGAGGCCGTCCAGGTAGTCCACCATCCTTGAGTACGGCTTGCGGTAGTCGGTGCCGCCGCTCTCCACCACCACTGCGTGGCTGGCGCCGAGACCGAGCAGGAACCGGCCCGGATGCGCCCGCTCTGCGTCCTGGGCGAACGCCGCCACCTCGGGGGGCGACGAGTGCCAGATGCTCACGATTCCCGACGCGACCCCGATGCGCGTGGTCCCGTCCAGGATCTCCCGGAAGCGCGGGGCGACGTCCTCGCCGAAACCACCGGAGAACCAGATTCGTGAGTAGCCGAGATCCTCCAGCTCCGTCGCGGCGTCGATCACCGCGCCCCGACTCTCGCTGGCGAGGAAGAACGGTTGCCATACGCTGACGAGTCGTTGTGCCATACCTGAACCCTACGGCCTGCGGCAGCGTCGCGGCGTGGGTTCAACCCGGCCGATGACCATCCGCCTCGGTCTGCTGTGGACAGTCATGGCGTCGGCCCGCTTCATCGCTCTCGTGGCCGGGGTGCCTGTCCGGCCTGGATCACTCACGGTGCCAGGCCGGCCTGGATCGCCAGGATGGCCGCTCGTACCCGGTCGCGGCTGCCGGTCTTGGCCAGCACGTTCGTCACGTGGGACTTGACGGTGCTCATCGACAGGTAGAGGCGTTCGGCGATCTCGTTGTTGTTGAGCCCGGCGCCGATCAGGGCCAGCACGTCGACCTCCCGGGCGGTCAACTGGTAGGTCGACAGGTCCACCCGGGTGGCCGGGCCGGTCGCCCGGACCCGGTCGAGGACGGCACCGGTGACCTCGGCGGAGAGGACCGCCTCGCCGGCCGCGACGGTGCGTACCGCGGCGATCAGGTCGCGGGCGCTGGACCGTTTCAGCAGGAACCCGCGCGCCCCGGAGGCGATGGCGTCCAGCACGTAGGCGTCGTCGTCGAAGGTGGTGACGACGATGACGGCCGGTGCGTGCGGGATCGTGGCCAGCTCACGGGTGGCCTGCAGACCGTCGAGCACCGGCATGCGGATGTCGACGAGGGCGACGTCGATGCGGGAGTCGCGGCGTACCGCGTCGAGGAACTGCCGGCCGTCGGCCGCCTCGGCCGCGACCTGGATGTCGGGTTGGGATCGCAGGATCAGGCTGAAGCCGTCCCGGACCAACTCCTGGTCGTCGGCGATCGCGACGCGGATCACCGGTTCGCCACCGGCAGGTTGGCCTGCACGACGGTGCCGCCGCCGGGGCGTTGGCCCAGCTCCCAGCTGCCACCGTACGCGGAGACGCGTTCCCCGATGCCGAGCAGACCCGACCCGCTCGTGGGCGTGCGGGGCGGTCCGACGCCGTCGTCGCTGACCCGCAGGCGGGCATGGTCGCCGACCCGGACCAGTTCGACCCAGGCCGCCGTGGCTTTCGCGTGCCGGGCGATGTTGGTGAGGGCCTCCTGGGCGATGCGGTAGACGGTCAACACCCCGATCTCGTCCAGACCCGGATCGGGGTCCAGTTGGACCCGCACCGTCACGCCCTGCTGGCGCAACGGCTGCGCGAGCAACTCGTCGATGTCGGACAGGCGCGGCGGCGCGCTCACCGCGATCGACGCGTTCGGGTCGCGCAGGTGCACGACGAGAGTGTCGAGTTCGCTCAGCGCGGTACGGCCGCTGCCCGCTATCGCCCGCAACGCCGCCCCCGGGTCGTCGCTGAGTTGGCCCGCCTCGGCCTGCACCACCATCGCGGTGACGTGGTGGCCGACCACGTCATGCAGCTCGCGGGCCAGGTTGGTGCGCTGTTCGAGCCAGGCGGCCTGGCCGCGCAGGTCGGCTGTCTCCCGGGTGAGGGCGTAGCCGCGTGACCACGAGCGCAACAGGATCGCCAGGAGGTAGCCGGCCGTCACGAAGAAGAACGGCTGCTCGTACAGCCCCCGCTCGTTGAGCAGTGCGATGCCGAGTGCGCCGGCCGCACCGGTCAGACCACCCACCCAGCCCAGCCACGGGTGTCGGGCCGGGTCCTCGCAGGTGGAGACGAACACCAGGCCGGCGGCTGCGAGGCCGAGCTGCACCGATTCCCCGGTGCTGACGATCGCCACGAACCCCGCGCAGACCGCGAAGATCAGGGTTCGGTGGCGCGGGTGCAGCGCGGTGGCCCCGAGGCCGACCGGCAGCACCAGCCACGCCCAGCCGGCCGGAACGGACACGCCCCCCTCGACGGTGGTGACGACGGCGACGATGATCACGCCAACCACGCCGTACGCGAGTCGGCGCGCCCGCGCGGGGTCACGCAACAGTTCGCGGATTCCAGTGCTCACCCGCACAGTCTCCGCGACCAGCCGGAACGCCGACCAGTACCCAGGTACCGGATCGGCCGGCACCCCGGTACCGCCCGCGCGCCCAGATCGGCACCGCGGCACGTTCCGCGCGAACGCTCACCGGACGAACCTGCGGGGGTGACTCTCGTTGACTCCCGTGCCGCCCTCACCGTCGGCCCTTTCCGTACGGTTCCCAACTACATCACCGCCGTTCGTACGGTCGCCGCTGTCGCCGTCGGTGTCGTCGCCCTCGTCTCCGGTTCGGTGGCATTGATGGCGGTATCGTATGGTATCTACTGGGTCGGCGACGTGCTCGACGGCTGGGCCGCCCGCCGACTCGGCCAGGAAACGCGAGCCGGGGCCGTCTTCGACATCGTGAGCGACCGCGCCTGCACCGCCGTGCTCTGCGGGGGCCTGGTCGCCCTCGTGCCTGAGGTCGCGGTCGTCGCGGTGGTCTTTCTGCTCTCGTTCCTGGTGCTGGACACCATGCTGTCGCTGGCGTTCCTGTGCTGGCCGGTGCTCAGCCCCAACTACTTCCACCTCGTCGACCGGCGGGTGTGGGCGTGGAACTGGTCGCCGCTGGCCAAGGTCGCCAACACCGCCGGGGTGATCGGCGCCATCGCGTTCGGGCAGTACCGGCTCGCGCTGGCCGTCGCCGTCGCCGTCGTCGCGGTGAAGCTGTGGTCGGTCGCAGCGGTGCTCCGGCTGCTCCACCGGGACGGCCGGGCGTGAACAGCCTCGCCGAGGCCGCGGTGGCGCTCGGCTACGGTCTCGCCTCGGCGCTCGTCCCGGTCGTCAACGCCGAGGCGTACGCGGTGGTCGCCGGGCACCGTGGCGGGCAGGCTCTCCTCGCCGTGCTCGCCCTGGCGCTCGGGCAGACCGTCGGCAAGCTGCTGCTGTTCGAATCGGCGCGACGCGGATCGGGGCGGCTGGCCCGGACGCTCGCGCGGCGCGACGAGTCAGGTCGCGCGGCGGCCCGGACGGCACGGTGGACCGCGCCGATCCGGCGCTGGCTCTCCCGCCGCCGCACCGCGCTGCCGACCGTGCTCGTCTCCGCCACGGTGGGGGTTCCACCGCTGGCAGTCGTCAGCCTCGCCGCCGGCACCGCGGGCCTTCGACGCTGGGAGTTCGCCGTCGTGTGCCTGTCCGGTCGGATGCTCCGGTTCGCGGTCCTCGTCCTGCCGGCGGCGCTGGCCTGACCGCCGGTTCACCTCAGAGGAGCCGGCCGTCGTGGGCGAGCAGGGCGATCTGGGTACGGTTGTCGAGATCCAGCTTGGTCAGGATGTGCGAGACGTGGGCCTTCACCGTCGTCACGCTCATCAGCAGCTCGCCGGCGATCTCGGCGTTGGAACGCCCGTGGGCGATGGCCAGCACGACGTCGCGTTCCCGGGGCGTGAGCACCGCCAACCGCCCTCGCGCCTGCTCGTAGGTCTCGGCTCCCGACGCGACCCGCTGCATGAGCCGGCGCGTCACCCCCGGCGACAGCATCGGGTTGCCGGCCGCCACCGCGCGGACCGCCTGGCTGATCTGCTCGGGTGGAGTGTCCTTGAGCAGGAAGCCGCTCGCGCCCGCTCGCAGGGCCCGCACCACGTGCTCGTCGGTGTCGAAGGTGGTGAGCACGATGATCTCGGGCGGCCGGTGGCGGCGGCGCAGGCGCTCGGTGGCGGTGATGCCGTTGACGCCGGGCATCCTGATGTCCATCAGCACCACGTCGGGCAGGTGCCGGTCCACAGCGGTGATCGCCGTGGCACCGTCGGCGGCCTCGCCCACGACGACGATCCCGTCCGCCCCGTCGAGCATCAGCGTGAGCATCCCCCGCACGAGGGGATCGTCGTCGACGATCACGACCCGGATCGGTCCCGTCACGTCGGCCACGGCAGCCACGCGGTGAGGTGGAACCGGCCCGTGGCGTCGACGTGGTGGGTGACCCGACCACCGGTGAGCGCGGCCCGCTCGGCGAGGCCGATCAGACCCGTGCCGGCGCTGCCGGTGGCGCCGCCGTCAGGCGTGGTCGGGTTGCTCACCGCGATGCGCAGGCCCGTGCCGGGCGCGCCGCCGAGCACCAGCCGGACCGGCTGCCCGGCGGCGTGCTTGCGGGCGTTGGTCAGCGCCTCCTGCGCGATCCGGTACGCGGTGCGGCCCACCGCGGCGGGAATCTCGACCGGCGGACCGAGCGGGTCGTCGACCTCGATCCGTTGCCCGGCGGCCCGCGCCTCGTGGAGCAGGCTCGGCAGGTCGGCGAGGGTCTGCCCGGGTGGCGCGTCAGTCGGCGACTCGGCGTCGTCGCTGCGCAGCAGGGTGATGACCTCGCGCAGCTCGTCGAGGGCGTGATGGGCGCTGGCCCGGATCACCCCGGCGGCGGCGCTGAGCCGCTCGGGCGGCGCGTCCGGCCGGTACTCCATCGCGCCGGCCGCCGCCGCCAGCAGTGACAGCCGGTGGGCCAGCACGTCGTGCATCTCCCGTGCGATCCGGCCGCGTTCCGCCGCCCGCGCCTCGTCGACCCGCCGTTCCTGCTCCCGCTCGGCCCGCCGGGCCCGGTCCCGCAGCTCCGCCAACAGGGCGTTGCGGGCCTGCGCCCAGGTGCCCCAGCCGAACAGGGCCGCGTACGCGATCGTCATCAGCACCAGCCGCCACCCGTACGGCAGGCTCGGCACCGGCCGCCAGAACGCCTGCACCGCCTCACCCGCCACGCTGACCGCCGCCACCGCCGCCGCCTGGCGAAACGGCCGGTTGCGGGCGAGGAACAGCACCGCGAAGCTGGCCACCGGCGTGACCACCGGGGACAGCGCGACGAGCACACCGGCCAGCACACCACCGGTGCGCGGGCGGCGGATGACCACCGGAACGAGGATCAGGGCGGTCACCGCCAGCGCGACGTCGACGCCGATCATTCCGGCGGAGCTGGACCGGGTGGCGGACCACAGCATGGTCGCGACGAGGACGCCGACCGCCGCTGTCGTCACGCCCACCCGAGCGAATCGCCACGCCCCGGGCGGTTCGACCTCGCACGCCGCCGCATCCACATCGCGCACGCTACTGCGCTGGTGGCGGGCCGGACCACCTCCTTTGGTAGTACGCCGAGCCGCCGGCGGACGTACCCGTCGCGGCGTCCGGACCGACGCGTCCCGCCCGGCCCGGTCCGCAGACTCAGGCCATGACGAAGAACCTTCCCCTGGTACGGGCCATCGTGGCGGCCGGCGCGATCGTGGTGGCGGTGGCCGAGTTCGCGTTGCTGCACTCGGCTGCCGGCGTCGACCTGTCGGTCAGGTCCGGCAGCTCGACCCGACAGGTCACTGTGGGCGCTGTCATCGTCGCCGCGGCGGTCGCGGCGCTGGCGGGCTGGGCGCTGCTCGCGGTGCTGGAACGTCGTACCGACCGCTCCCGTGTCTGGTGGACCTCGACAGCGGTGACGGTCCTGCTGCTGTCGCTCGTGGTCGGGCCACCCAGCGGCGTCAGCGGGGCAGCGAAGGCGACCCTCGCGCTGCTGCACCTGAGCGTCGGCCTCGTCCTCATCCTCGGCCTGCCCCGGCCCCGACCGGCAGGGGCGGACCGGTGACCGCCCTGACCGTCCGCAAGCAGGACGGGGCGTTCGTCCTCGACTCCGGGTCACGCGCCTCGCTGCGTACCGGCTGGACCTGGCGGTGCGGTGAGATCCGCACCGGCACCGGCCGCTGGACGGTCGAACCGACCGGCCGCCGACGGACCGGATTCACCGCCCGGGGCGAGTACGGCGTGCCGGTGCGGCTCGACCCGGGCCGGTCGCACGTGCCGGGGCCGGGCGGGGTGGCGCGCTGGCTGCCCGGTCACTGCGGTGGTGAGCTGGTCCGCGACGGGCACCGCCTGGCGGTGCGGCTTCCCGGCCGACGGGGTGGGCCGATCCGCGTCGACGTCACCGGCGAGTGGGCCGAGCTGGAGTTGGTGGTGCTCACCGCCTGTTTCGCGCTGATGAGCCAGCGGCGGCGGCGCACCCTGATCATGATGGCGGTGGTCAGCGGGGCCGGTGGCTGACCGTTCGACGGCGGAGCGTGCGACGCGACGCGGTGGGGTCGGTCGGCCCTGGTCCGACGGCGCGACCGCGACGCGTGTCCACGGCGAGCAGGGTGAGCGCGGCCAGCGCCAGCAGCCCGCCGACGAGCGCCAGCGGGCGGGCCCCCGAGGTGGGCAGCAGGGCACCGCCGAGCAGTGACCCGCCGGCGATGCCGGTGTTGAAGGCGATGCTGACCCCGGCCGACGCGATGTCGGTGCTGCCCGGGGCCAGGTGCAACATCCGGTTCTGCACGGCGGAGCCGAACGCCGCGTACGCGAGGCCGATCCCGGCGAGGAACGCGACCACACCCGGCTTGAGCGCGCCGAGCGCGTACAGCCCCAGCAGCGACACCATGCCGATGCTCAGCGGCGTCAGCAGCGAGGCGATCGGTCGGCTGTCCAGAGTCCGCGCCGCGACCAGGGTGCCGACGACCCCGGCCGCGCCGGAGACGAACAGCAGCGGTGCCAGCACCGCGTCGGCGAAGCCGCTGACGTCGAGCAGGAACGGTGTCACGTAGGTCTGCAGGGTCATGAAGCCGCCGATGCCGAGGGCAGTGGCGATCAACAACACCACGAAGCGACGCCCGTCCGGCGCGGAGCCCCGGGCGGCGCCACCAGCGGCCGGGGGATAGGACGGGAGGAGGACCACCACCGCGGCGGCGATCGCCAGACCGACCCCGGCCAGCACCGCGAACGCGGCGCGCCAGCCGGCCTGCTGCCCGAGCCAGGTGCCGAGGGGTACGCCGAGCACCGGGGCGAGCGTCGCCCCGGTCGCGAACAGGGCCACCGCCCGGCCGCGTACCGCGACCGGAAACGGTCCGATCACCGTCGCCGTGGCGACGGACCAGAACAGCGCCTGGGCGAGGGCGGTGACCAGACGGGCACCCGCCAGCACGGTGTACGTCGAGGCGAGCGCCGCGGCGGCGTTGGCGGCGGCGAACAGCAGCATCGTGACGCCGAGCAGCTGCCGCCGGGGGATCCGCTGGGTCAGCCGGGTCAGCGGCACGGACGCCAGCACCACCACCACGGCGTACCCGCTGACCAGCAGTCCCACCTGTGAGCGGGACCGGCCGAGATCGGGTGCGATGTGGGTGAGCAGACCGACCGGCAGCAGTTCGGTCGTGATGAACGCGAACGCGGCGAGGGAGAGCGTGACGAGCACCGCCCTGGCCCTTCGCGGCGACACCTCCGGTGCCATGGTCCACCCCCGTTCCAGGGGTCACCGTAGTGGAGTCCCCGACCTCAGCTCCGCTCGCGGGTCTCTCGACGGACGTCGATCCCGTCACGGGCGGGCCGGTTGCCGTTGTCGACGGCCGGGCCTGCGCTCACTGTCGGGTCCGGAACGGGGCAAGGACGGCCCGGATCTGCTCAGCCGCGCCCCAGTCGTCGTCGAACTGGGCCAGCACGGCGAGGTGCTGCCGCAGTTGGATGAGCGGCATACGGGCCTCCCAGTCGCCGTCGAGCGAGGTCAGCTCCGCGTAGAGCGCGAACATCCGTCGTGCCTCGGGTGGGGGAGAGGTGGACCACACGTGCGCGAGGTCCACCTCGGCCCACATGTACGACACGGCCGGGTCGATCAGCGCTGGCTCTCCGTCCACGGTCGCCATGATGTTCTGTGCCCACAGGTCGCCGTGCGTCAGACACGCCGGCCGGTCCGGCAGCAGGTCCGGCAGCCGGTCGCAGAGCCGTTCCAGCGCGGCTCGGTCCGCCGCGTCCAGCGCCGCCTCGACGCGGGGCTGATCGAGCCAGCGAAGCAGCCGGTGCTCGGCGAAGAAGGCGAAGCCGTCGTCGTTCCAGGTGTTGATCTGGCGGCGGCGACCCAGCCAGTTGTCGTGGTGCCAGCCGAAGCGAGGATGGGTGGTGCTCAGGTGCAGGCGGGCGAGCAGGTGCGCGAACCGCTCCCAGAAGACCTCGCTCTGCGGCCTGGCCCGCAGCACCGACAACACCAGCAGGTCCCGATCCGCCAGGATCACCTCGGGGGTCGCCACCCCGCCGAGCTCGCGCAGCGCGGCCAGCCCGTCGGCCTCGGCGGCGAAGACGTCGTCGGCCGGCGGATCGGCGAAACCCTTGACGAACACCGGCGGAGCGTCCCGGCGGGTGGCGATGCCGGCCAGCGCCGCGAGCCCGCCCGTCACCGGCCGCACCGTCACCACCTCACGCATGCCGGCCCGGTGCAGCCGCTCCAGCAGGGTCATCCGGGATGCTCCTCGTGTCCGGCGACGGTCAGCCGATCCTAGGTGGCCGGTCGCGGCTCGTCCTGCCGGTGTTGGACACTGCTGGGCATGGGTCACGTGTCGGTGGACCAGCAGCGGCTGGAGCGGGTCGTCCAGGAGTTCGGTGCGCGGTGGACGAGAGACGCCGCCGACATCGAGACCTACCTGGCGGCGCAGGTCGCGGACACCAGCCACCGCGAGGTCGTCGGCCCGCTGCTCGCCGCCAGTGGGGCCAGCGGCGTGGTCCTGGTCGGCGGTCGTGAGGTCGCGGCCTGGGGCGACCCGGACGTCCCGGAGATGGCTTTCAGCGTCACCAAGTCCGTGGTGTCCGTGGTGGCCGGCCTGGCCTTCGACGACGGGCTGTTGGTGCCGGACCAACCGGTGCACCAGGTCGTCGACGTCGCTGAGTTCCACGGGCCGCACAACGAGCAGATCACCTGGCGTCATCTGCTGCAGCAGTCGAGCCAGTGGAAGGGCGAGCTGTGGGGCAAGCCGACGAGCGTCGACGCGCAGAGCTTCCGCGAGCGGACGGAGGTGCACGGTACGCCTCCGGGGCAGGGGTGGGCGTACAACGACGTGCGGATGAACCTGCTGACGTACGCGCTGACGCTGCTGCTGCGCCGGTCGCTGCCGGAGGTGCTGCGGCAGCGGGTCATGGACCCGCTGGGCGCCTCCGACCGGTGGTCGTGGCACGGGTACCGGACGAGCGTCGTCGACATCGACGGCCGCCCGACCGCTGTGGTCTCCGGCGGCGCGCACTGGGGCGGCGGGCTGATCATCCCCGCCCGGGACCTGGCCCTGATCGGTCAGCTCTTCCTGGACCGGGGGACCCATGCCGGGACCAGACTGCTCAGCGCCGAGTGGGTTGATCAGTCGTGGTCTCCGTGCCCGGTGAAGCGGGAATACGGCTATCTGTGGTGGCTCAACGACGATCAGGCGCCGTGGCCGGGGGCCCCGGCCACCGGCCGCAGCGCCCGGGGCAACGGCGGACGACACCTGCTGTGGGTGGATCCGGCCCGGGAGCTGGTCCTCGTCTCCCACTGGACCGAGGAACCGCTCGAACTGATCCGTGCGGTATCCCGTGCCGTCGGCCGGTCAGGGCCGGTTGTGGACGAACCACACGTCACCGGCCGATAGGGCGACGGCGACCTCCCACCGGCGCAGGTCGAGGTTCGGGGCGCGCATGGTAGTCGATCTCGTTCTGCTCGACCTGCTGGTCCTCGCTGTAGTGGCGGTAGCTCAGCCAGGGTGCGGAGGACGCGGCGGCCTCGGCGAACGCGCGCAGCTCGGATTCCGACGGACCCTGCTCGGGCTCCGGCCGGATCGTGAGCCCGTCGTCGAAGTCGTCGGTGACCAGGACGGGCCGACGTCCGGTGACCGGCACCAGCGCGTCTGCGGCCCGCCAGGCCTCGTACAGACGATCGGGGTCGACGTCGGCGACGAGGATGGTGCCCGCCGGGCCGTGCCCGATCGGCAGGCCGGCCAGTGGGGTGCCCACGAACGCCGCTTCGATCCGGGCGAGGTCGTCTCGCCGGTCGACGGGTATCCCGCTCATGCGAAGCGGTCGGCCAGCTTCGTCAGCTTGCTGACGTAGGCCGGCCAGTCGAAGTCGTCGGGGAGGATGGTGCTGTCCCGCCGAAGGCCGATCGCCGCGTCGTGCTGTTCGCGGATGATGTCGGCGTGCCCGGCGTGACGGGCGAGATCGCAGGTCACGTGGATGATGATCCGGTGCAGCGTCACGTCCTGCGAACCGGGCCGCCACCACGACACGTGCCCCGGCGCGTCGAGCGGTAGCTGGTCGATCGTCTGGTCGGCGAACGCGGCGACCCGGCGATACAGGTCGATCAGCCCGTCCTTCGTCTCGTCCTCCCGGGCGTACCAGTCGGCCTGCGGGTCCTCGTCGAACGCCGCCATCGGGACCAGCTCGTCAGGGGTCGGGAACTCGCGGCCGAAGGTGGGCCCGAAGTAGCCGGCTTCGACATTGAGGCAATGCTTGAGAATGCCCAGCAGGTTGTTTCCGGTCGCCGTGCGGGGCAGCCTGACCTCGCGTTCGCTGAGCCCGTCGAGCTTCCAGATGAGGTCTTCGCGGGTCCCTTGAAGGTAGAGGTGCAGCGCAGCCTTCATGTCGCTCAGATCAGCCATGCCGGCCAGTCTTCCCTACCCGTCTGACCTTCGGGCACCCTCGGCGGGCCGGTGCCGGGGCACCGGCCCGCCGAGCGACGTGGTCAGCTTCCGGTGCAACTCGCGGTGGCTCCGCTGCCGGTGCCGGTGCCCTGGAATCCGAAACTGGTGGCCTGTCCCGCGGCCAGTCGCCCGTTGTAGCTCTGGTTCGCGACGGTGATGGTTCCGCTGGTGCCGCTGCTGACCCCGTTCCACAGCGAGCTGACCGACGCGCCGCCGGGCAGGGTGAGGGTGACCCGCCAGCCGGTCAGCGCGGTGGTTCCCGCGGTGACGCTGACGTTGGCGACGAATCCGCCGTTCCACTGGTCCTGCACGGAGTAGACAGCGGTGCAGCCGGGGGTGCCGGTGGGCGGCGGCGTGGTGGGAGGTGGGGTGGTGGGAGGTGGGGTGGTCGGCGGCGGCGTGGTGGGCGGTGCGCCGTCGTCGAGCGTCAGGTTCTTCTGCTGGACGCTCCACTGGCTGCGGCACAGACCGCAGTCGGCGCCGACGAAGTTGCGACCGGCGGTGGTGTCACCCTTCAGGCGCCACTTGAAGTAGAGGGTCGCGACCCGACCGAACTCGCCGCCGTTGGTCTGGTCGTAGGTGCCGCCGTGCCCGACGTTCAGGTTGCCCATGAAGGCGGGCAGGCCGGCGGGGAGTTTGCCCCAGTCATCCATGGCGTTCGGGTACGCGATGTCGCTGGGCCCGCCGACGAAGTAGGCGATCGGCTTGGTCAGCCTCCGGAGCTGGTAGTCGTCGGCGTCGTTCAGCAGTCCGCTGCTGAAGATGCCGGTCGTGGTGACGCGCGGGTCGTTCGAGACGGCGTACGCCTCCAAGCCTCCGCAGGAGAAGCCGGCGACGGCGACCTTGCTCGTGTCGATCTTGTTGTAGTACTTGCTGCCCTGCCGGGAGTTCTCCGCGACGGCCCAGTCGATGGACTGGGTGAGCATCTGGGAGGTGGTGGAGCCGGACCCGTTCGGAGCACCGTTGGCGATGGCCAGGAAGCCGTGGGAGGCGATCTCGCGGAGGAAGTTGCCCTGGGAGAGGCCGTTGGCCGAGCAGCCGCCGTTGCCCCACACGACGATGGGCAGGCGTTCGGACGGGAGTGTCTGGGGTCGGAAGATGGTGTGATTGGCAAGGGTGGTCGAGGTTTCGTAGTCGGCCGGGTAGGGGCCGGAGCCGCCGACGGCGGCGGACGCCGGTGTCCCGCTCAGCGCCATGATCACGGAGGTGACCGGGACGATGGCGGCCGCCAGGCCCGCGTAGATCTTCGATCGCCTTCTCATTGAACCCTCCAGGAACAGTCACGGTGGCGCTCCCTGGGGTGGTGGTGTCATCCGCACCCCGACGAAGGTGGTCGGCGCTGGCCACGGGTCTGGTCGACAGGGGCGCGTCGCGGCCTGGGCGGTGGCCGTGCCCTCGGCCACCACTGCCCGCTCGTCCGGCGCCGGCGACCGCCCGGCCGCGGTCCCCACAGGCGATCCGATGGGAGCTGTGTGCAGTTACTATCACTCTCGTAACGAAAAGTGTCAATGTCTGGGCTATTCTGACCGGCCGCGACCGGTCAGCCGACAGGTGGTCTGCCGCCGATCGGCGCCGGGCGGGAGGGGTTCCTCGACGCCCGGAAATGGGTGATCCACGACGAGGCCTGCGGCCAGTGCGGCGTCATCACCTCGACCAGACGCGCCTGGGCGAGCGAGCCGAGCATGGTGTGGATGTCCAGGAAGGTCTCCCGGGCCTCGGGACGGGGCCAGGGCTGCGGTAGCAGATGCGCGGGCAGGTCCGGGTCGACGTCGGCGAACTTCCGCCAGGAGTCCATGGCCGAGGTGCGCGCCACCAGCGCCCGGGCCCCGTCCACCTCCCCGTTGCGCGCGGCCGCCCGCAGCTGCGCGTACCGCGCGACGAAGCTCGCGTACGCCGAGGCGAGAGCGGTCAGGTCGTACGCGGCGGCCGGACCGTGTGGCCCGGTCTCCTCGTCGAACCGGGCGTGCAGGACCGACCACCGGGCGCCCTCCACGTGCCGCAGCAACGCACGCAGCGCCTCCCGCACCGGCGCGGCGTCGGACCCCGGCCGGATCCACACGCTGTCGTACAGGCCCACGAAGCCCAGTGCGCTCAACGACCTGCGCAGCGCGTGACGGGACGCCTGGCCGGAACTCGGAAGGGAGAAGGACGCCAACAGCCACTCGCCGGTCCAGGACGCCGGGTGGGAGCCGAAGTTCAGGAAGTGCTGCATCCGGGAGCGGTGCTTGGCGATCGCCTGCGGCGTGAGGTGGTAGACCGGCGGCCGGCGGTTCCCCCGCACGGCGATGAGACCACGCTTGACCAGCCGGGACAGCGCGGCACGGGCACTGGACTCGCTGACCCCGAACTCGCCCAGCATCGCGATGACCGCCGTCGAGGGCAGGTCGGCCTCCGCGGAGTCGAGGTACTCGCCGAGCAGGGTCGTCAGAAGGTGCTGCGGGCTGGACCCGGCCTGGGCCCGGGGGGTTCGGACGTCGTCGGCGGGCTCGTGGAGGTTCACCTCACCAGACTGCCGCACCACGACGCGCACGGGCCTCGTCACGAGCAGGGCGGGGTAAGGCGCTGCCCGGGGCGGACGAGGGCACTATCGTTCTGGCGTGCACATCCGCTTCGACGTCCCCGCCGATCCCGCCTACCCCGGCCGGGTGGCCGCCGCGCTCGGCGCCGTCCGGCTCCGCAGATTCGGCTATATCGGAGCGGTCCTGACGGCGGTCGGGGTCATCGGCCTCGTCATCTCGCGGGGGTTCGGGTGGGGCGAGCGGAGTGCACCGCTGTGGACCGCGCTGGTCGTTGCCGGTGTGCTGTCGATGCTGTACCGGCCGTGGGTGCTGGCCCGCGCCCGACGCCGCTCCGGCCGCTACGCCGTCGCGGGCGCGTACGACATCACCGATGACAACATCATGATGCGCAGCGGCTCCGAGTCCGGTGGCATCGCCTGGGACGGGGTCGACCAGGTGCGCGACGTCGGAGATTTCTGGGTCGTGTACGTCGGCCGGATGCCGGCGACCGTGATCCCGCGCTGGCTGATGGCCGCCGAGGACGCCGAGACGTTGCGCGCCCACCTGACCGAACGAGGGCTGCTGGGACATCGGTGAGCCCGGCTGGCGTGCCGGAAAGCGGCACGCCAGCGTCGCGGAATCGGGCCGCCGTGTCGGCATCCGCGGCCCCTGATCGGCGACGGCTACCTATCCTCGACGGAGATGCACCACATCTGAGTGGTGGCCGTCGGCCCGACGGCTGACAGGAGGCCGTCATGAGCAGCAAGGATCGACCTGCGGGGATCAGCCCCACGGCGGTGGAGTCAGCGCCGGGGCTGTGGCGGATCGACCTGCAACGGCACGACCTCAGCATCCCCGGGCGGGAGGTCATTCAGACCCGGGTGGAGTTCACGCCGGATTCGCCACCGTTCAAGCACTTCCACCCCGGCGAGGAAATCATCTGCGTTCTGCAGGGAACGCTGGAATACCGGCTTGAGGGGCAGCCGCCCGTGGTGTGCAATCCCGGCGACGCGCTGACCGTTCCGTACGGTGTGCACCACCAGGCCCGCAATGTCGGTGACGGTATCGCTGTCGAGCTGGCCACGTACGTCGTCGAGAAGGGGAAACCACTTCTCACCAAGGTGGAGTGAGTCGGGGGCCAGGCGAGTCGCCTGGCCCCCTCCGTGCGGGCTCGGTCAGCCCAGGTACTTCTCCCACGGACCGGTGATGGCCAGGGTGAGGCCCGGGTCCTGCATGTTGACGAAGAGCACCTTGCCGTCGGCGCTGAAGGTCGGCCCGCAGAACTCCGAGTCGTTGAGCTGGTTGCGGGCGATCGGGTACGTCGGGCCGCCCGGGATGGTGCTGAGCACGTGCGAGGCGCCGGAGCCGTCCTCGGCGAGCACGAGGCTGCCCCACGGGGTGACCGTCACGTTGTCCGGGCCGTCGAAGGTGAGGTCGGTGTACCTGACCGCCGTGCCCTCCTCGGACTGGGTCTGGTGCGGGAAGTACGTCACCAACTGGATGGTCTGGTCCTTGAAGTTGTAGAACCACACCATGCCGTCGTGCGGCGCCGCGTCCGCCGGCAGGTCACCCTCGTCCCAGGCGTACGAGTTGACCACGTACACGCCCTCGTCGGTGGCCCACACGCCCTCGAACTTGCGTCCCCGGGTGACCTGGCCGTCGGCGAACTGCTCGCGTACCGACGTGGTGCGTGCGTCGCGGTTCGGCACCTCGATCCAGCGGACCGGGAAGGGGCGGCCCAACTGGGCGGAGGTCAGGTACGCGACGTCCGGCAGCACCGAACCGTCGTCCATGATGATCTGCATGGCGGCGAGGACACCGGCGTTCGGTGCGAGGCGGGTGAGCACGCCCGGGCCCAGCTTGACGCCGTGCGGCGCCGTCCAGCGGTAGAAGAGGCCGTTGGGCCCGTCGGCGTCCTCGGAGAGGTAGATCCGGGTGCGGTCCCTGTCGACGGCCAGAGCCTCGTGGGAGTAGCGGCCCAGGCACTTGATCGGCTTCGGGTCGGCGCTGCCGTCGGCCCACACCTCGAAGACGTAGCCGTGGTCCTTCTGGTAGACGCCGGAGCGGTTGCCCTCTTCCCACTTGTCGCCGGCCCGGTCCTCGGTCTCCTCGCAGGTGAGCCAGGTGCCCCAGGGGGTCGGCCCGCCGGCGCAGTTGGAGATGGTGCCGGAGAGCGCCACGAACTCACCCAGGTTGCGGCCCGCGAGGTCGGTCTTGATCACTGTGCAACCGCCGGCGTCGATGGCGCCCGCGTCGTAGACGGTCCCCTTGACGTGCGGCACACCGAACTCGGCGCCCGGGTCGATCTCGTGGTTCTGGATCAGGGTGTACCGGCCCCGGCCGGCGTCGTAGACGGCCATGCCGTCGTGGTCCGAGGGGGTCACGCCCTGGCCGCGGTCGAGCCGGGTGACGCCGGTCCGGGTGATCACCGTGTAGCTGAAGCCCTTGGGCAGGGCCAGGACTCCCTTGGGGTCGTCCACCAGCGGCGGGAAGGGCACGTTGCCGGGCTTCACCGGCGGGTGCGGCCGGGCCGGGCTGGCCTGGGCCAGGGACGGCAGGCCGCCCGCGACGGCAAGGCCGACGCCGGCGGCGGCGCCGCTGGCGAGGAAGGTACGACGAGAGGAAGGCACGCGGATCAGCTCCTGGTCAGGACAAGTGCGACGGCTCGCAGCCAACTCCTGCGGGCGGACGGCGACACGTCACCAGTGGGAGCGGACGGTGACATCGGGGTGAAGAGTCAGGGTCGCGACGGCGTGCGGGTTGTGGTGTCGGCGGCCTGCGGGCTTGACCTTGACGCTGCGTCAACCCTCCATGCTGACGCCATGAGCATCCCGCCACCAACAGCGCAGGTCGAGCAGCCAGCGATCCACGTGCACGGCCTGGAGAAGTCGTTCAAGCAGCTGAGGGTGCTGCGCGGCGTCGACATCGACGTGGCGCGCGGCAGCATCTTCGCCCTGCTCGGCTCGAACGGGGCCGGCAAGACCACCGTGGTGCGAATCCTGGCCACGCTCCTGAAGGCCGACGGGGGGACCGCCCGGGTTGCCGGCTTCGACGTGGCGACCCAGGCCGCCGACGTACGGCAGGCGATCAGCCTCACCGGGCAGTTCGCGGCGGTCGACGAAATCCTCACCGGCCGGGAGAACCTGGTCCTGGTCGCCCGGTTGCGGCACCTCAGTGAGCCCGGCGTGATCGCTGACGACCTGCTGCGGCGCTTCTCGCTGACCGAGGCGGGCAGCCGCAGGGTGCGGACCTACTCCGGCGGCATGCGTCGCCGGCTGGACATCGCGATGAGCCTGATCGGGAACCCGCCGGTGATCTTCCTCGACGAGCCGACGACCGGGCTGGACCCGGAGGCGCGCATCGAGGTGTGGCAGGCGGTCAGGGAACTCGCCAGTGGCGGCACCACAGTGCTGCTCACCACCCAGTACCTCGACGAGGCGGAGCAGCTCGCCGACCGCATCGCGATCCTGCACGAGGGCCGGATCGTCGTGAACGGCACCCTCGACGAACTCAAGCAGCTCCTGCCACCCGCCCAGGTCGAGTACGTGGAGAAGCAGCCGACCCTGGAGGACGTCTTCCTCACCCTCGTCGGCACGAAGACGGAGAAGGAACAACGATGAACAAGCACTTCCTCGGCGACACGACGGTCCTGCTGGGACGCTCACTGCGCCACATCGCCCGCAGCCCGGACACCATCATCACGACCGCTGTCATGCCGATCGCCTTCCTGCTGCTGTTCGTCTACGTCTTCGGCGGCGCGATCGAGACCGGCTCCGACTCGTACGTGAACTATCTGCTCCCCGGCATCCTGCTCATCACCATCGCGTCGGGCATCTCGTACACCGCCTTCCGGCTGTTCCTGGACATGCAGGGCGGCATCTTCGAACGGTTCCAGTCCATGCCGATCGCCCGATCCTCGGTGCTGTGGGCGCACGTGCTGACCTCGCTGGTCGCCAACCTGATCTCGCTCGCCGTGATCGTCCTCGTGGCTTTGGTGATGGGCTTCCGCACCGGCGCCGGGGTGCTGGACTGGCTCGCCGTCGCCGGCATCCTGCTGCTGTTCACCCTGGCGCTGACCTGGATCGCCGTGATCCCCGGCCTCACCGCGAAGTCGGTGGACGGCGCGAGCGCGTTCTCGTACCCGCTGATCTTCCTGCCGTTCGTCAGCTCGGCCTTCGTGCCCACCGCGTCGATGCCCGGCCCGGTGCGCGCCTTCGCCGAGCACCAGCCGGTGACCGCCATCGTCAACGCGATCCGGGACCTCTTCGCGCAGAAGCCGGTCGGTGCCGGCATCTGGGCCGCCCTGGCCTGGTGCGTCGGGATCCTCGTGGTCGCGTACGTGTTCGCCAACCTGACCTACCGCCGCAAGATCTCCTGATGCGGATTCGGGTGGGGCCGGACGACTCGCAAGGCAGGATCAGTGCATGTTGACGATCAGCCAACTGGCGGCGTACGCCGGCGTCACGGTGCGGGCGGTGCGCCACTACCACCAGATCGGGTTGCTGCCGGAGCCCGAGCGGGACGCCTCGGGCTACCGGCGGTACGGCGCCACGGCGGCGGTGTCCCTCATCCGGATTCGGATCCTCGCCAACGCCGGGGTGCCGCTGTCCCAGATCGGTCAGATGTTGGAGGCCGACGCGCCGACCTTCGCCGCCGCGGTCGCTGACATCGACAGGCAGTTGGGCGACGAGATCGCCCGACTGGAGGCCAGCCGTCAGCAGATCGCGCAACTCGCCGCCGGGGACCGGCTGGCACTCCCGCCGCAGGTGATCGCCTATCTCGACCGGCTCCGGGAGATCGGGGCCTCGGAGCGGGTGGTGGCGGGCGAGCGGGACGGCTGGATCCTGATGTCGGCCCGTTGGCCCGACCGCGTCGGCGACTGGATGCCCGGCAAGATCGCGCAGCTGGATGACCCGCAGGTCGTTCGGCTGTACCAGATCCTGTCCGGGGTCTTCGACAGCGACGCGGGCGACGACGCGCGCCTGGAGGAAGCCGCCGACCTCATCGCCGGCCTGGCCGAGCAGGCGTACGCCTCCGGCGAGATCGACCTCGGCGAGGTGGGGCAGGACGATCTGCCGTTCGACCTGCTGGACGCGCTCGCCGTCGAGGCCGACCCGCGGTTGCAACGCCTGCTGGATTTCGTCCGGGAACGGGGTTGGGCCGGGCTGGCCAGGTTGGAGCGGCTGCCGGCGTCCCCCGACTGACCATCGCCAGCAACCGCGGTCAGCTCTGCTGGTAGTTCACCGCGGCGAACCCGCACGGCTGGTGCAGGTGCAGGTAGTAGGCGCCCTCGCCGACCTCGTCCAGGTCGGCACCCCCGATCAGGCCCAGGTAGTCCATCGGCTCGCCGCAGCCGGGGCAGTCGGGGTGCTCGGCGTCCTGGATCCAGTCGGGCCGACCACCCACCGTCGAGCCACCCTCGTTCCAGGCGCTGGCCTGGTACGGGCTCGCCAGGGCCGGCCCCGGAACCGGGAGCAGCGTCGGCGGGTCCTCCGGCCCGACGTCACCGCCCAGGTAGCTCGGACGGATGTTGTCAGCCCACCAGTCGGTGGTGCCGGCCGGCGTGACCCGGCTGTACAACGTCGTGTAGCAGGCGCAGAAGTGGCAGGTCTCGATGACCAGGCGGCCGGACCAGCCGGTATGTGCCAGCGCGGCGCGGATCGTGGGGTCGGTGGTGTCAAGGTCGGCGGCGACCCAGAGGGGTGACGTGCACCAGGGGCAGGCGGGTCGGTCGGCTGGCGCGGGCCCGTCCCGCATGACCCACCGGTACGCGAGGTCGGCGCACAGGTCCCGGCGGTTGCCGTCCGGCCCGATCGTCCAACCGCCCTCGAGGGCATAGCTCAGCACGCCGACGTGCAGGTCGTCCGCACCGGCTGGCGGCTGCGTCGACCAGCGACGCAGGGCACGCTCGGCGAGCGGGTGCCCGCTGTGGGCCAGGATGAGGAGCAGGTGGTTGAGCTGGTCCGGCGTCCGCCCGCCGTCGATCTGCTCGATGACCCGGCTGACCACGTCGGCGTTCGCCGCCCGGTACAACGTCGCCGGCCACAGCAGATCGAGGTCGAGCAGACTTGCGTGGTACGGCGACAGTCTCAGCGGATCGGCGGCACCGATCCCGGTCAACTCCTCGATCGCGTCGTCGTCCCCGTCCGCCGCTCTGCCGATCAGTTCCTCGATCACCAGCGGATGGTAGCCGGGTGGCGGCCGCGCTTGTGAGGTCGGCGATCCGTTGACGCATCCGGCGCGGCTCGCCACCACCGGCGGGACGCCCACGCCGCCAGTCCGGCGCCGGCGGCGTTGAGCAGGACGTCGTCCACCGACGACACCCGGTCGAGCCGCAGGACGTACTGGGCGGTCTCGACCAGGATGGAGGAGCCGGCTGCGAGGGCCAGGATTCGCGGTACCGACGCCAGCGCCCGGAACCGCAGCGGGGCGAAGAACCCCACCGAAACGAAGACCAGCAGATTGCCGACGACCTGGACCGTCGCCGTCAGCGGGCCCCCGTCGGAAAAGATCGTGAGCAGGTCGCGTAGCGGCACCAGGGCCACCCGGCCGGACACCACACCGGCCTGGTCGCCCGGCAACATGATCATCCAGACCCACGGCACCGTGCCGTAGACGATGCCGACGTCGGCCAGCGACGTCCGCCACGCCGAGGTGATGCCGGCGGCACGTCGGCGGCGCGCCACCGCCCACACCGTCAGCGCGGCCAACGGCAGCAGGAGCACCGTGATGAGGACGACGCCGTTGATCGTGCCGAGCCAACCGTGCCAACCCTTGACCACGCGCCCCCGTCTCTCGCCCGGCCCCGAAACCTACCCGGACCGGGCGGCGCGCGTTCGCCCGTTTGTGACACCCGTGGGTCGGGGACAACAGCGGCATGGGGACGCAGATCCTGGTGATCCAGGGAGCCGGTGCCGGCGTACACGACGAGTGGGACAACCGGCTGGTGGACAGCCTGCGCCGTGAGCTCGGGGACGGGTACGAGGTCCGCTATCCGCGGATGCCCGACGAGGACGACCCGAGCTACGCCACCTGGAGCGCGGCCATCCGGCGGGAGACCGCGGCGCTGGCCGACGGGGCGGTCGTCGTGGGCCACTCGGTGGGCGGGACGATCCTCGTCCACACCCTCGCCGAGCAGCCACCGCAGCGGGTGCTCGGCGCGATCGTGCTGATCGCCGCCCCGTTCGTCGGCACCGGCGGCTGGGCCGCCGACGAGTTCGAGTTGCCGCCCGACCTCGGCGCGAGGCTGCCGCGCGAGGTGCCGGTGCACGTGTTCCACGGCCTCCGGGACGACACGGCGCCACCGTCGCACGCCGACCGGTACGCCGACGTCATCCCGCAGGCGCGTCTGCACCGGCTGCCGGAGCGCGATCACCAGCTCAACGATGACCTGCGCGAGGTGGCTGCGGTGATCCGGCGCGGTCCGGCGACCGCAGCGGACCGTGTTCCGCCGCGGTCGCCGCTCGTCTGAACCCGAAGCTGGTGCTCAGCGCATCACGGGTTCAACCGCACCTCGGGCTGGTGGCGGCGGGTGAGGCGATCGATGCCGGTAACAATGGCGGCGATCACCGTGATGAGGATTGCCAGTGGTAGCGGCTGACCGTCGAAGTGCCGCATCGCCGTGTTGACGAGAAGCGGGTCGGGGATGAGCCACCCGGCCAGGAAGCCGGTGAGTCCGACGCCGACGATGACGGCGGGCCGATGGCGGCGGACCGCGAAGGCGGCGACGACAGCGGCGGTGGCGGCGGCGAGGATCCCCAGGACCGTTGGCACGGCGTCGAGAACGTAGACGCCGTGGCGTCCCCATGCTCCGGTGCCTTTCCAGGCGAGGATCCCGAGCGGGACGAGGGCCCACCAGAACAGGCGCGGCCGGGGCGCGGTCCACCGCTCGCGGGCGGCGATCACGAGCAGGACGAGGATCGAGACCGGTACGGCGGTGGTGAAGAGCTGTTGGCCGAGGTTCGTGCCCATGGCGCCGCCGTTGCGAGCATCGACGACGAACCAACCGACGGTGGCCGTCAGGAATATCGCCTGTACGGTGAGGGCGGTCCGGGCCGCGCCGCACAGCCAGGCGATCAGCGGTGCGAGGGGCAGCAGGCCGAGACCGACTGTCTGTGGCCAGCCGGCGATGATGGCCGGCATGTCGGTGGCGAGGACGGCGCCGGTGAACAGGTCCAGGGTCTGACCGGCGGGCTGGGTGCCGGCGGCGACGAGCAGGGCACTGAGGCCAGTGGTGAGGGCCGTGGTGGTGACGGGCGTGGTGAGTCTCAGTCGGATCGCCAGGGCGACGATGTGCAGCGTCTCGTGCCAGCTCGGGTGCCGGCGGCCGTGGTCGAGGTCCAGCAGCAGTCCGAGCAGTTCCTCGCCGCGGGCGGTGCGGTGCGCGGCTGGCAGCAGCCGCAGCAGCCGTCGATATCGTCGCTCCAGACTGCTCCTGCCCGGGTTCATCCGGTGGTCCCGAGGCGCGGAGTGTTGCGGGCGGCACGCTTGCTGAGGCGCTCCTCGGCGAGCCGGACCGCTCCGGCCATCCGCTGGCTCTCGGCACGGATGGCGTCTGCCCCCGCGTCGGTCAGTTTGTAGAAACGTCGCAGCCGACCCTTCTCCACCTCGTCGTGGTCGGGGGCGATCAGCCCCTGGGCGACGAGGCGGTCAAGGGCTCCGTAGAGGGTGCCGGCGCGTAACCGGATCCTGCCGTCGGTCATCTGGTCGACCTCCGTCACCACGGCGTAGCCGTGCCGGGGTTGGTCGGCGAGGGCGGAGAGGATCAGGAACGTCTGCTCACTGAGGTCCATGCACGATATATATCGCACCGCGATATATAAAGCAACGATGCCGATGTGGGACGTCGCCGGTCGTGCCGCCCCCGGCTGCGTTGCGGGGGGCGGCGCGACCGATCAGTGGGCGGGTGGGTCAGCTGCGGGTGGACCACTGCTGGTTGCTGCCACCGTTGCAGGCCCAGAGGATGAGTTTGGTGCCGTTGGCGGTGGCGGCGCCATTGGCGTCGAGGCAGAGCCCGGACTGGACGCCGGTGATGGTGCCGTTGGAGTTGAGGTTCCACTGCTGGTTGGTGCCGCCGTGGCAGTCCCAGATGATGGCCTGGGTGCCGTTGGCGGTGCCCTGGCCGAAGGCGTCGAGGCACTTGTTGCCGTACACCTGGAGTTGTTTGCCGGCGGTGTAGGTCCAGCGCTGCGCGGTGCTGTTGCTGATGCAGTCCCAGAGCTGGACCTGGGTGCCGTTGGTGGTGGTGCCGTTCGGTACGTCGACGCAGCGCCCGGACTGGCCGCCCACGACCTGGGCGTTCTGTTGCGGGTTGCCGCCTCCGGCCGGTGCGTAGCCGGCGGCGTTGATGTTGGCCTGGACGGCGTTCTCGGTGGCGGCCGTCGGGTAGCCGGAGGTCAGTACGCCCTCGAAGAACGTGCCCCGGCCGGTGATGCTGTTGTCGCCGCCGATGCCGAGCAGGATGGCCCCTTCCTTCTTCATCGGGTGGTAGCCGTTGGGGCGTGGCCCGTCGAAGTAGGTCGTCAGGCTGCCCGACTGAGCGTTTCCGCCCCGGATCGCCCAGTGGTTCGGCTCGCCCTTGACCATGGCCGTGACGAAGCGGTGGTTGATGGACGCGATGTTGTTGTAGCCCGCGTTCACCCCGGAGAACAGCCCCCACTCCAGGTCGGCCATGATCCAGGGGCCGGCGCCCGCGCCGTAGCCCCACTGCTTGTTGGCGCCGAAGTAGACGGTCTCCATGATGGCGCGTTCGTCGGCCAGGTTGTTGGTCTGGGCGTTGCCGTAGTCGAAGCAGCACCACTGGTTGTAGTGCGTGCCGTCGACGACCGCGTAGATGCCCTCGGGCTGGTCGCCGGTGGCGACACCGTTGGTGTTGTTGTTGCGGTAGCCGGTGCCGGGGGCGATGTAGACGCCGTACGCCTTCTGGCCACCGACGGTGACCGGGGCCGCCTTCGCGTCGGCGAGGTTGTCCCAACCGCCGGGTGCGGGGCCGGCGAAGCCGCCGGGCGGTGCCTGGGTGAGCCGGTTGTTGCGGCCGGACTGGTCATAGATGATCGTGATGACGCAGCTGGTGCTGGCGCAGAACGAGTCCTGGGTGGCGGCGTTGGCGTAGCCCCCCTCGCTGAGTACGCCCACGTCGCGGGTGGTGTTGTCCGACGAGCGTCGGACCTGGTAGAGCGGGCCGTTGTAGGCGCCGTACAGCGCGCGGGTGGTGCTGTGCGCGGCCACGCAGGGTGTGCCGCCGGAGGCGTAGATGTCGCACGGGCCGGTGCCGGCGGCATGGGCGACGCCCGGGGTGTCCGAGACCACGTAGACGCCGGCGCTGACGACCACTGCCAGCAGGGTCCCGGCGGCGGCCATCAGGCGACCCAGTTTTCTCTTCACATTCATCGGATCCTTTCCGGTACGGGACGGGGTGCGGTGCGGAGATTGACGTCACACGTCATACCTGTGACATTAATAGTCGCCCATCTATGAGCGCTAGTTGGCACACGTTGGTTGTCGATCGATGAGCCTGAGGACGGATATGCTGGTCGGCGGTGCAAGGTGCGTCCCCGTGTCGGGGCAAGAATCGATTCGAGGGCGATTGATGAACATCGGGGAGATCGCCCGTCGGGCGGGGGTGTCCCGCAGCACCGTCTCCTACGTGCTCAGCGGGAAACGCAGCGTCTCGGAGGGGACCCGGCAACGCATCCAGTCGGTCATCGACGAGTTGAACTACCGGCCGAACGCCAGCGCCCGCGCGCTGAAGGAGGGGCGCACCCGCACCCTCGGGCTGGTCATCCCGCCGGCCAGCCAGCGATTGACAGACATGCAGCTGGGCTTCGTCGCCAGCGTCGTCGAGGCGGCCGCCCGCCACGACCTCGATGTGCTGCTGTCCCCCTCCGGTGGCGACCATGACCGGTCCTTCGAACGGATCGTGACCGGGCGTCGGGTGGACGGCGTGATCCTGATGGAGATCCGGTTGGCCGACGACCGGGTGACCCGGTTGACCACGGCCGGGCTGCCGTTCGTCACGATCGGCCGGACCGCCGAGCCGCACGGGATGAGCTGGATCGACATCGACTACGCCGGCCTGATCGCCCGGTGCGTGCAACACCTGGCCGATCTGGGGCACCGGCAGGTGGCCCTCGTGAACCGGTCGGCGGAGCTGGTGGCCGCCGGATACGGCCCCAGCCATCGCGCGCTGGCCGGCTTTCGTGCGGCGGCGCTGGAGCGGGGGCTGACCGGCGTGGAGGTCTGCAGCGGCGACGACACGGCCTCCGGCGAGGCGTGCATGGAGCAGCTGCTCGCCACGCACCCGGAGGTCACCGCGGTGGCCACCATCAACGAGGCCGCACTGCCCGGGATGCAGCGCGCGCTGACCGGCGCCGGGTTGTCGGTGCCCCGCGACTTCTCCGTCACCGGCGTCGCCGCGCAGCACTGGGCGGAGGACTTCCGCCCGCCGTTGACCGCCGCCGACGTGCCGATGGTCGAGATGGGCGCCGAGGCGGTGGCGCTCCTGCTGGAGATCATCGCGGCTCCCGGCGCCGTGCCACGACACCGCCTCTACAGCCCGCCCATCTCGTTGCGTTCCAGCACCGGGCCGGTCCGGGCCCGCTGATCCGACCCGGCTACCCGCCCCTGACCCGCCGTTGCTCCGCGGCGGCGGCGAGGATGAGATAGCTGCTCGCGGTCCAGGTGTACGCCCGGTCGCGCAGGCCGGTGCCGGTCTCGGCGTCGAAGTTCTCCGCGAAGCCGGACTTCTCACACAGGGCGAGGAAGCGTCGGCTGATGTCGTCGGCGATCCCGGTCTGCCCGGCCCGGCGCAGGCCGTCCTCGACCAGCACCGTGGACGGTGCCCAGATCGGGCCACGCCAGTAGCCGTCGGCCACGTAGTGGGCCGAATCCGTCGGCTCGGTGGCCAGCCCGTGCGTGGTCAGGTGGGTTTCGACGCCTCGCGCCAGCGCGGCGGCGACCGGGGCCGGCAGGTCGGCCCCCAGCGCGACGGGCATCAGGTCGAGCAGACTGCGGCTGGATCGCCGCTGCCCGGTACGGGGGTCACGCGCGCGGAAACGCTCACCGTCCCACAGGTCGCGCAGCATGGCAGCGTGGATCCGGTCGGCCTCCCGGGACCAGCGGGCGGCGGGCTCACCCAGCTCGGTGGCGAGGTCGGCGAGGCAGCGCAGCTGCGACACCAGGAACGCGGCGAGGTCGGCCGTCTCGAGGACCCGGTTGTCGTCGAAGGTGGTGGCGTTGTCCCAACCGCTGTCGTTGCCGTGGTGGTAGTGCGGCAGGTCGTGGCCGGGGGCCCGCCGCGCGTCGAGCCAGAACCCGGTCCAGCGCGCCAGCCGGTCGTAGGTCTGCGCCAGCGCCGCCCGATCCGGCGGCTCGGGAAGGCGTCGGCGCAGGTGACGCAGGGCCCAGCCGTGGATGGGGGGCTTGACGTAGTTGTGCAGGACCTCGGAGTGGGTGACCGAGTCGGGCAGGGCGCCGGTCTCGTCCTGGTGGTCGAAGGGCAGCTGGAACTGGTGCCAGGCCAGCTCCGGCTCGCCGGCCGCCAGGGCTATCGCGTTGAAGCAGTGGTCCCAGCTCCACACCTTGTCCATCCAGTGCTTGGACATCAGCACGGCCGGTCGGGTGACGAAACCCGCCGGAGCGACGGTGGCCGACCACAGGACGTACGCGGCCAGCTCGGCGGCCGGGGTCTGGGCACCACGCCAGGGCGCGATCGCGTCGACGAACGCGGTGAACTCCGCCATCCGGTCACGGCACAACCGCTCGAAGGCGACGGATCCGGCGTACGGGCGGCGCGCCGTGGCGTACTCCTCGATCGCGATCTCCCAGGGCTGGTCGCCCGGCAGGTCCACGGACCGGTCGGCGGTGCCGAGCGCCTGCGCGCCGTCGGTCCGCCACAGAGCGCCGGAGAGCACTGTGACCCGGTAGCGGCGACCGGTCTCGTACGAGGTGAACACGTGTGACCCGTCGACCGGGTCGGCGTACAGGTAGGTGCCGCTGAACGGGGTGAGGGTGTGCGCGGCGGCGGCCACCCGCAGGCCGAGCCGGTGGCCCCGGATCCGCAGGGTGTCCGGCCCGTCGTAGACGGCCTCGATCCGGCCGGTGCCGTTGTGCCAGGTCAGCACCGTGGGTGTGGCGACGACGGTGGTGCCGGCGACACTGGGGGCGAGCCGCAGGACGGGGTGCAGCCCGGTCTGGTGCGAGACCAGGTGCAGATCGTCGGCGTACGTCTTCTCGGCTACCACCGGGGAGATGTCGAACCAGGATCCTCGGTAGCTGAACGGGATGTCCTGGATTCCGAACTCCGGACCGGACGGGGCGACGGTCATGGGTGGCGGGTGCCTCTCTGTGGTGCGGGTGGTCGGTCCTCGACCGCCGCGGATGGTCAGTCCTTGACGGCGCCGGCGGTCACGCCCATCGAGACGTAGCGCTGGGCCAGGATCAGCAGTACGGCGGCGGGGATCGAGGCGACGACGGCGGTGGCCATGATGGCGTTCCACTGCTGGTTGTTGTTGCCGATGTAGTGGTAGATGCCGAGGGTGATCGGCTGGTGGTCGCCGCCTCCGGCCAGGGTCGAGGCGAAGATGAAGTCCGACCAGGACCACAGGAACGCGAAGAGCGACACCGTGACGATCGAGTTGCGGCTGACCGGCAGCACCACCGACCAGAAGGTCCGCAGTCGACCGGCGCCGTCGACCACTGCGGCCTGGAGCAGCTCGTCGGGGATGCCTGACATGAAGGCCGTGAAGATCAGGACGCCGAACGGCACCGCGAGCGTGGTGTCGGCCAGGATCAGGCCGGGCAGCGTGTTCAGGACGCCGAGGGTGAGGAAGATGGCGTAGAAGCCCATCGCCATGATGATTCCCGGGATCATCTGCGCGATCAGCAGCACGAAGCTCAGCGCCGGCCCGCCGGGTGGCCGCAGCTTCGCCAGGGCGTAGCCGGCGGGGGCGGCCAGTGCGACTGTCAGTGCCACGGTGCCGAGGCCGACCAGGAAGCTGGTGCCGAGGTACGGCAGTTGCTGGTCGAGCACCGCCCGGTAGCCGTCCAGGGTGCCGTTCGTGGGGAACAGGTGCGGGGGACTGGCCCGCATGTCCTGGTCCCGGGTGAAGGACACATTGATCATCCAGTAGACGGGGAAGAGCATCAGCCCGGTCAGCACCAGGCCGACGCCGGTCTTCCACCAGGCCCGAGGCGTCGAGGTGGTCATCGCAGCTGCTGCCTCCGCTCGATCCGGATGTAGACGAGGCCGGCGATCAGGGCCAGCACGATGAGCAGGTTCCCGATGGCCGCGCCCGGGCCGAACTCGGGCAGCAGGTTGCCGAAGCCGAGCCGGTACGACCAGGTGGCGAGCGTGGCGGAGGAGCCGGTCGGGCCACCCCTGGTCATGATCCAGATGATGTCGAAGACCTTCAGCGTGTAGATCAACCCCAGCAGGAGCGTGATCGCGGAGACGGGACGCAGCAGCGGGAAGGTGATCCCCCAGAACCGTTGCCACCCGGTCGCGCCGTCGAGCGCGGACGCCTCGTACATCTCCGCCGGGATCGCCTGGAGGCCGCTGTACAGCACCACCAGGTTGAACGGGATGCCGATCCAGACGTTCGCGATGACCACCGAGGTGAGCGACCAGCCCGGTGAGGTGAGCCAGTTGACCGGGTCGATCCCGACGACGCCGAGCGCCGCGTTGACCAGGCCCGAGTCGCTGTTGAGCAACCACGACCAGGTCGACGCCGAAACGATCAACGGCAGCAGCCACGGTACGAGGAACAGCGCCCGCAGCGTGCGCGACAGCGGGAAGTGCTGGTGGAAGAAGAGGGCCAGGGCCATCCCGATGGTGAACTGGAGAGCGAGCGAGGCCGCGGTGAAGACCACAGTGTGCGTGAGCGTGGGCCAGAACGCCGCGTCGGTCAGGATCGTCCGGTAGTTGTCGAGGCCGGCGAAGGGTGCCCCGCCCTGCACGAACGAGCGGACGGTGTACTCCCGCAGGCTCAACTCGACGTTGCGGTAGAGCGGGTAGGCGTAGAAGGCCGCCAGGTAGATGGTCACCGGTGCCAGGAAGCCCCAGGCCAACCATCGGTTGGGCCGGCGGGCCCGGGACGGGGGAGGCCCGGGTGGGGCGGTGCTCGCCGCCCCACCCTGGTCCCGTACGGCAGTGGAGGTCTCTGTCGTGGCGCGCATGGTGTCGGTTCGGATCGCTTACCTGGTCGAGGCGGCGGTCTGCGCGGCGGTCAGCGCCTCCTGTGGCGACTTCCCGCCGCTGAGGGCCGCCTGCACGGCGGTCCACAGGGATTCGGAGATCTTCGGGTACTTCGTGCCGAGGTTGTCCCCGGTGCGGCCCTTGGCTGCCCGGACCGCCTCCACCCAGACCTTGAGCTTCGGGTCCGCGGTCGCCTGTCGCTCCTGGACGGCGGCGACGGGTGCGACGTAGGAGAGCGTGGTGTCAGTGGTGAGGAGGTTGTCGGCGTTGGTCAGGCAGGTGACGAGCTTCTGCGACGTCTCGTACCGGCTGGTCTTCTTCTGCACCGGGATGGAGACGAACTCACCACCGGTGGGCGCCGGGGCCGGGCCGCCCGCGCTGGCCGGGACCGGGATGGTGCCGTACGCGAAGGGGAGCTTCTCCGCGTTCGCCAACTGCCAGGTGCCGTTCTCGGCGAACGCGTAGTCGCCGGTGGCGAACTCCTGCCAGCTCGTGGTCTGGGTGTTGTTGATGACGGAGTTGGGGGCGTGGCCCTGCTTGAGCCAGTCCGTCCAGAGCGTCAGCGCGGCCACCGCCTGCGGCGAGTCCAGACTGGTCAGTTGGGCGCCCGATCCCCAGAACCAGGGCAGGAACTGGAAGCTGCCCTCCTCGGTGCCGATCGCGGAGAAGGTGATGCCCTTCTTCCCCTTGGCCTTGACCTTGGTCAGTGCCGCGGTCAGCGACGTCCAGTCCGTGACGGTGGCGGGATCGACGCCGGCGGCGGTGAGCAGGTCCTTGTTGTAGTAGAGGGCGAGGGTGTTGGCCCCGATCGGCACCCCGTAGGTCTTGCCGTCGCTCTGCCCGGCGCCGAGCAGGTTCTTCTCCATGGCGGAGACGTCCAGCTTGTTGTCGTCTGTGGTGGTGAGCGCACCGGCCTCGGCCAGCGTCGAGATGACCGGGTTGTCGACGATCAGCACGTCCGGCGAGTTGCCCTGCTGGGCGGCGAGCAGCGCCTTGTTGGTCAGGTCGGTGGTGTCGTAGCCGGTTCGCTCGACTGTCACTCCGGCGGAGGTGCCGCACTTCTTGAGCAGCGCGACCCACTCGGAGTCGTCGGCGAACTGCGGATACGGGTCCCAGACGAGGTAGGCCCCCTCGTCGGCGGGGCCGTCGGTGGACGACGAGCAGGCACTGCCCGTCACTGCGGCGAGAGCTATCACGGCGACGGCGGCCAGGCGCCGCCGACGATTGAGTCCGGTCATCTGGTGCCTCACTTCAAATCGATCGTCAGGTGGGGTGGGTGGGTTGATCGTCGCGGGTTGGACCAGTCCAACCATGAGGCGAATCGATTCGACGAATCGGTTCGCCCGAAGATAGGTCTGGCCGCGCCCGGGGGTCAAGGGCCAGTCTGCCGCTCGGGGAGGATCGCTGGGCAACGTGGACGTCACTGTGCTGTCATCTCATTGACATCGTTCAGTTCGTGGTCCTACGATCCGTGCGAATCGATTCGCAAGCGCTGCCCTCCGGAGAGCGTCCCCCGCGCCCCACCAAGGAGCCGCCCGTGAAAACCCCGTCCCGCAGCAGGTCAGGACGAGCCCGCGTGTCCGCGGCCCGACTCGTCGTCGGCCTGCTCGCCGCCGCAGCCGCCGTCACCGTCGTCGCGTCCCCCGCCCAGGCCGCCGACGAGTCGATCAGTGTCAACTTCTCCACCACCAGCGGCGCGCCGACCTACCGCGCGTCCGGCTGGATCTACGGCATGACCGAGAACGCCAGCGGCCCCGCCGACCACTTCTACCGGGACGTCAAGTTCCAGTACATGCGCGCCGGTGGCGCGCAGCTTCCGGGGAGCGGCTGGGTCGGCGGCACGTACGACCGTCGCTGGAACTCCACACTCGCCCAGGCGCGCCGGACCACGTCCCTCGGCGGGAAGTTCATCATCCTGCCGCACGACCTGTGGGGCGCCGACGGTGCCGGAATCTCCCGCTTCCCTGGTGACAACGGCAACTGGACCGACTACGACAACTTCCTGACCCGCCTGATCAGCGACGTACGGGCGTCCGGCCTGTCGGTGCAGTGGGACATCTGGAACGAACCCAACATCACCATCTTCTGGAACCGGCCGATCTCCCAGTACCTCGAACTCTGGCGTCGGACCTACCAGCGCATCCGGGCGGAGTTCCCCAGCCAGCTCATCGTCGGGCCGAGCTGCGCCTGCGTGCCGTCGACCACGCACACCTTCTGGAACCAGTACCTGGACTTCGTCCGCTCGACCAACACCGTGCCGGACATCATCAGCTGGCACTCGCTGCCCGGTGACCCGGTCGCCAACGTCGCCGCCGCCAACGCCACCCTCGACCCGCGCGGCATCGCCCACCCGCGTCCGTATCAGATCAACGAGTACGGCGCGCCCGACGAGCAGAACCCGGCCGACGGCGCCTGGTACATCGCGCGTCTGGAGCGGGCCCGGGCCGACGGCCTGCGGGCGAACTGGGCCAGCGGCGGCAGTCTGCACAACGACCTCGGCAACCTGTTGATCCGCAACTCGGCCGGCCAGCACCAGCCCAAGGGGGAGTGGTGGAACTACCGCTACTACGCCTCCCAGGTCGGGGAGATCGTTGCGGTGACCCCCAGCCAGTCGTACGACGCGTACGCCACGAAGACGGCCGGGTCGGCGAAGGTGCTCATCGGCGGTGGTCGTACCACCGGGAACCTGACCGTCAACCTGCAACGCCTGGACACCACCAGCGGCATCGTGCAGAACAACCAGGTCCGGGTCGTCACCCAGCGCATCCCGCACAACGGCGGTGGCGCCGTGCCGGGGCCGGTCACGGTCTCGAACAGCGTGGTCGCGGTCTCCAACAACAACGCGACGGTGACAGTGCCGTACACCAACCAGACCGACACCTACACGGTCACGCTGCTGCCTCCCTCGGACGGTGGCTTCCAGTCGGTGGCGGTGGCCCAGCACTCCCAGCAGTGTCTGAACAACGCCGGGCTGAGCACCGCCGACGGCAACGTCCAGCAGCAGAACTACTGCGACGGCGGTGACCAGCAGCTCTGGAACTTCCGGCCGGTGGCCGGGGTGGCCAACACCTACACGGTGGTCAACCAGCAGAGCGGCAAGTGTCTCGACGTCAGCGGCGTGTCCACCGCCGACGGCGCGGCGGTGCACCAGTGGACCTGCCTGAACAGCACCAACCAGCAGTTCACGCTGCGCAAGGTGACCTACTCGGGCAACGACTCGCACGACTACCAACTCATCGCCCGGCACAGCGGCAAGTGCGTCGATGTCAACGCGGTCTCCACGGCGGCCGGAGCACAGGTGCACCAGTGGACCTGCAGGGCGGCCAACCAGGGCAGCCCGTTGAACCAGACGTGGCGGCTCCTGGGGCGGTAGGCGCCCCGGGAAAGGGTGACGCGCTGGCCGTCGGTCCAACGGCCAGCGCGTCACGCCACATTGCATTCATTGACATAAATTCCGCAAAGGTCATACGATTCGCTGCGAATCGATTCGCCGCCACCACTGACATGGCGCATCGACAACTCCCCGCGCCTCCACGACATCCGAGGAGCACCCCGTGCGAACCCCGTCCCCCATCGGGCCAGAAAAGGCCCGTGATCTCGTCCCGAGACGTCATCGCGCCCGACGGCTGACCGCCGTGGCGGGCGCTCTGGTCGGCGTTCTCGTCGGCATCGGCGCCACCCCGGGCGCCTCGTCGCCGTCCGCCGAGGCGGCCGCCGCGGCCGCCATTCAACCGGGGCAGAGCACCCCGATCATCGGTACCGCATCCGGCCGCTGCCTCGAAGTGCCCAACTCCAGCACCACCAACGGCACCCAGACGCAACTCTGGGACTGCAACGGCAGCGCCGGCCAGACCTGGACCTGGACGTCGACAAAACAACTCCAGGTGTACGGCAACAAGTGCCTGGACGCCTCCGGCCGGGGCACCACCAACGGCACCCAGGTGATCATCTGGGACTGCAACGGTCAGAACAACCAGCAGTGGAACGTCAACAGCAACGGCACCGTCACCGGCGTGCAGTCCGGGCTTTGCCTCGACGCCAACGGCGCGGCCACCGCCAACGGCACCAAGATCATCCTCTGGGCCTGCAACGGCGGCACCAACCAGCAGTGGGCCTCGCCGACCACCACCCCGCCGCCGACCAACCCGCCCACCGGCGCGCGCCCGTGCGACATCTACGCCTCCGGCGGCACCCCGTGCATCGCCGCGCACAGCACCACGCGAGCGCTCTACGAGGCGTACGCCGGCAACCTGTACCAGGTCCGACGCTCGTCGGACAACACGACCCGCAACATCGGGCTCACGGCAACCGGCGGCACCGCCAACGCGGCCACGCAGGACTCGTTCTGCGCCGGCACGACCTGCGTGATCACCGTGGTCTTCGACCAGTCCGGGCGTGGCAACGACCTCTGGTACCAGGGGTCGAGCGTGGTGCCGGGCTCGCCCCAGAGCAAGCCGGCGATCGCGACCTCGGAGTCGCTGACCGTGGGCGGCGCGAAGGCGTACTCGCTCTACATCAATCCCGGTAACAGCTACTGGCGCGACGGGCACCTCACCGGCGTGCCGACCGGCGCGGCCCCCGAGGGCATGTACATGGTGACCAGCGGGACCCACGTCAACAGCGGCTGCTGCTTCGACTACGGCAACAGCGAGACGACCAGGAAGGCCGACGCCGCCGGGGCGATGGACGCCATCAACTTCAGCAAGCAGTGCTGGTTCGGCGGCTGCTCCGGCAGCGGGCCCTGGGTGCAGGCGGACCTGGAGTGGGGCCTCTTCCCAGGTGGCAGCCAGGCCTGGAACCCGAACCAGCGTGCCTTCACCAGCAAGTTCGTGACCGCGACGTTGAAGAACAACGGCACGACCCGCTTCGCCATCAAGGGTAGCGACGCCCAGTCCGGCAGCCTCTACACGCTGTACGACGGCTCGCTCCCGCCGGGATACAGCCCGATGAAGAAGCAGGGCGCGATCATCCTGGGCAGCGGCGGTGACTGCTGCAAGCCCGACGGTGGCGCGAACCTGAGCGCCGGCACCTTCTACGAGGGGGCCATGGTCGCCGGCTACCCGTCCGACGCGACCGAGAACGCGGTGCAGGCCAGCGTGGTGGGCGCCGGTTACCGCTGACCCGGTGACGCCGGAACGGGGGAGTGCGCCGGTCACCACGCGGTGGTGACCGGCGCACTGTCTCGCCGACGCCAGCCTGGTCTCAGGCGATGGCGCAGGACGCGCCGTTGAGGGTGAACGAGGACGGCCGGGCGTTGTTGCCGGTGTGGGTGGCCTGGAAGCCGATGGTCACCGAGCCGTTGGCGGGGATGCCGCCGTTGTAGGCGACGTTGCGGGCCGTCACCTGCCCGGAGTTGGGCGAATAGGTGGCGTTCCAGCCCGAGGTGATGGTCTGCCCGCTCGGCAGGGTGAAGACCAGTGACCAGCCGTTGACGGCGCTGGTGCTGGTGTTCGTAATGGTGATGTTCTCGGTCAGGCCGTTGTTCCAGGCGTTGACGGCGACGCTCACCCGACAGGCGCCGTTGGCCGGCGGCGGCGTGGTGGGCGGCGGCGTGGTCGGGGGTGGCGTGGTCGGGGGTGGCGTCGTCGGCGGCGGGGTGGTCGGCGGCGGCGTCGTGGGGTTGGTCAGGCCGAAGAACTGCAGGGCCGCGGCAGCCATTCCGCCGGAGGGCAGGCTGTGCCCGGCCCCCTGGATGCTGTACGCCTCAACCTGGACGGTGCCGTTGCTGTCGGCGTAGCGACGCCGGTTCCAGTTGGCCTGGGGCGTGTCGGTGGAGGTGGGTGTCTGGCTCAGCCCGAACACGTTGGTCCACTGCTCGATCGTCTCCTGCAGCAACGAGTACGGCACGAGCGTGTCGCTGGTGCCGTGCCACAGCTGCACGCGCGGGCGGGGCCCGGAGTAACCCGGGTACGCCTGGCGGACCGCGTCGCCCCACTGCTGCGGGGTCCGGTTCATGTTGCCGCCGGTGCACTGGCTGCTGCCGGGCGGATAGTCCGCCGCGTTGGCGAAGCAGTTGAACGGCACGCCCATGAACGCGGCGCCGGCCTTGAACACGTCGGGGTAGAGCGCCAGCATGTGGTTCGTCATCATGCCGCCGGAGGAACTGCCGGTGGCGTAGACCCGGTCCCCGTCGGCCGCGTACTGCTGCTGCACGTACCGGATCATGGAGATGATCGACACCGGGTCGCTGCCGCCACCACGTCGCTTGGCGGCGTCCGACCAGGTGTCGAAGCAGTTGCCGAACCCGGCCTGCTGGGTGGCGGACGGGTAGATGACGATGTATCCGTAGCGGTCCGCGAGGCTGGCGAACTCGCTCCCGGAGTAGAAGCCGGGGCCGGATCCTCCGCAGCCGTGCATGGCCACCACGACCGCCGGGCGGGCCGGGCGGTTGTCCGGCACGTAGACGTGCATGCGCATCCGACCCGGGTTGTCACCGAAGCTGGTCACCTCGGTCAGCGACGCCGCGTACGCGGGTCGGAGCGCGGGGACCAGCAGGCCGGCTGTCAGCAGCGGCACGGCGAGGGCGAGCAGCAGTTTTCTCTTGATTCTCAACGGACGACTCCTTCGATTGCCGGTTCGGCTGGGATTGGTCGCGCGATCCGTCAGCGGGTGCGCCCGGTTCCCGCGTGATCGCGCCTGCCCGCTACCTGTGGCTTGCCCTGCCCGGCTCCGGACGGCATTGCGTGGCAATTAGTGTTCCCCTCGGACCGACAAGTGTCAATCGAAGTTTCTCTATCGCGAGGTGGTCCCGGGGCTCGGCGGGGAGCGGCGATCCGTCTACAGTCGTCACACCGTCCCTGAAGAGCACGGAGCGCCTGTGGCAAGCCCGTTCGACATCGACGAGATATATCCGGACGACGGAGATCACGAACTCCGGCTGCCCAGGCGGCAGGTGGGCAACTCCCCCCAGGGGGTCGCCGTGACCCTGTTGGCGGACTACACCCTGCGGACCCGTGTCCCCCTGCCGTCCGCCGCCATCGTGGCGCTGCTCGGAGAGACCGGCGTGACGACGGCCGGGGCGCGCACCGCGATCAGCCGGCTGGCCCGCCGCGGGGTCCTGGAGGGCAGCCGACTGGGGCGCCGCAGCTCGTACCGCCTCAGCCGCGCAGCGGCGGCCAGCCTCTCCGCGGGCGCCCACTGGATCCTCGCCTCCACCACCTCGACGGTGCGATGGGACGGGTGCTGGACGGTTGTCGCCTTCTCGCTGCCGCAGGAGCTGAGCACGCAGCGACGCGCGCTGCGGGCTCAGCTGCGGTGGCTCGGCTACGCGCCGCTGTACGACGGGCTGTGGATCTCGCCGCGCGAACTGAACGCTCCGGCTCGGGCTCGGCTCGACCAGCTCACCCTCGGTGCCGTGACGGTGTTTCGCGGCCGACAGACCCCGCTCGGCTCGGCGGCTCATCGTGCCCCGATCGAGGCCTGGGACATCCAGGCGATCAGTCGGAGCTACGACGCGTTCCTGCGGCGCTGGACGCCGCTGCTGCCCGCTGTGGTGTCCGGGGAGGTCGACGGGGTTGCCGCGGTGCGGGCGCGTACCGAGGTGATGGACACCTTCCGGCGGTTTCCCGTACTCGATCCGCAGTTGCCCCTGGAGCTTCTTCCGCAGGGGTGGCTCCGGCGGCCGGCGCAGGAGTTGTTCGCGGCCGTCTACGACGGCCTCGCCGCGCCCGCCGAGCGGCACGTTCGGGCGGTCGTCGCCCGGTTTGCCGACGGCACACAGCCCGACATCCGGGCACACACCACCGCCGACATGCTCGCCGGTGTACGCGTCGAGGCGAGCCTGGCCGAGCATGGGCATAGCGGTTCTGCCGGCTGACGAGAATTACGTGGATCGTGCCGATGGCGCACTCGGGGTCTGGGGTCGGCGCGCTTGGCGATGACGCCTACGGGCAGCTGATCAAGGACGGTCTGGATCGGCTGGCGCAGGAGCTGACCTCCACGTAGGCGCGCGTTGCCGATAAGGACCTCTGGTCGCCGGATCGCCTGCCCCGCCGCCGCCCGTGCCCGGTCTCGCTTGCTAGCTGTGAGCGATAACAGAGCCACCCTCAGGCGTCTTTCGGTAGCGCCGTGGCGCGGCCGTTCCGGCAGGTCGCTCGGCGAATGACGCGGATCCTCGCAGGCGGCGGGTGGTGATCGAGGCGAGGTGTTCGGGTGCGTCGGCGTGAACGGCTCATTTCGTCTTGACGAACGACATGTTATCGCTCACTCTCGATATAGAGGACGATCGTTTCGTTGGGTTCACCGGGCGGGCCCTACGCGTCGTTTCTCGGTTCTCGGCGTCCATCCGGGCAGGCGGACGTCACCTCAGGGCTCCCGGCGGTGCCGGCGAACGCCTTCCCCAACCATGTGCGCCGGCACCAGGGGCCGTCCTGACTGAAGTGGCACATCACCACCACCGATGCACCCACTGAGAAGGAACGACATGAAATCACCGAGAACGTTGCTGGCGGCGGCGGCCCTCGCCGTCGCCCTCACCACCGGCATGACGGTGGCGCTGACACCCGCAGCCGGTGCCGGCACGACCCTGAAGGCGGCCGCCGCCGAGAAGGGCCGCTACTTCGGCGCGGCTGTCGCCGTCGGCAAGCTGTCGACCAGCGCCTACACGACGATCCTGAACCGTGAGTTCAACAGTGTCGTGGCCGAGAACGAGATGAAGTGGAGCTCGACCGAGCCGCAGCAGGGTGTGTTCACCTACTCCAGTGGTGACCGCCTGGTCAGCCACGCGCAGGCCAACGGCATGAGCGTGCGGGGTCACACGCTGCTGTGGCACCAGCAGCAGCCGGGCTGGGCGCAGGGCATGTCGGGCAGCGCGTTGCGCAACGCGATGATCAACCACGTCACCCAGGTCGCCACCCACTACCGGGGGAAGATCTACGCCTGGGACGTGGTGAACGAGGCGTTCGCCGACGGTGGTTCGGGTGGGCGTCGTGACTCGAACCTGCAGCGCACCGGTAATGACTGGATCGAGGCGGCCTTCCGGGCGGCGCGGGCGGCGGATCCGGGTGCGAAGTTGTGTTACAACGACTACAACACCGACGGGATCAACGCGAAGTCGACGGGGATCTACAACATGGTGCGGGACTTCAAGTCCCGTGGTGTGCCGATCGACTGTGTGGGGTTCCAGTCGCACCTGGGTACCTCGCTGGCCGGTGACTACCAGGCCAACCTGCAGCGTTTCGCCGATCTCGGCGTGGACGTGCAGATCACCGAGCTGGACGTGATGACCGGTGGCAACCAGGCCAACATCTACGGCGCCGTCACCCGCGCCTGCCTGGCGGTCTCGCGCTGCACCGGCATCACCACCTGGGGGGTACGCGACTGCGACTCGTGGCGTGGCTCGGACAACGCGCTGCTGTTCGACTGCAACGGCAACAAGAAGGCCGCGTACAACGCCGTCCTGGACGCCCTCAACGGCGGCTCCACCCCGCCCACCACGCCCCCGCCGGGCACCGGGGTGGACACCAGCGCCTGGTACGTGCTGCTGAACCGGAACAGCGGCAAGGCGCTGGACGTGTACGCCTCGGCCACCAGCGACGGCGCGCGGATCAGCCAGTGGACGCGCAACAACGGCAACAACCAGCAGTGGCAGTTCGTGGACTCGGGTGGCGGCTACTACCGGGTGAAGTCGCGCAACTCCAGCAAGGTGCTCGACGTCAGCAACTTCTCCACCGCCGACGGTGGCGCGATCGTGCAGTGGTCCGACCTCAACGGCACGAACCAGCAGTTCCGACTCGCCAATTCGTCTGATGGCTATGTGCGCCTGATCAACCGCAACAGCAACAAGGCGGTCGAGGTGCAGGGCGCGTCCACCGCCGACGGTGGCAACATCGTGCAGTACGCCGACTGGGGCGGCACGAACCAGCAGTGGCAGCTGGTCCGGATCGGCTAGTCGCTGCCATTGCCTGAGCTGGGGGAGAAGGGCTGCCGGCCGACCGGGATCCGGCCGGCGCCCGCCCCGGCGAGGTGTGACGACCGGTGGCCCGTCCCCGGGTGGGGGCGGCGACGCGGCAGCCGGGAGCCAGGACGTCGCGCCGCGCGGCTCGACGCGGCCTGCTCCGAAGCCCGGATCGCGGCATCGCCATCGACGTGCGCCGAAGGCCGCAGGATGCCCGCACAACACCCCCAGACGTGCTGACGCCACCACCACGACGCCGGCACGCACGCCAGGGCACCCGCGGCTCTCCGCTCGTGGGTGACCCCGATCGAAGGAGTGGACATGAAAGCCCTCGGTGAGGCTCGTCCCGCCTCTCGACAGAGACGTCGCTGGCGGTCAGGGTTGGCCGCGGCGACGGCCACGGTCATGGCCGCCAGCACCCTCGTCGCCGTCAACGCGGCGCCCGCGGCGGCAGCGACAGTGGACACCAACGCCTGGTACACCCTCGTGAACCGGAACAGCGGCAAGGCGTTGGACCTGTACGCCTCGGCCACCAACGACGGTGCGCGGATCAGCCAGTGGACGCGCAACAACGGCACCAACCAGCAGTGGCAGTTCGTGGACTCCGGGGGCGGCTACTACCGGGTCAAGTCCCGGCACTCGGGCAAGGTGCTCGACGTCAGCAACTTCTCCACCGCCGACGGCGGCGCGATCGTGCAGTGGTCCGACCTCAACGGGACGAACCAGCAGTTCCGGCTGGCCGACTCGGACGGTGGCTACGTCCGGCTGATCAACCGCAACAGCAACAAGGTCGTCGAGGTGCAGGGCGCGTCCACCGCCGACGGCGGCAACATCGTGCAGTACGCCGACTGGGGCGGCGCCAACCAGCAGTGGCAACTCGTTCCCGTCGGCGGCAGCAACCCCCCGCCGACCGGCGGCAGCGGGTGCGGCAAGGCGCCGACGCTGGCCAGCGGCACGCACACGATCCAGAGCAACGGCAAGAGCCGAACCTTCATCCTGCGGGTGCCCGCCAACTACAACAACAGCAACCCGTACCGGCTGATCTTCGCCTTCCACTGGCGGGGCGGCACCATGCAGGAGATATCCTCCGGCGGCACCAGTGGGGCCGCCTGGTCCTACTACGGGCAGCAGGAGCAGTCGAACAACAGCGCGATCCTGGTGGCGCCGCAGGGGTTCGGCAACGGCTGGGGCAACTCCGGCGGTGAGGACATCACCTTCGTCGACGACATGATCAGCCGGATCGAGAGCAGCCTCTGCGTCAACCCGAGGCAGCGGTTCGCGCTCGGCTTCAGCTGGGGTGGCGGCATGAGCTACGCCGTCGCCTGCGCACGGGCCACCGTCTTCCGGGCGGTCGCTGTCATCTCCGGCGCGCAGATCAGCGGGTGCAGCGGCGGCACCCAGCCGATCGCGTACTTCGGGCTGCACGGCATCTCGGACAACGTCCTGAACATCTCCCAGGGCAGGGCGTTGCGCGACACCTTCGTCCGCAACAACGGTTGCACCGCCCAGAACCCGCCCGAGCCGGCCGGCGGCAGTCGTACGCACATCACGACCGCCTACTCCGGTTGCCGGACCGGCTACCCGGTGCAGTGGGCGGCGTACGACAACGGTCACATGCCCGGCCCGGTGGACGGCACCTACGCCGAGAGCGGCATCACGACCTGGACCAAGGGTGAGATCTGGAGGTTCTTCGCCCAGTTCTCGTGACACTGATCGGCGCAGCCGGCGGCGTCCGCTCCCGTACCCCGGGGGTGGGCGCCGTTCCGGCTGGGGTGGCGGTCAGCGTTCGAGGCGGGCGGGGCTCCCCGAGCCGTTGCGGCGGACCAGCCAGGCCTCGGTGATGTGGGTGAACATCGCCTCAGCGGCGCCGTTGGCGTCGTGGGCGGCGATGCGTTCGTAGATGCGTCGGTGGCCCTGGTTGGACGCCACGCACAGGGCGCGTTCCGTCCGGCCCATGTACCGGGCGGTGTTGATCACCTGGCTTTCCAGCGCACGGACGACGCCACGAGCGATGCGGTTCCCCGACGCCTGCATGATCGTGTCGTGGAAGGCCCGGTCGTGGTCGTGGTAGGTGACGTGGTCGTCGACGAGCTCGTCCATCCGGTCGACCATGGCCCGCAGGCGCTCGATGGTCTCGGTGTCGGCGAGGCGGGCGGCGACGTTCGCCATGTCGGACTCCAGCACCCGCCGGGTGACGACCAGGTCGTCGAGGATGGCGAAGCTGTCGTCCACGGCGATGGTCGCGGCGAGGACGAGCTCGTCGAGCATGTCCCAGTGTGCCGGTGGGGTGACCATGGTGCCGGCGCCCTGGCGGACCTGCACCAGCCCCTTCTCCTGGAGGATCTTCACTGCTTCCCGGACGACGGTCCGGCTCACCCCGAAGGTCTCGCAGAGGATCGGCTCGGGAGGTAGGGACGTCCCGGACGGGTGTACGCCGCGGACGATGCGCTCCACCAGTTCGGCGGTGACCGCCCTGGCGAGGTTGGTCGGCCGACGCACCCACGCCGGGGTCGCCGGGCTGTTCAGGGCTGTCTCCCGTGGTGGCGTCATGTCCCCCTCCGAATGGCTCGCCGTGGCACGACGTCCGGATCAGTGTACGGCCGGGTGTTGACGTCACACGTCATACGAGTTACGTTCCCGTCAACATTGGCTCGCGGGGCACCCGCCGGCCACCCCCCATATAGAGGTGACAACATGAGACAGCGCGCAATGTGGTCGGCCGTCCTCGTTGTGGGCCTGGCCCTGGCCGGTTGTGGAAGTGCTAGCGATTCGGGCAAGTCAACCAGCTCGGACGGCAAGTTGGTGGTGTGGGACTGGAAGTCCGGCGAGCCGTTCGCCAAATCCTATCTGGACAAGGCCAAGGCCGACTTCAAGAAGAAGCACGCCGACGTCGAGGTCGAGTTCGTCGCACAGCCCTTCGATCAGTACTACACCCTGCTCGGTGCGGCGATTCAGTCCGGCAAGGGCCCGGACGTCATGCTGTTCAACGGTGGCGGCCAGATCCGCGACCGGGTGGACGCGCTGGTGCCCCTCGACGAGTACGTGGCCGAGGACAAGCAGCGGCTGGCCGGTTGGGAGGCGTTCACCAAGGACGGCAAGATCTACGCCGCCCCGGTGACGCTGCAGGGTTACCCGATCTACTACAACAAGGCGATCTACCAGAAGGCCAACCTCGACCCGGCGAGCCCGGCCACCACCTGGGACAAGTTCGTCGCCGACTGCGCCGCCATCGCCAAGGCCGGTTCCAAGTGCTTCGCCCTCGGCAACAAGGAGGGCGTCGGCATCCAGTTCTGGATCTCCAGCATGGGCTCGACGACCCTCACCGCCGCCGAGTACGACGCCTGGATCGCCGGCAAGCGCGACTGGAACTCGGCCAACGTCAAGCGGCTCTTCCAGCTCTGGAAAGAGACCGGCGACAAGAAGATGAACAGCGACGGGGCCAACTCGACCGCCATGTTTAACGACTCCTTCGCGCTCTTCCAGTCCGGTAAGGCCGCCCACGTCATGGGCCTGATGTCGGACGTGGGTCACTGGCAGGACTTCAACGAGTTCCTCACCCCGGAGAAGCTCGGCGTCATGAAGGCCCCGGTCGTCACCGCCGGCACCACCCCGAGCCTTCCCTACGACGGCGGCATCGGCTACGCGGTCGCCAAGTGGACGAAGGACCCGAAGATGGCCGCCGACCTGGCGCGCTCGCTGAGCTCGGCCGAGGCGTTGAAGGCCTTCTACGCTGACGCCGGCGCGATCGCCGCCGACACCACCATCGACGTGTCGGCGGGCGGCCCGGCGGTCTCCACGATCGTCGGTGAGCTCAAGAGCGGCAAGCCCGCTCTGCACGTGGCGCTCTCCTCGAAGACGATCGACCTGATGGGGCGCCTCTCCCAGCAGCTCCTCAGCGGTTCGATCACCGTCGACGAGGTGGTGAAGCAGTTGGCCGCTTCTGACCAGGCGGGCTGACCTCGTGCCAATGGGAAACACGCAACCATCGGTCCGTCCGGCTTCGGCCGGACGGGCCGGCGGGGCGGCAGTCACCCCCGTCGCCCATCGCAGCGGCGCACGACCGCGTCGCGCCCGTGGCGGCCCGGGGGCCGAGCGTTACGCCCCCTACATCCTGGTCGCCCCGGCCGTCCTGATCATCGTGCTGCTGCGGCTCTACCCGCTGATCCTCGGCGTCAACTTCTCCTTCACCGGCGACGGCGCGCAGAACGGCACAGCGGTCGGATTCGGCAACTACCGCGAGCTGTTCGCGGACCCGCTGTTCCGGACCGCGCTGAGCAACGTCGGGCTTCTGGTGCTGCTGCTGCCGGTGGCGGTGGCGATCCCCGGTCTCCTCGCGACGTTCATCTACCTGCGGGTGCCGGGTCACCGCTTCTACCGCAGCGTCTACTTCTTCCCGGCGGTGCTCTCACCGGTCATCGTCGGTGCGATCTTCAACCTGCTGCTCGCCTTCGACGGCCCGCTCAACGCCGTGCTCGGGTCGGTCGGTGTCGGTCCGGTGGACTGGCTCGGAGACCCGGACATCGCGATGTTCATGGTGGTGGGCGTGCACATCTGGGCCACCTTCGGGATGGCGCTGGTGGTGTTCCTCGCCGGCTTCGCCACGCTGGACGCCGCGCTCCTGGACGCCGCCCGGGTGGACGGGGCGTCGCTGCGTCAGGTCGTCTGGCACGTGGTCGTTCCGAGCCTCGCCCGGACCATCCAGTTCGTCTTCGTGACCACGATGATCGGGATGCTGACCTCGATGTTCGGGTTGCTCTTCGTGATGACCAGCGGCGGCCCGGAGGGCTCGACGTACCTGCCGGAGTACTACATCTGGATCCAGCAGGGCCAGATGAACCGCCCGGCCCTCGCGTCGGCAGCGTCGACGATCCTCTTCGTGATCATGCTGGTGGTGGGGCTCATGCAGATCAAACTGCTGGAACGAGCGGGGAAGGAGGACTGATGTCTCGCATCCGACTGGGACGGTGGCTGATCGCCGTCCCGATGGCACTGCTCGCGCTGGCGACGATCTACCCCCTGCTCTTCACCGCCAACGTCGCGATGAAGACGCGGCGCGACTACATCCTCGACCGGTTCTCGCTGACCGACGCGCTGCGCTGGGAGAACATCAGCACGGCGTGGAGCAGCGTCGGCATGGGCCGCTACTTCGTCAACTCGCTGTTCGTGGTGACGGCGTCGGTGCTCCTGCTGCTGCTGTTCGGGTCGATGGCCGGCTTCGCCCTGAGCCAGCTGCGGTTCCGTGGCTCCTCGGCGTTGTTCCTGGGTTGCCTCGCGGGGCTCTTCATCCCGTTCCAGGTGATCATGGTGCCGCTCGCCCGGATCATGGCCGACACCGCGCTCATCGACACCTACCCGGGCCTGATCCTGGTCTACGTGGCCCAGTTCCTGCCCTTCACGGTCTTCCTCATGACGAGCTACTACAAGGGCATCCCGCCGGAGATCGTGGACGCCGCGCGGATCGACGGCAGCACCGTGTACGGGGTGTACCGCCGGATCATGCTGCCCCTGGGCACCCCGGCGCTGTTGTCGGTCGGCATCCTCAACGCCCTGTTCTGCTGGAACGACGTCCTCATGGCGCTGGTGATGATGCCCTCGGCCGACCACCGGACGCTCATGATCGGGGTGACCTCGTTGCGCGGGCAGTACTCCGACAACATTCCCACCTTCGCCTCGGGTGTGCTGATCGCCGCGATACCCGTCCTGTTGGTCTACCTGTTCCTCCAGCGCCAAATTGCCGACGGCGTCGCCGCCGGTTCCACGAAGGGTTGACATGCGGATCACGGGATATCGGACGCTCACGACGGTCCAGGAGTGGGGGCGACCCGTCGGCGACGCCAACGGGGTGTTCGCCGACGGGGTGGTCCCCGTCTCGATCGTCATCGTCGACACCGACGAAGGAATCTCGGGAATCGGCCTCGGGCCGCACGTCGAGATAGAGCGGATCTTCGCAGCCGTCGAGGGCGAAGACCCCCGTGCCGTGACGTCCCTGTACGACCGCATGTTGCGGCACACCTTCAAGGCGGGCCACGCGGGGCCGGTGTTCGGCACCATCGGCGCGCTGGACACCGCGCTCTGGGACATCAAGGCGCAGGCCGCCGGCGAACCGCTGTGGCGGCTGCTGGGCGGAAGCGACCGGCGGGTCACCGCCTACGCGTCCGGTCTGGACATCGGGCTCACCGACGACGAACTCGTCGCGGAGTACGAGGTCTACGCGAGCCACGGCCTCCGGGCGGCCAAGCTCAAGGGCGGGCTCGACATCGAGCACGACAGGCGCCGCCTCGGGCTGGTCAAGGAGGTCCTGACCGAGGCCGGGAAGGGGCAGCGGCCGGGCCTCATGCTCGACGTCAACGAGGCGTGGACGCGCAAGCAGGCTGTCCGGCACGTCTGCGAACTGGAACGTACGCTGGATCTCATCTGGATCGAGGAGCCGGTCCGGCGCTGGGACGCCGAGGGTCTCGCCGCGGTGAGCCGGGGCGTGTCCGCGTCGGTAGCCACCGGCGAGAACCTCACCGGGCTCGAACAGTACCGTCCGCTGATCGCCGCCGGCGCTGTCGACATCGTCCAGATGGCGGCCGTCTGGGGGGTCACCCACTTCCTGCGGGCGTCCGCCCTGGCCCACGCCCACGACCTGCCGGTCAGCCCGATCGGCAACAGCCCGATCGGGCTGCTGCACGCCGCGACCTCGGTGCCGAACCACCTGACGAGCGAGCTGCAGGACCTGCACCCGCCGGTCGGCGTCTCCATCGACCTGCACGTCGAGGATGGCGCCTTCATCCTCGGTGACACATCGGGGCTGGGGGTCCGAGTGGACGAGGACCGGATCCGGGCGGCCAACCGCCGCCCGCAGGCGCAGACGGCCGACAGCCCCAACGTCCGGCCGGAGCGGGCCGGTCGGCGGCTGCTGGCCGGTGTCGACGGGGTGATCCCCACACGTCAGGTGCCGGTCACGTCGCTGCACCCCCACAATGACGTGTCACCGACCGCACGGCACTGAGCTGACCGACAGAACAGGGAGACGTGGGTGCATCGCGACGGCGGTGCACCCACGACCATGCCCGGTCGGCACGACCGACGTACCGACCGTCGAGACGGAGGAACGATGAAGGCAGTCGTCTACCGGGGGGCGCGAAACCTCGGAATCGAGCACCGCGACCCGGAGCCACCGGGCCGGGGTCAGGTACGCATCGAGGTGGCGTACACCGGGATCTGCGGTACGGATCTGCACATCTACCACGGCGACATGGACGCCCGGGTTGGTGACTCCGCCGTCATCGGGCACGAGATGTCCGGCCGCATCGCGGCCCTCGGTGAGGGCGTGACCGGCTGGGAGGTCGGTCAGCCGGTCACCGTGATGCCGACCCGGCCGTGTGGACGCTGCGCCGCCTGCCAGCGGGGCAACTCCCACGTCTGCCACGCCATGAACTTCCTCGGCATCGACTCACCGGGTGCCATGCAGTCGTCGTGGACCGTGCCGGTGGAGCTGGTCCTGCCACTTCCGCAGGAGTTGCCCCTCGACCACGCGGCGCTCGTCGAGCCGGTGGCGGTCGCCGTGCACGACGTACGCCGGGGGAACGTGACCGCCGACGACCAGGTGGTCGTCGTCGGTGGCGGACCGGTCGGCGTCCTCATCGCCACCGTCGCGCGCAGCCGTGGCGCGCGGGTCCTCCTCGTCGAGCCGGACCCGTTCCGCCGCGAGGTGGCCGAAGGGATCGGGGTCGAGGCCGTCGACCCGCTGTCGACCGATGTCGTGGCGCTGGTCAACGACCGTACCGACGGCGCGGGCGCCGACATCGCCTTCGAGGTGTCCGGCTCCGCCGCCGGTGTCACCACGGCGGTCGACGTCCTCACCACCCGTGGGCGGCTGGTGTTGGTGGCGATCCACCCCCAGCCCCGGGAGGTCAACCTGCACCGGTTCTTCTGGCGTGAGCTGGAGCTCCTCGGCGCCCGGCTGTATCAGCGCGACGACATGGTGGAGGCGATCCGGCTGGTCGCCTCGGGTGCGATCCCGGCCCAGCGGCTCATCTCCCGGATCGAGCCGGTCGAGTCGGCCAGCGCAGCCTTCGCGGCGCTGGAGGGTGGCGGCGTGATGAAGGTGCTGCTCGACGTGCGGGAGGGTAACCAGTGACGGCCCTGTTCGACCTGTCCGGACGGACCGCCGTGGTGACCGGGGCGCGGCGCGGTATCGGTCTCGCCATGGCCGAGGCGCTGGCAGTGGCCGGTGCCGACATCGTGGGCGTCTCCGCGCAGCTCGAAGCCGACGGCAGCGAGGTCGAGCGTCGGGTGCGCGCCGCCGGCCGCCGGTTCACCGCGTTGCGGGCCGACCTCGGCGACCGGGCGGCCGTGCACCGCCTGGCCCGCGACATCATCGCGCTCGGACCGGTCGACATCCTGGTGAACAACGGCGGCACGATCGCCCGGACCCCGGCCGCGGAGCACCCGGACGAGATGTGGGACCAGGTGATCGAGGTGAACCTGAGCAGCCAGTTCATCCTCAGCCGGGAGATCGGCCGGACGATGGTCGAGCGCGGCCGAGGGAAGATCGTTTTCACCGCGTCGCTGTTGAGTTTCCAGGGCGGCATCACCGTCCCCGGTTACGCCGCGTCGAAGTCCGGCGTGGCCGGCCTCACCAAGGCGCTGGCGAACGAGTGGGCGGCCCACGGGGTGAACGTCAACGCCATCGCGCCCGGCTACATCGCCACCGACAACACGCAGGCGCTGCGCGACGACCCCGATCGCAACCAGGCGATCCTCGGCCGCATCCCGGCCGGGCGGTGGGGCCGGGCCGACGATCTCGGCGGCGCCACGGTGTTCTTGGCGTCGTCCGCGTCGGACTACGTCAACGGCGTGGTGCTGCCCGTCGACGGCGGCTGGTTGGGCCGATGACGGGCGCACCGGAGCCCGGCCGCGCCGGGATCGTCGACGCACACCACCACCTCTGGGTCCGGGCCCGGCACCCGCAGTCGTGGATCGACCCGGTGACCATGGCGGCCATCGACGCCGACTTCGAACCCGCCGATCTCGCGCCGCTGGCACGGGCGGCCGGGGTCACCGCGACCGTGGTGGTGCAGTCCATTCCCTCAATGGCGGAGACGGTGGACCTGCTGGGCATCGCGGCCGAGGACACAGTGATCCGTGGGGTCGTCGGCTGGGTGGACCTGACCGCCGACGATGTCGCGGAGCGCCTCGACCGGCTACGGTCCGCTCGGGGCGGGGAGCGTCTCGTCGGCATCCGCCACCTCGTGCAGTCCGAGACCGACCCGGCGTACCTGGACCGCCCGGACGTCCGCCGGGGGATCGCCGCGGTGGGGGCCGCCGGCCTCGTCTTCGACCTGTTGGTACGCCAGCACCAGCTCCCCATGGCCGCGCGCCTCACGCGCGACCTGCCCGAGGTGAGCTTCGTCCTCGACCACCTGGCCAAGCCGGCGATCGGTCGTCCGGAGATGGCGCAGTGGAGCCGGGACCTGCGGTCGTTGGCCGCCTCGCCGAACACCACGGCGAAGCTCTCCGGGCTGGTGACGGAGGTGCCGGGTTCGCCCTGGACGCCGGGGGACCTGCGACCCGCCGTCGAGGACGCGCTGGACGCGTTCGGGCCGGACCGGCTGATGTTCGGCTCGGACTGGCCGGTCTGCCTGCTCGCCAGCTCGTACCAGCGGTGGGTGGACACACTGGCGGAGCTGCTGGACGGCCAGGACGGGGCCGACCAGGCGTCGGTCTGGGGCGCAACGGCACGCCGCGCCTACGGGCTGGAGGCGTCGTGATGACGCGTGCGCTGCCGCGCCGGCCGGGGACACGTCTCACCGAGCTGGGATTGGGCGCGGCCCAGGGGGGCAACCTCTACCGGGCGACGACGGACGAGGAGTTCGCCTCGGCGGTCGACGCCGCGTGGGAGGCGGGCGTCCGGTACTTCGACACCGCGCCACACTACGGTCTCGGGCTGTCCGAACGCCGCCTCGGCGCCGCGCTGCGCCAACGGCAGCGCGACGAGTACGTGGTGTCGACGAAGGTCGGGCGGCTCCTGGTGCCCTCGCCCGAGGACGCGCACCTGCGGGACTCCGACGGGTTCGACGTGCCAGCGACCCATCGGCGGGTGTGGGACTTCAGCCGCGATGGCGTCCTGCGCTCCATCGAGGCCAGCCTGGACCGGACCGGGCTGGACCGGATCGACATCGTCTACCTGCACGACCCGGACGACCACTGGGAGCAGGCCGCGCACGAGGCCGTACCCGCCCTGGTCGACCTGCGGGACCAGGGCGTCGTGGGTGCCATCGGCGCGGGCATGAACCAGTCGGCGATGCTGGCGCGGTTCGTGCGGGAGACTGACGTCGACGTGATGATGTGCGCCGGGCGGTACACCCTGCTCGAACAGGGCGCCGCCGGTGACCTGTTGCCGGCCGCCGAGGACCGGGGGGTGGGCGTGGTCATCGCGGGCGTCTACAACTCGGGTCTGCTGTCGCGGGACCGGCCGCCGGCCGACGCCGTCTACAACTACCAGCAGGCGCCGGCGGCGGTGATCGAGCGGGCGCGGCGGATCGCCACGGTCTGCGAGACGCACGGGGTGACCCTGCCGCAGGCGGCACTGGCCTTCGTCCGCCGGCATCCGGCGGTGGTGTCGACGGTGGTCGGCGTCCGCAACGAGGCGCAGGTGGCGGAGACGGTGCGACGGTCCGGGGTCGTCGTGCCGGAGGAGTTGTGGGAGGACCTGGCGGCGGCCGGGCTGCTCGCCGAGCCGCCCGGTCGGCGCTCCCCGGCCCCGCCCGACTGACGGCTGCGTTCGCCTCTGCCGCCCACCAGTGGGTGCGACGGTGACGACGACGTCCCGGCCGGGACCGGTTCCGTTCCTCGGAGACCGGTCCCGACCGGGACGTCAGCTGTTACCGCGAGAGCGGCGGGATCACACTGCGGTGAACCGCCACTGCTGGTTGGCGGCGCTGTGGCAGGTCCACTGCAACAGCCGGGCGCCGTCGGCGGTGGATGCGCCGTTGACGTCCACGCAGAGCCCGCTCAGCACGTTGCGCACCGTGTACACGCCGGAGGTCCCGGTCGCGGTCGCGGTGAACTTCTGCTGGTTGCCGTTGTTGCAGGTGGCCTGCTGGAGGAAGGCACCCGCCGTGGTGGAACTGCCGATCACCTCGACGCACTTGCCGCTGTGCACCGCCTTCAGGTAGACCGCGCCGTTGCCGGCGTCGACCGCCTGCCACCTCTGGTTGTTGCCACCGGTGGATGCCCACTGGGTGATCTGGGCGCCGTCGGCGGTGGAGACACCGCTGACGTCCATCAGCTTGTTGCTGTGCTGCGCCGTGACCGTGTAGGTCTTGCCGGCCAGGCCGGTGCCGGTGCCGGGTGTCCCGACGCCGTTGCCGCCGAAGGTGTGCGAGTCCAGATCGAACGAGTTGTTGGCGTTCTTGAACACCATGTAGAGCGTGTGCGTCCCGCCGAGGGCGGCGACGCTCACCGGTGTCGTGGACTGGTAGTTGTCCCAGCCACCCGTGCTCGGCACCGTGGTGGTGGCCAACAGGGTGCCGGTCGGCGAGTCGGCCCGCAGCTCGATCGATCCGCCACCGGAGGGCGACGACAGCCGGTAGCTGACCGTCGAGATCCCCGACAGGTTCATCGGGTTGAACGCGATCCAGTCGTTGCTGGAGATGTCACCGATGCGCTTGGTGCTCTCCGCGGCCGCCTGGTCGATCACCCGGATGCCGGACTGGCTGCTGAAGTACTCGGACTGCTTGTGCTTCGGCTGCAGGATCGCCTGTGCGGTGCCGGTGAGCGGAGACCCGCCGCCCGAGCCGCCGTTGTCGGTGTACCTGGCGTTCAGCACGTAGAACAGGTTGGCGCCATCGGGGTGCCCGCCGAGCAGGTCGGTGGAGATGGTGCCCGAGCAGCCCGGGTACTCGGTGGTCTCGTGGGCGTGGTCGTCGTGACCCAGCGCCGGGTTGAGGAACACCTTCGAGCAGTCGACTGTTCCGCCGTCCGGATCGGTCACGGTGATCTGGTACGGCACCTTGTCACCGAAGGTCAGCATGCCGCCGTTGCCCGGTGTGGTGATGGTGACCACCGGGGCGCTGTTGCCGACGGTGATCGGGACGTTGGCGAAGCCGGTCTTGCCGGTGCTGTCGGTGACCTTCAACTGGGCGGTGTAGTTGCCGTTGGCGGTGTACACCTTCGACGGGTTGGCCGCCGTCGAGGTGGTGCCGTCGCCGAACGTCCACAGGTAGGTCAGCGTGTTGCCGTCCGGGTCGGACGTGCCAGCGCTGCTGAACTGGACGGTCAGCGGTGCGCTGCCGCTGGTGGGCGTGCCGGTGGCCCTGGCGATCGGTGACCGGCCGCCCTGGTTGTAGTCGATCCGGTAGAGCCCGGAGTCGCTGTTGCCGCCGCCGAAGTTGGTGCCCCACTCCAGCATGTAGAGCGAGCCGTCCTTGCCGAACTCCATGTCCATCGGCTTGTTGAACCGAACGTTGGGCAGGAACGGGTTGGTGCGGGTCACCGCCGAGGAGGAGTCGAAGTGCACCTCCTTGACGTAGTTGCGCGCCCACTCGTAGAAGAAGTGCACGCCGTCGTAGTAGGGCGGGAACTTCGTCTCGGAGGGGTTCGCCGCGTCGTACCGGTAGATCGGCCCACCCATCGGAGCGGAGCCGCCGGAGCCGAGCTCCGGGAAGGTCGTCGAGGCGGGGTAGCCATACCAGATGTTGGGCATGACGACCGGCTTCAGGCTGGTCAGACCGGTGTTGTTCGGCGAGTTGTTGACCGGCGCGGAGCAGTTGAACTTCGCGCCGACGACGCCGGTGTCCGGGTTGAACGGGGCGTACGGCTGGTTGTTGCCGTGGCAGAACGGCCAGCCGTAGTTGCCGGCCTGCTTGATCACGTTGAGCTCGACCAGGCCCTCCGGCCCACGGTTGGTGGTGGGCGGGTTCCGGTCCGGGCCGTAGTCGGCCAGGTAGACCCAGCCGTTGGCCGGGTCGATGGAGAAGCGGAACGGGTTACGGAAGCCCATCGCGTAGACCTCGGGCTTGGTCTGCGCGGTGCCCTGGGGGTAGAGGTTGCCCGACGGGATGGTGTAGCCACCGTTGGCCGAGGGCCGGATGCGCAGCAGCTTGCCGCGCAGGTCGTTGGTGTTACCGGCGCTGCGGGCGGCATCCAGGTTGGACTTGCCCGACCGCCAGTCCAGCGGGGCGTAGCCCTGCCAGTTCGGGTCCAGGTTCGGCGGCGTGTCGTCGCCGGTGCCGATGAAGAGGTTGCCGTCGGGACCGAACTTGATGTAGCCGCCGGTGTGGCCGGGCTCCGGGAACGTCCGGTCCCGGTACGCCGGGATGTCGATGATCGTCACGCCGCTGGACGTGTTCAGCGTGTCACCGCTGACCGTGTAGCGGGAGACCCGGTTGACGTCGGTGCTGCTGCTGGCCGGTGAGTGGTACAGGTAGATGTAGCCGTTGGTGGCGAAGTTGGGGTCCAGCGCCATGCCGGTCAGGCCGTCCTCGCCGCCGGTGTAGACGCTGAGCGTGCCGGCGGTGACGGTGCTGTTGGTGGAGGGCTTGAAGATCTTCACCTGGCCGCCGCGCTGGACGTAGAAGACCCGGCCGTCCGGGGCCACACCCAGCGCCATCGGGTCGACGGTGTTGTCGTCGAGGGTGCGCCTCTCGAAGTTGCCCCAGACGGTGCCGCCGCAGTCTCCGGCGGCGTTACCGGCCGCCCACCGGATGCCACCGAGCACGTGGTTCTGGAAGTTCGCCTCGCTGTAGGAGCCGATCGCGTGGCCCATCGCGGTGGCCCACACCCGCCCTCCACTGGTGTTGCGGCACCAGGAGATCGGGTGGTCCGGGCCCATCGCCCGGGATCCCGGGTTGTAGGTGCGCTCGTCGGCGGTCACCAGCACGTGCACGTTGCCGCGCGGGTTGGCGTCGAAGTTGTACCACTCCTCGCTGCGGGTCCACCGATCCGGCAGGCTGGCCGTCGACGGGTGCTTCTTGTCGGCGACGATGGCGGTGCCCTGGAGCACGCCGGGGGAGTGCTCGGGCATGTGGGCGCCACCGTTGATGGTCTGGTCCCACCACGGGTATTCGCCCTCGATGCCCATGTCGGTGGCGTTGTGGATGGCGACGATGCCCTTGCCGCTGGCGAGGTAGCCCTCCACCGCCTGGCGCTGCGCCGCCGAGGTCCAGACCATGCCGGAGGTCTGGAGCATGACGATCACGTCGAAGGTCGCCAGGTTGCTGGCGGTGAAGACGCTGGAGTCCTCGGTCGCCACCACCTCGAAGTTGTTCGCGGCGGCCTGCTGTTGGATCATGCTGATCCCGGCCGGGATCGAGTCGTGGCGGTAGCCGGTGGTCTTGGTGAACAGCAGGGCCCGGAAGGCCGGGGCCGCCGACGCGGGTGGGGCGAGTCCGAGCGCCAGTAACAAACCGGCGATCACTGATATGAGCAGTGTGTTGCGACGCATGGCGTCTCCTAGGTTGGACGGGCAACTCCGGTAGCGACCACGGGCCCCGCAGCACGTCAGGTTGTGCCTGGACGCGTGCGACGGCACGAGGGTGGTGGTCGGTCCTCGTGCCGCTCGCCGAAGACGGCAGTCAGACCCGTGGGACGTCACCCAGCGTGATGGTGGCTGAGGGCTTCGTCCGGTGATCCACGGGGTCAGGATGAGCTACAAATAGATGACTGTCAATCAAAGAAGCAAACGTCCGACGTCGCGCCCGGATGACGACGGCCGTGATCGACTCCCTCGCTGCGGCGTCGCTGCCGCTCAAGCTGCGGCCCTGGCAATCAGCCCCGGTCGAGGATTGCGGACCTCAATCCAAACATCTATCTTCATACGTGTGATGTTTCCTCGATGTCAAGGGAATGTTCGCACCATAAGAACGTAAGCATCCGTCGATGGCTACGAAAGTTCGATGCCCAGGGCCTCGAAGTCGCCGTAGAGTTTCATCGAACCTTGTTGATGACTACTGTCTGTGAGGGCTTTCGGGATGTCAGATCCGCCGCCGACGCCACTTCTCACCCTTCGGGGCATCGGCAAGTCCTTCCTCGGCGTACGTGTTCTCGACGGCATCGACCTCGACGTCGCCCCGGGCGAGGTCCACGCCGTCGTCGGTGAGAACGGCGCCGGGAAGTCGACTCTCATGAAAATCGTCTCCGGTGGCTACAGCCCGGACGAGGGCACCGTCGAGTTCGCCGGTGCCACGCGTAGCTTCCGCGGCCCGCGCGACGCGCAGCGGGCCGGCGTCGGCATCATCCACCAGGAGTTCAACCTCCTACCGGAGCGCACCGTCGCGGAGAACGTCTACCTGGGGCACGAGCCGGTCCGCCGCGGCTTGGTCGACCGCCGGGGCATGCTGGAGCGCACCCGGCAGCTGCTCGCCTCGATCGGCGAGACCACGTTGCCGGCCGACGCCCGGGTGGGGCAGCTCGGTGTCGCCCAGCAGCAGGTCGTCGAGATCGCCAAGGCGCTGGCCCTGGACGCGCAGCTGCTGATCATGGACGAGCCCACCGCGGCGCTGGCCGACCACGAGGTCGAGCTGCTCTACGGGCTGGTGCGCCGACTCCAGGAGCGGGGCATCGGGCTGTTGTACGTCTCGCACCGGCTCGCCGAGGTCTTCGACCTGTCCGGTCGGATCACCGTTCTCAAGGACGGCCGTCGAGTCACGACGGTGGCCACCGCCGACACCACCGGCGACGAGCTGGTGCGGCACATGGTCGGCCGGGAACTGTCCAGCTACTACCCCGACCGGGCGGCCCCCGAGGACCGGGGCCCGGTGCGGCTCAACCTTCGCGACGCGGGAAACCGGAAGCTGCGCGACGTCAACCTTCAGCTGCGCGCCGGCGAGGTGCTCGGCATCGGCGGTCTGCAGGGCTCCGGGCGGTCCGCGCTGGCCCGTGCGATCTTCGGGGTGTCGCCGTTCACGACCGGCGACGTCACGCTCGACGACCGCCCGGTCCGGCTGCGCTCACCCCGCACCGCGATGCGGGCCGGCATCGCCTACGTCACCGAGGACCGCAAGGGCGAGGGGATCGTTCCCCGGCAGTCGGTGCTCGACAACGCGCTGCTCGCCAGCCGGGCCGTCTTCGCCGCTCGCTCCGGCCGGGCGGCACGGACGCTGCGGGTACGCGAGCTGCTGGCCGCCGTCGAGGTGCGCGGCGCCGGCGACGACCAGGAGATCCGCTTCCTGTCCGGGGGCAACCAGCAGAAGGTCGTGCTGGCCCGGTGGCTCGCGCTCAACCCGCGGATCCTGCTCTTCGACGAGCCGACCCGGGGCATCGACGTGGGCGCGAAGTCAGCCATCCACGATCTCGTCCGCCGCCTCGCCCGCGACGGCGCGGCGGTGCTGATGATCTCGTCCGATCTACCGGAGCTGCTGGGAATGAGTGACCGGATCGTCGTCATGCGGGACGGCCACGTCGCGGGCGAGCTGCCCGCCGGCGCGACCGAGGAGGAGGTCGTCGCGCTGGCGGTCGGCACCGCGCGTGAGGCCGTCGCATGAGCGTTTTGTCGCTGCTGCCGGCCCGGCGTCCCGTACCGGGTGTCTTCGTGGCCCTGACCCTGACCCTGACGATCGGTTGGCTGGTCGTCCTGCTCGACGGCGGTCAGCTCTTCAACCAGTCCACGACGGTGAGCCTGCTGCATGTCGCCGCCGGCCTGGGGCTGGTCGCGGTGGGGCAGACCCTGGTCATCCTGGGGGGTTCGCTCGACCTCTCGGTGGCGTACGTGATCAGCCTCAGCACCCTCGTCGCGGCCGAGACGATGAACGGCAGCGACGGTGCGGTGCTGCCGGCGATCGGCCTGGTGCTCGTCGTCAGCGCCGGCGTCGGGCTGCTCAACGGGATCCTCGTCACCAGGTTCCGGGTCAACGCGTTCATCGCGACGCTCGGGGTCGGGTTGCTGCTCAAGGGCTACCTGGACAACGGCTACGACGGTCCGGCCGGTACGACAGCACCCGCACTCGTGCAGGCGCTCGGCTACCAGCGCGTCGGGCCGGTCCCGGTGTCGTTCCTGCTGTTGGTAGCCGTCACCGCGGCGGCCTGGTTCGCGCTGTCGCGGACCCGCTTCGGCCATCACCTGGTCGCTGTCGGCGGGGATCCGGAGGTGGCCCGGCTCTCCGGTGTCCGCAACGACCGGGTCCTCGTCACCGCCCACGTCCTGTGTTCGATGTGCGCGGGGCTCGCCGGCATCTATCTCGCCAGTCGGCTCGGCTCGGGTGCCCCCCGGGTCGGCACCGAGGGTCTCTACGACCTGGAGTCGATCGCCGCGGTGGTGATCGGCGGGACAGCTCTCGCCGGTGGGCGCGGCGGCGTCGTCGGCACTGTCGGCGGCGTGCTGCTGCTGGCCAGCATCGACGCCATCTTCAACCAGCTTGAGGTCGACGCCTTCTTCAAGCAGGTGATCCGGGGCGTCATCATCATCGCCGCGGTCGCCGTCTACGCCCGCAGGGCCATGCGAAAGGCGGCCTAGTCATGCAGACCGTCCAACCCCGTTCCCTGCCGCTGCGGCTGCCGCGGGTACGTCCCGGTGGTGTCCTGCCGATCCTCGCGATTCTCGCGGTGTTGGTGGTGCTGGTCGGCATCCGGCAGCCCGACTTCCTGGCCCCGCCGTCGCTGATGTCGTTCCTGGGTCGGTCGGCGCCGATCATCCTGCTCGCCGCCGGTCAGTACTTCGTGATCGTCTCCGGTGAGTTCGATCTCTCGGTCGGGTCCCTGGTGACCGCGCAGGTGGTGGTCGCCGCCCGGCTGATCGACAGCGACCCGGCGCGTACCTGGCCGGTGGTGCTGCTCCTGCTCGCCTTCGGAGCACTTGTCGGGCTGGTCAACGGCCTGGTCACGACCCGGCTGCGGGTGCCGTCGTTCATCACCACCCTCGGCATGTTCCTGATCCTCGTGGGCGCTGTCTACCTGTGGTCCGACGGCGCTCCGAAGGGTGGGCTCTCCGAGGAGTTCCGGCGGTTCGGCCGGCGGGCCTTCGAGGACGTTCCGGTGCTGGGCCGGGTGCCGTACGCGCTGCTGGTTCTGGTGGTCCTGGCGGTGGCGGCAGTGCTGCTGATGCGGTCGGACTTCGGTCGGACGCTGGTCGCCGTCGGCGACAACCCGCGCACCGCCGAGCTGAGCGGGGTACGGGTGTGGCGTACCCGGACCTTCGCCTTCATCCTCAGCGGTCTGGCCGCGGCGGTGGCGGCGATCCTCCTGGGTGGCTACAGCGGCGTGTCGTTCCAGGCCGGCAACGGCCTGGAGTTCGGTGCGATCACCGCGGTCGTCCTCGGTGGGGTGGCGCTCGGCGGGGGTCGCGGCGCTGTTGTCGGGGCGATGCTCGGCGCGCTGACCCTCGAACTGCTGTTCGCTCTCATGAATTTCTACGGCGTCTCCGGCGCCCTCAGGTCGACCGTCCAGGGCGCGATCATCCTGCTCGCCGTGGCGGTCTCGGCAACGCGTTCTTCGTCCAGATAAGGGGAAACCATAGTGCGACGTTCCATGGCGGCCATTGCCGCTGTCACCCTGCTGTCCCTTGCCGCCTGTGCCACCGACGAGCCGGCCGCGAGCCCGTCGGGGAGTGCGTCCGCCGCCACTGGTTCCGGCACCGGGGACCAGTCGAAGTTCTTCGTGCAGGCCGACTACGACGCCGAGTTGGCGCTGCTCGACGCGGCACCGACGGGCCCGGCCGACAAGCCGTGGGAGCAGGTGCTCAACCCGACGATGGTCGACACGGCCAAGTTCAAGAAGAACGGCCCGCACAAGATCTGCTTCTCGAACGCTGCCCTGAACAACCCGTGGCGTCAGGTCGGGTTCAAGACGATGCAGGCCGAGGTCGAGGCGCAGAAGAGCCGCATCAAGGAGTTCGTGCACGTCGACGCCGAGGGCAAGGACCAGAAGCAGATCGCGGACATCAACGACCTGCTCGGCAAGGGTTGCGACGCGCTCATCGTCTCGCCGAACACCACCGCCACGCTCACCCCGGCCGTCGAGGCGGCCTGCAAGGCGGGGTTGCCGGTCGTCGTCTTCGACCGTGGGGTCAACACGAAGTGCCCGGTGACGTTCATCAACCCCATCGGCGGTTACGGGTTCGGCCATGTCGGCGCCGAGTTCGTCAGCCAGAAGATGAAGCCCGGCGGCAAGGTCCTCGCCCTGCGGATCCTGCCCGGCGTCGACGTCCTGGAGACCCGCTGGTCGGCGGCGAAGGTGGCGTTCGACAAGGCGAAGGTCGACGTCGTGGGCGTCGAGTTCACCGACGGTGACCCGGCCAAGACCAAGAAGATCGTCGACGACTACATCCAGCGGTACGGCACGATCGACGGGGTCTGGATGGACGCCGGAGCGACGGCCGTCGCGGCGGTCGAGGCGTTCCAGGACGCGGGCAAGCCCGTTCCGCCGATGAACGGCGAGGACCAGCTCGACTTCCTGAAGATCTGGAAGGACAAGAACCTCACCGCGATCGCACCGACCTACCCGACCTACCAGTGGCGGACGCCGATTCTGGCGGTGCTGCAGATCCTCGACGGCAAGCAGGTGTCCAGCCCGTGGAAGCTGCCACAGCCGACCGTCACGCAGGACAACCTCGACAAGTATCTCGACCCGAGCATGCCGCCCCTGCACTACGCGATGTGCGGCTGCACCGACCTGCCCGGCTACCCGCAGCGCTGGAAGTAGGGTCCGATGTACGCCATCGGCGTCAACCCCTGGGTCTGGGCCTCGCCGGTCGACGACAAGGCCCTGGCCGAGCTGATTCCGCGGATCGCCGAGTTCGGCTTCGACGCCGTCGAGTTGCCGATCGAGCAGCCCGGTGACTGGGACCCGATCCGTACCCGGGACCTGTTGGCGGCGCACGGCCTCGTGGCCGCCGGTGTCTGCGCGGTCACCCCGCCGGGGCGGGAACTGGTCGACGCCGCGCCAGCGGTGGTCGAGTCGACGGTGGCGTACCTCATGGGCTGCGTGGCGAGCGCGGCGGCCGTCGGCGCTGGATGCGTCGGCGGCCCCGCGTACGCCTCGGTCGGCCGCATCTGGCGGATGTCGCCAGCGGCCCGCGCGGCCTGCTACGCGGATTTCCGGCGCAACCTGGCGCCGGTGGCCGAGCGGGCCGGCGAGTTGGGCGTGAGTATCGGCGTCGAGGCGTTGAACCGCTACGAGACGAGCGTCGTCAACACCGTCGAACAGACCGTCGAGTTGATCGACGGGTTACCGTCCAACGTCGGCATCATGATCGACACGTACCACATGAACATCGAGGAGGCCGACCCCTACGCGGCCCTCGCCGTCGCCGGCCGGCACATCAAGCACGTCCAGGTCAGCGGCACCAACCGGGGCGCGCCCGGTGCTGACCACTTCGACTGGCCCCGCTTCTTCACCGTCCTGCGGGACACCGGCTACCAGGGCGCTGTCTGCATCGAGTCGTTCACGGCGGAGAACGAGACCATCGCCACCGCCGCGGCGATCTGGCGGCCGTTGGCCCCCTCGCAGGACCGTCTCGCCACGGACGGCCTGCGCTATCTCCGGGAGATCCTCGGGTAGCCGCCGCCCCCTCCTACCAGCCACGCCTCCCGCCCGTCGAGGCGTTCCGTCCCCATGCCCTCCGCACGTCAGGAGCACCGTCCCATGTCCTCTTCTCCTCCGCTGCGCCGGCTGCTGGCCGGCGCCGCCGCGACGGCGGTGACCGCAGTGGTCGCCGTGACCGTCGCGGCGTCCCCGGCCGTCGCGGCCACCACCACCCTGTACGCGTCGCCCTCCGGTGCCGGCACCACCTGCTCCGCCAGCCAGCCGTGTTCGCTGACCGGCGCCCAGACCGCGGTCCGGGCGATCAACAGCGCGATGTCCGGTGACATCGTGGTGGAGTTGGCCAACGGCACGTACCGGCTCTCGTCGCCGCTGCGGTTCACCGCCGCCGACTCGGGCAACAACGGCTACCAGGTGATCTGGCGGGCGGCCGCCGGCGCGCGTCCGACGATCACCGGCGCGCGGGCGGTCACCGGTTGGTCGCTCGTCGACTCCGGCAAGAACATCTGGCGGGCCAGCGTTCCCGCCGGTCTCGATTCCCGCCAGCTCTACGTCAACGGGGCTGTCGCCACGCGGGCGCGTACCGCGGTGAACCGCTCCGACTTCACCTTCACCACGTCCGGAATGCGGTTCACCAACAGCGCCCTCAGCTACCTCAACAACCTGGGCAACCAGAACCGCGTCGAGGTGGAGAGCGTCGGTTCGTTCACCGACCGGTACTCGCCCGTGCAGAGCATCAGCGGGAACTTCCTGACGATGCAGCAGCCCGCGTGGAACAACAACACCTTCGGGTTCGACACCCTCTCCAGCCCGCACCGCGCCGGGCCGTTCTACCTGACCAACGCGTACGAGTTCCTGGACTCAGCGGGGGAGTGGTATCTCAACCCGAGCAACGGCCAGCTCAACTACATCCCGCTCGCCGGGCAGAACATGAGTTCGGTCAGCGTCGAGCTGCCGCAGTTGCAGTCACTGGTCAACGTCGGGGGCAGCTACGACGCGCCGGCGCACCACATCTCGTTCAGCGGCATCACCTTCACCGGCACCAGCTGGCTCGGCCCCAGCAGCAGCAACGGCTTCGCCGACCAGCAGACCGGCGCCCACATCACCGGCACCTGGTCCCGCCCGTCCGACGCGCTGACCTCCTGCCAGGCCGGCTGCCCCCAGTTCGAGGCCACCCGACCGAACTGGAACCAGATGCCCGCCGCCGTGCAGGTCTCCGCCGCCAACACCATCACCTTCAGCGACTCCCAGTTCGTCAACCTCGGGCAGACGGCGATCGGCATCGGCAACGACGCCAACGCCCACGCCAGCGGGGTCGGCCTGGGGGCCAGCAACATCACCGTCACCCGCTCCGAGATCGCCCGCAACTCCGCCGGTGGCATCGTGGTCGGCGGTGTGCGGGCCGACGCCCACCACCCGAGCGACCAGCGGATGGTCAACCGCAACATCACCATCAGCAACAACCGGGTGCACGACCTCGGCCTGGAGTACCGGGGTGTGGTGTCGATCCTGACCACCTACGTGAACACGGCACTGGTCTCGCACAACGAGGTCTACAACATGCCGTACACCGGTCTGTCGGTCGGCTACGGCTGGGGCGCCAACGACGCCGGCGGCAGTCAGCACTACGCGAACCGGGGGCTGTACAACTACCAGCCCCGCTACACGACGGCGACCACCGCGGCCAACAACCAGGTGATCGGCAACTACGTGCACGACGTGATGCAGCAGATGACCGACGGCGGGTGCATCTACACGCTGTCGGCGAACCCGGGCGGGACCATCAACGAGAACTACTGCCTGCGGACCAACGGCTGGTTCGGGCTCTACTTCGACGAGGGTTCCCGCTACTACACCGCCCGTAACAACGTGTTCTCCTCCACCGGTACCTGGGCCACCGCCAACTACTGGTACGCGGAGAACATGGGCAACTTCACCGTCACCAACAACTGGTCGACGAACAACAGCACGAACGTGACCAACGGTGACCGCGGCAACGTCGTCAACGGCAACGTCACTGTCACCGGAGGCAGTTGGCCGTCGGGTGCGCAGACGGTGATCAACGCGGCCGGCGTGCAGAGCGGCGGCAGCACCAACCCGCAGAACGTGCAGATCGTGGGCGTCCAGTCGGGCCGGTGCGCGGAGATCGGCGGGTCGAGCACCACGAACGGCACGCAGGCCCAGCTCTGGGACTGCATCAGCGGGGCCACCAACCAGCGGTGGACCCACACGGCCAGCCGGCAGCTCATGGTGTACGGCACCAAGTGCCTGGACGCCTCCGGCCAGGGCACCAGCAACGGCACCACAGTGGTGATCTGGGACTGCAACGGCCAGGCCAACCAGCAGTGGAACGTCAACGCCAACGGCACGATCACCGGCGTGCAGTCGGGTCTCTGCCTGGACGCCAACGGCGCCGGGACGGCGAACGGCACGAAGTTGATTCTCTGGTCCTGCAACGGCGGCACGAACCAGCAGTGGCAGCTGCGCAGCTGACCTGCCAGCTGGGCACCGACGGGTCCGGGCCGGGGCGACACGCCTCGGCCCGGACCTGTCCGGTCTACTGCCCGACCGTCGCCCTCGCCGTGTCCACTGTCAGCCCGGTCGCGGCCCGGTAGCGGACCGGGATCGGGTCGGTGATCTCCCCGACGAACGTGTCGTCGACGTGGTCGAGGAAGCCGATGAGGGACCAGTCGTCGGCGGGTCCGTGGACCAGCCGGGGCGCGTACAGGTGCGGGTGGGTGAACGGCTGGGCGGACGCGATGTCCCACGGTCCGAGGGTGCTCTCGCCGGTCGCCACCCAGATCCGGTGGTCGTCGCGCCGGGCGCTGCCGGTGGCGTCGGTGGAGAACAGCAGCAGCGGTTGCCCGTCGAGGACCGCGACCTGGGGCACCTCGAGGTGACCGAAACCGGCGGGGGTCGACAGGGGTGGTCGCACCGTCCAGGTCAGCAGGTCGGTGGAGGTGGCGTGGCCGACGACGCCACGGGTGTTCGCCGGCCCGGTGTTGGCACGGGCGGTGATGAGCATGTGCCAGCCCTGGCCGTGCGGGTCGGGGAACACCCACGGGTCACGCCAGGCCTGCTCGTACCACAGGTCCGTGTCCAGCAGCTCGTACCAGGTGGGGTCGGCCTGGACGATCGGTTCGTTGCCGTGCCGGTGCCAGGTCATCAGGTCGTCGGAGACGGCCAGCCCGATGCGTTGGACGAGCCCGTCCTCGGCGCGACCGACACCGGTGTAGAACAGGTACCACAGTCCGTCCGGCCCGCGCACTGTGCAGCCCGTCCAGGTCGCCAGGTCGTCCCAGCCGGGCGGGTCGGCGGGGACCAGGGCGTCGGCGACCAGCCGCCACGAGCGCAGGTCCGTCGAGACGGCGTGGCCGATCGTGGCCCGGCGGTGGCGGCGGTGCGGGTCGTGCAGGGCACGTGACGCGCGCAGGAAGAACACGTGCCAGAGGCCGTTGTCGTCCCGCGCGTACCAGCTGTCCCACACCCAGTGGTCGGGTAGACGAAGCATGGTCGGAAACCTAGCACTAAACCGTTTTAGCGTCGGCCCAGGCTGCCGCGGCGGTGCGGCCGTGGGCCCGTTGGTCAGCCGGCCGGGGGTGCGAGGGACCGGCGTCGGCGCAGCGGCATCGCCACCAGCGCGGGCTCGGCGACGCCGCCGTCCAGGAGCAGTTCGACAGCACGCCGCCCCATCTGCTCGTGCGGCAGGGCCGTGGTGGCCAGACTGGGCCGCAACCAGGCGGCGATCGGGTCGTCGTCGAACGAGATGACCGAGATGTCCTCCGGGACGGTCAGCCCCGCCTCGCCGAGCGCCTGGTAGGCGCCGAAGGCCAACCGGTCGTTCATGCAGATGACCGCGCTGGGGCGCTTCGGCCTGCTCAACAGGCCGCGCATGGCGGCGTACCCGTGCTCGGGTAACCACTCCGTGCAGAAGCACTCGGCCAGCAGGCTGACGTCCGCCTCGTCCAGGGTCTGCCGGATGCCGTGCAGCCGGGCGCTGGCGGCGAGCGAGACCTCCGGGTCGTCCTCCTTGAGCCGGTTGCGGCCGATGAGCGCGATCGCGTCGCGGTGGCCGAGCTCCAGCAGGGCGGCGGCGACGGAGCGGCCGGCCCCCTCGTCGTCGGGGACCACGCTGGGCAGACCGTCGGGGCTGGTGGCGTTGAGCAGCACCACCGGTCCGCCGAGGATGGCCGCGGGCACCGAAAGCCGTCGGGTCGCCATCGCCGCGTAGATCACCCCGTCAACCTGTCGGTCCAGGACGGCCTCGATGGCGTACTGCTCGAAGGTGGCGTCGCCCTGCGTCTCGGTGATGAGCAGGACGTGGTCGCGTTCGCGGGCCGCGTCGAGAGCGCCACGGATGAGGTCACCGGCGAACCGGGTGGTGGCCACGATGTCGGAGACGAACGCGATGGTGGCCGTCTTGCGGGTGCGGAGGCTGCGCGCGGCGAGGTTGGGCCGGTAGCCCAGCTCCTCGGCGGCGGCGAACACCCGCTGGTGCGCCTCGGCCGAGAGTCGGGTGCCCTCCCTGCCGTTGAGCACCATCGACGCGGCGGTCTTGGACAGCCCGGCTCTGCGCGCGACGTCGGCGAGTGTTGCTCTGTTGCGGCCCATCAGTCCTCCGAATCAGGCGCGGTGCCGCAGGCACCGCTCCCGCCCATCATGATGCGTCGCCGCCCAGGATCCAGCGCCGGTCGTGTCGGTGCGGTGTGAACCCGACGTTTCCGCACCGTTGCCAAGTTGTCCTTGACAGCTTCCCGTGCCACGCGCATGCTCTGCTAAATCAGTTTAGCGACCACTTCTGGTGCATCCAGAGGCGCCTTCGGTGGCCGTGCCGGCTTCTTTTCCGCTGACGGTACGGGTGCTGCGCCCGGGCGGCAGGTCACGGCGTACGTGTCGTGGCCCCACCCGGTCGCGCTGGTCCCGGTGGAGCCGTCGCGCGGCCGTGGGTCGCGGGACGCGTGGAGATGTCAAGGAGTCATGAAATGGCAGAATTGCTGACAAAGTTTCCGCGACGGAGAACGGTGCTCCTCGCGTCGCTGCTGGCGGTCGGGATGACCGCGACGGCCTGCAGCGCCCCGGGCGAGGACCGGTCGTCGACCCAGAAGTCCGATGCCGCCGTCACGACGGAGCTGGGGACCGACCCGATCACCCTGGAGATGTACGCCGAGACCGGCTTCCCGCTGGCCAAGGCGTTGGCCGAGGAGTTCTCCAAGCAGCACTCGAACGTCAAGTTCAACATCCGTGAGGACCAGTTCACGGTGATCGTGGAGAACGCGCCCCGGGTGATGGCCTCGGACAACTCGCCCGACATCATCCGGCTCCCCACCATGGTCGACCTGGTCAAGGACGACCTGCTCAAGAACCTCGACCCGTACTTCACCGCGTACGGCTGGGACAAGTTCCCCGCCTCGCAGCTCGTGCAGCTGCGCGTCGGTGAGAACACCCGGGGCACCGGCTCGCTGTTCGGGATGGGGCTCGGCTACAGCGTCACCGGCGTGTTCTACAACAAGAAGCTGGCCAGCCAGATCGGCATGACCCAGCCGCCGGCCACCGTGGCCGAGTTCGAGCAGTTGCTGGCCAAGGCGAAGGCCGGCGGGGTCCAGCCGATCATGCAGTTCAACAAGAACACCGCCGGCATCAACTTCCCGCACCAGGCGCTGCAGAACCAGTTCGGTGACCCGGCCCAGGTCGCCGACTGGATCTTCCAGAAGCCGGGGGCCACGTTCGACACCCCGGCCGCCCTGAAGGCCACCCAGACCATCCAGAAATGGGCGCAGGCCGGCTACTTCCCGAAGGACGCCAACGCCATCGACTACGCCGGCATGGTGGGGGAGTTCCAGAAGGGCAACGGCCTGTTCATGTTCAACGGTGACTGGGAGTCGGCGAACCTCGACAAGTCGATGCCCGGCAACGTCGGCTTCTTCCTGTTCCCCACCGAGTCCCCCGGTGGAAAGCACGTGGCGATGTCCGCCCCGAACACCTTCGGCGTCTCCGCCAAGGCGAAGAACCCGGACGCCGCCGCGTACTTCCTGAACTGGGTGCACACCAACGCCAAGGCCCGGGAGATCTCGGTGACTGTCGGCGGCTCGAGCCCCGGCGGCCCGAGCGACCTGCCGGTGCCGGCCGCCGCCCCGAACACCGTGCTCGCCGAGACCCTCAAGGCGTCGCAGCAGCTCGGCGCGGAGAACGGCGCGGTCGACTTCACCGCGAACGCGACCGGCGGCATCTTCGCCGCCGCGATCACCCCGGAGATGCAGAAGCTGATCGCCGGCCAGCAGACGCCCGAGGGGTACGTGAAGGCGGTCCAGGCCGAGTACCAGAAGGAACTGTCCCGATGACGTCTGCCCTCGGCAGCGCACCAACCGGGCGCGACGCTCGTCGCGCCCGTCCGACCCCCACGCGGGCCCACCGTTCTCGGTGGGCCCGCGCGGCCGGGACCGGCTGGTTGTACGTCCTGCCCGCCCTGGTGATGTACGCGGTGTTCGTCCTGCGCCCGCTCGTCCTGACGCTGCAGTACTCGCTCTACGACTGGAACGGGATCGGGGTGGCCCGCTGGGTGGGCCTGGACAACTACCTCACCGTCTTCACCGACAGCGACCTGCTGAAGATCATCGGTAACGCGATCGTCCTGATCGTCTTCTTCAGCTTCATCCCGGTCGCGCTCGGGCTGTTGGTGGCGAGCATGGTCCGCCGGATCACCACCGGCCCGTTCGGCACCGTCGTCCGGACCATCCTGTTCCTGCCGCAGGTCATCCCCCTGGTGGCGGCGGGCATCGCGTGGAGCTGGCTGCTTTCCTCGAACGGTCTGGTCAACCAGGTGCTGCGGGCGGTCGGGCTGGGTGGCGTCGCCCGCGCCTGGCTCGGCGACTTCGACACGGCGCTGCCCGCCGTCGGCGTCATCGGGGCCTGGGTCCTGCTCGGCCTCTGCACGATCCTGCTGGTGACCGGCATGAGCAAGATTGATCCGGCGCTGTACGAGGCCGCCCGCCTGGACGGCGCCGGTCCGTTCCGCGAGTTCTTCGCCGTGACCCTGCCCAGCCTGCGCCAGGAGATCGGCGTCTGCCTCACCGTGACCATCATCGCGGCCTTGGCGAGCTTCGACATCGTCTACATCTCCACCAGCGGCGGGCCCGGCCTCCAGACCACGGTGCCGGGTCTGGAGATCTACCGGCTGGCCTTCTCGCAACGGCAGGTGGGCCTCGCCTCGGCGCTCGCTGTCGTGCTGATGCTGCTGGTGCTGGCGTGTGTGCTGCCGATCCAGCGGCTCAGCCGAGGGGAGAAGTCGTGAACCTGACCCGACGCGAACAGCTGACCGGGCGTGTCTTCCTGATCGCCCTGATCGTCGTGACCCTGCTGCCGTTCGTGAGCATGTTGTCGGCGGCGTTGCAGCCGCGTGGCACCGTGCCCAGCGGGCTCGACTGGCCGTCCGACCCGCAGTGGGGGAACTTCGCCGACGCCTTCACCGCCGCGAACATGGGCGCCCTGCTCCGGTCCAGCCTGCTCATCGTGGCCGGTGTCGTGCCGGTGTCGGTGCTCATCGCGACCATGGCCGGCTTCGGCCTCGGTCAGTTGCGGGTGCCCGGTGGCCGGCTCGTCTTCGGCCTCTTCCTGCTGGGTCTGACCCTGCCGTTCGAGGCCGTGGTGACGCCGCTCTACTACCAGATGCAGGATCTCGGCCTGCTCAACACGCGCTGGGCCATCATCCTGCCGCTGATCGGCCTGTACATGCCGTTCGCGGTGTTCTGGATGCGGGCGCACTTCACCAACGTGCCGGTCGAGTTGACCGAGGCGGCCCGGGTGGACGGCAGCAGCACGTGGCAGTTGTTCTGGCGGGTCCAGGTGCCGCTGGCCCGGCCGGCGATCGCCTCGCTGACCATCCTGATGTTCCTCTGGACGTGGAACCAGTTCCTGCTCGCCATCGTCCTGGTCGACGACGCCACCAAACGCACCATGGCCGGGGCGCTGGGCGCGTTCCAGGGCCAGTGGGGCACCGACCTGGTGCTGCTGTGTGCCGGGTCGCTGCTGATCCTCACCCCGACCCTCATCGTCTTCCTGATCTTCCAGCGACAGTTCATCAAGGCCCTGATCCAGGGGTCAGTGAAGGGGTAGGCAGTGGTCACACAGCCACAGATCCACGGCGACGTCGCCGACCGCTACGGGCGCGTCGCGGACGTCTTCCGGGACAACTTCACAGCGCGGGGCGAGGTCGGCGCCGCGGTCACCGTCTACGTGCGGGGCCGCAAGGTCGTCGACCTGTACGGCGGGGTCGCCGACACCCGGACCGGCCGGCAGTGGGACAGGGACACACCCGTCGTCGTCTTCTCCTGCACCAAGGGAATGCTGGCGATCTGCGCGTACCTGCTGGTCCAACAGGGCCGGCTCGACCTCGACGCGCCGGTGACGCGCTACTGGCCGGGGTTCGGACAGCACGGCAAGGCGCACATCCCGGTGCGCTGGCTGCTCACGCACCAGGCCGGTCTGCCCGCGTTGGACCGACCCCTGACCCTCGACGAGGTCCTGGCGTGGGACCCGGTGATCAAGGCGATCGAGGCGCAGGCCCCGTTGTGGGAGCCGGGCACGGCACACGGCTACCACCCGATGACCTACGGCTGGCTGGTCGGAGAGGTGATCCACCGCATCACCGGCCAACTACCCGGCGCGTTCTTCGCCGACACGCTCGCGGGCCCGCTCGGCCTGCGCACCTGGCTCGGGCTTCCGGCCGCCGAGAGTGACACCGTCGCCTGGGGCCTGGCGCCGCCGCCGGACCCGGACCCGTTCGAGGACCCGGTCGCCGAACGCGGCATCACCATGGGGGGCGCTTTCGCCTTCCCCGCCGACGCCGACGGCCTGGTGAGCTTCAACGACGACGCCATCCGGGCCGCCGGTGTTCCGGGCGCGGGCGCGGTGAGCACCGCGGACGGCCTCGCCCGCCTCTACGCCGCCTGCGTCTCCGATCTGCCGGGTCAGGCCGGACCGCTGCTCACGTCCGCGTCGGTGCACGACGCTGTCGTCGTCCGTTCGCGCGGCCAACAGCGACACGGTCCGCCGGACACCGGGCAGCGATGGGGCACCGGCTTCCTGCTGCACTCGCCGCCGGCCCGGCCCCTGCTCGGTGAGCGCAGCTTCGGCCACGACGGCGCGGGCGGGAACCTGGCCTTCGCCGACGCCGAGCACCAGGTGGGATTCGGCTACGTGGTCAACCAGATGCGGGGGATGGGCGACGAGCGGGCGAACCGGCTAACCGCCGCCCTCCGCACCTGCCTCGAGACCTGACCCGGGCCGCCCCACCCCACCCCGGCCCGCCACCGGGGTGGGGTTTCGGCGTGGCCAACCGTCCACTGTGGAACGGGGGGATGTTACGGGGATACTTCGGGCACGTTTCATCGATAGTCTTGACAGGTGTTGTTAGCGATAACACCATGGCCTTCACGCCGCTCTCGCGTTTGGAGCTCGTCTTGGTCGTGTCGATCCGCTCGGGTGTCCTGAACTCCTCCCGCATCACTCCTGTGAACAGCCTGAACGCCCTCGCACGCCGCACCGGGCGCGCGCTGAGCCGGCTGGTGTCCACAGTGCTGCCACGTCGGCTGCGCCCACTGTGCGCGTTCGCATCGGCGGCCACCCTGGTCGCCGCGAGCCTGATGGTCACCCCGGCCGCCGCGCACGACGCCGACGGCTGGTCGCCCCGGTCGTCGTACACCTCGACCGACACCGGCGCCGGCACCTACTCGGTGCCGCTGCTCAACGCCGACGTGCCGGACATCAGCGTCGAACGCGTACCGGCCGCCGAGAACGACGAGGGCCGCGACCTCTACTACATGATCAGCACGACCATGCACCTGAGCCCGGGCGCGCCGATCATGAAGTCGTACGACCTGGTCAACTGGGAGATCGTCAACTACGTCTTCGACCGGGCGAGCATCGGCGACTCCTTCTCGCTGCGCAACGGTCAGAACTCGTACGGCCAGGGCCAGTGGGCGTCGTCGCTGCGCTACCACGACGGCACGTTCTACGCCGTCTTCAACACCAACAACCTCAGCGGGGCGTACCTCTACCGCACCGACGACATCGAGAACGGCCCGTGGCAGCGCACCGCCCTCGGTCGTGGCCTGCACGACCCGTCGCTCTTCTTCGACGTCGACGGCACGCCGTACATCTTCTATGGCTCCGGCGGCACCAGCGCCGTCCGCCTCAACGCCGGCCTGACCGCCATCGCGCAGGACTACCCGAACATCTTCACCGCCAACAACTACGCCGGGCAGCCGTTCATCGGCGGTCTGTTCGAGGGCGCGCAGGTCTACCACATCGACGGCTGGTACTACGCCGTCATCATCACCTGGCCGTCCGGGCAGGGACGCCAGGTCGTCATGTTCCGGTCGAAGGACCTGCTCGGGCGCTACACCTCGGCCGGTGGAGTCAACACCTACGAGGCGCGCGGCGTGCTCAACTCCAACGGCTTCGCCCAGGGCAGCCTGGTGCCGATCAGCCGCGCGGACGGCCGCACCGACTGGCACGGCATGTTCTTCCGGGACACCTTCCCGATCGGTCGGATCCCGGCGCTCATCCCCGCCACCTGGCAGGACGGGTGGCCGACCTTCGGCGCAGGCGGGGTCGTGCCGGTCAACGGCCTGTTCGACAAGCCGATCCGGCTCAGCCCGGCGGAGGAGACGTTCGAGCGGCAGAAGAGCATCGTCGCCCCGGACGACTTCGCCAACGACGCGCCGCACCGGGCGTACCAGGACGAGCAGTGGACGGTCCCGGCGCCGCTCGACCCGGCGGAGATCGCCCCCAACGGGTCGCGGCTCGACCTGGCGTGGGAGTGGAACCACGCCCCGGACAACCGGTACTGGTCGCTCACCGACCGCGACGGTTGGCTGCGGTTGACGGCCGGCACCGTCGTCACCGGCCAGTACGTCTACACGAAGCTGTCCAACCGGGCCGAGCTGGCGTGGTTCGAGGAGGCGCGCAACACGCTCTCCCAGCGGACGTTCGGGCCACGGCAGTCGGTCCAGACCCGGATGGACATCAGCGGGATGAAGAACGGCGACGTCGCGGGCCTGGCGGCCTACAACCGCGGATTCTCGTACGTGGCGGTGAAGCGCGTCGACGGCGTCAACACCCTCGGTGTGGTGAACCGGTCGCAGCCGTTCGCTGTCGACCTCGACCAGTCGACGCTGGAGAACTTCGTGGCGGGCACGACGGTGCCGCTGGGCGACGCCACCGACGTGCACGTGAAGGCCGACCTCGACTTCGCCTCGCCGGTGGGCCAACTGTGGACGACGTTCTACTACAGCCTGGACGGGGTCCAGTGGACCCGGCTGGGCAACCGCGTCGGCCCGCAGGCTCTCGACGGCAGCCTCGCGCACTTCATGGGCCACCGGGTGGGTCTGTTCACCTACGCGACCCAGGAGGCTGGTGGCCACGTCGACTTCGACAACTACCTGCTCAGCGACGTGCTGACCGCGCAGGCCCGACCGTTGGACACCACCGCCCTCGACGCGGCCATCGCCCACGCGCGGACGCTCGACGCGCGCCACTACCCGGCCGACGCCTGGGCCACGACGCAGGCCGCGCTCGCCGCGGCGAGCGCGGCGCGGGCCGGTCACCTCGGCACCCAGAACGAGATCGACGCGCCGGAGCGGGCGCTGAGCTACCAACTGGCCCGACTCGCGGTGCTGGCCGCGCTGCCCGCCACGGCCACCGCCGAGGTGCGCTGCCTGGGCGGGAAGACGTACGTGGCGGTGCAGGCGCGCAACGACTCGACCGAACCGGTCGAGATCACCGTGCAGACCCCGTACGGGAACCGGTCGTTCGCGGCCGTCGCGCCGGGAGCGAACGTTTACCAGTCGTTCAACACGCGTACGGCGTCCGTGCCGGCCGGCTCGGCGACGGTCCGGGTCAGCGGCACTGTCGCCGGTCAGGACGTGAGCACCGTCCACTCCACGCCGCACCCCGCCAACGCCTGCGGCGGCTGACCCCACCACGAGCCCTCGGCTCGTCGACCGTCACCACCGGCGACCGGCCGGACGGTGCGGAACAGCGGACCTGTCCCGCGCCGCCGGCCACGGCCCGCCGGTGGTGACGGTCGACCCCTGATGTCCGGACCACCCACCGATCCCCCGTACACCGATGACCGCACGTCAGAGATGAAGGAGGATGTCTCGTGGAACAACGACTGCGACGGGCGACCCGAGGACGGGTAGCTGCGCTCGCGACACTGGGCCTGATGCTGGCCACGGGGTTCGTCGCCGGCGCGGCGCCGGTCCAGGCCGCCGACACGAACCTCGTCGTCAACGGCGGGTTCGAGGACGGCCTGGCCAACTGGTTCGTCAACAACGGAAACGCCGCCGACGGCGCCCAGTTGTCCGTCACCTCGGACGCCTTCTCCGGCGCGACCGCCGCGCACGTCACCAACCGGGCGACCACCGGATCCGGCCCGATGCAGGACCTCAGCGGCAAGGTGCAGGCCGGTCAGGCGTACACCCTGACGGCCCGCATCAAGTACGCGAACGAGAGCGGACCGGCCACGAAGCAGTTCTTCGCCACCATGCACTACGGCGGCGGCACCTACACCAACCTGGTCAGCGTGACGGCGACGAAGGGTCAGTGGGCGCAGTTCAGCGGAACGTTCACGATCCCGGCGACGCAGAGTGTGTCGACGGCACGCCTGTTCTTCGAGACCCCGTGGACGAGCACCCCGTCCACGGACCCGGCCCTGCACCTCATGGACTTCACGCTCGACGACGTGTCGGTGGTCGGCGCCGCGCCGCCTGCCCCGGCGTCGAAGACCATCGAGGTCGTCGGCAAGCTGCCCGGGGAGCACAACCCGTTGATCGGGCACAAGTTCGGCGCCGACGGCTTCGGTCTCGTGCACGACGGTCGGGTCTACATGTACATGACCAACGACACCCAGGGGTACGCCCCGAACCCGACCACCGGTGTCTCGCCGGGGATCAACTACGGCGACATCAACCAGATCACGGTGATCTCCTCCGAGGACCTCGTGAACTGGACCGACCACGGTGAGATCCAGGTCGCCGGCCCGAACGGGGTGGCCCCGTTCACCGCCAACTCGTGGGCTCCGGGCATCACCAAGAAGGTGGTGAACGGGGTGGAGAAGTTCTTCCTCTACTACGCCAACGGCGGTGGTTCCAGCAATGTGATCACGGGTGCGTCGCCGCTCGGCCCGTGGACCAGCGAGCGCACCAGCACGCTGATCGACGGCCGTACCCCCGGTGCCGAGGCCGTCGCGTGGAAGTTCGACCCGGCGCCGTTCGTCGACGACGACGGCCAGCCGTACCTCTACTTCGGTGGTGGCCCCGCGTCGACGAGCATGCCGCCGGCCGAGCGCTTCAACAACCCGAAGAACATTCGGTCGATCGAGCTCGGCGACGACATGGTGTCGACCGAGGGGACGGCCGCGGTGGTGGACGCCCCGGTCGCCTTCGAGGCCGGGCACGTCTTCAAGCGCCAGGGAAAGTACTACTTCTCGTACTCCTCGCACTTCGGCGGGAACGACTTCGGTGGCAGCCAGCAGCCCCTTCCCGGTTACCCCGGCGGTGGGCAGATCGGCTACATGATCTCCGACGGCCCGATGTCGTGGCCGAAGGAGGCGTACGCCGGTGTGCTCTTCCCGAACCAGTCGCAGTTCTTCGGTGCCGGCACCGGCGGCAACAACCACCAGTCGGTGTTCGAGTTCGGTGGCAGGTACTACTTCACCTACCACGCCCCGACGCTGAACAAGCGCATCAACGGCAACACCACCCAGGGGTACCGCAGCCCGCACATCCAGGAGTTGACCTTCAACCCGGACGGCACGATCCAGCAGGTCGTCGGCACGTACGCCGGTGTGGACCAGGTCCGGGACTTCGACCCGTACCGCGTCTTCGAGGCCGAGACCTTCGGCTGGAGCAAGGGCGTCGCGACCACGAAGGTCGACGGCGGCTCCGCCCAGTTCGGCGGTGCGGCACCGAACCTGGTGGTCCGCGACATCGACAACGGGGACTGGACGGCGCTGTCCTCGGTGAACTTCGGGGACAGCGGCGCGCGCAGCCTGACGGCGCGGATGCGTGCGCTCGCCGCCGGCGGGCAGGTCCAGGTCCGGCTGGACGACGTCAACGGTCCCGTCGTCGGCACTGTCGCCGTGGACACGCCGGTCGGACAGTGGGCCGAGGTGAGCGCCGAACTCACCGGTGTCAGCGGCGTGCACGACGTCTACTTCACCTACACCGGCCCGGCCGGCGCGGACCTCTTCGAGATCGACACCTGGGCGTTCCAGTCGGCCACCGTCGACCTGCCCGTGACGGTCACCGCGTCCACGCGGTGCGTCGGTGGCACGGCGTACGTGGCGGTGCAGGCGCGCAACGACCATGACGCGCCGGTGGGCGTGAGCATGGAGACGCCGTACGGCACGCGGTCCTTCGCGGCGGTCGCGCCCGGCGCGAACGCCTACCAGTCCTTCACCACCCGGGCCGGGTCGGTGCCCGCGGGTTCGGCGACGGTCCGGGTGACCGGGGCGATCGGCGGACAGGACGTGACGACCGTCCGCACCGTGCAACACCCCGCCGGCACCTGCGGCGGATAACCCCTCATGCAGAGAACGGAGCTCACATGAACACAGACAAACGGCGGCAGTTGCTGGCGGCCTGCTCGGTCGGCGCCGTGCTGACCGGGGCGGCGGTGCTGCCGTCGCCCGCGCTGGCCGAGCCCGGTGACGACGCGAGCGTGCGGGTCACCGTCGACATCGACGAGATCAGGGAACCGGGCGTGCTCGCCCTGTCGATCGCCGGCGACGCCGTCGCGCTCTCCGAGGACGGCTCGACCCTGCTGGTACGCCAGTTCGTCGGCACTCTGCCGACGGTGACGGTCACCGACACCCGAGTCGCCGACGAGGTGCCCGACGGCGCCAGCTGGGCGGTGCTCGGCAGCGCGACCGACTTCGCGGGCGTCGCCGGTCAGGCGCCGATCACCGCCGACCACTTCGGTTGGAAGCCGCGCCTGCTCGACGGCGGCGAGACCGGCCTGGTCACCGAGGGCGAGGAGGTGGTGACCAGCCTGGACGAGCCGACCCAGCCGGGCAACAATGTCGGCCTTGTCGACCAGGAGCTGTTGGTCTCGGCCTTCGACTCCGCTGCCGTCGCCAGCGACTCGTACTCGGTCAACGCCGACCTGTACCTGCGGACGCCCGCCGAGGTCGCGGCCGGCGAGTACAGCTCCACCCTCACACTCTCACTGTTCGAGTAGTGGCCTGGGCGGGGGCCCGGACCGGGTCCCCGCCCAGCCCCGTGCCGAAGGGCCACCTGAATGACCGTCACCCCGCTGCGCCGGGCGCTCGCCGTCCTCACCGTCGTGTTCCTCGCGGTTGCGGCCACGCCGGTCGCGGCGGCGGCGGAGCCGGACCCCAAGGCCCTGACCTGGACGGTCCAGCCGGCCACCGCGAGTGGCCCGGACCAACGCCGATGGATCACCGCCAGCCTCGACCCGGGGCAGGCAGTGACCGAGCACCTGGCGGTCCGCAACTTCAGCCGCACCGCCGTCACGTTCGCCCTGAAGGCCGCCGACGGGTACCTCACCGACAAGGGCCGCTTCAACATGCTGTCGTCCGACCGGCCCTCGGTCGACGGCGGCACCTGGATCGACGTGCAGGACAAGGTCACCGTCGGCCCGAACGAGACGCGGGTCGTGCCGTTCACCATCACCGTGCCCAGGAGCGCCCCACCGGGCGACCACCCGGCCGGCATCGCCGCGACCGTCAGCAGCGCCGGAGGCACTGTCACCGTCGAGAGTCGGGTCGGGTTCCGGGTCATGCTGCGGGTCAACGGCTCCGCGCGGGCGGCCCTTGCCGTCCGGGACCTCGACGCGACGTACTCCCCGTCGTGGAATCCCTTCGCCGGTGGCACGGTGCGGGTCCGCTACACCGTCGAGAACGACGGCAACGTCTGGGTCAGCGGCACCAGTCGGGTGGCGATGTCCGACCTGCTCGGCCGCAGCAGCCACGACGCCACCAGCGCCGTCGAGGAGCTGCTGCCCGGCGGCAGCCGGACGGTGCGGACCCGGGCCGACGGCGTGTGGGCCCTGGGCCGCCTCCGCACGACCGTCACCACGTCGCCGACGCTGCTGGGCGACGGCCAGGCCGGAGCCGACCTCCGTCCGGCCTCCGCCACCGTCACCACCTGGGTCGTACCGTGGGCACTGCTCGCACTGCTCGCTCTGCTCGCCGGCCTGCTCCTGGGGCTGCGGGCCGCGGCCCGGCACCGGCGGCGTCGACTGGCCGGCCTGCTGGCCCGCGCCCGGCAGGAGGGCCGGCAGGAGGCTCAGGAGTCCGTGCTCGTCGGGGGCGCGGCAACCGCTGGCGAGCCCGACCCGGGCGACGCCCACCGGTGACCCGTCGACGCGAACAGATCGCGCCGTCGGGTCGAGGCGTGGCGTCGCCCGACCCGCGACCCTACGGCTTGGCCTGGTCGAGCAGCCAGCGCAGGATGCCGGCGTCCTCGTAGGTCGGCCCGAACGCCGCGTGGTAGTCCGGCACCGAGAACGCGGCGTCGGCGTACTCGGTGTAGCGCACCAGGTCGGCGGCCTGCTCGGGCGTCTTGCCCCGGGCGGCGTACGCCTGCCGCAGCACCGCCGTGGAGTTGCGCGCGCCGGAGACGTTGAGCAGGTGGTCGTGCTCGCCGTGGGTGATCCACACCGGCACCTCGGCCGCCGCGATGGCGCTCGCCTGGGTGGCGTTGACCGGGAAACCACCGGTCACCAACCCGCCGGCGAACAGGTCCGGACGCTTGGCGAACGCCTCCCAGAGCAGCTGCGAGCCGTACGACACGGTGGTCGCGTACACCCGACGGGTGTCCACCGCGAACTGGTCGACGAACTGGTCGAGCAGTTTGACCAGCAGGTCCGCCTCGGCGGCTCCACCGACCCGCTGGTGCTGCGGCGCCAGGACGATGACGTCCTCGGAGGTGCCGGTCCACTGCGGTTGGAGCCACGCGGTCGCCGGGATGTCGGCGGCGAGCTGGACACCGAGGTTGTCGCCGTCCCAGCCCATTCCGTGACCGGGCAGGACGACCATCAGCGGGTACGTGCGGCCCGGCTGGTAGTTCTTCGGCAGGTGGTAGTGGTACGGCAGCACCATCCCACCGCTGAGGAACGAGCCGTAGGTGAACTCGTCGACCAGGTGGTTGACCGGCTTCGCGGTGACCGGTCGGGACTCGCGCGGGGTGGCGCGGGCGAGCACCGGCCCCTTACCGGCCCCTCGGCCGGGCTGGCCGTGCACGTCCTCGCGTTGCACGACCCGGGTGGGCAGCTCGGGGTTGACCTTCACGGTGCAGAGGAACGTCGGGCACTTGGAGACGATGACCGTCGAGCCGCCGGTGTCCGCGGGGTCGAGTTCGACGATGACGTACCTGCCCGGCGTCGACCGGTGGTCGTCGCGGGTGTCCGGTGCCGAGTTGGTGTAGGTGCGGGTGACGGTCCGCTCGGCGAGCTTCGGCAGGTCCTCGATGGGGTTGAAGCGGAAGTTGTAGATGGTGTCGGTCACCGCGAACGTGTCGGTGTCGAGGGTGCGGGGGTTGACAGTGGCCCCGTACTCGATCGCCACCGCGGAGACCTTCTGGCCGTACGTGTAGACGGTGGTGATCGGGGTGATGCTGCGGATTCCGTCCGGGGCGCCGGGGCTACCGGTCGCGCTGCCGTACGCCGTGCCGGAGGCGGTGGCCAGGACGACGGCGGTGGCGAGCGGGATCAGTCCTTTTCGCAGTCTCATGCGGGTCCTTTCTCGGGGGTGGTGCGCTCAGTCGACGAGCCTGCCCGGGACCGGGAGGGGACGGGTCGGAGCGAGCCGGTCGCTAAACTGATTTAGCAGAGCATCGGTGGCCGGTCCGGCGCTGTCAATACCGCGCGTGCGCCAACCTGCGGACCGGGCTCGGCGAGCGCCCCGCCCGCTCGCCCGAGCGTCCGGGAGCACTGCAACAAACCTGCAAGCGTCAGCTATTGCCTTCAGGGAAACCGCTTTCCTACGATTGCGTTACATCGATGTTTCGATTAACGGTCGGGCGAGTGGCGTCACCAGGAGCGCCGCGCTCACCCGACACATCAGTGCTTCCACCAGGGCACGAAAGATCTCGATGACATTCTCGCGATTGACTGCCGCCAATTCCTGAACGACGTCCGTCGGCAGGTGTGATCGCGGTGTCCGTCGAGTCGAAACCTGGTACGAGACGAATGCGAAGGTGAGGCGACATGAGACGACGAGTCGTGTTGCGACGTCGGGCGGTGCTGGCCACCGCGGCCGTGCTGGTAGCGGTCGGGGTGACAGTGCCGACCCCGCAGGCCTCGGCGGCGGTCGGCAACGCCACCGGCTACGCCACCCAGAACGGCGGAACCACCGGCGGCGCGGGCGGGCAGACGGTGCGGGCCACCACCGGGACGGCGATCCACGCGGCGCTGTGCGGTCGGCCCAGCAGCAGCACCCCGATCACCATTGAGGTCAGCGGGACCATCAACCACGGCAACACCAGCAAGGTGTCGGGGTCGAGCTGCAACACCGCGGCGGGCGTGATCGAGCTCAAGCAGATCAGCAACGTCACCATCATCGGGGTCGGCAGCGCCGTCTTCGACCAGCTCGGCATCCACATCCGGGACTCCAGCAACATCATCATCCAGAACGTGACAGTGCGGAACGTCAAGAAGTCGGGTTCGCCCACCTCGAACGGTGGGGACGCGATCGGCATGGAGAGCACGGTCCGCAACGTCTGGGTCGACCACGTCACCCTGGAAGCCTCGGGTGGGGAGTCCGAAGGGTACGACGGCCTCTTCGACATGAAGGACAACACCCAGTACGTGACGCTGTCCTACAGCATCCTGCGCAACTCTGGTCGCGGCGGCCTCGTCGGGTCCAGTGAGAGCGACCTGTCGAACGGCTACATCACGTACCACCACAACCTCTACGAGAACATCGACTCCCGGACGCCTCTGCTGCGCGGCGGTGTGGCCCACATCTACAACAACCACTACGTGAGCCTGCACGAGTCCGGCATCAACTCGCGGGCCGGCGCCAGGGCCAAGGTGGAGAACAACTACTTCCGCGACTCCAAGGACGTCCTGGGCACCTTCTACACCAACGAGCGCGGCTACTGGCAGGTCGGCGGCAACATCTTCGACAACGTGACCTGGTCCAGCGCGGGCAGCGAGAACTACCCGGCCGGCCCCAACCCGACCTCCACCACCACGGTCAGCATCCCGTACCCGTACAGCCTCGACGGCGCGAGCTGCGTACCGGAGATCGTCCGTCAGACGGTCGGCGCCAACACGGGCCTGAAGGTGTCGAACGGCAGTTGCTCGCCGCAGACCCCGCCGCCCACCACCCCGCCGCCGACCACGCCGCCACCCACCACGCCACCGCCGACCACGCCACCGCCGACCACGCCGCCGCCCTCCGGTGGGACCAACCTCAGCCTCGGCGCCGGCGCCGACGGCTCCAGCAAGGCCAGCGGGACCAGCTACGGCAACGTCCGCGACGGCGATCTGAGCACCTACTGGTCGCCGGCCGGGTCGACCGGCACGATCTCGATCAAGTGGGGTTCGGCGACCCGGGTGTCCCGAGTGGTGATCCGCGAACCGTCCGGCACCCAGGGCTCCATCGGGTCCTGGCAGCTGATCAACAACGACAACGGAGCCGTCCTGGCCGCCGGCAGCGGGGCCGGAGCGATCACCTTCTCCGCGACCTCGTTGAGCAAGATCAACTTCAAGATCAACAGCTCCGACGGTACGCCACGAGTCGGTGAGTTCGAGACGTACGCCAGCTAGGGCCGATGCGGTTCTCAGCGGTATACCTCAGGGGTATGAACATGCCCCCTGAGGTATACCGCTGTTCGGCAGTTCCGCACGGCTGGTCAGCCGGCGCGGCCGTCACGAATCAGTCGACGGCAGGGTGTCCATGAAGGAGCTGACCGAGAAGACCGCTCGCCCCGGCCCGGCCGGACCGTACCCGGGCGGGCTGGAAAGACCGTGCGCCTCCATCGTCGCCCGGTAGACCTCCAGCAGGCGGACGTGGTATTCGAGCGGCGCGCCCTGCGGGTTCGTCCGGCCGAGCGGGGTGGTGGGCTCCGGGCACCAGGTGGTGAACCGGGGCGTGATCCCCCGGGACATGAAGTAGTCGAGCCCCTCAGCGGTGGAGGCGATCGCCTCGTCGACGCTGGTGAAGCCGTGCGGGGCGGCCATCTCGACGCCCGCCACGAAGTTCGGGATCACGTTGCGCGGGCCGAACACCTCGGCGGAGTCGAGGATGCGCCGGTGCCACTCCTCCCGACCGACGTAGCGCTCCTTGCCCGGGCAGTACAACTCGAACAACCGCTTGTCCCACACCTCGTAGTTGGGGTGGTAAATGCGGATCCCGTAGTCGTGGAACCGCTGCACATCGGCTCGGGGCAGCGCCTGGGCCACCACCTTGCCGATCCAGCGGCCCGGGAAACGCTCCTCGATCGCCTGCGCGTACCGGCCGTAGAAGTCGGCCTCGGTGAGCCCGTTGACCTGCGAGGTGATGCTGCCGCCGGTCAGCGTGTACGCCTGCGACGCGCGGTCGGTGTCGTGCCGGTTGATGATCTCCAAGGCCTCAAGGACCTCGTCCACGGGCTTGACCCCGGTGTAGGGGCGGCCGGCCTGCTTGTGCTGCCGCCAGTTGTGGTTGATGTCGCAGTACTGGCACTCCTCCTTGGCGCCGAAGTACTGACAGACCCGGAACGCGGTGAGGTAGATGAGATAGCCCCACTGGATCGTCGGGGCGACCTCCATCACCGACTTGCCGTTGGCGAGGGTGTGGCGGTAGTACGCCGGCATCGGGGGCAGCCCGACGTCGGCGATCGGCCGCCCGTCCAGGAACAGGCGCAGTCGACCGTCGCCGTCGGTGCCGACCCGGTACGGCGAACTGGGGTTGGTGCGGACCGAGACGACGGTCCGGCGTAGCTCGTACGGACCCCCGGTGAGCACGATCTCCTCCGGCGGTCGGCGCAGCGCGGCCGTCCCCAGCTCCGGCAGCGTCCGGTGGTCGAAGGAGAAGATGAAGTACGACTTCGGCTTGACGTCGCCGTGTTCGTTGTCGGTCAGTGCCGCGTCGTCGAAGGCGAGCCCGCCCCGCAGCAGGTCCTCCTTGAGGACCGCCTCCCGCGGCACGTGTGGGAAACGGCTCATCAACTCTTCGACGAGGTCGGTGCGCGACGTCATGCGGTTCCTCCCGAACGTGGTACCCCGAACCGGGTGGCCTGCGCCACCCGGTACCGGCTGCTCAGCTCTGCTTGGTCTCCCAGAAGATCTTCGAGATCTCCTCGATCTTCCCGAGGAGCTGCTCGGCGACCGCCGGGTCCGCAGCGCCCTTCGCGCCGCCGGCACCCGCCAGCTTCGTCGCCTCGTTGAACAGGCCGTGCAGCTGGGGGTACTTCTCGAAGTGCGGCGCCTTGAAGTAGTCGGTCCAGAGGACCCAGAGGTGGTGCTTGACCAGCTCGGCTCGCTGCTCCTTGATGAGCAGGGAGTGGGTGCGAAACTCCGGGTCGTCGCTGGCCTGGTACTTCTCGGAGATCGCCTTGATCGACTCGGCCTCGATGCGGGCCTGGGCCGGGTCGTAGACGCCGCACGGCAGGTCGCAGTGGGCGCTCGCGACGGTACGCGGGCGGAGCGGGCGGGGCAGGTGCATCAGATTCCCTCCGACGGTGGCGCTCGGCTGACGGACGTCCGGACGCGACGGCCCGGACGTGATCATCTAGGGACGCTAGAACCTCAACCCCACTTCATGTCAAGTGTCATGCTGGTCCGGGGCGCTGCCTCCGGACGAGTGTCAGCAGGGCGGCGTGTGTCCGCTCGTCAGCGGCCACCACGAGACCGTTCCCACCGGTGTGCAGCGGTTCGCCGTCGAGCCCGGTGACCACGCAACCGGCCGCCTGGCAGAGCGCGATTCCGGCCGCGAAGTGCACGCTGCGGCTCAGGTCGTGGCGGTCCGTCAGGTAGGCGGCGCGGCGACCGGCGGCGACCCACGCAACGGCCAGGCTGGTGGAGACCACCCGGGGGTGGAACTGCTCGATGAAGTCCTCGTCGGCGAGCATCCGGGCGGCCAGGAAGACGTCCCGGCTGGGGAACGGCGGGTCGAGGTTGACGTCGACCAGCCTCGACTCGGCCGACGGCACGAGCCGCTCGTCGGTGCCCGCGAGGCGGACGTACGCGGCACCGCCGTCGGTCCAGAACACCTCACCGCTGAACGGGTCCGCCGACGCGGCCACGGCGCAGCCCGTCCCGGTGAGCAGCGCGACGTTGACCGACACGAGCGTGGTGCGGGCGGCGTAGTTCGCCGTGCCGCAGAGCGGATCGACAAGCCAGGTGCGGCCGTTGTCGCCGGTGCCCGTGCGCCCGCTCTCCTCGCCCACCACGAGGTCGTCGGGGCGCGCCCCGCGCAGGACGCCGAGGATGGCCTCCTCCGCCTCGATGTCGACGGTGGTGGCGAAGTCGTTTCCGATCTTCATGAAGCGGGTCAGCGGCGACCCGAATCGCGCGCGGACGACTGCCGCGCCGGCCTCCGCCGCCGCGATGGCCACGGCCTGGTCGGTGATCGACACGTGTCACTCCGGCAGTTCGGTGATCGCGAACCGACTGACCACCCCGATCATGATCATCGGGGCGTCGCCGTCGCACTGGTTGACCGAGACCGCGACCCACCGGCCCTCGGCCGCCGTCGGCCCCCACACGGTGAGGTCGCCGTAGCAGTCCATGTCGCTCAGGGACTGGAACAGCGCCGGCATCGGTGCGCCGGCCTGCTTGCGGAACAGCGGTACGTGCATGGACACCCTGCGGTGCGGGCCCCAACGGCGGTCAAGTTCACCGACGACAAGGGTCAGGTTCGCCGTGGCGACCTCCTCGGCCTCGTTCCACTCGGCGCCGTACACACCGACGAGGTCGTCGCTCTCCCAGAGCGGAATGATCTGGAAGCCCGCCCCCCGGGTGCCGGTCCACTCACCGGTGGCCGGGTCGCCCTCGCTGACCGGCTCGCCGTCCGTGGGCAGCTCGACGGCGAGCAACGACTCGACGTGGGAGACCGCCCGAGCGGTGTCGAACGCCTCACCCGCTCGGGCCGTCACCGGGCTGCTCGTGTCGCCGCTGACGGTCCGCGCCACATCGTCCGCACTGTGTCTCCCTCGGTCGCCGGCCCCGATCATCGCTCACCTCTGGCCGCTCGGCCACTGCGGTCGCCCCGATCCAGGCGGTTAGCGGGACGATCAGGAAACCGCTGCCCGCACCAGCTCGGTGATCTTCTTCTCCACGGTGGGGCTCCACTTCTGCAGCGCGTACGACGCCGGCCACATGTCGCCGTCGTCGAGGTTGGCGGTGTCCTGGAAGCCCAGCGTCGAGTACCGGTAGTTGAACTTCCCGGAGTCCTGGAAGAAGACCACGATCTTGCCGTCCGCGTTCGCGTAGGCGGGCATCCCGTACCAGGTCTTGGGCGTCAGGTCCGGGGCGGCGGCGGTCACCGTCACGTGGACGCGCTCGGCGAGCGCCCGATCCTCCGGCTCCATCTGCGCGATCCGGTCGAGGACCGCCTGGAGCCCGTCGGCCTTCTTGGCACCCTTCTTGCCCTCGGCGCGCAGCTCGGCGGCGCGCTCCTTCATCGCGGCGCGCTCCTCGGCGGTGAAGCCGTCGGACTCGGTGGTGGTCTTCGTGGACATGGGCGGTCTCCCTCTCGTCGTCCGGCTCGGCGTGCCGCCGGCCGTTCTGGGAAAAGGCTAGGCCGGACGTCGGCCCCGGGGCTTCTCGATTCCTGATCGGTACGGAGCACCGCCGGATGCCCGAATCGTCACGTTTGCTGGTCTAACGGATTGCTGGCTAGGTTGACGGACTCGTCAGGACTAGTTCCATGGGGGAGACCAGGCATGAGCACCACCGCCGACCGGTTGGCGACGGCGTACTCCGACGCCATCGAGACACTCTGCCGGGTGACACCGAAGGGCTGGTACGCCGAACGCGGCACCGCTCGCGCGGGGGTCACCCACACCGGCGTCGCGTCGCTCAACGGGGTCTTCGACCTGACCACGGACCCGGACCTCGGCTCGCTCGACGAGTTGGCAACCGAGGTCCGCGCGCAGGTCCCGCACTGGTCGATCATCGTCCGAGGTGAGCCCAGCGCCGGGATCGCCGAGCTCGCGGCCCGGCACGGGCTCACCGAACGCGGCGCCCTCCCGCTGCTGGCCTGCGCCACCGACGACATCGTGTTCCGGACCGGCTCGACCCAGCAGACCCTGGTACGCCCTGTCGGCGCCGCCGAGAGCGACACGTACACCGCTGCTTTCGCCGAGAGCTTCGAGGCGCCCGTCGGTGTCTTCGGCTCGCTGATGGGCGGCGCGGTGCTCGACACCGACGGCGTGACCGGCTATCTGGCCGAGGAGTCCGGCCGTCCCGTCGGCACCGCCCTCGGCATGAGGGCCGCCGGCGTGGTCGGTGTGTTCAACATCGGCGTCGTACCGTCCGCCCGGGGTCGTGGCCTCGGCCGGGCGCTCACCGAAGCGGTGCTGCGCGACGGCATCGCGGCCGGCGCGGACATCGCCTACCTGCACAGCAGCCCGATGGGCCGGCCGCTCTACGAGTCGATGGGCTTCGCGCTCGTGCAGAACTGGACCATGTTGACGGCGCGACCGAGCGAAGCGTGACGGGGGAGAAGGCCATGAGCTTCAGTGAGAACGTGCGTTCGGCCTTCCGGCGGGGCGAGACCGACGCCGTGGTGCGGATGAGCGAGGCCGAGATCGAGCGGGCGCGGGCGGCCGGCGACCCGGCGGGTGAGGTGGAGGCCCGCTACAGCCTCGCCCGGGTCGCCATCCGCGGCGGCGACCTGGCGGGCGGGGAGGCCCGGGCGCGGGAGGCCCTGGCGGTGGCGCTGCGCTCCGGCGACCGCGCCCTCGAGGAACGGCCGAGGCACGTGCTGGCCGGCGTCGCGCGGATGTCCGGCGACCTGGTTCGGGCGCGGGAGCTGTACCGGGAGAGCATCGCGCTCAACGAGACGCTCGGCCAACCCAAGACCGTCAACTCCGAGTATCACAACCTGGCGTTCTGCGAGCTGGGGCTGGGCAACCTCGACGTGGCGCGGACGCTGTTCGCCGAGAACCGCGAGCGGGTGTTCGACAACGGCTGGGCCGACTTCGTGCCGTACGTCTGCGTCGCGGGCGCCGCGCTCGCGACCGCCGAGGGAGATCACCTGCGGGCGGCGCGGATGATCGGCGTCGCGGATGCCGCGTTCGCGGCGCTCGGCCAGGTGCCGGACCCGGACGACGCGGCGGACCTCGCCCGGATGCGCGCCGCCGCGGTCGAAGCGCTCGGCCCGGCCGCCTTCGACGAGGAGTACGCCGTCGGCCAGCTCCTCGAACCGAGGGCGGCCTTCGCCGCGTAGCCGCGCTAGGCGGCCCCGGGTGAGGTCGAGGCTCGGGCGGCGGTGACGACCCGTCCCCGCTCCGACTCCGGGAAGCGGTCGAGCATCGCGCGGACCTCGTCGGCGCTCACGTTGGCGCCGAACAACTCGCTGCCCGGTTCGAGTCGTACCCCCTCGGCCAGCGGGCCGGCGACGACCGGATCGAAGCCGAGCGCGTCCACCAGTGTCGACACCTCGGCGACGTCGGCGCTGTCGTCGCCGGCGATCGCGATGGCCTTGCGCCCGGCCACCCCGGCCGGTCGGGCCTCGTCCTCCAGGTCGTGATAACCCATATGGTTGAACGCCTTCACCACCCGGGAGCCGGACAGGAACGCCTGGACGATCTCGCTCGACGAGGTACGCGGGTCGGTGAGGTCGTCGCGGATGCCGTCGATCTCCCACCAGTAGTTCATGGCGTCGACGACGAGCTTGCCACGCAACGCCTCGGCGGGGATGCTGCGGTGCTTGCCCAGGGGTAGGGCGAGGACGACGATGTCGGCGTCGGTCGCCGCGTCCAGCGCGGTGGTGGCCTCGGCCCCCGGGGCGAGCACCTCGACGGTGAGGGCGATCTTCGCCGGGTCGCCGGAGCCGGCTACCCGTACCCGGTAGCCGGCGGCGACGGCGAGCCGGGCGAGCACGGTGCCCACCTTGCCGGCACCGAGGATGCCGAGGGTGGCAGGCCGGCTTCGGTCGTTGTCGGTCATGTCGTCCTCTCGCGGGGAAGTGGCGGTCAGGCCAGCAGTTCGCGGACCATGGGGATCACCTTCGAGCCGTACAGTTCCACGGCGCGCATGCGGGCGCTCGCCGGCTGTGCTCCGGCCGAGTAGATGAGGTCGAACCGGCCGACGCCGAGGCTGCGGATCGCCCGGGCCATGCGGCGGGCCACCGTCTCCGGTGAACCGATGTAGAGGGAGCCGTTCTCCACCTCGGAGTCGAACTCCTGGCGGCGGATCGGCGGCCAACCCCGCAGTTTGCCGATCCGGTCCCGCATGATCCGGTAGTGCGGCCAGTAGATCTCCTTGGCCTCCTCGTCGGTGTCGGCGATGAAGCCGGGCGAGTGCATCCCGACCGGGTGCGCGGTGGTGCCGAGTTGCGCGGCGGCCCGGCGGTAGAGGTCGATGTAGGGCGCGAAGCGGTCGGGAGCGCCGCCGATGATGGCGAGCATGAGCGGAAGCCCGTACTGGGCGGTGCGGACGACCGACTGCGGCGAGCCGCCCACGCCGACCCAGGTGTCCAGGCGACCCGACTCGGTCTTCGGGAAGACGTCGGCGTTCTCCAGCGGGGCACGCAGGGTCCCGCTCCAGGTGACCGGTTTCTCGTCCAGCAACTTCACGAACAGGTCGATCTTCTCCTCGAACAGCGTGTCGTAGTCGCGCAGGTCGTAACCGAACAACGGGAACGACTCGGTGAACGAGCCGCGGCCGAGGATGACCTCGGCCCGGCCGTTCGACAGCGCGTCCACGGTGGCGAAGCGCTGGAACACCCGCACCGGGTCGTCCGAGCTCAGCACTGTCACGCCGGAGGCCAACCGGATCCGCGAGGTGCGGGTGGCGATGCCGGCCAGCACCGTCTCCGGTGTGGAGACGGAGTACTCCGGACGGTGGTGCTCGCCCAGGGCGATGACGTCGACCCCGAGCTGGTCGGCGAGCACCGCCTCGTCGACGACCTGCCGGATCGCCGCCGCGTGGGAGACGAGCTTGCCGGCGTCGTCCTGCGGTACGTCACCGAACGTGTCAAGGCCGAACAAGAGATCAGACATGGTTGGGCTCCTTCGCCAGCAGCTCCCGGACCCGTGGCGCGACCGCACTGCCCAGCAGGTGGATCGTGCGCGCACGGGCCTCGCGGGGCAGGTGCATGATGTCGTACTTCAGGTCGAAGCGGCTCAGCCGCAGGTCGCGAGCGACAGTGGCGATCTTCTGCGCCACCGTCTCGGGTGAGCCGACGAACAGCGCCCCGTGGTCGATTTCGGCCTCGTAGCGCGCGCGGTCCGGTTTGTAGAAGCCGCGTTCGGCGGCCAGGGCCGTCGCGACCGGCTGCCAGTACCGCCACCACGTCTCCACCGCCTCCTCGTCGGTGTCCGCGACCAGGCCGAGGGAGTGCTGCCCGATTGGCGGCAGGGTATGCCCGAACTGTTCGAGCGCCCTGGTGTAGAGGTCGACGTGGCCGGCGAAGCGCTGCGGACGCCCGCCGATGATCGCGAGCATGAGCGGAAGTCCGTGCCGGGCGGCGCGGATGACCGAGTTCGGGCTTCCCCCGACCCCGATCCAGGTCGGGATGCCGCCGGCGGGCATCCGTGGGTGCAGCCGCTGCGCGGTGAGCGGGCTTCGTACCGTGCCGGACCAGGTGACCGGTTCGTCCTGTCGCAGCCGCAGGAAGAGGTCCAGCTTCTCTTCGAACAACCGCTCGTAGTCGGCGAGGTCGTAACCGAACAACGGGAACGACTCGGTTGCCGAGGCGCGGCCGAGGATCACCTGGGCGCGGCCGTTGGAGACAGCGTCGAGGGTGGAGAACTCGTGGTAGAGCCGTACCGGGTCGTTGGTGCTGAGCACGGTGACCGAGGTGCCGAGACGAATTCGCTCGGTCGCCGTCGCGGCCGCGGCCAGCAGCACGGGTGCCGCCGAGTCGTTGTGTCCCTCGCGGTAGTGCTCACCGACGCTGAACACGTCGAGTCCGGCCGACTCGGCGAGCCGTGCCTCGTCGACGAGTAGCCGTACGGTCTCGGCGTCGCTCAGGGTCCGGTCGCCGTCGGTGGCGACCTCCCCGAACGAGTTCAGCCCCAGCTCGAAGTCTGCAGCTGCCATCGTCCCCTCCTCGGTGCTCAGCCGGCGAGCTGCGGAAGCAGACCTACCGGTTGACGTGTCAATGATGCTAACTTGGCAATTGACACGTCAATTCCCAGGAGAGTGAGATGACGGACGCCACACCGGCCCGGCGGGGGCGCCAGCTCCCCACCGCCGACGAGCTGCGGATCTGGCGGGACTTCATCGAGACGACGGCAGCGCTCGGCTCCCGGCTCGAGTCCCGGTTGCAGAGCGACTCCTCGCTCTCGACGGGCGACTACGCCGTGCTCCTCGCCCTCAGCGAGGCGCAGGGTCAGGCGATGCGGTCGTCCGAACTCGCCGCGCACATCGGGTGGGAGCGGAGCCGCCTCTCGCACCACCTCGGGCGGATGGAACGGCGCGGCCTGATCCGCCGCCAGGAGTGCGCGACGGTGCCCCGTGGCGCCGAGGTGCTGCTCACGACAGCCGGCGCCGAGGCGTTCAAGGGCGCCACCTTTCCGCACCTGCGCGCCATCCGTGAACTCTTCGTCGACGCCCTCACCCCGGACCAGATCGTCGCGGCGGGCGAGATCGCCACGGCACTGCGAGCGCGCCTCGACGCCCTGCGCGCGGAGTGACACGCCAGGGCGGCTCCCCGGCACTATCGCATTCATAACTGTAAGTGCGCGGGCGATTGCCGACAGCTACGTCCGGGTGGTCCAATCCTCCAGAAAGCCGCCACCCCGCCCGCCCGCGGGGGACGGCGTCGGCCGCGCCGCCCGGGAGGTACGTCCATGAGCGAGACCGCCACCGCAGAGGCCCACCGGGTCAGGCCAGAGCAGTCCCGCCCGGGACGTACCGAATCGGTGCTGCCGGAACTGCGGGAGATGTGGTGGGAGACGGGGGTGCGGGCGCGCGCCGAGGCCGGCGTCTTCGCCGTCTTCGCGGAGTTGCCCAGGTTGGTGTGGACCGCACTCGGCATCAGTTGGCGCGCGGACCGGCTCCGTACCGGTGTGGTGGCTGTGGCCACCGTCGGCGCGGGGGTGATGGCGGCCTTCGGGCTGCTGGCCACGCAGCGGGTGCTGGTGGAGTTGTTCGCCGGCGGGCCGACACCGGACAAGGTGCGGGCGGCACTGCCCGCGCTGGTCGTGCTGGCCGTGACGGTCGCGCTCCGCGCCGGGATGGGCATCGCCACCGGGTACGCGCAGAACGGGCTGACGCCCCGGGTGAGCCGGGAGGTGGAGCGAGGCCTGTTCGAGGTGTCCACAGCGGTCCGGTTGGAGGCGTTCGACGCGGACGCGTTCGCCGACGACATGGAACGCGCCTCGCGGGGCACCGAGTCGACGATCGGGCTGGTGCAGGCGTCGATGAACCTGCTCGCCGGGCTGGCCGGCCTGCTCGCCGTGGCGGCTGCCGTCATCATCATCCATCCGCTGCTGCTGCTGGCGCTGCTGGTCGCCACGGTGCCCACGGCATGGGCGTCGTTGCGGGCCGGGCATCTGCGCTACCAGACGTACACCGCCGGATCGGTGCGCCGACGTCGACTGTGGCTGCTGCACAAGTTGATGGCCGAACGTGCCTCGGCACCGGAGTTGCGCTCGTACGGTCTGCGCCGGTTCCTGCTCGACCAGTACGACCGGGTGATGCGGGTGGAGACCGACATCCAGCTCGCCCTGGCCCGGCGCGTCACCACGACCACCACTGTCGGAGCGATCATCGGTGGCCTCGCCACCGGCACCGTCTACGCCCTGCTCGGGTTGCTGCTCCTGGACGGGCAGATCCCGCTCGCCGCGGCGGCGACCTGCGTCATCGCGGTGCAGTCCGCGCAACGGTCCCTGGCCATCGCGACCTTCCAGGTCGACCACGTCTACACCGAGGGGCAGCACTTCGGCGACTACACCGGCTTCATGACCCGCGCTGACGCCTACCTGCCGGGCAACGCCGACGACGAAGCCGGGGCCGCGCCGGACCGGTTGCGGGAGTTGACGGTCAACGGGGTGAGCCTGCGCTATCCCGACCGGGACACCCCGGCCGTCGACGGCGTCACGTTGACGATCACCGCCGGGCAGACGGTCGCGTTCGTCGGGGAGAACGGCTCGGGCAAGACCACCCTCGCCGCGATGGTCGCCGGCCTGCGCGTGCCCACCGCTGGCGGTATCGAGTGGAACGGCCGCCCGTTGTCGGAGCTCGACGTCGACGGGCTGCGGGCCCGGATCGCGGTCGTGACGCAGGAATACCACAAGTGGCCGTTCACCGCGGCCACGAACATCGCCATCGGCGACGTCGACAGCGAGGCCCGGCAGGATCGCATCGAGGCCGCCGCCGGCCGCGCGGTCGCCCACGACATGATCAACGAACTTCCGCACGGGTACGAGACACTGCTCGACCGGACCTTCGCGCGCGGTCAGGACCTCTCCGGTGGGCAGTGGCAACGCATCACCGCGGCCCGCGGCTTCCTGCGCGACGCCGAACTGCTGATCATGGATGAGCCGTCCTCCGCGCTCGACCCCCGCGCCGAGGATGCCCTGTTCCAGGCCATTCGGGACCGCAGAGGTCGCGCCACGACGATCCTCATCACGCACCGGCTCGCCAACGTCCGGCACGCCGACCGGATCTTCGTCCTGCACCACGGCCGACTGGTCGAGGCCGGCTCACACGCCGACCTCGTCGCCACCGGCGGCCGGTACGCCGAACTGTTCGCCCTCCAGGCCGCCGGCTACGACGCGAACCTGAGGGACGGCCACCGGCCCGCACCGAGCTCCCACTGAGGACGCCATCGCCAGCCCCGGGTCAGACCTTCTCCCGTTCCCCGCCGAGCGGCTAGGCTTCCGCGCATGTCAGGGTGGCGCGGCCGTTCGGCGAACACGGCCCTGGTGCTCGTCGTCGGCCTGATCGCCCTCGTGGGCCTGGTGGTGCAGTCGCGCGGCCTCGACACCACCGCCGAATGGGCGGCCCTGCCTGTGGTGCTGCTCTCGTCCGGCGCGCTGTACGTCCGCCGGCGTCACCCGGTGCCGGTGGGCGTCGTGGCGCTGGCCGCCGTCGGCGCGTACGGGGCGCTGCTGCACCGGCCCGGTCCGATCATGTTGGTGTTCGTCGTGGCGCTCTACACAGTCGTCGACGAGGGGCACCTCGCGGTCGCCATCGGGCTGGGTCTCGCCTCGGTGATCGCCTTCGCCGTGGCGGACAGCTACAACCGTTCCCCGACCAGCATGAACGGGGCGACGCTGCTGCACGCCGGTTGGCTCGTCGCGGTCATCGTCGGCGTCACCCGCAACCGTCGCGCCTATCTCGCCGAGGCGCAGGCCCGAGCCGTCGTCGCCGAGCAGCGGGTGGAGGAGGAGGCCCGCCGACGAGCCACCGAGGAACGGCTGCGCATCGCCCGGGAACTGCACGACGTGCTCGGCCACCACCTGTCACTGATCAACGTGCAGGCCAGCGCCGCGCTGCACCGGCCCGACCCGGCCCGGTCCGAGCAGGCCCTCACCGCGATCAAACAGGCCAGCAAGGAGACCCTGCACGAGTTGCGCGCGACGCTCGGCGTACTGCGGGAAGAGGGTGCGGGGGCGGCAGTGCCCGCACCCGGTCTGTCCCGCCTCGACGATCTCGTCAGGACGGCCGGTCGGCCGGAGTTGGAGATCCGCACCGAGTTGGCCGAGACCCGGCCGCTGCCACCGGAGGTCGACCTGGCGGTGTACCGGATCGTCCAGGAGGCGCTCACCAACGTGGCGCGGCACGCGGGTGCCACCACCGCGGTGGTCCGGGTCCGGCCCGACCACGATGACGTGCTCGTGGAGGTCGAGGACGACGGCACCAGTCAACCGGGCACGCCGGGCAGCGGGATCTCCGGAATGCGGGAGCGGGCACGGGCACTGGGCGGTTCGCTGACCACGGGCTCGCAGCCGGACGGTGGCTTTCGGGTCTGCGCCCGGCTGCCGGCGCGGCCGAGCCCGGCGGGGGAGCGGGCATGATCCGGCTGCTGCTCGTCGACGACCAGACCCTGGTCCGCGCCGGTTTCCGGTCCATCCTGGACGGCGAGGACGGCATCGAGGTGGTCGGCGAGGCTGCCGACGGCGCGCAGGCGGTGCGGCTCGCCCGGCAACTGCGGCCGGATGTCGTGCTCATGGACATCCGGATGCCCGGGCTGGACGGCCTGGCCGCGACCGGGGAGATCGTCGGGAACTCCGACGCCCGGGTCATCATCCTGACCACGTTCGACCTGGACGAATACGTCTACGGGGCGCTGCGGGCCGGCGCCAGTGGCTTTCTGGTCAAGGACACCGAGCCGGCCGAGTTGATCCACGGAGTGCGGGTCGTGGCCCGGGGTGACGCGCTGATCGCGCCGTCGATCACCCGCCGGTTGATCGCCGAGTTCGCGGCCCGGGCCGGGCATCCCGATCCGGGGCCGCGACTGAGCGTGCTCACCGAGCGCGAGCGTGAAGTGCTGGCGCTGGTCGCGGCCGGTCTGTCCAACGACGAGATCGCTTCGCGCCTGGTGCTGAGCCCGGCCACCGCCAAGACACATGTCAGCCGGATCATGACCAAGGCCGCTGCCCGGGACCGGGCCCAGTTGGTGATCCTCGCCTACGAGTCCGGCCTGACCGTGCCTGGTTGGCTCACCCGCTCCTGAGCACGCCCACGGTGGCGGGCAGCGCCACCACCGGGGCTCCGACCCGCGTGCCGACCGGTCAGGTGGTCAGCCGAGCAGTGCGACGGGCGCGGGCCAGAGCCAGCCCACCGAGGACCACGCCGACCAGTCCAACCACCAGGGCCACGAAGGCGCCGCCTCGCCCGTTGCCGGTGCCGATGCCACTGTCGGAGGTGACCACCACCAGCCCACCGAGCGCCATGCTGATCAGGCCCGCCGCCAGGGCCAGGACGGCTCCGAGGCTGCCCGAGCCGGTGCCGATGCGACTGGCGGGGCGGGCCAGAGCCAGCCCCCCGACGACGGCGCCGGCCAGGCCCAGCAGGACGGCGGCGCTGGCACCGAGACGCCCGGAGCTCATGGAGAGCGCAGCGGCTGCGGTCGACTGGGCCGAGGCGTGCGCGGCTGCCGGCGCGCTGAGCGTGATCCCCCCGATTGGGACGGCTACGGCGGTGGCGAGCAGGTGGCGGACGGACATCGTGGTTCCCCTCGGTCGGCTGACGACTACATGCGGCAGCGTAGGAACGGGACCGCCCGCGAGTCGTCATGCCGGAGTTGCCAACGGGCCTACCACCCGGGATGTACGCGCTCGCAACGGCGTACCGCCGCGGTTGTCTCCCCGGGCTTGCCCGGCCCCACGACCCCGGCGCGAGCTGAGCGGGAATGGCCTTTGACCTGGGGTTTTGTCGGATCCGAGCAGTGGCGTTCACGGTCTGCGAGTGGTACGACTGATGCATCGGACCAGGTGGTGCGGGTTCAGGAGGTGACATCCATGCTTCTCACAAGCACCCCGCCTCGACACCGGCCCTGCCATCTGGCGGCCGTGGAGATTCCGCCCCAGCGGGGGATCGCGGCGCCGTCGTCGACGCCGAGGGCACCATGACAAGTCCGGAGAACACCGAGGAAAAGGCGGCTGCCTACGCCCGCGGTCTCGACGCGGGTCGGATCGAGCAACGTCTACAGGGGCACGATGAGCACCTGCGAAAGATCAATGGTTCGATCGACTCGATGACGCAGGCTCTCCAATTTCTCACCGAGGAGCTCCGCGCCAACGTCGCCCTGTTCAGCGCCAACATGACCGCAGACCGCCGGGACACCAGCGAGCGGGAGAGGATCGCCGCCGTGCGGGTGGAGGAGGCGGGCATCGTCGAATCCCAGAGGACGGTCCGGTGGACGGCGTGGCAGCGCTGGTCTGCCGTCGCCGGCGCGATCATCCTGGTGGTGAACTTCGGCCTGGGTCTCTACCTCGCGTTCGGCCGTTGACCGGGTGGCAGCGCTGGTAGCCCGGTGGACCCGGGGTGTTGAGGTCAACAACCGCGTCACTGCATTGAGGAGTCGCCACCCGATCTGGGCTCCAGCACCACCACAGTGGTTTCCGACGATCGCCGCGCCGCATGGGCCTCGAAGTTCTTGTCGGCCCCGCGCCAGCGTGGCCACAGTCGCGCCCGCTCGTCGGCGGTGGCGGCCCGGCCGCGGACCAGCCGCCGCCCGTCGGCCAGGTCCACTGACGCGTCCGGGTGGGCCTGAAGGTTGAGCCACCAGGCGGGGGCGCCCTCGCCCCACCCGTTCATCGCCACCCCGACCAGGTTCGGGCCGTCCTCGAAGTACGCGAGGATGACGCTACGTTGCTGGCCGGTGCGGCGACCGATGGTGGTCAGCCGCAGCGTGCCCCAGCGGTGCTCGCGCGGCCGCCACAGCCCGACCCGGCTGCCGGTGACCCGGTACACACCCCGGTGCACCGACCAGGCCAACCGGATGAACCACCGCGGCGGCAGCCACGGCGCCTTCGTCTCCTGAGCATCGGACATGACGACCTCCTCCACCGACCACTGCTGATGGCCCGGCAGGCTGCCGTATCCGGTAACCCCACTGTGGACCGAGAGCCCAAGGTCTCGCGGCGTGAGCACAGCTTGCGTCCTGTTGTCCATGATCCGACCGAGGATCGGACCGATCGGTGGAAGCCCCGCCCCGGCGGCGGCCGGGTGAGCTACCGCTGCCAGGCGTCGATGGCGCGTACGCCGTCGCGTAGGACCCGGTCCAGGATGGCCGGGTTGCCGCTGGTGCCCTCCCACCCCTGGTCGTTGAAGACCGTCACCGTGCTGTCGACGCGGGCCACGGCGATCTGGCTGGACGCGGTGCCGCCGGTGCGTTCGCCGTTCAGGCTCGTCTCCGGCCAGGTCCGGGTCAGCAGCAGCCCCTCGCCACCGACCCCGGTCAGCACCTCGCTCTTGACGGTGACCCGGTTTCCGGCCTGCTCGTAGGAGGGACACGCCTGCACGGCGGTGCGGAGCCGGTCCAGGTAGGCCGAGGCTCCGGCGCCGTCGAAGGTGAAGATGGTCTGGTGGATCATCCCCTGCGGCACGTTGCTGGCGGGCTCGCCGGCCGTCTGGTAGGTCACGGTCATCGCGGCGCTGGCGGTGACCTGCCGGCCGCCGGTGCCAAACTCGTTGCCACACAGCGTCGGCAGGGCCTCCTCGACGGGTGTCGTCCGTCGTGGAGACTTCCGCAGCTCGGCGGGTAACTCGACGAAGGCCGAGGTCGGGATGGTCACCCGGGGGCTGCTCGCGCTCGGAGACGGTGCGCCCGTCGGGGGCGCCGACGCCGACGTGGTGGTCGGCGCGGTGGTCGCCGGGGCCGAGTCGGGCGGTTCCCCGGTGGTGGTGCAGGCGGCGGCCAGCGCGATGGTGCCGAGCAGTGGGAGCAGCGCGAGCGCACGTCGGGTACGTGCCGGTGGCAGTGGTGCGGATCGGCTCATCATCACCCCTTGTCTGTGCCGGGAAGGTGCCCAGCGTCGCGCCGACCGAAACGATCACCAGGCGGCGCGAGGATCGACCGGGCCACCGGAATTGAGGTGTCGTCACATCGACCGGGCCGCTAGGCTGCCCCGCATGACCAGCGTAATCGCTCACTGCACCACCGGACTGTCGGGTGACGTCCAGGTCGGTGCGGAGCGACGCCGGCGACCCGTCGCCCGCCCGCGCTGACCTGTTCCTGCGACCGGCGGATCGAGCCGCCGGTCGTTCGCTGGTCGTCCTCGGTCCGCCCGCATCTCCCCGTCAACGGCTCGCGTGACAGCGCGGGTCCGAGCGAGATCGGCGTACCCATGGATCTTGAAAAGTTGTTGTCCGACCGGCTGGCACCGGCGTTCGCGGCGGTGGCCGGCGGCCCGGTCGACCCGCTGGTGCGGCGGTCCGGGCGCGCGGACTTCCAGTCCGACGCGGCGCTGGCGCTGGCCCGGCGGCTCGGTCGCCCGCCGCGGGACATCGCCGGCGCGGTGCTGGCCCACGCGGTGCTCGACGACATCGGCGTGTCGGCCGAGGTCTCCGGGCCGGGTTTCATCAACCTGACACTCGCCGACCGGGCGCTGGCCGACCTGGTCGCCGGGCTGGCGGGCGACGCCCGGCTCGGCGTGCCGCCGACGGCGACGCCGCAGACCGTGGTGGTCGACTACTCGGCGCCCAACGTGGCGAAGGAGATGCACGTCGGGCACCTCCGCTCGACCGTCATCGGTGACGCGGCGGTGCGGCTGCTGACCTGGCTCGGGCACCGGGTGGTGCGGGTCAACCACCTGGGTGACTGGGGGACACCGTTCGGCATGCTGATCGAGCACCTGATCGACCTCGGTGAGGCCGAGGCCGCGCAGCACCTGTCGATGGGCGACCTGGACACCTTCTATCGGGCGGCCCGCGTGAAGTTCGACGAAGACGAGGCGTTCCGGGAACGGTCCCGGCTGCGGGTGGTCGCGTTGCAGGGCGGCGACGAGCGGACCCGGCGGCTGTGGCGGCTGCTGGTGACGCAGTCCGAGCGGTACTTCCTGACCGTGTACGACCTGCTCGACGTGGGGTTGTCCGGCGACGACTTCCGGGGCGAGAGCGCCTACAACCATCTGCTCGCTGGTGTCGTCGACGACCTGGACCGGCTGGGGCTGCTGCGGCCCAGCGGTGGGGCCGAGTGCGTCTTCCCGCCCGGGTTCACCGGCCGGGACGGCGCGCCGCTGCCGCTGATCGTGCGCAAGAGTGACGGTGGGTACGGCTATCCGGCCACCGACCTGGCCGCGCTGCGGCAGCGCGTCGGCGAGCTGGGCGCGACCCGGCTGCTGTACGTCGTCGGCCTGCCGCAGCGGCAGCACTTCGCGATGGTGTTCGCCGTCGCCGAGGCGGCCGGTTGGCTCCGCCCACCGGTCCGGGCCGAGCATCTGGGCTTCGGGTCCATCCTCGGCGCCGACGGTCGGATGCTGCGTAGCCGGGCCGGTGAGTCGGTGAAGCTGGTCGGCCTGCTGGAGGAGGCGGTCGCCCGCGCCACCGACCTGGCCCGTAGCAGAAACCCGGACCTGGACACCGAAGCCGCCGCCGAGATCGGCCGCGCGGTGGGCATCGGCGCGATCAAGTACGCGGACCTGTCCGTCGACCGGACCAAGGATTACGTCCTGGACTGGGAGCGGATGCTGGCGCTGGACGGCAACACCGCGCCCTACCTCCAGTACGCGTACGCCCGGATCCGGTCGGTGCTGCGGCGGGCCGGGACCGCCGCGCAGCCGGATGCGCCGATCGTCCACGCGCGGCCGGACGCGCCCATTGTCTTCGCGCAGCCGGCGGAGCGGGCGCTCGCGGTCGAGCTGCTCGGCTTCGCCGGGGTGGTCGGCGAGGTGGAGCGGAGCCTCGAACTCCACCAGCTCGCCGGGTACCTGCACCGGCTGGCTACCGCGTTCAGCGCGTTCTACGAGCGCTGCCCGGTGCTGCGCGCGTCGGACGAACTGCGGGAGAGCCGGCTGCTGCTGGCCGGGCTGACCGCCCGGACCCTGCGGCAGGGGCTGGACCTGCTCGGCATCCGAACGTTGGCGCGGATGTGACGGGCCGGCTCCCCGGCCCCGGTCAGCGGGCCCGCTTCGTCGCCCGCTTCCGGGGTGGCGTCAACAGGTCGGCGATCTGCGCGATCGCGGCGGGCACCAGGCGGTAGTACGCCCAGACCCCACGCTTGTCGCGTTCGAGCAGGCCGGCCTCGGTGAGGATCCGAAGGTGATGACTCACCGTCGGTTGAGAGAGATTGAGCGCCGACGTGAGGTCACTCACTGACGCCTCACCCTCCGGCGCGGACTGGATCAGGCTGAGCAACCGGAGTCGCGCCGGATCGGCGAAGGCCTTCAGCACCCCCGCTAGCCGCTCGGCATCGGCCCGCTTGATGGGATCGCCGGTGAGCGGCGAGATCGCAGGCATGGCAGTTTTCGCAGTTCCCACGCCTGCCATAGTGACACCAACACCATCAATAAACCGGCAGAAACCGACACCAGCCCTCCGATGGCGTCCAGATGGCGCAACGATGCCACCGAACGTGAGTCGAACGCCGACGTCCGTGGTGGCGGACGGGCCGTGTGGAGCTTCGGCAAGCTCCACACGGCCCGTCCGGCGAAATGCGTGTCAGCGGCGCGGTTTGGGGGCGACGCGGGGCAGGACGTACGGCGGCCCGGCGAAGATCAGGTCGGACTTCAACTCGTGGTAGGCCCGCTTGGGCTGGTAGTTCTCGTCGTAGATGGTGGCCAGGCCCTCCGGCGGGTCGCTGAACCAGCCGGGCACCCACGAGTGGTTGTCACTGAAACCCCAGACCGTGTACGACAGGCAGCTCCGCACGGCGAGGCACGCCTTCATCAGCACGCTGAAATTGGCGGCCGACGCCTGGAGCCGCGGGTTGATCTCCTCCGAGTTGCCCGCCTGGACGCCCGCCGTCAGTTGACTGCGGACGTCGACCTCGGTGAACGCCGTCGCGACGCCGAGCCCGCTGAACTTCTTCAGCGCCGCCGTCACCTGGAGGGTGTCGAAGTTGCCGTACTGGGTGCCCAGGTGGCCCTGGGCGCCGACGCCGTCGATCGGGACACCCTGAGCGCGCAGGCTCTTGGTCATGTCGTACACGAACTGGGTCTTGTCGTCGGCCGGGTTGCCCGAGCCGAACGCCTCGATGTTGTAGTCGTTGTAGAACAGCAGCGCCTTCGGGTCAGCGGCCCGTGCCCAGCGGAACGCGTCGGCGATGTAGCCGGGCCCCAGGTTCTGCGCCCAGAAACCCTTGTAGTGCAGTGTCGACGGGGTGTCCCAGGGGTCGCTGACCGCCTCGTTGACCACGTCCCACTGCCAGATCTTGCCCTTGTAGCGGTTGACGACAGTGGTGATGTGCTTGCGCAGCAGCTCGCGCAACTCCTGCTTGCTGATGGAGCCGTCGGCGACGCCACTGGTCAGCCAGGCGGGCAACTGGTTGTGCCAGACCAGCACGTGACCACGCACGCTCTGCCGGTTGCGCTTGGCGAACTCCACGAACTCGTCGGCCGGAGCCCAGTTGTAGGTGCCACGGGTGGGCTCCAGGCTCTCCCACTTCATCACGTTCTCGGCGGTGACCGAGGCGAACTCGGTGGAGGCCAGCTTGCGGTACTGGGGGTCGCTGGCGTCGTTGAGGGCGTCCATGTCCACCGCGGTGCCGACGTGCAGACCGTGGCGCAGGCCGAGGGTGGCGAGGCTCTGCGTCATGGGGTCGTACGGCCGGCTCGCGGTGGCCGGCACCGTGTTCAGCGTCGCGACAGTCGCGACGGCGACCAGGCCGACGGTCGACCACTGCCTTAGCTTCATGTGCCTTCCTTCCAAACGATCAATGGGAATGTGTCGATCAAGGAGGCGAGGGTCCGGTGCTGGCCGGCGGGAACGTGGTCGGGTGGGCGGGCGACACCGGTAGTTCCGGCCGGAAACCGGAAACCCGCTCGAAACGTTAAGCCGATCTATGTCTGGGCGTCAACGGTGAAAACTTCCGGAAATTCATCACATGACCTGCGCAGCCCTGGGCCACCAAGCGTCGAAACTTCCGGGATCAGCTTCCGGCCCCGGCGCACGCCGGTGGCATCGTCGACGCGGTGGTCGACGATGCCCCGGTGCCGTTGGGTAAGACCGGCCAGCGCAGGCCGGCGAAGAGGTCGTCCTCGGGGGTCGGCGCGCCGGTCCGGTCCCGGACCCGCAGGAAGGTCTCCACGCCCATCAGCTCGGTGAACCGCTCCTGACCGAGTTGCAGGAAGAAGATGTTCTCGGTCTGACTGGCGTGCGTGGCCAGCGCGTTGAACTTCTGCGCGCCGAACTTGCTCGTGTCGACCCAGGTGGTGATCTCGTCGTCGGGGAGGCCGAGCTGCGGCTGCGACGCGTCCGGCTCGGCCCAGTCGACGCCGAGCTCCTTCATGATCCGACCGAACTCCGCGAACGCCGTACGCGGCACCGTGGTCCAGTAGACCTTCGCCGGGACGTCCGTCTGCTCGACGGCGGCCATGGTGATCCGATGCGCCTGGATGTGGTCCGGGTGGCCGTAGAAACCGTTCTCGTCGTACGTGACGATCACGTCCGGCTGGTACTGCCGGATCAGCTCCGCGAGCCGGGTCGCCGCCTCCGCCACCGGGGTCGTCCAGAACGCGCCGGGCTGGTCGTTGGTCGGCCAGCCCATCATCCCCGAGTCGGCGTAGCCGAGGGTCTCCAGGTGGGTGACGTTCAGCGCCGCGCAGCTGGCCTCCAGCTCGGCCTGACGCATCGCCACCACGGCAGCCGGGTCGTGCCCCTCCTCGCCCGGCTTGACCCCACCCGGGCCGTCCCCACATCGCCCGTCGGTGCAGGTCACCAGCACGGTAGTGACCCCCTCGGCGGCATAGCGGGCGAGGACGCCGCCGGTGCTCGTCGCCTCGTCGTCGGGGTGGGCGTGCACCGCCATCAGGGTCAGAGGTCGCTCAGCCATGCCAACACCCTACGGTTCCGCGGCTACCACTCCACGACCTCCACCCGCAACGACCGCGGGGAGCGGGCATCCTACCCAGTTCGGCATCCGCGCAGCGGTGCTTGTGTGAACGGTAATCACGTCCCGGGCGGGTCGCTAGATTCGGCCGTGATCAGCCCAACCGAGCAGGTCCGGACGTGGGGAGAGAGCCGATGGCAAGAGCCGCTGGCGGGTTCACCGACCTGCGACAGGTCGAGGCCGGACTCCTGAACGTGGGGTACGTGGACGCCGGGCCGCCCGACGGGGACGCGGTGATCCTCCTGCACGGGTGGCCCTACGACATCCACAGCTTCGTCGACGTCGTACCGCTGCTCACCGCTGCCGGACACCGGGTCGTCGTCCCGTACCTGCGGGGTTACGGCACGACCCGGTTCCTCTCCGACGACACCATGCGCAACGGCGAACCGGCGGCGATGGGGCTCGACCTCATCGCCCTGATGGACGCCCTGAAGATCGACACCGCGAAGCTGGCCGGCTTCGACTGGGGCGCGCGGACCGCCGATGTCGTGGCCGCGCTGTGGCCCGAACGCTGCCGAGGGTTGGTCTCGGTCAGCGGCTACCTGATCGCCAGCCAGGAATCCGGTAAGGCGCCGCTGCCGCCGAAGGCGGAGTTGGCGTGGTGGTACCAGTACTACTTCGCCACCGAGCGCGGGCGGGAAGGTTACGACAAGAACCGGCGCGCCTTCAACAAGCTGATCTGGCACACCGCGTCCCCCCGGTGGACCTTCGACGACGCGACCTACGACCGCAGCGCCGCGGCGTTCGACAACCCCGACCACGTCGACATCGTGATTCACAACTACCGGTGGCGGATGGCCCTCGCCGACGGCGAGGCACAGTACGACGAGATCGAGCAGCGCCTCGCCGGGCAACCAAAGATCAGCGTGCCCAGCATCTCCATGGAAGGCGACGCCAACGGTGCGCCCCACGTCGAGCCCACCGTCTACGCCAAGCAGTTCACCGGGCCGTACGAGCACCGGACCGTGGGCGGCGGCGTCGGGCACAACCTGCCGCAGGAGGCGCCGCAGGCCTTCGCGGACGCGGTGCTGGAGGTCTGAGTCGCTAGCCTCCCGGCCGCCGGGGCGTCGGACGTTCCACCCGCACCGGGTCGCCGCGGACCAGCCCGTCGTGAATGCGCCAGCGGGCGGTGGTGACGGCCCGCCGGGCCGCCTCGTCGCCCTGCTCGACGCGTTGGCGCAGCAGCTCCACCGCGATCCGGCGGTTGAGACTGAACTGCCGCTCCTCGTCCACCACGACGACGATGCCCGAGGGGCGGTGCGTCGCGCGTACCGCGGTGCTGGCCTTGTTCCGGTGCTGACCACCCGGCCCGCCGGTGCGGCAGGCGACGACGTCGACGTCCGCCTCGCGGAACGTCGTGGGTCGGGCGTCGCGTTCGGGTGGCTGGGCGGTGACGTACCAGTTCTTCCGGCCGCTGCCCGACCGGTACGGGCTGGGGGCCTGCCAGCACAGCGTCCCGGTCCACGACGCCGCGAACGCCTCGGCGTCGGCGCCGGAGATCCGGATCAGCACCGACCGGTAGGTGCCGGCGCGGTCACCGGGCACCGCGTGCACCTGCTGGATCGTCAGACCTCGGCGGGTGCCCTCACTCCGCAGGCGGTGCAGCAGCTGACCCAGTGCCCAGGCGCACTCCTGCGGCCCCCGTCCGGCCGACAGCAGCAGGAACACGTTCACGACCGGCCCCGCCTGCCGCGGTGTCCCCGCCGGTCCGCTCGGGCGGCGGACCCGGGGTCGGGCGTCTTGTAGGTGACCAGAGGCGTCGTGCTGACCACCGGCGTGGCCAGGCGGTGCGCGACCAGGTCGGCGATCACCTGCTCGATGCGCTTGTACGCCGTGGGCGCCTCCTCGAAGAGCAGCTGCCGGTCACCGCACACCACCAGCGACCCGACCGGGGTACGCCGCAGCTCCTCGACGGTGTGCTTGGCCCGGCCCCGCCGCAGGGCGTCGGCGCGCGACATCTTGCGGCCGGCGCCATGGGCCACGGAATGGTTGGCGTCCGGCCCGGCGTGCGCGGCCACCAGGTAGGACGCCGTGCCCCGGGTGCCGGCGATCAGAACGTCGCGCCCGTCACCCGGCGCCGCGCCCTTGCGGTGCAGGTAGACCCCGTCCCGAACCTCGACCAGGTTGTGGCACTGATCGACGATCGGGGCGGTGGGCTCGGCCCCCAACGCGTGCGCCACCCGGGCGGCCAGCACCCGGCGGTTGAGCGAACCCCAGCGCACGGCGTCGTCGTGGCTGCGCAGGTAAGCGGCGGGGTCGACAGCCGGCCCGGCACCGTGGACCTCGGTGTGCGCGCGCAGGATCCGCTCGCCCAGGCCACGGGAACCGCTGTGCACGATGAGCACGAGGTCGCCCGCGTCGAGCCCGAGCCGGCCGGCGTGCCGCCCGTCGAGGATGGTGTCGACCCGGGCCAGCTCCACGAAGTGATTGCCCCGGCCGACCGTCCCGAGCCCGTCCAGGTGACCGGCCGGAACGTCACCGTCGACGGCGGCCCAGGCCGGGTCGTCGGCGTCGCGTACCGGGTCGAGCGCCTGGTCGAGGTCGGGGAACCGGGCGGCGAGCCGTTCCGGTACGGCCCGTTTCAGCTTGATCGGAAACACGGCGATGCCGCAGCCGATGTCGGAGCCCACCAGGAACGGGTACAGCACTGTCGACGCCATGGCCGCGCCGATCGGCGCGCCCTTGCCCGGATGCAGGTCCGGCATCGCGGCGACGTGCCGCATGCCGTCCAGGGCGGCGACCTGTCGACACTGGGCGAGCGCCGCGGACTCGATCCAGCTCGTCGGTGAGGCGAACACCGTGACGGTGGCCGGGGTGGACGGGGGCAGGGGCTCCCGAGGGAGGTGGTGCTGGGACAAGGAGGCTCACTTCTCGCTTGCGAACGTGGGAACGGACGGCGTCACGGCCCCGGGAGGCGTCACCGGTGGCGCGGAGCAGGGGGTGGTGTCCGTCAGTACGTCATGGCCGTCACTCTGGCCCAGGCAGGTCGGCCCGACAACTGATTTTCCTTCACGACGTACGCTGCCGCGATGAGCGCACCGCGTCGCGTCCTGGTCTACGGGGTGTACGGCTCCGGCAAGTCCACCCTCGCGGCGCGGCTGGCCGACCACCTCGGACTGCCCTGGTATCCGGTGGACGATCTGCTCTGGCAACCGGGCTGGGTCGAGGTGCCGGTCACCCAGCAGCGCAGCCGGATCGAGGAGATCTGCCGACGGGACCGCTGGATCATCGACGGGGCGTACCACGGGTGGCGGGACGTCCCGCTGGCCCGCGCCGACCTGGTCGTCGGCCTGGACTATCCACGGTGGTGCTCGTTCGGACGGTTGCTGCGCCGCACCGCCCGTCGGGTGGTCACCGGCGAGGTGATCTGCAACGGCAACCGCGAGTCGCTGAGCAGTGTGCTGTCCCGGGACTCGATCCTGCTGTGGCACGTCACCGCGTTCGGCCGGGCCCGCCGGCGGATGCGGGCCTGGCAGGCGGACCCGTCCGCGCCGCGAGTGGTGTTACTGCGCTCCCCGGCGGAGCTGGACGCTTGGCTGGCCGGCCTGCCCGGTCGATGAGGTCGCGCGGAGAGCCGCCGAACTGAGCTCTGACCGAGCTCGCACCGGGTGCCGTACTCATTCGACCAGGTGGACGCCGCCGGCCCGCTCCATCGGGGAGCGGGCCGACGATGTCACGTGGCCCGGCCGTACTCGCGCCGGCCGGGCCACCGGTCAGGACTCCTGGCGTCGACGCCGGGCGAGGAGGAACGCGAATGCGCCCAGCACGACCATCACACTTCCGACGCCGGTCATGGTCGGGACCACACCGCCACCGGTCACCGGCAGGACCGGGGCTTGGCCGCCTGGGCCACCGGGTCGACCGGGTGCACCAGGCGCGCCCGGGCTGCCAGGTGCTCCGGGGGGCCCGGACGGACCAGGTACGCCGGGCGCTCCGGGTGCTCCAGGGCTACCGGGCGCTCCGGGTGCTCCGGGGCTGCCGGGGGCACCAGGGCTGCCGGGCGCTCCGGGGCTGCCGGGGGCACCAGGGCTGCCGGGCGCACCGGGGCTGCCGGGCGCTCCGGGGCTGCCGGGCGCTCCGGGGCTGCCGGGCGCACCAGGGCTGCCGGGGGCACCGGGGCTGCCGGTCGGCCCGGGCGGGCCGGTGGGTCCGGGCGGGCCGGTGGGTCCGGGTGGGCCGGTCGGCCCGGCGCAGACCGGTGCGGTGATGACGTTGGTATCCAGTGTGACGGCGGCGGTGCGTGCCAGCGCGCGGCCCTGGAGGGTCGCGCCCGTGGCCATCGTGATCGCGGCCTGCGCCATGATTGTGCCGACGAAGGTGGTGCCCGTGCCGATCGTCGCCGAACTGCCGATCTTCCAGAACACGTTGCAGGCCGAAGCCCCGTTGATCAGGACGACGCTGCTGTTCGACGCCGTCGTCAGCGAGGAGTCGACCTGGAAGATGAACACGGCGGACGGGTCGCCCTGGCCGTTGAGCGTCAACGGTCCGGTGAGTTGGGCGGCTCCGATCCGGTAGACCCCTTCGTTGAGCGTGTTGCCGCCCAGCTCCGCCGGGAGGTTGGTGAACGGCGTCCGGCCGGCGGCATCGTTGAAGGCGATGGTCAGGTCGCTCTGAGCCTGTAGAGCGACAGCGTCACCGAGGTGCACCTCGCCGCCGATGGTTGCCGTCTCGAATCCGGACGCGGTGTTTCCGGGGTACCGACCGAGGCTCTGAGCCAGGAAGCTGGGCCCGGTGTTGGTGGGTTCCGCTCCGGCCAGGACGGAGAAGTCGGCCGCCGTGCCCAGGTTGACCGGTGCTTCCTGCGCGTTGGCTGCGGTCGAGCTGAAGAGCAGCAGGCTGGCTGCCACTGTGGCGGCTGCGCCGGCCGCAAGCGCCGGCAGGACCACCTGTCGCCGTAGCCAGTGTTTGGGTTTAGCTGTCACAGAACACCCTCCGTGGGTACTACTCGCAGGAGACGTCAAGCCAGTGGCGTCCTGCGTGATATGGCCTGTATGGCGCCGATAAGCGCGTTGACTACCACATCACGGCGGGTGTTCAAATGGGGGCAAATTGGCGCAATGACCGACGCGCATCTATCTGAATAGGACAGATATTCGCATTCTTGTTCGCCGGTTTCGACAAGCGGCGGGTGCGCACCCGGGGCGACCGAGCAGATCTCGGCCTATCGCCGGACGGCCGGGACCGGCCTGATCGCACGGCCGAGGACGCAGGGCGAGGATGGGCTGTTGCTGGTGGCCGGGAAACGGAACCGGCGCAGCTGCGTCACCTCGAAGCCGGCCGCTGCGATCGCCGCGACGGTGTCGCGGTTGGTGTGGCAGCCCGCGAACAGCCTCGGCCACACGGTGGCGTCGACGAGACGTTGGGCGCGGTGCAGGCCGGTGGCCTCCTCGGCGGCCACGTGCTCGAAGAACCGCACCTGGCCTCCGGGGCACAGCACCCGGCTGATCTCCGCCAACGCGCTCGCCTGATCGGGCACCGTGCACAACACCAACGCGACCACGGCCGCGTCGAACTCGCCGTCCGCGGCGGGCAGCGCCTGGGCCAGAGCGTCGACGACGGTGACCGGAATCGGCGCATCCGCGGCGGCACGCTCGGCGGCGGCCCGCAGCCGCCGTTCCGGTTCGACAGCGAGGACCTGGGTGACAGACGGCGGGTAGTGGGCGAACATCCGCCCGTTGCCCGCACCGATCTCGATCACCCGGCCGGACAGGCCGGCGACCAGCTCCCGCCGGAACGCCGCCGTGCCGGCGCGGTCCATGGCGACGCTGAGTCGCTCGTACACCCGGGCGAACACGGGGTGGGACACCGTGGCCACGTCGACCTCCACTGATGGCGTGATCTCCGTAAGACGCTTTCTCCGGCGATTGTCCTGCATCCGCGCACGCTTTCCGTCTTACTGATGGGCAGCACGACTCAACCCAGTGCAGACAGGATGTGGTCCGACCATGAAGATCGTCGTCATCGGGGGCAGTGGCCTCATCGGTTCCAAGGTCGTGGACCGCCTCGGCGCCCAGGGCCACGAGGCGGTGGCGGCATCGCCGAAGACCGGCGTGAACACCCTGACCGGCGAGGGCGTGGCCGATGCGCTCGCCGGGGCCGAGGTCGTCGTCGACACGTCGAACTCGCCGTCGTTCGAGGACGCCGCCGTACTGGAGTTCTTCGAGACCTCGACCCGGACGCTCCTCGCCGCCGCGTCGGACGCCTGGGTGAATCACTACGTGGCGCTCTCCATCGTGGGGAGCGACCGGATCCCGGACAGCGGTTACATGCGCGCGAAGGTCGCTCAGGAGAAGCTCATCGTCGCCTCCGGAATCCCGTACTCGGTGGTGCACGCCACCCAGTTCTTCGAGTTCCTCCAGGGCATCATCGACGCCGCCACGGACGGCGACACCGTGCACCTCGCGCCGGTGCTCATCCAGCCGATGGCCGCTGACGACGTGGCGGCCGCGGTGACCGAGGTCGCGCTCGGCGCGCCGACGAACTCCGTGGTCGAGGTCGCTGGTCCGGAGCAGTTCCAGCTCGACGAGTTGGGCCGCTCGCTCCTCGCCGACCAGCAGGATCGCCGCACGGTGGTGGCCGACCCCGACGCCCGGTACTTCGGCGCCAGGCTGAACGAACGCTCGCTCGTTCCGGCCGACGGCGCCCGCACCCCCGGCACCGCCCTGGCCGACTGGCGTGCGGCGGCTGGCCGGGGACGCTGAGCCGGCCCCGCTACCTCGGCGTCGTGGTCGGGCCAGCCCGCCCGCCGAGGCGCCGCACCAGCTCCCGAACCGCCTCGGTGAACGGCTCGTCGGACTCGTCCGGCCAGTGCCCGTGGATGGGTGGGGCGACGCTGTCCCCGGGGGGCGTCACCACATCGCGGGGATCGCGCTGTCGGCGATCGACAGCTGCTGTCGGGTCGCCGGTGGTATCCGGCGCGGGTGACGGATTCGGGGAGAAGATCCAGCCACCGATGGGATCGGTGTCGCGCCACAGGTTCACCCAGCGCCACCCCACCCGCTGGCCGATCTCCTGTAGTGCTGCGTCGTCGAGGTAGGCGGGGAAGGGCCGCGCGCAGAAACGGCGCAGCGGTGATCCGTGGGTGAGCAGGGCGACCCGGTCGCCGATCTGCGGCCGCAGTTGGAGCACCGCGGCGGCGAGCAGAATCGAGCCGTGGCTGTGCCCGGTCAGCAGCACCGCGTCGCCGCGCTCGACCAGGTAGGTGATTCGGCGGGCCAGTTCCGGCACCGCCCGCCTGGAGTAGCAGGGTGGCGCGAACGGGTGGGCGGCCCGGGGCCAGAAGGTGCCAAGGTCCCAGAGGACGCCGATGTAGCGGCGGTACGGCTCGGTCCGGTACGCGAAGATGGCGCCGATGACCAGGCCGAGGATGATTGCCCCGATCACCCAGCTGCTGAGCGCGATGGCGAACGTGATCGCCTCCGCCGGCAATCGGATGTTTCGCTCGATCACGTCGCCCGGCAACTGGCCGAGCAGGCCGACCGTGGTGGTGGCCGTGGCGAGTCCGGCGAGGCAACCGTAGACCACTGCCAACGGCACCAGTTTCTCGGTGAAGCGGGCCCGAGCTATCGCGTCTCGGACCTGCCTCAGGCGGAGCTCGGCCTCGGCCGGCGCGTTCGGGAAGTCGCGCGCGACGATCGCCGCCGCAGCCCGGCGTCGACTCCGGCGGGAGATCAGGATGACCAGAACGGCGACGATCGCGGTGACCACCACCGCGCGGAAGAAGCCGTAGATCGCCCAGGTGAAGGCCCGGGGCGGGCCGGTGGCGATGCCCTCCCCGGTCGGCACGCCGCGATCCAGGAAGTCCGCCACCCGGCAGACCAGCTCTGCGGAGTACGCCACCGCCGTACTGATCCCGGTGGCCGCGACAACGAGAGCGCCCAACCCGAACAGCGGGGTGGCGTCGCGCTCCCGGCTCCGGTACCAGAGCAGCACCACGCCCAGGGCGGCCATCAGTGTCGTCTGAGCCGCGAACACACCGACCACTGTCGGGTCGTAACCGGGCAGCCCGCGCTCCTGCGGCCACGGCCGCGAACTGGTCGACACGTGTGCCACGACGACCACGGTCAGGATGATGGCAGCGGTCCGGAGGGTGCGGGTGACCCGGTCGAGCCGCTGGTCGGCGGGGTACCGGTCCATCAGTGGCGGGGTGCAGAGCATCCCCACGCAGCTCGTCAGGATCACCCCCGTGATCGCCGTCAGCGCGATGGTGGCCGCCGAGGCGTCTCTCGCACCCTGGGCGAGGAGCAGGACGAGGTCCAGCGTCGCGAACGCGGCGGCGACATGGATGGCCCGCAACCGGCCCACCAGCGGCTCGGCGTCCCACTGGCCGACGGTGTCGAGCCGGCAGGCGGAGCCGCCCTGATCGGGTGCGCGAAACGCCTCGAAGGCTCGCCCCGGACGACAGCTGATCAGCCAGATCAGGCCGATCGCGGCGGCCGGGACCAGCGCGAGCACCGCCAGCCGCAGCCCGATCGTCCGCCCACCCAACCAGGACAACCAGCTGCGTCCGGTGAGGCAGCTCGGCGAGGCCAGGCACTTCCAACCGACGAGGTCCAGGGCGACGCCGGCGATGGCGAGCACGTACAGCACGGTGAGCGTGAGCCCCAGCACCCGGCACAGGGACTTGACCGCCGCCTCGGAAGCCGGGTTCGCCGGGCGCATCCAGATCGCGACGTTGACAAGCATGAAGGGGAGCAGGAACACCACCGCCAGGGTGCGGGTCACGGTGCCCGACGGCAGGTCACCCCAGCGGTACGCCTCCAGCGTCACCCCCGGCACGCTCGCGCTGTCCGAGGACCGGGGGCGCGGCCGGTAGAACCCGCCACTGCGGTCACCGGCGACCTGCCCGGTCTGCTGCAGGCCCAGCACCTGTGCGGGACTCGCGCCGGAGACTCCGTGCACCCGTAGCTCCACGACGCCACCGGAACTGTCCGGCCCGCTCAACCGCGCTGATCCATCCGACGTCCCCCCGAGGCGTCCCGCCGCCCTTGTCCCGCTACCCCCACCTCGACGGCACGCGCCGGGGCCGGCGGCCGAGCGGGTCTACCCGAACCGGACCCGCTCAATCTCGGCCGTCCCTGGTGCTGCCACCCGACCGGCGCGCTGTGGTCGACCGGCCCGTGCGTGCGAGGGTTGAGCCGGTCGTGGCGGGGTAGGTGCCGCCATGGTCGCTGCCGGTCGGCGCGGAGCGGACGCGGGCCCGTCGACAGCGCGGCGCTGGGACCGCCTGCTGGCCGCCTGGCACGACCGGGTCCGTCGGGTACGCGCCATCGGCGGCCTCGCCCTGCAGGCCGGCCTGGCGGCGGCACTGTCCTGGTTCGTGGCGCACTCGCTGCTGCACGTGTCGCAGCCGGTCTTCGCGCCGATCTCCGCCGTCTCGACGCTCGCCGCGTCCGTCGGCCAGCGGTTGCGTCGCACCATCGAGCTGATCATCGGTGTGACCGTCGGGGTGCTGATCGGCGACCTGCTGCTCCTGGTGACCGGCACCGGGTGGTGGCAGCTCGCCCTGATCGTGGTGCTGGCGATCGTCGTCGCGCTCTTCCTCGCCGGCAGCGCGGCGGTGGTGATCCAGGCCGGGGCGACGGCGGTTCTCATCGCCACGCTCAGCCCAACCGTCCGGGACCTGGAGATCCCGCGGTTCGTGGACGCGTTGATCGGGGGAGGGGTGGCGTTGCTGGTCACCGCCGTGTTGCTGCCGCTGAACCCGCTACGGGTGCTCAACCGGGCCGCCCGGCCGGTGTTCGATCTCCTGCTGACCCAGCTCGACGCCACCGCCGAAGCGCTGGCCGAGCGGGACGCCGCGCGGGCCCGTACCGCCCGGGGTGAGCTGCGGCAGAGCGCGGGCCGGTTGAAGGCGTTCGTCGAGGCGGCCCAGGGCGCCCGGGAGGCGAGCACCCTGTCGCCGGTGTACTGGCACCAGCGGCACGGACCGGTGGGCCGGTACGCGCAGGCGGCGGAGCTGATCGACCGGGCGACGCGGAACAGCGGCACCCTGATCCGACGGTCGGTGACGCTCATCGAGGACGGCGAGCCGGTGCCGGAGTCGTTGCCGAGGGCGGTGGCCGAGCTGGCCGAGACCGTCCGCCTGCTCAAGCGGCAGTTCGCCGCTGGCGCTGAGCCGAATCGGGCGCGGGAGCAGGCACTGCGGGCGGTCGCGACGGCCGGGAACGCCTATCGGGACGGTGTGGGCTTCTCCGGTGCGGTGGTGGTGGCGCAGGTCCGGACCACGGTCAGTGACCTGCTTGTCGCCACCGGCCTGACCCAGGAGGGCGCGAATCACCTGGTCCGGAGGGCTTTCGGCGATCTCTGACGGTCCGGCGGCGCCCATCGGCGCCAGTTGTTGGCGCATATCTGAGCCATCGCTGTTGCCATCTGAGCCAAAGTGGTGCCATGATGGTGCCATGGAGCTGAGGTCATACGTCGAGAACCTGCGTAACGAGTTCGCCGTGGCGGCGGAGGGTGTGGACCCGGAGGCCCGGGTGCTGGCCGAACGGCTCTTCACGCAGTTGGAGGCGGCCACCCGTCTCACGCTGCTCGAAGCGCTCTCCGACGCGGCTGACGAGATCACCCGTGACCTCGCGCCGGGCTCGGTGCACGTCCGGTTGCGCGGGCGCGAACCCGACTTCGTGGTGACCCCGGCCAGCCCGCCGGCCGAGCTGGCGAGCGAGGCCAGCGGCCCGCCACCGCTGGCGGTGCCAGTGTCCGCGCCCGACGGTGACGAGGGCGGCACCTCGCGGATCAACCTCCGGCTGCCCGACCACCTGAAGGCCAGCGTCGAGGAGGCCGCTGGGCGCGCCGGGCTCTCGGTCAACGCCTGGCTGGTGCGCGCCGTCGCCGGTGCCGTCGGGGCGGGCGACCCGGAACGTCGTCCGCCGCGCCGGGTGGAGCCGACCTCCGGCCAGCGCTTCACCGGCTGGGCCCGCTAACTTCCCGTACCCCCATCCGCCGCGCCGCTGACCAGCGGCAACCTTCGCCGACCACCTTCCGGGAGACCACCATGCCTGTTTTCGAGACGCCAGAACCGATTGCCGTCCAGATCGAGCTGCCGATCGGCGACGCCTGGATCGCCGCGAGCGACCGCACCGACACGGTGGTGACCGTGCGTCCCCGCGACCCGTCGAGCAAGGCCGACGTGAGCGCCGCCGACCAGACCACCGTCGAGTTCGCCGCCGGGCAACTGGTGATCCGGGTGCCCAAGAGCTGGCGCCGCTACGGGTTCGGCCCCGGGCCGTCGGTCGACGTCCTGGTCGAGCTCCCGACCGGGTCGCGGGTGCACGCCGAGGCGTCGTGGGCGGCGTTCCGCTGCGAGGGCCGGCTCGGCGAGTGCCGGATCAAGACCGGCAGCGGCATCCGGCTCGACGAGACCGGGCCGTTGGAGATCGACAGCAGCCACGGCGAGGTCGCGGTCGAGCGCGTCCTCGGACCCGCCAGGGTGAAGGCCTCGTCCGGCAAGGTGCGCATCGGCGCGGTCGACGGCACCGCCGAGATCAAGAATTCGTCCGGCGACTGCTGGATCGGCCGCAGCGGCGGCGACGTCCGGATCAACACGGCCTACGGCGACATCACCGTGGACGCGTCGCTGGGCTCGGTGACGGCGCGTACCGCCTACGGCAACCTTCGGCTGGGTGAGGTCGCCCGCGGCGCGATCGACGTGCAGACGTCCTACGGCGCCATCGAGGTCGGCATCCGTCGCGGGACCGCCGCGTGGCTCGACGTCAGCTCCAAGCACGGCCGCGTGCACAACGCGCTGGAGTCGACCGGCAGCCCGGCGCAGACCGACGAGACGGTCGAGGTCCGGGCGAACACCTCCTACGGCGACATCATGATCCGCCGCGCCTGACCCCCACCGCGCCGACCACGAATGAGGAGACCATGACCAGCTCCACGAACCCCGCGATCGTCGCCACCGACCTGCGCAAGTCCTACGGCGACAAGGTCGTCCTGGACGGCGTCGACCTGATGATCACCGAGGGCACGATCTTCGCCTTGCTCGGTCCGAACGGGGCCGGCAAGACCACCACCGTGCAGATCCTCTCCACCCTGATCAGGGCCGACGGTGGCGATGCGCGCATCTTCGGCCACGATCTGACCCGGGAGCCCGACGCGGTACGCGCGCTGATCGGCGTCACCGGCCAGTTCTCCGCCGTCGACAACCTGCTCACCGCCCGGGAGAACCTGACCCTGATGGCCGACCTGTGCCACCTGGGCAGGGCCGCCGGCCGGCGTCGGATCGCCGACCTGCTCGACCAGTTCGACCTGACCGAGGCGGCGGCCAAGCCGGTGTCGACGTACTCCGGTGGCATGCGCCGGCGGCTCGACCTGGCGATGACCCTGGTCGGCGAGCCCCGCGTCATCTTCCTCGACGAGCCGACCACCGGCCTCGACCCGCGCAGCCGCCGGGCCATGTGGCACATCATCCGGGCGCTCGTCGCCGAGGGCGTCACCATCCTGCTCACCACGCAGTACCTGGAGGAGGCCGACCAACTCGCCGACCGGGTGGCGTTCCTCGACCACGGCCGTCTGATCGCCGAGGGCACACCACGCGAGCTCAAGCGGCTCATCCCGGGCGGTCACGTCGTATTGCAGTTCGCCGACCAGGAAGGGCTCGACTCGGCGGCCCGGACGTTGCAGGCCGCCACCCGGGACGACGCGGCGCTCACCCTCCAGGTGCCCAGTGACGGTGGGGTCGGGTCACTGCGATCCCTGCTCGACCAGCTCGACAGCGCCTCGATCAGCGTGGCCGGGCTCTCCGTGCACACCCCCGACCTCGACGACGTCTTCCTCACCCTCACCGGTCAGCCGGACACCCGGGCCGGCCGGACCCATCACGAAAGGGCTTCCGCGCGATGAGCACCATCTCCCTCGCCGTCCGCGACTCCAGCACCATGCTGCGGCGCAACCTGCTGCACATGCGGCGGTACCCGTCGATGACCTTCCTGCTCATCGGCATCCCGATCATCATTCTGCTGCTCTTCGTCTACGTCTTCGGCGGCACGCTCGGCGCCGGCCTCGGCCCGTCCGGCGACCGCTCGCAGTACGCCAACTACGTCACGCCCGGCATCCTGCTCATCACTGTGGTCAGCGCGGCGCAGGGCACCGCCATCTCGGTCGCGATGGACATGACCGAGGGGATCATCGCCCGGTTCCGGACGATGTCGATCTTCCGACCGTCGGTCCTGACGGGTCACGTGCTGGGCAGCCTGGTCCAGACCATGCTCAGCCTCGCGGCCGTCACCGTCGTGGCGCTGCTGGTCGGGTTCCGGCCCACCGCCAACCCGGTCGAGTGGCTCGCCGCCCTCGGCGTCCTCGCCATGGTCACCTTTGCGCTCACCTGGCTGTCGGTCGCCCTCGGTCTGGTCAGTGACAGCGTCGAGACGGCCAGCAACCTGCCCATGCCGCTGATCCTCCTGCCGTTCCTCGGAAGCGGGTTCGTCCCCACCGACTCCATGCCGGCCGCCGTGCGGTGGTTCGCGGACTACCAGCCCTTCACGCCCGTCATGGAGACCCTTCGCGGCCTGCTCCTGGGCACCGGGATCGGGAACAACGCCACCATCGCCGTCGTCTGGTGCGCCGTCATCACCGTGGCCTGCTTCCTCTGGGCCAAGGCGCTCTACAACCGCAACCGGACGAGCTGACCCGACCGGCGCGCGGTCTCGCCATCAGCTCGCGGAACCGGCGGCTCGGCCCAGGGGGCCGGGCCGCCGGCTCGTGGTGTCGCGCGGCCTGCGGGGGCGGCGGCGCGCGCACCTGAGCGGGCTGTGGACCGGGTGTCCCGTCGCTGTCCGACCCGGGCGGCCAGAGCGCCTCAAGACGTCGAATGTTATCGATAACACAGCCGCGTCGCCCGGTTGCGCGCGGCGTGGGCAGCCGGTGCGGAGCGCTCACCCAAGAGCCCGCAAGGTCATTGACGGCAGTGGTGCGGATCCGAGCGGGGGAACGCGCGAGCCCGATGATGTTATCGCTGCCATTGCCACCGAAAGTTTAGGTGGTCGCTATCGGACGGTCGTCCCGCAGTGTCCGGCGCACCGCACCTGTCGCCTCGCCTGTCGACGGCCATCTGGTGGGCATCCGGTCCGCGCCGAGGCCCCGTTCGGCACCTGATCGGCGCACTTGCCGTCGGAATGGTGTGCTTTGCACCGGTCCGCTATCAACCCTCCCGAGTCGGTCCGCCTTCCGCGTTCCGTTACGGAGCTGTTGCGGGTAGATGTCTTGACGAGGCTGGATGTGAGCGTTAACACTATCCCCGTTAACGGTGGAGGTGAACATGAACCGTGTGGACGGAGCTGACGACCGCTATGTCGTCGGTGTCGATTACGGCACCCTGTCCGGGCGAGCTCTGGTGGTCCGTGTCGGCGATGGTGCCGAACTGGGGACCGCGGTGCACGAGTATGGCGATGGCGTGATCAGCACGGCGCTGCCGGGAGGTCGAGCGCTACCCCCGGACTGGGCCCTGCAGAACCCGCAGGACTACCGCGACGTGCTGCGGTACGCCGTCCCGGCGGCGGTGTCCGCCGCAGGGGTGGACCCGGCGGCGGTGGTCGGCATCGGCATCGACTTCACCGCCTGCACCGTGCTGCCGACGCTCGCCGACGGCACTCCACTGTGCGAGACGCCCGAGCTGCGCGACCGACCGCACGCCTGGGTCAAGCTGTGGAAGCACCACGCCGCGCAGCCGCACGCCGACCGGATCAACGCGCTGGCCCACGAGCGGGCCGAGCCGTGGATCGGCCGGTACGGCGGCAAGATCTCCGCCGAGTGGCAGTACGCCAAGGGCCTGCAGCTCCTGGAGGAGGACCCGGAGGTCTACGACCGGGCCGAGCGCTTCATCGAGGCGGCCGACTGGATCGTCTGGCAGCTCTGCGGCACCGAGACCCGCAATGTCTGCACGGCCGGATACAAGGGCATCCTGCAGGACGGTCAGTATCCCGCCAAGGACTTCCTGACCGCGCTCAACCCCAACTTCGGTGACTTCGTGGCCAAGTTGGACGGTCCGTTGCTGCCCCTCGGCGCCCGCGCCGGCTCGCTCACCGCCCAGGCCGCCGCATGGACCGGCCTGCCGGAGGGGATCGCGGTGGCCGTCGGCAACGTCGACGCGCACGTCACCGCGGCGTCCGCGCAGGCGGTGCAACCCGGTCGGCTGGTCGCCATCATGGGCACCTCGACCTGCCACGTGGTCAACGGCGCGGAGGTCGCCGAGGTGGCCGGCATGTGCGGTGTCGTGGACGGCGGCATCAGCCCCGGCGCGTGGGGTTACGAGGCCGGGCAGAGCGGCGTCGGCGACATCTTCGGCTGGTTCGTCGAGCACGCTGCCCCGGCCGGCATCGACTCGCACGAGCGCCTCACCGAGCTGGCCGCGAGTCAGCCCGTCGGCGCGCACGGCCTGATCGCGCTCGACTGGTGGAACGGCAACCGGTCCCTGCTGGTCAACCACGACCTCAGCGGCATGATCGTCGGGATGACCCTGGCCACCCGGCCAGCGGACATCTACCGGGCCCTGCTGGAGTCCACCGCGTACGGCACCCGGATGATCATCGAGGCGTTCGTCGACGCCGGAGTCCCGGTGAACGACCTGGTGATCGCCGGTGGTCTGACCAACAACGCGCTGCTGATGCAGATCTACGCCGACGTGACCAGGCGTCCGCTGAACATCATCGCCTCGTCGCAGGGTCCGGCGCTGGGCTCGGCGATCCACGCCGCGGTCGCCGCCGGTGAGTTCCCCTCGATCCACGAGGCGTCGCAGGCGATGGGTCGGGTGCACGAGGCCGTCTACCGCCCGGACCCCGAGCGGGCCCGCGCCTACGACGCCCTCTACGCCGAGTACCGGGCGCTGCACGACCACTTCGGTCGTGGCGGCAACGACGTCATGCTCCGCCTGCGGGCGATCCGCAACGCGGCGGTCGAGACCGCCGCTACCCCGCACGAGACCCCGCTGGAGGTGGTGGCGTGAACGCCGAGGTGACCCGACAGATCGCCGAGCTGCGCGAGACCGTCGCCCGCCTGCACGCCGAGCTGACCCGGTACAACCTGGTCGCCTGGACGTCCGGCAACGTCTCCGCGCGGGTTCCCGGCCAGGACCTGATGGTGATCAAGCCGAGTGGGGTGAGCTACGACGACCTCACCGCGGCCACGATGGTGGTGTGCGACCTCGACGGCGTTCTCGTCGAGGGCGACTTCGCCCCGTCCAGCGACACCGCCGCCCACGCCTACGTCTACCGGGCCATGCCCGAGGTCGGCGGCGTCGTCCACACGCACAGCTCGTACGCGACCGCCTGGGCGGCGTGTGGCGAGCCGATCCCCTGCCACCTCACGGCGCAGGCCGACGAGTTCGGCGGGGAGATCCCGATCGGTCCGTTCGCGCTGATCGGCGGCGACGACATCGGCAAGGGCATCGTGGCCACGCTCGCCGGGCACCGCTCGCCGGCGGTGCTGATGCGCAACCACGGCGTGTTCACCATCGGCCGCGACGCCCGCGCGGCGGTCAAGGCGGCGGTGATGTGCGAGGACGTGGCCCGGACCGCGCACCTGGCCCACACCCTCGGGCGGCCGGTCCCGATGGCACAGGCCGACATCGACTCACTCTACGACCGCTACCAGAACGTCTACGGCCAACAACCAGTCGCACCGGCGGGTTCCTGACCCTCACCGAAACCCCGGGACCCGTCGGTCTGCACCACGCGCACCAGCACGCACCACCCGCGTACGCCGCTCTTTCGCACCTCGGCGGCCGGCGCGGTTACCCACCACATCCACCAAGGAGATTCGATGGGAAAGATGCGAATGCAGTCCGCTCCGTGGCGTGCTGCCGCGGTCCTCGCCAGCGTGCTGCTGGTCGGCGGCGTGGCGGCCTGCGGTAACAGCGACACCGGCGGCGGCGGGTCCAAGGACGACGGCAAGATCACGATGGGCTTCTCCCAGGTCGGTGCGGAGAGCGGGTGGCGTACCGCGAACACCACCTCGATCAAGGAGTCCGCTGCCGCCGCGGGGATCGAGCTGAAGTTCGACGACGCTCAGCAGAAGCAGGAAAACCAGATCAAGGCGATCCGCAACTACATCCAGCAGAAGGTCGACGTGATCGCCTTCTCGCCGGTGGTGGAGTCCGGCTGGGACACCGTGCTCAAGGAGGCCAAGGACGCCGGCATCCCGGTCATCCTGACCGACCGCTCGGTGGACTCGGCGGACAAGACCCTGTACAAGACCTTCCTCGGTTCGGACTTCGTCAAGGAGGGCCGGCTCGCGGGCGAGTGGCTGGTCGAGCAGAAGAAGAGCGCCTCGGGCCCGGTGAACATCGTCGAGCTGCAGGGCAACACCGGTGCGGCGCCGGCGAACGACCGCAAGAAGGGCTTCGGTGAGGCGATCGCCGCCAACCCGAACCTGAAGATCATCGCCTCGCAGCCGGGTGACTTCACCCGGGCCGGCGGCAAGCAGGTCATGGAGCAGTTCCTCAAGGCGTACCCGAAGATCGACGTGCTGTTCGCGCACAACGACGACATGGGTCTGGGCGCGCTCGAGGCGATCACCGCGGCCGGCAAGGAGCCCGGCAAGGACATCACCATCATCACCGTCGACGCCGTCAAGGATGGCATGCAGGCTCTCGCCGACGGGAAGTTCAACTTCATCGCGGAGTGCAGCCCGCTGCTCGGCCCGCAGCTGATGGACCTGGCCAAGAAGGTCCACGCGGGCGAGGAGGTGCCGCCTCGGATCGAGACCGAGGAGACCACCTTCACGACTGAGCAGGCGAAGGAAGCTCTGCCCAACCGTAAGTACTGATCGACGACGGGGTCGCCGCGCTCGCGTGGCGGCCCCGCCGCGTCGCCTCCCTACCCGAAACGGACCGGGCTTGGCCCGCGACGACCTCCGTACCACGCCCGCCCGAGCGACCCCCAGGGGCGACCGGGCGGGCGTCGCGGGGCCGTGGCGGCCCTTCCGTGTCGACAACCCAGAAGAGGTCTGATGGGATGACGGATAGCCGTCCGGTCCTGACGATGACCGGGATCAGCAAGTCCTTCCCCGGGGTGCGCGCACTCCACGACGTCAACTTCCGGCTCTTCCCCGGCGAGGTGCACGCCCTGATGGGCGAGAACGGCGCCGGCAAGTCGACCCTCATCAAGGTGCTCACCGGTGTCTACGACACCGACGAGGGCGCGATCACCCTCCATGACGAGCCCGTGTCGTTCAGCGGGCCGATGCAGGCGACCGCCGCCGGTGTGAGCACCGTTTTCCAGGAAGTCAACCTCTGCACCAACCTCTCGGTGGCGGAGAACATCTTCATCGGCCGTGAGCCCCGCCTTTTCGGCGCGGTCCGCTGGGGCGAGGTTCGCCGGCGCGCCCGCGCCCTGCTGGCCCGCCTCGACCTCGACCTCGACGTCAGCGCGCCACTCGGCTCGTACTCCCTGGCGATCCAGCAGATGGTCGCCATCGCCCGCGCGATCGACATCAAGGCCCGGGTGCTGATCCTGGACGAGCCGACGTCCAGCCTCGACGCCGACGAGGTGGCGCAGCTGTTCCGGATCATGCGGCAGCTGCGCGACGAGGGCATCGCCATCCTGTTCGTGACCCACTTCCTCGACCAGGTCTACGAGATCGCCGACCGGATCACCGTGCTGCGCAACGGCGGGCTGGTCGGCGAGTACCTCACCACCGAGCTGCCCCAGCTTTCCCTGGTCGAGAAGATGATCGGCAAGGAGCTCGACGTCCTGGAGGGCATCGAGGAGCACTCCCGGCGGGACCTGGCCACCCTGGAGGAGGGCACCCCCCTGGTGGCGGTGTCCAACTTCGGTCGAGCGGGCGCTGTCGAGCCGTTCAGCCTCACCATCCACGCCGGCGAGGTGGTGGGCCTGGCCGGCCTGCTGGGCTCGGGGCGTACCGAGGTCGCGCGGTTGTTGTTCGGGGCCGACCGGAGCGACGGGGGTCAGGTAGCTGTCGACGGCACGGCGAGCAGCCTGCGCACCCCCGCCCAGGCGATCGACCACGGCGTGGGCTTCTGCTCGGAGAACCGCCGCGCGGAGGGGATCGTCGCCGACCTGTCGGTGCGCGAGAACATGATCCTCGCCATGCAGGCGGCGCGCGGCTGGCTGCGGCCCATTCCGCGTCGTCGCCAGGACGAGCTGGTCGACAAGTACGTCAAGGCCCTCAACATCCGGCCCGCCGACCCGGAGGTTCCGGTCCGCAACCTCTCCGGCGGCAACCAGCAGAAGGTGCTCCTGGCCCGGTGGCTGATCACCGAGCCACGGCTGCTGATCCTCGACGAGCCGACGCGGGGCATCGACATCGGCGCGAAGACCGAGATCCAGAAGCTCGTGACGCAGCTGTCCGACGGCGGCATGGCGGTGCTGTTCATCTCCGCCGAGCTGGAGGAGGTGCTGCGCCTGAGCCACAAGGTGGCAGTGATGCGGGACCGGCAGATGGTCGCGCAGCTCGCCAACGACGAGAGCCTCGACGCGGAGCGCGTCATGCAGACCATCGCCAGCGGATCCCACCGGGAGGAGGCAGACCGATGACCGACACCATGAGCCGCTATCGGGCGATGACCGGGCACCGGCTGTTCTGGCCCGCCGCCGTGCTGTTCGTCATGCTCGCCGCGAACACGATCTACCGGCCCGGGTTCCTGTCCATCGAGCTCAAGGACGGGCACCTGTACGGGACGCCGATCGACATCCTGCGGCTGAGCGCACCGCTGATCCTCGTCGCGCTGGGCATGACCCTGGTCATCTCGACCGGCGGCATCGACCTGTCGGTCGGCTCGCTCTGCGCGATCAGCGGCGCGATCGCCTGCATGTACATCAGCAAGCAGCCCGACCAGAGCAGCATTGCCGTGGTGGCGACCGCCCTCGCGATGGCGATGGGGGTCTCGCTCGTGCTCGGCGCGTGGAACGGGGTGCTGGTGGCAGTGATCGGCATCCAACCGATCATCGCCACCCTGATCCTGATGGTCGCCGGCCGGGGTCTCGCCCAGCTGATCACCGAGGGTCAGATCATCACCATCAACTCCGAGCCGTACCGGGCGATCGGCCTGGGCCACGCGTTGACCCTGCCGCTGGCCATCTTCATCGCTCTCGCCGCGGCACTGCTCGTCGCCGCGTTCACCCGTCGCACCGCGCTCGGCATGATCATCGAGTCGGTGGGCGGCAACTCGGTGGCCAGCCGGCTGGCCGGCATCCGGTCCGGCCGGGTCATCTTCCTCGCGTACGTGATCAGCGCCGCGTGTGCCGCGGTCGCCGGTTTCATGATGACCGCCAACGTCTCCAGTGCCGACGGTAACGCCGCCGGCCTCTGGGTCGAGCTGGACGCGATCCTCGCTGTCGTCATCGGCGGCACCTCCCTCGCGGGTGGTCGGTTCTTCCTCAGCGGCACCATCATCGGTGCGCTGATCATCCAGACACTGACCACCACCGTGTACGCGATGGACATCTCGCCGCAGACGTCGCTGCTGTTCAAGGCGGTCGTCGTCATCGCCGTCTGCCTCATCCAGGCGCCGGCCTTCCGGGCCCGGTTCACCCGCCGCAGGCGCAACGCCCCGCCGCCCGCCCCCGTTGCCGACAAGCCGAAGGAGCAGGTGCCGGCATGACCACTGGAACGCTTACCGCCGGTCGTAACCGGTTCCGGCTGCCGAGGAAGCAGATACCGGTCCTGGCGACGCTCGCCCTGCTGCTGGTGATGTACGGCATCGGTGTCTCGCAGTACACGGCGTTCTCCAACGTCCAGGTCATCTTCAACGTGTTCATCGACAACGGCTTCCTGCTCGTCGTCGCGGTGGGCATGACCTTCGTGATCCTCACCGGTGGCATCGACCTGTCGGTCGGTTCGGTCGTCGCCATGACGGCGATGGTGTCGGCCGCGCTGCTGCAGGACGGCATGCCGGCGGCGCTGGTGCTCGTCATCGCGCTGCTCATCGGCCCGACGCTCGGCCTGCTGATGGGCTGCGTCATCCACTTCTTCGAGATCCAGCCGTTCATCGTCACGCTCGCCGGGATGTTCTTCGCCCGGGGCATGTGCACGTTCATCTCCGGCGCGTCGATCCCGATCACCGACGGCTTCTGGACCGCGATGTCGCAGGAGCGGATCGGGAACCCCCGCGGCAACTTCGTGTCGATCAGCGTGCTGATCGCCTTCGTGGTGGTCGCCATCGCCGCGTACGTGCTGGCCTACACCCGGCTGGGGCGCAACGTGTACGCCATCGGCGGCAACCCGCAGTCGGCGCTGCTGATGGGCCTGCCGGTGGGGCGGACCCGGATCGCCGTCTACACGATCAGTGGTCTGTGCTCGGCCATCGGCGGGATCCTGCTGTCCTTCTACACCCTCTCCGGCGCGCCGCTGATCGCCGTGGGGATGGAGCTGGACGTCATCGCCGCCGTCGTCATCGGTGGCACGGTGCTCACCGGCGGCGCGGGTTACGTCTTCGGCACGGTACTCGGCGTGCTGGTCCTGGGCGTGATCCAGACCCTCATCACCTTCGATGGGAGCCTCAACTCCTGGTGGACCAAGATCGTGATTGGCGGCCTGCTCTTCGCGTTCATCCTCCTCCAGCGCCTCATCGGAATCCGTTACAAGTGACCGCCCCTCTCGCGGAAGGCAACCCCATGGCACCACACACCGAACCCGAGATCTGGTTCCTCACCGGCAGCCAAGGCATGTACGGCGAGGAGACGCTCCGCCAGGTGGCTGAGCAGTCCCGCCAGATCGCGGCAGCACTCGACGACTCGCCGCAGATTCCCGCCCGCGTGGTCTGGAAGCCCGTCCTGACCAACAGTGGTGAGATCCTGCAGGTCTGCCGGGATGCCGCCGCCCAGGGTGCCGTCGGGGTGATCGCCTGGATGCACACGTTCTCGCCGGCCAAGATGTGGATCTCCGGTCTGGACGCGTTGCAGACACCGCTGCTGCACCTGCACACCCAGGCGAACGTTCTGCTGCCGTGGAACGACATCGACATGGACTTCATGAACCTGAACCAGGCCGCGCACGGCGACCGCGAGTTCGGGTACATCCAGACGCGCCTCGGTGTGGCCCGTAAGACGGTGGCCGGGCACGTCAGCGACCCGCGGGTGACCACTCGCATCGGGGCGTGGGCGCGCGCCGCGCTGGGCTGGTCGGCGATGCGGTCGCTGCGCCTGGCCCGCTTCGGCGACAACATGCGCGACGTCGCGGTGACCGAGGGCGACAAGGTCGAGGCCGAGCTGCGGTTCGGCGTCTCGGTCAACACCTACGGCGTCAACGACCTGGTCGAGGTGGTCGGCGAGGTCACCGACGCGCAGGTGGACGACCTGGTCAAGGAGTACCAGGACACCTACCGCATCGTCGGCGAGCTGCTGCCCGGCGGCGATCAGCACGACGCGCTGCGCTACGCCGCGCGCCTGGAGTTGGGCATGCGCGCCTTCCTGGACGCGGGTGGGTTCCGGGCCTTCACGACGAACTTCGAGGACCTCGGTGGGCTGCGTCAGCTGCCGGGCATCGCCGTGCAGCGGCTGATGGCGGACGGTTACGGCTTCGGCGGCGAGGGCGACTGGAAGACCTCGGTCCTGGTCCACACCCTCAAGGCGATGTCGGTGGGGGTGAGTGGCGGCACCTCGTTCATGGAGGACTACACCTACGACCTCACCCCGGGCAACGAGCTTGTGCTCGGCGCCCACATGCTGGAGGTCTGCCCGACCATCGCGTCGGACGTGCCCAACGTGGAGATCCACCCGCTGAGCATCGGTGGCCGGGAGGACCCGGTCCGGCTGGTCTTCGACGCCGCACCCGGTCCGGCGGTGGTGCTCGGGTTGGCCGACATGGGGGAGCGGTTCCGGCTCGTGGCCAACGAGATCGACGTGGTGTCCCCGCCGCAGCCGCTGCGCCGGTTGCCGGTGGCCCGGGCGGTGTGGCGTCCGCGCCCCGACCTGCCGGTCTCGGCCGAGGCGTGGATCACCGCCGGCGCCCCGCACCACACGGTGCTGTCGCAGGCGGTGGGCGTGGAGGAGCTGCACGACCTGGCGGAGATGAGCCGCACCGAGCTCGTCGTCATCGACGCCGACACGCAGCCGCGCCGCTTCGCCGACGAGATCCGCTGGAACCAGGCCTACTACCGGCTGGCCCGCGGCTTCTGATTCGCGCGCTCTGATCGCGCTCGACACGGGTGGTCCATCCCTGCCTGCGGCTGGGGTGGACCACCCGTTCGCGTGTGGTCCCGGCGTACGTGAGGCGGCCGTGTTACGGCTTGACTAACAGCATGTTATCGCTCACAGTCTATAGCCAAGATGGTCGATGTCTTTGACTGTCCGGCCACGCGTGCGTTCCACCTCTCTCGGTTGCGGCAGCTCATCGCCGCGACCGTCGGGCTGACGGTGTTAGCGATCACATGGCCGGACGTCGGTCAGCTCGGTGCCCCGCCCGGTGCCGCGGACGCGACCCAGATCGCTCGGTTGACGTCAGCAGAGGAGGATCATGCTTTCCATCGGTCGGGTTCCCCGGGGTGCGCCACGTCGGCGCGGGTGGCTGTCGAGACTTGCTGTCGCCGCGATGACGCTGGTGGTCGGTGGCGCGGCCGCAGCCGTCGCCTCGGCGCCCGCGTCAGCGGCGACTGTCGACACCAGTGCCTGGTACGTGTTGGTGAACCGCAACAGCGGCAAGGCCCTGGACGTGTACAACCTGGCGACCAACGACGGCGCGCGGATCACGCAGTGGACCCGCAA
>NZ_JBTLMN010000010.1:0-272287 GCF_054462275.1 Micromonospora sp. SD19
TCAGCACCTCCCGATGCTTCCGGAAGGGGTCAAAATTCAGCCGGAACCACGGGGTCAGTTTTCAGGCGGAGCCGACACCTGCTCGATCGCCTGAGGGAATTCGATAGGCGTACTCGATGTACTGGACCCTTCGGCCGGCGGCGATCTGCTGCGTCGGGGCCGTCGCACCTGCCGCCAGGCCCGGAGTGCTCATCGCTTGGGTGCGGTATCGAGCGTGGGCAGCATCCCTGTCGGTGAGGTTGCGATAGGTGATCCAGTAGCTGGTGACGATGCCGGCTGTGCAGCGTGTGCGGGCTGATTCGCCGTTGCCGCGTTGGGCCTCGCTGATGGCGTCGGTCGAGCAGCCTCCGATGCCGAGCCACGGGCTGGCGAAGTCGGCGAGTTCGGGCGTCGGTAGGCGGGCCCGGTTGACGGCTGCCTGACGTTGGGAGAACAACGCCCCGGCGGGTGGGGTGGGTGCGGTTGCCGCCGCTGTGTGGCGGGCCTGAGGCAGTACCCATGGCTGGAGCCCGAATCCGATGGTGGCGCCGGCTAGCAGAGCCGCCAGAGCGAGTGCCGCAGTTCCTCGCGCCCACCGGCGGCGCCGGCCATGCCCAGGGGCAGAGGCAGCTGAACGTTGGCAGTCGGGGCGCGGCGGGTCCGCCGTTGCGCCCATGCCGTTGTCGGGCGGGGGCGACGCCGTGGGGCGTACGGGTGAGAGCGCAGGCACCCGGCCGGGCGCGGTTGCCGGGACGTCCTCGGTCGAGGATGGCCAGACTGCCCGGTCCGGGTGCGGCGTCCTCATTGGCTACTCCTTGCTGTCGCAGATGATGCGAGCGCGGCTTAACGGGTCTTGCGGCGACCGGCCAACAGCAATCCCACACCGGCTACCAGGGCCACGCCTCCGGTGCCGACGAGCGGAGCGACGCTGCCGCCCGTGACCGGCAGCGAAGGGCCTGAGTCTGCGCGGGGAGCCTGCGGTCCGCCGCCGCTGTGCGCGGTGCCTGTGCCTGGCTGAGGTCCGGTGTCCCCGCCTCGGGGCGGTGTGTTTGACGGCCGGGGGCTTGTCGGGGTCGGCTCCGGCGGGGGAGGGGAGTCGGTCGGTGGGGTGCTCGGATCGGGGCCTGGCGGAGGGGTGGGATCGGGCGAGGGAGTGGTGGGATCCGGCTCGGGCGGCGGGTTCGTCGGATCGGGAGCTTCGGTGACTGCCGGCTCCGCCGCCGCAGAGGGCTTGGTCTCCTCCGAGGATCGCTGCGGCGTGGGTTCATCGGTGCCGACGGTCGTGGCTGCGGCAGCCGGTGGGGTCGCCTCGGCCCAGGCAGGTGACGCCAACAACGCCACGGCCGTCAGAGTTGAAGCAATGACCGCTGCGGCAGTCAGGTGTCCTCGCCTCCAGGGTGCATAGGAATTCACGAACTCGTACCTCTCCATCTCGGGGATGCTCATGCGGTGGGGCAAGTTCCGCTGCTGCCGCGACCGCTAATGCCGGTTGGACGCTAGCGCCTCCGGGACTTAAGCACTAGTTCGCTCTTCGTCGGAGACTGCTATGTCGGCGGCTGTTCCAGCAGCTCAACGTGTCTGTGGAAGGTTGTTGGCATCGCCTGATATGCGGCTAGCTTTAGTTGCATTCATGGACACAGGCGTGGGTGTTGTGGTGGATTCGTTGCCGGTTGGACCCGGTCCTCGACAAACGGGGGAGGGACGCGGGTCTGTGGCTCGCCGTATTGCTGCGTCGGGTTGATGCGCTATGCCCCCAGATTGGTATCGCCGACGAATGAGGATTCGAGTAACTCAACCCGCCGCGGATGTGAGGTACCGCGACCGACAACGGGCAACCGCCGCACTGGTGTCGGTCGGCACCACCGGGCGACACCGCGCGGCCCCGCCTCTTCACCGGGCTACAGGCAAGCTGCTCGTGCTTTTCAGTCTCACGGTGTTGGCCCTGATCGGCTGCGCACGGGCCGACGACAAGCCCCGCTCCGCACCCGCACGCACGTCTGCCGCCTCCTCGCCGGGCACCGCCGGTCGGCGACCAGCCGCAAGCTGCCTACCGACGCGTCGACGGGTGGTACGCGGTACTGGACTCCCTGCCCGCCAGCGACGTGATGGACCCGGCAAGAACGCGACCACCAGGCGCCAACGACCCGCTCACGAAAGAACCACCCGTCACGAACAACACGACCCTCGGCGTCGACGCCCATCGCAACGACGTGAGGGCCACCTACGACACCAACCTCTGCCTCGCCGTGTATGCCCGCGGTCCTGCGCGGCAAGGCCGCTTCATGCCGAGCCGATGCCACACGAGGCAGCCGTCGCCCTGGCCTCGCGGCACGCCTGACCCTCGCACCCGGTCAGCGCACACCTCCCAGGCACCGCCACACGGCGACAGCGCCGAATCAATCAACGCGGAGGACCACATCGTGCCCATGACATCTCTGCCCGCCGTGCTGCCCGGTCCGGGCCGCACCGACTACGCCCGCTACATGCGCACCGACGAACTGCTGTCACTGCAACGCGGTCCCACCGAGCGGGCCCACCCCGACGAGCTTCTGTTCCAGGTCGTCCATCAAGCCTCCGAGCTGTGGTTCAAGCTGATCCACGACGACCTGGCGCGCGCGCTCCAGCACATCGCCGCTGACCAGCCCGGCGCGGCCGACATGCTCATCCAGCGAGCGGCGCTGAGCCTGCGGCTGGTCACCGAGCAGCTGCACATCCTCCGGCACCTGCACCCGGCGCGGTTCGCCGCCTTCCGCAGCGCCTTGGGCAACGGCTCCGGCTTTGAGTCACCCGGTTGGAAGCATCTGCGCGACGCCACCACCGAACTCGACATCGCCTTCAGCCGGATGCTCGCCTCCCTCGACCTCACGCCGGTTGACCTTCACCGCGGCGAGCCCTCCGACCCGCTGTACCGGCTCGCCGAGACGCTGGTGTCCCTCGATGAGCAGATCGCGTTGTGGCGTACTGAGCACTACACCGTCGCCACCCGCATCATTGGCCACGGTGTACTCGGTACCCGCAACACCCCGGTCGACAGCCTGACTCGCCTCATCTCCCATCGCCGCTTCCCCACTTTGTGGGAGGCACGTAGCGAGCTGACCGAGTCCAGCCCGCGGGGCCGCCAGAGCCGGCAGGGCCCGCGATGAACGCTGCCACCGCACCCCTGCCAGCAGCGCTCCGCGGCCGGTTTCCGAGCCTGGAGCAGACGACGCACCTGGCCGCCTGCAGCATCGCCCCCCGCAGCAGTGACATGGACCAGGCGCTGACCATGATGTTGGACGACCTGGTCCGCCCTGGCTTCTGGGGCGCCGCCGAAGAGCAGGTATCCGACGCCCGACGTCGCTTCGCCCGACTCATCGGCGCCGAGGTCGATCAGGTGGCGATCCTGCCCAACGTCAGCATCGCCGCCCACCAGGCGGTGTCCGGCCTGCGATGGCGCCGACGACGCGACCTGCTCACCACCACCGCCGAGTTCCCCGGCGTCGCCCACGTGTGGTTGGCGCAGGAGAAGCGGGGCGCGCGGGTGCGCTGGTGCGGCACCCCCACCGGCCGGGTCACCTCCGCCGACTACCTGCACGCCATCACCACCGACACCGCGCTCGTGTCCGTACCCGCCGTCACCCACCGAGACTCGACACGCCTGAACATCCGACGCATCGCCGGCGCCGCCCACGCCGCCGGCGCCGCCATCATCGTCGACGCCTACCAAGCCGCCGGCGTGATGCCGCTGCACGTCGACGCTTTGCGCTGCGACTACTTGCTGGCCGGCACCGGGAAATACCTGCTGGGCCTGCCCGGCCTTGCCTTTCTCTACGCCCGCCACCCGAAAGAATCCACGCCAGCCCTGACCGGCTGGTTCGGGCGGTGCGACCCGCACGCACTCGACCCGACCCGGCTCGACTTCCCCACCCACGCCCGCCGGTTCGAAACCGGGACACCGTCAGTAGCCGCGGCCTACACGGCAGTCGCAGGGCTGTCGCTCATCGAGAACCTGAACCTGGCGGCGGTCCGCACGCACACGCAACGGCTCCTCGCCTCCGCCGCAGATCGCCTGACCGCCCAAGGCGAGATCGTGCATCTACCGCAGACGGCGGACGAGCGTGGCGCGCACCTCGCGCTCATCGAGCCCCACGCCTGGGCGATGGCCGCATGGCTCGACAACCACGGCATCACCGTCGCACCCCGCCGCAACGTCATCCGCCTCGCCACACACGCCTACACCAGCGACAGCGACATCGACGCGCTCTGCGAAGCCATCGCCGTCTACCGAGTCAAGTCCCGCACCCGCACCCCGATCGGAGCATCGCGATGACCACCGCCGAACCCGTGCGCCGGTGGCTCGCACAGCGCCGTCCCTCGGCCGACCGCTTCCCGTACGACGCGGTCGTCACCGCCTACCAGCACCACGGCAAACACTTCGTACCCGACGAGTGGACACGCGCCTTAGCCGCCGCGAGAGACCGACTCCCACAGCTCATCGGCACCAACACCAGGTACCTGTCCGCATTCCTCGCCTGCGCGCTCGACAAGGTCGACGGGACCTACGACTACCGCTCCTACCTCGGCCTGGCCCTCCTGCGGCTACCCGGTCCCGACCAGGTGCCGCGCACGGCAGCACAGCAGCTCGCCCGGCGCGACCGCCTGCACGTAAACCTGCTGACCGACCTCATCGCCTTCGAACTACGAGCCGCCTACAACGAGCACACGCCGCTCCCTCAGATGCGCCCGGCACCCGCCCTGGTGGCCAAGCGGCTGCGACACGCGGTACGCGCGGCGATGCCGGCACTGCGCCGCCTCAGCCTCGTCGAGCACACCACGGACAGCTCACAGGTCACCCTGGCCCGGCGCGTCGTTGCCGCCGTCAGCATGGTCCTCACCGCCGAAGACCGACGCGCCCTGCAAGTCAGCATGCTGCCGGTCCACATCGCCCACGACGAGTGGCTGTTCATCCGCGTCCTTCAAGCATTCGAGACAACCTTCGCGCTCCTGGCCACCGACCTCACCGACGTCATCACCGCCGTGGAGGCCGGACAGGTACCGCGAGCCGCGAGCAGGTTGTCCGCAGCGGCATCGCTGCTACGCGAGAGCGCATCGCTCTGGCCTCTGATGGCCACCATCCAGCCCGCCGCGTTCCACGCCTTCCGCACGTTCACCGCGGGCGCCAGCGCCATCCAGTCCCGCCACTACAAGATCGTCGAGTCCCTGTGCCGTACACCCCGCAACGCACGCCTCGACTCTCCTGCCTACCTGTCAGTGCCCGACGTCCGCACGGCGATCATGCACGGCCAGGTCAGCCTCGACGATGCCCTCAACGCCGCCCAACAGTCGACACCCGACCCGTCCCTCGGGGCCGCGATGCGCGAGTTCGCCGCAGCGATCAACCAGTGGCGGCAGACCCACTACCGGCTCGCCGTGCGCATCCTCGGACCCGAACGAAGCGGCACCGGCTACACCGAAGGCACCCCATACCTAGGCGACGCCCGCCAGGAGCCGGTCTTCCACCACTGCCCCACCGGCCGACCGGAGGCCGGGGCGGAGATATGAGCACCGCGCCTCCGTCGCCGGCCTTTCGCGCGGCTCCCGATGCCGCAGCAGCTCCGGGCGACACCGGCCCCCATGCCCCCGGTCGATGACGACACCCCACGTCATCCCGACCACCAGCGCGCCGCCCCTCCCGGCCGCTGCCAACTGCCCGCACGACAACCAGGAGGAAGAATGTCGTCGCTCAACCCCACCCGGCCCGACGCCGACAGGCCGCAACTCGCCACGAAGACACCGCGGCTCCTGGCCACCGCGGTCACCCTGCTTCTGACCGCTGCGGCTCTCGTCGTGACGACCACCTCGGCCCAGGCCGCCTCCGGCTGCCGCAGCGCCCCGTACAGCGCGACGTTCGGCATGCACGACTCGTTCGGCATGTTCGACGGCTTGGAGGACGCCTACTTCCCACGCTCGGGCAGCTACCGCACCACGAGCCAGTGCCGCGACATCCAGGTCAGAAACACTGGGAACGGTGGCGCCTGGGGCGGACCCTTCTGGGCCTGCGTGGTGTGGGTCGGCCGGGCTACCTGCTCCAACGGTTGGACCTACGTCCCGGCCGGGCAGTGGCGCAACCTCGCCACCAACGTCAAGGACGGCACCCGGTTCTACCTGTTCATGCAGACCAACCTCGGCACCTACAACGCCGCGAACGGGGTCGGTGAATGGTGATGCAGGAAAAGACCGTGCCGGCTGCCCCACCTCAGATGGCCGGTTAACGGAGGGCAGTGTCCGGACCTCGGTCCGGCGCTGCCCTCCGGGCAGAAAGCGAAGCTCGGCAAGAGCCGGGCGACATGCAGGGAAGATCGCCGTGATCACGGGGGCGAATTCGGGCATCGGCTCAAGAGCTGCCAACTAGCCACGACGACTACACATAGGAGGGGCGACCATGGCGTTTGCGCCGAGGGGCGAATCATCTGGATCCTTTCCACTCCGGCGAAGTGGCCCTCGTGCTGAGGGGGATGAGGTTGATTTCCTCCCGTCTAACAATTCGGGTCTCCCTCTTGCTGATCTCGTCGCACGTCGTCAAAGCCCGACAACCTACTACTCCATCACCGTAATCGATAGCCATGGACGCCTGGCTAGCCGCTCGGCGCTTCGCTTTATGGGGTGGACTGCAGCACAAATGGTCGACTTCGCCGTTGGCTCGGGAACAGTCGAAGTTGCCATCGGAGAATCGAGCGGTGAGCGAATCACTAGGCAGGGGCACTTGCGCCTCTCGCCGAGCATCCGACGTTCGGTAGGAATCGCCGACAAGGACCGTCTAATCCTCGCGGCGGACAAGCGTACCGGAATTCTCGTGGTGGGAACTATGGAATGGCTCGATCGGGCACTCGGAGTCAGCATAAGCTCCCGAGAGGATATCAAGCGATGACCGGCAGCGCATCCGAGCGTCTAGGAAATAGCGAAGTGGAAGCGGTGCGGCTGCTATTGGACCGGCTCGGACTGACGGCTGAGGAACTTCTCAAAGGCGCCTCCCCGAAGAAAGAGGTTCCGACATTCGATGAGTACATCCCGCATGTCTCCCTCGCCGTCGCCGCAGGCACCCGACGCGTCTATGGAACCTATTGGAGAAGGGTCGGGGAAGTCTGGGGGAAACGCCGTATCGATGAGCCGTCTCCGATGGAGATCAAGCAATTTGCCGAAACCATGAAGAAGACTGTAGTAATAAGGCGAAATTCCCGTGGCGGACGAACCGCCGCAGAGCACTTCATATCCGCTATGCGATGCCTGTACGCCTACGCCGTCACCGACGGGCTGATCTCCGCCGCCACCAATCCCGCCGCCCGCGTGCCCAAGCCTCGCCGACTTGCCAGTACTCGCCGAGCTCTGTCCGAGGCCCAACTGAGATCGATTAACGAAGTCGCAAGCAGCACCGGGAACGATCCTCAACTCGATGCGCTCCTTCTCAGGCTTCACGAGGAGACCGCATGCCGGCGAGGCGGGGCCCTCGCCTTGACGCGCTCCGATGTAGATGTCGAGCAATGCCTAGTTCAGCTACATGAAAAAGGCGAGACGGTGCGGTGGCAGCCAGTATCACCTACACTCGCGCGCTCGTTGGTAGAGCACTACGACGACAGAGCAACAAGTGGTTTTAACAGGCAAGTCCTGAGGTATCAAAGTGGGGCACCAGTCACGCGCCGTCGTTACGACTACCTCTGGAACCGTCTGGGAAAAAATCTCTCGTGGGTGGCCACACAGCAGGTCAGCACTCACTGGCTGCGCCACACGACCCTAACCTGGGTAGAGCGCAACTTCGGGTACGGCATCGCGCGAGCTTACGCTGGTCATGACAGCCGCTCCGCTGCTGGAACAACCAGCACTTATGTCAAGGCAGATGTATACGAGGTGGCGCGCGCGCTCAGTGCTCTCACCGGGGAGGACCACCCGATGGTTGCTGGGTTACCTGGATCGCTCTCAGCTGGCGACGGTGTTCGCGCCCTACCGGCTATACCGTTGCGGATCGCTGAGGGTTAAAGGTGTCCGGTGCAGAAATTCCGACCGGGTCCCGGAACTGCCGGTATCAGAGTTGCGGCCGAGATCGGCGCGCGTAGGGAGGCCGTAGGCAAGCTAGGTCTCGCTGTGCGAGTGGAGCCGGGCTGCACCGGCAGGAGATCCGCCTCATCCGTTGCGTAACCTAGCCAACACGCCTGGCTATTTGAACTTAAGTTGGTCGCACTGTAATCTATGAGCATGTGCACCGAGTTTGGTGCACAATTGGAAGGTGTGGGGGTTCAAGTCCCCCCTCGGACACCAGAGTTCGTGGATATCCGCGCGAGATCAACTTCCTCTCGCGCGGGGAACGCGACCTGCGACGGATCATATGTGCGCACCGTCTCCCGGGAGTCGGTGCTACCTGCGCTGACACCCTTGCCGCCCCGCTGGCGGGGGTCGGGTGAGTCGTGATCGCCCGCGCCCTCGTTGGCGCGACGAGCAGCTCGTCGAGGCGCTCGTTCCCACCCCACTGCCGGTCGCATCGCCGGAGCCGGCGCCGCTGCCGACACTGCCCGCGCCCGCCGCCCGCACGGGCGATGGCGTGCTGTTCGACGTGGCCCGACCCGACGCCGCCGGCCGGGTCACCGCTCGCGCGCTGCTGCGGGCCTTGGACTGGATACCGGGCCTCACGCTGCACGTCGACGTCGTGACCGGCGCAATCCTGATCACCCCGGCCGTCGATGGCGCGCACGTCGTTGGTGCTCGCAAGGAGCTGCCCCTACCGGCCGCCGCCCGACATTTGTGCGGCATCGCCACCGGCGAACCCGTGCTGCTGGCCGCCCTGCCCCGCCAGAACCGCATCGTCGTCCACCCCTCAAACACCATCACCGCGGTCCTGGCCGACCTGCACGCCGCATCCTCGCAAAGCCCTCATGACCACCGGTCCCGATCGTGTCGCCACCGCCCGAGCGCTCCTCGAGCACCTCGGTCTCACCGCCGCCGACCTCACCGGCAGTAACCGGCCTGCCATGCCGACAGTCGCCGAGTACCTTCCTGCTGTGGTCGCCGCGGCGAGCCCGGGCACCCGACGCACCTACGGCAGCTCCTGGCGACGCATGGCCGCTGCCCTCGGCGAGTGGCGTATCGATGCGGTGCGGGCCAGCGACATCGAAGCCCTCATGCGACAGGCCGCCGCAGGCGCCCGCCCTCGCCGCAACTCCCGAAACGGCCGGCACGCCGGCGAGCACCTCATCGCCGCCGCCCGCGCCTTCTACAATCGCGCCATTGCCGACGGCTACCTCACCGTCGTGGACAGCCCTGCCCACCGGGTTCGCAAACCCCGTCGGCTGCCCAACACACGCCGCGCCCTCACCCCCGACGAACTGGCCGACATCAACGCCGCCGCCCGCAGCGGCGGTAACGACATCGTGCTCGACGCCCTACTGCTGCGCCTGCACACCGAAACTGCCTGCCGGCGCGGCGGCGCCCTGGCGCTGCGCCTGATCGACCTGGACACCGACCACGCGCTGATCCGCCTGTCGGAGAAGGGTGGCACGCAGCGGTGGCAGCCCATCACGCCGATGCTCGCCGCTCGTCTCAGCGAGCACGCCCAGGCCCGCGGCGCCGTCACGCCCACCGACGCGCTGCTTCGCTACCGTAACGGCCAACCCGCCACCTACCGGCGCTACGACCTACTGTGGGCCCGCATCGGCCGGCGGCTACCGTGGGTCGCCGCCCAGGGAATCACCATGCACTGGCTGCGCCACACCACCCTGACCTGGGTCGAGCGGCACTTCGGCTACGGTGTGGCCCGCGCCTACGCCGGACACACGGACCGCCGAGGACCCGCCACCACCACCTATATCAAGGCCGACCTGCACGCTGTCGCTACCGCCGTGGCAGCCTTCACCGGTCAGCCACACCCACTGGCCGTAGGTGAGAGCGTCCTAAGATGATGATCAGACCTAGACGGTGGTCGCGTCCTTGATCTGGAGCACGACAGGCCCTGCCGCTGTTGGAGCGATCCAAGCCTCATAGGTGGGATTCCGGGTGTCGGTCTTCGTGGTTCCGAGCCAGGTGTAGCGGACGGCCAGCTCGTACGTGCCCTTGACGCGGTAGATCGCAAACTTCGGATCGAAGGTGGCACGCGCGGTCAGAAGTGGATCACCCGTGGAAGACCACTTGACCTTCTCGGCGCCCGACGGCGGACTCCATTCGGGGCATCCAGCCGGCATAGCCGACTTGGCGTCTCGCACGCATCGTGTGAAAGCCTCGCTCAGCTTCGCGGCGACCAGTTCCCAAGGCACCTTGGGATCCTGCTTCACTACACCGGGGTCGCCTATGGCCGAGTGCTCCTTGATCTCCTGGACGTCAAGTCTCCCATCGACCCACTTCACCTTGGCCCAGTACTTCGCCGGCGTCACGACGCGGCGTAGCTCCTTTGAAGCGTTGTAGTCCGCCGTCACCATGACGGTCCCGAGCATGTCGAAGCGGCTCTCCGCTTCGGTGTAGTGAATGACCGCAGCTTCCAGAGGGTTGCCGTAGAAGGCCCATCGGACCTTGGAGACGTCCGAGGTCTCGACGATGGATTGCGGGCAATTGGCGGGGGTCGCAGACGGTGACTTCGCGCATTTGTCGAGCCAGCTACCTGCAGCCGCGACCACGGCCTCCTGCTTCACCTCAGCCGGCCAGGGATCTGACGTCGCAGGGAACGGCTCATCTCCGCCGAAGATGAAGTAGCCCAAGACAGCAAGAACGACGACGACGCCCAGTCCGCCACCACCCGCGGCTGCTGCCGCGCCACCTCCGGAGCCAGACTCTGTTGCCTCATCTTCTCTGAGGTCGACATTCGCTCTGGTTCCATAGTGACGATGGTGATGCGTGTGGGTGCTCTTATGGACGTTCCCTTCGTAGTAGGACCCCTTGACGTTGGCCTGACGTTCGCCACCAACGCCAGTTTGCCGATCTACCATGCTTACCTGCCCTCGCGGTCATCATGGCCTCGCTCGAAGTAGTCGCCCGCGACGTTGGCCTGACGCCCGCTACTGAACCCGACCTGGTTGACCACGGGGCTAGCTCTGCCCGACTTCGCCGGACCGCTCAAGCTGTCCCGATGCTGAGCGCCAGACGAGGGTGCCGAGCCGCTGGCGCTTCGAATCGTCAAAATCATGCCGACGATCGCTACCGGTAACGCGATGATGTTTGCCCAGGCCGCCGCGCCGTCGAGGCTCCCACTAAAGATCATTACTAGCGAGACAACGATCATCAGAAGGAGCGCGCAGGCGATCATCTGTCGTTTGGACACGACGTCCATCATGGGCGATGGACGCAAACTTGCGAAGCTCCGACGATAAGGAGTGTCCTTGATCTGCCACGTTGGCGACGTGCATCTTCCTGGTGCGGCTTGCCCGTGGTCCAAGGGGCGCAAGGCCATTCGTGAGCAGCAGTCGGTGTGGCACTTGGCAACGCGGTGGCCGACTCATCGGCTGCTGGTCGCAGCATCGGTCGGTCGTGAGCTGCCTACCGTGGCTGGGTGACATCCTGGATCCCGTCGCCGCCAAGGCGACCGTCACCGCCGAAGCCGAGGTCAGTGACGCATGACGACGATGGTCCGGGGCTGGCTCGTTGCCACCGCTCTTGCAGGCATTAGCGGACAGCTGCACCCCTTTCGATTAACTCCGGAAAACGTCGGCATCCGAAGTTGATCAACGACGCGTTGAAGCCGACGCGCGACCGCCTGATGGAGTCAGCGCAGACCGCGCTGCGCGGCGACGCTCTCGGCTATCTTCCGGTGAGTGCCGGCCAGTCCCTGGGTGTCGAGCGCGCCGGCGAAGGGCTTGCTGCTGTCTGGTTTGACGAGCGCGCCCCGGCGGACCCAGACGTCGGTGTGGCGGATCAAATAGTTGGTGGTCAGGATTGTGGCCCTGTGCGCGAGGAGGAATTCGAGGATGCGGTGCAGTTTCTCGCTGTTGCGCGAGTACCGGCTCAGCGCCGATGTGCACAGTACGAGATCGCCTTCGGTGGCCTTCCTGAGCAGGTTCACCAGACCTTGGTCGAAGCGCGGGTCGATCGCGCTGAACAGGGTCACCGTGTCGTCGCCGGACGGTGGTGCCGTGACTACCTCGTCGCCAGAAGGCAGGCTGGGTGTGGGTGCCGAGGGCAGGCGCAGTGGACCGCGACCGCCGTCGGCGAAGGTGTCGGTCAGCGCGTCCAGACACGCCCACGCACGCGGATAGCGCCCGGCCAGCTCGGCGAAATGGTTCGGCTTTTGATCGGCGATGGGCTGGCGGCGGCGCGCGGCCAGCAGATGCGATAGCGGGCCGGCCGCGTACTCCGTCGCCGGGATGATCCCGCTGTCGAGCGGACCGTCGTGGTGTGCCTGCTCGAGCAGGCTGTTTCGCACCACGAGGGTGACCTTGGCCTTCAGGTCCAGCGGTGCCGCCAGCGGCTTGTGGTCGAACACCTCCTCGACGAACGGTGCGATCAGCACGTCCTGCGCACGCTGCGGCAGGGCCGCCAGCGCCTCGGCCCGCTGCAACACGTCGTCGCCGATACGGTGGGCCAGGTCCTCGTCTACGTCGCAGACTTCAGTCAGCAGGCCGGGCAAGCGCCCCCTTTTTTGGCGTGGCGTGGGCGGCGGTGACGGCGAGGTCGGCGTGGGTACACAGAACGAGCGTTATATGGCGGTACCAGGCGTCGTAGCGACGCACCTGATAATGGTCCAGGCCGACCTCGGTCTTCGCGGTTTGGAAGCATTTCTCGATCGCCCACTGGGTCCCAGCGACCCGGCTCAGATCCTCGTCGTGCGTCCCGGCCGGGCCGAAGCGCAGGTAGTAGGCCAGGTCCGTGGGCTTGACGATATTGCGGCGGATTAGCCGCCAGTGGCCGTATTCGTCGACCGTGCCGGGTAGGGAGGCTACGGCCCAGTTGTAGAGTCGTGGCCCTTTGGGGCCGGTGCCGCAGCTGCGCCGCTTCCATGCCAGGGCCGGTGCGTTCGCGGCGAGGACGTCCGGGCGGGAGTTGCCCGCTGTGGTCGGGAGCCGCTGGTTGCGGGGCACGGCAAGCACGTAGCCCACCCTGTGCTGCCGCAGCCAGGTTCGGAACTTGGAATCCTGCCCGTATGCCTCGTCGGCGGTGACCCACTTCGCAGGCAGGCTGGCGGTGATAGCGCGCTCGATCATTCGCAGGTCCAGTGCGGTTTTTCGTGGCTAACCCGGCACCGGCTGCGATGCCGGCTTCCTCGCGGCGGGCGGGGTCGTCGCACCAGCGGCGGGGCAGATACAGCTCCCGGTCGATCAGCGTGCGCCCAGCTGGGCTGGCGTAGGCCAGGAACACCCCGAGTTGGCAGTTCTCCGTCCGCCCGGCAGTGCCCGAGTACTGACGCTGCACCCCCGCCGACTTGATGCCCTTCTTCAGGAAGCCGGTCTCCTTGACGATCAGCACCCCGTCGTCATGGCCGAGGTGCTCGGTCACGTAGGCAAACAGGTCGTCGCGAACAGCGTCCGGGTCCCACGCTGACTTGTTGAGCAGCCGTTGCATCCGGTCCGGTGTCGCATCGCCGGCGGCCTTGGTCAAAGTCCGAGTCCCTGGCGGACCACCGGCCGCACCATTGTGGAAGGACGATGCGAAAGTGAGGCATTTCCTGACCATCCGTCCAGTGCATAGCGTCCTCAGCAGGTCGCGGCAGCAACGCCGCAACTCGACGAGGGGAAGCACCTATGCAGAAGCTCATGAGGACGATCCTGGCGACGATGATCGTCGCCGCGGGAGTCGTCGCACCTCAGGCCTCGAGCGCCGCAGCCGCGGCGCCGGCCGGCAACATCACCGCGAGCCACGTGGCAACCACCAGCACGGCCCCGGCTCCTTCGGCCCCGTTGGCGATCCAGACCGGGGAGTACGAATACAACTGCATCGGAACCGATGGCAGTAGCTTCTGGATCGGCCCTGGAAGGCCGACCACCGACTGTCACGGTAGCTACCTGCAGAAGTACCTCGACGGAAACCTGCTTGCGACCTACAACCTCGCCTACGGCGGCGGGGCAGCACAGAATCCCCCGTGGAACACCGGATGCGTCCTGGCGATCGCCGGCGGGGTTGCGCTCTTCGTCTTCCCTCCGACCGGCGTCGCGGCGTGGGTCACATTGAGCGGCCTGGCGGCCGCTAGCCTTCTCGACTCGTGCATTGTCTAGCGCGTCGCGCCGGAAATTCGCCTACAAAATGGTGTGAGTGATCCGAGGATCTCCTCGGCGATCTTGGTTCAGATGACTGGTCGTGGATCGCAGCTCCAGTCGGCGATCCACGACCGGAGAGGTCGGCTTCGAGGGACTGCACCGATTTGTGGACGCCGCGGCGGATCTTTTGTTCAGTGAGGAACCCGTATCAGCGTTCGACCGGGTAGATCTAGGAGGATCCGGTCGGATTCAGCGTGTCGGCTCGGTGCTGGCCCGGCCGCTGCTCATCGATCAGCCCATCGAGAGGCTCGACCAGGACCTGAGACGTCATCTACCCACAGTGCAAAGATGGCACCCAGAGTGATCGCCACGTCGGTGTTCGAGGCGCCCCTCAGTGAGCCTTTCCGCGCAACGTTCTGATCACCGGTGGTGATCATGTTCTGCGGTCGTGTTGCGTGTAGAGCAGGACGAGTGCGGCGGCCAAGATCTTGCCGATGTGCCAGGGGTCGAGGCTGATGTTGCGTAGTGCTTTGAATGTGGTCTCGAGCAGGGAGCTTCCGCGTGGGTCCCGGAGTGCGGCACCGGTCAGTTTCGACCAGCGTGCCGTCGATGATGACATGTGAGTAGCCGGCGGTCTTGGCGGCGAGGAGGGAGCCGTGCAGACCGGGCAGCTGCGCGGCGAGCGCGCGGCTGCCACGGCGGGTGCGTTCGGCGTCCAGCAGCCCGGTCAGACGGTTCACCGTCTCCTCGCCTACCGGCAGTACAGCGGTTTATGTGACACTCATGTCGACGCAGGGCCGCTATGAAGTTGATCTTTGGAAGGACCACTTCGTATCGAGGTCTTGCGTATTTTCTCTGCACCCTCGCCTGATCTGGCGCGTCCGACACCTTCCCGGCATTCCGGACAGCTACTGACTGCTACCCCCAGCTTGCGAGGATGGCTCAGTGCACGCCAAACCATCTTCGCGCGCATCACCAGGGCCTGATCCGCACCACTCGTCCGGATCCTGAAAATCTTGACACAAAATGGAGCGAGGTGTTGACTTGTGGCCATGGGCCCGGCTTCAGCAGGAGACCAAGGATCGTTCGCCAGTTCGGATGCGGCTGACCGCCAGCTTGTCGTTCCGGGGTGGTATTACGCGACACTCGGAGTAATCGCGGGCGCTGCGGTCGTGGCATTTGCGCTTCTGCCGCAGGCGATCGCGGGCCCCACTCTCGTCGTCGCAGCCCTGCTTGTGGCAGTGACGAGCCGTACCGCGGCGAGAGCCTCGGGAACTCGTCTGCCCATTCCGGCTAGCGCTATCGGCGTCGGTTATCTGGTAGCCCTGGCGGTCGCCCTGGTCGGGTCCTTGATCGTTGTATGGACCGTGGTGCGTCCTGACGGTCCTTCCGGGCTCGCCTGGATGCTTGGCGCTCTAGTGTTCGTGGTCGCACTCAGCGGGACCTGGGTGGCCAGGACGGGGCGTTCGGCATAGGCCTCAGTGGTCCTTGGCCGTAACGGGTCAGCACGCACCAATCGCATCTGCGGGTGCCCTCTGATCTGGGATGACGGAACCCTGGAGGGCTCCCGTCATCCCAGATCAGAGGGCATTTCCCAGATGAGGCGTGGACGCAGCGACAAGCCGTCTCAGAGGTCACATGTCGGTGCAGCGGACCCGACTCACCCGACCGCTACGCCCCCATTCGTGAAAAGTCCGTCGTGCGGAGGAACGTAAGACGATCGCGAGTGATCTGGGCGGCGTCATCGATCAGCGAGAGACGAGACCCCGTCTCCATCGCCACGGCAACGAGGCCCACTATGCCGCAGAGGAGGAATTTTGCTTCTACAGTCGGATCGACGCTCGGCGAGATCAGACGCTTCTGCTGAGCCTCTTCGAGGTAGTCGGTAAGCCTGACATACCACCCGGACAAGCGACCGCCGAAACCCTTGTCGCCGGAAACCTCATCACCGAGTTTGATCGCCACCCGAGCCAGAGGGCTGTAGAGCACGTTCGTGGTCACATGCTCGGCAACCCACACGATCGCGTCGAGCGGATCGCCGGCGGGGCGAGGGGACCCCATGAATACGCCCCCCGGGTACGCGAGATTGATCACGGCAGACGCGAGCGTCTGCTTGGTGGGGAAGTAATAGGTGACCAACGACTTGGAGGTGCCGGCCAGCTCTGCGATGTGTTGGATGCTCGCCCGCTCGTACCCCGACTCATCAAAGGCCCGAACCGCGGCCTCAAGGATCTCAGGCGCGGCATTTTCCTCGCGATTGTCACTCAGACTGACCTCCACCGCTCGCAGAGCGGTATGCCTAGGTGACTCATTATCGGTGACGCTCATAAATCCCCCGTTCATCTCCGGTGGAACGAAGTGCGGGCAGGTCCCACGCCTCCACCACGGCGACGCCGTCGATGAGGGCGAATGTATCGATCTTAAACCCTGAACGAGCGGTCAGGGCAACACCTCCTGGCACTGCAGCCTCTAGTTCGGGGGTCTGCTGTGCTCGAATGCGTGGCGAGACCGGCCCAACTGGGCGAGCTTCACGCTGCGTGACCTTCGGGATCCTGGTCGGGCTGCCAGGTCACGTTGCAGCTACTCGCAACGTGGAGGCCAGGCTTATTCGATGAAAGGTCATTAATGGAAGAAGTCATTTCGATCCGGAGTTCCGCGCCGGCGGTGACCCCGGAGTACCGGGCGTCGATCGTGTCGCCTTTCACGCTCACGGTGGTCTCGGCGAGGCGGTCGGTGTCGAACAGTTTGCCGTCGAGGATGACGTGTGACCAGCCGTCGGCGGCGTCCCGGCGCAGGGCGTCATGCAGGGTGGGCGTCTGCGCCGCCAGGACCCGCACGGCCTCGGCGACGTACCGGTACGCGGTCGCCCTCGACACCCCGAGCCAGGCCCCGAGGATGGTCTTGTCCTCACCCTTGCGGAACCACCAACACCAGAAGCGCCTGGTAGAAGCAGGTCAACGTCCGGCCGGGTACCCACCACCCGGCGCGCGACAGCCGCGCCACGTGCCGCACGAGTTCCCTCGGGACGTCGAGCCTGGCAGCCTATGTGAACACGTGGAGCCCTCTCGGAGACTGGTCTTGTCGCAAAGACCTGCCTACTGATGGCTCTACGCCCACATCCAGCACTGTCCGCTATGGAGAAGATGCCCGTGTCGTCCCGATCGGCGTCCCCAGCCTTGTTGAGACCACCTCAGTGGCCGGTATAGCTTGCCGGTCTCTTTTGCAGGTCACGGAACCGGTTGGGTCTCGTCGCGAGTCTGGACGTACTTGTATCCGCGTACGGTGGGTCCGGCGTCGCGGCCGGGAAGTTGCATGCGGACCACGGCCTGCTCCTGCTGCGGGCTGAAGGTGATTTCTGCACCACAGAGGGAAATCGCCTGGCAGCGATAGGTCGCGCCGGGGCTGGTGTTCTTCCCCGCCGCGTTGAAGCTCGTCAGCTTCTGGGACGCGGACTCCTCCAGCACCTCACCGCAGCAGCTAGATTTGCGTGAGCTTCAGAGTTGCGCTGAGCGTCATCGGTGGTGGGGCAATGGGTCGTGTCGCCCCTCGGACACAAACCATTACCCCACGGTGCGCGTTGAGATCTACTTCAGCGCGCACCGTTTGCGTTTCCGGCTGGTAGTTCAGCCGAAGTCCGAGTTGCCGGTAGACCTCGGCTTTGGGCCCCGACACGACCCCGATGCCGACCGTGGTCACGCAGATCCGCCGCCGGCTGCGCCGGGCTGCACCACGCACCGCCACAGCCGCTACCACCGGCCAACGGCACGACCTCCACTCGTCCCCAGACCCCATCGACGGGAATACCGGCCCGGACGCGGCCGCCCTCGACGGCGAAGACCACACCGACGGCGACCAGATCCCTGTGCCGCGCCCGGCGGTGCCGTCCCTGGCGCACCCGCTGGCCGAGGCCTGGCCGTCCGCAGGCCTCGGGCTCATCGGCCCGGGCGCCGACGCCGCTGCCCGCGGTTTCCTGACCGCCGCGCTCGCCGCCGGCGGCCTCGACGCCCCACACGAACGCACCCAGGTGGTGATGCCAGCGGCAACCGCGACGACCCTCCTCGGCACGGATACCGCGACCCTGCCCCACACTCCGCGCCTGACGGTCACCACCACCGTCGAGGAGGCCCTCGACCTCATCGAAGCGCAGATCCTGCACCGCAGCCGCCTCGTCGAGGCAAGCGACGCTGACACGGTGGCCGACCTGCGCACGCTCGATCCGGCGGGGGAGCCGCTGCCGCCGGTGCTGCTGCTGACCCACGCCACCGCAACCCAGCAGGACACCCGCATCGCCGCGCTGCTCACCCAAGGCGCACGCCTGAACATCCACGGGGTGCTGCTCGGCGCCTGGCCTGACGGTGACACCGTCGCCGTCGCCGCTGACGGCACCACAGCCCTCGCCGACACCCGCACCGACCGGAACGATCGCCCCGCCCCAGTGGAGCGTCTGGCCGTGCTCACCTCGGCCGACACCCTCGCCCTGCTCCGCGTCCTCGCCGAGTCACACACCGGCCAACCACCGGCACCCATCGACGCCGCGTCACAGTCAGGCGGTCAGCGATCGGCCACCGGGAACTCGGCGGAGTCCGGCCGCAGCGCCCCGGCCGAGACGCTGGGACCGGCGGAAGCGCCTCCCCCGACGACTGCCGGCACGTCACCCGCCCTCGTCGAGGTCATCGGCCGCAACCCGGCTACCGCCCATCCCCACGGATCGGCCGGGTCGACCGGCATCATCGACACCCGGCCCCATCCGATCGCCGAGACGCACGTCGCGGCCGACGCCGGTGGTCACGACACCACACCCTCTGCAGGGCGGGAGACCGTGTCCCCGGCTAGCGGCGAGCATCGGCAGCCCCACCGCGTGCAGGTATCGGTGCTCGGCCGGCCCAGCATCACCGACGCCGCGGGCCATCCGCCGCTGCGCCAAGGCCCTCGAGGTGCTCGTGTACCTGGCGGTCCACGACGGCGAAGCGACCGTGGACGCCATTCTGGATGACTTGCTGCCCGACGCCCCGACCAGTAGAGGTACGGGCTCGCCGCGTCGTACCCCGAGTACTCGATCTTCACCTGGCCCCTGCGCAGCAGGGTCCGCAACGTCTCCGCCTCGCCCGGCGCGATGGCCGCGTACGGGATGTCCGGCACCTCCTGCGCGTTGTACCACCAGTCCGGGTCGACCGGCAGCGAGCAGACCGTGGTCGGCCAGATCCCGCCGGAGGAGACCGGTTCGATCAGCACCCCGACCGCGCCGGCGGCGCGTGCGCGGGCGAGTTGCGCCGCGCCGATCCGGCAGATGCCGCCGACCGGTTTGTCTGCGTCGATGCTGAGCAGCACGAGTTTGCCCCGGGCGTCGACCCGGTCGTAGTCCGCCGCTCTGCCGCGCCCGCCGTCGACCACCGCGACGTTCCGCCGGCCATCGAACCGGACCACCTGACCGGCGGCAACCGCCACGACGTCACCCAACTGCTGCCCCTGGTCGACAAGGTCCCACGGATCAAGGGCATCCGCGGTAGGCGTCGAGGAGACCATCGCCCTGCTGCACCGGTTCCGCCGCCTGCGCATCCGCTGGGAGATCCGCGACGACATCCACGAAGCCTTCCTCACCCTTGCCTGCGCCATCATCTGCTGGCGCCGCCTCCATTACTCAAAGAGTTGGGAGTTGTAGACGTGCCATCGGGCATGCGCGTCGACCGCAGGGCTGTTGCAACCGTTCGCGTGACCCGGCTCAGTGATCCTGCGCACGTTCGTGCCGATGGACGGATGTCGGCCGCTGTGCTCCCGGACATCCGACTGTCCGCCGAGGCATGATGATCGACATGCGTTACCTGCTGCCTCACCCCGACGCCGTGGCCGATCTCAGCGATCTCGACGTCGGGCTTTACGACGGCACGCAACCCCTCCCAGAGAACCTGGACGACGTCGAGTTGTACGCAGTGCCGTACGGGATCATCGATCCGCGCCTGTGTGAGCCGATCACTCGGATGCCTCGGCTCAACGTTGTGCAGACAGTGACCGCTGGTTACGACCACGTCCTGCCGTTCCTGCGGCCTGGTCTGACCCTGGCCAACGGCCGGGGCGTTCACGATGCGGCTACCGCCGAACTCGCCGTGGCGCTTACGCTCGCCGCCCGGCGCGGACTGCCGCAACTTGTTCGGGCGGGCGACGAGGGCCGCTGGGACCCGTACTGGTCGCGTGGACTAGCTGACGCCCGGGTCCTCATCGTCGGCTACGGCTCGATCGGCGCCGCGATCGAACGCCGGCTCGCCGGGTTCGAGGTAGCCGTCAGCCGGGTGGCCCGGACTGCCCGCCCCGGGGTCCGGCCGATCTCGGAGATCGCGGACATGCTGCCGCACGCGGACGTCGTCATCCTTTCCGCACCGCTAACCCCGGAAACCGAAGGCATGGTGAACTCGGACTTCCTAGCCAAGATGGCCGACGGGGCCCTGCTGGTAAACGTGTCAAGGGGCCGAGTGGTGGACACCGACGCGCTGCTCACCGAACTCAGCAAAGGCCGGATGCACGCCGCCTTGGACGTTACAGAGCCCGAGCCGCTGCCTGCTGGTCACCCGCTGTGGTCCGCGCCGAATGCCCTTATCAGCCCGCACGTCGGCGGCCTGACCGCTGCGTTGTCACCCCGGGCTCGTCGCTTGTTGGTCAACCAGGTCCGGCGGCACGCAGCGGGCGAACCACTCGCGAACGTTGTCGTCGCGCCATGATCGCCCACTGCAGACGTCCGACAACCGGATGATCTATAGCGGCCCGCCGACAAGACACGCTGGAACTTGACAGGGAAGTGAGATGCCCCGTTCCCCGACGACCGCTTCTGGGCCGACCAGAGCCCACAGTCCAGCCGAGTGGGCGGACACCGTCGCCTTCGACCACGCGATCCGAGACGGCTCCGCGCGGGCCACCGCCGACGGTGGTCTTTACAAGAATTCGGGGCGGTTCAGCGTCGGTTCGACCTGAGGATCGGCTTATGCGCGATCTGTGATTGCGGATCTTCGACTGTGCCCGGGTTCACGGCCTTCTGTGGGCGTGACAGCTTCGGTCGGAAGCAGCCGGGGGGAACCGAGCCGGCTGCGACCTGCCGGGCTGCGGTGCCCCGCTTGATCGGGGTGCCACGCTGCCGTGGGCTCCCTAGGTGGCCCCTTGCCGGCGAAAGTCATCGCGTCTGTCCTGGTCAATGCCTCGATGATGCCGTGTGTGCGGGCTGCGGTCGGGTCGTGGACCACATCTCGGTGAAGCCGGACGAGGCGGCCGGTGGCGGCGGTCATGACCTGCACGTTCACGCCGTGTCACTGTTTGTGAGAAGTGACTCTGTGGGGATGGGACGGCGTGGAAGTCTCCTAGAGTGGTTGTTCGTGCTTTACGGCAGGTCGGCGGAGGTCAGCGCACTCGACGAGGTGATCGCGCGGGCTCGCGACGGCGTTGGTGGTGCGGTGGTGTTGCGGGGCGAGGCAGGCGTGGGCAAGACGGCCCTGCTCGACGCGGTGGCCGTGCGTGGCGGCGCGATGCGTGTGCTGCGGACCACCGGCGTCGAGGCTGAGACCGACCTCGCGTTCGCCGCGCTGCACCAGGTGTTGTGGCCGGTGACCGGCATGCTCGACGCGCTGCCCGAACCGCAGCACGACGCTGTGTGCGCGGCGCTGGGGCTCGCCGCGGACACTGCCGGCGACCGGTACCTGCTGGGCGCTGGCGTGCTCTCGCTGCTGGTCGAAGCCGCCGCGCCGGACGGGCTGATCTGTGTGGTCGACGACTTCCAGTGGATCGACCAGGCCTCGGCCGACGCACTGCTGTTCGCCGCCAGGCGGCTGGAGACCGAAAAGATCGCGATGTTGTTCGCCGTGCGCGGGGACGCTCCGGTCAAGGGTGTGCCTCTGACGGTGGAGGTGCGTGGCCTCCCCGGAGCCGCCGCAGCCGAGATGCTGGAGTCCCGCTGCGGTGTGCAGCCCTGTGTGGCGCGGGAACTCGTCACGCTGACCCGCGCGAACCCGCTCGCGCTGGGCGAGATAGCCGCTCGCCTGACACCCGCGCAACTCGCCGGCAGCGAACCGCTGCCCGACCCGCTGCCCGGTGGGACCCGACTGTTCGGCGACCGGGTGGCCGCGTTGTCCGCCTCCGCCCGGCTGCTCGCGCTGGTTGCCGCCGTGGAGGCTGACCTCGACCTGGTCCTGCGCGCCACCGACCGGTTGTCCGCCGAGCGGACGGTACTGCCCGGAGAGCACATGGGGGCGTGGACCGGGCGGATGGCGCTGGCCGAGCTGGAGGAGTCCGGGCTGGCCGAGCTTTCGGGTACGCGCGTGCGCTTCTGCCATCCGCTCATCCGGTCGGCGGTGCACGAGGCGGACACCCCGGCCAGGATCCGCCGGGTGCATGCCGTACTGGCGGAACTCACCGAGGGTGAGCGTCGCGCCTGGCACCTGGCCGGAGCCGCCATGGGCCAGGACGAGCGGGCCGCCACCGAGTTGGTGACCGCCGCGGAGCTGGCGCGCGACCGCGGTGGGTACGGCACCGCTGCCGCAGCCCTGGCCCGGGCCGCCGAGCTGACCCCCGAGCCGCGCACCCGTGCTGCCCGCCTGAAGGACGCCGCCGTCGCGGCCTGGCTTGGTGGTCGCCCCGGGCAGGCGGAGTCGCTGCTGGCCGAGGCCCGTGACCAGGCTGGCGCGGATGCCGGCCTCGCCGTGGAGATCGCCCAGCTCAGGGGCAGGTTTGAGTTGAACTCCGGCAACGCCGCCGAGGCCGTGCGGATCCTGGCGGCGGGCGACAGCCTGGAGATGCTGGCCGATGCCGCGGAGGCCGCTTCGTACGTCGGCGACACGGCGGCCATCATCGAGCTCGGGCGGAGGGCGGCAGGGCACCGCGAGGGATTCTTGCGGGACACGGTTGCCGGGATCGGTCTGGCGCTGGATGGCGACGCTGCCGGGCCGGGTCTGCTGCGGCGGGCGCTGGCGCGGGTCGGCGAGCTGGGGGAGGCGGCGGAGTACCTGTGGGCGGCGGCCGCGGCCAGCCATCTGGGCGAGTCGGATCTGGCGACCGAGATGGCCGAGCGGGCCGGACGGGTGGCCAGGATGTCGGGGATGACCGGGCAGCTGCCGGTCGTGCTGGAGTTCGTGGCGACGGCCGAGCGCATCGCCGGGCGGCTGGCAAGCAGCCAGGCCATCTCCGAGGAGGGCCTGGAACTGGCCCGCGAGGCCGGCTATGAGAACACCGTGGCCGCGCACCTGGCCAACCTGGCGGTCCTGGCGGCGCTGCGAGGCGAGGAGGAGATTTGTGAACGGCAGGCCCGCGAGGCGCTGGCCATCGCCATACCGCACCGGGTAGGTCTGCGGGCAGGGGTCGCCGCGTACGCGCTGGCGCTGCTCGACCTGTGCCTGGGACGCTACGCGACGGCGCATGACCGCTTCACGGCCATCGCCGAGGCGGGACCGGGTGTCGGGCATCCCACCGTGGTGTGGCGGACGGCGCCGGATCGCGTCGAGGCCGCCCTGGGCGCGGGCGACGAGGTGGGTGCGCGGGCGGCGCTCGAGGCGTACGAGCGATGGTCGGCGTACGCCGCGACGTCCGAGTCGCGCGCCCTGCTGGCCCGTTGCCGGGGCTTGGCCGAGTCGTCCGAGGACGCCTTCGGCGAGGCGTTGCGGCTGCACACCAACCCGTTCGAGGAGGCCAGGACGGCTCTACTGCTGGGCGAGCGCCTGCGCCGAGCGCAGCGGCCGGGCGACGCGCGGGCGCATCTGCGGATGGCGTGGGAGACGTTCGAGCGGGCAGGCGCGAAGCCGTGGGCGAGGCGCGCACAAGGTGAGCTGCGGGCGGCGGGCGAGAGCGGGCCGGCCCCGGGCTCGGCCGTGCTGGACGCGCTGACCCCGCAGGAGTTGCGCATCGCGGGCCTGGTCGCCGACGGGTTGTCGAGCAAGCAGATCGCCGCCCAGCTGTTCCTGAGCCCTCGCACGGTCGAGTACCACCTGTACAAGATCTACCCGAAGCTGGGCATCGGCTCCCGCACGGAACTGGCGCGACTAGTAGTTCTACAGAAGGCGCCCGCAGCGGAAGAGGACATGCTCTGAGACATGACTGAGGTGAACATCTGGAGTGAAGAGTTCGGCGCCGTCACAGATGCGCCGATCCTGTTGATCATGGGGTCGATGTCGCAGGGCGTTCTGTGGCCGGACGAGTTCGTCGGCCGCCTTGTCGCCGGAGGCCGCCGGGTGATCCGGTACGACCACCGTGACACCGGCATGTCGGGCACGGTCGACTTCGCGGCACAGCCGTACACGTGGAACGACATCAAGAACGACGTGTACCGCGTGCTGGACGCCCACGGCCTGGAGAGCGCCCACCTGGTCGGCCACTCGGCCGGCGGGCTGCTCGGCCAGTTCGTCGCGGTGGAGCAGCCGGAGCGGGTGCGCTCACTGACCGTCATCGCCTCCTCGCCGCTCGGCGGCGGTGAAGGTCAGGTGATCCTGCGGGCTCTGCTGGGGCAGCCGCAGCCCGAGGACAGCCTGCCCGAGCCGACGCCGGAGTTCGTGGCCTTCTACCGGGCGCTGATGACCGCCGCACCGCCCGAGGACCGGCGCACCCAGATCAACAGCATGATCGCCGAACAGCGCGTGCTGCACGGCACCGGGCTGCCGTTCGACGGGGACGCGGCGCGCCGGCTACAGGAACGAATCTACGACCGGGCCCGCGACCTGACGGCGGTGGCCAACCACCGGCTGGCCGCTGCGGCCAGCCCGGACTTCGAGCCGGTGGGCGTGCTGCACCAACTGAAGGCGCCCACGCTGGTCATCGAGGGCAGCCACGAGCCGGTCAAGCCGGGTCACGGCGCGATCATCGCCGAGCAGATCCCGGGAGCGCGGCTGATGATCACGGCGGGCATGGGGCATACGCTTCCGCCGGAGGTGCACGAGGAACTGGCCGTCGCCATCCTCACGCACACCGCCGAGTGATAGCTCATCTGACTGCACAGAACGGTGAACTGGTCGTGTGGTAGCGGAGCCGAACGAACGTCGCTCTGCTGTAGCAGCGGGCGACTGCTGGCGTGCCGTCACTTAGATGGCCGCTCGGCGGCCAGCGCATTTCGTTGTGTATGCGCTGCTCCGGCAACCCGCTTCGACGTCCTGTCGCATGGACGAGATCCGCGGCCTGATCGACGAATAGTGCGGCCGAATTGACCGGTCTGCCGTTCCTTGCCGGAAAGAGACGATGCAAGTGTTCGATTACACTGTCCCAGCCGTTGAGGTAACTGACCTCACCCAGCGTTTCGGCGCTGTACTCGCCGTCGACCGGGTCAGCTTGAGCATCCCAGCGGGAATGTGTTACGGCATCGTCGGCCCGAACGGGGCCGGCAAGACCACCACGCTGATGGCCATGTGCGGGTTGCGGGAGCCGACCTCCGGCACGGTCAGGATCGCCGGTCATGACCTGCGAACCGATCGGCAAGCCGCGCTCGCCCAGCTCGGAATCATGATGGACGGGCTGTCGCTACCCGAACGGCTGACCGCCACCGAGGTGCTGCGGTACAGCGCCGGGCTGCGTGGGCTGGATGACAGCTGGAGGGTCCGCGCCGAGGACCTGCTGGAGATCCTTGGCCTCGACGCTACTCCACGCGCGCTGATCGTGGAGTATTCCACCGGTATGCGCAAGAAGATCAATCTGGCGCTGGCGATGCTGCACCGCCCCCGGGTGCTGGTCCTCGACGAGCCGTTCGAGGCAATCGACCCGGTCTCGGCCCGCTCCATCGAACAGGTGCTCACACAGTACGTCGCCGCCGGCGGCACGGTGGTCATGTCGAGCCACATGATGGACTTCGTCGAACGAAACTGCCGCCGGGTGGCGTTGGTGGCCGGTGGCCGGGTGTTGGTCGAGGGGCCGGTAGACGAGGTGGCAGCGAACGGGACGCTCAACGAACGTTTCGTCGAGCTGGTCGGCGCCGATCCGGTCCGCCCGTTGAGGTGGCTGACATGACCCGAGCCCTGTTCGCGCTGAAGCTACGCCTGCTTCGCAACGGCCCGCACAACGAGCGCGGATTCAGCCTGGTCACCGGTATGGCCCTGGCCGCGTTGGTGGTCGTCGGCGCAGCGGTGGCCAACCGCGGACTGCTCCACGAAGGCTGGATCGCCGTGGCGCTCACCGGATGGGGAGGCATGTGGCTGTTCGGCCCTCTGACCCAGCCACGCCACGATCCGTCGGTCATCTCGCGCGACTGGTTACGCGGCTATCCGCTGCGGCCATGGCGCGCGGCTCGGGCCTTGTCCTGGACCGAACTGCTGGGCGTCGGCCCGCTGGTCACGCTGACCTGTCTGTCGTCCCTGGTCGTGCTGGCCGCACCGGGCGGCCTGACGGCGGCCACGATCGGCGCGGTGGCGATGGTGGCACAGCTGTATCTGCTGGTCTGGGCGGGTAAGACGGTGGCGGTGATCGCGGCCTGGCTGTTGCAGACCCGGGCCGGGATGAGGCTGGCCGCCACCCAGACCGCCGTCATGCTCGCGCTGTCGTTCGCTGGCTGGGTGCCGATCGCGGCCTGGTTGCTGCCCCGCCTCGGTCAGAGCGACACCACCCTGGTCCTCCCTACCTTCGGGCAGCTACCCGCGCCGATCATCGACGTGCTCGCCCTCCTGCCCACGGGGTGGGGGTACCGCGCCGCGATCGCCGCCCGTGACAACGCCGGGACGGAAGCGGTCGTCGTGCCGCTGATGGCCCTCCTGGCCCTGGGTGCACTGCTGCACATGGGCTGGACCACCCTGACAGCGCGGGCCCTACGCCGCCCACCTCGCCTCGTGACGCCGCGACGCCCTCACGCACCGGGTCGTGGGCTGTCGCTTCCGTTCACGACGCCGCAGGTGTCCGCTGTCGTCTCGCGAGAGCTGGCCACCTGGTCGCGGGATCCCGCGCGCGGTGTGGAACTGCGTAGTGCCTGGCTGACCCCGCTGTTGATGGCGCTCATCATCGGGGTCACCGACTGGAGTTGGGCGCTGCCCCTCGTGGGTTCCGCGGCGGCGGTGTTCGGCGCGATGGTCGCGGTCAACACCTACGCCCTGGACGGCACGGCCCTGTGGCAGCTGCTCACCACACCGGGCGCCCTTCAGGCTGACGTACGCGGCCGGATGGCGGCATGGTTCTTGTTATTCGGCGTACCGTCGATCGTGTTGGCGGCCGTGTTGTGGGCCGTGACCCGCTCTCCGCTGGGCGTCGTCGCCATCAGCGGCGCCATCGCCGCAGCCGCAGTGGCCTGCGCCGTGGCACCGCTGATCGCGCTCCTGATGCCGGCTGTCGGCACCGATGCCCGCGATCGCCGCTACCCTGGACAACGAGCAGGCGATCCGACCGGTGGACAAATGACGATCTTCCCCGTGGTCCTGCTGGGCGCCATTCTCCCCGGCATCATCGGCACCATCACCGGAGGTCACTTGTGGACGCCGGTGCTCGCGGCCATCCTGCTAGCCGCGGTCAGCCTCTCCCTGACCCCCACCCTCACCGCGCGTCTGCTGCAGCGGCGAGGCGCCAGCCTGCTCGACGTGATGGTCTCCAGCGACGCTGCCCTGTTGCACCGTAATCGGCGTCATCGTTGGGGTTACCCGGGGGGATGGGGTTGAGTCGAATTTCGGCCCCGACGAGGCGAGCCCCGCGCCGACCAGCAGCAGTTAGTGGCAGATGCGCCTGGGGCGGTCGTCGTACACGATCGTCCCAGGCGCATCGTGATGCTTCTGGGTTCGTAAGCGCAACGGCCTTCGTATCCAAGGTAGGAACAAGCCTGAGGGGATGCCGAAGATTAACTCGCCTATGTGGGTTCCGAAGGTGGTGTTGATCGGGCTTCGACGCGGTCGCGAAGGGCTGCGAGCGCGGCGGGCGGCTGGGTGGCAGGCGGGATAGTGGTGTCGTGTTGCTGGAGAAGCCGGGTGATTCTGGCCAGGGCGCGGTGCATTGCGGCGTGGTAGATCGACGTGATGTCGTGGCTGAGCGCGGCGCGTCCCAGTACTTGAGGGAGGTGAGCCGGAACGTGTTGCGGATCAGACGTCTGCACCGTGCGGAGCCACACGAGCGGCCAGTGACCGAGACCAAGCCCTGCCTGGCAGCCCTACGCCGGCGCAGGCGATCTGTTCTGGGAAAGCAGGTCTCTGCGGTGGTGGCCGGCGACGCCGAGCACTGTCAGGAGTGTTGCTATGGCCCGGTGCGAACCCCGGTTTTGGGGGAGCAGGTTGGGAGCAGCGGCGAGCCACGGCACGTACTGCCGCAGCCAGGCGTCCACACCGGGCAGCGCGAGGACTCGGGTGATCGCGCCGGCGACGACGATCGCCTGCGCGACAGCCGGCAGGGTGTCCACGCCGGCCGTCGCGGCGGCGACCGGCAGCAGTGACAGCGCGCCGAGGCCGGCGGCCGCCACGGTACGCAGCGTCGCGCGCCATGGGTAGCGGGTCTGGGTCGGGGCCACGGGGGGAGTTGGGGTCGTCATGACGAGCACCTCCGACGGTAGGGTCCAGGGACTGGTTCATATCCCAAGAATGCCTGCTCAGGGGCGGTTGGTGAATGCCGCGTTGCCCCCGGGGAGCGGACGGGGGCAGGGGAAGATCATGGCGGGACGAGTCGCCATGAGCGCGGTCGAGGCTCGGTCTGGGAGTCGCTGACCCCGACGCGTCGGTGGGCGCACAAAGTCGCCGCCAAGTGGCCACCAAGTCGCTGCTGGCCTGATCCTCGTATGAAACGCACGCTTGCGGGGGCGGCAGCCCTCCTCACGACGCTCGGAGTGCTGACGACCCCGGGCGCGGCCGGCGCTGTTCCGATCTGTGAAACCAATCCGCTGGGCTGCGAGCCCCCGCCACCACCGCCACCACCGACGCCGACCGACAAGGCACCCACCGGAGCCGCCCAGGCCACCGGGCCGCAGAACAACGGTGTCCTCGGCATCACCGGCTGGGCCGCCGACAGCAACGGGTGGCCGGTCACCGTGGACATCACCTTCGACGGAGCCCTGGTCGCGTCCAAGCCGGCCAGCGACTTCCGGACCTGGCTGCCGGCCGGGCCCCTCGGGTTCACCCACACCGTCGTCGTCCCGCCGACCGGGCCGGTCCGCCGGCTGTGCGCGACCGCACGCAACGTGCCCGACGGCAGCACACCGGTGGCGTCGGCCGTGCCGCTGGGCTGCGTCAGCTCCCGGCCGTCGAAGCCGACCGACCTGGTGTCGACGGCCGAGAGCGCCTACAACCGCAGCATCCTACGACTGGGCTGGACCGACAACGCGACCGACGAGACGTCCTACCTGGTCACGCTCAGCTACCTGCGTCGGCACTGGGAGGGCAACTACTCCTGGCAGGAGCCGATGAGTGAGTCATTCGTCGTCGCGGCGCAGCCCGGTACCGGACGGATGTCGCTGGTGCTTTCCGACCAGGACGCCAACACCCATTTCCAGGTGCTCGTGAACAGCAGAGTCGGCGAGATCACCTCGGAGTCGCTGAGCGGCGGGGTCACGGCGCCGTGACCACAGGGGGAGATGAGGGAGGTTCGCAGGTGAGACCAGGCAGAATCCGCAGGCGCGTGGGTGCCGCGGCCGTCGGGGTCGTCGTGGCGGTGTCGACGTACGCGGTGCCCGGCTACGCCGCGCCGGTTCCGATCGACGAGGCTGCCCTGCACGACAGTCTGTATGCCGCAGCGGTGCAGTCGCGCACGACCGGCGTCGCGGGCGTGGTCGACGCCGTCGTGGCGGCGGAGATCGTCGACTGGCGAGCGGCCCATCCGAACGTGGACGGCACGCAGGTGGTCCGCCACTTTGGACGCACCGACGCGGCCGTGCGGGCGGCTGTGTCCGGCGTCGGGTCGTCCGAGGGGCTCGCCGCGTTCGCGGCCGCCGCCGCGGGATTGCTCGCGGTCCCTGTCGACCAGGACCCGGCGCAGGCCGCGCTGGACCGGGCCGAGGTGCGCGGGTCCAGCCTGCGCGCCCTGCTGACCGCCACCACGGGGGAGGAACTTGGTGCGGTGGTCACGCCGACTGAGCAGGTGCGTACCGGCAGCCAGAACTTCCTGTGGGAGGTGTCGGCGCCGGGGCGGCTCGCCGGGGCGTGGAAGCGGTTGCACCGGGCGGCGTCAACCGACGCGGGGCTGCGCACGGCGTGGGACGGCACCTACGCGGCGCGCCTGTCGGTCCGGCTGGACACCCCGGCGCAGGACCTGATGGCCCTACCGGCGTTCGCGAGCCGGGTCGACCTGCCGGGCATCCTGGCCAAGAAGGACGACGAGGCGGCGTTCTCCGCTGCCGTACGCACGGCCGTGCAGGCGCAGTTCGAGGCGCTGGAGGCGCTGGCGAACGACCGGATCACCGCCGCGACCGCCCTCAACGCGAAGTTCCCGATCGAGGGCGCCAAGCCGACTGCGGCGGAGGAGGCGGCGGCCAAGAAGTCGGCCGAGGACGCCAAGAAGCTGGTCAGCGAGGCCGGCAGCCTGCTGACCGTGGTCCTCGGCGACATCGGGGGGATCTACGACCCGAAGTTCGCCAAGACCGTCAAGACGGTCGGTGACGCGCTGGTCAAATCGGTGACCTCGGTGATCTCCTACGAGATGACGATCGCCTCGGGTCAGCTCACCGGCGCCGCGTCGGCCGCCGCCGCCCTCTCGCTGACCGGCAACTTCATCGGTGCCGCGATGGCCCTGCTGCCGCTGTTCATGGGCCAGGAGTCGCCGGATCAGATGATCAGCAAGCAGATCAAGGGCCTCAGCGAGCAGGTCCGGCGGATGGCCGAGGGAATCGGCGACCGATTCGACCGGGTCGATGCGAAACTCACCGCGATGTACGACGGCCTGAGCACCCAGCTCGGTCTGCTGGGCCAGGACGTCAGGGAGGTCAAGCGGATCCTCGGCGTGATCGGGGACCAGCTCCACACGATGGATCAGAAGATCGACCAGATGGCGCTGGCCAACCAGGCTGCCTTCGAACAGTTGGCCGCGGACGACGTCGACGACGCCACCGACCGCTACCTGCACCGGGCCGTCCGCGTCGACGGTGGCGCGATCGGGTCGGTGGCCGAGTACTTCGACGAGGTCGACTCGCCGACCCGGACGTTCGCGACGACGGCCGCGAAGAAGGCCCCGTTCGTGGTGCCCGCGGGCACGTCGACCGCGAACCCGGTCAGCGTCCTCGACCTCCATCTGCCCAACGGCGCGATCGACTACCTCGCCGGGTGGGCGGCGGCCAAGGGCGTTCCGCTGCGGCCGGCCACCGGCGACCAGGCGGTCAGCGGCGTGGCGAACCCGTCCGCCTGGCTGATCGGTGCCCGCGCGAACCTCGTCATGCAGCTGGAGAATCCGCAGTTCGCGGCGGCGGTCACGGCGGAGCACACCGCCGGCACCCTCGACGCGGGGAATCGGGTCAACCAGCGGGTGCGGCAGTTCAGCAACCCGGGCGCCGGTGGTGTCACCAACGAGCTGTTCACCCGGCTCGTCGCCGACTACCGGGCCGCTCTCGACGGGTGGTCCGACGCGCTCGACGACGTGGGGCGCGCCGTCCGCTGGAACCAGACCGATCCGGCCTACCCGGCCGCCGGCAACGACCGGACGTACGACCTGTGGGGTGCCCCCGACCAGGCGCTGCCCGCGGCGGCGCAGATCCCGGACGCGCCCGGCCTGACGCCCTGCCGGGTCGGCGACATCGGTATGCCCGCCTGGTCGGTCCCCGCCACGCTGCGCAACTCGGACCTGCCCGCCTACTACGACCTGCTGGCCTACGCGGCGCCGCCCGGCTACCGGCCGACGCTGCGCACCTGTATCGAGGGCGACTTCGTCAACGTCAAGGAGACCATCAGGCCCAAGTACGAGATCTACTCCGGCGACCTGAAGATCACTCTGCGCCACCAGGTGAAGCAGGGCGGCAGTGAGACCTGGCAGGACGTGCGCAGTGTCACCACGACCCGGCCGGTCGGCGTCTACTGCGAGATCTACAACGGCAGCGGGCCCTATCCCGACACCGAGTGCCACAGCCCGTCGGACTACGTGCTCACCCAGTGGCCGCAGTACCTCAACGCACTGCAGACCCAGGGCACCGTCACCACCCATCCCCAGGTCGACAACGACACACTTGCGCGTACCCGGTCGATGCTCTCCGGACGGCAGAAGTACTTCTACCGGGTGGCGGCCGCCGGCACCGGTGTCGAGGCCCCGCCGGTCACCACCTGGGCCGTCTCGCAGACGTTGTGGGAGAAGGGCCGCCAGCTCGCTGAGTCCGTTCGACTGTTGCAGGCGTTCACCCAGTTGGGCTGGGCGAGCGCGCTCGATCGGGACGAGATGATGCACCTCGTCCTGTTCGGTGACCGCTCGCTGCCCGGCGACTACACCGCGCCGCGTGGCGACCTCAACGGCGACACGGGCCGGCGTTACCTCCAGACGGCGTACGCCCAGGCGGTGAGCAACTACGCCGGCTGCGCGCAGGCCGTCGACTGGGATCCCTGCCAGGGCCTGAATTCCGGGTTCGACGCGAAGCAGGGCCAGAACCCGTACTTCGCGTGTGGGCAGGTCGACCGGCCCAACGCGCCGGTCGACCCGCTGGGCCGGTGCGTCTACGCCGTCGCCGGTGACCGGACCAACGAGCTGGCCGGCCGGTACGCCCACTGGTCGGCGGAGATTGCCGGCGGCCGGCACCGGGAGGGCATTCCGGAGGTCACCACCGTCACCAACCTCCTGCGGATCACCAACGAACACCTGCACTGACCGGGGTCGGCACGACGCGGCGGACCCGCACCAGCTCGGTGTGGGTCCGCCGCCCGTACGCGGGCTGACGCCCCCGGCCGCGGGGACTGTCCGCCAGTTGTCTGCACGTGCCGCCGCACTGACCTACGCTCCTGCCCGTGCTGAGAATCGGGGTCCTCGGTCCGCTGCGGGCGTGGCACGGCGACGTGCCCGTGGAACTCGGTCCGCTGCGGCAGCGTGCCGTGCTGGCCCGACTGGCCACCATGGTCGATCAGGTGGTCCCGGTGGACCGGCTCATCGAGGACCTGTGGGCCGGCGACCCGCCACCGCGCGCCCAGGCGGCACTTCAGGTGTACGTGTCCAACCTGCGTCGGGCCCTCGAGCCGGACCGGCCGCCCCGCAGCCCCGCACAGGTGATCGTCACCGCCGCGCCCGGCTACGCGCTGCGGCTGCGGGCGGAGCAGCTCGACGCGGGGCGGTTCGAGGCGTCGACCCGCTCGGCGATGGCCGTGCTCGATGCGGATCCCGAGGAGGCGTACCGTCGGCTTGACGCGGAGCTGGCCTGCTGGCGCGGCCCGGCCTACGTGGAGTTCGCCGATGAGGGCTGGGCCGCCGCGGAGTCGGCCCGGCTGGCCGAGTTCCGTCTTGTCGCCATCGAACACCGGGCCCGGGCGGCGCTGGCGTTGGGCCGGGCCGAACAGGTCGCGCCCGAGCTGGAGCGGCATGTCCAGGCGCATCCGCTGCGGGAACAGGCGGTCGCCCTCCTGGCCCTGACCCTGTACCGATCCGGCCGGCAGGCCGACGCGCTGGCCGTGCTCCGGCGGCTGCGCACCGAACTGGCCGACCAGCTCGGCGTCGACCCGAGCCCCGGCCTGCGGGCCCTCGAGACGGATCTGCTGCAGCAGGCGCCCTCCCTGGAACAGCCGACGCCCACCACGCACCTCCGGCTCGCCGCGCCGCGATTCCCCGCCGCGGTCGTGGCGTCCGCTCCGGTGGACGGGGACCCGCTGCCCCGACCAGATGAGTTGGCCCGGCTGCGCGAGGCCGCCGCGTACGCCGTCCGGAGGGGATTCCGGATGTCCTGGGTGCTGGGCGACGCCGGCGCGGGAAAGTCGACCCTTGGTCGGCTGCTGGTCGGGCAGTTGACGGCCGACGGTTGGCGGACGGCCGTCGGCCGCTGCCCCGAGCTGGACGGGGCCCCGCCGGCCTGGGCCTGGGGTGAGGTGCTGCGCGCGTTGCAGACCACCGCTCCGCCGGCACCCGCGCATGCCGACCGGCTCGCCACGCTGCTCAGCGAGGGCGGTGCCCCGCTGCCGACGGGCGGCGAATTCCACCTCCGCAGGGCGGTCGGCGACTACCTCGGCACCGTCGCCGCTGGCGGGCCGCTGCTGCTGGTCCTCGACGACCTTCACTGTGCCGATGGGGAGACCCTCCAGGTGCTGCGGCACCTGGCCGTCGCGTTGGTCGACCGGCCGGTGCTGGTGGTGGCCACCTACCGTCCCCACGAGGTGAACGCCGACCTGGTCGCCGCCCGTGGCGCGCTGACCGGGGGGTGTGGTGAGGACGTTGTCCTCGCCGGTCTGTCCGAGACCGACGTCGCGGAGCTGCTGCGGCGCCACGGCGCGGGGATGGTGGGCCCGGACGTGGTCCGCGCGGTCTGGCAACGCACCGGCGGCAACCCGCTCTATGTCACCGAGACGGCCCGGCTGATCGCCGCGGAGGGACCGGCGGCGGCCGTCGCCGGGGTGCCGGTCGGCCTGCGGCACGTGTTGCGCCGCCGGCTGGCCCGGCTGCCGGCAGCCGCCCGGTCGACATTGCGGACCGCCTCGGTGATCGGCCAGGACGTCGATGTCGACCTGCTGATCGAGGTGGTGGGCGGCCCGGAGGAGACGGTGCTGGACGGGTTGGAGGCCGGGCTGCTGGCCGGGCTGCTCGTCGAACCCGCTCCCGGGCGGGTCCGGTTCGCGCACGCGGTGATGCGCGACGCCCTCTACCAGGACATTCCGCTGCTGCGCCGCACCCGCGCGCACCAGCGTGCCCTGGAGGCCCTGGAACGGCGTCGGCCCCACGACGTGGCCGGCCTGGGCCGGCACGCCCTGGCCGGGCTCTCCACGTCCACCGCCGAGCGGGCGTTGCGGTACACCACCGCCGCCGCCCACCACGCCACCGATCTGGACGCGCCCCGAGAGGCTGCCGCGTTGTGGTCGGGGGTGGGCCGGGCGATTGCGCTGCTGCCCGAGACACCCCTGGCGACCCGGCTGGCGGGCTGGTGTGCGCGAGCCGCGGCAACCGCCCGCGCCGGCGATATTCTCACCGCCCGGCAGATACGCGGCGAGGCCGTCGCGCTGGCGGCCATGGCCGCCGATCCATCCGCCCTGCGTCGGGCACTGAACTGCCTGGATGCCCCGGTCGCCTGGACCGTCCGGCCGGACCGCGCGGTCGACACGAAGTTCGTCGCCGCCGTCGAGGCCGCGCTCGCTGCTCTCGGTTCGGACGCCCCGGTGGCCCGCTGCGAGCTGCTGTGCACCCTGGTCTTCGAGGTGGAGGGCGCCGACGACGACCGGGCCGACGAGGCCAGCCGCGAGGCTCTCTCGCTGGCGCGCGAGTCGGGGCAGCCAGGACTGCTGTGTCGGGCGCTCAACGCCCGCTACTTCCCCGTGATGGCGCCGGCCCGGCGTGCCGAGCTGCCGGCCGTCGGCGAGGAGATGCTGCGGGTGGCCACCGCCCACGGACTGACCGGATACCGGGCCCAGGCTCATCACATCCTCTTCCAGGCGGCGCTGCACCGGGCCGACCTCGTCGACGCTCGCCGGCACGTCGACAAGGCGGTGGAGCAGGCCAACACCGGACAACTGGCACTGATGCTGGCCGTGCTGTCCTGGTTCGACGGGCTGACCGCGTTGCTCGCGGGGGACTATCCGCTCGCCCTGCGGCGCTACGGCGAGGCCGCGACGCGGATGGAACAGGTTGGCGGGCCCAACGCGCAGGCGATGGGAATGCTCGGCCGGTTCGTCGTGGGGCTGACCGGGGGCGGCGCGGCCCAGTCGGTGCCCGAGCTGCGGCAGGTGCACGCCCGGGTGCCCCAGGACAGCCACGACCTGCTCGCCCTGGCCCTGGTGGAGGCCGGCGATCTGGAGCAGGCGCGCGCCGTGTGGAAGCCGGAGCTGCCGATCCGGCCCGACTACTTCTGGCTGCTGTGGGCATGCGTGCGCGGCGAGGTCGCCGCCCGACTCGGTGACCGGAAGGTCGCCCGCAAGTCCTACGCCGAGCTGACGCCGTGGCGGGGGTGTTTCGCGGGTCTGGAAACCGGTTCGCTGTCGCTGGGTCCTGTCGACAACACGTTGGCGGCGCTGGCCGACCTGCTCGACGACCCGTTGGCGGCGGGTCGGCACCGAGCCGACGGGCTGAGCCTGGCACGGCGGGTCGGCGCGGTGCCGTGGGCGACGAGCATCGCCGGTTGACGACCTCGCCGCGTGGCCCGCGACCGGCCAGCCGGAGCGTCCACCGGTGCCGACCATGCGTCCACCGTGAGGCTGGATGAGTGTGGTTGCTCGGGTGAGTGGTGCCGCAGGCGGCACAGTCCATCGGGCACGGATCGGTCAGTGACCAGTTCGCGTATCCGCCGACCTTCCATCCCGGCGCGAGCGACAAGTCGCTCCGATAGTGGGGACGGCTCTCGTCTTCGTCGTCATCCCACTCGTCGAGCCGTTGGCGTAGGTCATCGGGGAGCAGGTCCGCGTATTGGTACTCGCGGACCTGCTCGGGAACACCACACACGGAAGCGGCAGGTACATGTCGCTGATCACCGACGGCTCGGGAGGCGCTTCGAGTAGCGAGCCGACGGATCGGCTGGGGTGAACCGGGGCCGTCGCCGTGCAGCTGTCGCTTGAGGACCATGATCTGGTGCCGGAGAGCGAGGATCTCGGCGTCCTTGTTGCTGTCGCTCGTCGGTAGCAGCCGTAGCAGCGCGAGGGCGTTGGTCACGCCGAGTAGGCCAGTCGAAACAGCACACTCGTCATCGTCGCGCAGTGCTCGACGTAGGGCACCGTTGCGATTCAGCCGAGAGGGTCCGTGTCGGCACCAGCCGCCTGACCTCGCTGATCAAGATGACTGTGGCCAGCGTGGATGAGGTTTTCGGCACCCACAGGGTCCGCGTCGACCGGGTCGTCACCCAAGCTGCGCCGTTGGCGGCACCGCCCGGCCGGTCAGCGTGGCCAGCTCGCGTCGATGGCGCGCAGGGTCGTGTCGAGATCCTGCCGGCCGGCGATCCACGCGGTGGTCTCGCGCCAGAAGGATCCGGCGCCGACCGCGGGCGGCATGGAGTCCGAGCCGTCGAACCGGAAGGTCCGCACACGGTTCAGGATCTGTGCATGGGTCGCGTCGACCGGATGCGCGTAATCGCCCGGGCTCACGTCGGTGAAGGCCGAGAGGGTGCCGCCCTCGTGCGCCCGCGACTGACGGAACCAGTCGGCAGTCGTCATCAGCCGGGCGGTCTCCCGCACCGCCGGCCGGTCCTGGACCAGCGCCAGGATGTCGCCGCCGATGACCGCCCGGCTGCCGTCGGCCGCGTCGGAGCCGGCCGGGGCCGGGAACGGGAAGACGTCGTAGTCGCTGCCGGCCTTCGTGCCCTCGGGGAAAGAGCCCACGATGAAGCTGCTCTGCTTGTTCAGCCAGCATCCGGGCGGGGACTGGAACATCGGCTTGAGCGCCTCGGGAAAGGTGGTCGACACGATGTGGCCGCGTCCGCCGAGCGCGTTGCCGTCGGCGAGAGCGACCTGCTCGAACATCGTGAACGCCCGCTTGATCTCCGGCGCGGTGAACGGCAGCTCGCCGGCCACCCAGCGGTCGTAGACCTCCGGGCCGGCGGTCCGCAGGACCAGGTCCTCGATCCAGTCCGTGGTCATCCACCCGGTCGCCCCACCGTCGGCGATGCCGATGCACCAGGGCGCCGCCTTCTGCTCTTCGCGGATGCGCGCAGTGAGGGCCAGCATCTGCTCCCAGGTGGCCGGCGCCTGGTACGCCGCCTTGCGGAACGCCTGGGGCGGGTACCAGACCAGGCCCTTGAGGTTGAGCGAGAGCGGCACGCCGGCGAGGGTCCCGCCGACCACCCCGTTGTCGATGAGTCCCGGGCGCATCCGGCGGCCGAGTTCGTCGCGGTCGAAGAGGCCCATCTTCTCCAGATCCTTGACGTCGCCCTTCTCGGCGAACTGCGACAGCAGTGCGGGCTGGGGCAGCAGCAGCAGGTCGGGCGGGTCGGCCGAGCGTAGGCGTTCGGGGGCCTCGTTCTCGAAGTCGCTGGAGGTCACGTACGTGACGTGGATGCCGCTCGTCTTGGCCCACTGGTCAAAGTGTCTCTGCATGTACTTTTTGTGATCGGAGGTCGCACCGAGGATGGTGACGGTCTCCGGCGGACCGGTCTTCGCGCTGCCGTCCGGCTCTTGTTCGCTGCATCCGGCGGCCGCGACCAGCAGCACCGCCAGGGCGTAGGCCCCGGTGAGATGACGCAACATCGTTGTCCTACCTCCTGTGACAGCCTGGGCGGGGACCACGACAGCAACCACATCGCTGCCCTTCGATGGTCATTTCTGCCGGACCGTGCCCGGCGCGGAGGGCGGCAAACCGACCCCGTGGTGGCCACGGCCGGACAATCCCCGCGATGACCGGTTCCTGCCCGGGTACCCGGCGCTACAGCCAGCCCCGCTGTGCCGCCTGGACACCGGCCTGGAATCGGCTGGCGGCGCCGAGCCTGTCGAGCAGCAGGGAGACATGGCGCCGGACGGTCCGCACCGAGATCCCCATACTGCGCGCCGCCGACTCGTCGGTGACGCCGAGCGCCAGCAGTTGCAGCAGCCTGCGGTCACTGTCGCTGAGCCCACCACCGGCCGACGCCGTATGGTCCGGGCCGCCGAGCCGCTGGGAGTGTGCCCAGCAGGACTCGAAGAGGGCCGCCAGCGTTTCGGAGACGGCGGGGTCGATGACGATGACGGTCTCGAGACGGCCTTCGTGGCCGGTCGTGAGCACGGCGGTGACCCGGTCGACGACGATCGCCGTGGCAGCCACATCGGCCGCCGTCCGAACCTGACCGCCCTCGCTGACCAACTCGCCCACGTACGCCAGGTCGTCCTGATGCACCAGCCGGTCGTGGGGATAGAGCGCCCGGATCGCCACGCCTCGGCGCAGCGCACACCGGTCCAGGTCCGCAGAGGCGCCGGTGAGCCCGTGCACGGCGGGGCGGTGACTCTGCAGGGCGACGATCTCACGGCTGGCGCCGCGGACCAGCTCGTCAAGCTTGGCCTGGCGCAGCGGCCAGCTGCGGATGCGCTGCCCCGGGCCGCCGCCGTCACCGGTCAGCTGCGCCGCCATCATCGCGGAGAGGTGTACGCGCGCTCGCATGGCATTCGCACGCTGACGGGCCGCGGCGGCCTCGATGTCGGCGAGCCGCTGGGCGAGCACGACGTCGGGCACGACCGGCGCGAGCTGCCCGGGGCGCCGAGGATCGTCGACCAGCAGACCCTCCCGGATCAGCGCCGCCCGGCTGGCGAGTACGGCGTCCTCTTTCTCACCGAGGTGCCGGGCGACCTGCGCCGCTGTCCATGACGGGTTCCGCAGCCAGGTTTCGTACGCCTCCTGGTCGATCGTCGTCAGTCCCAGTGCTTCGAGCATCGATACCCCCGATCGTCGATGTTGTCGGCCGGGTCCGCGAGCCCGTGCCGGTGACCCGCTGCAGGTGGGTGCCAAAAGGGGTGGCGGCATCGGCATGCCAGCCGATCGGCGTTTGGCCGAGGCCGGCCCGGAAATCGGACCGGTGAGCAGAATTCGACGTATGTCGATAGTTTTGGAAGGGGAGCGTCCATGACGAGCGCGCAGGAACCGCCCGACGACGAGATCACCGCGGAACTCGAGCGGTACTCCCGGGTAGCGGTCACCGGAGGATCCGGATTCGTCGGCCGTCATCTGGTTTCGGCCCTGGCCGCGCGGCACGGGGATGTGGTCGCCCTTGACGTGGCACCCCCGCCCGTACCGCATCCGCGCCGCACCCAGACCCGCCATGTGGACCTGCGCGACGCCCAGGCCGTCGAGGCCGCCGTCGCCGATGCCGACCTGGTCATCCATCTGGCTGGGAACGCCAGCGGAACGGTCTCGGTCGAGCGGCCCCGCTTCGACTTCGAGACCAACGCGGTGGCGACTTTCAATCTCTGTGAAGCGCTGACGAAATCGGGCGTCGCCCGGCTCGTCTACCTCTCCTCGGCGATGGTGTACGGCGTCCCGCAGGTGACTCCCGTGCCGGAGACGCACCCCGTTGCCCCCTTTCTGCCGTACGCGTCGTCGAAACTGGCCGGCGAACACGCGGTGATCGGCTTCTGCCACGCCTTCGGCCTCGAGGCCACCATCGGCCGGGCCTTCACGCTGTACGGCCCGGGGGAGAAGCCGCAGATCGCCGGCGGCGAGGTGTCCCAGTTCCTGCGCTGGCACCTGCGGGGCCTGCCCATCCACGCCGCCGGTGACCCGGACCGCAAGACCCGCGACTTCTGCCACGTCGAGGACCTGGTCCAAGGCCTGCTCCTACTCGCGGTGCGGGGCCGCAGTGGGGAGGTCTACAACATCGGCTCCGGCACCGAGACGTCTCTGCGGGAGCTCGCCCACGTCATCGAGACCGTGACCGGCGAACCCGCCCGGCTGGTCAGCGACGGAACGGTCACTGAGGACACGTACCGCATGGTTGCCGACATCACCAAGCTGGGTAAGCTCGGCTACCGTCCTCGCATACCCCTGCTGGACGGCGTCCGGAACCTCGCCGACGCGCTGGGCGACCGGCCCGAGTTGCCCGGCGTGGACACCATCTTCCGCGCGGAGCAGCGCCTCGCCGCCAGTTCCGGTCGGGCCTGACCAGCACCCCGCCCTCATGCCCGGTGCTCCGGGTCCCGCGCCGGAGCACCGGGCATGATGAGCAGAGTCGTGAGGACCGACGCACCGACGACCACGGCCCCGATGAACTGCGTGGAGCTGTATCCGGAGCCGGCGCCGATCATGGTGAGGTAGACGGCGACCGAGACCGCGCCGCCGACGTGCGTGGTCGATTCGAACAGCGCGGAGGCGAGCCCTCGATCCTCCGGCGCGGCGTCGCCGATGCACTCTCGGGTCAGCCCCACGTAGATGGGGCCCGCGCTCAGTCCCCAGAGGACCAGGTACACCACCAGCACGGTCAGGGACCCGGCGGTGCCGAACGCCACCAGGGCCAACGTGATCGAACACAGCAGGAGAGCCAGTGCCACGACGCGGCGGGAGCCGTAACGCCGTACCAACCGGCCGGCCGGAGCGGCACTGATCACGGCGCCGAGCAGCACCGGAGCCAGCGCGATGCCGGCCTGCGCCGCGGACAACGAGTACACGTCCTGCAACTGCAGGCTGCCCACGACCACGACCGCGGCGTACGCCGCCGAATGCGCACCGAATGCCAGGCAGCTGGCCACCAGCCGGCGGGACCGCACCACCGACGGCTTGATGATCGGGTTGCGAACCCGCCGCTCCCACCACACCAGCGCGTTCAGCATCAGCACGCCAGCCAGGACCGGCGACACCGTCGCCAGTCCTGGCCCGTGCTCACCGATCCGGGTGGCTCCGTAGATCACGGCGAGCAGCCCACCGGTGACCAACGCCGCCCCGGTGACGTCGAGCCGCTCCCGCCGGCTGCCGGACGGCTCGTCGGCCGGCAGCAACAACAGCCCCGCCACCGCGGCGAGCGCCGCGGCCGGAACAACGACGATGAACACCCACCGCCAGCCGAGGTACGAAGTGATCACGCCGCCGAGGACCGCCCCGGCCATGCCGGCCGTGTTCGCCGCGGCCGCCACCACGGAGAACACCCGGCTGCGCCACGGCTCATCAGGAAAGAGGGTGGCAGCCGACGCCAGCGCCGCGGGAATGGCGAACGCCGCCCCGAGGCCCTGCATCACCCGGCCCACCAGCAGGAGCGCCAGCGTGCCCGCCACCCCGGAGAGCAGCAGCCCGGTCCCGGTCAGCGCGAGACTGGCGACGATCACCCGGCGCCGGCCCCAGACGTCGCAGACGCGGCCGCCGAGGACGAGGAAGCCACCGATGGTCAGCGAGTAGAGGGTCACCACCCACTGCAGCTGCGCGGGCGGTACTCCGAACTCCGCGCCGATGTCCGGCAGCGCCGTGGCGACGGCGAGACTGTCGAACAGCACCAGGAACATAGCGCCGGCCAGCACCAGAGCGGTAGGCCAGCCATGCCTCACCGGCCGCGCCGCGGGCGCCGTCGTCTGCGATTCCATCAGTCCTCCGTGCTCGCCGTATGACCGTCCTCGCCCTCGTCCCCGGCTCGGCTATCCGGCTGATTGCGCCTGTCCAGCGGGCGCCGGCAGGTCGTATCCGTACTGCCGGGCCACCGCACCGAGCTCGGGATCGGAGAAGTACCCGGCCAGGCCCGGTGTCATCCAGGATGTCCAGCCCGACACCGCGCCCTTGCGGATCATCCGCGGTTGCCGCTCCCCTGCGGCGTCCTGCGCCACCACGGCGTCCTCGTGCGCCCGCATCCGCTCGAAACTGCTGGCCTCCGCGGCGGCGCGGAGGGTGTCCGCGGTGACGTCCACCGCAAGCTCGCGCAGCGCCGGCTCGAGTACCTCCACCGGGCGCTGCTTGAGGTCCTCGAAACGCAGTACCGTGGCATGCTCGTACCCCTGGGCCTGTTCTTCCCAGGCCTGGTAGAAGGCCGACCAGTCCTCGACCGGGTTGGACGAGAAGTCACCGGGACCGCGCAGCCAGTCCTCGAACTCGTCGGGCACCTTGTCCCACTCCTCCTCGCCGAAGGAGCGGCGCCACTGGTGCAGCGAGTAGAGGGCGTCGCGCGGATCCCGCACGATGATCCAGACTCCGCCCACCGGGAGCCCGTCGAAGATCTCCGGGGGGTGGTGCGACTTGACGAAACGCGGCCACGGGCGGATCGCCCCAGGACCTCCGGCCTCGCTGTCCTTGTCGTGCAGCGAGGCGAGCCGGTCCCGGTAGGCCGCATGCGTTCGCACGCCGACGGCCGTGCCGTCCGCCTGCAACCGCTCGGTGTAGGCGTCGACGTAGTTGAGTCCCGCTTCGAAGAGGATGTTGCCGATCAGCGACTGGCCAGCCCCACCGCAGCTGGCCACGACGATGTCCCGTGGACCGAGCTGCTTGAGGTTGTCTGCGTACAGCTCGCTGAGCCGTGCGCGGGCCAGGGTCGAATCCGGCCGGTGTGCCATGAAGGTGTTCCTTTCTCTTGGTGATGGATCTTTGCGGACGGACGTCGTACGCACCGGCTCAGCCGGGCGGACGACCCCGGCTGAGGCATCATCGGGTCCAGTCGGGGGCGAACTCGGGATCGCTCAACCGCACTGAGCGCCGCTGGGCCAACTCACCGATCGCCTTCATGTCGTCGTCAGCGAGCACGAAGTCGAATACCTTGAGGTTCGCGACCAGATGGGGTACTGCGGTCGAACGGGGAATCGCTGCGACACGCGGCTGCTGTACCAGCCAGCGGAGGGCGATCTGCGCCGGGCTGCGGCCGTACCGATCGGCCAGCGACCGCATCAGCGGCGCACGAGCAACGGCGCCCTGCGCGAGCGGCGAGTACGCCGTCAGGCAAAGGTCCAGCTCGTTCGCCCTGTCGAGTAGTTCCTCCTGGGCGAGCAACGGGTGGTACTCGACCTGATCGCAGAAGACCGGGGCGTGCCGGGCAGCCTCCAGCAGCAGCCCGGAGGGGAAGTTGCTGACGCCCACCTGACGGGCCTTGCCGGCCTCCCGCACCCGGCGCAGGGCGGTCATCGTCTCGGCCAGCGGCACGTGCGGCGCGGGCCAGTGCAGCAGGAGGAGGTCGACGTATTCGGTGTCCAGCCGCCGTAGGCTGGCGTCGGCGGAGGCGTACACCCGGTCGGCCGCCGCATCCGTCCACCACACCTTGGTGGTGATGAACAGCTCGTCGCGAGGGACGCCACTGGCCCGCACGGCGCGGCCCACCTCGCCCTCGTTGCCGTAGAACGCCGCCGTGTCCAGATGGCGGTAACCCAGGGACAGGGCCGCCGAGACGGTGGCGAAGCAGGCGTCACCGCGTAGTTCGCCGGTACCCAGGCCGAGACGGGGAATCCGCTCGTCCCCGCGAACGGTAACGTCCATGAGATCCTCCTCCCCTCGCACGGAGGCTCAGTCCCGGCGGCGGACGGCCCAGGCCTTCGTCAGGTAGGTGACGTCGACCGTGTCGCGGTCGGCCAGCCGCTGCTCGGCGTAGCGCAGGAACGCGGCGAACTTCTCCTCACCGAGCTGTGCGCGCACGTCGTTGACGGCTCGCCACGCCCCGAGGTGCTGCTCCACCGGCTGCACATCGACATGCCGGCCTTCGAGGTAGAGGATGTCGTCGAAGCCGGGATGCCCGGCCAGGCGCTCGGTCAGCGTCTCGGTGAAGCTGCCCTTGCCGAAGGCGGTCTTGCGCATCCCCGGCTCCAGGCGCGTCAGCTCCTCCTCGATGTCGGCGAGCAGCGGGTTGGCGTCCAGCTTCCGGGTGTTCCACAGCGCCACGAACCATCCGCCCGGGCGCAGCACCCGGCGGAACTCCTCGGTGCCCTTGTCGAAGTCGACCCAGTGGAAGGAGGAGGCCATCGTCACCAGGTCCGCTGACCCGCTGTCCAGGCCGGTCGCCTCGCCGCTGCCGACCCGCCAGGTGATGCCGGTGCCCTCCGAGTCTCGCTGGCCCACCCCGCGCATGTCGTCGTTGGGCTCCACCGCGATGACCGAGCGGAATGCGGCCTCGGCGAGCATCCTGCTCCAGATGCCGGTACCCGCGCCGACGTCCACGGCGTCCAGTTCCCCCGGGTCACGGCCGAGAAGGCCGAGGATCGCCGCGCGGACGGCGGGAGAATACCCGGATCGGTAGGCCGAGTAGTTCTCAGCCAGGCCGGTGAAGTCACCGAGCCGCATCGCCTGTGTGTCGGTCATGGTTGTCGTCCTCTCTGTCGGCCGGCGCGTCACCAGCGCCGGTCAGTCGGATGATTCAGCGGATGGTCTGCGGTAGGGCCGGCCCGGCGCCGGCCTCGGTCAGAAGCCCGCCGATGACTGGGCTCAGCGCTTCGGCGACCAGCGCATTGCCGCGCCGGCTGCAGTGAGGTCCGAGCCGGCCGTGTACGAACAGGCCGTCTCGATCCGGATCCCGGCGGAATCGCTCGGTGAGGTCCACCACCCGCAACGTCGGCGACACCTCGGCAAGGAACCCATGGTGCGCGCTGCCGCCGTCGCGCCTCTCCAGGTCGGCCAGTTGCGGTATGACGAGCAAGACCGGGTGCTTGCCCGCGGCACGGCACACGGCCGCGAAACGCTCCACCAGGGCCCGCATCAGTCCTCGCGCGTCCGGGTCGGCGTACAGCCGTGCCGTCCAGCGGGCGTTGTCGCGCAGGACCACGCGGAACGCCGCGCGGATCGCGGGCTCACGGCCGCCGTCGCCGCGGATCAGCCCACCGGCGAGGTGGGCCAGCACGGGAAGGTGGCGGCGCGCCCGGCGCACGAGCTTGGGCAGGTACGGGAATCGCAAGATGTCGGGGCGGAACTTGCCGGCGTGGAAGGGGTCCAGACGGGTGATCTCCGTCAGCCGCTCCTGGTAGGTCAGGTACTCCTCCGGGCGCCGGACCGCGCTCGGATGCAGCCGCAGCCCCTCCGGGCCGAGCGTGAACCGCGGTTTGAAAGCCAGCACATTGCCGTACTCGAAGTAGTGCTTCCAGTAGGAGTGCACCCGCGCGACGGTCTCCGGGACCACCCCCATGACGATCACCTGGGCCTCGAGATCCGGCAGCTCCCGCTCCAGGCGCAGCAGAGCCTGGTCCAAACCGTAGTTACCCACGCCGTAGTTGACCGCGTTGACACCCAGCAGCCGGGACAGCTGATGGGGCCAGGTCTCGTCGTCCCCGACCAGCCGGCAGAAGGTGAATGAGTCACCGAAGCAGGCGACCGTTGCCGGCTCCGACTCGAAACCGGGATTGCGCCGGCGGGCACGCTCGTCCATGGCATAGCCGACACGGCCGCTGTCGGTGGTCTCCGTACCCTGCTCTCCAGGGCGCCGGCACCAGCCGAGCTCCGGGTCGAACGAGCGGGCGACGTGCCGTTGCACCAGCGCGGCCGGTATCGCCGGGGTTTCGTCCCCGGGCATGAGCAGCCAGGGGAAGCCGGGCTTGAGCCGCCGCACGAGCCGGGCGGCGCCGTACTCCACTGCCGCGTAGCCGCCGAGCACGGCGATCAGATGCCGGGCCCTCATCGCGCCACCGGGACGGGCAGGGCTGCGACGATCCGCTCGACCAGGTCGTCCGGTGTCCCGTCGCGTCCCGAACTGTCCAGCACCAGGTCGGGGGCGGCAGGTTCGGGGAAGGGGATGTCGACGCCGACCACGTCGCTGGTCTCGCCGTCGATTGCGGAGCGGTACAGACCTTTGGTGTCGCGGGCGACGACGACCTCCATCGGCACGTCCAGGAACACCTCGAAGTAGTGGGAGAGATGCCGCCGGTTCCACTGCTGCCAGTGCGGGAAGATGGACAGGACCGCTGCGACCACGTGGATGTTCTGCCGGTCGAGCATCAGGCACAGCTTGCTCAGCCGCTCGGCGTTGACCTCCCGGCCGGCGACGTCGTGGCTCACGCCGCCCCAGACCTCGCGCAGCAGGTCGCCGTCGAGGTAGACGAGGTTCGGCAGCTCTGCCCGCAACCGGGCGGCGAGGCGGGTGCCGATGGTGGTCTTGCCCGCCCCGGAGAGACCTATCAGCCAGATGACCATGTATGTGTCTCCCGTTCTTGGTGGAAAACGAGCCGGCCCTGCGCGACCAGGTCCTCGCAGACCGCCAGGTCCGTCGTGCTGTCGACCTCGCCCCAGGCGCCCTGGCAAGGCACCGTCTCGATCCGGTGTCCGGCCTTCAGGAGCCGTTGCAGCAGACTTGTCATGTCCAGCGCGTCGACCTCTGCCGGCGGCATCGTGTCCAACACGGCTCGTACGCCGGTCCAGGCGGACGGAGTGAACCGCAGCAGTCCCATGTACTGGCCCTGAACCTCCGCCACGGTCGCGGGGCGCGCACCGATCTGTTCCAGCGCGCCGTCCGGTGCGAGCCGGAACGTCTCGGCGTCCACCCGCGGATCGGCGAAGCGCCGGTGCCACAGCTGCGCCCAGGCGGGGTCGTAGGCGATGGCCAGTCCGCCGGGGGCGCTGATGAGGCGCCGGACCGTCTCGGCGGTGTAGACGATGTCGGCGTACGAGACGACACACGGCGTGGTGGCCACCCAGTGCTCGGCAGCGAGCAGCGAGCGGACCATGTTGGTCTGCGCCCACCGCGGCGCGGGGATGACCGTCAGGCCCCGGTCGTTCAGCATCTCGGACCGGTATCCGGCGACGACAGCCAACTCCGCGATGCCGCCGGCGGTGAGCGCGGCCCGCTGCCAGGCGAGCAGTGGCCGGCCGGCCAGCGGAACCAGGCACTTCGGACGCTCCTCGGTGAGACCTCCCAGGCGGCTGCCGCGCCCGGCGGCCAGAATGACTCCCCTCATGGCTCTGCTCCGAAGTGGGCCCGCAAGACGCGGCGGTCCTCGCCGGCCAGCTCGATCGGAAGCCGCTCGGGATGCCACATGAGGCCGAGTACCGGCTCGGTCTCATGGCGGATGGCCTTGATGACGCCACCCGGCCCGGTCGCCCATGCCCGTAGCGGTGACCGGATCTCGGTGGCGCCCCAGTTGTGGTAGCTGTTGACGACCCGGCTGCCCCCGTCGATCCAGACCGGCTGCCGCTCGGTGACGTGGCCGGTGACCCGGTGCAGCGAGGCGCCGAAGCGGCGCAGCAGCATCTGCATCCCCCGGCAGACGCCCACAACCGGCAGGCCGCTTTCGTGCGCCACGTCGAGCAGGGCGCTCTCGGTGCGATCCCGGTCAGGGGCCTCACCACCGAGCTCCGCCAAGTCGTTGCCGCCGGTGAGCAACAGGCCGTCGACCGACGCGACACGCACCAGCCGCACGGCGCTGTCGACATCGTTGGGAACAGGCAGACCGGTCAGCCCGCAGGAACGGAGGAACGGCCACCACCGCTGATCGAGCGCGTCGCTGCGCACCCCGTGCGCCGGGTCGACGACCACACGCTGTGTGACCGCGACACACGTCATCGCAGCACCTCCACCCGGTGGTTGAGGCAATCGATCTTCAGGTAGTCGGCGGCGGCCCAGCGGTTGTACAGAACCTCACCCGCCCCGATGACGGCTGGAATGCCGAACTGGTGCGCGCGGATCGCCATGTGGGAGTTGGCGCCCCCGTAGCGGGTGACGAAACCGGCCACGCCCTCGGAAAAGATCCAGTCGTAGCCGGGGTCGCCGCTGGGCAGCATGAGAATCTTGCCCTGCAGGTCGGCCGGGTGCGCCGTGACCAGTTCCACGCGCCCGGTGGCGGACTCCTGGGTCACGTAGTTCGGCTCAGTGGCGGGCAGGTGGAACGATTTCACGTCCGCCGGGTCAGTGATCAGCGGCGGCAGCACGAGCCGGCGGGTGAGCTCGTAGCGCTGCCGTCCCTCGACGGCGCACCGGCGCAGCACCCGCGCGGGGTTCTCGGCACCGCGATACAGCCCGTCGATGCACTCCACGTCGACGTACGACATCTCCTCGGTGTCCATCCCCACGCTCTTGCCGAGCTGGGTGAAGAGCGCCAGCGCCTCACTCAGGTGGCGGGTGAACTCGAACTTCGAGTTCTCCCTCAGTTCGATGCTGGTAATGAAGAAGTTGAGCAGGCCGTACGCGTCCTGCTCCAGGCGATGTTGCCGGAGCAGGTCGTCGATCTGGCGCATGGTCTTCGGCGGCAACCGGAACGGCTCCGGCGCCTGCACGTTGACCCGGGCGTTCGGCCAGTCGAAATATCCGTCCGGCTCCTCGTCGTAGCGGGGGGAGCGGATGTCGTAGGTCCCAGGACGCAGGAAGCCGTACCGGCGCAGGAATTCGGCGCGTGTCAGCGTGGTGCGGTCGCGCAGCATCCGGTTGGTCACCGTGTCGAGGGAGGCCATCAACCGGGCCACGTCCTCCTCGGTCAGCACGTCGATCTCGACCAGCGAGCCCAGGATCTCGGTGGCGATGAAGCCCAGTCGGGCGAAGCCGGCGAACGCCAGGGTGCCGAAGCGACGACAGTCCTCGAGCAGCCAGTAGATCTGAGTGGGCAGGTCCAGATCGGATTGGCGCACCTCGCCCAGTTTGGCGCGCAGCGAGGTGATGCTCGCGAGGTCCTCGCGGCGGGCCGGATGCTCGGGGTCCATGAGCCGGTTGGTCAGGGTGCGCAGCGAACTGACGATGTCGTCGCGTTCCTGAACGCTGAACAGGTGCTCGACCTGATTGGCGAGCCGCTCCTGCAGGGTGAAGGAGTAGCACGAGAACACCACGTCGAACTCGACCTTGTCGTGCAGCTCCGGGTTCGCGACGAGCCGGTCGATGTAGTGGTCGACCAGTCGCTCGGCGAGGTCGTCGTCGATGGATGCGGGAACGAGCGAGTTGCAGCTCTCCCGGACCCCGACGTACGGCAAACCGAAGAAGTCCACCATCAGGGGGAAGCCTCGTACGTCTCGATAGCCGTACCGGGCTCGCTGATCGGCCCAGAGGCCGTCGGTGATGAGGCGGCGGTACAGCGACAGGGCGAGTGGCCGGGGCCGGGTGCCCACGATCTCCGCGGGGTTCCAGTCCGGCATCACACCGAAGACCGTGCGCCGACCGCACAGGTGCGGATGCGGCTGACCCGCCGTCCGGAGCTTGGACGCGATGGCGCTCAGCGCCTGTTCGTGCTCGTCGTTGTCGAGAAGCGTCTCCACCACCATCGGGCGGACCTGGAGCAGGTACAGCTCACCGGTGACGTCGAACGCGAACTCGATGTCGAGGTTGTTGCGTTCGAGCAATTCCTCCAGCTCACGTGAGAGCTCCATGAGCTGCTGGATCCGGGCGTCGCCCCGGCCGGTGCCGCTGGTCTTCCAGGCGTAAAGAGTGCGCAGTCGGGCACGCGCTCCACTGGTCACCGCCGCCGAGTCCCCGTTCTCCTCGTAGTTGATGACGAGGTACGGCGCGCCGGTGTTGGGATCACAGGTGAAGACGACGCCGGTCATGGTGGCGTCACGCACCATCGGTTGCACCAGCACGAGCTGTTCACCGAGATCGTCGAGCACGGGCTCCTCGATCCGACGCTGGTACGAGTCGATGACCGCGTCGACCGCCTCGCGCAACTCCTGCCGGCCGGCGACACCCGCCACGGACAGATAGCTGCCCGGCATCAGCGTGCCCGGGTCGTCCTCCTGCCGGGTGCTGCTCCGCACGATCAGCGGCTCGTTGCCCCACGGCCTGCTCAGCACGTCGTCGAGAACTTTCTCCGGGACAGTCCGCCATTCCGTGACGGAAAAGTACCGGAGGGGCAGCACGCGTGCCCTGCGAACGAGCGGGGCCAGCTGTTCCAGCGTCTCGGCCTTGGAGCCGAAAAGAGCGGTCGGCGTGCCGCGCTGCATCGCATGCCCGGCAGACGGGGAGTGACTCACCGCAGAGGTCAGGGCAGGATGATGTGATGCCATGATGCTCCTTTGCTTCCGGACGTCCGGCGGAAATCCCGTCTAGTGGTTGAGATGCGTGCGACGGCAACGCGACTGCGGCAGTCTCGGCGCTGTCCCGGGCCACCGTCCGCCTATTGGGAGATGCGCCCAGCTGCGGAAATCGTGCGCTGTCTGCGCGTCGCGGGCGATTGGCGGACACGTCAGCAGTTCAATTTCTGCAGCCCCCGTCTCGTCAACTCGGTGAACTCTTGCTGAAGCGTCTGCTACCCGCTCGATCGTCGGCCTAACACCGTCACGTTTTCGTCATCTGAAGTCGGCCCACTGTGGACACCTCACTATTTTGAGCGACCTCATTGACAACTATGGGTCTCAATGGCTATTGCGGCGCCTCGACATGGCATTCAAGATCGAATTTGTCGGCCAGGTACTACAGCTGCGGATCTTTTGGACCGGCATGACCTCTTGGTACGGCAGCCGCCGTTCGTGATCATGGTTGGAGTTCGAGGTTGAGGCGTCGGGTGTAGTGGGGTCGTCCGAAGAACTTCTCGCGGTCGAGCCGACGGAGCTGCTCGCCGCCCTTGCCTAATGGTGTGCTGCTAGATCCTCGGGTTCGTGCGCGACACTAGCCTCGTGGACAACGGCTGAAGGTGCTGTTGTCACGGCTTCTGCACCTGCGTTCGAGCGCGGCGGCGTTGGCGGCGGCCGACTGCGAAGGCGGAGGCCAGCCAGGTGTCGAGCCGTCGACGTGCTGAACCAGGCAACCCGTACCACCGACACCGACCTCATCATCCGTGCCGCTCGCATCGCCGAAAACGTCGCCCGTCACCTCAACGCCACCGGGTTGTACGCCGTAGCCCTCGACGACTTCAGCGTCCTCCGGTCGATCCGAGAACGGGCGCTGGGCGCCGACCATCCGGACACCCGCAACCAGTTGGCCCGCTGGACCGGAGAGGCTGGCGACATCCTGGCGGCCCGTGACCAGTACGCGGCACTGCTGCCCGTCCAGAAGCGCATCCTCGGCCCAGACCATCCGGCCACCCTCGCGTCGTGGCAGGGGCTCGCCCAATGGACTGGCTTGGCCGCGACTCAGCCGCTGCCCGCGATCAGTTCGCCGCGCTGCTACCGGTTCGCGAACGGGTGCTGGCACCGACCATCCCGACACCACCGACAACCCGTCGCAAACTAGTCGAGCCTCTGGACGTAACCACTAGGCCTGCCCCTCGATGGTTTCAGCTCAGGCGAGGGGATGAGGCTCGTAGGTCAGGGCCGCCAGAGCGGCAGCAACCTCCCGAAGGCTCGCGCGGGCATACGTAGTGGTGGTGTCGACCCGGCAGCAGGCCTGGCACGTTCTCGCTTCTTGCTGGGTGGCCTCTTCGGCGGACCCGAAGAGGCCACCGCCGCAGCTATGTTTGCGTGAGCTTCAGAGTTGGGCCGAGCTTCAACGGTGGTGGGGCAGTGGTTCGTGTTGCCCCTCGGACACGACCCATAGGCCCACGGTGCGCGCTGAGATCGGTTTCAGCGTGCACCGTTTGCGCTTCGCGGTAGCGAGCCAGGTGTCGAGTGGATCGGTGAGGGTCTCCTCGCGGAGGTAGACGTTGCGGGGATGGGAGACGTCGTCGGCGAGGGCGTGTTCCTGGGGGGAAGCGGCAGCGGTAGTAGGCGGCGTCGTGGTTGTACCGGCCCTGCATCCGCCGGTTGCAGGCGGCGCAGTAGATCAAGCCTCGGAAGACGTATGGGTTGCGGGCGCGGCGTTGCCGTTACGGGAGGTCCAGACTCAACCGGTGTCGTGCGAGCAGCGTCTGCGCCTGCTCGAAGGTGGCCTCATCGATGGTCGGTGAATGGGTGATCTCTCTTTGGAGACCACCCACTTGTCCCGCGGGTTCCAGCGCATCACTCCGGTGTGACTGCTTGGGCAGCTGCTTCGCAGTCACGTCCGTCCGCTGCTCGTTCTGTCGTACCTTTGTCACTCTCCGTACCTCTATCGGGATTGACCCCTGTACCTGTGTCCCATACCGTTGGCCACATCAATTCACGGGGGTGAATGATGTATCCAATGGATGTATCTTGGGCCACTGTCCGCCCGAGACGACTGCCTACTGGACGATCCAGGCCGCTGACGCGCACTGCGCCGGCCGAACGTCCGTCTCCGCGTACGGCGATTCGGGTTGTGCCCGAGCTGATCCTGTACGTGTGGATGCCCTGCATGCCGCCGATTCGCGTCGGCCGCTGACGCTCGCGCGCTGAGCGGTCGCGCACCGACCCGGGTGCCGGCCCCAGTTCCGTCGGTCACGCTGGCGGCTCACTTGCCAGGCCGCTCCCTGCGGCCATCCCGCACCTCACCATTTCCCGGTCCTCCCTAGCGACGGCCAGGCCTGGCCTGGTCGGTTGGAGCTGCCATGTCTGTCGATGTTGGTCACGCCGCCACCGACCCAGCAAAGGTGGGCGGGCTGCCCAGCCGCAGCCGACCCAACCGGTGGCGCGGATTGGGGCGGCTGCGCTGGCTCGCGGCCGCCACCGCGCTGCTGATGCCGGTGGCGGGGTTGCCGGTGCTGGCCGAACGGCCGGCCGCCGCGGCACCCGCCGCTGCCCCCTGCGTGGCGGAGGCGGCCTCTCCGGCGCAGGCACTGGGCGTGGCGAAGGACTGTGCCCGACCAGTGGTGGTCAGCTCGTCCCGCTCCGAGTACACGCAGGTCACGGCGCAACCGGACGGTCGGCTCAGATTCGAGTCTGGGGTGGTTCCGCAGTGGACCCGCCGCCCGGACGGCACCTGGGTGGACGTCGACCTCGACCTGGGCCGGGGTTTGGACGGACGGGTACGGCCGGCGGCGTCGGCGGCGGAGGTGGCGTTCTCCGGCGGCGGGACGGCTCCGCTGGCAACCCTGACCAGGGACGGGGAGACCCTCACGGTGGGCTGGCCGGCCGCGCTGCCGGCGCCGGTGCTCGCCGGCGACACCGCGACGTACCCCGAGGTGCTGCCCGGCGTCGACCTCGCGGTCCAGGCGACCCGGACCGGCTTCACCCACGTGCTGGTGGTGAAGACGGCCACGGCGGCTGCCAACCCGGCGCTGCGCCAGATCCGATTCGACCTGGGCGGCGACGCGCGGGCGGTCCGGTTGCCGGACGGGTCGTTGCGGGCCGACGTCGGTGCCACGGCTTTCGCCACGGCCACGCCGGCGACGATGTGGAACTCCGCGGGTCAGACGACGATCGCCGGCCGGGCCGGTGTGGCGTCGGCGCCCGCTGAGCGCTCCTCGGTCGACGGACCGGCGGCGACCGCGCGGACCGTACGGGTGGAAACCGCTGTCGACGCCACCGGTGACCTGCTTCTGACCCCGGACCCGGCCATGCTCGACGCAGACGCGGGCGACTTCCCGGTCTTCATCGACCCGGCCTGGTCGGTGAAGCAGAACCGCTGGGCGTACGCCACCAACAACGGCTGCTCCAACTCGGACGTCAGCGTGGCCCGGGTCGGCCTGAGTCCGGAGGGGCCCTGCCAGGGGCAGCTCTACCGGTCGTTTTTCCAGTTCCCCCTCACCGCCATGAAGGGAAAGCACATCGAGAGCGCCTACGTGCAGATGAAGCTGGACCACTCCTGGTCGTGTGACGACAGCTGGGCCTACATGTACCACGTGCCGGCGATCGACCACGCCATGCAGGCGACCTGGTCGAAGATGAAGCTCAACGCAATCATGGACGGTGCGCCGGGGCATGCGAACGAGGCGGGTGGCTGCGGTGTCATCCAACCCGACATGATCATGAACTTCCAGTCCGGCGTGGTGACCTCGAAGGTCCAGGCCGTCGCCAGCGCGGGCGGCACCGCGATCACTGTCGGCTTCGCCGCCCGGGACAGCGACGGTGACGGCGAGTCCGCCGAGGGTCGGTGGAAGAAGTTCTTCCCGAACGACGCCAAGTTGATCGTCGACTACGACTCCATCCCGGGCAAGCCGAACGGACTCCAGGTCGCCGGTGTCGCCTGCCTACCCGACGGCGTACTGCCGATAGGCACCCTGGCCCCGAAGTTTTCCGCCGTCTACCCGGACGCCGACACCACCCAGAGCCTGACCGGCACCTACGAGTGGATCGAGGTGCCTGCCGCCGGCATCGGCACCGTCACCGACGCATACCCGACCCGGCTGACCCGGCCACCGACCGCGTCCGCACCCGCGAACGGCCGGGCCACCACCGCCGCCGTGGCTGTCGTCACCGGCAAGACGTACGCGTACCGGGTGACGGCCGTCGACCCGGCGCCGTACTCGCGGTGGAGCGGCTGGTCGCCGTGGTGCCAGTTCACCGCCGACACCACAGTTCCCCCGGTCACGGCCACGCTCCAGGGATCGCCGGGCGGGCCGGGGGAACCGGTCACCTTCCGGATCGAGTCGACCGCCACCGACGCCATGTCGTTCAAGTACGGCTGGACCGGCCCGACCACGGCGGTGACCGCCACCGGCACCCCGAAGAGCGCCACCGTGACCCTGCGGCCCCCGAAGTACGGCCAGAACACGCTGTACGTCTCGGCCGTCGATGCCACCCGCAACGAGGGGTACGGCAGCGTCGAGTTCGTCGTCGACCGTCCCGCCCCGGCGATCGCCCGCTGGGGGCTGGAGACCTACCCGGGCGTCACGCAGGGTCAGGCGCTCGCCGACCAGCAGGGCGCGGTCGCCGGTGACACCCCGCTGGCCCCGACGAACGTCAGCTGGGCCGCCGACGCCCGGCTGTTCGGCGGCGGCAGCGCCGCGTTCAACGGCACCACCTCGCAGGCCGCCACCGCAGTTCCCGTGCTCGACACCACCAACTCGTTCAGCGTGGCCGCCTGGGTCAGGCCGGGAGTCCTGCCGACCACCGACATGAAGGTGCTCACCCAGGACGCCACCGACGCCGCTCGGTTCGAGTTCGGCGTACGCCGGCAGGGCACCCCGCAGGTCCCGTACTGGTCGTTCGTCATGAAGGACACCTCGGCGCAGACCAGTGCGAGCCGGGTGGCGATCGCCCCGGCCCCGATCACCGCGGCCGAGGCGGCACGCTGGACCCACCTGGCCGGTGTCTACGACAGGACCGCCGGCAAGCTGCGCCTCTACGTCAACGGCGTCCGGGTGGCCGAGCGGCGCCCTGGCCCACCAGCGGTAAGTTCGTGGTCGGTCGAGGCTTTTCCGCGGGTGTCCCGGCGAACTGGTGGACCGGAAACATCGCCGACGTGCAGGTGTTCAACCGGGTGCTGGTCGACCACGACTTCACCGGCCAACTCGCCACCGACGAATACTCCGGTGGCTTCGACGAACCCGGCATCCTCACCCCGATCGAGGTCGGACGCTGGGACATGAACGCCGCCCGGCCCTGTTACCAGGTCGGCATCCCGTCCACCTGCGAGGCGCCGGACGGGGCGACGTGGGGCCGGCGGTTGAGTCTGACCCAGGGGGCGACTGTCGATGCCGGCTACCGCGACAGCGGCCTGATGCTCGACAAGCGCCACTTCGCGGAGGACCCGGCCGACCCATATTTCGGTCTGTCCACGTTGGAGCACGGCTGGTCGCAGCGCAACCTGGCCGCCGAGGGCAGCCCGCCGCAGTGGCAGGACACCCCGGTGCTGCGTACCGACGACTCGTTCACCGTTTCGGTCTGGGTACGCCCGGACCAGTTCGAGCCCCGCACCTTCACCGCGGCCGGGCAGCGGGGCACCAAGGAGTCGGCCTTCTACCTCTCCCTGCGGGAGTACCGCCTTGCCAGCGGCGCGAGCGAGCACCGCTGGCGGTTCACCGTGGGCGGTGCGGACGACGACGTCACGCCGGTGCGCGTCCATGCCGAGGGAAACCGGCTGCTCACCGAGGACGACATCGGCACCTGGACGCACCTGGTCGGCGTCTACGACGCCCAGGCCGCTGAGATCCGGCTGTACGTCAACGGCGTCCTGGAGAACTCCAAGCCTTGCACTGGGGTGTTCCGCGCGACGGGGCCGCTGACGGTGGGGGCGGCGTTGTTCACCGGCCCCGGTGAGCAGCCCCGCCTCGTCGACTACTTCCAGGGCGGCCTGGACGACCTGCTGGTCTACCAGGGCGCCCTGACCGACACCGCGGTCTCCGAACTGCACAAGTCCCAGGCTTTGGCAGAGCTCCAGTCCTGAGCGCTGGTCAACCGCCGAGCCGTTGACCGGCTCCGGTCCCACACACCCAACCTCGTCGACCCCCTTATTCCGGAGGATCCAATGAACGGTCCGCGTCAACGAGGCTCGGGCGCCAAGCCGCCGGGTCGACCTCGTCAGGTGCTCGCCGCCATCGTCACCGCGGTGGTCGTGGGGTCGATGCTGGTGGCATCGCCGGCGGCGGCGGGCGCGCCCGCCGCCCCGGAGCGCCTGCGGTCGCAAGCCGACCCGGTGGACAAGCACGGCGGGGAGGTACGCGGGATCGCCTGGCCCACGCCGGCCCCGGCGGGCAAGCCCGCCCCGGCGCCGGTGTGGCCCAAGGCGGGCCGGGCAGCGGCCTCGCTCGGGACCGGCCGCGCGGACACGTCGGGCACACCAGGCGTACGGGTCGGTCAGCTTCCGGTCTGGGTGAACCGGGCCGGTGGCTCCACGAGTGGAAACCCGACCGACGTCACTGTCGAGATCGTCGGTCGCGACACCGTCGCATCATCGTGGCGGGACGGCGTGGTCCTGCGGGTGAGCGGTGCGCAATGGACGGCCGGACCGGCGAAGGCCACCCTGTCCGTCGACTACAACGGATTCCGCCACGCGTACGGGGGCGGCTGGGCTGACCGTCTGCGGCTGTGGCAGCTACCGCCCTGTGCCCTGACCACACCGGAGACTGCGGGCTGCCAGGCCAGTCCACTCCCTTCCCGCAACGACACCGTGACCGGTCGCGTGTCGGCCGACGTGTCCACGACCGGCGGTAGCGTGGTCGCGCTCGCGGCCGACGCCAAGGGGTCGGCGGGCGACTTCACGGCCACCTCGCTGTCAGCGTCGGCCACCTGGACCGGCGGCGGCTCCACCGGCGGGTTCTCCTGGGCGTACCCGATGCGGACCCCGCCGGGGCTGAATGGGCCCAGCCCGACGGTCTCGTTGGCCTATTCGTCGGCGAGCGTCGACGGGCGGTCGGCCGCCACGAACAACCAGCCGTCGTTCGTCGGTGAGGGCTTCGACTACTGGCCCGGCTACATCGAGCGCAGCTATGTGTCGTGCAGCGACGACAAGACCTCCGGCGCCAACAACGAGAAGAAGACCGGAGATCTCTGCTGGCGCTCCGACAACGCCACCATGACCCTGAACGGCACCGGTACGGAACTGGTGTTCCAGAACGGCAAGGGCTGGCATTCGCGCAGCGAGCAGGGCGCGAAGATCGAGAAGCTGACGAACGCCACGAACGGCGACAACAACGGCGAGCACTGGCGGGTCACCACCACCGACGGAGTCCAGTACTACTTCGGGTTGAACAGCCTGCCCGGCCAGAGCAGCGGCACCAACTCGACCTGGACCGCACCCGTGTTCGGCAACCACGACGACGAGCCCTGCCACGCCAGCCAATTCCTCGACTCGGACTGCACCCAGGCGTGGCGATGGAACCTCGACTACGTCGTCGACCCGCGCGGCAACACGATGTCGTACTGGTACGACAGGGAAAACAACAAGTACGCGCAGAACCTGACTGCGGCGTCCGACGTCTCCTACGTCCGGGGCGGGATGATCCGCCGGATCGACTACGGCACCTGGGACCGCGGCGCCAGCGACCGGTCGACCACCCCGATCGCCCAGGTCCTGTTCACCCCGGACGACAGGTGTGTCACGTCGAACTGCGGCACCCACAACGCGACGAACTGGCCGGACGTGCCATGGGACCAGGAGTGCACAGGGTCGGAGTGCGGCGACAACTTCTCCCCGACCTTCTGGACCACGAAGCGACTCGCGAAGGTCACGACCCGGGTCTGGGACACGACGAAGGCGACCCCGGCCTGGCAGGACGTCGACTCCTGGACCCTCACCCACACGTTCCCGTCACCCGGTGACGGCACCAACGCGGGGTTGTGGCTCTCCTCCATCGCGCACACCGGTCACGTCGGCACGGCCGTCACCCTGCCGCCGATCACGTTCGAGCCGACCGCGATGCCGAACCGGGTCCTCACCGACTCGAACACGACGAACAACTGGCAGCGGATCGGCAACATCGTCGCCGAGACGGGTGCCAAGATCCAGGTCACCTACAGCCTGCCGGAATGCCACAAGGACAACGTTCCGAGCGACGCACACACCAACACCAAGCTTTGCTATCCGGTCATCGGACCCGACCCCAACGGTGCCGAGGGCGCGCTGCTGACTGAGTGGTGGCACAAGTACGTGGTACGCCAGGTGTCCGAGTCGGACGTGCAGCTCGCCGGTGGACACCAGGCGCCGCCGAAGTTCACCACCTACGCGTACGGCGGCAAGCCGGCCTGGCACTACTCGGACGACGACGGTCTGATCAAGCCGAAACACAAGACCTGGAACCAGTTCCGGGGCTATTCAGAGGTCACCACCCGAGTCGGCGACACCGACGGCCGGAAGACCCTGACCGTCACCAAGTATCTGCGCGGGATGCACGGTGACCGCTCCAGTCCCACCGGTGGCACCAGACAGGTCACCGTCGGTGCCTCGCTGGGCAACGAGACCGTTCACGACGAGGACTGGTTCGCCGGCTCGGTGCGTGAGGAGACCGTCTACAACGGCGACCTCGACAAGCCGGTCAGCAGAACCGTGAACGTACCCTGGCAGTCCCCGCCGACCGCCAGTCGCACGATCAACAATGACCTGGTCACAGCCCGCTTCACCAACACCAGGCTGACCTATTCCGCGACCGCGCTCGGCGTGGACGGTGCGGCCGGCTGGCGGGTCACCCGCTCCACGTCGGCGTTCGACGACACCTACGGCACGCTGAACTGGACCCAGGACGACGGCGACGTCGACGTGGTCGGTGACGAGCAGTGTGTCACCCAGACCTACAACCGCAACCTGGGCAGAAACCAGACCGGGTTGTTGAAGCGGGTCACCACGAACGCCCTGCCCTGTGGGACGGCACCGGTCAGCGCCGACGACGTCGTGGCCGATGCCCGTTACAGCTATGACGGTGCGGCCAGCGCGGACACCGCACCGACCTACGGCTCCATCTCCCGGACCGAACAACTGCGGGACTGGACGGCCACGGCCGGCACGGTATTCCAGACGGAGGGCCAGGCTACCCACGACGCCTTCGGCCGGGCGGTCACCACGACCGACGCACGGTCGGTGACCACCGCGACCGCGTACACACCGGCCGTGGGCGGGCCGGTGACCAGGGTCAGCAAGACCATCAAGAGCGGATTCAACTGGACGAGCCACGAGGAGGTGTCGCCGTACTGGGGGACGGCCTGGAAGACCACCGACGTGAACTCGCGAGTGGCCGAGGTGACCCTTGACGGCCTGGGACGGACGACCCAGGTCTGGAAGGTGGGCTGGTCGAAGGCGGACAACCCGCAGAAGCCGTCCGCCCGCTACGTGTACACCTATTCACCGACCCGGTCCGACTACTCGTCGGTCAAGACCGAGACCCTGAATTCGGCCGGCAACTACCAGACGACGTACCAGATCTACGACGCGATGCTGCGGCCCCGGCAGACCCAGTCCTCCGGGATCGGCGGCGGTCGTCTCGTCACCGACACCATCTACGACCGCTGGGGGCGGACCGCCGCCGCGTACGGGGCGCATGCCGAGCCGGGCACGGCCTCGGGGACGCTGTGGTGGGAGCCCGAATGGTCGGTACCGGCGGTCGCCCGCACCGAGTACGACGACGCCAACCGCCCGATCGCGGAGATCTCGCTCGCCGGGGACGGTGTGACGAACCTGGTGGAGAAGTGGCGGACCAGCACGTCGTACCGGGGTGACAGCATCGCCCGCACCCCGGCCCCCGGTGAGGTCCCCACCACCAAATTCCTCGACCTCAAGGGACGCGATGTCGAGGTACGCCAGCACACCACTGCGGCGGGTGTCTCCGGCGCGTACGACGCGGTCAGGTACACGTACAACCGGAAGAACCAGCTCACGAAGATCACCGACCCGGCCGGCAACGAGTGGACCTACAAGTACGACATCAGGGGTCGACAGATCGAGTCCCGCGACCCGGACAAGGGCACCAGCCTCTCCACCTACACCCTCTACGGCGACCTGGAGAAGAGCGTCGACGCCCGTGGGGAGGTGCTCGTCTACACCTACGACGCGATGGGCCGCCGGACCGGCCAGTACGACGATGAGGTCTCACCGGGCAAGCTGCGGGCCGAGTGGAAGTACGACCAGCTCTTCACCGGCGTCACCGTACGCGGACAACTGACCCAGTCGACCCGGTACGAGCCGGCCGGCTCGACGAATGCGTACACCTGGCGGACGATCAATTTCAACACCCGTTACCAGGTGACCGGAGACCAGTACGTCATCCCGGGCACGGTGACCGGACTGGGACAGGAGTGGACCTACTCGTACGGGTTCGCCCCCACCGACGGGACGCAAGTCTCGATCACCTACCCCGCAGCCGGGGGCCTCGCCCAGGAGACGGTGAGCACCGGCTACGACGGCACGACTGGACTGCCGCAGACGCTGACCACGAACCTGCCGACGGTCGGTTCGTACGTCGTCGGGCAGCAGTACACCGTGTACGGCGAGCCCACCGTCCTGACCCGGAAAACCGCCGGTGGGACGTACGTCGAGGACAACAACGTCTACGAGACGGACACCCGCCGGATCCGACAGACGACGATCAAGCCGGAGACCTCGCCCGGCACCATCTCCGACCGCACCTACTCCTACGACGCCGCCGGCAATATCCTGCAGTTGGTCGACAAGCCGGGGGCCGGCCAGGCCGAGAGCCAGTGTTTCCGGTACGACGGGCTGCGCCGCCTGACCTCGGCCTGGACACCCCGAGCCGGCGTGGAGTGCGCCACCGATCCCTCGGTGGGGAACCTGGGCGGACCCGCCCCCTACTGGACCGACTGGACGTTCGACCGGATCGGCAACCGGCTGACCCAGACCAGCCACGGCTCGACGGGCGACACCACGAACACGTACACGGTGCCCACCAGCGGCGCGAACTCCGTACGGCCGCACGCGGTGACGTCGGTCCGGACCGAGGCCCCCGGACAGGGGCCGGTGACCAACTCGTACGGCTACAACGCCACCGGCGAGACCATCACCCGGCCGGGTGTGGCCGCCGACCAAACGTTGGCCTGGGACGCCGAGGGTCGACTGACCAGCGTCACCGAAAGCGGCGCCACCCTGGCCAGTCACGTCTACAACGCCGACGGCGAGCGGATCCTCCGGCGGGACGCCACTGGCACCACCCTCTACCTGCCCGGAATGGAAATCCGGCGAGACCTCGGCGCCGCGCAGAACACCGCCACCCGGTACTACTCCTTCGCCGGCAAGTCGATCGCCAGCCGTTCGAGCGGCGGTGGACTGCAGTGGCTGTTCAGCGACCACCAGGGCACCCAACAGATCAGCGTGAACGCGGCGACCCAGGCGGTCACGATCCGCCGCCAGACCCCGTACGGTGCACCGCGCGGGGACCAGGCGGCCTGGCCCAACGGCAAGGGCTTCGTCGGTGGCGACATCGACTCGACCGGGCTCACCCACATCGGGGCACGGGAGTACGACCCGACGCTCGGCAGGTTCGTGTCGGTCGACCCGTTGATGGACCAGAGTCAACCGCAGCAGTGGCACGGCTACGCGTACGCCGGCAACTCGCCGATCACCTTCAGCGACCCGACCGGGCTGATCCAGGATGACGTCTGGGCTGGTCGGGCAAGTCCGGACGAGGTGAAGCGGAACGACGGAGGCTCGGGTTCCGGCGGTGGCGGCGGCGGTGGTGGCGGTGGCTCGAAAGCTGGCCAACCGGATCGTGATGAGGAAGTCAAGAAGCGGCGGAAAGCCTACATCAATTTCACGATTAACTACATGGGTGACTGCGACACGTACGGCCTCTCCCGCGGCTGGCGCCATTTCAGGTGCCACATAACCGACTTCACTCCGGCTGAACTCCAGTCGTCGCTGGCCGCCTTCATGTGTGAGGTCGAGGGTGACTGCGCTATGCGGGACGCCCGGGCCAAGGAATCGAAGCTCAAGTTCTACGAGTGGATGAGCTGGATTCCTGGCATCGGGATTCCGTACTCCATTGCGCTCGCCAAGGAGAAGCTTGACAACGGCGACTACGTTGGGCTGGTTCTCGATCTCGCCGGAGCAATTCCGGTGGGCAAGGCCGGAAAGGTTGTCGGCGAAGGCGCCGATCTTCTTTCCGGTGCCTCGAAGGTAGCCGATGACGTGGTCGAGGCATGCAAGATTGGCAACAGCTTCAGTCGGGACACGCCGGTACTCATGGCGGATGGTACGACGGAGGAGATCGGGGACGTCAAGGTCGGCGACCTGGTGCAGGCGACCGACCCCCACACCGGTGTGACTGCAGCCAAATCGGTGACTCGCCTGCACCTGAATCGCGACTCGCAGCTCACGACGCTCGTCGTGCTGCTGCCCACCGGCGCGAAGGCTCATGTCGAGACCACGTGGGAGCACCCGATCTGGTCCGTCTCCCGTGGTGTCTGGGTCGATGCTGCAGAGCTTGTGCCAGGAGAGAGGCTGCGCTCAAGCGCTGCCGGCGAGGTCCGAATCGCGAGCGTCCGTAACTACACTGGCGCCCAGTACATGTACAACCTCACCATTTCCGACACCCACACGTACTATGTGCTCGCCGGCAACACCCCGGTCCTCGTCCACAACACGGGTCCCTGTGGGCCGGGTACGGCTTTGCGTCCCGTAGGCTCCGCCTTGGAGTCTGTGAACGACATCATGGCTAATCCGCAGCTTTTGAAAGGAAAGACGCCAGCTCAGGTTGAAGCTGTTATCGGTTCTACGCCTGGATGGAGGGTTGAAACCCTAGGTAAAGGCAGTAGGGCGGGCCAGGGTTGGGTTTTCCGGCGTTACAATGCTCGCGGGAACCCTACTGGTGAGCAATTGCGCTGGCATCCCGGGGGAGGGCATCATGGACCTGACCCCTACTGGCGAGTCAAGGGTCCAAATGGGGATCTTGGAGGGGTGATCTATCAATGATAGTCCCGCCGGCAGGTGATTCTGGGCGTCTCCTTCACTGCCTCCTGGAAGTGCTTGCGCGCCTCTCGTGGCCTGCGGATCGTCAGCGAGCATATCTTGCCGAACTCGGTGTGGCGCCTTCGACTGACGAGCTCGCTTTGGAGTTTGACGATGCGCTGAAACCACTTCTTTCCTTATATGGCAAAGTCGGCATTGATGAGGAATCTGGGAAGATGCTCGCAGCGATAGATACCGCCTTTGCGGAAATGGAGTCGAATTCTGACGAACTCGATTCTGCCTGGGGGTGGGATTCCTTGGATGGCGATTCGCGCTGGACTGCGATTAGGCGCATTGCCGCCACGGTAAGTGCTCGGCTCCAGAATGGCGTGTCCGGCGTGGTGGGCGACGTGACATAAGGGCATCAACGCCAAAGTGACGCGCTGGCAATGGTGCGATATATGGGCGGCGACCATGCAACCGTCGTTACGCAGCGTAGTGGCCTGCTGTTCAGGGGTGTCGGCGGCAGCTTACGTTGCCGTCACGGTTGCCGTCACGGTTGCCGTCACGTCGTGAGATAACGTGCGATGCCAGTGAGATCCTATGTGGAGCGGGTCGGCCTGTGTGTGGGGTTGGCACTCTCGCTTAGCCGAAATACTTAATCGCTGGCTCCGGTCATCTCGCCGCGCCTGTTTATCGCCTTTCGTGAGATCTGCGTCGGCCTGGAATCCTTCCCATGTCCATGAGAAGGCCCACGGCCATGAGCTCGCCGATTCCGAATGGCGCTTTAGGTCGACGGCTGATTCCCGTTCTGCACAAGGCCCACTCCTTTGCCTTCCGCAGGAAGACCAAGCCCTCGACAATCGAGATTAGGGCCCCTAGGCCGCCCTTTTCCAGGTAGCCGGCGAATAGGCCGGGAGGTAGGTCGTCATCCCTGCCAGCCGCGACTGGTTCTGTCAAGATCTCGCCCCACCCGGGCCATGCTTCCCCCCGCCATCGGGCCGCCATCGCGCACGTAAGGCGTCGAAAATCCCGACGCAGAGTAACGGTGAAGCCCAAGAAATAAAGAAGCCACATCGCTGCGAGGAGTAGCAGGGAAGGAGCGAGCTTAACACCGGGGCTCGTCAGAATGAACGCGGCCATGATGGGAATCGTGACCATGCCAAATATGAAAATTGAACCAAGGGCAGCTTTGAATTTCACGGACAAAGGATCACGATTTGACCGGGGCATGCGGAAGGGTGCCTTGTAGAGAGCGCGCAGCGCAGTGAAGTTTGCCGCTCGAAGATTACCGTCGCCGTCCAGTTCAAATAGCGCTACCCGATGGGACGGATCTGAAGCCCACTCCTCGGCCTTCTTTGTATAACCGCTGCGGGCGAAAAAGAAGGCTTGCTGTCCAGGCTTCGTTAGCCCAGCCAATCGCTGCACCTCACTGATTCCCACACGCTTGGTGTGCCACAGTTTGACCTGTGCAACTGCGCCCCGCGCGGCTACGTCGATCCCGTTATCCGGGCCCACTGGCGTAACCTCAGCATCCGGGTAGCCGAATCGTCGAAGCCAGGCCGCCGCCATTTTCTCGGCATCGCGGTAATCGGTCAGTGCTACCTCATCCTTGCCTTCAGCTGGCGGCACATGTGTCTTGAGGATGCGCGGCAGTACCACCTCATCCTCGAATCGTTGGTCGATCGGTATGAACATGCAGATTGCGAGGGCGGCGACTTGAGCTATGCTGCATAGCCCTAGGAGCGTTCCCACTATCGCCTGGCCGTGCTCCATATATCCGAAGAAAAGAACCGCTGCTGCCCCAAGTGCCGACACCCAGGCCACGGCCCAGCCCTTAACCTCTGTGTCGCCATCGAGCCTTACCCCTGCCGCGAATCGTGCTACCGATAACGGAAATAGCGGCAATAGGATCACGAAAAAGACCCTGTCCGGCAGTAGGGCCGCCTCTGCGATCCCCGGAAAATTGTAGGAACCAATCACTACAACCACAGTGAACACTAACGAGGCCGCGGCTCCGAGCTGGCGCCTAGCGCGATGAGCTTTCGCGTACGACTGCGACCAGTCGCGCCGAGCTTCATAAATCGATCTTCCTGTGACGTCGGAATCCGGCCGCAGGGCGGGCGGCTCAGGCCGAGCCGGGTTCATCATGCCTCCATCATGGACCAGGGGTATGACAGGGAGATGCCCCGGCTCTGGATGTCTTCGGGTGATTGATGTCCAACTTGATTTTTAACCTGTTCGGCGTGGACGGGGATTCGCCGTCTTCGTTTTCTTGGTGTCCGGTTTGCTGGTCGTCTTGGTCGTCGCGATGTGGACGTCGTGACGCGGGGTGGGCTGGGTGTTGCGGCGACCGGGTGGTCGTCCGGGTCCTGGCTGGGAGGGTTTCGGTGCGCCGGCGGGGCAGGTGGTCTTCGTGCGGAGGTGTCGAAACCCTCGGCGGACGCGGGCGGGTGACAGGCGCTGGGATGGGGTGGGTTTCTCCCAGGGGCGGCGCAGGTCGGCGGACGCGGTGCGGGCCAGGCGGAGTGTGTGGGCGGCGAGGATCAGCCACGTCCAGAGGTCGGCTGCCTGTGGGGTGCGGATTTTCGGGCAGGTCCAGCCGAGGGTCTGTTTGAACAGGCGGAATGTGTGTTCGATGTCGAAGCGGCGCAGGAAGGTTTGCCAGAGCCGGTCGACGTCAGCGGCAGTGAGGGCGACGCCGGACCACCATAGGCACACCGGTTTCGGGGTCGCACCGCTGGGCAGGTGGCCGACCTCGAGGCGGATGACGGTTCCCTCGATGATCGGCAGTGTCTTCGCCGTGTTGGTTCAGGCGTTGCGGTGGGTCAGCCGGGGATGCAGCCGGTTCCAGGCTCGGGCCCATGCGGTGCCGTAGAGGCGGGTGTCGGTGATTGTGGCTGCGTCGGGTTCGCCCCAGGTGGCGGGATCGCCGAAGATGAACTCGCCGCCGTGGCGAGGCGGGCGGCCGTTCGTTCCCGGCAGGCGGGGCGGCGCGGCCCGGCGTAGTACCCGGTCCGAGCGCATCCGGGCGAGGACCTGCATGGGCAGATCGGCCAGGAGGAACGCCAGGCGGGGCGCGTCGTAGCCGGCGTCGGCCACGACCAGGACGTCTGGGTCACCTGCCTGCCACTGCCCGGCCGCGACCAGCCGGCCCACGATGGCGCGCACCTGCCCGGCGGTAATCGCCGCCGCGTCAGCACCGGGCGCCAGCCGCACCGCGTCCAGCGGCGCGGTCCACGAACTGCGGCCCGCCTCCAGGGCCACGACCATCGAGTACGGCCAACCCGGCATGATCGTCTGGTCCTTGCCACGCCCGTAGGTGTGGCACAGGATCCGCTGCGGCGAGGTGTGGGCGTCCGGCCTCAGCCAGCAGGTGATACCCACTGCCAGCACGAGACGCCCGTCGGCCCGCCCGAGGCAGCGGCAACCCGGCGAGAGCGGTCCGCAGCCGATCGATGTCCAGCCGTCCGCAGGCAAGGGCGTCGTACAACGCGCCGTGACCGCGGCGGTGCTCACCCACCAGCGACAACTCCACCAACGACCGGACCGGCCCATCGGCGCACAACACCGCGTCGGTCAGGTCGAACAACGCGTCAGCCCGAGAAGTCATGCAGTCGTAGAACACTCGCCGGAACCTGTCCAGGTCCCCGACGGCATCAGCCACACCACGGTCATGCACACTGGTCAGCAGAACAGCCCTTGGTCGATGCTCTTCCCTAGACAAGAAGGTCATCGACCAAGGGCTGTTTCCGTGGCCAGCTAGGGTCCCCAGAGGACCCACAGAGGTTAAAGATCAAGCTAAGGGATGTCTCGCAACTGGGTGAAGACGTTGCCCAGCACCAAGCCAGCGTTCAGCCGGTGAGGATGATGTTGCGGAGGTCGGCGATGCCGGGACCGACATCGGTCAATGTTCGGCCGGCGTAGCGGTAGTCACACGGGATCTCGAAGCACTTCATCCTGGCCTGAACGTCTTCGACTCCTGCCCGGACCATACGTGTTCGACGTTGAGGTCTTGCTTCCAGGCTGGTAGAGCGCTGCCGTCGGTGGGTTTGCGGTACGGGATGATCACCTCGGAGTTACCGCGGTAGCCGTCGTCTGCCATCACTGGCCCGAGCTGCTCATCACCGGTCGCGCACCCGGTGATCGATTCTCCCACGGCCTGGCCTCGGTTCGGAGCTGATCCAACGTGCCTGGGCAGTACATCTGCTAGCCCTGACGCGGTTCCATGAGCCCCATACCGCAGCAGTATCCACGGTCGGAAGGGCGCGGCTCTGTCGAGGACTACGGGGCTGTAGACGTCGATTCGGAGCCCACTCCCAGCTACTGGTCGATCGTGACGCGGCTCATTCCCGCCGCGTGAAGGGCGACCGCCCGGCGGCAGTCAGCACGCATATCGTAAAGCGGGCGCGACACGGTGGCAGGCCAGCGGGGCAATCAGACCTGGCAAAGGCCTGTTTGCGGCCCCCGTTTACCCCCCGAAAACCCCGCCCAGTCGTTGACGAAGGGTGACAAGGAGCGATGAACGCCTGGCGGTGTCTTGGCAGCTCAGCGACCACTTTCGGCAAGCAATGACAAGCTTGATCCGGTTACTATCGGTAACAAGGGGTCGTCGGTTCGAATCCGGCCGTCCCGACAGACAAAAAGCCCTGACCAGCGGAAACGCTGGTCAGGGTTTTAAGTTTGTCTATGGGGTGTTGAACCGCCCCCGAAAACCTCCCATTTACCGGGGTCGGTAACCAGGTTCGTCATCCCTGCGCGGCGAAGATCGCGTCGCGCTACGCCATGGGCACCGCGTTCGGGCCAGGCTCAGGCGGGAAAACCACCGGCCCGGAGCAGAGCGCCTGGAAGCCGATTGCCCAGTCTTCCCTCCAACCAAGAGACGGTCGAGGTGAGTTCCTTCAGGTCCAGGCCGGTGGGCAGCCCCATCCGGTCGAAGAGGTAGACGAGATCCTCGGTGGCGACGTTTCCGGTCGCCGCCGGTGCGAACGGGCAACCGCCTGTTCCGCCGATGCTGGCGTCGAGGGTGGTGACGCCCGCCTGGACTGCCGCGACCGCGTTGGCCACGCCGGTGTGCCGGGTGTCGTGCAGGTGCAGCCGCAGCGGTGTGCGGGACTGCGTGATCTCCCGGGCGAGCGTCAGCCGTTCGGTGACGTCGGAGGGTACGGCCACTCCGATGGTGTCGGCGAGGGCCAGCTCGTCCGGACCCGCGTCCCGCACCCGGGTGAGCACCTCCCGCAGCCGGCCCAGCGGGACCTCGCCCTCGAACGGGCATCCGAACGAGGCGCCGATGGTCACCGTCGCGAACACCCCCGCCTCGCGCGCCGCCCGCACCAATGCCGCCGCCGTGTCACAGGCCTGGGCCGTGGTCATGCCCTGGTTGCGGCCACAGAAGGTGTCCGTGGCCACGACGACGACGTTGATCTCGTCGACGCCTGCGGTCAGGGCCCGGTCCAGGCCGCGGCGGTTCATCACCAGGCCCGCGTACCGGACGCCGTCGTGGCGGGGGAGCGCGGCCATCAGCTCGTCCGCGTCGGCCATCTGGGGTACGCGGGCGGGGTTGACGAAGCTGGTCACCTCCACTCGCCGGGCTCCCGCCCGTACCGCCCGCTCGATCAGCTCGATCTTGTCGGCGGTGCTGAGCAGAGTCGCCTCGTTCTGCAGGCCGTCGCGGGGCGAGACTTCGACGATGTCGACCATGACCGTCATCGCTCCTCCGACAGGTACGCGACGGCCCTGGCCTCGCTGACCACCTCGGCGTACTTGGCTTGCAGGTCGAACAGGCTCGCCTCGTGCGGGCCGGGTGCGCGGTCGGCCACCGCGTCGCGGACCACCAGTGGGACGAGACCGTGCTGGATCGCGTCCACCGCAGTGGCGCGGACACAACCGCTCGTGCTCACGCCGACCAGCACGACGGTGTCGATGCGTTGCGCGCGCAGGGTGGACGCCAACGACGTGCCGAAGAAGGCGCTGGCGTACTGCTTGACCAGCACCAGTTCATCCTCGGCGGGGGAGACCTGCGGCATCAGCTCACCCATCGCGCCACCACCGGAGAAGAGCTGCCGAAGGGCGGTGACCTTCTGGACGAAGACGCCTCCGTCGACACCGCCGGGCCCGTACGCGACGCGGGTGTGCAGCACGGGGATCCGGTGGTCGCGGGCTGCGGCGATGACCCGGCCAGCCGATTGCAGGCAGTCCGCGGACGGCAGGCACAGAGGGCTGTCCGGGTCGAAGTAGGCCCGCATCAGGTCGATGACGAGCACCGCGGGACGGGCGCCGGGCGAAAGCACACCCCCGAATCCGTCGTCGCTGCTGTCCGGCACTGGGTTCATCATCGGGCGACAGGGGGGCGAGGAGCGGGAAGACCGGTCTCCTCCAGGCACCGGTCCAGGATGGTTTCCATCGGCGGTCCCATGTCGAACGTGGGCAGTGGGTCCGGACGTCCGTGGCGCAGCTCGGCCCGTACCTCCTCGGTGGCCGCGACGTCGACGGTGCCGGCCTCGTCGCAGACCACGCCGAAGCGGCGGGCCCCCGTGGGGCTGACCAGGCCCCGGCGGACCTCGAGGCCGACGAGTTCCGGGTCGCGGGCGAGCGGGTCACCCCACCCGCCGCCACCCCAGGTGACGAAGTGCAGCACGTCCCCGGGAGCTACGGGCACGTCGTGCACCTTGCTGCCCAGGATCTCGGTGCCGCCGTCGGCGCGTTCGAGCCACTTGCGGCCCCGGGCACCGGGCTCGCCACCGTTGACCCCCCACGGATAGGTGAGCCAGCGGTCGTCGTGGATCGCGATCGTGCCGGCCTCCAGGAACCGGTAGGCCACGTCGACGCCGTTCCCGCCGCGGTGGAGCCCGGCGCCGCCGGTGTCCGCGATGGTCTCCCATCGCTCGATCCGCAGCGGGTAATAGGACTCCAGGTACTCGCACGGGATGTTGACGAACGACGGCCACAGCGAGTGGCCGTCCGGGCCGTCGCCCACCGGCCGGCCGGGAATCCCGCCGAATCCGATCGAGTACAGCTGGAACCACTCGCCCTTGCGCTCACCCGGCCCGTAGGTGCCCGAATACATGAAGTGCGGTGATGACGAGAAGCCGGCGGCGTTGAGCAGCCCGGGGTTCGTCTGACCGAGCAGGCCGCCGAACAGGTCGAAGACGCGACCGATGCCGTGGTTACGCGCGTTGAGGGCGGCAGGGTACTGGGGCTTCCAGAACGAATCGTCGGGGATCGTGACGTCGACCAGCGGGTAGAAACCGTCGTTCCAGAGGATCTGCGGGTCGGCGACGGTGATCATGTAGATGCCGAAGAACATCCGGACGAGGTTCTCGTTGATGTAGTAGTTGATCGGACCCTGCGCCTGCGGGCTGCTGCCGGTGAAGTCCAGCAGCACCTTGTCACCGGTACGGGTCAGGCTGAGCTTGAGCTCGTAGGGGCCGTAGCCGAGGCCGTCGTCGCAGATGTAGTCGGTGAACGAGAGGGTTTCGCCCTCCTTGAAGACCGCTGCGAGCAGGACCTTCATCGCCCGGTAGTTGCGGTCCAGGAGTTGGTCGAGCGCGGAGTTGTAGGTGTCCACCCCGAACCGGGCGCACATCTCCTGGACCCGACGGGCAGCGGTCCGGCACGCCGCGACGATGCCGTTGAGGTCGGCGCGGTTCCAGTCGGGCTTGCGCACCTGGTTGAGGATGATCCGCAGGGCGTCCTCGGCGAGCACGCCCTTGCGGTACAGCTTGAAGGGCGGTATCACCACGCCCTCCTCGAAGATGGTGCGGGCATCGGTCGGCATCGACGCCGGTGTCTTGCCGCCGACATCGGACATGTGCCCGAACATCGCCGCCCAGCCCACGATGCGGCCCTCGAAGAAGATGGGCAGCACCACGAGCCAGTCGTTCGCGTGGCTGATCGCCGCACCGCAGGAGTAGGGGTCCGACGTCAGCAGGACGTCGCCCTCCTCGATGTCGCCGTCGAAGTTGTCCAGGAAGTCGGGGATGGACAGCCCGAACTGTCCCACCATCATTTTTCCGTCAGGGTTGGCGATCAGCGGAAACTCGTCGTGCTGTTCACGGATCCCCGGCGACAGCGCGGTCCGGAAGAGCACCTCGTCCATCTCATAGCGGGCGTTGCGCAGCCCGTTCTCGATCAGGTCGATGGTGACCAGGTCGACATCCACGGAGCGAAGCGGTCCGGTAGCGGTCTCGATGAGGCGTGCCATGGTCAGTTCTCCCGGTGGGTGTCGGCGGGGCGGATGAGGAGGCTGCCGCTCGGGTGCACCGCAGCCGTGTGCCCGGGCAGCACGAGGGTGGTGGAGTCCATCTCGGTGATGATCGCCGGACCGGGCACGACGTTGCCCGCTCGCAGCAGGGCCCGGTCGTAGATTCCGGCTTCGACTTCGGCGCTCTCGACCCAGATGCGGTGCTGCGCCCGCAGTGCGGGGCCTGGGTCCGCGTCACCGTGCTCCAGCGTCGGCGCGGCGACCTGGGGCCGGGGACCGTGGGCGGTGGCCCGGACGGTCACCAGCTCGTGTTCGGCGTCGAGAACGAAGGAGAACAGTCGTTGGTGATCGGCGTCGAACGCCGACCGCAGGGCCGCGAGCCCACCGCCGGCCCCGTCGAAGGCGTCGATGTCGACTGCCACCGGAATCTCGAAACCCTGTCCGTGGTAGCGCAGGTCGGCGGAGTAGACGACGTGCTGCTCATCCTCGGGAACACCCTGTTCGCTGAGCGTGGCGCACGCCTTGCTCGCGAGTTCGGTGAGCACCGCGCGCAGGCTCTCGTCGGTCATCTCGGTGAAGCGGCGCACCAACGTCCGCACCGACTCGTCGCGCAGATTGGTCGTCGCGTCGCCGTAGGCGCACAGCACTCCCGGCGACGGCGGGATGATCACCGGCCAGGCACCGGTCAGTCTGCCGAGGGCGTTGGCGTGCAACGGGCCGGCGCCACCGAAGGCCACCAGCGCGTAGTCGCGCGGGTCGAAGCCCTGCTGCACCGACACCAGCCGCAACGCCCCGAACATGTTCTCGTTGACGATGTCGATGATGCCCGCGGCGGCGGCCTCGACCGACTCCAGCCCGGTGGCGTCGGCGATCGACTTCACCGCGGCTCGTGCCGCCGCACGGTCCAGGGTGATCTCGCCACCGGCCAGATCGGTGGGCAGGTAGCCGAGCACCACGTTCGCGTCGGTCACCGTCGGTTGCTCACCGCCCGCCGCGTACGCGGCGGGACCGGGTGCGGCACCGGCCGACTGCGGTCCTACCCGCAGCGCCTGGGTCAGCGGCGGTACGTGGGCGATGGATCCGCCGCCGGCACCCACGGTTCGTACGTCGACGGAGGTGGCGCGGACCTTGAGGTCCCCGACCGTGGTCTCCCGACCCACCCGCGGCGTGAGCCCCTGCACCAGGGCGACGTCGGTGGAGGTGCCGCCCATGTCGAAGGTCAGGAAGTCCGGGTAGCCGGCCTGCTCCGCCACCCAGGCCGCGCCGGTCACCCCGCCGGCAGGGCCGGACAGCAGCAGGTTCACCGGGTTGTCCGCGGCGACGGCAGCGGAGACCAGGCCACCGTCGCTGCGCAGGATGCACAGCCGGCCGTCCACCCCGGACTCGCGCAGCTGCGCCTCGAGGTTGGCCACGTAGCGCGCCACCTGCGGCTGAACGGCCGCGTTCGCGACGGTGGTGATGGTTCGCTCGTACTCCCGAAGCTCCGGCAACACCGAGGACGACACCGACACCGGTACGCCCGGAAGCTCCTCCGCGGACAACTCGGCCACCCGGCGCTCGTGCTGCGGGTTGGCGTAGGAGTTGATCAGGCTGACGCTCAACGCCTCAATGCCCTGCGCGCGGAGCTTGCGCAGCTTCGCACGGACGTCAGCCTCGTCGAGTTCGGTCACCACCGCGCCGTCGGCGCCGATCCTGCCGACGACCTCCACGGTGTCCTCCAGCGCCGCCAGCGGCTCCGGCTTGGGCCAGATGATCCAGCCGGCAAGGCCACCTGGCACGAAGGAACGGGCGATCTGGAGCACCTGCCGGAAGCCGTCGGTGGTGACCAGCCCAACCCGGGCGCCCTTGCCCTCGAGGATCGCGTTCGTGGCGACAGTGGTGCCGTGGAACACCTCAGTGATCTCCGACATGGGCACGCCGGCGGCCTCGCAGGCCCGCTCGGTGCCGCGCAGCACCCCGATGGACTGATCCTCGGGGGTGGAGGAGGTCTTGGCCCGGTAGGTCTCTCCGGTCGCCTCGTCGATCAGCAGGATGTCGGTGAACGTTCCCCCCACGTCCACGCCGAGTCGGTAGGTCATGGTTCCTCCTCAGATGACGCCGGCGGAACGCAGCGACGCCATCGCGTCGTCGCCGAGCCCCAGCAGGTCGCGATAGATGTCCTCGTTGTGTTCACCGAGCTCGGGGCCGACGTGCCGGACCCGGCCCGGGCTGTCAGAGAGCTTGGGTACGACGTTGTGCATGGCGAACTCCCCGAGACCGGGGTGGGTCAGTCGGACTATGGCCTCCCGCGAGGCGAAGTGCGGGTCCTCGAGCATGTCCCGGGCCCTGAAGATGCGGCCTGCCGGAACGCCCTGGGCGTGCAGCCGTTCGAGCAGATCGTCGGCCGCGAGCGTCGAGCTCCATTCGGCGACCAGGCCGTCCAGCTGCTCCATCCAGCGGCCTCGGGCGCCGTGGGTGGCGTACTTCTCGTCGGTGGCCAGCTCCACCCGCCCCATCGCCTCGGCGAGCCGGCGGAAGACCGTGTCCTGGTTCGCCGCGATCAGCACCATCTCGCCGTCGGCCGTCGGGTAGACGTTGCTCGGGGACACGTTCGGAAGGGTCGTTCCGGTCCGTTCCCGCTGGTAGCCAGCGATCTGGTACTCGGGGATGAGCGATTCCATCATCGCCAGCACGGCCTCGTAGATGGCCGAGTCCACCACCTGGCCTCGACCGGTACGTCCGCGCTGGTGCAGCGCCACCAGGGTGCCCAGGCAGGCGAACGTCGCCGCCAGCGAATCGCCGAGAGAGACGCCGGCCCGGGCTGGAGGGCGGTCGGGGTCGCCGGTCACGTAGCGGATGCCGCCCATCGCCTCGCCGATCGATCCGTATCCGGCACGCGACGAGTACGGGCCCGTCTGCCCGAAACCGGTCACGCGGGTGACGATCAGACCGGGGTTGATCTCCCACAGCCGCTCCGGGGCCAACCCCCAGCGCTCCAACGTGCCGGGCCGGAAGTTCTCGATCAACACGTCCGCTCGCGCGACGAGCTGGCGTACCAGATCCTGACCCTGCTCGGTCCGCAGGTTCGCGGTCACGGACTTCTTGTTCCGCGCCACCACCGGCCACCAGAGCGACTTGCCGTAGGGCTTCTCGCGTCCCCACTGCCGCATGGGGTCGCCCTGACCCGGGTCCTCGACCTTGATCACCTCGGCGCCGAAGTCACCCAGGAGTTGACCGCAGAACGGCCCCGCCAGCAGCTGTCCGAGCTCGATCACCCGGATGTCGTCAAGCGGCAGTGGAGTGCTCATGAGCCCCTCATCAGTGTCTCTTTGCATGCAATTCACAGGTATGTGACTGCCGTTACAGCAAGTTGTGCTGGGAAAGTAGGCCTGTGTTCCTCGGGTGTCAATGCCCTGGAGGGAGATTGCATACAACCTGCCGTGTTGCTACGGTCCGGGCATCATGAGTGACCACACGCCACTGCGGGAGGCCGACAACGGCCACGCCGCCGACGATGCCTATCGGCTGATCCGGGAACAGATCCTGTCCGGGCAACGGTCGGCCGGCGCGTGGCTCCGCGAGGGCGAGTTGGCCGAGTCGATCGGGGTGAGTCGGACCCCGGTCCGGGAGGCGCTCAGACGGCTGACGGCGGAGGGACTGGTCCGCCACGAACGCAACCGTGGCGTGCAGGTCCAGGCGTGGAGCATCCACGACCTCGACGAGATCTTCAGCCTGCGGGCCGTGCTCGAGCCCTGGGGCTGCCGACTGGCGGCGACCACGGGCACCATCGACGTGGACGCGCTCGACGCGCTGGCCCACCGGATGGACGAGGTGGCACCGGACGGACGACCGACCGATGTGGACGAGCTCACCGAGCTGAACAACCGGTTCCACCGGATGATCCTTGAGGCGTCCGACAACAGCCGACTGGCCGGCGTCGTCTCATCGGTGATCCAGATGCCGCTCGTCTGGCGTACCTTCTCCCGCTACAGCCCGGACGCGCTGCGCCGTAGCCTGGCTCACCATCACGAACTGGTGGCGGCGCTGGCCGCGCCCGACCCCGACTGGGCGGAGTCGGTCATGCGCAGCCACGTACGCGCGGCATGGCATTCCATCCGGCTGCGAGACGGCGGCGACCGGGCACCCGGCCCGGAACTGCCGGACCAGGTCAGCACCACCGCAGGTCAACCGCCACTCTGATCATGTGGTCGGGTTCAGCGACCGCGCGAATGGCGGGTCTGCTCTTGGGTTCGGCGGCCGTGCTGTCGGAAGCTGCGCATTCGTTGTGACGCACCACCATAGGCACCTGGTGACCGTATGGCAGCCAACGCTTCCACCGCGGCTGGGTCAGGCCGGCGGATCGTCTCCGAAGAGGGCTTTCTTCACGCCCGGGCCGCCCCAACGGGTGGCGACGAGCTCGGGACGAGGGCGGGCCGGCCCGGACGGGCACCTCGCCGGCGCCGCCCGGCCGCGCCGGCCCGGGCGCGCGTTGACCACCGATGGTGCAATCGAGTCGGATGGATCCTTACCCGGGGAGGAACCTGATGGCTGACCACAGCGGGCTGCCGATCGCCGCGCTCCTGCGCGGGGGCCCGGAGGACGGACCTGGCGAGCTGGAACTCGGTGCCCGGCAGTTGGCCCTGGAACTGGCGCCGTACGGGGAACGGTTGCCCGCACCGACCGAGGTCGCGCCGGACGGCACCCGTGCCGGCGAGATCGAGATGATCGGTGCCGTCGCGCTGGCCATCGAACCCGCTCTCCCGTCGATCATCGCGGTGCTGGAACTCCTCCTCGCCTGGGCCGGCCAGCGCCAGGGGCGCGGCGTGCGGATCGTCGAGCCGGACGGCAGCGAACTCGACCTCACCGGAGTCTCCGCCGCCGACCAGCGCCGCATCGCCCAGACCTGGCTCGACCGGAAACTTCCCCGGTGACGCGCAGACGCGCCCTGTTGATCGCCTGTGACGAGTACGACGATCCCAAGCTGTCCCGCCTCCGGTCTCCGGCACACGACGTCCAGGTGCTGGCCCGGCTGCTCGGTGACCCGACGGTCGGCGCCTACGACGTACGGCTGCTGGTCAACCCGACCGAGCACGAGGCCCGGCTGGAGATCGCCCGACTGCTGCGGTCGGCCGGCCGGTCGGACCACCTGCTGCTCTTCTTCGCCTGCCACGGCCGACGCGACATCGACGGGCTGCTCTACCTCGCTCTCGCCGACACGGACGTCGACGACCTGCCGGCCACCGCGCTTCCCACGGAACTGATCAACCGCCTGCTCAACCGCTCGGCCTGCCAGCGGATGGTCCTGCTGCTGGACTGCTGCTTCAGCGGAGCGGTGTCGCGGGTGTTGACCCACCAGGGCGACGCGGGCGTCCGCGGCGGGGACCTGTTCCCGGGCGAGGGCACCGGCCGCGCCGTCCTGACCGCCACCACGGCCCACGAGTACGCCTGGGAGCCGGCCGGCGAGCCGCTGCCGCTGACCGACAACCCTCGGCACTCCGTCTTCGCCGGCGCGGTGATCGAGGGGCTGCGCACCGGTGACGCCGACCTGGACGGTGACGGACTGGTATCCGCCGACGAGCTCTACCGGTACGTCAGGGACTCGGTCGCGGTGGCCGGCGGGCAGACGCCCCGCCGCTGGATGTACGGCGAGGGCGACCTCTACGTCGCCCGAAGCTCACGGGGCCCGGCCCTGGCCACGGCGGCCGGCCGGACCGCGCCCCTGCCGCCGGCCGGTGTGGAGGTTCGGGACGGGCGCGGTGCCGACCGGTCGGACGGTCCGGTCCCGCCCCGCCAGCGGCCCGTCCCCTGGGCGGCGGAGCGCCTGCACTGGGAGGCGGGGTTGCCCGAACCGGTGGAGCGGATGCTGAGGGGTTCGGCCGACCGTACGGGTTGGCTGGCCCTGCGGGCGGGCAGCTGGGACGAGGCGACCACCCGGTTCGAGGCGGCGGTGCGCGTCGACGGGACGGCCGGTGCCTGGTGGGGACTCGGGATCAGCCATGCGATCGGCGGACGCTGGCGGGCCGCAGGCCACGCGTTCGCGGCGGCCGCCGGAGGGCTGCGGGAGGCCCCGCCCGACCGCCCGGCGCCGACGGCCGCGCTGACCGCCGGGGCGCTGCTGCTCGCGGTCGTCACGCTGCGGGCGGGCGGCGACCAGCGCGCGACCCAGGTGCTGACCGACTCCGTCGACGCGTTGCCGCTGTGCCCGCCGCTGCTGGTGCTCTCCGCGGCGTGGGCCGGTGACGGTGCGGCGCTGACCCGCGCGTTCCTGCTCGACCCGGAGATGGCGGTGGAGTGCGAGGCCGCGGGCATGGAGATCGGACCGGCCGTCCAGGAGGCCATCGCCTGCGGCGAGGCGCAGGTCCGCCGGCTCGACGTCGCCCGCACCCGGCTGCGCGCCACCGACCCGGCCTGGTCCGGCGGTCCGGCCGGCGACGGCGGGCCCGAGGGAGTATGGCGGCCGCCGCTGGCGCGGCTGCCGGAGGTCCGGCGGGCCGTGGAGGTACGCCGAGACGAGCTGATCTCCCTGCTGCACGCCCGCCAGCTCGGCGTACGGGACGCGTTGCGCGCACCGGTGCCGGACGGGGGCGGAGCGGTGGTGGCGGACATCCGCAACGCCATTCACACCGGTCACGAGGCGCTGCGGGCGACGGACCGGCCCGCACCGCTGGCTGCGGTCGGTATTCCACCGATCCGTCCGATGCGTTCAATTTAAGCTAATAGATTTCCTCCGTGCGAAGGGTTCTACCGCACGCGGTTGCCTCCGTACTATCTGTATACCCGCCGCAATGGGTGGTTCTCGGCATCGCATCGGAGGAGACATGGTCGATAGCGGTGTCCTCCGGCGCTGCCGAAGTGCGCTCGGATGGCGGCGCCGGTGACCCTCGAATCCCACGACCACCGCCGGCTGGTCGACGCGATGCTCGCGCTCACCGGTGCCGAGGTACGCACCCACCGCGACCGGTACGTACGGCAACTCGGCCACCTGATCGACGGCGAGCCGGTCTTCCGCCGCTCCGACGTGCCCTTCACCGACCTCTGGGGACTCGTCGCGGCCTGCGAGGAGGTGCCGGGGGCGCTTCGGCTGTTGCCCGAGGCGGTGGCGGCGGTGGACGGTGAGAGCCCGGAGCTGGACCGCTTCCGCGCACTCGTCGCCATCCACCTGCCGCCGGAGATCCTCACCGCCGACGAACGCGGCCGGATCGTCGAGCTGGCCGGCGGCCTCGATCCGCCGGTGCTGCTGGACCTGTGCCGCGGCGCGGTGGCGCGGCTCGGTCCGCGGGTGCGCCCACCGGTCACCGACCTGGCGGCCGTACTCCGGGAGCTGGAGGACGCGATCTCCGACCCCGACGTACGCCCGCCGCTGGTCGCCTTCCTGGACGACCTGGCGGGCCGGGTCGCCCTACCGGCCCGCCGGATCGCCGGCCGCCTCGCCGACGCGGTCGCGCGGCGGATGGGGGTCCCGCCGGGTCCGGCGGCGACCCCGCCGCCGGCCGGGTCGGCGGGCGGTCCCAGACCCTCGGACGGCGACCAGTACCGCTCCTACTTCGTGGTGCTGCTGGACGCGGACGGCATCGACGCCTCCCGGTACCTGTTCGAGGCCTGGTTGGTGACCCCGGGCGATCCCGGCCGGCTGCCGTGGCACTGGGAACGCGTCCCGGACGGGCCGGGGGATCGGTTCCGACTGGAGCAGATCCAGCTCAAGATCGATGAGGCGCTCACCGAACTGGCCAATCGCAGTACCGCCGAGATCGGTCAACTGACTGTCGAGTTCATCGTGCCCCGACCCCTGCTCGACTACGAGTTCGACCGGTGGCAGGTGGCGGCTCCGGGGCTCTACACGGCCCTCGGCGTGCACTACCCGGTGGTCGTCCGCGACCTCACCCGGATGCGCAACTCCCTGATGCGTCCCCGCTGGCGGACGCGGCACCGGCGGCTGCGCGAGCAGGGTTCCGCCGTGCAGGCCCGGGCGGTCGCCTTCGAGCGGCTCACCGAGCCGTACGTCGCGCAGCACCTGCACGCCCGACTGCTCGGCAACGACGACTACCCGGTCTGTCTCGTGCTGTTCGTCAGCGGCGCCGAACGGCACATCCAGGCGGCGATCGGCGCCGCGGTCACCGCCGGACTGCCGGTCGTCCTCTGGTGTCGCGATCGCGCGGCGGCGTCACGGTTCGATTCGTACATCCCCGAGGTGCTCATGGCGCGCAGCGTCGCAAACCTGCGCGAGCTGGTCTGGGAGCTGCGTCGCGACGCGGGCAGCGAGGGCGGCTCCCCCGAACACCTCGGTCTCCACCTCACCCTGCTGTGGGACGAGATCGACCGGGTGCCACCGGCCGACGCCCTCAGCGCGCCGGTCTAGGAAGGGACGACAGCGTGTTGGAATCACCACCGCAGCCGGAGGACTCCGCCACGGGCGACGGCGAGGACTGGCGGATCTACCTCGGCACCGGACGGCCGCACAACGGCGTCGAGCGGCTCCCCGAACCGCCCCAGTGGCGGCGGTTCGGCGGCGGGCCACTGATCACCTCGGCGCTGCCGGAGGACCGGCAGGGCGCCGAGCGGGCACGCGGCTACCAGATCACCGACGAGGCGATCGAGATGGTGAACGCCGCGCTCTACCTGCGCCGCCCGCTCCTGGTGACGGGCAAGCCGGGCACCGGAAAGTCCACCCTCGCCTACAGCGTCGCGTACGAGCTGGGCCTCGGGCCGGTGCTCTACTGGCCGGTGACCAGCCGCTCCACCGTGGACGACGGCCTCTACCGCTATGACGCGATCGGCCGGCTCCAGGAGACGAACCTCTTCCAGTCCACCGGGCGGACCGAGGAGATACCGGACATCGGCCGCTACCTGACGCTCGGCCCGCTGGGCACGGCACTCCTGCCCTGGGCACGTCCCCGGGTGGTGTTGATCGACGAGCTGGACAAGAGCGACCTGGGGCTCCCCAACGACCTGCTCAACGTCTTCGAGGAGGGCCGGTTCGAGATCCCGGAACTGGCCCGGCTGCCGGAGGACCAGAGCCTGGCGGAGGTGATGACCAGCGACGGCACCCTGCGGGCACCGGTACGGCGCGGCCAGGTCCGCTGCGCCGCCTTCCCGGTCGTCGTCATCACCAGCAACGCCGAGCGGGAGTTCCCACCCGCCTTCCTGCGCCGCTGCCTGCGACTGGACATCCAGCCCCCGGACGAGCAGGCCCTGACCCAGATCATCACCTCGATGCTCGGCGAGGAGGCGGTGGCCGCCAGCGCCGACCTGATCACGCACTTCCTCGACCTGCGCGACCGGGGTGCGGTGGCCACGGACCAGCTGCTGAACGCGATCTTCCTGGTCACCTCCGGGGTGCGACCGCCCGAGTCGACCCGCGCCCGGCTGCGGGCGAACCTGATCCGCGACCTCGAAGCGGCCGGCACCCTATGATCGATCGGCTGGTCACCGCCCTCGGCGGCGCTCCCTCAGCCCTGACGGCCGAGGAGTGCGCCGAGGCGATCTGGCTGGCCCGCTTCCTGCCCCGCCAACCGGGGCCGCCCCGGGCCGGGCCGGCCGCGACGGCGAGCGACGCGCCGCCGGGGGCGCCACCCGAGCCACCGGCGTCGCCGCCGTCCACCTCCCCGGCCCGGCAGCCCACCCGGCCGGAGGCGCCCGCGGTGACCGAGGCGGAGCCGTCCGCCAAGCTCTACCTGCCGCCGCCCGCCAACGGGCCCCGCGACCCGTCCTCGCTGCCGCTACGCACTCCCGGGGTGCCCGCCCTGCCGCACGCCCGGGAGATCGCCCGGGCGCTGGCCCCGCTGCGCCGGTCCGTACCCGCCCGGCACGCCGTGCGGCTCGACGAGGCGGAGACGGCCCGCCGGTCGGCGGAGGCCCGGATGCTCCAACCGTGCCTCACCCCGGTCACCGAGCCGTGGCTGGATCTCGTACTGCTGGTCGACGGCAGCCCGTCGATGGTGGTCTGGGAGGCGACGGCGACCGAGATCCGGATCCTCGCCGACCGGATGCGGGTGCACACGTTCCGCCGCATCCAGGTGTGGTATCTGCGGCCGGATGCCAAGGGCCACCGGCCGATCCTGACCTCCGACGGCGGCAGCACCGCGCGGGACCCGCGCGAGCTGGTCGACCCGGAGGGCCGGCAGTTGACGATGGTGTTGAGCGACTGCACCGGCGCCATCTGGGACGCTCCCGAGCTGCGACGGTGGCTCGCGATCTGGGGCCGCTCCGGTCCGGTCGCCGTGGTCCAGCCGCTGCCCCAGCGGCTGTGGCACCGCTGCCGCCCGACGCTGCACCCCGTGCTGGTCCGGCCGACCCGGCCTGCGGCACCGGCGGCGCAGCTGCACCCTCGCCTGCGTGACGAGGTGCCGGACCACCTTCCGCGCGGTGCGGTCGCGATACCGGTGCTGGAACTGGCACCGCGATGGTTCGCCGCCGGGGCCGCCCTGGTCAGTGGCCGCACCCTCGGCCCGGTCGCGGCGGTCGCGCTGCTGACCACCGACCCTCGTCCGCTGCTCGTCGACCCGCTGCGGGAGCCACCGTCGCCGGAGCCGCTGGACCTGACGCCGGCCCAGCGGGTCGCCCGGTTCCGGGCGATGGCCTCGGACGAGGCCCGTCAACTCGCCGAGTTCCTTGCCGCCGCACCGCTGACACTGCCGGTGATGCGCCTGGTGCAGCGCCTCATGCTGCCACGCTCACAGCCGCAGGACCTCGCCGAGGTCTACCTGAGCGGGCTGCTGCGCCACGCGGCGAGCTGGGCCGAGGACACGCCGGTCGAACAGGCCCGCTACGAGTTCCTTCCCGGCGTACGGCAGGAACTACTCTCCGGACTGCGGGTCGGTGAGGCGCTGCGGATCCTCGACGTCGTTTCCCGCTACGTCAACGAGCACATGGGCGCGGCTCTGGACTTTCCGGCGCTGCTCGCCGGACAGGTCTCGGACCGGCTGGCGACCCGACTGGGCCGCCCGTTCGCCGAGGTGGCCTACACGGTGCTGCGCAGCCTGGGAGGCCGGTACTCGGAACTCGCGCGGCGGCTGGCTCCGGCCGCCCTCGGCCCGCCAGCCACGCCAACGCAGCGGACCGACCGGCGGCTACCGATCGCGGCGACACCCGAAGAGGGGGACGACATGACCGCACAGACCGCTCCAGGAGATCGGGGCCGTTCCAGCGTCGGGGAGCAGCCAGCGGTGTTCGGGAACGTGCCGCCCCGCAACCCCGACTTCACCGGGCGGGAAGAACTGCTCAACGTGCTGCGCCAGCGGTTGACCGACAACGTCACCGCGGTGCTGCCGCACACCGTGCACGGCCTCGGCGGAGTCGGCAAGAGCCAGCTCGCCGTGGAGTACGTCTACAAGTACGCCAGCGACTACGACCTGATCTGGTGGGTTCCGGCCGAACAACCGACCCGGATCCGGGAGTCGCTCGTCGCCCTGGCCCGCAAGCTCGATCTGGTCAGCGACGACGTCGACGTGTCGCAGGCCCTGGAGACCGTGTACGACGCATTGCGCACCGGACGGCCGTACGGCCGGTGGCTGCTGGTCTTCGACAACGCGACCCGGGCCGAGGACCTGATGCCGTTTCTCAGCAACCCCGGCGGGCATGTGCTCATCACCTCCCGCAACCACAACTGGGCCGGGGTGGCGGACAGCATCGAGGTGGATGTCTTCACCCGGGAGGAGAGCATCGAGCTGATCCGGCGGCGGCTGCCGGAGCTGGACGACGAGGACACCGACCGGCTGGCGGAGCAGCTGGGGGACCTGCCGCTGGCCCTGGAGCAGGCGGCGGCCTGGATGCTGGCGACCGGCACCCCGATCGACGAGTACCTCGGCCAGTTGGAGAAACGGGTCGGCCTGTTGCTGCGGGAGAGTTCACCCGCGTCGTACTCGACGCCGGTGGTGATCACCTGGGGGCTGGCATTCGACCAGCTGGCCGAGCAGACCCCTGCCGCGTTGCAGTTGCTGGAGCTGTGCGCCTTCCTCGGTTCGGAGCCCATCTCGATCAGACTGCTGCCGATGGGGCGCTACGCCGGGCTGCCCAGCCTGCTCGACGCCACCGTCCGGGACGACATCCAGTTGCGCCGGGCGGTGCGGGACATCGGCAAGTACGGCCTGGCGAAGGTGGACGCGACCCGCAACAGCATCCAGATCCACCGCCTGGTGCAGGCCACCCTGCGGGACCGGCTCACCCCGGCCGACCGGGAGACCTACCGCACCGCCGTGCAGAAGCTCCTCGCCGCCGCGAACCCCGGTGATCCGACGGAGGACCAGGAGATCTGGCCCCGGCACGCGGAACTCAACCCGCACGTGCTGGCCTCCGGGGCGATCGACGGCGAGTCCGACGACATCCGCAAGGTGGTGCTCGACCAGATCCGCTACCTCTACGTCAGCGGCGACTACGAGAGCAGCCGCGAGCTCGGCTCGATCGCGTACCGCCGGTGGCTGGAGAAGCTGGGGGCGGCCAACGAGCAGACCATCATCACCGCCCGGTTCCTCGCCAACGCGCTGCGCTCCACCGGCAATCCGCAGGAGGCGAGGCGGTTGAACGAACGGACGTACGAGATCGCCCGCGACACGCTCGGGCCCGACCACGAACACACGTTGGCGCTGGCCAACAGCTTCGGGGCGGACCTGAGGCTGTTCGGCGAGTGGCAGCGGGCCCGCGAACTGGACGAGGGGCTGCTCGAGGCGCACCGCAGGGTGTTCGGTGAGGACGCCCCGGACACCCTGCGCTGTGCGAACAACCTCGCCGTCGATTACCGGTTGCTCGGCGACTTCGAGCGGGCGCGGCGCACGGACGAGGACAACTGGGCGCGCTACCGGCGGGTGCTGGGCGACACGAACCCGTACACCCTGTTCACGGCCACCCTGCTCTCCCGGGATCTGGACGGGCTGGGCCGCTACCACGAGGCGCTGCGGTTGCAGCGGCAGTGGCTGCCGCTGCACCGGGGGAGCCTGCGGCCGGACCATTCGAACGTGCTGCGGGCGACCCGGCTGCACGCGGTCACGCTCCGCAAGACCGGCCTCTACAGCGAGGCGCTGACGGTGGCTCGTGAGGTGTACTCGCTGTGCCTGCGCCGGTTCCGGGAGAACCACGCCGACACGATCTCGGCGGCGATGACGCTGTTCAACATCCTGCCCCGCACCGAGCAGGAGCGGGTGGCGCGGGCCCGGGCCCTGGCCGAGGCCCGGGTGCTGGGCGAGGAGACGCTGACCGGCTACCAGCGGGTCCTGGGCGACGAACACCCCTTCACGTACGTCTGCATGACGAACCTGGCGATCGTGTTCCGCCTACTCGGGGACTACACCGAAGGGCGCCGGCTCGACGAGCGGGCGGTCGCCGGACTCCGTGCCGGGCTCGGGATGGAGCACCCGTACACCCTCTGTGCGACGGTCAACCTCGCCAACGATCTCGCTGCCAGCCGGGACCATGCCGGAGCGGCTTCGCTACTGCGGGAGACCCTGGCGGCGGCCCGGCAGGTGAACGGCCAAAATCACCCGGAGACGTTGATCTGCGCCGCGAACCTCTCGATCGAGCTGGCGGCGCTCGGCGACCGGCCGGCCGCCCGGGAGCTGCGCGACGCGGCCATCGCCGGGTACGAGCGGACCGTTGGCCTGGACCACCCGGACGCGGCCGAACTGCTGGCCAGCCATCGGGTGTCGATCCCGATCGACCCGCCTCCGACGTGAGCGCTGGCGGGTCCGGGAGGACGGCGGCTAGGCCCGGGCGGCGAGCGGGGCGCCCGCCGCCGGGCTGACCGCCTCGGGCGCCTCGGCCACGAGGGGGCGCAGCCAGCGGGTCAGCCGGAGCGGGTCCGGTGCGTCGGCACCGCGACGCCGGATCTCGCGGTGCAACGCGGCGACGAGTTCCGGCATCTGGTGCAGCGCGGCGGTCTCCCCGTCCGCGCCGTCGCCGCTCAGCTCGGTGAGGATCGCCAGACCGATCCAGGACCGTGGCTCGTCCGGCTGGTCGAGGATCTGGCGGAGGTAGGCGGCGCGGGCGGTCGCGTGGTCGCCGAGGATCTGCGCGATGTCGCCGGCGGACGCCTGTGGTACCTGCGTGGTCACCTGCGCCGGGTCGGTGCAGAGCTGGTCGAAGCCCTCCGGATCTGCCATCTGGAGTCCGGCCAGGTCGAATCGGACGTTGTGGGTCGAGGTCCAGCCGACGTCGTGGGTCAGCACGGCGGAGATCGGCCCGGGTGAGGCCGCCGCCCCGGCCAGCCAGTCGTCCGCCAGCCGGCGCACCCGGTGCGAATCGGGCACCCGGTTGCGCAGGCGCCAGCCGAGCCGGTGTTCGGCGGTGACCTGCCGGGCCAGCGAGGCCGCAGCCGGGGAGACGGGTTCCGCGAGCCAGCGGCGCTGCCGTTCGGTCAGCGTGGCGAGGAACCGCCGGCCCTCCTCGGTCAGGTTCGGGACCCCGTGCAGCAGCTCGGTGGTCTGCCAGACCATGGAGCGCCAGCGGGCGAATTCGAAGTCGGCGAACCGGGCGGCGGCGTCGCGCTGGACCCTCCGTTGCACCCGCCAGAAGTCGGTGACCCCGAAGAAGGCGTAGACACCGTGCAACAGCCCGCCGAGCGGCCGGGGATCGTCGCGCCACGGCGCGTAGTGCCGGGGTTCCGAATCGGCGTGGTGCAGCGGGATCAGGTCGAGCAGCGCCCCGAGTTTGGCGTGCTGCCACTCGTGTACCAGCGCCGCCGCCAGGGCGAGTGGATCGGTGGGTGGGGTCAGGGACACGGCGCCGAACGACTCCATGGCGGTCGCGTTGACGCCGTAACTCTCCGCGGGGGCGACCAGCGGGACGATCGTGGTGAGTCCCGCGGCGATCCCCTCGGCGTAGCCGGGATGTGACCGCACGAGCACCGGCCACGCCTCGTCGAGGGCCGCCTGCCACCCGGCCAGCTCGGGGTCGGAGAGCCGGCCCGCCGCCCGGAGTTGGTGGATGTCGCGGCACGGGTCGAGGTCGTCGACGATCAGCCGCAGCGTGCGGCCGGCGGCCTGGGCCGTGATCGTGCGCAGACCGGACCAGCCGGGCGCGTCCGCCGACGGGTCGCTGGGTACCAGGACCGGGCCGATCCGCAGCCGGCCGTCCTCGGCGGTGACGGTGACGCTGCCGGCCCCCGACTCGGCGCGTCCGTACGTCGGCAGCATGACCTGGCCGTCGGTGCTGGACAGCTCGATCGTGAAGTCCAGCCCGGCCCGGGCCGCCGCGGCCGCGGCGATCTCGCCCAGCCGACTGACGTCGCGGGAGGCCGCGACGGTGGCGCCGGAGCGGCGACTGCGGGGCGGCACCGTGGCGGGGCCGGCCCGCAGCCGCCGGAGTGTGACCGTCAGCCAGGAGCCGACGTGCGGAGCGAGCAGTACCTCGTCGACGGCCTCCGGCCGGTGGGCCTGGGCGCGGACGAGCAGCTCCAGCGAGGCCTCGGTGGCCGGGGACGAGTCGGCGTCCAGCAGTGCCCGCAGCAGGAACAGCCGTCGGCTGAGCTGGCCGCGGCGGAGCCGGGCGATCGTCTCGGCGTCGCCGTGGCCCGCGGCGAGCTGGCTGAAGGACCGGGCGGGAAGTCGGATCACGTCGGTCACGCGCGTTGCCTCATCACTCGGGCGACATCGGCCTGTACGCGGCCGGCGATGTGGTCGATCAGATATCGCAGGTCGGCGCAGTAGACCGAGGGATTGCGGAATCCTGAGCCCTTACGGTATCGGTGCGGATAGTACCCTCCACCACAGACCGGATGAACCGAACAATCAAGACACGCCGGAGCGAGTGCTTTCGCGCCGATCTGTCGGGCGATGACGGCCGGGTGCCGCAGGGCGGCGTCCAACGGGTGATCGGCCACGGTGAGGCCGGTGGCCGGGGCGCCCTCGTAGGCGGAGCGCAGCGTGTCGACCTGTTCGAGCGACCCGTCGACGTCGATGACGATCACCCCGACGGGGCTCAGTCCGATCTGCTCCGACCTGCTGTGGCCGCCCAGTACGCCCACGACGATCTCTTCGAAGAGGCGGAGGCGGGTCTCCCGCCGGGGCGCGTCGTACCACCGGTCGAAGACGGCGACGAGCCACTCTCCGTACCGGGTGCTGGCGTCGGGCGGACGACCCGGCGGTGGCTCGCTCCAGTTGCCGTGCGGCAGCAGGAAGTCCAGGGCCGGGGGCTGGTACGCCAGCAGCGTCTCGTAGGTCTCAACCGGATCGTTGCGCAGGTCGATGACGCTGAGTATGCCGGCGAACAGGTCGGGCTGCTCGCGCAACAGCCGCAGCGCGCGGTCGACGGCGGGGAAGCTGCTCCGGCCGCCGAGGTGCCGGCGGTGCCGGTCGTTGGCCACCCGGCCACCGTCCACGCTGACCCCGACCCGCAGGCCGGCGGCGCTCAGCAGGCGCAGGCGTTGCTCGGTCAGGCGGGTGCCGTTGGTCTGCACGGTGAACTGTGCCACCGTCCCGGACGACAGCGCCGCACGCAGCGTGCTGACCACCCGCTGCAACGTGGCGGGCGGGGCGAGCAGCGGCTCGCCGCCGTGCAGGATGACCCGGATCGTCGACAGGCGGTGGTCGCGGGCGTGTTCGGCGATGCGCCGGGTCGCCAGGTCGACGACCTCGTCGGGCATGAAGGCCGTCCGGCCTCGCCAGGAACGGTCGGCCAGCTCGTACATGTAGCAGTAGTCGCAGGCGAGGTCGCACCGACTGTGCAGCTTGACGACGAAGTCGTGGAACGGGGTGGGCCGCCAACCGGCCGGTGTGATGTCCAGCGGTGACTCGCCGAGAGGCCATTCAGACGGCAAAGGAAGTGACGGCGGCGCGCTGGTGACCACGACGGGGTTCAGATCGCGGAGGTGAAACCAGCGACGGGGTCCTGCGGTCGGTCCAGCTCGTCGAGAATCCGCTCCAGGCAGTGCACAAACGCGCCCTGCCTCGCCTCCCGGAGTTCGGCGAGGCTGATCTTGCTCACATCCAATTGGTGAGACAGATAATCATCGACCGTGGGTTCCATCGATTCCTCTATAGGACAATCGCACGCTAGTGATCCTGACCGGCTCCGAACGCGGCAGCTGGACGCGGAGCAAATTTCCCAAACTAACCCAAGATACCAGTGGATGCCGGACAACCGGGCCAGTCTACGGCCGACGCCCCGGCCCGGACAGTCCATAGCCGGCGCGCGCACCGTGGGCTGTCCGATTTCTGGCAGTGGTCGCGGAAGTCGCGGACGCCGGTGATGCGCCGGAGACCTGCCACCGTGCTGGGGACCGAGTTGCGTTGCGCATCGCGGACCCGCTGGGGCGTAAGGACCAGTCTGGCCGGGTGATCCCGCACGAGTTCGTCGTCTGCGGGCCGCGGGCCGCAGAGATCCACTCGGCGGCGGACCGACTCGCGCTGGTGTGGCCGCAGGTGGCCGAGGAGTTCGAGCGGGCCTGGGAGGCCGCAGCCGCCCTTCTGAACCGATCGCGGGCGCGAGGGGCGCGCCTACCTGATCCGGGCCGTCAGCAGGTCTTCCACACGATGTCGGCGACCGCTTGGCCATCGGTGCAACGGCACGGCCTGTTGTCCGCGCGGCAACTGATCGATTTGTTCGGCCTTGATGTCGGCGAGGGTGACCGACTCTTGAGTGCACCTCGCAAGCAGTCCACCGTTCTGCGCGCGCCCGGACTTTCGCCGGCCGTGATCCGCGATCAGTAGCCGATGAAATTCATCGCCGAGAGCTCAACCGGAATCACCGTCCGCCGCGTCCTGACCGCGGCTCCTGCTACAAGTCCCGCCTCTGGCACGACACCTGCAACCAACTCGGCGTCACCGTCAAGAAGACCCGCCCCTACCGGCCACAGACAAACGGCAAGGTCTGTGAGTATCGACGCCGGTGCCGCGTCCTGCCGGTCTGACCCAGGCAAAATCTGAGCCTCGGTGTCTTTCGTTCGATTTGTCGACCGGCTGGGACGCGGCCCCGCTGGCATGCCGATCGGGTGGGCGTGACTGATAGGAGCTTGGCAGGGCCCCGTCACACCCCCGGTGACGACGGCTGGCGGCGCTTCGATCATGAGGGGTCGGAAATCCGGGATTCGGCGGCACGGTACCAATAGTAAAAGATCGACATCTATGGCGAACCGGGTAAGTTTCCTGTCGCTTTAGCGACCTACATAAATATCGACAATCCCCTATTGTCGGTTGGGTAAATGCCCGGTGATCTGAACCATCGGGCATGGCTTTCACGGGGAGGCTCAAATCGTGTTCAGTCGTACCCTGCTGTGGATTCCGCGTGCCCGCTGGTTGGCACTTCTCTGTGTGATGACCCTGATCGTCACGCTCGCGCCGCCCGCGAAGGTGGCCCGGGCCGAGACGGCGCCCGTCCCCTCGGCCACTCCCGGACCCGGTCCGGTCGACCGGCCGCTGCCCGATTCGGTCCGTCCGGACAAGGAGTTCCCGCCGGACAAACGCCCGCCGGTGGTGCCGTTGGGCACCCGCGCGCAGGGCGAACCAGCCACCCTCTCCGCCGCCGAGTGGGCCCGGGTACCCAAGCCGGGCCCCGCCCGCGCGGCACCCGAGGACGAGGTCTTCAGCAACCTGCTGCTCCGGTCCGGCTTCGCGCTCGGCGAGACCTCGGTCGTCGCCTACTTCGACGTACGCGGCGATGAACAGCCCTGGACCTCTTGGAAGGCGACGCTCTACGACGCCGAGTCCGGCACCGAGCAGGCGTCGATCCCGCTCAGCAAGGACGACCTGGAGCGGGCGCGGTGCAGTGGCCAACGCCAGTACTGCCGGTCGTTCGGGGACCGGGATGGCTGGGTGCTCGACCCGACCAAGGACTACTTCGTCACCGCCGCTGCCGTTTTCGACGACGGCCGGGAGATCGTTTCCGGCCCCTCGGACAACGCGAAGCCGCGTACGACCATCGAGCCGCCGGCCATCCCGGCCGGTCAGGCGGCCGGCTGCGGCTGTGGCAACGCGCTCGGCCTGACCGCCGCCGGCCAGGCGGTACGCGGCGTCGGCGTGAACACCGCCACCGGTGCCTTCGTCCGGGTGGAGCACGACCTGGGCATGGCGTCGTTCGGCGTACCCTTTGCCTCGTCCCGCACCTACTCCTCGGCGAGCCCGGCCGGCGGCCCCTTCGGTCCGGGCTGGGCCTGGTCCTACGGGATGACCGTCACGGAGTCGGCAGACGGGGTGGTGGTCCGGGTCGAGGACGGCGCCGAGGCGCTCTACCGGCTCGAGGGCGAGAGCTACCGGCGTCCGCCGGGCGTCCGGTCGAACCTGCGCCGGGTCGCGGACGGCTGGGAACTGGTCACACCCTCGCAGATCACCCACCGCTTCGACGCACAGGGCCGGCTGGTCTCGGTCGCGAACGCGCGTGGCATGGGGACGCGGCTCGCGTACACCGCGACCGGGGTGACCGTCAGGGACGCCTCCGGGCGCGAGGTGAAAATCAAGGTGGACGCCGGCCTGATCCGGGAGATCCGGCTGCCGGACGGCCGCCACACGCACTACTACTACACCGGTACGGTGCTGACCGCGGTCAAGGACGCGCGCGGCTTCCACTGGAAGTACACCTACGGCACCAACGGGCTGCTGACCGAGGTCACGAACCCGCAGCGGATCGTCGAGCTGCGCAACGAGTACGGCCCGGACAACCGGATCGTGCGCCAGACCGACGCGCTCGGGAAGGCGACCAGCTTCGAGTGGAAGGCGGCCGAGCAAGAGTCGCTGACCGTCGACCCGGACGGGGTGAAGGTCTACGACGGTTACCGGGGCAACGTGCTGATCTACACCCAGCGCGGCAACGGTGACACCGAGAACCACCGCTACGACGGTTCGCTCAACCGTCCGCTGGTGGTCAACGGCAAGCACAGTCAGCACGAGGCGGGCTTCGACGCCGCCGGCAACCGCATCTCCCAGACCGCGCCGAGGTCGCTCAACTTCGGCACGAAGACGACGTACGACGCCCGGAACAACCCGACCGAGCACACCGACGCGAACGGCAACGTCTGGAAGGACACGTACAACGAGTTCGACGAGCTGGTCGAGAGCGTCGACGCCGAGAAAAACAAGATCACTTACGCGTACGACGAGCGGGGTCTGCTGGTCAGCCAGACCGACCAGCGCGGCAAGGTGACCCGGTACGAGAACCTGCCGGTCGGGGACCACAACTCCGGGCTGCCGAAGGCGGTCATCTCACCGGAGGGGCGGCGAACCGAACTCGGCTACGACCGGACCGGCCGGGGAACGTCGTTCGTCGACCCGCGTGGCACGGTCCGGCACGCCGACCGGGACGACTACACCACCCGGTACGAGTTCGACGCCCAGGACCGTCCCACCTCCGTACACCAGCCGGGCAAGCGCGGGGCGGTGCGGACCAGCTACGACGAGGTCGGCCGGACCAGGAGCCAGACGACCCAGCTCGACGCCCGCACCGAGTACCGCTACTTCGACAACGGGCTCCTCCGTTCGGTCAGCGACCCCCGCCGCACGGTCTCGTATACCTACACCGGGGCCGGTCGGCGGGCTTCGGCGCGGGTGGAGATGAAGCACGAGCCGGACCTGGTGACCACGTACGCGTACAACGCGAAGGGGCTGCTGAACAAGGTCACGTCGCCGCGCGGGAACGTGCCCGGGGCGAACTCGGCGGACTTCACCACGACGTACCACTACGACGCGAACGACAACCCGATCCGGGTGGAACGCCCCTATCCAGGCGGCCGTACGGTGAGCCGGGACATCGGCGTGGACGAGCTGGACCGGACCACGTCCAAGGTGGACGAGCACAACCAGCGGTCGGACTTCGGTCGGGACAACCTCGGCAACGTCACCTCGGTCACCGACAACCTGCGCCGCACCTCACGGATGGAGTACGACCGCAACGGGCGGCAGACCGCAGTCCAGGACGCGGGCACCAACACCTCCCGATTCGAGTACGACGAGGCCGGTAACAAGATCAAGCACACCGCCGCCGCCGGTGGGATCAGCACCTGGGAGTACGACGGCGACGGTCTGCTCGTTGCCGCCACCGAGCCGCGCGGCAACGTCGAGGGCGCAGACAAGGAGCGGTTCACCAGCCACATCGAGTACGACCTGGCCGGTAACCGGGTCAAGAGCATCGACCCGCTGGACCACGTCACGTCCTACCGCTACGACGCGAACAACCGGCTCGTCTCGGTCACCGACGCGAAGGACCGCACCACGCACTACACCTATCGCGAGGATGACCTTCCCCGTACGGTCCACAACCCGGACAGCCCGTACGACCCGCGCGAACCGGCCGACCGCTCCACCGTCTACGACTACTACGAAGACGGTCTGCCGTCGTCCGTAAGGGACCCGAACGGCCACCGGACCTGGATGAAGTACGACGAAGCCGGCCGGACGACCAGCAGCACGGACCCGCTCGGCCGGGTCACCGAGGTCAGTTACGACGCCGAGGGCAACCCGGTCTCCACCATCACCCTGGACGAGCGCGAGCGGCTCTCGCCGCAGGAGCGGGCCCGCCGGACGGTGGTGGACACCTACGACATCGTCGGTCGTCGGGAGGCGCGGGCGGTCGGCAGCGAAGGGCCGAGGTACACCTGGGGTTACGACGCCAAGGACCGGACCACCACGTACGGCGACCCGACCGGCGTACGCACCGTCGTCTACGACGACGAGGACCAGATCGACAAGGTGACCCGTAACGAACCCGCCACCAACCTGGTGGAGGAGTTCGACTACGACTACGACGTGCGGGGCAACATCACCCTGCGCGCCTACCCGGACGGCACCCGGATCACCGCCGACTACGACGGAGACAGCCGGGTCACCTCGTTGACCGCCGCCGGTGGCTCGGCCGGCGCGGTCGCCTCCACCTGGCAGTTCGGCTACGACGTCGCGGGCCGCCGGACCAGCACCACGCTGCCGGCGCCGACCGGGTTGATCGAGCAACGCGGGTACGACGACGCCGGTCGCCTGACCAGCATCGGCACCACCCGCGCCCCGGCACCCGAGCAGTTCACGCTGCCCGCCGCCGAATCGGGTGGTGCCGTCGCCCGTGACGACCGGCCGAAGCCGCCGACCGATGTCACCGCACAGCCCGGCGCCGGACTGGCGGTGGTCTCCTGGAAGCCGTCGAAGGACCACGGGCACGACGACGTCTCCGGTTACACGGTCACCGCCCAACCCGGCGGCAAGACGGTGACCGTCGGCCCGACCGCGAGCAACGCGATCGTCAACGGACTCGACGCGGGTGTCGCGTACACCTTCACCGTCACCGCCCACGACCGGTACGGCGCCGGTGCGCCGTCCGTCGCCTCGGCCCCGGTGGTGCCGGTGGCGCTGCCCCAGGACCCGATCTCGGCCTACCAGCTCGACCTGGACGAGGTGGGCAACCCGACGAAGGTGCTGACCACCCGGGGCGGGATCTCGGAGAAGGTCGCCTACGCCTACGACAAGGTCGACCGGCTCACCTCGGCCTGTTACGCGGTCGACTCATGCGGCGGAAAGACCAAGCCGGTCGGCCGGATCGACTACGAGTACGACCTGGTCGGCAACCGGACCAGCCAGAAACGCACCGGGAACGCCGGTGACGACACCACCATCTACCAGTACGACGACGCCGACCAGCTCACCAAGCAGGTGATCCGGGAGCCGAAGCACGTCACCACCACCGAGTACGCCTACGACCTGAACGGCAACCAGACCCGGTCCGGCACCGACAAGTTCGAGTACAACCTCGACAACTCGCTGGCCAAGGCGACGGTCAGCGGTCGGGTGGCGACATTCGCGTACGACGCGACCGGGTTGCGGTTGACCACCACGACCGATCCAGGTGAGCAGGCACAGACGCAACGCTGGTCGTGGGACGTCAACGCCACCCTGCCGCAGATCGCCGTCGACACGGTCACCAACGCGACCGGCCAGACCCTGGAGAAGCGGGGCTTCGCGTACGGCCCGGACGACGAGCCGTTGGCGTTGCTGGACGAGGCAGTCGGGGCACACTCCTACACCCACGACTGGTTCGGCGGCGTGGCGAACATGCTCTCGCCGACCGGTACGCCGCTGGTCGGTTACGACTACGACCCGTTCGGCAACCCGCGCGTCGGCCCGACCCTGGCCGGTCAGGGCGGACAGGAGCATTCGCCCAGCGGCTGGGGCGGGCAGGGGCCGGGAACCCAGGCGAGCGCCCCGGACAACCCGATGCAGTTTGCCGGCGGCTACCAGGACTCCAGTTCCGGCAACGGCAACTACTACCTGCGGGCCAGGAACTACAACCCGGAGACCGGCAGGTTCACCTCTCGGGACCCGATGCCCCAGGGCGGCGGGGCGACCTCTGCCTACACGTACGGGGAGAACAACCCGACCTCGTACACCGACCCGACCGGCGCGACCCCGGAGGCGACCGCCACCGGTGCGGCGGAGACCGGGCCGAGCCCGGAGGACGTGGCCAAGGCCCAGCAGTTGCAGAGCAAGAGCGTGCTGGACATCGTCCTGGAGGCCGGCGGCCAGATCCTGATGGAGTTCCTCGGGATCAACGACATCCTCAACTGCCTCAAGGGCGACCTCGGCGCATGCGTATCGATGGTGATCGGCGCGTTGCCCTGGGGCAAGATCTTCAAGGCAAAGAAGATCGCCGAGGCGATCTTCCGGGCCGGCAAGGCGGTCGTCACCTTCTTCCAGGAGCTCAAGTGGGCCCGCGCCATCCTCCAGGGCGCGGAGAAGGCGGCTCAGGCGGCAAAGGAGGCGGCTGCCGCCGCGGCCAAGGCCGCCGCCGCCAAGGCCGCCGCGGCGAAGGAGGCCGCGGAAAGGGCGGCCAAACGGGCGGCTGCGGAGGCTGCCGCGAAGGCGAAAGCGGCGGCAGCCAGAGCCAAGGCGGCCACCAAGAAGGAACCAAAGGCATGCAAGGTCAAGGGCGTTGGGCATGGTGGTAGTGACAGCTTCGTAGGCGGCACTGTCGTCCTGCTCGCCGACGGCAGCCGTGTTCCCATCGAGCAGGTGGAACCCGGCGACACGGTGCTCGCCACCGACACGGAGACCGGCCGGACTGAGGCGCGACAGGTGACCCACACCATCCGGACCGACCACGACAAGGCGTATGTCGAGGTCACCGTCGAGGGAGCGGACGGCAAGGGACACTCCCTCACCACGACCGACCACCATCCGTTCTGGTCGGTCACCCAGGGGCGCTGGGTGGATGCGGGGGACCTGAAGCCAGCCGAACTCCTCCGTACCTCAGCCGGCACCTACGTGCAGGTCGGAGCGATCCGGCAGTACCGGGCGGAGCAGGCCACCTACAACCTGACCGTCGACGACATCCACACGTACTACGTGGTGGCCGGTGACGATTCGGTCCTCGTACACAACCAGGGCTGCGGTGGTGCCGAGCCAGGAGAGATCGGCAAGCGCGGTGTGGACGAGCTCGAGAAGGAAATGCTTGCCGCTGGACATACGGTTGTCGGGCGTGAAGTTCATGCGCGCATTCCGGGAACCCGACACGCGAAGGGCAACTACCGCAAGTATGATCTTGTGACGCAGAGGGACGGCTACATCTTCCTCCACGAATCGAAGAATGGTTCGGGCGCGAGGTACGAGCCAGACCAGCAGGCAATGGACAATCTCTTCGGGGAGACCGGCGTCCTCCTGTACGGCCGGTACGCGCGCAAGGCGGGCATAGCGGGCTACCTCGACCCGACAAGATTCATCATCTCCATTCGTTATCTGGACGTATAATGGCCGACGCGCCCGGCCCTCGCGGGAAACCGCGGAGGTCGGGCGCGTTCTGGCGTTCCGGTGAGCATCTTCTGTCGTGGAGGTCTTGTGGTGAAGAAGTCCGAACTCTTTGCGGCGATAGCGGGCGAGATGAAGACTCTCGGTTTCAGGAGGCGGAAGTCGAACTACGAGTACCTCCTGGACCTCGGCCCCGGAATCGAAGGTTGGTGTTCATTCGCAGATTCGAACCAGGGCAACCGGTCTGTCCTGCGGATCGCCACGTTCGTGGGTGTGCGCTCGCAAGAAATCGAGGACCGGATTGCTGCGTGGTGCGGCGATGTGGTTCCGGGTTGGGACGGTCGCTTCTACGTTCCTACCGTCTCGGCGAACGTCGGGTACTTCACCTCGCAAGCTCAATGGTTGGAGCATTGCGTCGACCTTGCGGGAGAGTCGATTGAGGATGGTATTCGATCAAACGTCTCCGACGTCACGAAGATCGGCCTCGACTTCATGAGATCACACGCTTCGTATGAGGGACTGATTGCGGCGCTGAAAGTTGACAAGGGGCAGCTACTGGATCGCCGGATCGAGCGCCTTCCGCTCGCCTTCGCCCTTGCGGGGGATATCAAAGGAGCCCACCGGGAGTTGGAGGATATGAGGCGGAGGATCGATGATCAATCATTGCTGGCCGTGCGTTACATTCGCTTCATCGAAGGTTTCGAGAGTGAGTTCCCGCTGAGCTGAAGCCCGACCTCGGCGGCCGCCGGTTCGATCTCGTCGCTCGGGTACGGCGTGGACCGGCTCTCCCCGTGCATGCTCCAGAAGAAGTCGCCATCAACGGACCCAGCTGCCGGCTCAAGAACCGCCTCACCGCCATCGACGGCCAAGGAAGTTGCGCAGCACACCTTCCTGCTCGAAGGCAGCCGCGGTGAGAACCCGCCGGGACGCCTCATTGTCCGGCTCCACCCACGCCTCCACCCGCTCCATGCCCGCGACGTCCAACGCCCATGACGACGCCATTCTCACCGCACGAGTGGTGATTCCTCGCCCTCGCGCCGACGGGATGAGCCAGTAGCCGAGGCCAGCCACGTCCGGCTGCGGCCGAAGCATGAGCACGACCGAACCGAGCGCTTGATCAGTCACCGCATCGGCAATCGCAAGCGAGACGCCGTCACCGCTGTCGACTCGACTCCACTGCCGAGCGATGAACGCCTGTCCCGCATCGACCGAGAACACTCCCGGAACCGTCGTGGCCTCGACAATTCGCAGATCCTGGGCCGCGGCTCGAACACAGTCCAGATCATCCTCCCGCCATCGACGAAGACGGACAGGCCCATCAACAAGATCGACAGCAGGGTAGGTCAACGGCACCGAACCAAGCTACGCCACAAGCCGTCCCCGGTAGTCCCCGCCGACGCTGCCCCAGCCCGATCAACCTCCCGGGACAGCCTGGCCACGCTCATCCGTACCCACCTGGGACACCAACCCGTAGCTAATGCGATGGCTGGGAACCTTTGATGACATGGCCCATGCGCATGATCTGCCTACCTCGCTGGCTACCATCCGGGGCCGGCAATGACCGAACGGCTCGGCCGAGGCGGAGCAGAAACAGCGACCGAGACGCATCTACGCCGACCCTGGCTGACGGTGACTGCGGCGGACGGGTTCGGCCTGGGCTGGCGCCAGGTGATGACCCGGGTGGCGTGCCGCGTGCAGAGACCTGAGCGAGAATGGGCCAGTTCGAACCGCAACCCTGAAAGGATCCTCCCTTGGCCGGTGGACTCGTAGCCCTGCTGGATGACGTGGCGGTGCTGGCCCGGGCCGCTGCCGCGTCGATCGATGACATCGGGGCGGCCGCCGCGAAGGCCGGCGCCAAGGCTGCGGGTGTCGTCGTCGACGATGCTGCCGTCACGCCGCAGTACGTGCGGAGCCTGGCGGCCGAGCGCGAGTTGCCGATCATCAAGCGCATTGCCGTGGGGTCGCTGCGCAACAAGTTCTTCATCATCCTGCCGGCGGTGCTGCTGCTCAGTCAGTTCGTGCCTTGGCTGCTCACTCCGATCCTCATGCTCGGCGGCGCCTACCTCTGTTATGAAGGCGCGGAGAAGGTGTGGGCCAAGATCGCCCATCACGGTGCCTCCGGCGCCGGCGAGGAGAAGGTGCAGGACGAGACGACACTGGTGTCTGGGGCGGTACGAACCGACCTGATCCTCTCGGCGGAGATCATGGTCATCAGCCTTAACGAGGTGATCGATGAGGCCTTCTGGTCCCGCCTGGTGATCCTGGCTGTCGTCGCCGTCCTCATAACCGTCCTGGTGTACGGCGTGGTGGCCCTGATCGTAAAGATGGACGACGCCGGGCTGCGCCTGTCGCAACGTTCCGGCGCCGTCGCCACGTTCGGCCGCGGTCTGGTGAGGGCGATGCCGGTGGTCCTCACCGTGCTGACGGTAGTCGGCACCGCGGCGATGCTGTGGGTGGGCGGGCACATCCTGCTGCTGGGCACGAACGAGCTGAACCTGCACTTCCTGTACGAGGCCGTGCACCACGTGGAGGTCGCCGCCCACGACGCCACGGGTGTTCTCGGCGGGCTCGTCGGCTGGCTCGTCAACACGGTGGCCAGCGCGATCCTCGGGCTGATCGTCGGAGCGCTGGTCGTGCTGGTCATGACTCTCACGCTCCACCGCCGCACATCCAAGGCTGCGACTGCGACTGCGGCGGCCACGACTCGTACCGACGGCACCATCCCCGCGCCGCAGAGCCGTGCAGCTCAGCGTCGCGACGCTCCTGCGGACCGGGCGCCGCGCGGTTGACCGCAAAATCACTGCAACTCGACCACGGGGGTCAGGCCAGGCGACCCATCGCCCGGTGGGCCGCCGAGGTGATACCAACGAAGGGTGTCTGATCTGACCAGCTCCCTCGACGCCACGTCCCTGGAGACTCCGCGCCTGCTCTTGCGCCCTTTCCGGCACGACGACCTGGACGGGTTCGCCGCGATCAACGCGCAGCCCGAGGTGATGCGCTACATCCATGACGGCAACACCCTGGACCGCGCCGCGACCGCGAAGCGCCTGGCCGTCTATCAGCGGCATTGGGACGAGCACGGCTTCGGCTTGTACGCGGTTCAGATCAAGGAGACCGGTGAGCTGGCCGGTTTCACCGGACTGGCGGTGCCGACCTTCCTGCCCGAGATCATGCCGGCGGTGGAGATCGGTTGGCGGTTCGGCCGTACGCATTGGGGTCGGGGCCTGGCCACCGAGGCGGCCCAGGCGGTTGTCGCCCGTACTCGTGCCGAACTCGACCTCCGGCGGCTGGTCAGCATTCACGTCGTCGGCAACGAGGCGTCCGCTCGGGTGATGGTCAAGCTGGGCATGTCGTTGGATCGCGAAACGGTGCAGCCGGACACCGGTCGCCGGGTCCGGGTGTACGCGATGGACCTGTAGCGCGGCATCGAGGCCTGAGCTCGGCGGTCAGCGTTGGCCGGGCTGACCTGCGAAGCGCGTCACGATCGACGAAGCGCCTGAGCGATCTCCTGCCGCAACAGTGTGGCCTCGTCGTCGCTGTCGCACAGCAGCAGCACCGTGAACTCTGGCTGACCGGCCGGAAACGCCCAGTGCCGCACGGCCTGCGACAGGACCCGGAACAGCGTGTTCCGTTCGTCTGCACTGCTCGAGAGCATCCGGGACACGTTGTCGACGACGATCAGGTACCCGTCCGCGGGCAGCCAGTTCAGATCACGAAGACAGTCGGACAACGCGTCCCAGTTCCAGCCGAAGTGACCGGGGAAGAGCAGCGCGTCGGAGAACTCGTAGAAGGCGAGGTCCGCGTCCGCCATCCTCGTTCCGTCAAGTCGGGCGACGACGAACCTGCCCGTTGCCGGTAACACCGCCGCCAGCTCGACCAGGGCAGTGCGTGAGCAGACCACGAGGTGATCGGCGGAGTCGTTCCGCCCGCTGCTCGTCATTCGGCCCAAGCTACGCGACGGCGTTCGATGAGGCTCGTGAGCATGCCGGTCACGCCGACATCCTTCGGGGTTCCACCGGTGGGAAGGGTCCCGCAGCTCCCGGGGCGACCGCGAGTCGACCGCCCCGGGCGCCGTTCGGCGGTTTGCGGCGTACCCCTAGACCGGGGTTGCGGGAATGAGCTCGACGACGCTGCCGGTGGCGCGCGACTGCTCAGCCGCCCACACGACACGGTGTGAGGAGATGCTCTCCTCGGGCCCGGAGGTGACCAGTGAGCGGTCGCCGGTGGCGACCGCCGCGATGAACGCCTCGATGAGGGCGCCGTCGGCGCCGCCGTGTCCGTCGGCGGCGGAGGCGTCGCCGTCGGGATCCAGGTCGATGGTCTCGACGGTGTCGGTGAGGAAGTCGTGGACACGCAGGGTGCGGCCGTCGCCCTCGATGCTGCCGAGCGTGCCGAAGATCCGGGTCTTGCGGAAGTCGAGCGCCGTGAAGGCCGTCATCGTGAAGGCGACGGTGACGCCGCCCTCATATTCGAGGTTGACCACCTGGTGGTCGACGACGTCGTTGCGACCTGTGTAGACGCAGACGCCGTACGGGCCGTCCTCCAGGGCTTTTCGCACGCCGTCCGCGCTGACGTCGTCGGTGAGCACGCCCAGCGGCCATGCCTCGTGGACGGGGTCGCCGAGGAAACGTTCGTAGATCCGGATCGCGGAGTAGGCACAGGATCGTTCGACCGGGCAGTCGACGCAGCGTCCCGCCGCTCCGGTCGGACGGTTCTCCGGCCGGAAGTGGGCGAGGCCGCCAAAGGAGGAGACCCGGCGGACCGGTCGGCCGATGAGGTGGCCGAGCCAGTCGATGTCGTGGCAGGACTTGGCGAGCAGCATCGAGGAGGATTCGGCCTCCACCGCCCAGTTGCCGCGCACGTAGCTGTGGGCGTGGTGCCACCAGCCGACGGGCTCCAGGTGGTCGATGCTGACGATCGTGCCGACCCGCCCGGCGTCGATCAGCCGCTTGAGCGTGCGGGAATAGGGCGTGTACCGGAGTACGTGACAGACGGCGAGGAGGACGTCGTTGTCGACGGCTGCGGCGACGATGCGTTCCGCCTGCTCGGGCAGCGGCGCCATCGGCTTTTCCAGCAGGATCGCGTAGCCGCGCTCGGCGAAGGCCACCACCGGCTCGACGTGCGCGCGATCGGGGGTCGCGACGATCACCGCGTCGGCGAGCCGGGGCTGTGCGGCGAGGTCTTCCCACGAGGCGAACCGGCGCTCGGCGGGTACGTCGAACTCGTCGGCCAGGGCGATGCGACGGGCGGGGTCGGGATCGGCGACAGCTGCGATCGTGGCTCTGGTGGTGGCGGCGGCGAGGCGTGCGTAGGCCGCGCCGCGCGCTCCGGCACCGACGATCGCCAGTGTGATGGACATCAGGTGTCTCCTATTTGATGGCGCCGGAAAGGATGCCTTTGACGAAGTGGCGCTGGAAGAAGAGGTAGAGGATGACCACTGGCACGATGACGATGATCGTTCCGGCGCTGAGCAGCGGGATGTTGCGGCCGTAGGCCTGGATGAACTTGCCGAGCCCGGACGGTGCCGTACGCATCGCCGGGTCCTGGATGAGGATCAACGCGAGCAGGAACTGGTTCCACGCCCACATGAAGTAGAGAAGGCCGAGGGTGGTGAGCGCCGGCCGGGCGGTGGGCAGCAGGACCTCGCGCAGGATCTGCCTGCTGGACGCGCCGTCCATCTCGGCGGCCTCGGTGAGTTCCCGCGGCAGCGACTCGAAGTGGCTCCGCATCCAGAACACCCCGAACGGCATGAACGCCCCGATGAGCGGCAGGATGACCGCCCAGTAGGTGTTGAGGAGTCCGATCGACTTGAGGTCGTAGTAGAGCGGGATGACGATCGACTCGTACGGCAGGGCCAGACCCAGCATGAGCAACGCGAAGATCGGCCCTCGGACGGGGAGCCGCATCATCGCCAGCCCGTATCCGGCGAGCGTCGCGAGCACCAGTGCGAGGGGTACGACGCCGAGCGCGATGATCAGACTGGACCGCATGAGGTCCGCGAAGCCGCCTGTCGACCAGGCGTCGACGTAGTTGTGCCACTGCGGGTCCGACGGCCAGGCCAGGCCCGGGCTGAGATTGTCCTGTGGTTGCAGCGACGCGGCGAGGATCGCGTAGAAGGGAACGAGCACCGAGGCTGTGGCAGCCAGCAGCGACAACCGGGTCATCGACCGGATCATGTCTTCTCCCGGGTGAGGCGGTTCAGGGCGAACATGACCGCGCAGGTCAACAGGGACAGGACGACGGCGAGCGCACAGGCGGTGCCGACCTGACCCGCGGTGAAGGTCAGCCGGTAGATGGCGACACCGGGCACCATTGTCGACTCGCCGGGGCCGCCGCCGGTCATCACGTAGACGACGTCGAAGCTGGCCAGGGCGGCGATCACGGTGACGGTCGCCGCCACCGACAACTCCCGGCGCAGACCCGGCACCGTGACGTGCCAGAACTCGTGGATCGCGCGGGCGCCGTCGAGCCGGGCGGCTTCGTACAGAGCCGGATCGATCTTGCCGATTCCGGAGTACAGCAGCAGGAAGCAGAGCCCGGTCGAGACCCACGTCCCGACGACCCCGACCGCCGGGTAGGCCCAGGTGAAGTCACCCAACCAGGCCCTGGTGAAGTCGGACAGGCCGACCGCGCGCAGCAGCGCGTTGAACGGTCCGTCGTCGTCGAAGAACAGCTTCCAGACGCTGCCGACCGCGACCAGCGGAAGGATCTGCGGCAGGAATATCACCGTACGGACGAAGGGCATTCCCTTCCAGGGCACGTTCGCGACGAGCGCCGCCAGCACCAGGCCGAAACAGATCGGGATGACCGAGTAGAAGAGGATCAGCCCGAAGGCGTGGACCAGGGAGAGCCGCAGCGCCGGATCGGCGAGGATCTCCCGGTAGTTGTCGAGCCCGGCCCAGGTGGCGACGCCGATCCCGTTCCAGTCCCAGAACGAGATCCACAGGCTGTGCAGCCAGGGTGCGATCACGAAGGCCGCGTAGAAGAGCAGCGCCGGTGCGGTGTAGAGCAGCGGTACGAGGCGTGCCCGCGACCGCCGGGGCCGCACCGGCGTCGCGGATGCGACGACGGTACGGTCCCGGACGGTCACGCGATTCGCGAGGCTGTCAGCCATGCGTCTTGGCCCAGTCGGACTGGACGGCGCGGATGAAGGTGGCGGCGTCGACCTTGCCGGCGATCAGCTTCTGGGTCTCGGCGACCAGCGTGTCGTTCATTGTCGCGGTGGCGTTGTTGTTGAACCCGATGAGCCCGTCATCGGCGTTGACCTTGTTCCAGGCGGCGACCAGGTCGGCGGAGATGGTGCCGGGCTCGGCGGTCACCGTCGAGGTGTCCGAGGGCAGGAAACCCTGCGCGAACGAGGCCTTGGCAGCCTCCGGGCCGCGCAGGAAGTCCAGGAAGGCGGCGGCGGCCTGCGCGTTCTTCGACTTCCGCGAGATCCCGTACGCGACCGAGGTGCCGATCGCGGTGGCCTTGGGGCCGGGGAACGGCACGAAGCCGGCGTCGCCCTTCAGCGCGTCGCCGATCTTCTTCGAGTCCCAGGAACCGTCCACGAAGAAGACGCCGTCGCCCTTGGTGAACTTGTCCACCGCACCCTGCAGGTCGATGCCGTTGGCGTCCTTGGAGTAGTAGCCCTTGGTACCCCAGTCGGTGATGCTCTGGGCGCCCTTGGCGTTCCCGGCGGTGTCGAAGGTGGCGCCGCCCTCTCCGAAGACCCACTTGGCGTACGCGGCCGGGCCGTCCGTGGACTGACCGATGAGCTGGATCGGGAAGGAGGCGTGGCCCTCCTTGTTACCGAGTTGCAGTGGGGTCTCACCGCCGGCCTTGGCCTTGGCGAGCGCGGCCTCCAGGTCCTCCAGGGTGGCCGGAGCCGCCTCGATACCCAGCTTCTTCAACTTGGCCTTGTTGTAGTAGAGCCCGACCTGGGAGAAGGACGCGGGTGCCGCGTACAGGTCGCCCGACCCGAGGGTGGTGCCGTCCTTGGCGACCCGCCACTGGTTGAGCTGTCCGGCCGGGTACGCCGACTCCCAGCCGTATGCCTTGGCGTAGGGCTGGAGGTTGAGGATCAGTTGGTCCTTGACCGTGGTGCCCACCGCGTTGAGCAGCACGATGTCGGGCGAGGTGTCACTGGACAACGCGAGGTTGAGCGACTTGTTGTAGTCGTCGTACGTGGTGTCGACGTAATTGATCTTGACGTTGGGGTGCTTCGCCTGGAACGCCGGGATGATGTCCTTCATGGCGGCGCCCGACTCGGGGGTGGCGATCAGGTTGAGTTCCACAGGTCCGGCCGGCACACCGGTCTGGACCGCCGCGTTGGCGTCGGCGGCCGGCTCACCGTCCGACGAACTGCCCGGCGCGCACGCTCCGAGCGCGAGGAGCACGGCGGCCGCGCTGAGCGCACTCTTCGCTGATGTCATCGATTTCATGGGGGTCTCCCTGGGCAGGAGTAGTTTCGAAGGAAACTTGCGTTCGCTATAGTGAGCCGTCGACGAACGCACGTCAAGGGGCAGCGAATGACCGTGGGAGATGCTCTTCCAGGCGGGGACCAGAGCGCCTTACGGCACCTGAACACGCGTCGTGTGCTGCGGCTACTCTACGAAGGGCCGTCGCTGACCATCAGCGGTGTCGCCCGCGAGACCGGGCTGTCCCGCCCCACCGTGCAGGGCATCCTGACCTCACTGGTGGAGTCTCGACTCCTCGTCCTGAACGGATTCGACAACGCCCCGACCGGGGGGCGACCCGCGCAGCGGTACCGCTTCGCCGCGGACGCGGGCATCGTGGCCGGCCTCGACATCGGGGCGCACGCGGTGTCGGTGCGGATCGCCGACCTCGCCGGCGCGCAGGTGGCGGCCGCTCGGACCGCCATCGACCCGGCTCTGGACCCGGCCGGGCGCATCGACGCCGCTGTCAGTCTGCTGCGACGGACGATGCCGGCCGGCACGCCGCGGTTGTGGGCGGCCTGCGCCGGTTCCCCAGGCATCATCGCCGACGGTGTCGTGCGGCTGAGCGTGGCCATTCCGGACTGGACCGGCACGGCGCTGGCCAAGGAACTCACCGCCCGTCTGGAGTGCCCGGTGAGCGCCGTCAAGGACGCCAACCTCGCGGTCCTCGCCGAGCACCGCGTCGGTGCCGCCCAGGGGGTCGACCACGTCCTGTACGTGCATGCGGGGCACCGCCTCGGCGTCGGCGTCCTGGTGGACGGCAGGCCGTTCGGCGGCGGCCGGGGGGCTGCCGGAGAGATCGGCCGGCACCCCGGCCTGGGCTGGGAGGCGGCACCCCGCAAGCTGCTCTCCGACGCGGGGGTCGCTCCCGGCATGAACTCCCGCGAGTGGGTCTTCGCGCAGGCCAGGCGGGGGGACAAGCGCGCGGTCGAGGCCGTCGACGACTACGCGCGAGCACTCGCCGAGGGAGTGGGCGCCATGGTTCTCGCCATGGACCCGCAGTTGGTCGTGGTGGGCGGGGGCGTCGCGCGTGCCGGCGAGACGGTGATGGAGCCGGTGCGGCGCCACCTCGCCGAGATCCTGTACGAGTTGCCAGGCCTGGCGATCTCCGCGCTGGGAGACGACGCGGTGGCCATCGGCGCGGTCGAAACCGCCCGGGACGCGGTCCGCGCGGAGCTCTTCACTGACGGCTCTTGACAGCGGTAGCGCTCAACGGCATATTCCGAAAGAATTTTTCTTTCGTTACCCCCCCCGGGAGTGCCCTCATGGCGCATCGCTTTCGAAGAGTTCTAGCCGCAGCCAGCTCGATGATCCTCGGCGTCACCCTCGCCGGCATCGTCACCGCCCCGCCGGCGCAGGCCGACGACACCCCGCCCAGCCCGCTCGCCAAGCCGGGCTACACGCTCGACTTCTCCGAAGAGTTCGACGTCAGCACCCTCGACACGAACCGCTGGCTGCCCTACTACCTGCCGCACTGGACTTCCCCCGCCAACCGCGAGCTGGGTGCCAAGGCGCGCTACACGATCGCCGACGGCGTGCTCACCCAGCGGCTCGACGCCGACACCCCGGCGTGGAACCCGCAGTACGACGGCACGGTCAAGATCTCCTCGATCCAGACCTACAACAAGGACTACTGGCACAAGTTCAACAGCTCGATGCCGTTGAACCACCACGAGCCCGACTTCAACGGCTACACGTTCCAGTACGGCTACGTCGAGCTGCGCGCCAAGAAGTCGAACGTCGGCGGCGGCGGCCACCAGGCCCTCTGGCTGGTCGGCACCGGGGACACCTCCAGCGCCTCGCGCAACCCCGAGGTCGACATGGTCGAGACGTTCTTCAACGAGCCGAACAACTGGCGGATCGCCGCCCACGGCTGGGGCGACCCGAACTTCCTGTCCAGCTCGTACGCGTCGATCGCCCCCGTCCCCAGCGGGTCACCCACCACCGAGTTCCACACGTACGGCATGGAGTGGACGCCCACCGACATCAAGTTCTACTACGACGGCCAGCTCTACCGGACGATCAACGACGCTCCCAACATGCCGATGGGGCTGATCATGGGCATCTACACCGATGCCGGCTCCGGTCGGCACAACGACGTCTGGCCCAAGACCTGGAGTGTCGACTACCTGCGCGTCTACAAGAAGGACGGCGGCTACCCGGTGTCCTATCAGCGGTTGAAGAACCGGCAGACCGGCCAGTACGTCAAGGACGACGGCAGCGGCACCGCCAGGTACGTCGCCGCTTCCGGCACCGACCAGTCCGCCCAGTGGGCAGTCGAGAACGTCGACGGTTACGTCCGGCTCAAGAACCGTGCCACCGGCAACTACCTGCACGTGGAGAACCAGACCGGCAACGTGCAGACCGGTGCGGTACCCGGCACCTACTGGTCGGCGCAGTGGGCCCAGGAGCCTGTCGACGGCCGCCTGCGCCTGAAGAACCTTTGGAAGGGCACCTACGCCCATACCGAAAACATGACCGGCAGCATCCAGTACGGCGCCGCGCCCGCCAACTGGTGGACCAGTCAGTGGAATCTCGAACCCGTCTCCTGACGAACCGTAACCCAACCGTCCGTCAGTGGGATCGACGAGGGCCGCACATCAGCCTCGCCCACTGTCAGGTCTCGTAGTTCACAGGCCGCCTCCAGGGTGTTGGAGGCGGCCTGTCGGCTGCCTGAGTGGTCTCGTCGGGTGATGGTTGGCGGCGAATGACGAGCAGGGCGATGTCGTCGTCCGGTGCTCCTCGGCGGTGGTGGCCATGACGTGGTCGCACAACGCGTCGGCCGGCCCGGACCGTACGCCGTCGGCGACGCGCTCGATGTCGGTGTCGATCAGTTCGTTGCGGCGTCGGACCAGTCCGTCGGTGTAGAGGACGAGCGCCGCGCCCGGAGGTGGGTCCAGGGGGAGCAGGGTGGGAGCAGCGGGATGCCCTGAACGGCCGTGAATCTACGCCCAAGCGTAGCTGGGCTCCGATCGGGAGACCTGCGTTGTTGAGGCGAGCACCTGGGTAAGGGCTATGCCCAGGGTGGGATGTATCGGCCGATGTAGTCGCGGGCGCGGGGGCGCGGGTCATGCCAGTACTGGTCCGGCGTGCGGTGGTGGTGCTTCTGGCAGAATTCAGCGAGACCTTCTGTGATCTTGAGGCGCTCCAGGGGTTGGCCTTCGAAGTCTGCGTTGACTGCCAGCAGCTGCGGCTCGGGATTCCAGCCTGAATGGTCGAACGCCCAACCGTCCCAGGCCGCATAGGTGTGGAAGACCTGCGGCTGACCCGGGAGGCGCACGGCCACTATCTCAATAGTTCTGTCCGAATAGGATTCCCGGCAGACCCAGGCGAGGATGTGACAGGCACCGGCAGCGAAGAAGGCCTGGTCCGTTCGGTCCCATGCGACTCGCTGGTCTGACCGCTCAATCGGCGTCCGACGAAACGCTCCCGCTGCTGTGGCTGCCACAGCCCGGACGGTAGTGGATGAGCTGGCACATCCGATCACGCTGCCCGTGGCGAGAGGCCGGCCCTCTCAAGATGGCCGGCCTCCACGCGTCACGCCGCCGCTCGGCTCATCGCGGCACTGGCCAGCCCGTTCAACGTGGTCAGGTCGGCCGTCCCCAGGTACGAGTCCGACATCATGACCACCACCACGTAGTGGCCGACTGCCGCGGCGACATAGCCGACGTAGCGGTCGCCCTCGTCGTAGGTGCCGAGGAACAGCACCGTGTCCGGCCCAAGGTGGTCCTCGGCGATCGGGTCGAAGCCCTCGTCGTCGCCGCCCACCCCGCACCGGGCGAGCTGCGCCTTCAGTTCGGTGATGTATGCGTGTGCCCCGTCGCCGCGGTACCGGGCGACGTTCTCGTAGATCCGAAATCGGGTACCGAGATCGGCCGCCTCAGTGCGGGACACGACCGGCTGCGGCACCGGCGTGTCCGCGCACGGCTGGGGTAGCAGCGGCCACACCAGCCCGTCCTCCACCGGCCCCGGCGCGGCCCCGCCGAGATCGTCCGGCTGCAACATGACCCGGTCAGGGATCCCCCGCTGCTGTGCCCCCGCCGGCCCGTTCGCCGCCACCAGCCCCAGGATCACGGCCGTCATCACAATCAGTGTCCTTCGCATGCGAGCCATCCTTCCCATCGCTGCCAACCGATGGATGAGTAGAACTACCTAGCCATCCCTAGGGCCACGTACTCCCTCCGGAATGGAAATTCGATGCCGTGCCGCAGCAGTTCGTCGGTCTGACGTTGCACCGGGGTGACGGTCGACGGCTTCAGTGCGAGCCTGGTTCAGGGGGAGCAGGGTGGGAGCAGCGGGATGCTCTGTGTCGACTGGTGGGGTAGTGCGACGTCCGCACATGCCAGTGGGCCGATGATCGCTCCGGCGCTCTTCGTAAGGATCGTCGGGTTGTGAAGCGAATTAAGTGTGTGGGCGGCTTCAGCTTCCGTTGATGCGCGCGGCTGCGGCCTGACGCACGTTTGCTTCCTCGATAGGGTCGTCGCGTAGCGTGAGCAGCCAGCGCCGCGTCTGGTCGGTGAGTGGGGTGTGCTGAGCGGCTAACAGCCGGACGTCCGGCTCACAGTCGAGGAGATAAGACGGCAGCACCGTAGTTGTCTTGTCCGGATCGAGAAGCAGCAGGCTATGCAGGTAGCTGCGTCGCTCGTAACTGTGTGGCGATGCGATGGTCAGTCGGCGCAGCCGGCGGATCACTGTTGTCCGCAGGTCGGCCTGGGAGGCTGATGGGGAACTGGTGAGGATCCGGGCCAGGCCTTCGGTGAGTCGGTCGTGGCCGCACCATTCGTCGGTGAGCCGGTCGAGTGCGGCGAGGATCGACGGGATGTCCTGCTCCTCGCCGTGCTCGGCGAGGAGGTGTGCGGCCGCGTCGAACAGCGGGTGTTCGGGGTCGGCAGCCCAGCCTCGCGCAGCCGGGAGGACCTGCGGGCCGAGGACACGGAGCGCACCGAACAGTCCGGCTTGCCGTTCGGCGGCCAACTGCTCGACCGCGTCGAGCAATTCCGGTACGGGCCGTGCTCTGCGACGGATCTGGTGCAGTGCGGTCACCTTCACGGCCCGGCCGGTGTCCGGGGCCTGGAGGAGCGCGATCAGTTCGGCCTCACTGGTGGTCGAGAGGTCGACCCGGCGACCTTGAGCGTCCTTTCGGCTGCGCTGCGCGGCGTTCAACACGCTGTCGATCTTCGGATCCCGACCCCGCCAGCGCAGCCATGGCTCAGAGGTCGGCAGTATCTCGGCCACATCTTCGGGCCTGATACGCGTGGCTGCGGTCTCCCACAGGTCGTCCCACCACTCCGTCGGCCAACTGGAGGCCAGCGTTGTCATTGCATCGATCCAGCGGACGCCGTCACGGACGTATCCGCGCAGCGTTTCGTGCGCCTGCGTGTTTCCTTTGCGGGCGAGCGCCTCCAAGATGCCAACAGCAAGGTTGAACTGATTGTCGTCATCGGTCGGGTCCGTGTGGGGCCAGGGGCGGTACGGGCCGCAGGCGCGAAGCTGCGCGACCAGTGGGGCTGGGTCGAGGCGCAGGTCGTGTAGCAGCCGAGCCAGGTACGTGTAGCGGTCGTCGACCTGCCAGTCCCACCGGGTGTCGCGAGTGGTACAGGTGTAAACCATGTGCCCGTGATCCGGACGGCCCTGCAGCCAGGCCACTGCGGAACCCTGGCCGCGCTGCAGCGCGCCCAGCCCGGTGCGGTACGGCGCGTAGTGCCACTCGTGCGAGCAGCCGTCGTTTTCACAGCCCATCGCGAGACAGAATGAACCCGCGGGTTCCCCCGCCTCAATGAATTTGTTGCGATAGCAGGGTGAGCAGCACAGCTCCCACCGTGGGGGCCACGTCAGCACACCGGCCGCTGGCGGCGCTGAATAAGATCGTGCCCGTCGTCAGCCCAGTCCCGACGCGTTGCGAGACCGTCAGCGGTGCGACGGGAGACGGGGGCAGCGTAGGAGCCCGTCGTGTGATCTGATCCCTGCCGATGACGACACCGGATACCGACGCCACCGTTCCCGACGCCGCCACGGCTACCCCGCCCCAGGTGCGTCGCATGATCGTGCTCATGCTGGCCAACCTGGCCCTGAGCGCCCTGCTCGCCGGTCTGATGCTGGTGTTCCAGGAACATCTGCTGGACTACCAGCTCGCCCACCTCGATGTGCCAGCCGGCACTGACCTGGTTACCGCTCGGGAGGAACTGCGCTCCTCGGTGTGGTCGCACGTGTTGCCCGTGGCGCTGGTCGCACTCGCTTACCTGGTGGTGATGGGCGGGCTCCGGTCGGGCCGGCGCAAGGCGTACCGGCAGGTGATCTTCATTTCGATGATCGTGCTGCTCGGCACTGGCCTGACCCTGTTTCAGCCGTTCCCCTGGTGGGTGCGAGCGGTCAACGTCGCGAAGGCGCTCGTGGTGGTCGCGCTGCTCTTCCTGGCCACCCGCCCCGAGGTCCGCAGTTGGTTTCGCCGCGACCAGCCACCCAGAGTTGGTTGATCGAGTGGTGTGGAAGGTGCAGCGATTCCGGCCTTCCGGCGAACTGCGGCGGATGTGGCGATGACGGTTGACTGGAGTCGGCTCGGGCATGCGTACGGCCCGGCTGTTGACACCCCGGGCCACCTGGCCGCGCTGGAGTTCGGTGACGCCGAGGCCCGGGAGGCCGCGCTGAGCCACGTCGACATGGCGGTGCTGCATTGGGGTTTCTCCCGGAGACGGCTGCGGCGCCGGGAGTTCGGGCCGTGACCGCGCTGCTCGCCGAGGGGCGAGTGAGCTAGCTCAGACCCGGGTGATCCGTACCGCGTCGGCGACCACGAGTCCGGTGCCGCTGGTCCAGCGACTCACGCCGACCTTGTTGCCCGTGCCGGCCGCCAGCGTGAACACGCCGATCGAGACCCACCTACCGCCGTTGATCCGCTGATTGACGAAGACGGACCTGCTGCCTGTGGTTGTCTCCACAAGGTATGGCGTCTGGTTGTTGTAGCCCGCGTCGGCGGGGTACCAGACTGAGATCTCATAGCTTCCGGTCGCCGGGATGGTCGACCGGAACCAGGCGACGTCGCTGGACGACACCGGACTGGTAAACCGGTAGTCGGTGCCGAACCGTTGGCCGGAGTAGGCCGACGTGCCCCATTCGGTGCTCGCGGTGAAGCCGCCCGAGGTGCTGTTGTCGATGGTCGTGGTCCACTGCGGCGGCGGGGTCTGCGTAACCCTCACGTCGAGGTAGTTGCGGTCGATCTTCATCGTGACGCCGCCCCACGTCTCGGTGACCTCCCCGGCGTACTGGTGTATGCGCTGCTGGTCCGCGTAGTGGGCATCGGCGCAGTAGCTTCCGGCGTCGGTGTCAGCCACCCCGTTCCACCAGGCGATCCAGATCTGGTCGAGTCGCGTGTAGCTCGGGTTGTCGTATGCCTCGCAGACGTCCTTGATGCCGGACGAACCGCTGGAGTACATGCCGGCGAGGTGGCCCCGTACGTGCAACTGCTCGGTCCAACCGGACAGGAACGACAGCACGGCGGCCCGGCACGACGCGTTCGACGGGTATTGCTCGATGTCGTTGTAGAGGGTGCTCGCAGCGCCGATGCCCAGTGCCTGGGCGGCATTCGCGGCGCTGTTGGCCGCGGAGACGCCTTGTGACCGAGCGGTGGTGGGATCGGCGGACATCTTCGGCGTGCGGGTGCCGCATGGTGCCTGGTAACCCAGTTCGATGGGGATCAGCCGCCATCCGTTGCTGGTCTGGCTGGCCACCCAGCTTGCGGTGAGGTTGGGCTGGGAACAGGAGCGACTGGCCCCGCTGATGTAGATGCCGACCGCGCCGTAGGGCGAACTGGTCCGCCACGCGTTCATCGTGGTCTGGGACGGAGCGGCACAGGTGTCGAATCCCCGGCCGGTGAAGGTGCCGGGTTGCGGGCCGGTGGCCAGCGGCGTCACTGCAGTTGATGCTTGTGTGGGTGTCGCGGCCACAGCAATCGGCTCGGCGGGCGCCACGATCACCGCGGCAACGGTAAGACTCGCCAGCCACCCGGCAGTGACTCTCACGTCGCCTCCATCTGAAGAAATCCTTGCCTGGGAACTGGCCGTGCGAAAGATTTCTACCATGAATCGATGAGTAGCAATAGGGGCTCGCCGCCGACCCGGCGCCGAGCTCACGGGGACAGACCCCCGACCGCGAAGTGCCGGCCCGGCGGCTCAGGCCGGGCTGAACTGGATGAGGACCGACGCGGTCGGCAGCTCGTCCGGAGCGGGTGGCGCCTCGGTGCGCCAGGCCAGCCGTACGCTCCATCGGCGGCCCGGCGGAAGGCGGTAGGCGTCGGCGATGCCGCCGGCCGTGCCGCTGGAGAACCCGAGGATGCCCGACTCGAAGACCACCTCGAGTACGTGGCTGCGGTCCCAGCCGGCCGGATCGAAGTCGGCCGGCCCGTCCCAGGTCTCCAGCCGGGTGTCGCTACCCAGCACCACGGCGTCGTCGATGTTCTCGACCACCACGTAGCCTGGCGCCGAGCTGACCCATTGATCGAGCTCGTGCGGTGAGGGTGGAGCGTTGCGCCGGTCGTTGCTGTCGTCGATCATCGCGAACAGTCGATAGTCGACGTCGACGTACAGCTCGGTGTGTTCGACCAGCGCCGCCATGCTGGCCCCTCCCCGCTCGATGGACTACGAGGCTAGCGATCTCCCGCCGACCGTGAGTGTCCGCATACCTACTCACCCTGAGCATCGCTGCCGCTACCTCCTCACTTCGAATCCCGGCCCTGGCCTGGGCCCCACGCTGACCGCACCGCGGCCGCTCATGCCGCCGAGAGGTCGCTACTGGGCGACCGCTTGCCGTCGGACCTCGGGGCCTGAACACTTTCCCGCCTGATCGGCAATGTCAGGGTGAAGCGCGGACTTTGCCGAGGAGGGCTATGGCTTCGGATGCGGATTTGATAGGCCGGTCGCTGGATGGCGATGTCGACGCCTTCGTGAAGGTGGTCGAGCGTCATGAGGCCGCCGTCGGTTCGTACCTCGTTCGCCGGGTTGGGCGGGATGCGGCTGAGGACCTCCTGGGCGAGGTGTGGGTTGCGGCGTTCGAGTCGCGGCGATCGTACGACCGGTCGTACAACGATGCGCGGCCGTGGCTGTACGGGGTGGCATTGAATCGCTTGCGGCGCTACTGGCGGTCCCGGCCGGCCGAGGACCTGGTCGCGGACGTGCCGGACGTGGCTACTGGATGGGATCCGTGGTCGGCGGTGGACCTTGGCGTGGACGCCCGGGCGGTGCTCCGGTCGGCCCTGACACGGCTCAAACCCGAAGAGCGGGAGGTCCTGAGGCTCGTCGCCTGGGAGGACCTGACCGCGGCCGACGCCGCGCGGGCACTCGGCATACCGGCCGGCACCGCGCGGCGGTTGCTGAGCCAGGCCAGGACGGCATTGCGCGACGCCCCGGGGGTGTCCGCGCTTCTGAAGGACCGCAACAGCGCGAAGGAGAGACACCGATGACCGACGAGCTCGATCTGGTCGGTGCGTTGGGCAGCGCGGAACCACTACGCCCGGAGGCGTATCAGCGGGCGCGGGCGGTGCTGCGGGCGGCTATGGCCGACCCCGGAACCGTGCGGCTTCTGCGCGCGAATTCAGCGGAGGACACGACTATGGAGGCGACTTCAACCATGGAAACGACGACAACCACGCGGGACCACGAATCCAGCCCGGCACTTCAGCCCCGCCGCCGGATCGGCATCGCGGGCCGATGGGGCATCGGCGCCGGGGTGGGGGTCGCCGCCGCGGCGGCAGTTGTCGCTGTGGTGCTCAACTCGCCGGCGACCGGGGGCGTGGAGGCCGGCAAGGATTCGTCAGCCGCCACCTCGGCCTCGACCGCAGCCGACGGGTCGGCCGAGCGTACGCCGCTGATGACCCTGGCCGGGTCCATCAAGACGGTCACCCCGGCGGCGGGCGACGCGTGGCTGGTGAAGGCGACGCAGGTCGACGGCACCAAGACCATGCAGGTCGTCTACACGCTGTACACCGATGGTCACGCGATCTACACGGGCAACAGCGTGAAGGACATCAAGCGTGCGATCGCCCGTCACCAGGATCAGATGACCGACGGGGGCTACGCTCCACTCCTCAAGGCGGCCATCGCCGCGGCGGACAGCAGCCCGGCCGACGGCCGGACCCAGATGCTCAAGGCAGCCAACGATCCGCTGGTGGGCCTCGACCCCGCAGCGCAGAAGGCGGTGTGGGACAAGCAGCAGGCGGACGCCCAGGTGATCATCAAGCAGAAGGGCGGCAACGCCGAGCCGAAGCCGTACAGCCCTCAGGCCGTTCAGCGGCACTTCGACAACGCCCTGTGGACGTACAGCACCCAAGCGTTGTCCGCTGGCGACGGCAACACGCAGGTCCGGGCCGGTGTGCTGCGTCTGTTGTCCACCATCTCCGCGGTCAGCGTCAAGAACTCGACCACCCACGGCAAGGCCACGCTGACGATCACCGCCGGCCCCGAGGTGTTTGGCGGCATGGGCAGCGAGGTGCTGACCATCGACGCCACGACCGGCATGCTCGTCAAGGACGTCTCCACCGTGCCTGGCCTCCCCACGGCCTCCACGACGTACGAATCCTCCCGCGTGACGAAGGCCGACCTGTAGGCCGGCAACTTCCACCCACCAGCGTTCCGGCAGACGGGGCACCGATCCCGCTGTATACGCCCTGACCAGCGCGCCCTGTGGTGGTGACCTCTTCGGAGGTCACCACCACAGCGAGGCTTGTGCGAGCTTCAGAGTCGCACTGAGCGTTATCGGCGGGATCGACGTCGCACAGCGCGATGGGGGTGTCGCCGAGCGCGTTCACCACCTTTCGGCCGCGTCGACGGGACCGGGCGGGCCTAGCGTTCCATGGCGGCGACGTGCCTGGGCGGTAACGGCTGCGCGATCTGCCTCAACGAACGGCACCCACGCCGACACCCACACTCAGGACACCAGGCACGTTCATGCCGCTGGTCGAGGTTCGGCCTGAGGAACTGATCCTGGGATGATGTTGGTGTGGTCGACCAACGCGCCAGTTTCGAGTTGCTTGGCAACGAGGCCTTGGAGCAGTCCGCGGTGGTGGCGAACTGCGTCATGAACCGGGAGCGGCAGCTCTCCGGGGTCAACAGCTACACCCGGGAGTTGGGGTTCAACCCTCTTGACGTTCTCGCCGCCGGCCCAGTTCGCGTCGGCGGAGCCGAGCCGTTGGCAGCCGCTGGCTGGTTGGATCTGTGCTGCGGCACCGGTCGAGCGCTTATCCAGGCTGCCGGGGAGCTGCGGCTGGCAGGGTTGACCGAGCGGACAGTCCTCGTCGGGGTGGACCTGGTTGACGCCTTCGATCCCGTCCCCACACCACCGCTGAACCTGGAGTTGATCTGTGCCTCGGTGGTCAACTGGGCACCAACGCGGACGTTCAATTTGATCACCTGTATGCACGGACTGCACTACGTCGGAGACAAACTCGCCGTCCTGACCCGCGCGGCCGGCTGGCTGACTCCCACCGGCCGCCTCGTGGCCGACCTGGACCTGTCCAGCATTCGGCTTCCTGACGGGCGACCCGCGGGGCGGCGCCTCACCGCCCAACTCCGCGCCGCCGGGTTCTCCTACGACTCCCGTCGCCGCCGGATCAGCTGCACCGGCCGCCGCGACGCCCGCCTCCCGTACCGCTACCTCGGTGCCGACGATCGCGCTGGTGCCAACTACACCGGACAACCCGCCGTGCATTCCTACTACACCGAAAACCACTGACCGCACCACCGGTAATGTCCGCACATGCCGCGATCCGCCCGCACAGGCGAGCGCGTCGCCACGGCCCCCGATTCGGTCGAAGCGTCCTACCGCCTCATCGACGCAGAGCGTCACGGGTGCGCGGGCTGAAGCCCCCGCGAGTCCGTCGTCCGCCACCGATTCCCTTGGCGAAAATTTGAGCAGGGCTTCCTGGACCAGGGCTCCGGCAAAGTCGTGAGGTGCTCGGCTTGAGGTGGTTGGCGTAGACGGGTCCTTCTTGGTGGTAGCAGGTCGGGCGTGACCGGTTCAGAAGGTCATCGAGGTTCCTACGCCTGTTGATCTGTCCGAAGTGAGGCATGCCCGCGCTGAACGGTTCCGTCAACCGCCCACCGTGTTCGCGCCATCATGCTTGACACTCGACGTCAAGCGCTTGACAATGGGTGTCAAGTAGCGGAGGAGGCAGCATGTCGCCAACCCACGAGGAACTGACCGAGCATCTCATCCGGTTGATCGACATCCGGCTGCTCGACCCCCTCGAAATCCTGGTCGACGGCCACGACGCCATCGACCCGCTGCGTGCCGTCATCCGGGAGCGGGCCCGATCCTGGGCCACCACGATCGTCAGCGGCGACGACCGGGCGGCCGTCAGCGTGGTGATGCGCGCGATCTCCACCCTCTACCCGGGGGACGGACCGTTCGACCCACCCATCGACTGGTGGCGCAGCCCTTTCGGCCAGGCCGTCGCGCGACGGGTTGGCCACCCGACCGCCGAATCCGTGTCGTACACAGTGGCCGGCGCCATGCTCGGCATCACCCGCCAGGGCGTCCACGACCTGGTCTCCCGCGACAAGCTCGCCCGCCACCCCGAAGGCGGCGTGCGCTCCGCCTCGGTACGCGACCGACTGCTCAAGGAAGGAACCCGACGTGTCTGAGGCCATCATCGACTCCGGGACGGTGCCCATCGCGATCCGCGACGTCGGCGGACCCGGACAACCGCTGCTGCTCCTTCACGGCGCCGGCGGCAACCTCGCCCAGATGACCACCCTCGCCGAGCACCTGCACCCCACCCACCGGGTGGTCGCCGTCGACCTGCGCGGTCACGGCCGGTCCGGAGACGGCCCGTGGCGCTGGGACGACGTACTGGCCGACCTGGCCGCCGTCACCGACCATCTCGGCCTCACCTCACCCGCGGTGGTCGGCGTCTCCCTCGGCGGCATGCTCGCCACCCTCTGGGCGCAGCGTCACCCGGATTGCCCCGGTGCCGTCAGCTTCGACGGCAATCCGCCGTTGAACCGTCCGGACCAGCTCGCCGGGATGGACCCGGAGCAGGTCGAGACCGAGCTTGCCAAGCTGCGGACCGTCTTCGACGGGATGGCCGCGATGCTGGCCGAACCACTAACCGCCGAACAGGTGGCCGCCATGCTTGCGGGGCAGCGAGCCATGGCCCAGCGCTACGGCGCCGCACCCGACGACTGGGCGGCGGCCTTCGAACGCAACCTTGTGCCCGGCGACGACGGCCGCAGCCGGCTGCGGCCCGCCCCGGACCTCACCCGGCAGCTCCGGGATGCCATGGACTCCCTCGACCTGATGCCCGCCTACGGCGACGTCCGCTGCCCGCTGCTGCTCGTTCTCGCCACCGAGGACCTGCCCGAACAACAGCCGTTCCACGACCTGTACGAGGCGTATCGCAAGGTCACCGCCGAACGGCTTGCCGCTGTGGACAACCCGTCTCTGCGGGTGTGGCACCTCGCCGGCGCCAGCCACGCGATGGTCGCCGAACGCCCACAGGAGCTCGCTACCCTCATCACCGACTTCCTCGGCCCTCACAGCTGAGGGTGACCCGCAGGAGCCCGCCTCCTGGCGAAGGTCGGACCCGCCTGCGGTCATGAGGGCCATGGGAGAGACCGAGGTTCGGCGCACCGTCGAGACGGCGTGGCGGATGGAACCCGGGCACCACCGAGACCGTCTACGCGATCACCGACCTCCACGTCCATGAGGCCATCCCGGCGAAACTCACCAGGTGGATCCGTGGCAACAGGTCCATCGAGAACAGGGTCCACTGGGTGCGGGACGTCACCGACGACGAAGACCGCTCCCAGATCCGCACCGGCACCAGACCCCAGGTCATGGCCGTCCTCCGCAACGCCGCCATCGCGCACTACGCGCCGCAGGCATCACCAACATCGCCGCCGCCAACCGCCACCACGCCCGCGACGGCACCCGCCCACTCGCTCTACTCGGCATCACCTGACGACTTTGCCGGGGCCCTGCTTCCTGAACGGTGACCTCGGAGGCGTCAGGACCGACGGCCCGGGTTGTCCGTCGAGTGAGGAGCGGCGGACCCGAGGACGGCAGACGTGAAATGATGGCGCGTTTCTTTCAAGGGCCGTGGATGATGACCGGCGTGACTGAGAATGGCGGCGGGTTCGCGGAGCAGCGCCTGTACGACGCGGTGGCGCAATGGAACGTCGAGACCGGGTACGGCTTGGCGGACCTGATCCATTCCGCTTGTCAGGCGTTGGTCGACGGGCTGGACTCTCCGACGCTGCGTGAACTCGCCGGTGCTTCGGTGAATGATTCTTCCTGGGATATCCGTGATCTCGTGGGCAAGTCGTTTGAGGAACTTGGGATCCCCTGTCCGGGCACTGTTCCCCCGGGCTTCACCCTTGCCTCAGGTGGAGGAGTCGTCCGTCGACCAGGAGTCGACTCTCTCCGTCTGGAGGTGTCGCCGGTGCCCGGCGACGCAGGCGGCGGCTTCCAAGTGCAGGTCTACGTCAACGGCACGGAGATGACCTCTGCCGGAGCAGGCCTCGGGATGGACCCGTACGACGTCCTTGTTCCCACCAATCGTCTCGCGGCCACCCCCGAGCCGAGGACCGTTGCCATCGCCCGATGCGAGTGCGGCGTGTACGGCTGTGGATCCACGGACGTCATCATCGTGCGTGACGGCGATCTGGTGCACTGGGACTGGTCGCTCGAGGTGCCCATGATGCGGGGTGTCTCCTTCGCAGCTGCGGAGTACGACGCTGAGGTCGCGCGGGTGGCTGCGGATCATTCGTGGGAGACGCCGGAGCGTACGGCCGGACGACATGTCCTGACGGACATGGACCGCGATCGGCTGCTCACCTACGGCCTGAGACCCAGTTGGGTCGCCAACGACTACGGCAATCAGGAGCTGTTCCGGGTCGCCTTGCAGCTCGACGGTGACTACCAGATCTTCGTCGACACCCCGTGGCATGGCCGCAGACCTGGGGAATTGGCGGGCGAAGTGTGTGCCACCTTGGCGCTCCCTCCCAGCGCCTGGCACGCCACCTGGCACGCCATCATCCCCACGATCGCCAAACCGCCGAAGATTGCGGGGCCGTCCTGGCGACCCGCGCGGTTCTAGCAGCGGCAGGCCGGCACCCGGCGCCGGGCTTGCTGGGCCGACGCCGGCCTCACGCGGACCTTTGGAGGTACCGCCGATGACCACTCCCGAGCTCGACGATGGCCAGGCGCAGCTTTGGCGGATCACCATCCCCGTGATCGCTTCGGCCAGCGAGGTCGATGCCTTGACCGACCGTCTGGTCGAGACGCTCTGCCCGGACGGCGTCCACGAGGGCCCCTGACTGACTCGTCGCGGCTGTCAGTGGGATTCGGGATAGGCCTGATCGTCCATGGTCGGCTCGTACGAGACGATCTGTTTCGCTGCCGGGTTCAGTCGAGCAGATAGTCGGCCGGGACCGCCTCGGTGAGCCAGACGCCGTTGGCGCTGCGGTGGAACACGTGCCCGGCGGCGGCCATCGCCGCAGCGTCGATGGTGAGGATCACGACCCGACCGGCCCGTCGGGCCCCGACCCGGTGGGCGGTCTCGGTGTCGGCGGAGAGATGGACATGGTGCCGGCCGCCCCGGTGCAGGCCGGTGGCCCGGATCGACTCCAGCGCACCGGCGCCGGTGCCGTGATAGAGCCGGTCCGGTGGGGTGACCGGGGGCAGCCCGAGGTCCACCGGAACCGAGTGGCCCTGGTTGGCTCGGATCCGCAGCACCCCGTCGGGGCCGCGCGCGACAGCGAACCGCTGCTTGTCGTTGCCGGCGACGACCGCGTCCAGCTCGGCCCGCTCGATCCGTAGGGCGGCGAGCAGGGCGTCGACGGGAGTCCAACCGGCCGGGTCGAGCACCAGGCCGGCCCGCCCGGGATCGTGCCGCAGTGCCTTCGACATCCGTTTGCTCAACGTGACCATGCGCTCGCGTTCCACTGTGGCATTGTGGTCGATTTCCGTCGCGTGGATCGAGAGGTTTTCCGGCGGCACCGAACCCGGGCTTGGTGAGCACCTGGCTGGCGGCCGACGGCGACCCCACGGTCAGCGGCATCGCCCACGGCAACGCCGGGCTGCGGATCCGGTTCTCCCGGGCCGGCGCGTTCGTGCTGAAGGCCGACGAGGTGACCGTCCAGAGCCTGGCCAACCTCGCCGAGGTCGACCGGCGGATCCTCGCCCGGCACCAGGCCGGGAAGTGGGAGCGGGGCTGGGTGCTGGTGAGCGAGGTGGCCCGCGGCGGACCGGCGATCACTGTGGTCTCGGGCAGCTCCGACGGTGAGGCCTTCGTCGACCTCGGTGTGACGGCGGCGGCAGCCGGCCAGCCGCTGGCCGCCGCCGGCGCGGGGATCGCCCTCGGTACCCGCCGGGGCCTGGCCGGCTACTTCGTCAGCCCCACCGAGACGACAGTGCTGTGGCGGGGCCGCTGTGTACGGGATCCCTGGTGGTCGTCGAAGGCCTCGATGAGTGACCGGGGCGACCAGATCCACGCGGAGATGGCGGCCGACGACAGGGGCCTCCACGTCGTCGAGATCGAGCACCTTGAGGACATCCCGACCGACGACGCGTGATCAGGTGCCGTGTACGCCAAGGAGCGGTTCGGCGCCTCAGCTCCAGCCCCTTCCAGTCCGAGCCCACAGGTCCTGGTCCACCGGCCGAGGGTCTTGTCGCAGCCACGTGACGATGCTCTGTACGTGGTCCTCGGGTGACCCCGAGGACGATTCCATTCGAAGGGCGTCGTCGAAGTACGGGAACGCCTCAGCGCGCTCGCGGACGAGTGCTTCGTCAAGATCCGTGGCTTGGGTGCGCCCCCGGAAACGGCTCACGGCCTCGTCGGGAGTCACGAAGAACTCGACGACCCAGAGTGGCGCGGCGGATCCCGCCAACGCTTCCACCAGACTGGCGCGCTGGTCACGGCGGGCGTAGGTGCATTCGAGCACCACGGTCTCTCCACCATCGACGAACATTCGCGCGAGGAGGTGCGCACCGGCGTACGCGCGCAAGCGGTCGTCACGATTCCGATCGGACTCAGGGAACAGAAGCTCGAACAGAGCGTCGACCTCCAGGTAGATCCGGCAGTGACCTGAGGCGGTCAGCACCTCAGCCAGAGCCCTTCCCGCAGTGGACTTGCCCGAGCAGGGAGGGCCCGACAACACGACAACCCCGCTGCTGGCCATGTCCCCTCCCGGTCTCATGATCGTCGTCCTCGTCGGAGGCGGCCCGAACTATTGCCCCAGTGCGCGCTGAGATCGGCTGAGGACCCCACGGACCTGCGAATCGGCGGTGACCACCCGGGTGGTGGTCACCGCCGATTGCGTGGTCGGACCGGTCAGGCGGCCGAGCAGGCCGTGTCCAGCTCCTTGACAGCGGCTTCCAGTGCCTTCTTGCTGGGCTTGGCGTCGGCGGACTTGTTGTACGCGTCGCTCAGGCCCATCATCTCGTTCTGGACCTTCTCGGAGGCGGCGGTGACTGCCTCGTTGGCACCCATCGAGTGCGCCAGGATCGCGACCGACCCGGCGGCCCACTGGGCACTGACCGCGAAGTGCCCGGCCGGCGGGCCGATCTTCTCGGCCTCGGCGATCTTGGTCGCGTTGTCCTTGATGTCCTTCTTGATGTCGGCGCAGGCCTTCGCTGTGGCCGCACCGTCGGCTGCGGGGCTGGCCGCGGTGGTGGCCGCACCGGCGGTCGGGGCGGCGCTCGTGGCCGCCGGGGATGAGGAGGTCGAGGTGTCCGTAGATTCGGGCTGCGGATCGCAGCCGGCCGTGGCGATCGCCGCCGCAACGGCCACGCCAGTCAGGACGAGTCGAGTTCGGTTCATCGATGTTTCCCCCGTGATCTTCATGTTCGGCGCACGCTACCAGCCATGGTCGATCCGGTGGGGTCAGTTGATGGTCGACGAGCACCGAGCCCCAGGGCTGCAACTGGACGCGACGCGCGCCTCACCGAGGACCTGGTTGGCGCGGCGGCGCCGTTACTGTGAACGAAGGCAGCCGCGCAGTGCATTCTGTGGCCGTTCCACATACGTGCGCCAATGGCGGCCTCCGGCTCGGGCTGCCGTCTCAGGTCGGCAGAGGTCCGGCCGTTCTACCCGTTGCGAAGGGTCGTGATGATCCGGTCGCGGTCCCCGGACGCGATCGCGTCCAGGATGCCGGTGATCCTGGCATCTTTCTCGGCCGCCTTGATGACCTTCGTCAGGTTCGCGCGGTCGGTGTAGAGGGAGCGCGCGAGTTCGGCGATCGGCAACTCCTCACTCGGCACCCGCGCGTACCCCGCCAAGCCGAACTTGAGGGAGTGGCGGGCTTGCTGGAGCTGTGCCTCGCCCGCCTCGCGCATCAGCCATGCGCTGACGACCGGTCGTGCCATGCCGGGCGGTTGGGGTGTGTCCGAAGCTATTGCATCGTCACCGCTTCCGTACTCCAGGGCAAGGTCGGTGACCCATCGGGCGTAGGTGCCGTAGGCATCAAGAACGTTGTACGTGTGTACGACCTCGATGCCGCCGCCAGCCAACGTACGAATGATCTTTGACTCCTTGGGGCCGACTTCCTCGGGCACGATTGCCACAACCCGGTCCCGCCATCCACAGAACTGACTGGCGGCCCCGGTGCGCAGGCTGTGGGCCAAAAAGACGCGGGCGGCGTCGTCGTATACGTCCTCCTGAGGAGTGCCCGCTGCCACCCTCCACATGAGAGACGGGTCCCCGGGCGTCCAGTCCCCATCCTCATCCAGCGCGATGTCGCTTTCGTACAGGACGGTCTCACCCGACTGCACCACTTCACCGAGCACCCGGCCGGTCTGAGAGATGAAGCCGGCGATGTACTCGGATGTGTCGGTGTCGACCTCTGCGGCAAGACGGTGCCGTTCGGCCGGGTCGTCGACCGGGGTGGCATGGCGTGGGGTGAGCGGGCTCGCGAGGTGCCGGAGATCAGCGAGTGTCATGAGTACACACTACACACCCCTTCGTCGTCCAGATCGGACTGCGCGTCGACGACCTGACGTGAGCGCTACCGGCGCTCCGGCCGCTGAGTCACCGATCAGTCAAGCCAGCAGATCACCGCGGCACTGTCCCGAGCGGCTGCGGCGAAGAAGGCCTGGACGTCTGGTAGATAGTGGGCCACCCGCGCAGCCAGTTGCCGTTCATGCTCAGCGCGCGAGACCGGTACTTCAACGTCACCTGGGCTGTCTGCGCTGGCGGCGTCGTGCATGGCGGCGGCACCGCCGGCGTGGCTCGCCACATCCGACGGTGCCGCGTCCGGAGGTGGTTCGGTGCGAACGGAACCGCCCCACCAATGCGACAGTGAATCCTCGCTCAGGCCAGGGGAGATCCGGCGACCGGATCGAGCAGCAGTTCCTCGACGTCGACGATGTCGCTGACGTCGAAGCCCCGCATGTCCGCCGCCAGTTCGGGGCTCGCGACGTAAGCGGTGGTGAATTCGGCGGGGTGGGTGCCCTCCCGAAATGAGAGCAGGGCGATCAAACGGTGCGCGCCGGCCTGGTGATCGGTCCAGAAGCCGCGCACTGTGACACCGAATGCGGGCATGCTGGCGACATGCCGTGGCCAGTGCACTGTGGCGTACTGCTGGAGCGCTTCTGCCGTGCGCAGGGTGTAGGTCCGGATCTGATACATGATCGGACTCCGTCCGGGGTGTGGGGTCAGTTGATGGAACTACGCCCCTGCGGCCGCTGCCTTGGCGGCCTTGATTGCCGAGTCGAAGTCGGGTTTCACGCCGATTTGTGCGAGCAGTACGTTCGCCGCGTTGTAGCAGTCGAACCTTTCGATTTTCCCGTCCCGGAGATGCCAGAGATCCGCCGTCGGCACGTCGATCCGGTTACCGGTCGGCGGGATTTCACCGGCCGGGGTGGGGAACCCGCCGAGATGCGTTCCCTGAATTCGGAGTTCGACGGCAACGACAGCACCGAGCGCATGCACGGCGAGTAGCTCGCGGTGGACGTCGGGAAAGACGCTGGCGAAGCCCACCAATGCCTGCGGAATCTCGTCCCCGCGGAAGCTCATCGAGTTCGGCATGTCGTTGAACGCCCCGTCCTCGGTGAACAGGGCGCGAAAGCCATCCCCGTCCAGGACGCTTCCTTCCGCCAGCCGGTATGCCTCGCGGACAACCTCTTCGTTGGTTCTCACGTCGCTCTTTCCTAAGCCCTGGTGTCGCTACCGGAATTGAGGTGCCGACGCCCGCCAGGAGTCGAGTATTGACGGGCGCTCCAACCAAGCTAACAGGTTTTTGACCACATGGTCAATAACGTATGCTTGCTCACATGCCTCGTCCCCGTAAGTTCGTCGAGAGTGATGTCGTCAGCAGCGCCGGCGAGGTGTTCGCGGCGCACGGCCTCGCCGCTGCGACGCTGGACGACCTGGTGCGGGCCACCGGTCTGGGGAAGCAGAGCTTGTACAACGCGTTCGGCGGGAAGCGGGAATTGTTCCTCCGAGCGCTCTCCGAGGACCGCGAGGAAGCGACGCGCGCCGTCTCGGAAGCACTCGGACACGAGGACGCCTCGGCGCTGGAACAAATTCGAGGCCACATGCTCCGGCTGGCGATCGAGCTCAGCAGCAGTGATCGGCGGGTCTCGCTGACCACGCGGGCGCTTGTCGAATCGACAGGCGAGGATGACCCGCTGTCGACGGCCACGAAGGCCGGTATCGAGCAGCTCGCCGAGGTCTATGCCCAATGCCTGGAACATGCGCGGGAGGACGGGGATCTACCGGACGACGCGAACGTGCAATCGTTGGCGGTCTACTTCGTCGCCGTCACCCGAGGGATGGAGTTGCTCGGCCGTGCCGGTGTCGGCCGCGCCGTTCTCACCGCAGTCGCGCTCGACGCGCTTCGCGCGCTCCACGGTCAGCGGATGGAAGCTGCCGATGGTTCCCCGTCCCTGCGGGAATGACTGCCGCCGCCGGCGTCGCTCAGGTCGTGATGGGCGGCACCCGGTTGCCGGGCTCCGTCCTCTGGCTGTTGACTGCGTGGCACCATGGTGCGTTATGGATCATGAGGGGCAGTTTCGTCGGGCGGCGCTCGCGTTGGGCCTCCCGGACGACGAGGTCGGCCGGTTCGTCCAGCACCTGCGTCTGTCGATCCGGCTGAGCGGGGGAGTCGGCGGTGTTCCGGTCGGGCAGTTCGGTGGGTTGCCCCGACTGCCGGTGGGCATGGACTGGCCGTCCGACGGGGTCAGCCCGTTGCCGTTCATCTTCTCGGTCGATTGTGCGGCGCTGCCGAGAGTCGACGGTTTCGGCCTGCCGGCAGACGGCTCGCTGCTGTTCTTTCTGAACCACGAGCAGGCCGCCGCCACCGGGGAGCGGCGGTACGGGCGAGTCGTGTATGTGCCGGCCGGTACCGATACCGAGGTGGCGACGGCATCCACCGACGAAGCGTTCGTCGGCGAGCAGTACGACGTCTCTGCCACGCTGCGCGCGGAGTTCCCCGGTTGGTTCGGGGTCGACGAGGACGACGAGGACGAAGATGAGGACGACCTGTCGCCCGTTCAGCAGCAGGTGGCCCGTGACCTCGAACGTGACCTGCCGCACCTGGACGAACTCTGTGCGCTGGCCAACGACCTCTGGCCGCCGAACAGCGAGTACGTCAGCGCTTGGATCGGCGGGTATGCCGACGAGAACGTCGTCCAGAGCTTTGCGGAGCAGACCCTCGCGTGGCGCGAGAAGACCGGCGAGATCGTCATCCCGGTCGCGAAGTGGTATTCCCAGGTGGAGTTGGAGACGCACCGGCTGACGAGTGAGTGGGTGTCGCTCGCCCGCTTTCCCGTCGACAACGAGCTCTATTACCGCAGCGTCGGGAGTTTCGTGATCCGTCACGACGACCTGGCCGCTGGTCGGCTGGACGAGGCGCTTTCCGTGGCCGAGCTGGTCCCATAGAACACCGGCGGCGCCCGCCCGCCGGTGCCTGACGTCCTGCACCGTAGCCTCGCTTCGCCTCGCCGGGCTGGTTCAGAAGGGTCGTCGGGTGCCGACAGGAGCTGACGTGCCCAAGAAGCCGCGCGCCGGTTGGGCAGCGCTCAGACGCGGGTCCCGCCGCCGCCGAGAGCGCGTAGCGCGTTGAGGATCACGGCCACGTCGATGCCCTCCTGCAGGAACGCGCCGGCCACCGGGGGCAGCAGGCCGAACGCGGCGGCGATCATCGCCACCACCGCCAATCCCATGCCCACGCCAGCACTCTGCGCCGCGATCGTCCGGGACCGGCGGGCGATCTCCACCGCGTCCGCCAACCGGTCCAGCCGGTCCACCGACAGCACCGCATCCGCGACGTCCGCCGAGGCCGTCGCCCCGGTCGCCCCCAGTGCCACGCCCACTGCGGCGGTTGCCAGCGCTGGCGCGTCGTTGATCCCGTCGCCGACCATCACCGTCACCGCCCGGTCGGACTCGGTCCGTACCCGGGCCACCTTCTCGTGCGGGGAGCAGCGGGCGACCACGTCATCCACGCCCACCGCGCGGGCCACCCGCTCGGCGACCTCCGGCCGGTCTCCGGTCACCATGATCACCCGTTGGAAGCCGGCCTGCCGCAGCCGTCGTACGGTGTCCTTCGCGTCGGGCCGTACCGGGTCGCGGAGAAGCACCGCCCCGGCGAGGACGCCGTCCAGGCCCACCCAGACCGTCGACAGGCCGTCCTCCTCCGCCTGCTGCCGTGCGCGTGCGGCCCAGTCCGGTAGGTCACCGCCGTGTTGGCCGACCCGGACCAGCCGGCCGTCGACCCGGCCGCTCACCCCCTGTCCGGGCTCCTCCGTCACCTCGGTGGGCGCCACGAGCCGACTGCTCCGGTCCTTGGCGGCCCGCACTATCGCGGCGGCCAGCACATGGGAGGACAGCTGTTCGACCGAGGCGGCCATCCGCAGCAACTCGTCCCCGTCGCCGCCGGGCGCGGTCAGCACCCTGGCCATCTCCGGACGCCCCGCCGTCAGCGTCCCGGTCTTGTCCACGAGCAGCGTCCGCGCCCGGCCCAGCAGTTCCAACGAGCCGCCGTTGCGGACCAGCACACCGCGCCGGGCCGCCCGGGACAACCCCGCCACTATCGCGATCGGGGTGGCCAGCAGCAACGGGCACGGAGTCGCCACCACCAGTACCGCCACCGCCCGCACGAACTGCCCGGAGGCCGCCCACGCGATACCGGCCAGGATCAGGGTGAACGGCACGAACGCCGCCGAGTACCGGTCGGCCAGCCGCACCATTGGCGCCTTCTCCGCGTTCGCCTCCTCCGCGAGCCGGACGATTCCCGCGTAGGTGCTCTCGGCCGCCACCGAGGCGACCCGCAACCCGAACGCCGCGCCCGCGTTGACCACTCCACTGGCCAGCCGGTCCCCGGCCCGGCGCTCGACCGCCTGGGACTCGCCGGTCACCGCGGACTCGTCCAGCGTCGCCGCGTCCTCGGCGAAGCCGTCCACCGGCACGACCTCACCCGGGCCGACCAGCAGTCGATCGTCCTTCCGGATGTCGTTCACGTCGACGTCCTGGATGTCGCCGTTCGGACCGCGGCGCCGTGCCCGGCGGGGTGCTCGCGCCAGCAGCTCGTGCAGGTCCCGGGTGGCCCGCCCCTGGGCGTAGCGCTCCAACGTGTGCCCACTGGCCAGCATCAGCGCCACCACCGCCCCGGCCAGGTACTCACCGACCAGCAGCGAGGTGGCCAGAGCCAGAGTCGCGATCACGTCCACGCCGATCCGGTGCCGCCGCAACGACTGGACCAACCAGCGCAGCGTGACCAGCAGGGTGACCGAGGTCGTCGCCGCCCAGCACACGTCGGCGGCCCCGCGCTGGCCCGCGAACCACAACCCCGCGCCCGCCAGCACCGGCACCGTCAACACGACCAACGGCGCGACGTCACGCCACCGTTGCGCAGCAGACCCGCCAACCACGTCCCACCCCCACGTCGAGGGGCCATCGCGCACCCCTGGCCGGCGAAACCATGGCCGGCCGGGCCCGGCGCCGGCGAGTAACAAGGGTCTCAACAACGCGAGGCCGGCGTGGTCGAAACATCCTGATTTTCCGACGTAGGCCCCGACCGCGCGGGTGCCGGCCGACGCCCGCGCGGGCGGGGCCCCGGATCCGGTGCCGCGCTCGGGCGGGCGGGTGACCTCTCTTGACCGCCACCGTGCTGCTTTACTATGTTCCTAGTAAATCAGTAAGGGGTCATCGTGTTCGTCTTCCGGCTCGACACCCGCTCCGGCGTGCCGCCGTACCTGCAACTCGTCCAGCAGGTCCGCCAGGCGGTGCTGCTGGGCTTCCTCCAACCCGGTGACCGCCTCCCGCTCATCCGAGAGGTGGTCGAGGACCTGGCGATCAATCCGAACACCGTCGCCAAGGCGTACCGGCAGATGGAGCAGGAAAACCTGGTCACCGGCCGGCCCGGCCAGGGCACGTTCGTCAACGAACAGCAGTCGGCCGCGATGTCGCCATCGACGTACACGTCGCTGCGCCGCGGCCTGGCGACCTGGCTGCGCCGCGCCTACGACGCCGGCCTCGACGAGCAGGCGGTCAACGCGCTCTTCACCTCCGTGCACCAGCAGACGCGAAACGAGGACGTGGCGTGACAGCGACCGAGTTCGCGCTGCGCACCGACGCTGTGGGCAAGCGGTACCGGAAGGGCTGGGCGCTGCGTGACTGCACACTGGCCCTGCCGGCGGGCGGCGTGATCGCCCTGGTCGGGCCGAACGGCGCGGGCAAGACCACGCTGCTGCGCCTGGTCGTCGGGTTGCTGGCACCGAGCACCGGCACGGTGGAGGTCCTCGGCCACGACGTCACCGCCAGCACCCCGCAAACGCTGTCCCGGGTCGGGTTCCTGGCCCAGGACCACCCGCTGTACAAGCGCTTCACCGTCGCCGAGATGCTCCGCTTCGGCCGGGCCTGCAACCTGCGGTTCGACCAGGGGCTGGCGGAGCGCCGGCTGGCGAAGCTGGGCATCCCGCTCGACCGCAGGGCCGGCACGCTCTCCGGCGGCCAGCAGGCCCAGGTCGCGTTGGCGCTGGCCCTGGCGAAGCGGCCGGACCTGCTCGTCCTCGACGAGCCGGTGGCCAGCCTCGACCCGCTGGCCCGGCACGAGTTCCTTCAGGTCCTCATGGGCGCGGTGGCCGACGGCGAGGTGACCGTCCTGTTCTCCTCCCACGTCGTGCACGAGCTGGAGCGCGTCTGCGACCACCTGGTCGTGCTCAACAACGGCCGGGTCACGCTCACCGGTGACATCGACACCCTCCTCGTCGAGCACCGGCGGCTCGTCGGCCCGCGCACGCCCACCGACCTCGACCGATCCGGCGCCGTCGTGGAGGCCGTCCACAGCGACCGCCACACGAGCCTGCTGGTACGCGACGGCGGGCTCCCGCCCGCGCCCGGGTGGCAGGCCCAGCCGGTCGCGCTGGAGGAGCTGGTGCTGGCGTACCTGCGTCGGCCGTCCGAGCCGAGCACCACCGTCCCGTCCGGGGTGCCGGCATGACGTGGTTGATCTGGCGCCAGCACCGGGCCGAGGTCTGCGTCCTGGGTCTGTTCGTCGGCATGTTCGCCGTCGTCCTGCTCGTGCTCGGGACGCAGGCCCACGACCTGTTCCCCGGCGGTCCCGCCGGGTGCGCGGGAGACGCCGGTGTCAACGAGGCCTGCGCGGCGTCCTTCCGCCGGCTCGACGAGGAGTACGGGTACGTCGAGAACCTCCTGGCGGGCTTCTATCTGGTCCCCGTCGTCATCGGTGCGTTCCTCGGTGCGCCGCTGCTCGCGCGCGAACTGGAGGACGGCACCTGGCAGCTCGCCTGGACGCAGGCCGTCCCGCGGATGCGCTGGTTGGCGACCAAGCTCGCGGCACTCGCCGGCGTCACCGTCGCGCTCACCGGGATGTTCACCGCGGTGCTCACCTGGTTCCGTCAGCCGTTCGACGCCTGGGAGGGACGGTTCCAGTACGACGCCTTCGACCTGGAAGGACTTGTTCCGGTGGCGTACGCGCTGTTCGCGTTCGGCGTCGCCACCGCCGCCGGGGCGATCCTGCGGCGCAGCCTGCCCGCGTTCGGCGTCGCGTTCGGGGCGTTCCTCGCCGCCCGGATGGCGGTGGCGCTGCTGGCCCGTCCCGCGTACGCCACGCCGCTCACCACCACGGAGCCGGTCGGAGTCGGCGGCACGACGGACCAGGCGGGGCGCCGGGCCGTGCCCGGCTTCGCCGACTGGGTGATCGAACGCGGCTACGTGGACGCCAGCGGGCGCAGGCTGAGCGGGACCGAGTACCACGAGCTGGAGGGCGCCGCCAACCGGGCCGGCGAGAACCTCAACCAGTTCCTGCACGCGCGGGGCATCCAGCGATTCGGGGTCTATCACCCGGCCGACCGGTTCTGGACGTTCCAGCTCATCGAGGCGGCGGTGTTCGTCGCCGTCGCGGCGATCCTGATCGGTGTGGTGGTGTGGCGAATACGGCGCCGGCTGATCTAGCGGCACCGCTATGACATAGATGGGATTATATCTCTTGCGTCATCTCAGGTAGGAAGACCGAAGGCACGTCTCGGTGCTGATTCCTGAGAAGGAGCGACAGATGAAACATGCCCTGCACCGCCTACGAACGGGGGCGGTCGCGCTCGCTGCCTGCACACTCGGGCTGAGCCTACTGTCGGTACCCGCCGCCGAGGCGTACTCGGTTGCCCCTCTCGCGCCATCATCCGAGCGGGCACCGGAATCGAACCAGTTCTCGGCAGAGGGTGTGACCACGATCGGCGAACTCCGCACCGTCGGCAGCTCGCTGTCCTACGCCCCCAACGGCGGGACACAGGTCATCCAGCACCCCGGCGCTACCTACATCAAGGTGCACTTCAGCTCACTGCGACTGGCCGAGGGCGACTACGTCACCGTGTCGAGCCGCGACGGCAAGGAGAGCTACCGGTACGACCGCCACCTGAACCGGGCGACCGGTTCGGACTACACCACCGACGGACAGCCGGGCTTCTGGGCGATGTCGGTGGACGGCGACACCGCAGTGGTGACACTGCACAGCAGCCGCCCCGCACGGGGCAGCGCGGCCACCATCGACCGGTTCTGGCGCGGATACGACCGCACCGAGGTCGCCGCGCACAACTTCTCCACCCAGTCCGTGTGCAGCACCGACGCCCGCCGCGACGTGGTGTGCTACCAGAACAGCCACCCCACCGAGTACGCCCGCGGCAGGGCGGTGGCGCGGTTGCTGATCAGCGGCGGTGGAATGTGCACCACCTGGCGGGTCGGCAACACCAACCGGATGCTGACGAACAAGCACTGCTTCTCGACGCAGTCCGCCGTGAGCGGCAGCGAGATGCAGTTCAACTACCAGTGCGCCACCTGTGGCGGTGCCAATCCCGGCGCTGGCACCAAGGTCAGCGGTGCCACCCTCTACAAGGTGAGCAGCGGCGGCTCCAGCCAACTCGACTACACCCTGTTCTCGGTCAACAACTTCGCCGCCATCCAGGGCTTCGGCACGCTGTACCTGGCGACCACCGCCACCAGCAACGGCACCCGGATCTACATCCCCGGGCACGGCGACGGCAGCCCGAAGCGGCTGTCGATCTACGAGGACGCCCAGAACGGCGCGACCTGCGCCGTCCGGAACGCGAACTACAACACCTGGAACATCAGCTACAGCTGTGACACCTCCGGTGGCAACTCAGGTTCACCGGTGCTGAACGCCAGCCACCGCGTGATCGCCCTGCACCACCTCGGCGGTTGTCCGTCGAACCAGGGCGCGAAGGCGCACCTGATCTACAACGAGATCGCCAGCCTCATCGACAACGGCTGAGAGGGTGAGCCGCCGACGCGCGCCCGGCGCCTTGGCGGCCCATCGGCATCCGTGCTGCCGTCCCGCTGGTCGTCGACGACGGCGGCCAGCGGGTCGGGCGCTCGCCGTACCGAGACGCGTGCTGGACGGGTCAGCTCAGGCCCTAGCCGAGCAGCGTCGCGGCCCCGGCCACTGTGGCCAGTGACAGCGTCGTGGTCACCAGCACCGCCCGGTTGGTCACCGCCTCGCCGACGCCGTACTCCTGGCTGTAGATGAACGTGTTCTGCGCCGTCGGCAGGCCCGCACACACCACCACGGCGAGCATCTGTGGCGCGGACAGGTGCAGGGCCAGCCCGGTCACGTACGCGACGACCGGCTGTGCGACGAGCTTCAGCACGGTGATCACGGCCAGCTCGGCCAGCCCGGCTGGCTCCGCCGGCTCCACCCGCTCCGCCGGCTCCACCCGCTCCGCCGGCTCTACCCGCTCTGTCGGCTCTACTCGTGTCGGCGCCGGAGCGTGCAGCGACGCGCCGAGCGCGACCAGCGCGGCCGGAACGGCGGCTGCCGAGAGCAGGGTGAGCGACGCGCCAGCCGCCGACGGCAGTCGCAGGCCGGCGGCCGAGGACGCGACACCGAGCAGCGATGCCAGGATCACCGGGTTGCGGACCGGCAGGGAGGCGATACGGCGGACGCGTACCCGCCCGGCCGGGTCGCTGTGCCGGTCCAGGGCGACCAGGATCACGGGCGTCACCACCAGCACCTGCAGCAGCACCACCTCCGCCAGGAACGACACGTTGCCGAGGACCTGCGTGGCGATCGGGATGCCGAGGTTCGCCGAGTTCACGTACCCGGCGGCCATGCCCCAGATCGGCCGTTCGCCGGGCCTGCGACCAAACAGCCAGCTCGCGCCGACCCACCCGAACCCGACGACCGCGACGGTGCTCACTGCGAAGGCGAGCAGCGAGCGGCCGTCGAACACGGACAGCGGCATTCGGGACAGGGCCAGGAACAGGGCGGCCGGCATCGCAAGCTGGAACACGAACCGGCCGAGCACCGACGCCGCCCCCTCGCCCAGCAGGCCCCAACGACAGGCCGCGTAGCCGACCGCGGTGAGAATCCAGATCGGTACGAACGCCGACACCAGGCTCATCCGGGCGTCACCGGTGGGCGGCCGTGGCGAGAATGTCGTCGGGCTGCCGCAGGGGGAGTGCGGTTCCGTCCAGGCCGCCGGACGGCCAAGGGTTGTTCACGTGTACGCCGATCGGGAGGCCACACGTTCAGCCTCGCATCCCGTTCGGACCGGGCAAACATCCCATCCGCGGCTGCGCGGGGCCATCACCAGCGCGCACGTCTGCCGCCGTCCGGTGCCACCCCCGCGTTACGCCCGCAGTGTCCTGGATGCCGTCCGGGCGTGCCGGTGAGAGGGCAGCAGATCGTGGCGGCATTAGGCGGCTGACAACGGTGGCGGCGGCCGGGGCCACGCAATTCTTCCGCCGCTGAATGATGTGAAACCGCAGCCAGTCGGGTGTCACACCACGATCGCCGCTTCGGCACGTTGTCGGGGCGGTGGCACCGCTGTCGGGGTGTCGTGGAGCGGACGCGACAGCACCGGTGGCGGTTGCCCGGTGGCCGTACCGGCCACCGTGTCCCGTGCCGTGCCGCCCGCCCGCACCTCTGGTCGGCAGGTCGCCTCACCACCGGATCTGGCCGGCTGCCAGCGGTGCCGGAGTGGGCCGCCCGGCCCCTAATTACGAAGCCTGCAAGAAGGTGGTGAAGGTGAACTATCGGAGCAACTTCCGGAAGCAAGCGACAGTGGACATGACGCGGCTGTACAGGCCAACGCCATTGTCACTAAGGTGTAATAGCGGCTAGTCTGTGCCGATCAGGCGATCGAACCTCGTCGAAACTTTCGACGAGGCTACCGTTACGGAGAAGCGAAATGACGACCGCAACAAAGAGTCCGGCAGCGGCCGGGCCCCACGGCGGCGAGGTGCCTGGCCGGCTGATCCGAAACCCGGTCCTTCCCGGCTTCAACCCCGACCCGTCGATCTTGCGCGTCGGCACTGACTACTACATCGCCACGTCAACCTTCGAGTGGTACCCGGGCGTCCGGCTGCATCACTCGACCGACCTGGTGCACTGGCGCCCGCTCGGTGGCGTCATCACCGAGCGGCGGCTTCTCGACCTGAGCGGAGCGGGCGACTCCAACGGCGTGTGGGCGCCCGATCTGTCCTATGTGGACGGTGAGTTTCATCTCCTGTACGCCGACGTGGCGAGCTTCGCCAGCGGATACTGGGATCCGCAGAACTATCTGGTGACCGCGAGCGACCTCGCCGGGCCCTGGTCGGACCCGGTCGTGCTGCACGGGCGCGGGTTCGACCCGTCGCTGTTCCACGACGAGGACGGCACCACCTGGATGCTGTCGATGGTCGCCGACTGGCGGCCGGGCCGTGACCGGTTCGCGGGCATTCAGATCCAGCAGTACGACCGCGAGGCCCGTCGCCTGGTCGGCACCGAGCGGACGATCTTCCAGGGAACCACCGCCGGCGTCACCGAGGCGCCGCACGTGTACCAGAAGGACGGCTGGTACTACCTGCTGACCGCGGAGGGCGGCACCTCCTGGACGCACCAGGCGACGATGGCCCGCTCCCGTAGCCTGTTCGGGCCGTACGAGGCCCATCCGGACGGCCCGCTGCTCACCTCGCAGGGCCGTCCCGAGCTGGAGCTGCAGAAGTCCGGCCACGGCAGCCTGGTGTCCACGCCGGACGGGCGTTGGTACCTGGCGCACCTGACGGCCCGGCCGTACACCCCCCTCGGCCGGTGCGTGCTCGGCCGGGAGACCGCGATCCAGGAGGTGCACTGGCCGGAGGGGGAGTGGCCGCGCATCGAGGACGGGATACCGGCGGTGCTCGTGCCCGTGCCGGGCGAGGCTGAGCCGGCGGCGGATCTGCCGGAGGAGCGCGACGACTTCACCGAGCCGGTGCTCGGCCCAGAGTGGTCGACGCTGCGCCGTCCCGCCACCGCGGACTGGGTGGATCTCACCTCGCACCCCTCGATCCTGCGGATTCACGGCGGCCAGTCGCCGGTCGGCCGGCACCGTCCGAGCCTGGTCGCGCGTCGCGTCACCGCGCAGCAGTGCGAGCTGACGGCCGCCATGCGTTTCGAGCCGGCCAACTACCGCCAGCTCGCCGGCGTCACCGCCTACTACAACACCCGCAACTGGCACTACGCCTATGTGACCGCCGACGACGACGGCCAGCCGGTGCTTGAGGTGATGTCGTGCGACAACGGCCGGCGGGTCATGCACGACGCGTGCCACGTCGACCTGCCGAGCGCGGGCGACATCACGTTGCGGGCCACCTTCGACGGCCCGAGTCTGACCTTCGCCTATCAACTGGCCGGCGAGGCGCGCTGGGTCGAGCTGCCGGCAGAGCTCGACGCCACCATCCTGTCCGACGAGTACGCCGCGACCCTGGTCGATGGTGAGCCGGAGGGCTGGGGCTTCACCGGCGCGTTCGTCGGCCTGTGGGTTCAGGACCTGGGTGCCGAGGGCGTCTACGCGGACTTCGACTGGGCGTCGTACCGCCACTGGTGAGCACCCGCCGACGCGAGCGCGCCCGCCGCGCCCGTCGCCCCGCACAGCCGGGCGTGCGCCGTCCAGCGGTGCCACGCCCGGCTGTCGTTGCGCGACCGACCGGCGGGGCGTCGGTTGGTGTCGACCTCTTGCCTGCTGGCGACGGCGACAGTGGCAACCATCGCTGCCGGCTGCCGGGATTCTGTGCTGAAAAAGGGGTACGGCGCGTGGAAATATAGTCGACGTCCGTCGATCGACTGAACGGGGATCACCGTGACGACACAGTTGTCCAAGGCCACCGCCGTACCGGGTCCGACCGGGCATCCGCTCCTCGGCATGTTGCCGGAACTCCGCCAGGACCTGCTGGGATCGATCCTGAACGGCTTCCACAGGTACGGCGACGTGGTGGCCTACCACGTCGGGCTGCCACGGGGGCCACGCGCCGTCAGCGTCGACGTGGTGAACGTGCACCACCCGGACGGCATCCACCAGGTCCTCACCACGCCCCAGGTCTTCAGCCGTCGCGCGAGCGCGTACGAAATCCTTCGGGAGTTCATCGGTGAGGGCCTGCTGACCAGCGACGGAGACCGCTGGCTGCATCAGCGGCGGACGCTGCAACCGCTGTTCACGCCGCGCCGGGTGGCCCGCTACACCGAGCTGATGGCCGAGGAGGCGGTCCGCGTCGTCGACGACATGGCGGTCACCGCCGGGTCCGTCGTGGACCTCTACCAGGTCATGCAGCGCTACACGATGCGGGTGGTCGGCCGGGCGCTGTTCGGTGACGACATCGACGAGGTCGTTCCCCGGCTACAGGAGCTCATGCCCATCCTTGGCGACCTGGCACTGGCACGCGCCCTACAGGTCGTCAAGCTGCCGCTGAGCTGGCCGACTCCACGGTCGCGCCGGATCACGCAGGTCCGCGCGACCCAGTACGACATCATCGACCGCATCATCGCCGCCCGGCAGCGAACCGGCGGCGAGGAGACCGAGGACATGCTCAGCCGGCTGTTCGCGGCCAAGGATCCGGAGACCGGGCAGACCCTGTCCATGGAGGAGATCCGCGACCAGATGCTCGTGTTCCTGCTCGCCGGGCACGAGACGACCTCGGCCGGGTTGGCCTTCACCATGCACCTGCTGGGTCAGCACCAGGAGGTGCAGGAACGGGTCGCGGCCGCGGCCGGCACCGGCGACCAGGAGCTGGTGCGGGCTGCGATCATGGAAGGCATGCGGCTGTACCCGCCCGTGTACAGCATGGAGCGGATGGCCGAAACCGACGTCGTGGTTTCCGGACACCGCATTCCGGCCAATACCAAGGTGGTGGTCGCCCCCTGGGTCACGCACCGGCATCCGGAATTCTGGCCCGACCCGGAGCGCTTCGCGCCGGACCGGTTCCTCGGGCAGCAGGACCGACCGCGCTACGCCTACTTCCCATTCGGTGGCGGCCCGCGCAGTTGCATCGGCGAACACTTCGCGCTGCTGGAGATGACCGTCCTGCTGAGCGCGTTGCTCACCCGATACCGGGTCGACACGCGTGGCGAGCGGCTGGAGGTCGTACCAATGGTCACGCTGCGTCCGGCCGGCGCGGTCCGGGCCACGCTGACCGTCAGGTGACCTGATGCCCTGGCTGATCCGGACCGGATCAGCCAGGGCACCGTTCGGTTCCGGGTCCGACTGTCGCTACGTGACCCGCGTCCCGTCACCCGTCGCGACGGGCAGCGGTTCAGCGGCTGGCGTAGCGGCGGCCGCAGGGGCAGCCGCCGGTTTGCGGGGCTTGGCGAACCGGCGCATCATCGGCCGTTCCACGCCGACGTGAAGCAGCGAGGCCAGGCCGAGGGTCACCAGGTAGGCACCGATCATCACGGCGAGCGCGGCGGCGACGCCGAAGCCGTTCGGAGCCATGTTGGCGGCGCCGTACAACACCAGGATGTGCAGGAGGTAGAAGGCGAAGGACGTGTCGCCCAGCCAGCCGGTGACCCGCCCGCGCAGCGGTGAGCGGTGCCCCTCGACGTCCGCCCGGGCCGCGGCGGCCACCAGCAACGCGAGCGGGATGACCATCGCCGCGACGACCGAGTAGAGCAGCGGAACGACCTCGGAGACGCCGTAGAAGGCCAGCGTGACAAGTGCGGCGCCGGGCAGGCTCAGCCTGATCCACAGCCCCCGCATGACGAGCTGGGCGATGACGATTCCGAGGACGAAGTCCAGCATCCGGATCAACGGAAACTGTTGGACGAACCAGAACTGCGGAAATGCCGCGTCCGCGTAGGTGTACGTCGGCTCGGCCGGAAGAAACGCCAGGGAGAAGGCGGGCGCGAGGAGCATCGCGGCGACGATGCCACCCGCGAGCGACCAGAGCCAGGTGGCGTTGAGCCGTCGGATGCCGGCGAGCACCCACGGGAACGACGCGTAGAAGAAGATTTCACAACTCAGCGACCAGCTCGGCGGATTGACCCCGTTGAAGATGAACTCGTTCGGGATCCAGCTCTGCACCAACGCGAGGTTCGCCACCGTCGGCCACAGCGGCGCGCCGCCCCGTACCAGGATCAGTAGGAGGATGAACACGGCGCAGACGACCAGGTGGTTCGGCAGGATCCGGGCGGCCCGGCGGCGCCAGAACCGGCGATTCGGCTCGTGGTCGGGAGCCGACCAGGTCAGGACGAAACCGCTGAGGATGAAGAAGAAGCCGAGCGCGGCGGAGCCGGTACGGCTGAGAGCGAGGTACCACCAGTCGTCGATCCGCTCGTCGGCGAAGAAGCCGAACAACGTCGTGTGCGAGAAGAAGACAGTGACCGCGGCGAGCCCCCGCAGACCGTTGAGGGTCGGCAGTTGCCGGGCCATCCGTCCCGCCTGCGGGGTCATCGGCGGCCACCTTCCGTCGTTTCGGACATCTCCTGTCGGCGTACCGGGCGGCGTGTCCGGAACGCCTCCTCGGCGATGTCGGCCGCCCGTCGTACGCCGTCCAACTCCGCGATCCGGCGTTTGTAGTGCTGCGCCTTCGCCCGGTAGGCGGGGTCGCCGCTCACCGTGTCGATGGCCGCCCGCAGCCGCGCCGGAGTCACCTTGTGCACCGGGATGAACTCGCCGGCGCCGAGGTACGTGAGTCGGGCGGCCACGCCCGGTTGGTCGTTGCCCACGGGCAGCGCGACCATCGGCACGCCATGGGCGAGCGCTTCCAGTGTGGTGTTGATGCCGGCGTGCGTGATGACGAGAGACGCCCGTGCCAGCAGATCGAGCTGGGGCGCGTACCGGACCACTATCGGGTTTCCGGCAAGGCCGGTCGGCGGTTCGACGTCGGTGCTGCCGAGGGAGATGACCAGTTGCGCGTCGAGCCCGGCACAGGCCGTGGCGATCGCCTCGAATATGTGCGGGAGGCGGTTCTGGAGGGTGCCCATCGACGCGTAGATCAACGGGCGGTCGTCGAGCTGCTCCCACGGGAACGACACCGGCTCGGTGCTGTCCTCGTCGTGGAACGGCCCGGTGTAGTGGAACGAGTCCGGCAGGCGGGTGCGGGGGAAGTCGAAGAACGGCGGCTGTTGGGTGATCTGGGCCAGATCCGAGCCGTCGTTCACACTTTTGATCAGCGGCAGGCCCCACGCGGCACGACGGTCGTTGATCCGTTGCAGCACCGGCCGGATGACCCAGGCGATCACCTGGTCGCCCACCATGTTGCGCACCCGCGCGAGCGGCGAGGGATGGTACGGCCACGCCGTCATGAACGGCGGCACACCGGGTTCGGTGTTCAGCGCCAGCGCGTTGCACACGTTCACGACCGGAATGTCGAGGTGGTCCCCGACGGTGTTGCCGGCGCCGTAGACCTGGTCCACCAGCAGCGCGTCGATGCCGTGCCGCTGCACCAGGACCGGCAGGTCCCGCAGCAGAACCTCGACCTCGCGCACGTACCCCCGGACGATGAAACGCACCGCGGCCAGGCCGGTCAGCCGACCCTGCTCCTCGGAGAAGCGCGCCAGTGAGCCCACCGGAAACTCGCGCTCGCCGATCGGTGCGAAGGCGAACCTGGCCGTGAACGACTTCGTTCCGGCGTCCGGCAGGGAGATCAGGGTGACCCGGTGGCCCCGCCGGAGCAGTTCTCTGCCGAGCGTGGCCATCGGGCTGAGTTGGCCGGTGTAGTCGGGAACCACGAGTCCGATGTGGAACATGGTCGGGGCACTCACGTGTCGCTCCCTCGCTGGGTTCATACCACCGTCGTCAGGCAGGACGGATGTATCGAAAACTCGGCCGGGGTGTATCCGACGATCTCGCCGTCGACCTCTACCGGCAGCGGGCTGTCCGCGTCGACGCACACGGTGCGGACCTCCTGCCGGTGGATCGCCGGATGTCCCGCCGCGGCCCCGCGGAACACCTGCCACATCAGCCCGGCCACGCCGAGGCGGCCGACACCCGACACCCGCACCGCGTCCAGGTAGCCCGCTGGCGGGGGTTGCGTGCGGCCGAAGGTCAGCCCACCGGCGAAGTACGGCACCTTGAGCACGGCGAGATTGCTGATGCTCTGGTGCGACGGTTCGCCGTCGAGTTCCAACCGCACCGCCACCGGCCGCCAGCGGGCCAGCGTCCGGATGCTCGACGCCGTCTCGGCGAGCTGGAGGTTGAGCCGCTTGAGCACCCGGTTGACAGGTGTCTTCTCGGTGAACCGCTGGCCGATCACGCTGATCAGCCCGACCGTGCAGCTGACCAGGAAGTACCGCTGGTCCCGGGTGCCGTCGGGCCGGGTGAAGGTCACCGTTCCGACGTCGGTCTCCCGGTCGCGGGTGCGGTCGAGCAGGTCACCGAGGTCGGTGACCGGCCGCAGGCCACGAGCGAAGTCGTTGCAGGTGCCAGCCGGCACGTACGCCAGCCGCACCTTCTCCCCGCCCGCCTCCAGCACCCCGTTGGCCACCTCGGACAGCGTGCCGTCGCCGCCGATCGCCACCACTGTGGCGTACCCGTCCTCGACCGCCTGCCGCCCGAGGGCGATGCCGTGCCCGGGATAGCGCGTGGACCAGCACCGCGCCTCGGGCAGTTCCGTGGCGATCCGCCGCATGATGGTGTCCCTGCGCTGGACACCGGACGCGGGGTTGGTGATGCAGACGACCGGGTCGTTCTCATCGGCTGCCATGCGCCTGCTCCAATTCCAGTTCCGCCATGGCGAGGCTCAGCGCCTCCTCGAAGCCGTACCGGGGTGAATAGCCGATCGACCGGATCCGGCCGACGTCGTACCGCATGCCTCCGGCGACGGACCGAACCGCGTAACGGGTGAGCAGCGGCCGGCCGGATCTGATGCCGATGCCGGCCATCCCGGCGAGTTCGGACACGGCCCCCGCGGCCAGGGCAGCGCCGAAGGGGACCGAGGTGGTCGGCGGCCGTGCCCCGATCCGTTCGGCCACCGAGGCGAACAGCTGCCCCAACGTCAGGCCGTACGAGTCACCGACGATGAACCGGCCGCCGGCGCAGCTGGCAGTGGTGCCGGCCAGCACGATCGCGTCGGCCAGGTTCGCGCTGTACGTCAACTCGATCGGCGGTAGCCCACGGTCGAACTGGACGAGCTGGTTGGCGCGCAGCCCGCGCACGAGCTCGGGCAGGAAGGTGCGGTCGCCGGGGCCGAAGACCCAGGCGGGGTACACCACAGTGACATCGAGACCATTCCCGTGGTACGACCACGCCAGGTCTTCGCCGGCAGCTTTCGACAGCGGGTACGGGTAGCGCGGCACCCGCCGTGGCGACGCCTCGTCGATGACCTTCCTGGCGTGGAAACCGAAGACGTCGACGGTGCTCAGGTAGACGAATCGGGAGACGCCGCAGCGCCGCGCCTCGTCCAGCACCGCCCGGGTGCCGTCCCGGTTCACCTGCCAGATGCGTGGGCCGGGTCGCCAGTCGGTCAGATCGGCGGCCGCGTGCACCACCAGGTCGACGTCCGTGCAGGAGCCGCGCAGCGACTCCGGGTCGGTCAGGTCACCACGGTGGGCCGAGTACGTCGCGTCGTCCGGCGCGGGTGCCCGCACCAGCCCGCGTACCGACCAGCCCTGTTCCCGCAGGGCTGCGGCGACCGCGCGGCCGACGCAGCCGGTGACGCCGGTCACCAGAGCGAGACCCGACCCCATCACGAACCCTCCGCCAGCAGGGCCCGCAGGTCGGTGAGCAGCGACCCGGCCGGGTCGAGTGCGCGCATGCGCGTCAGCAGGTTTCGCAGTTCACGGCGCTGGCCTGACTCGTCGACCATCAGCAGCTCCGGACCGGCGACGAGGTGTCCGACATGAAACGGACGCAGTCCCTGTTGCGTGAGCGCCTGGGAGCACGCCCGGGCGTCGGCGGGATCGATCGCGTACAGCAGCTCGAACTCACCCCACTCGGCGGCAGCCGAACACCACCGGGGGAGGCCCGCCGAGTCGGCGACGGCGGAGACGATCGGCGCGTACACCTCGTCGTGCAGCATCACCTCGGCCCCCAGCCCGTTGACCTCGGCGAGGCTGACCGCCGCGCTCAACAGACCGTCGCTGGTGTCGATGCACGCCCGGGCGTAGCGGCGCAGCGGTTCGCACGCGGTCACCCGCGCCTCAGGCAGCCACGGTTCGCCCGCGCCCGTACCGCCCAGTGCCAGCGCGCGGAACCCGACCGCGTTGCCGGCTCCGATCGGGCCGGTCACGTACAGCGCGTCGCCGGGCCGGGCACCCATCCGGTTCAGGATGGATTCGCGAGGGACGGTTCCCAGGGCGCACGAGGTGAAGCTCTCCTCGTTGGCCCAGTTGGTGTCGCCACCCACGATGTGACAGCCGTACCGCTCGGCGGCCTCGGATGCGCCGCGCCCGAATTCACGGGCCTCCTCGAGGGTCCAGCTGTCCGGGCGCAGCGAGCAGGAGATCAGCACGGCGACCGGGTCGGCGGCCACCGCGGCGAGGTCGCTCACGCTGACGGTGGTGGTCAACCAGCCCTTCGCGTACGGCGTGGTGGCGGTGGCCAGTTCGGCTCCGTCGTTCAAGGTGTCGACGGTGACCGCCAGGAGCCCGGCGGCGCCCAGGTCGAGGAGTTCGGCGTCGGCCTCGAAGGCGTTGTTGAGTTGCCGTGGCGACCGGGTCATGCGCTCGCGGATCGCCATGATCAGGCTGCTCTCGGCCGCGCTCAGCGCCAACCGGTTGCGGGTGGTGGAGGTCATGTCACGCCTGCCGGGAGGACTGGGTCGCCCGCAGCGTCAGCTCCAGGTAGACCATCATCGGAACGCCGACGATGAGGAAGAGCGTCGGTCGGTGCAGCGCGCCGAGCGACAGGAAGAACAGTGTGGTCGCCCTGATGAACCAGACCAGTGCCTCGTACGCCCGGGTCTCTGGCGCCCGGTTGAGTGTTACGAGGCTCTGCGTGAACCCGAGCGCGGACGCAATGAGCAGCACCCAGCAGACGATCTCGGCGTAGGCACTCGCGCTGTCGGCCTCCGCCACGGCGGCGGTGCCCGCCGCTATCACCGCCACGACCGGAAATATCACGGCAATCCGGCTGGAGGCCCTGGTGCCGATGGCCACCGGCAGCGTGCGGTAGCCGGCGACCCGGTCGCCCTCGATGTCCTTGAAGTACCCGACGAGGCAGAAGCCGCTGAACGTGACAGCGACCAGTGCCGTCTGGAACCACGTCACCGCCGGGATCTCGAGCCATCCCGCGTCGGGTCGGACGGCCACGGCGCCGAGCACCGTGAACAGCGCCATGTCGACGCCGTTGACGAGATTGCCCAGCATGGGGATGCGCTTGGTCCACGAGTAGACCAGGTGCCCGCCGATCGCGATGACGCTCCACAGCGCCAGCGTCGGTGCGACCACGATCGCCACCACCATCAGCGCAGCGGACAGCGTGAGCGTCAACGCCAAGCCGATGTGGGGGTTGATCAGCCCGGTGACGAACGGACGGTCCGGAGCGTTGACCGCGTCGGCCTCGCGGTCGAACCAGTCGTTGATGACCACGCCGACGCCGTATCCCAGGGTGCAGAACAGCAGCCCGATCACGATGCTCGCGGCGTTGGCCCCGGCCGGCGGTGCGGTCATGCCGACCAGACCTGCCGACAGCGAGAAGGGCACGAAGTGCAGGCGCCACATCCGCGCCCAGGCAACCACCAGATCCCAGGTCCTGACTGCGGGTTCGAGCTGGTTGACGGTCATTGGTCCTCCACTGACATCAGGTCGCCGACCTCGGCGAACGCGGCGACGACGCGCTTGAGCTGCTCCGGTGTGTGCGTGGTGGAGAAGCTCGCTCGCAGCCGGGGCGAGGCGGCCGGGGGGATGACCGCGTTGACGTAGACGCCCCGGTCCAGCAGGTTGCGCCACGCGAGCAGGGTCTGCGGTACGCCGTCGAGCCGTACCGACACGATCGGCGTCTCGCTCGGGACCGGGTCGTAGCCAAGGGCCATCAGCTCGCGACGCACGTACGACGCGTTCTCCACCGCCTGCTGGCACAGCCCCGGCTCCGCCTTCAGGATGCGCAGCGCGGCGTACGCGGCGGCCAGGCTGGCCGGCGGGGCGGACGCGCTGAAGATGAGGCTGCGCGCGTGGTGGCGCAGGTACTCGATCACATCCGCCGGGCCGGCCACGGCACCGCCGATCGACGCCAGCGACTTGCTGAAGGTGACGGTGATGAGGTCGACCTGGTCGGTGACGCCGAAGTGCGCGCTGGTGCCCCGGCCGTCGGCCAGTACGCCGATGCCGTGTGCGTCGTCGACGAGCAGGCGGGCCCCGTACTGCCGGCACAGCCGTACGACCTCGGTCAACGGGCACAGGTCGCCGGCCATCGAGTACACCCCGTCCACGACGACCAGCCGGCCGGCGTCCGAGGGGCTGGCTGCCAACTGCCGCTCCAGGTCGTCCATGTCGTTGTGGGCGAACCGTCGCGTCTTGGCCCGGCTCATGCCGCAGCCGTCGTAGACCGAGGCGTGCGCCTCACGGTCGAGGATGACCACGTCGTGACGCGACAGCAGGGATGCGATGACGCCGACGTTCGCCTGGTAGCCGGTCGGAAACACCAGTGCCGCCGGCATACCGAGGAAGTCGGCCAGCTCCTGCTCCAGTGCGTCGTGCAGCGGTGTGTTGCCGTTGAGCAGGCGCGAGCCCGTGCGCGATGTGCCGTACTCCTCGATCGCCGCCTGCGCCGCGGCCTTCACGCGCGGGTCGGAGGTCAGCCCGAGGTAGTTGTTCGAGCCGCACATGAGGATGTCGCCGTCGAGTGTCTGCGCGACTGTCGCGTCGTGCCCCTCGAAGGGAATGAAGTACGGGTAAACGTTGGCTGCGCGAGCCTCCTGGCTCTCGGTGTATGACTGGCAGCGACCGAAGATATCCACTGTCACCACGGTTCGCGAAACCCCTCTCATCTGGTGCCCCGTGTGCATCGGGCCGTTCAACGGACCTGCTGCTCCAGTAGTCGGCACAATCGCTCCGGACAGTGGCGCGCCGGCGATCGGGATCGGCCAGCACGTAGCCGCTGTGCGGAGGGAGGTGGCCGGTCGTCTCACACCCGCTGGTGCCGCCGGCTCGCAGGCTGAGCCAGCGCGGGGACGCCGCGGCGCGGCTCGGTGAACCGCAGCGCGAGGGCGTTCCTCGTCCCCGGCGGAGTGAGGGCGACGTGTGTGCAGAAGACGGTCGAAGGTGCTGCTGATGCGCCTGGCCCGGCCGGCCGGCCCGACGAGCGACGGAACCGACGCGGGCTCCCGGCCTTGGACACGCCGCCGGGTGCGATGCCGGCGGCGTTGCTGGTATCGCCGTCCGACCACCGTGAAGGCGGGAATGCCTGCCGGGCCGTCGCGGCCTGCAGTGCGGTCCGAGGCTGGCGCGCACCAGCCGACATCACGCCAATAGGCTCGTGAAGGTCGGCACTGGCCTTGTCATCGTGTTTCGCCGCATTCCTCTGGCGCAGTGGCAAGAATCCAGGGATGTGGCGCTATGGCAGCGCAGGAAAAGTGGCATTGCAGCGGCAGCGCATAGTTCATTACTCCCCCCGATCCGCTGGCTGCATTCACCAGCGGCGATCGCTTGACGATCTCTCTGGAGCAGGATGCTACGCCGGATCCGCAGCGCACGTCCAGCCCAATGTGGTCGTCGGATCCGCCCGGACACCGCGCCTCAGCTGCCTTGCGGGAGTATTGCGCCAGGTGACAAGCGAGTGGGCGGGATCGAGCGCCATCTCCGCCCGTTGGGCAAGATCAACGAATAGGCGTCAGTGAAAGTGGCGGCCCACCGCGAGGCGTCGCCGCTGTGCGCCAGTGCCGCTACGGATCGACGGTTACTACGGGTAGTCGCTGGCGGCGACCGGCTGCCGTGGGTCGTCGAATCCGGCATGGACGGCATTGAGCTGGTTCGCTTGCTTCCTGACCTGGTCGGGGCGGTCGCGACGGCTCCTCTTTGCCCCATTTGGCCGTCATGCGATGGCGGCGAATCTCCGCATGGATGTGGATAATGATTGATCGTGGCGCATCGCAGCAGACTCTCGACGATCCTGATTGACGTACCCCGAGGTGAGGCACCGGCAGCTGCCGCCTTCTGGTCGGAGGCCCTCGGCGTGCCTGCCCGTACGGTCCCCGACGAGCAGCAGTTCACCTCCCTGCACGGCGCACTGCCCGGGCTGGTGCTGGCGGTGCAGGCAGTGGATGACCAGGCTCGCTACCACGTCGACATCGAGACCGACGACGTCGAGGCGGAGGCCCGCCGACTGATCGCCCACGGCGCCGTCGAGGTCGGCCGCTGGCTGGAGTGCGTAACCCTGCGGGCCCCGGGCGGCCATCTCGTCTGCGTTATTCCGTGTCACACTGATCCGGAGACCTTCGAGTCTCTTTCCCAGGCGTGGGAGTGAGCGCGGGCCACGATTTGATCGCGGCGTCATTAATGCACAGCACCGTGAGGTCCGGGCCGAGCGAAGGAACTGTTCTGCGCATTTCTCGGCGGGCAGCCACCTGAACCGACGCGGCCCACCTCTCGTGCTGTTCGTAACAGTCGCAGGGATCTGATTCCGCCGCGAATCTGCTGGGGGAATCGCCACCCACCTGGTGGGCCCGCTGCGGTTTGGGGGAGTAGGTAGGCGATGGTCGCCGCCATTTCGTCAATACCTCCGACGCAATCGATCGACGTCGCCCATTAATGCGTTCCGGGCGTGTGCCACGCGAAGGCGCTGGTCATTTTGGTACCACTGGGTTCCTCGTCAGGCCGCGTCGTCCCACGTCGTAGGCCAGCTGATGAGTGAATACCTCCCGCCCGGGAGTCGTCACCCGGTGCGCGATCAAGCGGTGGAAGCCCATTGCGGCGACGATCGAGGAGATGGTGACGACGCGTCCCCGCTCGATCATCGCCAGGGACGACCTCTCCGCCACATATTCACCGCCAGCCGCCGGGCACGTCCGCCAGGGTCGTGATTACCGGCCGGGTCGCTGCCGCTCCGGGTGTGCCCCGCCCGGGATCTTCAGAACAGCGAGAAAGGCGTTTACCGCGGGGGTCCGGCCCAGGCGACTCCAGACGAGGTGCTCGACCCGGGCCGGCGCGTCGGCGACCGCAATGGTGGTCACCCCATTGAGTCGTGGCACGTAGGCGGAGGGGAGCATGGCGACGCCGAGACCGGCAGCGACGAGGTCGGCCATCAGGTCGGCGGCGGTCACTTCGAACGCGACGTCGCGGGCGAGGCCGGCGGCGGAGAACGCCTGATCGGTCTGGGCCCGCCCGGCGCTGCCCACCGGAAAGTCGACGAAGACCTCGGCGGCGAGCCGGTCGAGGTCGACTGCCGGTTCCTCCGCGAGCGGATGGTCCGGGGCGATCACGGCGACGAGCCGGTCCCGGGCCAATTCGTGCACGTCGACGCCCTTTGGTTGCACCGTTTCCGGCAGCCCCAGGAACGCCACGTCGATGACGCCCTGCCTGACCTGCTCCACGAGTGCGTCGCTCCCGCCGACACGGAGGCCGACGCGAACGTACGGGTACCGCTGGCGGAACACGCGGAGGGTGGCCGGAATGTCGACGGCCGCAACCGTGGGGATCAGACCCACCCTCAGTCGTCCCCGTACCTCTCCCACCGCCGCCGCGACCTCGGCGGCCGCGCGTTCGGCGGCGTCCAGACACTGGCGGGCGGCGGGGAGGAACGCCGCGCCCGCCGGGGTCAGCCGCACCCGGCGGCTGGTCCGCTCGAAGAGCCGCGCACCGAGTTCCCGTTCCAGCCGCGCGATCTGGTGACTCAACGCGGACTGGACGACCAGGCACCGTTCGGCGGCCCTGGTGAAACTGCTCGTCTCGGCCACGGCGAGGACGTAGCGCAGTTGGTGAAGCTCCACCGATCCATCTTCTCTGTAGATCGGTCGGATGACAAACATGCATTGGACTCATCAATGAGCGCGCGGCGAGACTTCTGACATGACACGTTCCGGAGCGCAGAGACCCGTCGGCGGAGCCGGCTTCTCCAACAACCTGCCGCGTACCGCACTGACCGCGCTCGCGCCGCTGGCGTGGGGCACCACCTACGTCGTCACCACCGAGCTTCTTCCGCCCGGCCACCCGTTGTTCGCCGGACTCCTGCGCGCGTTGCCCGCCGGACTGGTGGCGCTGGCGTTCACCCGTACGCTGCCGAGCGGCGCGTGGTGGGGGAAAGCGGCGACGCTCGGCATACTGAACATCGGGCTCTTCTTCCCGCTGCTCTTCGTCGCGGCCGAGCGGCTGCCGGGAGGCGTCGCGGCGACCCTGGGGGCGGTGCAGCCGCTCGTCGTCGCGGTCCTGGCCGCGACGCTCCTGCGGGAGGGATTCTCCGCCTGGCGCGCCGTCTGGGGCGTCACCGGGGTGCTGGGCGTCGGCCTGGTGGTGATCGGACCGAATGCCACGTTCGACGCCGTGGGGATCGTGGCCGGCCTCCTCGGCGCGACCACGATGGCGCTCGGGGTGGCCCTCACCAAGCGTTGGCAACGTCCCGCCGGGGTGAGCCCGATGGCCTTCGCCGGTTGGCAGCTCAGCGCGGGCGGTCTCTTCCTGGTGCCCGTCACCTTCCTCGTCGAAGGACCACCACCAGCGATCGACCCGCCCGCTGTTCTCGGCTACCTCTGGCTGGGCCTGGTCGGCGGCCTGTGCGCGTATGTGCTGTGGTTCCGTGGCGTCATCGCGCTGCCGGTGACCTCCGTCGCCGTCCTCGGTCTGCTGTCGCCGCTGGTCGCCGCGCTGCTCGGTGCCGTCCTGCTCGATCAGACGCTCGGCCCGATCGAGCTTCTCGGCTTCGGGCTCGCACTGGCCGCAATCGTCGCGGGGCAGCTACCCGCGCCGACCCGCCCGCGCCACCCGGGCGCCCAACTCGTACCGGAAGGGGCAACTCGATGAAGATCGCCGTGGTCGGAGCCGCCGGAATGGTCGGTTCGCGCGTCGTCGACGAGGCCGCACGCAGGGGACACGACCCGATCGCCATCGTCCGAAGGCGGAGGCCGGCGGCACTGCCGCGCGGCGTGACCGCCGTCGCCGGCGACACTGACGATCCCGGCCGGCTCAGCCGCCTCTTCGACGGCACGGACGCGATAGTGGCGGCGATCCGTCCCGCCCCCGGGTACGAACACACCGTCGCCGCGACCACCACGACGCTGCTCGACGCGGCCGAGGCGGCCCGGACGCGCATCGTCGTCGTTGGCGGTGCTGCCCCGCTGCGGATCCCCGGGCATCCCGACCGCCTCGTCCTCGACAGCCCGGAGTACGTGCCGCGGGCCTGGCGAAGCATCGCCGCCGCCAGCATCGCGCAACTCGGCGCCTGCCGGGCGCACCGGGCCGACTGGGTCTACCTGAGCCCGCCCGCCATCCTCGAACCCGGAACCCGCACCGGTACGTACCGACGGGGCACCGCGACGCTCATCACCGGTGCCGACCGCGCGTCCCGAATCTCGGCGGAGGACCTCGCCGTCGCCGTCCTCGACGAACTCGAGAGCCCGGGCGGGGACAAACACTTCACCGTGGGATGAGTTCCCCGTACGGGCGCGGACCGGCCGCCATGGCGATCATCCTCATCTATCGATACGATCCGACATCGACATATCACTGAGCGTTGATGTGTGCTGTCGTGAGGTTCTGGACGCTGGCAGTCCGGCGCCGCCACCACACGGCGCCGGCCTGAGGATCACGCCGCCTCGACGAAGGGAATCCGGATGACGGAGAGCGCGCCGACCACCGAGAGCCGAACCGTTCCACCCGCGCGGGCGTACCCGTTCAGCGTTCCTGACCGCCTCGTCGTCGACCCGACCTACGGCCAGCTGCGCGAGAGCGAGCCGATGACCCGGGTGCAGCTCCCCTACGGTGAGGAGGCGTGGCTCGCCACCCGGTACGAGGACGTCCGTACGGTCCTCGGCGACGTCCGGTTCGGCCGCGCCCCGGCCGTCCAGCGCGACGAGCCCAGGCTCACCCCGCGCCAGCAGTACAGCGGCATGCTGACCATGGACCCGCCCGATCACACTCGGCTGCGCCGGCTGGTGGCAAAGGCGTTCACGGCCCGCCGGGTGGAGGCGCTGCGCCCCCGCACCCAGGAGATCGCCGACACGCTGGTCGATGACATGGTCCGCCTCGGTCCTCCGGCCGACCTGGTGGAGCACGTCGCCACACCGTTGCCGATCCAGGTGATCTGCGAGCTGCTCGGCGTCCCGTACGCCGACCGCGACCGCTTCCACACCTGGTCCGAGGCAATCGTCTCGACCACCTCGCTGCCCATGGAGACGATCCAGGAGTACCTGAACAATCTCTGGGGCTACATCGGTGATCTGGTCGCCGAGCGCCGCCGCGAGCCGGGGATCGACGACCTGCTCGGCGCGTTGGTGCGCGCCCGCGACGAGAACGAGGATCGGCTCAGCGAGACCGAGCTGGTGGAGCTGGCCGGAGGGCTGCTCGCGGCCGGCCACGAAACCACAGTGACCCAGATCCCCAACTTCGTGTACGTCCTGCTGCACAATCCGGACCAGCTCGCTCGGCTACGGGCCGACCCGTCGCTGGTGCCGGCCGCGGTCGAGGAGTTGTTGCGGTACGTACCGCTGGGCGTCGGTTCCTCCTTCGCCCGGTACGCCAAGGAGGACGTCGAGGTCGGCGGGGTGCTGGTCCGGGCCGGTGAGCCGGTCCTCGGCTCACTGTCGTCGGCGAACCGGGACGCTACCGTCTTCGCCGACCCGGACCGGCTGGACCTCGGCCGCGAGCAGAACCCGCACCTGGGCTTCGGGCACGGCGTTCACCACTGCGTCGGCGCGCAGCTGGCCCGCATGGAGTTGCAGGTCGCCGTCGCCACACTGGTGACTCGCCTGCCCGGATTGCGGCTCGCCGTACCCGAGGAGGAGTTGCAGTGGAAGCGGGGCATGTTGGTCCGGGGCCTGCTCGGCATGCCGGTGGCCTGGTGAGTGCCGCCTGGCGGATCGGGGTGGACTCGCGCCGCTGCATCGGCACGAGCATCTGCGCCGGTACCGCACCCGAGCACTTCCGCCTGGTCGGCGGCCAGTCCGCGCCGCTTGCCGACGTCGTCGCCCCGGCCGAGGCCATCGTCGACGCCGCCGACTCCTGCCCGGTGGAGGCGATCACGGTCCGCGACGCCACCGACGACACGCTGATCGCACCGCAGGAGTGACCCGACGTCGAGCCCGGCCGTCCGCACTATGAGCGGAGCAGCTGTGGAGGCCGGCAGACCAGCGACGAGGCGGTCATGGCGGTGCACCGGATCGGCGGAAGCTCAGGTCGAGGTGATCTGGAGTCGGCAGGGGACCATGGGGGCGAGCCCAAGGTCGCCGAGTATGGCCGCGCCCCGCCGGGCATGGCCGCCACCGGCGAACACCAGGGTCCGTGCGGACTGGTATCGGCAGCCGGCGGCGTCGAACGTACCTGCCGCAGCGAGCAGCGCCTGTTGATCGCCGTCGAGCAGCGCTTCCGCTCGTTGCACCATGGCCTCCGCGACGACGTTGCCGGCCACGACGGTCCTGGCCTCGGCCAGATGGTCACGAGCGCCCGGGCCCCCGGCGAGCACCGCGGCCTCGGCGCGCAGCGCGACATACCAGTGCAACCAGATCCAGGTGACTGACTTCCACACGTCGCCCGGCTCGGGAGCCATCCGTTCCAGCGCCTCTGGCGCCTGCCCCCGGTGCAGCAGCAGCATCGCGTCGAAGACCGGTCCGTAGCCATAGGTCTGTTCGTGTGAGACGCCGAGCTGTTTCAGGACCGCGGTCCAGACGCTCTGGGCCTCCCGATCGTCACGGAGACCATGGATCATCGCAACGCCGGCTGCCGCAGGACCGAGGACTGACCTGGCGGGGCTGCCGGCCCGCTGCCACGCGTCGAGGAACCGCACACTGCCGGCCAGTACGTCGTCGGTGTTACCCGCGAGCGCGTCGGCCACCAGCAGCCAACTGGTGGCACGATGACCAACCTCCACGAGCAGCGGGTGGTCGGCGATCTGCCGTGCCAACCGGCGGGCGGCTGGCAGATCGCCCGCGCCAAGGCTGGCCTCGGTGGCGTTGCCGAGGGCGTCGAGCAGTTCATGGGTGTTGGCCGGGGCAGCTGGTAGGGACGAGAGCAGCGCGACCCGGCGTCGCGCCGTGGCTGCGCTGGTGAACGTCTCGCCGGCCCAGCACTGGGCACCGGTGAGCGCATCGAGCGCCGCGGCCTCGGCGAGCGGGTCGCGCGTTCGGTGTGCGAGTGTGACGGCCCGCTCGGCGCGCGCGATCGTCTCGGGTACCGCGTTTTCGGGTGGGCCCTGGGCTGCGCCGAACGCGTCGCTGAGCACCCCAGCCTCGGCCAGCGCCACCGCGGCCTGGGCGGCCGGGTCGTCGCCGGCCAGCTCTCGTGCCTCGCGGATGAGCGCGATCGACTCCTCCGGCGGCGGAAGTAGTTCGAACCTGCTCCAGAACCGGTAGGTGTTGGTGGCAGCGGTCGCCAGGTCGGAGGCGGCACCGGCGGCATCTCCCGCTCGGCGGGCGGCCTGCGCGGCCGCCTGCCAAAGACGGTGCATGTCGTCACCGCGCATGCGGCATCCAGCCACGGCAGCGGCGTGCCGGAGCATCGATGCCTCGGCAGCGGGCTCGACAGCGAGCGCGGCCGCCTGCTCATACCGCAGCTGAGACTCGCCGACCAGGTTACGAATGAAGGCCATCTCCGCCAGCTGGCGGGCAAGGTGATAGGCGTCCATGCGTTGCTCCGGCCGGTCGACCGCCCACGACAGCGCGGCGCGAAGCTCGTCCGCCACCGGGTCGAACCGGGCACGCCAATCCGCCCGCACCACCGCAAGGTCAGCGGCAGTGGCCAGACACCAGCGAAGGTGCCGGTGACGGGACTCCACCAGCTCGCCGGCCTCGGCGAGCCGCTCCGTCCCGTACTGGCGGATGGGTTCCAGCGCCCGGTACTCGGTTCCACCAGGGAACGTCCTCACCACCAGCAGGCTCTGTTCAGCGAGCCGGGCCAGCCCGTCGGCGACGATGCCCTCCTCCGTCTCGGCCACCTCCGCTGCCGCCGAAGTGGTGAACGGCGCCACGAAGACCGACACCCGGCGCAGCAGCGCCCGGTCGGCAGGCTCCAGCAGGGCGTGGCTCCAGTCCAGTGTGGCGCGCACCGACCGGTGCCGGTCATCGGTACGGGCACCGCCGGTGAGCATTCGGAGCGGATGGGACAGGGCGGCGGTGATGCCATCCAGACCCAGCATCGGATAGCGTGCGGCAGCCAACTCGATCGCCAACGCCATTCCGTCGAGGCGCTCACAGATCGAGGCGACCTGGTCGCGCAGCGGAGGATCCAGCGGCCAGCCCACCGCTGCCGCCCGTTGCATGAACAACGCGACCGCGTCCGACTCGCCGTCGACACCCAGCGACAGCGGCGGCACCGGATACACCCGCTCGAACGGCACCATGAGCCGTGCCCGACTGGTAGCCAGCACCGTCACTGCCGGACACGCCGCCAAGAGCCGCTCGAGAAGGACCGCCACCCCGTCCAGTACGTGTTCGCAGTTGTCGAGCACCAGCAACGCCTGGCGGTCGGCCAACGCGGCGAGAACGGACTCGGTCATGTCCCGACCGGGCTGCTCGCCCAGACCGAGCGCCACGGCGACCGCAGCCGCGATCATGTCGGGGTCGGCGACCGGAACCAGATCGACGAACCACACACCGTCGGGGTAGTCACCACCTGCTTGCGAGGCCACCGCCAGCGCGAGGCGGGTCTTGCCCACTCCGCCCGGCCCGACCGCACTCACCTGACGGTGAGCCCGGATCAGCTCGCTCAGCTCAGCTCGCTCGCTCACCCGACCGACGAACGAGGTCAGCGGGGCCGGCAGAACCGGCGCCTGGGGCGCGGCACCACCGCCGGCCACCTCACGCGCCCGCTGGGCGAGCGCACGGCGATCCGGGACCTCCAGCTTGCGCAGCAGCGAGGAGACGTGTGTCTCCACGGTACGCACCGAGATGAAGAGTCGTGCGCCGATCTCCGCGTTGCTGAGATGGTCTCCGAGCAGGGCAAGCACCTCGGCTTCCCGAGGGGAGACGTCAACCACCACCCCATTCTGTCGTACGCCTCTCCGTGTGCCGGTTCCGTGGTCGACTCCGTGGTCGCCACGGATCCGCGCCGGGCACGCCGGAGGACATGCTGTGGACACGCAACCGACCGGGCCGGCAGCGGCCCGCGACCTAGGGAGTGACCATGGCGAACTCGTCCACGCAGGGCATCCGGACCGTGCTGCACCCGGTGTCGGATCTGGCCAGCGCCACGGCGGTGTACGAGGCGCTGCTCGGCGTACCGCCGACGGACGAATCGGTCTACTACGTCGGCTTCAACGCGGCAGGCCAGCACATCGGCCTGGTGCCGGGCGGTGGACCGCAGGGCCTGACCGCGCCCCTGACCTACTGGCACGTCACGGACATCGAAGCGAAGCTGGCCGAGCTGAGCGCCGTCGGCGCCACGGTGACCGAAGCGGCACACGATGTCGGCGGCGGCCGCCTCGTGGCTACCGTCGCCGATCCCGACGGCAACCTGTTGGGACTGCTTCAGGACAGGTGAGCGGCAGGGCTCGTCCGAGCCGCCGCCGCGTTCAGCACCGCCAGATCCCCGATCCGCCTTCACTCCTTCGCGGTCCGGCAACCGAGAACCGCACAGCCCGAAAGGAACCACTCATGCTCACCATCGACTCCGTCACGCTCGAAGTGCCGGCCCCGGCGCCCGCCCAGGACTTCTACACCGCGGCCTTCGGCCTCGGTCCCCGTCTGCGCGTCGGCGCGTCGGACGCACCCACCACCGGTTTCCGTGGCTTCGCCGTCTCGCTCGTGGTGTCCCAGCCGGGCACCGTCAACAGCCTCTTCGGCGATGCCCTTGCCGGCGGAGCGACGACACTGAAGCCGGCCGCGAAGAGTTTCTGGGGCTACGGCGGGGTACTGCGTGACCCGTACGGCACGATCTGGAAGATCGCGACATCGGCGAAGAAGGACACCGGACCGGCCAACCGGCACATCGACGAGATGGTGCTCCTGCTGGGAGTGGACGACGTCGCCGCGACCAAACGGTTCTACGTCGACCACGGTCTCACCGTGGCCAAGAGCTTCGGCCGCAAGTACGTCGAGTTCGCCACGTCGAACATCAAGCTGGCGCTGTACGGCCGTCGTGCCGCCGCCAAGGACGCGGGCGTCTCGCCCGACGGCACCGGATCACACCGGCTCGTCATCGGCAGCGGCGCCGGAACCTTCACCGACCCTGACGGTTTCGAGTGGAAGGCCGGCGAATGAAACCGCCGCCCACGTCGGCGTGCCGGGAATCGCCGACGCCGCGCTGCTCACGACGTGTGCCGGGGGCTGACGGTACGGGCCCCCGGGACGGTCGTCGTCAGGGGAAAGGCAGGTCGCTGGCTGTGCTCGGGGTCAGGACGTGTCGGGTCCGGTCCCCGGTCCAGGCCGCTTCGAGGATCGCGGTCAGGCTGGCGGTGTCGGTCGGGCCCGGATGGTTCTGGATCAACCGGGTGACGCCACTGGCCATCTCCGCGAAGCGCGGCAGGTCCGCGCGGGCCACGCCGATGTCGGCCAGGGTGCGGGGGATGCCGATGTCGGCAAGGAGCCCGTCGAGCCAGGTGAGGAACACCTCCGCGGCCTCGGCGTCGGAGGCGTCGGCGACGTCGAGCCCGCACACCCGGGCGAGGACGGCCAACCGGTCGGCGATGGCGTCCCTCGCCGCGTCCAGCGCGTAGGGCAGCAGCAGCCCGACGCCCAGGCCGTGCGGCGTGTGCGTGGCCGCGCCGATGGGGTACTGGAGAGCGTGCGGGGCCGCGTTGCCCGCGTGGGAGAAGGCGATCCCGGCGAGCATGGACCCGTAGGACATGTCCGCGCGGGCGTCCGTGTCGCCTCCGTTGCTGACGGCACGACGCAGGCTACGGGCGATCCGTTCCGCGGCCAGCAGCGCGTAGTGGTCGGTGACCGGGTTGCGACCGAGGAAGACCTGCTCCACCGGGTCGCGCGGTCCGTGGGCGCGGGGCCGCGCGGTGTAGCTCTCCACCGCGTGGCAGAACGCGTCGATGCCCGAGTGGGCGGTGACGCTCGCCGGGCAGGAGTAGGTGAGTTCGGGGTCGACGATGGCGAAGTCGGGCACGATGTGGACGCTGGAGACGCCCACCTTCAGTTCGCGGTCCGGGTCGGTCAACACCGAGACGGGGGTGAGCTCCGAGCCGGTGCCCGACGTCGTCGGGACAGCCACGAGAGGGATCGTCGGCCCCGGCACCTTCGACTCGCCGTAGAAGTCGCGTGGCGTCCCACCGTGGCACCGGATGACGCCGACGATCTTGGCGAGGTCGATCACCGTGCCGCCCCCGATGGCGAGGATCACGTCGGCGTCCACCTTGGCGGCGGCCGAGACGGCGAGTGCGACATCGGTCAGCGGCACGTCGGGAGTCGCGTCGGCGAACACCTCGACGGCCTCGACCTTCTCCCGCACGGCGGCCACGATCTCGGCCACCCCCGGCTGCCCGAGAAGAACCTGGTCGGTCACGACGAGGACTCGCGAGCCACTCTCGGCCACCACTCGTGGGATGTTCTGCGCGACCCCTTCGCCCACTATCAGTTGGCGTGGTCCGCGGACGGTCTCAAGCATGTCGGTGCCTCTCCGGAACGTCGGCGGCGATGTGCGGGGCGGGTGCCCGGGGTGGCAGGTCGGTCACGGCAGGTCGATCGCCGCGTAGGTGACGTCGAGATACTCGAGGATTCCCTCGTGTGATCCCTCCTTGCCGATCCCGGACTGCTTCACGCCACCGAACGGAGCTGACGGATCCGATATCAGGCCACGGTTGATGCCGAGCATCCCGGTGTCCAGCCCTTCGGCGAACCGCAGCGCCCGCTGAAGGTCACGGGTGAAGATGTACCCGACCAGGCCGTACTCGGTGTCGTTGGCCTTCGCCATCACCTCGTCGTCGGACGTGAACGAGATGATCGGCGCGACCGGGCCGAAGATCTCCTCCTGCAGCATCCGCGCATCGTCGGGCACGTCGGCGAGGACTGTGGGCGGGTAGAAGTGGCCCGGCCCATCCGGACGCTCACCGCCCACCAGGACCCGGGCGCCGCGGTCGACCGCGTCGGCGACGAGCTCGTCAATCTTGGCGACCGAGACCTCGTCGATCAACGCCCCGACGGTCACGCCGTCGTCGAGACCATGGCCCATCGACAGCGCGCCCATCCGCTCGGCGAAGCGCGCCGTGAACTCCTCGCGCACCGGCTCCTCGACGTAGATCCGGTTGGCCGCGATGCAGGACTCCCCGATGTTGCGCATCTTGGCCACCATGGCGCCGTCGAGCGCGACGTCCAGGTCCGCGTCGGCACACACGATCAGGGCCGCGTTGCCGCCCAGTTCCATTGAGGTACGCAGCACGTTGTCCGCTGCCTGTCGCAGCAGCACGCGCCCGACCTCGGTCGACCCGGTGAACGAGAGCTTGCGGGTCCGACCGTCGGCCAGCAGCGCGGAGACCACCGCGCCGGAACGCTTGGTGGTCACCACGTTGACCACCCCCGGGGGTATGCCGACCTCCTCCATGATGCGGGCCAGCAACAGCATGGTGAGTGGCGTCTGGGCCGCCGGCTTGGTGATCGTCGTGCAGCCCGCCGCCAGGGCGGGAGCGATCTTGCGGGCACCCATGGCCAACGGGAAGTTCCAGGGCGTCACGAAGACGCACGGCCCGACCGGCTTCGGTACGGTGAGGATGCGGTATCCACCTGCGGGAGCGGTGTTGTACCGGCCCTCGACGCGCACCGCCTCCTCGGCGAACCAGCGGAAGAACTCGGCGCCGTAGGCCACCTCCGCCCGAGCCTCGGCGAGCGGCTTGCCCATCTCGAGCGTGATCAGCCGGGCGACCTCCTCGGATCGCCCGGTCAGCGCCCGGTACGTCGCTGTCAACAACTCTGACCGTTTCCGCGGTGGGGTCGCCGCCCACTCCGCCATCGCCGCGCTCGCCGCGTCCAGCGCGGCGAGTCCGTCACCGACGTCGGCGTCCGCCACCTCGGCGATGGTCTTGCCGGTTGCGGGGTCCTCGACGGCGAACGTGGCTCCGCTTGCGGCGTCGCGCCAGGCGTCGCCGATCCGGAGCCGCCGGTGCTCCGGGGCCAGGACGTTCATCGGATCACTCATTCCGTCGCCTCCTGTGATCTTCCTGGTGATGTCCGTCGTGGCTCAGCGACCGCGGCTGTGCGCACGGACCGACGCCACCGGTCGTCTTCTCGGGCCGCGCCCGGCCGGGCGTCGTCAGGCCGTACGCACTGCTGACGGTCCGCCGGCCCCCGGCTGCCACTCGTTGGCGCGTGGTGCCGTCGCCGCCGGCCGCGGTTACCGCCCCGCCTCGGACAACGACAGCCCGGAGCCCGCGTCGAACAGGTGCGCACGGTCCAGGTCGACGGTGACCGACAGTCGCTCGCCCGGCGTACCGCTGACGGTGGGTCGTGCCTTGACCTTGACGATCTCCGTCCCCACCCGGACGTCGACCACCGTTCGGTCACCGAGCGGCTCAAGCCCGTAGAGCTCGCCCGACAACGACGCGTCCCCACGCTGCTCGACGGAGAGGTCCTCCGCGCGCAGGCCCAGCAGCAGCGCCTGACCGTCCTCAGCCGTGGCCCAGCGGGGTCGCGGCAGCGTCCAGCCGTCCGCGCCGACCAGACGATCTCCCTCGGCGCGGCAGGTGAGCAGGCTGATCGGCGGGCTCCCGACGAATCCGGCGACCCACTGGTTGGCGGGACGCTCGTACACCTCGGTCGGCGTTCCGACCTGTTGCACCTTGCCCTCCTTGAGGACCGCGACCTGGTCGGCCATGGACAGCGCCTCGACCTGGTCGTTGGTCACGTAGACGAAGGTGGCGCCGAGGCTGCGGTGGATGCGGGTGAGCTCGGTGCGCATCTCGACCCGGAGCTTGAGGTCGAGGTTCGTCAGCGGCTCGTCCATCAGGAACGCGCGCGGGCTACGGACCAGTGCCCGGGCCAGTGCGACACGCTGCATCTCACCGCCGGACAGTTGGGCGGGACGACGCTGCAGGAGGCGTTCGATGTGCAGCAGGCTCGACATCTTCTGCACGGCGGCGGCGATCTCGCTCGACGAGCAGCGGCGTGCCCGCAACGGCGAGGCGATGTTCTCGTACACCGTGTGTCGCGGGTAGAGGGCGTAGCTCTGGAAGACCATGGCCAGGTCGCGTGCGGCCGGGGCGTCGCCGGTCGCGTCCCTGCCGTCCAGATGTACCGTGCCCGCCTCGAGCTTCTCCAGGCCGGCGATCGCTCGCAGGGTCGTCGTCTTGCCTGCCCCGGAGGGCCCGAGTACGACGAAGAACGAGCCGTCCGGCACGTCCAGCGTCACCCCGTCCAGCGCCTGGACCTTGCCGAAGGACTTGCGCAGCCCTTGTGCTGCAACGGTTCCCATCAGGCCACCAGCTCTTCCGTGCTCACGTCGTAGACCGCCGGGGTTCCGCCGGTGTGCCGCAGCCCGACCTTCGCGTCAGCGGCGAAACGAACAGTTGGTGGCATCCGGACCCGGACGTCACGTTGGCCGCCGTGGTCGACCACGTAGATGATTTCGTCGCCCAGCCACTCCACCGAGACCACCCGGGCCGGGATCGAGCCTTCCGCCCCCGGTGCGGTGACCTCCAGCGCCTCCGGCCGGACGCCGGCGACCAGGCGACGATCGCGTGGCAGGCCCGACGGTGGCGTCAGGACCAACCCGCCCTGAGCGTGCAGCCGCCCGTCGGCGATCTCCACCTCGATCAGGTTCATCGGCGGGGAGCCGATGAACGCGGCGCAGAAGAGACTCGCCGGACGGTCGTAGACCTCCAGCGGGGTGCCGATCTGCTCGACGCGGCCCTTGTTGAGGATGGCGATCCGGTGACCGAGCGACATCGCCTCGACCTGGTCGTGGGTGACGTAGACCATCGTCGCCCCCAGCTCTCCCTGCAGGTGCTTGATCTCCGTGCGCATGTCCGCCCGCAGCTCCGCGTCCAGGTTGGTGAGCGGTTCGTCCATCAGGAACGCGCGCGGTCGGCGTACCAGGGCGCGAGCCAGCGCCACACGCTGCTGCTCCCCGCCGGACAGCTGGCGCGGTCGTCGGTTCAGGAGCGGACCGAGCCGCATCAGCCGGGCGGCCTCCTCGACCCGCGCGTTCACCTCCTGCTTGGGCAGGCCCTCGGCCCGCAGTGGGAACGCCAGGTTGTCGCGGGTTCGCAGATGCGGGTAGAGAGCGTAGAACTGGAACACCATGGCGATGTCGCGCTCGGCCGGCCGCAGGTCGTTGACCAGCGTGTCGCCGATGCGGATGTCGCCCGCCGTCTGCCTCTCCAGGCCGGCGATGGCGCGCAGCGTGGTCGTCTTGCCGCAACCCGAAGGGCCGAGCATCACGAACAGCTCGCCGTGGCCGATGGACAGGTCGACGTGCTCGACCGCTACCGTTCCGTCGGGGTAGCGCTTGTGCAGCGCGGTCACCTCGATGCCCGCCATCAGCGCCGCACCGCCCCGAGCGTCACACCGGCGATGAGGTGCTTGCGCACCAGGTACGCGAAGACGAGCACCGGTAGGGCGAACACCACGGAGGCGGCGGCCACGAGACCCCAGTCCGTGGTGGTACCGCCGATCAGGCCGGCGATGGCCGGGGGAGCCGTCCGCACGCTGTCGCTGGAGGTGAGGAAGGTGGCGAACACGAACTCGTTCCACGAGAAGATGAGGGCGAAGACCGCCGTCGCGGCGATGCCGGGCACGAGCAGCGGCAGGGTGTACCGCCAGAACGCCTGCAGGCGCGTGTACCCGTCGAGCATGGCGGCGTCCTCGTACTCGGCGGGCACCTCGTCGACGAACCCCTTCATCATCCAGATCGTGAACGGGACGTTGAACGCGGTGTAGATGAGGATCAGGCCGAGCTTGTTGTCGTAGAGGCCGATCTGCCGGTACATCAGGAAGATCGGGATCACGACCACCACGGGCGGCATGAAGCGGGTGGACAGGATGAAGAACAGTTGGTCCTTCTTGGCCTTCACCGCGAAGCGCGAGTAGGCCCAGGCCGCCGGGACCCCCAGCACGGTGGCCAGCACCGTGGAAGCTCCGGCGACCACCACCGAGTTGAGGAAGTTGACGGACACCGGCGTGCGGCCGTCGCCCTGAGCGACGAACACATCCTTGTAATGCTGCAGAGTGACGGCGAAGTCGAAGAACTTGGCCGGGATGGCGTAGACGTCCCGGTTCTCCTTGATCGACGTCTCGAGCATCCACAGCACCGGAAAGAGCATCACCACGGCCAGGACGGTCAGCAGCGCGATCTCCACCACGGAGCGGCCCCGACCGCCGAGGCGGCGCGCGGGGGGCCCGTGGTCCGGGGCTGGACCGGTGGACACGGCCTCGTCAACGGAGACGGCCATCAGTCCTCCTTGAGCTTGTTCAGGTAGCGCAGGTAGAACTGCGTGAGGACGATGACGACGAGGACCATGAGGATCCCGTACGCCGAGGCGGTTCCGGAGTTGAAGCCCAGGAACGCGACTTTGTAGATGTGGAACGACAACGTCTCGGTGGAGACACCCGGACCTCCGCTGGTCAGGATGTAGACGAGGTCGAACAGCCGGAACGCCTCGATCGCCCGGAACATCACGGCGATGAGGAGCAGCGGCCACACCAGCGGAAGAGTGATCGTGCGGAACCGGAACCACTCGGAGGCCCGGTCGATCGAGGCGGCCTCGTAGAGGTACTTGGGCACCGCGGTGAGGCCCGCGAGCGCGATGAGCATGATGAACGGCGTCCACTGCCAGGTGTCGACGACGATCAGGGAGACCAGTGCCGTCCGCTGCCGGGTGAGCCACTCCACCTGCCCCAGGCCGACCGAGCCGAGCATGCTGTTGACCACGCCGAACTGCGCGTCGAGCATGAACCGCCAGAACAGCCCGACCACGACCGGCGACAGCATCATCGGAACCAGGAACAGGGTGGTCAGCGCTCCCCGCCCGCGCGTGCGCCGGGAGATCAGGTAGGCGATGCCGAAGCCGAGCACCGTCTGCAGGCCGACCGCGCCGACCACGTAGATCAGTGTGGTCAGGGCCCTCGTGTGGACCTGCGCCGACGTCAGGATGGCGGTGTAGTTGCCGAACCCGATGAAGTTGGCGGGCCCGCCGCGGGTGGCCGAGTAGTCGGTGAAGGACAGGTACAACGCCCACAGCAGCGGGAACACCGACATGCCGAGCAACAGCAGCATCGCGGGGGAGATGAACGTGACGGCGAGCCAGCGGTCGCTCAGCCGCCGGGACCGCCCCGGTGCAGGTGGCGTCACAGACACCACCTGCCCGGGGTGGTCGGTGGTCAGCGGTGCGGGGTCTTTCACAGTCCGCCGCCGCCCTTGCGGTTGCTGGAGTCGAGCACGTTCTGCTGCTCCTTGGCGATGTCGTCGAGCGCGTCCTTCGGCTTCTTCGCGCCGTTGAGCGCCGCGTTCACGTTGGTGTTCTCGATGTCGACGAGGCGCGCGTACTCGGGCACGTTCCACATGTCCCGCATCCGCGGCACCGAGTCGGCGTACACCTTGTTGAACGGCCCGGCGTTGAGGAACTCCGGCGACGCCAGGGCGTCCGTACGCGCTGGCACGCCACCGGCCGCGGCCCACTTCTTCTGGACGTCAGCCTGCTCGAACCACTTCATGAAGTTGAGGGCTTCCGCCTGGTTCGCCTTCGAGGAGTAGGCCGAGATGTGCATCCCCATACCGCCGAGCGGGACCAGGTTCGTCTTCTGGCTCGGCAGGGTGGCGAAGCCCAGCTTGTCGAGAATCTGCTCCCGGCTGGTGCCGAGCGTCGACTGCTTCGGGTCGAGCAGGCCGCCGCTCGCGGCGATCCAGTTGAACGCGATGCAGGCCTTGCCCTGAGCGACAGCCGCGTTCACCTCGTCGATGAACCAGTTGCCGGAGCCCTTCGCGGTCAGCGGCTTCATCTTGTTGACCAGGACGTCCATCGCCTCCTGGCCGGCGGCGTCGTTGAGGACACCGTCGATCTTGCGCGTCTTGGGGTCCCAGAGGTTGCCGCCGTAGACGCCGTTGACGGTGTTGTAGGTGACGGCCGCGGCGTCGGAGCCGTTGGCCTGGTGGAAGGCCAGCCCGCTGACACCGGGGTTGTCCGCCTGGCACTTCTCGGCGGCTGAGATCATCTCGTCCCAGGTCTGCGGTGGCTTGTCGCCGATCAGGTCCTTGCGGTAGATCATCGTCCAGGTGTCGCCGAGCAGCGGCAGCCCGTACAGGCTGGCGTTCTCGTCGCGTTTGCCGGTCTCCGCCTGGGGGAACTGACCGTACGCCGCCAGGAGGTAGGGGTTGTAGGCGTTGACGTCGATGTTCTCTTTGACGAAGTCGGTGAGGTCGAGGATGTTGCCGTTCGTCACGGCCTCGCCGATGTGTTGCGAGTCCAGGATCGCGATGTCGAAGTCGGTCTTGCGCGCGGCGAACTGGGTGAACATCGCGTCGTGCCAGTTGGCGTTCGGCACGGTGTTGACCTTGATGGTGGCGTTCGGCCGCTCTTTCTTGTACTCCGCGTTCGCGAAGGCTTCCAGTGCCTGGGCGGGGGGCCAGTCGAACCAGATGAAGCTGAGGGTCAGCGGGTCCTTGGTGAGCTCCGGGATGGCCGCCGGCGCCTTCGGGGCGCTCGCCTTCGCGCCGTCGTCCTTGCTGTCGCCGCCGCACGCCGCCACGGTCGTGGCCATCAGCAGCATGGCTGCCGTCGCCAGCTGCACCTTCCGGGCGGGAACGGACAATCGTCCTGTTCGCTTCTGATATCGCATCTTCGGGCCTGCTTTCTGGGGTGGGGACTTCTAAGGCCTCGCTATGTGCTTCGCCGTGCAGTTGCGGGGTTGCTCAGGCGTGTCGCCGCCGGGCTGTCGCGGGGTGCCGACCCGCGGGCTGGCGTCACAGGTGCGATGGCGGGCGGTTCCGCGATGGCGCAGAATGAAGATCATCCAGCGCTTTTCCTATACGATCCGGTGTGGGGCGTCAGCATGTCGCAGCGTTGTGACTGATGTCAACAGGTTCCCGAAGGCGCAAGAAAGGACCTCACGTCACGATGGACGACGAAGCGATGATCGCGCGGGGCCGTAGGGCCGTCGCGGGCGGAACGCCGCCGGGAAGATCCGGCGGCCGGCTTGCCGACGAGGTGTACGACACGCTGCTCGGACAGCTGATGTCGCTACGGATCGAGGCCGGCTCCCGCGTCACGATCGACGTCCTGGCGCGAGAGCTGGGGGTGTCGCAGACGCCGATCCGGGACGCGCTGAACCGCATGGAGGCCGAGGGCCTGGTCGTGCGGGTGCCCCATGCCGGCTACCGCATCCCTCCGCACATCACCCGCCAGCGATTCGAGGACATGCTCGAGGTCCGCCTGCTCCTCGAACCGGCGGCGGCGCGCAGATCCGCCGAACGCGCGACCTCGGAGCAGGTGGCCGGTCTGCGACGAATGCTGGAGGAGATGGCGGAGCTGGAAGGGGGCAACGGGCCCACGGCGTACGGCGCCTTCGGGCTACGCGACGCCGCCTTCCACGATCTCGTCGCCCTGAGCGCGGAGAACCAGGTCATCCGTGAAGCGCTCGCTCGCCTGCACAGCCACGTGCACCTCTTCCGGCTCCACCACGACACCCAGGTCACGCACCTGGCGATGGCCGAGCACGAGGACGTGGTAACCGCGATCGCCGCGCGTGACCCGGACGCCGCCGCGTACGCGATGCGTCGGCACATCCTGCGCTCCGGCGAGCGTTTCCGGCGACTGTTCGACGGCGTCAGGGACGCGGACGGGATGGCGGCAGACGCTTGACGGGCGGGCCGGGCCGGGGAATGCTAGCGCAATCGGATCGGATTGGATTCGATCGGATCCACCACCTCACCCGCCCCCAGACGCGAGGAGAAGCAGGTGCCCAGAGCGCTGCTGCTGACCGGCGACGCCGCCGAGGAACTCGACACCATGTATCCCTACTACCGCGTGCAGGAGGGCGGCTGGGACGTGGACGTCTCGTCACGGACGATGCGTGACGTGCAACTGGTCATCCACGAGTTCGACCCCAACTCCGACGCCTACGTGGAGAAGAACGGCCGGAAGCTGCCGGTCGACGTGCCCTGGGCCGACGTGGACGTCGAGCGCTACGACGCCCTCATCATCCCCGGCGGCCGCGCCCCCGAATGGATCCGGGTCGACGCCGACGTCAGGCGCATCACCGAGCACTTCTTCGCCCGCAACCTCCCCATCGCGCTGGTGTGCCACGGCGCGCAGGTGCCAGCGGTGTACGGGCTGCTCAAGGGCCGCAAGACGGCCTGCTTCCCGCCCATCACCGGTGACATGGAGAACGCCGGCGCGACCGTCATCGACGCTCCCGACGTCGTGGACGGCAACCTCGTCTCCTGCCGGGGCTGGCCCGACATGCCGCAGTTCGGCCGGGCGATGATGGAGGTCTTCTCGAAGTCCGTCAACCCCGCATCCGCATGAGCACAGCTGGCCTGTGCCGGTGACGGCACTTCGGACCGTCACGGTCGACGGCTCCCCGGTCCACGTCCTGGAAAGCGGCACCGGACCCGCGGTGCTGATGCTGCACGGCTCCGGACCCGGCACGACCGGGTCCGGCGCCTGGGCAGCGACGGCGCAGGCGCTCGGCACGTCCTGGCACGTCGTGGCTCCTGACCAGGCGGGGTTCGGCCGTACGCCCGTCCCGGCGGGCTCCACGGGCGGGCTTCGGCTGTGGACGGAGCAGGCCGCGGGCCTGATGGACGCTCTCGGTATCGAGCACTACGCCGTGGTGGGTCACTCCATGGGCGGTGCCGTGGCGCTGGCGTTGGCGGCCGCACGCCCCCGACAGGTCACCCGGGTCGTGGCGGTCGCGACGATGGGCGCCCCCGGCGCGCCCCTGTCCGCCGGGCTCGACGCGATCTGGGCCGCCCCCGCCGGCCCGCTCGGGGCACGAGACATGCTGAGTCGCCTCGTGCTCGACCAGGCGCTCGTGACCGAATCGGCAGTCGACGCCCGGGCGGCCGCGATGCGAGCGGGGGAGGCGGCCTTCGCGTCGTTGTTCCCTCCACCCCGGGCACGATGGGTCGACGACCTCACCCTCTCGGCGCGAACGCTGGCAGCGATCAGCGCGCCCGTGCTGCTCGTGCACGGCGCCGAGGACCGCATCACTCCGCTCGAAACGGCAACCCAGCCCCTGCTCGAACACCTGACCGACGTCCGTCTGCACGTGTTCGGCCGATGCGGGCACGTGCCGGCGATCGAACACCCGCACGAGTTCAGGCAACTGCTGTCGTGCTTCCTCAGTCAGCGCTCTCGGCAGGGTGCTGACGAGGGAGCGCACCTATACGGCCAAGGAGATGAGCGACCGTCTGTCCCAAGTCCGTAAGCCGGTAGTTTGTCGGCAACCGTGGTTCAGGCTCGCCCATCGTCTGTTGCGCGTCCCGCAACTCATCTCTCTCCTCGCCGGACAGGTGTTGTTGACTACGTGGGACCGCTTCGATGAAGGTCAACTTTGCCAACTTCTGGACGAGGATCGGCGCAACATGGGCGATGCCTCTGTCTCGCTTGGCGATATCTTCTACGCGGAACTGCTCAGGTGCCTTGTTTATCACTGACAAGCATCGCGCGTCGACCCCTTCAAAATCCTCCAAGAGTGCAATCAGCATGCGCATCTCGTCAGCTCTGGACTTGTCTTTTGCGCCCACGACAAAGGCCCGAGCGAGCACCCTGATCTTCCACTCGTCGGCTGTGGTGGTTGAGGCCCCGACGGCCTCGCCCAGCAACTGCCGGGTCTTACGATCGGATTGCTCTCCCGCAGCGAGGTCATCGACAGTTGATCCGCTCTCCGACTCAACGGCCTCGCTAAAGCGCTGTGCACCTTCCGCAGCCCAGAGACGGTAAACCAACGACACCGACTCCTCCACGACGGAGCCCGCAAGTGCGCTGGCGGGAACGGCTGCGACGCCGAGTTCTGGTCTGTTGAGCACCGCCGCTGCCACCGTCAGGAGAGCTGCAACCGCAGGTGCCACTGTGTTTCCGGCGGCACGTTGGACGATAGCGACTGCTCGATCTTGTGCTTCTCCCATGCCGTCCATTCTGCTCTGCCTGCGCCAGCCGATTCGCCCTGCGCTCACGTTGTGGAAGGCCGCCTTTGGGCAGGGAGACGCCAATTCCGCCGTTCGCTCAGGCTGGGCCGGTGACCAAGGGGTCGTGGACCCGGCCGAGGAACAGCGGTACGCCGGTGAGGCGGTCGTGGATGACGTACAGGAATGGTCGGTCCACAAAGAACTGCGGCCCTTGCGGAATCGACGGCGGCCGGACGACGACGGCCGTCGCGGCCGCGGCTTCGGTGCCCTTCTCGTCCACCGCGATGAACGTCTCGTGCACCACGTCGTCGATGCACAGGGACGGGTCAGCGCTCATGCCGGTGAAGTCGGCCTGTGCGGTGAATGCCGTGGGAATGCCGAGGCTGCCCAGCGCGGCTCCCAGCTCGGCCGGCAGACGGAACCTCCATCGGGGCAGGCGTAGTTGGACGTCGGTGACCTGGAACCCGGTCAGCAACGCGCCCAGCCAGGTGGCGTCGAGGTTCGCCTCGACCGCGGCGAGGTCGCCCCTGGTCGGCATGACGATGGCCATGGCAAGCCCGTCGCCCGCGTACGGCACGTCGACCGCGCGCCAACCGTCGCCCTCGAGGTAGCCCATCCGGTCGAACGGCCCGCGCATGATCGAGACGTCGACGACGCTGCCGTCATCCCGTGTGAACGGCCCCAGCGCCGTGGCGGTGGGGGTGAACGGGTACTTCCACGCCGCCATGAGGTAGATCGCGTTGGTGAGGATCAGGCGGGTGTCGGGGCTGACGCCGTCTGGCTGCAACAGCTCCGGAATCTTCGCGTTGGTCCGATCGGACACCCAGGTGTTGATCTCCTGGCGGGCCCCCTCCGGGTTGCCGCCGAAGTCGACCGGATGCGGCGCGGCGCCGTAGTAGCCGGCCAGAGTGTCCCGGAACCCGGGCCGCAGGCACAGGTCGCGTCGTGTCCACAACGCGTTGGCAGTGGTCAGCCGAGGCTGCTTGGTTCCGTCCCCGTTCTGGTAGCGCTCGGCGAGCGTCTGATCGACGGTGTTGAGCCCGCTGTCGAGCGCGCTGGGACGCGGGTGCGGCGCGTGGAGCACGGCGTCCATCTCGTCGGCCGTCGTCGAGCGGGCGCCCGCCCGGGTCATCGCGAGCGCGAGCCCGACCGAGTACGGTGCGCACACCACATTTCCGCCTGCCTCAGTCGAGGCCAGTGTGCGGTAGAGGTCGGCCGTGAAGCCACGAACCGCGGTGGCGGCGGCCTGCATCGTGGCCGGGTCCGGTGGTACGCGGGCCGCATCCGTCGAGGTCGACGACGAGCCGAGCCAACGGGAGTGACCTGGGGCGGCGGTGAGGGCGGCGGCGGCAAGCGGCACCGCCCGCAGAACAGATCGACGCGAGACCATGTGTCGACGGTAGAGCAGTCCTACGGAAACCCACCAGACACAGAGCCGAATTAATCGAAGTTCGGCAATGTCTATCGTGAGTGCGCCGGTTGTGGTGCCCGGGGGCGTGGTGGTGAATCGGAGCCCGCCGGACGCTAACCGTCTTCGTCGTGGCGGGACAGCAGGCCGAACTCCGGCAGCGATCGAAGCAATGCCGGCAGGGCGTCGAACACGAGCGGAAGCTCGGCCATCTGGCTGAGCGTGGCCCAGGCGATGTCGTCATGCTCCTCGGGTGCCCGGTTGGTGGGGGAGCCGACCCAGTCAGCGATGTGCCAGACGCCCACGTTGACGGCGTCCTCGCCGCTGCCGGCACGCAGGTCGCCCAACCGTGACGAGGACCGCGCCACGATGTGCACCCCGAGCTCCTCGTGCATCTCACGCGCGAGGGCCTGGAGCTCCGACTCGCCGGCGTCGACGTGCCCTCCGGGCAGGTCCCACAGATCCGGGTACGCCCGGCGGGCCGGGCTGCGGTGGACCAGCAGGACCGCGCCGTTGGTGACGAGCGCGCCGCAGACGACGACATGCATGACGGGATTAGAGCACGGGGATGGGACAAGCCCGTCCCGGCTCGACACCGTGGGCGGCTGGCCGCAGATGACGTCGCCTCACCCGGGAGTCGCCGTGGTGGGCACGGCACCCTCGGCGAGCTTGAGTCGCGTCCAGACGTTCATGTTGATGACAACGCCCACGATCTCCAGGATCTCGTCCTCGGTGAAGTGCGCAGCCATCCTGTCGTGCGCCTCCTGGAGCCGGGTGTTGACGGTGGCGTCGGCGGCCCGGGTCAACGCCTCGGCGTAGGCCAGCGCGGCCTGCTCCTCTTCGGTGAACAGGTGCGTCTCCCACCACGCGGTGAGGGTTTCGACCTTGGCGGACGGGATGTCGGCGGTACGGGCGGCGGCGTGGTGCACCAGCAGGCAGTAGCTGCAATTGTTGAGCTGCGCGACGCGTAACCGCAGAAGCTGGGCCAGGGCCCGGTCCACCCGCAGGGTGGCGGTGTGGCCGAACGCTGCGGCCCCGGCATTCGCCAGCGCCGTGAGGTGTTGGTTTGTGGCGTTCAGCCGTACGTTTTGAAAACCGGTATCCACGCGGTGACCTCCTCCACGTCCCAACGACAACACCAGTGCCGGGGATGTCCATAGCGGTACGAACCGCCTGCTCCGGGTCGTACCTCTGCTTCTGGGGTTTGCGGAGCGGCCTCGGTCAAGGCCGTGATGTCGTAGGCGCCGTAGTGGCGGCGGCCGTTGATGAAGAACGTCGGGGTGCTGGACACGCCGCTGCTGTCGGCGGAGTCGATGTCACTGTCGATCCGCCCGGCGTGGGCCTGGCTGGTCAGATTCGCAGGAATGCCCGCAGCGGTGACCTGAGGTGCCGCTTCCGGAGGTTCGGCTGGTGCTGGTCTCGGTCACCCGTCACCTTTCGACGTGCTGACCGAGCCAGCACGGATAGCTGGAGCACTCACCGGCGACATCCACGAGAGAGGGCTCGCCCGCGGCCGTAGCCGTCGCCGGCAGTGTGCTCAGCGCGGTCCGACGAACTCGGTCCGCACGCTCCACGCGAACTGGATCAGCAGGGTCACCGGGGACCTCTCGGCGATCTCGTGCATCACCGCCAGGTCGTCGGGGTCAGGGTCCTCGCTGAGCGTGATGGTGCGCTGCAGGTAGCGCTCCGCGCCTTCCTGCTCGGGTTCGTGGTAGTTGATCTCGACGGTGATATCGCCGGCGGTGTCGTACTTGTAGTCGACGTACTGCCGCAGCGTCTGGGCGGTGCACGACGCGAGCGCCATCAACAGGTACTCGGTCGGGGTGGGGCCGTCACCGATCGCGCCGTTGTGCGGTTCGTCGGCGACGAGGGTGAAGCCGCGGGTGGTCATGTCCGTGCGTCGGCGCTCCGTGGCCGGAAGGACAACTCGGGCCGATGCGACGACATGATCATGGGTGGTTTCCATCAGCCGCGCCTTCCTCTACATCCAGTGGTGAAGGTCCAGGGATACCGAGCTGGCAGCAGCCGCGCCGCAGTCTGAGCGGGGCCGTGGCCAGGCGTCAGCCCGGGGCCGGTACGTCCGGAGGTTAGCCTTCGCGGACTAGATAGTCCAATCGGCTACTCAGCTCAGAGTCGCCCTCGGCGGCTGAATCTCGACAGCAGGGCAGCCTAAGCTCGGGCGATGAGTGGCGTGCGCCGTCACGTCCCGGACCGCCTCGGTCGATGTCACGGCTTCAATTGGACCGAAAGGTCCCTTTGATGTGGCGGCTACAACTGGATGCCCGCCGGGCGGGAGTCAGCGTCGATCGACGGCGGAATCAACACTGCCGGCGGTGGTTGCGCAAGCTGCGGCGCCTCGCTCTCACGATGACGCCCTCATCGGCCTCCGGCTGCTCGCACCCACCGCGAGCAGCCTCATCACCACCAATGGGGCCAATTAACGGGTCGGTTCACCGGACGGCTGCACGAGGAACGATTTGATGTGGTCCAGCGCCATGTCCAGTGCGACTTCCATCGGGGCGACGTCGTGCGCGGCGTTCGCCAGCAGGTAGCCGCCTTGTAGTGCGCCCATCAACCCCGTGGCCAATTTCTCCGGGTCGGCGTCCGGGCGCAGGAGACCACTGTCCCGCATCCGGTGCAGACCATCACTGATCAACTTTTCCCATGCCGCGAACGTCTCCGACAGCGACGATCGAGCCTGCTCATCTTGATCGGACAGCTCAAGGGCCATCGACCCGAGGCCGCACCCGTATTTGCCGTTGTTGAGTGAGTTGGCCTGGACCAGCGCGTTGCGCCACCGGACCAGCCCGGAGAACGATCTCAGTCGTTCGAGCCCCGCGCGCTCGCGCTGAAGCACGAGCGCGCCTCGATACTTGACCAAGGCGCGCACGAGTTCCTGCTTGTCGGCGAAGTGGTGGTAGAGCTGGGACTTGCTCGTCTGGCTTGCCTCGCGGATGTCGTCGAGGGTCGTCGCGTTCACTCCGCGCACGAGCATCAGCCGGTTCGCTGCGTCGAGGATCCGCTCGCGGGTCGCGATGCCCCGTTGACTGATCCTCCGCCTATTCGTCGGCGCAGCCACCTGCTCGTCGCTCATCTGTCAAGTGTATCCAGCGCGCCAGATAATCTCGTGCGAATGGGACTGTTGAGTCCACCTCGTGTCACGTCCCATTACCCGATGCGTCGTCCCAATGACCGTGTTTCCGCACCGCCAGACATCTTTAGCGGCAGCTGTTATGGACCATCTGGTCCTATTGGAAATGGGGTTTCCGGTGTTGTGCCGCGACGTCTCGGGTGCCGCACTCCGGCGAGAGCCGGGGTGAGACACCTGGATGGGTACGGACCGGCGCGCGGACCCTGAGGTCCGCGCGCCGGGGGTGTCAGGCAGTCGCCCGCTTCGGCAGCTTCCATCCCGGGCGGGGGAAGTGGCAGGTGTATCCGTTGGGGTACGTCTGCAGGTAGTTCTGGTGCTCCGGCTCGGCCTCCCAGAAGTCTCCTGCCGCGGTGACCTCGGTGACGACCTTGCCGGGCCACAGGCCCGAGGCGTCGACATCGGCGATCGTGTCCTCGGCGACCCGCTTCTGCTCGTCGCTGGTGTAGAAGATCGCCGAGCGGTAACTGAGGCCGATGTCGTTACCCTGGCGGTTCTTCGTCGACGGGTCGTGGATCTGGAAGAAGAACTCGAGCAGCGCGCGGAAGTCGGTCTTGTCGGTGTCGTAGACGACCTCGATGGACTCCGCGTGGGTGCCGTGGTTGCGGTAGGTGGCGTTCGGGACGTCGCCGCCGCTGTACCCGACGCGCGTCGACACGACGCCGGGCTGGCGGCGGAACAACTCCTCCATGCCCCAGAAGCAGCCGCCGGCGAGGATTGCCTTCTCGGTGTTCACATCGTCTCCTTGGCTGATGTCGTGCCCGTGTTGGTGTCACTCGTGAACAGGGTGCGGTATTCGCCGTACCCAGCGTTTTCCAGGTCGTCGCGGTGGATGAACCGCAGCGACGCCGAGTTGATGCAGTAACGCAGTCCGCCCTCCTCGGGGGGACCGTCATTGAAGACGTGGCCGAGGTGGCTGTTTCCGTGCAACGAGCGGGCCTCGGTCCGGATCATTCCGTGGCTCGAGTCTTGGCGCTCCACGACGTTCGTCCTGGCGATCGGCCTGGTGAAGCTCGGCCAGCCGGAGTTGCTGTCGTACTTGTCGACGGACGCGAACAGCGGCTCGCCGGACACGACGTCGACGTAGATGCCGGGCTCATGGTTGTCCCAGTAGGCGTTGGCGAACGGTCGCTCGGTGCCGTCCTGCTGGGTTACCCGGTACTGCTCCGGGTTGAGCCGCGAAACGGCCTCCGGGTTCCTGTGGTACTGGGTCTGCTGGTGCACAGCTCTCCCTTCGTGGCCTCAGCTGCGGAGCCAGGCGGAGCGCACCTGGACTCGCAGGTACAGACAATCTCCGGGCCGGCCGTATTCCCGCAGCCGTCGTCACACCTGGACGCCAAAGTCCAAGCAGAAGTCCATCCTCGCCCGAAGAGGTCTCGTTATAACGGTCCTGAACTGCAATTACTGCGGCTGCGGCGATGACTGGACGGTCGCATACTGGACTTGACAGACCACTTTTGCCATGGCTAGGTTCGGGACGGCCGACGAGCTGGCCGACTCGCCCGTCGGCATCGAGGTCGACAGGCGTTCCCGCCGACACCCCACCGCACTCCGGTCGCTACCGGTCGGCGTGGTGTGGCACGGCGCCGAGGCGTGGCGCCGCCGGTGTTGGGAACGAACAGTGCTTCTCGTGGCAGTGCGGCGAGGGCGGAATCCAGGAGGTATCTGATGAAGGCGATCGTGGTGACCGACGAGGCCGCCGGAACGGCCGGAATGACGTTGGTGGACCGGCCTGCGCCGGAACCTGCCATCAACGACGTCGTTGTCCAGGTTCACGCGTCGGGATTTGTGCCGACCGAGCTGACGTGGCCCTCGACCTGGACCGATCGCCTCGGTCGGGACCGGACGCCGTCGGTACCCGGGCACGAACTGGCCGGAGTGGTCAGCGCACTCGGGTACGGCACGACGGGGCTGTCAGTGGGGCAGCGGGTCTTCGGCCTCACTGACTGGAGCCGAGACGGCACCCTGGCGGAGTGCGTGGCGGTCGAGGCGCGCAACCTCGCACCGCTGCCCGGCGACGTCGACTTCACGGTGGGCGCGAGCCTGCCGATCTCTGGCCTGACCGCTTGGCAGGGACTCTTCGAGCACGGCCGCCTCCGGGCGGGGCAGAGCGTCCTCGTGCACGGCGCGGCCGGCGCTGTCGGTTCGATGGTGACGCAGCTCGCCCATGAGTTCGGCGCCTACGTCATCGGTACCGGGCGCGCCGCCGACCGGCAGCGGGCGCTCGACTTCGGCGCGCAGGAGTTCGTCGACCTCGAGAACGACGTCCTGGAAGACGTCGGTGGAATCGATCTGGTTTTCGACGTCATCGGCGGTGACATCGGAAAGCGGTCGGCAGGCCTGATTCGCGCCGGCGGAAGCATGGTGTCCGTCGTCGGGCCGCCCGAGGTGCGACCCGCGGACGCCCTGACGATCGACTTCGTCGTGACGTCTGATCGCGCCCAACTGGGTGAAATCGTCCAGCGGGTACGGGACGGGCGACTGCTGACGAACATCGCCAAGGTCGCGGACCTCGACGACGCCGTCGCCGCCCTCAACCCGACCGAACGGGCCACCGGCAAGACGATCATCCGCGTTCGCTCGTAAGGACTCGGGGGACAGCGGTCGGGGCGCGTTCAGGCGTGCCGACGGGTGCTCAGTGCCCTCGCTGGCCGGGGTGTGACCGGAATGTCGGGTCCAGCACGTCGGCGTACTCGGGATGAGCATCAACGAACGCTGCCGCGAACGGACACGTCACGGCAGCGGTCTTTCCCTGCCCGCGCAGCTCGTCGAGGACGCCGCCGAGAAGCCTGCTCGCCACTCCCTTCCCCCGGAACTCGGGGAACACGGATGTCGCCGACAGGATGACGCGGTCCCCGGCCGTGCTGTAGACGAGCCCTGCCGCTGTCCGGCCCCCTACCGTGGCCTCGTAGATGCCGTCCGCGCTGTTGTTGGTGATGACGAAGTCCTCCGCGTCAGCCGGGCCGGCGGGCGGCAGGGTCGAGTCGCCCGAGTCCTGCTCGGCGCTGGTCAACGCGATCATGTCTTCGGCGTTGTTCGCCACACTGTCTCCTGAATCCCGCTTCGTCGCGATTGTTCGAATCTCGTGCTCAGACCCGCGGCAGCGGGAGGCTGACCACGAGCGATCCACGCAGGTCTACCAGGGCCCGCGCGGTAGTGCGTACCAGGCGCATGACGACGTCCCCGCAGCCGGGGCAGCGGGCCACCAGGCCGGGCGCCCGGTCGAAGACGCGCATCGCGGCCAGCGGACGGGTCATCCGGCAGCCGGCGCAGGTGAGGTCGGCAACGGTGAGGTCGGCCCCCATGATCTCGCCGAGCGGGCCGGCGAGGGCGTTACCGTCCACCCAGTGTGGGTCGTCTGCTCCGACGGTGGTGGTCGACATGATCATCCTTTGGTGGGTCCGAAGCGTTCGGTGCGGATGGTCGCCGGGTTGTGGCCGATGGTGACGAGAAGGTCGGCCACGGTCTCGACGAATCCGGTGGGCCCGCAGACGAACGCGACGGCGTCGGCGTCGTGGGGCCACGCGACGCGGGCCAGGGTGTCCGCGTCCAGTCGTCGAGGTGGGGCCGGCCAGCCGGCGGGCGCCACCCGGGTGTAGACGTGGGTGACGGCGACAAGACCGCCTCCTGCGGCTTCTGCACTCGCGAGATCAGCCGTGAACAGCGCGTCCGACGGGGACCGGGTCGAGTAGAGCAGCCTGGTCGGAGCCGTCGCCGCCCGCACCATCGACATCAGCGGCGCCACGCCGGATCCGCCGCCGATCAACAACGCCGGGCGCGGATAGGTGGGTCGGCGCACGAACCAGCCGCCGAGCGGCCCACGGATCTCAAGCTGGTCACCCGGTTCCGCGACATCGACGAGGTACGGCGAGACCTCACCGTCGGCCACCGTCTGAACTGTCACCTCAAACCGGTCGGCCAGCGGGGCGGATGAGATCGAGTAGCTGCGCTGCGCCGTGTAACCGTCGGGAGCCGTCAACCGGACGTCGACGTGCTGGCCCGGCACGTGACCCACCCAGCCGTCGACGTCGAGGACCACCGTCCGCGCCGTCGCGGTCTCCGCCCTGGTGCCCGCGACGGTCGCCGGCCGCCAGGTCAGTCCGCCAGGTAGCGTTGCTCGCGCCACGGGTCACCGTAGTTGTGGTAGCCGGCCGTCTCCCAGAACCCAGGCTCATCGTCGTGACGTAGTTCCAGGGCGCGCAGCCACTTCGCGCTCTTCCAGAAGTACAGGTGCGGAACGAGGAGGCGGGCCGGACCGCCGTGCACCGCAGTCAGCGGCTCGCCGTCGAACTCGTACGCCACCCAGGCCTGGCCGTCGAGAAGGTCCTCAAGCGGAATGTTCGTGGTGTAGCCGCCGTAGGAGTGGGCGACGACGTACTCGGCCGAGGATTCGACATCGGCCAGCAACGTGTCCACCGAGACGCCCCGCCAGCGCGTGCCGAGCTTCGACCAGTGCGTGACGCAGTGGATGTCGACGGTTGTCTCGTCGGCAGGAAGGGCGGTGAACTCCGCCCATGACCACATGCTCCGCTCGCCAATCTCGGTGATGACGGCGAGCTCCCACGTGTCGAGCCCGATGCGGGGCGTGGGTCCCGCCGACAGCACCGGAAAGTCGTCAGTGCGGTACTGGCCGGGCGGAAGATCGGTGTCGTCGCGTCGGCGGCCACCGAAACCGCGTGAAATCACTGCCATGCGCCCCTCCCAGAGCAGCGGCCGCATGATCGCGACATCAGTAATTGGACCATCTCGTCCATGGTAAGCCGATGTGCTGGCTGGCGGCAAACGTTGCTCACCGTCGGCGAGTGCGCCCAGCAGCGATTGCCGTCCGACACGGCGGCGCAGGTGGTCCGACGGGCCTCGCCGCACTGGCGACTTGATGGACCAGACCGTCCATGTGCTCGCGGCCGGTCGGCAGAAGAAGTCAAGCGGCGGCGGGGGTGCGCGGAATGCTCGCACCAGGGACGACGCCGGCCGATCAGGATTCCTCTCTGCTGCCCAACTGGCGCTGCGCCCGCTCGGCGATCTCGCCGGAGGCCCTGCCCATCATCGACCTGGCCCGGCCGAAGGCCGCCACACCGAACCGGCTGGCGACGCCCACACCCTCCGCCCCGGTCTCCAGAACCTTCTCTCCCATCCCGGTTCCGGTGTCGAGGACCTTGTCGCGTACCTCGGTCCCCGTTTCGAGGACCTTGTCACGCACTTCCGCGGCGGCGTCCAGCCACCGCCTGGCATCCCACGACCGTCGGTCGCGTTCGAGGCCGAGCCGCCCGTGAAAGTCGACGACGGTGGTCGCCACGTGGTTGGTCGAGTGCACCACGGCACGGGATGTGCTCGGGTTCAGCAGCACCTTCGCGTTGGCGGTGCCGGCGGCAGCGTCCATCCGGGACAACAGGCGCGAGGTGCTGCGCGAGATGAGGTCGAGGCGGTTGCGGCGGGCGGCCCGGATGGCGACGCGATGCTCCTCCAGCTCTCCCGGGGACGTGTCCAGCACTCGGTCGAGTTCGAGCACGGCGACCGCGTCCTGGAGTTGGAAGCAGCGGGCCAAAACGGCGAGCCACTCCTGAACCTTGCTCTCGGCCTCCTTGGCCGTCTTGGCCAGGTCGCCAACCTTGGTCTGGGTCTCCAGCTTCTCGGCGATGGCGTCGAGCTGCCGCAACGCGTACACCTGGGTCCGGGCCAGCGGCACCGGCGTGGCCTGCACCTTCGACCAAGTGACCTCGGAGACCCGGCCCACCTGCTCGCGGATGGTCAGGGCTTCGTCGATGACGAACTCCACCCCGATCATGTCCGCCACCACGGCGTCGGTCTGCGCGCGCAGCACGGCGTCGACCTTCGCGTCGATCACGGCGAGATAGTCGGTGATCTCCTCCATGGTCTGTTGCATCGCGAGCTGCGCCATGAGTCCGGCGGCGCCGGTCAGGATCGCCGGGTTGGTCAGCATCGCGCTGGGGGTCCGAACCACTTCGAGCAGACCGGTGATCTTGCCGTGGTCGGTCAGTACGGCCCGGCTGACACCGCTCTCCGAGCCCGTCATGAGGTTGTACTTCTTCATCGCCTCGGCGGACTCCGCGGTCAACCGGACCCAGCGGCCGGAATGGTCGGCGATCTCGGCGCCGCCCTTGGCGATGGTGGATCCGGTACGGAGGGTGGAGCTGAGTCGCTGCAGCCCGAGGTCTTTCGACGGCAGTCGCTCCGCGGTGAGGAAACGATCGACAGCCGCCGGATGCCCGATGACCGCCAGGCCATCGCCGTCGCTGATCAGTTGGATGGCGTTGTCCACCGTCGGCTCCTTGAGGCGTGGCACGGATTGGCCTCACGCTACCGCCGGCGTCGTCGGCCTCACCATGGTCCGCTCGTCTCGATGATCTCGGGATCGGAGGATGTCGTACCGCCGCCCGTCCGGTGGCCAGTTCGTTCAGCGGCGGTGAAGGTGGCGCAGTGAAGAGGTGCGCGGTGCGTTTTTCGTGGGCGGGATCGCCTGCGACTTTCCCTCCGTTCGTGCCGCGTCTGCATGTTGCGGATCGCATGTTGAACGCCGACGACCGCCGGTCAATTCTGGGCGCGGCATTGCGGCCATTTGTCCGCAGTGGGAACCCGCGCCGATGGTTCACCAAGTGGGACGGGCGTCAGGGTGAAGGCGAAGGCAGGAATATGACCGCTTAGGGTGATTCACCATAGCCGGCCATGATCGTGGTGATATCAGATTAGACGTGGCCGTACGCGGGATTGACCAGGTGCCCGGGTGGTCACAGCGCAGTCCGGCAGCCGTCGCGGGTCGTTGACGGTCGTAGCCCGAGACCGGCAGGTCGCGGGCGATGTAGGGGTTTCCGGGATATTGTTCCGCGCTTCTGGCCACCGGTCCTTTTCTGCGGCTTGTGAGGTGATGTCGGAAAGAACCTGCACCGCGACGCCAACTGTTGGAATGGGAGTGGCTGGCATCGGTATGTTTCGACATTCGGCGGTGCTTCGGTATAGTGCGATCAATTCCCCTTGAGTGTGCCGGAAGGCGTCTGGTCTGCGTGATGACACCTGGGCTGGAAAGCGCATCATTGAGCCCGCGCTTCGTTGGGCGGCGACCACAGTTGGCGCGTATCGGGAGAGCCCAGGCGACTGTGCTGAGCCGACGGTGGCAAATGGTGTGCGAGGTGGTCGGAGAGCCGGGCATCGGCAAGACCCGGTTCGTCCACGAGGCTCTGCAGCGGTGCGGGCCCACCATCCCCTGGGCCGTCGGGACCTGTTCGCCGGACGAACGAGGAGTTCCGTTCCACGTGTTCCGACACGCCTTCACCGAGGGGCAGTCACTTCGCCACGAGGTGCGTGCCGGGCAGCCCACCGAGGAGACCTGGGCGGAGTCGGTCGCGGCGGTGCCAGCCGCGCCGGCGCGGGCGTCGGACGCCCGGCGGTTCCGGACGTACCAGCTGGCCCGCCGGCTGATCGGTCTGGCCGCCCGGGACGGTCTCGTGCTGGTCCTCGACGACCTGCACTGGGCGGATGCCTCCTCCACCGGTCTGATCGCCCACCTGCTGCGATACCCGGTGCCCGCCCCGCTGCTGCTCGTCCTGGTCTACCGACCGCGGCAGATGGCGACGCCGATGCCTTTCGGGCCACCGGTTCCCGCCGAGCACGCCGACGCGGAACCGACGTCACACGATCGGATCGAACTGCACCCGCTCAGCGTCGCCGAGGTCGGGCTCCTGCACCCCCACGTCGACCAGGTGGAGCTGCGCGCCCGGTACGACCTGAGCGGTGGCAACCCCGGTTACCTCGCGGTGCTGCCCAGCGGCCCCACCTCGACCAGCGCGGACCCGATCCGGGAAGCACAGGGCGCCCGGCTGGCCGACGCGGCGGTGGCCGTGCTGCGCCGCGAGTGGGTGGACCTGCCCCCCGTCGAGCTGACCTGCCTGCGGGCCGGGGCGATCGTCGACGCGCCCTTCACCACGGACCTGCTCGCCGAGGTCGCGCAGGTCCCGCCGCCAGTGGCGGTCGAGGCCAGCTGGCGGTTGGCCCGGCTGGACCTGATCCGCCGCGTACCCGGAACGGGACGGTTCGCCTTCCGACACCCGGTGCTGCGGATGGCGGTCGCTCAGGACACCGACCCGGCGTGGCAGGTGAAGGCGTGTGTGCGCGCGCTCACCGCGCTCGTCGAGCTGGGCGCGCCACCAACGGACCGGGCCCGCTACGCGGAACGCCTGCTCTCCCTGCCGAACGGTGGCTGGGTCGACCGCTGCGTCACCGTGCTCTGCCGGGCCGCGCAGGAGGTCCGGCGCGAGACGCCGGACCTGGCCATCCGCTGGCTGCGGCTGGCGCTGTGTGCGTTACGGCCGACGGCCGGGCTCACCCAACGTCGCCAGGACGTGTCGCTCGCGCTGGCCCAGATCACCGGGGAGGCGGGCGATCTGGCCGAGAGCAGGGCCCTGCTCCAGGAGATCGTGCCGCTGTTCCCCGTCGACGCGGACGGGCGGCGGGCGCGGGCGGTGGCTCTCTGGGCGCGGGTGGAACGTCTGCTCGGCAACTACGCGGAGGCGGCGGCCATCAGTCGGCGGGAACTGGCCGCCCTGCCAGCCGGTGCCGGACCCGCCGGCGGTTACCGACTCGCCACCGAGATCGGCGTCGCCGGCATCCTGGCCGGGCACCCCGTGACCGGGCTGCCCGACATGCTCAGTGGAGACCTCGGCGGTTCCGGAGCGGACCGGGCCAGCCTGCTGGCCGTCAGCAGTCTGGCCGCCGCCCACGACGGCGCGCTCGACGACGCCCGGGGCCTGCTCGATGCCGGTGCCCGGATCGTCGACGCGCTGCCGGACCGGGACATGCGCGATCACCCCGACTGCTTCACCGCGCTCGGTCTGAGCGAGCTGTACCTCGAACGGCAGGCCGATGCCGCACGACACCTCGACCGCGGGCTGACGCTCGTCCGCGCCTCGCACCGCGACGACGGGCTGTGCCAGCTGCTGCTCGGACGTAGCCAGGTGGCCTACCACGGCGGGCAGCTGACCACCGCCATCGCACTGGCCACCGAGGCTGGCATCGTTGCCCGGCGCATCGGCAGTCACCACCTGCTGAGCTTCGCCCTGGCGTTCGAGGCCGAGGCGACGGCGTGGCGGGGTGGGCTTCGGGACGACGACCGGGCGGTGGCGCTGGCCCGCAGCGCCGTCGGCATCGCCACCGACCTCAGCACCTGGTGTGGTCGTACCGCCGCGACGGCGTTGGCGACCGCGGCGCTGCTGTCGGGTGATCCGGCGACCTGTGCCGAGCTGGTGCTCTCGGCCGGCGGCGACAGCCGACTCAGCCGGCTCCAGACGTCCCTGCGGCCCCGGTGGTACGAACTGCTGTGCGCCGCCGCGCTCGCCGCCGGCGAGACGGCTGACGCCGAGCGGCAGGCGCGGCTGGCAATGACCGAGGCGGACCAGGTGGGTCTGCGTGGGCAGCGGGGCTTCGCCGAGTCGGCGTACGGCGAGGTGCTGCTCGCCCGCGGCGAGTTCCGGGCGGCGCTGCCGCACCTGCAGACCGCTGCCGACCTGTTCCGTACCGGCGGCATGGTGCTGCGGCGCAGCCTTGCGCTGGCCTCCCTGGCCCGGGCGGCGGAAGCCGCCGACCAGACCGGCCTGGCGGCGCGGGCCCGCCGCCGGGCGTTGGAACTGGCCGGGTGGTGCGCAACGGAACGGGTCGGCCTGCGACTGGCCCGTCCGGTCGGTCCGCGCGAGGTCGCCGCCCTGACCGACCGGGAGTGGCACATCGCCCGGCTGGCGGCGACCGGGGCCACCAGCCGACTGATCGGTCGGCAGCTGAACATCAGCCCCCGCACGGTGGAGGCGCACCTGACCCGCATCTACCGCAAGGCGGGCGTCGCCTCCCGATCGGCTCTGGTCGCCTGGGTCGCTCGGCTCGATGACACCGATCGGTGACCACGACCCGGGCCGGATGACGTCGTTTCGTGCAACGTCGACAGGCCGGGCAGCACGAGGCAGCGCCGCCGCCGTCGTAGCCCGACAGCCGCTCACATACTCGACTGCATCCGGTGCGATTCCCGTGCGCCGGTGGTGGATGGAGGACGAGATGCTGCGCAGAAGGTCCGTCAGGAACCCGCGTACCCTCGCCGCGCCGGTGCCGGCGATCCCGTTCGCCGCCGCCACGGTGGCGCTGCTGGTGCTGACCGGCTGTGGTGGCGAGCCGGTGGACGCGGCCACCCCGGCGCCCCACGGCTCGGCCGCGTTCGGTCGGGACCGGGCCGCACTGGTGCTCACCGCCTTCGACCAGGCAGACTCGGCCGCCTCGGTGGCCGGTGACGTCGAGGCGCTGCGGACCCAGGAGGTGTCGCCCTCGCTGGACCTCAGCATCGCCGCGGTGCGGCGGGCCGAGTACAACCAGCGTCCGCAACCGTCCTTTCAGCACATCAACCCGGCCTTCGCGGTGCCACCCGGCGAACCGTCCTGTTTCCTCGCCACCGCCACGCTGCGGCTGACCGGATCGGAGCTGGCTCCCACCGATGTCAGCCAGTTCGTGCGCGGTGCCGATGGTCAGTGGAAGCTCAGCCACAACGTTCAGGTCACCCAACCCTCGCTGGTGGTGGCCCGCAGCCTTGACGGCCGACCGGCCACCGCGGGCGGCGCCGCCCTGGACGAGACCAGTCGCCGGGCCCTCGCCGCCGAGGTGTTCGCCCGCAGCATCGGGTCCACGACGGGCAACCGTTCCCTCGTCGCGTCGAGTCCGCTGCTCGACGGCCAGTTCGCCGGCGGTTGGGAGGTGTACGGGCAGCAGCTCGCCGGTGTCGGCGGGGCGGTGCGACGGACGATGGACCGGGCCGAGTGGTCCGACTGCGCGGTCGCCGTGCCGACCGGCACGCTCACCTTTCTGACGATCCACGCCACCGACACGCTGCGTCCGGCGCCGGGCGGCCCGGCGACCGTCCGACTGGAGCCGCAGAGCCCGGACCTGATCGCCACCGGTCATCGCACGGCGGTCAGCGGAAAGTCGATCCGGGTCACCCGGGTGGAGACCTTCGCGCTGCTCGTGCCGGCGCAGACCGTCGGCACCTCGGTGCTGGGGCTCAACGACACCGCGTTGACAGTCACCGCCGGCTGACCCCGCCGCCCCGTAGCCACGGCACCGGCGACGGCAGAAACCGGTGGCATCGCTCGGATCGGGGCGCACCGGACCGCGACGATGGCAGCAGCCGTGATCAGAGCAGGCCCCGCTCGGTCCGGTCACCAGGCCCGGGAGGAACCCAGATGTGGCGTCCGCGCTTCCGAACGGACTACGTGCCGGTGCGGCTGCCCGACGGCCCGCTGGTGGTGCTGGGGGAGACCCGCAGCCTGCTCATCGACGACCCGGTCGCCGCGGACCTGGCGGACCAGCTCGACGGTGCCGCGCCGCTGGCCGACGTGGTGGCCCGGTTGGCCACCCGGCACCCGGTCGCCGCCGTCGCCGCGGCCCTCGCCCGGCTGCGCGACCACGGCCTGCTGGTGTCCGGTCCGGCGCACACCACGCCGGCCGAGGCCGCAGGCTGGGACGCCCGGGGTGTCCCGCCCGACGCCGCACGACGGTGGATGGCCGGGGGAGCGGTCACCATCGTGGACCTGGGCGCGCCCCGGGTGGCCGAGACCGCCGACGCCCTGCGCGCCCTCGGGCTCGCCCCGACGGTCGTCGGGCCGGACGCGCCGGACCCCGGCGCGGCCACCGACCAGGTGTTGGTGCTGCCGTCGTCGATGCTCGACCCGCGGCTGGCGCTGATCAACGACCGGCACCTCGCCGCCGGTCGCGCGTGGACCCTGGCCCGGCCACACGGCAACGTCGTCTTCCTCGGCCCGCACCTCGTGCCGGGCCGCACCGGCTGCTGGGCCTGCCTGCGGCAACGCTGGCAGGAGAACGAACAGGTGAACGCCTTCCTCGACGGGCAGGACCTGGCCGGTCCGCTGCCGCAGCCCGGCCGTGCGGTACTGCCCGGTCTGGCCACCATGGCGGCCGGGCTGCTCGCCGCCGAACTCGCGGTGCTCGCCGTCCGGGGCGCGTCGCCCCGCCTCACCGGCCGGATGGTCGCCCTGGACACCCGGGACCTGAGCACGGAGAGCCACCAACTGGTACGCCAGCCGCAGTGCCCCGCCTGCGGCGACCCGGACCTCGTCCGCAAGGCCGAGGCGCGGATCGACCTGCCACCGAGCGGCGCCCAGCCCAGCCGGACCGTCGACTCCCGCACCAGGCAACCCGCCGAGGCGTACGCCGCGCTCGTCCACCACGTCAGCCGGTACCTGGGCGTGGTCAGCCGGCTGACCCCGCTGGAGGCGACCGACAACGGCGTCACCCACACCTACTCGGCCGGGCACAACTTCGCCCAGCCCCGCCAGCTCGCCGCGTTGCGCCGCAACCTGCGCGGGCAGAGCGGCGGCAAGGGCCGGACCGACCTGCAGGCCCGGATGAGCGCGCTCGGGGAGGCGGTGGAGCGCTACTGCGGGGTGTGGCGCGGCGACCGGCCCGTACACCGGGCGACCTACCGGCAGCTCGGCCCGGACCGAGCGGTGCACCTGCGGGAGCTGCTGCTGTTCTCGGAACGCCAGTACGCCGACCGGGAGCGGCTCAACCGCGACCTGGGGCACCTGCACCGTGTTCCCCGCCCGCTGCCCGACGAGGTGGAGCTGGACTGGACCACGGGTTGGTCGCTGACCCGTCAGACACCGCGCGAGCTGCCCGCAGCGCACTGCTGGTACGGGCATCCGGAGCTGACCGGGCTGGGGGTGTGCTCGGCCGACTCGAACGGCTGCGCGGCCGGCGGCAACCTGTCCGACGCGATCCTGCAGGGCTTCTGCGAACTCGTGGAGCGAGACAGCGTGGCCCTGTGGTGGTACCACCGCTCCCGGATGCCCGGTGTGGACCTGACCTCGTTCGCCGACCCGTGGACGGCCGCCTGCGTCGACCATCACGCCACCGCCCTCGGCCGCGAACTGTGGGCCCTCGACCTGACCGCCGACCTGGGCGTACCCACGTTCGCGGCGGTGTCCCGTCGCGTCGACCGGGGGCCGGAGGACGTCCTGGTCGGCTTCGGCGCGCACCTGGACGCGCGGGTCGCGCTGACTCGGGCGCTGACCGAGGTGAACCAGTTCCTGCCCGCCGTCGCCGGCCCCGGGCGCAACCGGTACGGCGTCGACGACCCGGACACCGCGCGCTGGTTCGGCACCGTGCGGGTGGCCGAGCAGCAGTGGCTGGCCCCGGATCCCAGCCGGCCGCCGCGCACCGCGGCGGACCACCCGCCGCTGACCACCGGCGACGTCGGGGACGACGTGCGGTGGTGCGTACGCCGGGCCGAGCAGGCCGGCCTGGAGGTGATCGTCGTCGACCAGTCCCGACCGGACGTCGATCTGGCGGTGGTGAAAGTCGTCGTTCCGGGCCTGCGGCACTTCTGGCGTCGACTCGGTCCCGGCCGGCTGTGGGACGTGCCGGCCCACCTTGGCCGGAGCCCACTGGCCGTCGACGAGACGTCGGCCAATCCGCTGAACGTCTTCTTCTAGCCGGTGATCCCGGGCCCACCGGGACCGCGGGAAGGATGTGGGGATGACCACCGTCGTGGACCCGGTCGGTCGGCGACCGTCATGAGCGGCTCCGTCGTCGGTCCGCCGATACAGGAGTCGTACCGGCTGCGCCGTGACGCGGAGCTGCGGATCGGTGCGGACGGCGCGCTGACGCTGCGGCAGACCCGTTTCCAGCTCAGCCTGGAGCAACCGGGCATGGGCCGGCGGGCGCTGCTGCTGCGGCTCGCCGCCGACTGGGTCAACGACGTCGAGGTCGGCCGGCTGATCAGCGGCCTGGAGGGGGAGAACCGGGTGTTGCCCGCGCAGCTGCTGCTGCGCCGGTTGCTCGCCCACTCCTGGTTGGAGCGCCGCGTCCAGGTCGACGATCGGCCGCTGCTCGACCTGGTGCCCACCGGCCTGGGCCGGGGCAGTCTGCCGGAGACGCGCCCGCACACCCCGGGGGTCCGCTACCGGCTCTCCCGCTTCGCCACCCTCCAGCACGACCGGGACATGCTGGTGGCCGCGTCGGCGCTGAGCACCCTCGTCGTCGGCTGCGCCGACGCCGCCCTCGGCGCGGTGCTGGCCGCCGCCGCGCCGGGCGTCGGACCCGACGTGGTGGCCCGCACGCTCGGCGTGCCGCCGGATGTCGCCGGCCGGGTGCTCGACGAGTTGACCACCGCCCGGGTCCTGGTCACCGACGCCGAGTTCGAGGCGGAATGCGACGAGGCGCCGCTGGCCTACTGGTCGCCGGAGGAGCTGCGGCTGCACCACCGCTCCCGCGCCGGCCGGCACGCGCTGCCGGTGGGCGGCACCTACCGGATGCGGGAGCGCTTCACCCCGCAACCGCTGCGCCGCCCGTACGACGGGAGTCGGGCGGTCGAGCTGCCGCTGCCGGACCTGGCGACGATCGCCAAGGAAGAACCCTCGTTCAGTCAGGTCGTCGCGGACCGGCGCAGCGTGCGCGAACACGACGACGCGGCACCGCTGCCGCTGGAACGGCTGGCGGAGTTCCTGTACCGGTCGCAGCACACCACCGCCGTCGGCGAGGCCGGCGGGCAGGAGGTCGGCCACCGGCCCTACCCGGGTGGTGGCGGCGTCTACGAACTGGAGATCTATCCGCTGGTGGCGCGCTGCGCCGGGCTCGATCCCGGGCTCTACCACTACGACCCGGTGGGGCACCGGCTGGAGCCGGTCGCCGCCTGGGGGACGGCCGCCGACCGGCTGCTGGCGTACGCCCGGGCGTCCGGGGCCCTGCCCCGGCCGCCGCAGACGGTCCTGGTCGTCACCGCCCGCGTGCAGCGGCTCATGTGGAAGTACGAAGGGATGAGCTACGCCATGATTCTCAAGGACGCGGGTGTGCTGACCCAGCAGATGTATCTCGTCGCCACCGCCATGGGGCTGGCGCCGTGCGCCCTCGGCGCCGGGGACTCGCAGGCCTTCGCCGAGCTGTCCGGGCTCGACCCGCTGGTCGAGCCCAGCGTGGCCGACTTCCTGCTCGGCTCGCGTCGCGCCACCGGCCCGGCCGCCGGGGAGGGCCGGCCATGAAGTTCCGGCGGCAGGCGCTGCGCCAGCTGGAGGCGCCCGAGCAACTGGACCGGGCGGTCCGGCTGACCACGGTGCCGAACTGGCTGGCCACCACCGCTCTGGTCATCGTCGTGGTCGCCGCGGGTGTCTGGTCGGTACGCACTGTGGTGCCCCGGACCGTCGAGGCGGCCGGGGTGCTGATCCACTCGAACGGGATCTCCGCGCTCGACGCGCTCGACGCCGGCCAGGTGACCAAGGTGTGGGCGGCACCGCACCAGCGGGTGCCGAAGGGCACGCCTCTCTACAGCCTGCGCACGGCCGACGGCAAGGTACGGGTGGAGACGGCGCCGGGTGACGCGTACGTCGTCGCCTGGCTGGTCTCCGAAGGCGAGATCGTCACCCCCGGGACTCACCTGGCCGACCTGGAACGGCTCGACGCCGCCGGGGACGCGTTGCAGGCCGTCGTCTACGCCCCCGCCGTCGCCGCGCCGCTGCTGCAACCCGGCGTCTCCGTCGAGGTGGCCGCCGCGGCCGCGCCGCGCAACGTGTTCGGCACCCTGGCCGGCCAGGTCACCACTGTCGGTGCCTTCCCGGAGACCGAGGCCTCGCTGCGCGCCTTTCTGGGCACCGGGCCGGACGTCCGGCGACTGCTCGCCCGCGGCAGCGTGGTACGGGTGACGGTGGCCCTGGAACCGGACCCGGCCGCCCCGGGCGGCCTGCGCTGGACCAAGTCCCCACCGCCGTTCCAGCTCAACTCGGCCAGCGAGGTCACCGCCTGGTTCACAGTGGACCGGGAGCACCCGATCGACTGGTTGCTGCGGCGATGAGCGCGCCGACGACAGCCGCCAGCGGCACACCGCAGCTGCCCAGGATCCGGCGTCGCCGGGTCCGCACGCCCGCCCTGATCCAGATGGAGGCGGTGGAGTGCGGTGCCGCCGCGCTGGGAATCCTGCTCGCGCACCACGGTCGGCACGTGCCCCTGGAGGAGCTGCGCCGGGTGTGCGGGGTCAGCCGGGACGGCTCCACCGCGGCCACCGTGCTCAAGGGGGCCCGCCGGTACGGGATGGTGGCCAAGGGTTTCCAGATGGACCTGGCCGGCTTGGCCACCGTGGCGCTGCCGGCGGTGCTGTTCTGGCGGTTCGAGCACTTCGTGGTGCTGGAAGGGCTCGGCCGTAAGGTCCACATCAACGATCCGGCCACCGGCCCCCGCGCGGTGAGCTGGGAGGAGTTCGACGGCGCCTTCACCGGCATCGTGCTCACCATGGAGCCTGGCCCGCAGTTCCAGCCCGGCGGCACCCGCTACCGGCTGGTGCGGGCGCTGGCGCAGCGGTGGCGCGGCCCGGGTTCGGCGATCGCGCAGATGCTGCTGCTGGGCCTGCTGATCGCCGTGGTCGGTCTGACCATCCCGGTGATGGCCAAGGTCTTCGTCGACCGGGTGCTGCTGCAGGAGGATCGGGCCGCCTTCGCCGGCCTGGTGGCGGCGGTGGCGGTGGCCACCGTGCTGACCTTCCTGGCCAGCCTGCTGCAGCAACGCCTGACCGTACGCGCGGAGACGGCGCTCGCCCTCGCCAGCGCCGCCAGGTTCTTCCGACATCTGCTGCGGCTGCCGCCGACCTTCTTCGACCAGCGGCAGGCCGCCGACCTCAGCCAGCGGGTCCGCGGCAACGAGGTGGTCGCCGAGGTGCTCACCCGCCGGACGGCCACCACCGTGGTGGACACCGGCCTGGTGCTGGCGTACGGGGCTCTGCTCTGCCAGTACGACCTGCTGCTCGGACTGTGCGCGGTGGTCCTCGCCGGGCTGAACGTCAGCGTGCTGCGCTACGTCGCCTCGACCCGGTCCACCGCCGTCGTCGGCCTGCAGGCGGACCGCAGCAAGCTGGTCACCACCGTGTACACCACGGTTCAGATGATCGAGACGGTGAAGGCCGGCGGCGAGGAGGAACGGGCGGTGGCCCGGTTCGCCGCGCGCCATGCCACCGTCGCCACCCGTCAGCAACGGCTGGGGGTGCCCACCGCGGTGCTCTCGGTCCTGCCGGCGCTGCTCGCCTCGGCGACCACGGCGGTGCTGTTGGGGTTGGGCAGCCGGCAGGTGGTGGCCGAGTCGATGAGCGTCGGTGTGCTGGTCGGCATGCAGAGCCTGGCGGCGGCGATGAACCGCCCGCTGGGCAATCTGACCGCGCTGGGTTCCCGGTTGCAGGACATGAGCGCCGACCTCAACCGGCTGCGTGACGTGGAGCGCTACCCACTGCCCACGGTCCAGGACCGACCCGCCGGTCCGGTGGCCCCGATGGAGGGGCACCTGCGCATCGACGGGGTCACCTTCGGCTACAACCCGTTGGGCCGTCCACTGCTGGAGAACTTCAGCCTGGACCTGCCGCCGGGTGCGCGGGTGGCGCTCGTCGGGCGGTCGGGCAGCGGCAAGTCGACGGTCGGCAGGCTGGTCGCCGGGCTCTACCGGCCCTGGACCGGGCGGGTCACGGTGGACGGTCTGGAGCGGGCCGCCGCCGACGACGGTCTCTGGGCGGCCACCGTCGCCATGGTGGACCAGGACCAACGCCTGTTCGAGGGGACGGTGCGGGACAACGTCACCATGTGGGACCTCACTGTCGCCGACGACGACGTCGTCACCGCGCTGACCGACGCGTGCCTCTACGACGAGGTTGCGGCCCGCCCAGGTGGTCTCGGCAGCCCGGTGCGGGAGAACGCCCGCAACTTCTCGGGTGGGCAGCGGCAGCGGCTGGAGATCGCCCGAGCGCTCGTGCGCAACCCCCGGGTGCTGGTGCTGGACGAGGCCACCAGCGCGCTGGACGCCGAGACCGAACGCCGGATCGACCTGCACCTGCGTCGGCGCGGGGCCACCTGCCTGATCGTGGCCCACCGCCTGTCCACGGTCCGCGACTGCGACCTGATCGTCGTGCTGGACGGCGGCCGGGAAGTGGAGCGCGGCACCCACGAGCAGCTCGTCGCCCAGGACGGGGCGTACGCGCGCCTGGTCCGCGACCACTGACCACGACGATCCGAGGAGACGCTGATGAGTGGCGCGGTGGAGGATGCCCCGGCCGGTGGCCTGAGCGCTTTCTGCTCGGACGGCGTACGCCAGGTGTGTCGCCTGGACGGCCCGGCGGCGGGCTGGCTGGTCACCGGCGGTGAGGCCGACCTCTTCGCGGTACGCCGGGCCGGGATGAGCCCCTCGCGTCGGCACCACGTGGCCCGGCTGCCGGCGGGTGGCCTGGTGCCGACGTCCACCGCGATCGGTGCGTGGCAGTTGATCCTGGTGCCGTTGCCCGGAACGGAGCTGCGCGGGTTGTCCCGGCGTCACCTGTCGGTGCTGGAACGGCATGTTCGGCTCGGTCGGGTGGCGGACGAGGGGGCGTCGCTGCGGGCGCGGGTCGCCGCGACGGAGCTGGTGGCGGCGGTGGATCTGGTGCTGGTCGCCGTCGCTGACGCGCTGCGTCGCGGGCAGGCGCCCCGGCAGGCGTCCACCCTCCAGGGACGCGAGATCATTTCGTTGGCGCAGGGGAGTGCTGTCACCTCCACCGGCGGGGCGTGGTGGCTGCGCAGCGCCGGTGGGCAACTGCGACGCAACGACGGTGGTCCGGCGGAGATGTCGGGGGAGCGGGAGCTGCTGCTGGTCGCCGAGCGGGACTGGGTGGTGGCCGAGTCGGCGTGCGCGGTGGAGAGCCACGGCAGCTGGGACCTGCTGGTCAACGGTCAGCTCCGGTCGGCGGTGGACCAGCATGTGGCCCGGTTGCTGCGAATGGTGGAGATCCGGATCGAGGAGGCCGACGCGGCGGTGCTGGGTGCCGTGCATCGGCGTCGGGAGGCCGACGCCGCGGTGCTCGCCGCGGCGGCCCGCCGGTCGATCGGGGTGATCGGCGCCGGCGGTGCGGGCGGTGTGGTTCCGCTTCCCGACGGCGAGGCCGGCTTCGACCGGTACGGACGGGCGGCCTCGGTGCTCCGGGTGGTCACCGAGGGGATGGGCAGCCCGATCAACGAGCCGGCCGACCGCAGCCGTGCGCCGCTGGACGACCGGGCGGCGGTGCACGCGGTGACCCGCGCGTCCAGCCTGTTCCTGCGGGAGGTGCGGCTGCCGGAGCGGTGGTGGCGGCGGGACCTGGGGCCGCTGGTGGGGTGGCGGCCCGGCGACGACCCGCAGCGCGCGGTCGCGGTGCCGCTGGTGTTCCGCCGTGGCCGCTACCACCACGTCGACCCGGACACGAGGGCGTACGGCCCGGTCGACGCGACGGTGGCCGCCACGTTCGCCGCGGAGGCCACCGAGGTGCAGGCGCCGCTGCCGTCGACCGCTCGGATGCGCCACCTGCTTCGGGCCGGGCTGGTCGGTGCGTCCGGCGACGTACGGGGACTGGTGTTCGCCGCCACCTGCGTGGCGGTGCTGGGCCTGGGCGTGCCGCTGGCCACCGGCGAGGTGCTCGGTCAACTGGCCCGGCAGGGCGAGGTGACCGGCCTTGTCGGTTTCCTCGCGCTGATGCTCAGCGCCGCGGTGGTCGCGGGGCTGGTGGGTGTGGTGCAGAACCTGCGTCTGCTGCGGTTGGACGGCCGGATGCAGTCCGGGGCGCAGCTGGCGATCTGGGACCGGCTGATGCGGCTACCGGCCCGGTTCTTCGCCGGTCGCAGCAGCGGCGAGATCGCCAACTCGATGCTGGGGATCTCGTTCGTCGGTGAGGCGTTGAGCGCGTTGCTGCCGCAGCTCGTCACGGCGGCGGCGACAGTCGCGGTGACCCTCGGCATGCTCCTGGTGGTCGAGCCGGTGCTCGGGCTCTGGGCAGCGGGGATCGTCGCCGTCACCATGCTGACCTTCGGCGGGTTCGCCGTGTTGATCGTCCACCAGCAACGGTCCGCGCTGCCGGCCGAGCACCGGGCGGCGGCGATGACCAACCAACTGCTCGGCGGCATCGTCAAGATCAAACTGGCGGCCGCCGAAACCCGCGCCCACGCGCGCTGGTCGGAGGTGGCCGCGACGGCCCGGGCGGCGCTGCAACGGGTCCGGCAGAGTCAGGCGGGCCTGGTCGCCTTCGGCACCGTGCTGCCGGTCGCCGGTCAACTGGTCCTGTTCGCCGTGCTGATGGGGCCGCTCGCCGGCCGGGTCGCGCCGGCCGACTTCTTCATCCTCAACGTCGGCTTCGCGATGCTGCTGGGCGGGCTGCTGGTGCTGGTGTCGGCCGGGGTCGAGGTGATCGCGGCGGTGCCCCGGCTGGGCAGCCTGCGGGAGATCCTGCGCGCTGACCCCGAGGCGCGGCCGGACCGGGTGGACCCGGGCGAGTTGCGCGGCGAGATCGCGCTGCGCCGGCTCACCTTCGCCTACCAGCCGGACGAGCCGCCGGTGCTCGTCGACATCGACCTGCATATCCGCCCGGGCGAGTTCGTCGCCATCGTCGGGCCGAGTGGCTGCGGGAAGTCCACACTGCTGCGGTTACTGCTCGGTTTTGAACGCCAGCAGCAGGGCGCCGTGCTCTACGACGGGCAGGACCTCTCCGAACTCGACGTGCACGCGGTCCGCAGGCAGTGCGGGGTGGTCCTGCAGGACGGTCAGCTCTTCGCCGGTTCGGTACGCGACAACATCTGCGGCGCCGGCAGTTTTCCACTCGACCAGGTCTGGGAGGCGGCGCGGATGGCCGGCCTCGCCGACGACCTGGAGGCGCTGCCGATGGGGATGAGCACGATGGTGCCGTTCGGCGGCGGGACGCTCTCCGTCGGGCAACGTCAGCGGGTGCTGATCGCCCGCGCGCTGGCCCCGCTACCCCGGATCATCTTCCTCGACGAGGCGACGAGCGCCCTCGACAACCGCACCCAGGAGGTGGTCAGCCGCAGCACCGCGGCGCTGGCCGCGACCCGGGTGGTCATCGCCCACCGGTTGTCGACGGTCCGCGCGGCGGACACCATAGTGGTCCTCGAAGCGGGGCGGATCGTCCAGCGGGGCACCTTCGACGAGTTGATGGGCGACAGTGACGGGCTGTTCCACCGGTTGGCGCGGCGGCAACTGCTCACCGAACCGGAACGCTCCGACGCCGTGCCGGAGAGCCGACAGGCGGACGGTCAGCCCGCGACCGGCTGACGGTCCGGTCAGCCGTTGTCGATGACGGTGCTGTCCTCCAGGCACACGTCCGCGTCGAGGTGGTTCTCCAGCAGTTCGGCGATGTGTGCCTCCGACTGGTTCTCCACCGCCAGTCGGAACGCCTCGGTGAGCACGTTGACCACGCCCTGGGTGAGCAACAGGGTCTCCCGGTCGAGATCGGCCCAGGACGACCGGGCGTCGCTGCGTACCAGCTCCGGAGCGAGGGTCAGCAGCCGGGCGGTGACGGCGGCGACCAGCTCGTCGGCCACCGGTCGGAGGCTGTCCAGCACCTCGCTGAGGGTCTGCAGTGCCGGTACCGTGCCCACCCGTACCCGGTGCAGGTCCAGGGCGGCGCGCAGCGGACGCGGCCGGATGGTGCGGACGGTGCCGTCGGTGGTCCGGCCGATCACGCCGTGCCGGGTCAACGCGTGGGCCAACGCGGGACGGTCGGCGGTCAGCCGTTGCAGCATCGCGGTGAGCCCGTCGGGCGCGTCGTCACTGGCCCGGACCCCGAGCATCGCCTCGATGGACACCAGGTTGAAACCCTGTCGTTGCAGGGCCAGGATCGCGTCCAGCCGGCGGACGTGGGAGTCGTCGTAGAGCGCGGCCCGACCGCGGCGCACCGGCGGGGGCAGCAGCCGCCGGGCCTGGTGGGCTCGGATGTTGCGCGGCGACATCCCCACCTTGCGGGCCAGCTCCTCCACGCTGTACCCGACCGGAGCGCCGGACGTCGTCGTCACCTCGTCGATGGTCACGGTGGCCTCCGGCAGCACTCGGTGACGGAACACGGCAACCCCGTCGAACCGCTGTCACGCTGGGCGGTCCGCCGCTCGCAGCGTAAGTGCGGGCACCGGGCGGGTGAAAGGCGAGGAATTACTACTTGTCCACAGTGGTGACAATCATTAGGATCACCATCCGCCGCAACTCGCTGATTCCCAATTACCCGGCTTTCGCCGCAGCGCGACCTTTTCGCGGCCACATTCGGTGAAATTCCCGCTCGCTGAGCCGACCGGATCCACCGGTGACCCACGATGAAGCGAAACCGGCGGCCCGGACCCTCCCGCGCTGCCTGTCGCCGCCATCGGCGGCCGACCATCGAAGGGAGCAGGGTGTGACACCTGTCGATCGAGCGGTCTTCGTGGCCGCGTACAGCCGGCTGGTCGCCGACGTCTGGGCCGACCCGGCCAAGGAGCAGGCGCTCGACCGCGACCCGCGCGGCTTCCTCGCCGGCTACGGGCTCCAACTGTCCGAGGACGTGCAGGTCCGGGTCGTCCGGGACATCACCGACGCCGATCCGGACCTGGAGGTGCAGGTCGAGTCCTGGCAACAGGCCGGCAGCACCGGCACGTTCGTGCTCTTCGTGCCGTCGCTGCTGCCGGTGGCTCAGGCGGAATTGGCCGAGGACGAACTGGACAGCGTCGTCGCCGGCCTGGACCCCAGTTGCGCCTGCTGCTGCCCGTGCTGCTGCACCTGACACCGAAGTCTGCCGCCCATTCTCCGCCACGGCAGATTCTGATGGCAGACAGCCGAGAAACATTGATTGTCGAAGCTCGATCTTCGTAGCGTTCTCGCCACGACGATCACACCCCGTCTTGCAGCCACCCGAGGAAAGGACCGAACGATGAGCAACGACGAACAGGAATATGGCGCGAGGTTCGTGACCAAATACTCGGAACTGGTCACCGCAGTGTGGCGCAGCGACGAGGAACTGCAGCGCCTGCTCGCCGACCCGACCGGCTACGCGACCGCGGCCGGCCTGCCGGTCACCCCCGGCGCCCGGGTCGAGGTCGACCGCGCCCAGCCCGCCACGCTCTACACCAAGGACCAGATCGTCGCCGACTGGGCCGGCACGCCCGGCCTGCACATCCTGCACGTGCCCGAGGTGCCGCTGGTCGACCTCAACGAGCTCACCGAGGCCGAGCTGGAGACGGTCGCCGGCGGCGTGGCCCCCATCGCCGACAACAACGTCAACATCATCGCCGTCCTCATCCTCTGAGTTCCCCACCCCCCGCCGGGAGCCTCGATGACTGACACGACCGAGACCATCGCCTTCCGATCCGGCACCTACCGGACGGCCACCGTGGAGCAGACCTGGGAGCGGGTCGGACACCTGCTCGACCGGTTCCGGATCACCCGGGTCGCCGACATCACCCGGCTCGACGAGATCGGCCTACCGGTGCACGTCGCCTACCGGCCGGTGGGAGCCACCATGGCGGTGAGCGTCGGCACCGGCGCCACGGCGATGCAGGCCCGGGTCAGCGCGGTCATGGAGAGCATCGAGTCCTGGCATGCCGAGAACCTCCGGCCGGGGACCGTCGTCCGGTCCCCGGCCGAGGCGCTCGACCTGCCCTACGACGTCCGGTGGCTGCACCTGGCGGAACGGTCACCAGTGACCCCCGCCGTCGAACTCGACTGGGTGGCCGGCCGTGGGCTGGTGACCGGGGCGCACTGCCTGGTGCCGCGCGCCACCATCGAACTGGACTTCACCATCCGGCGTGGCTGGGACCGCGCCCTGTTCACCCCCAGCAGCAACGGGCTGGCCACCGGGAACACCTTCGCCGAGGCCAGCCTGCACGCCCTGCTGGAGGTCGTCGAACGCGACTGCATCGCCCCGTACTGCACCGCGCCGCTGGACGAGCGCACCTACGCCGACCCGGGCACCGCCACCAACGCGATGACCCGCACGGTGCACGACGCGCTGGTACGCGCCGGTTGCTGGGTGGAGGTCTGCGACATCACCAACGCCGTCGACGTGCCCTGCTACGCGGCCTCGATCTGGTCGGAGGACCTGCCGGTCACCTTCGGCGGCTTCGGCTGCCACGTGGACCCGGAGATCGCCGTCGGTCGAGCCATGGCGGAGGCGGCACAGTCGCGCCTCGTCATGGTCTCCGGAGCCCGCGACGACATCGACGCCACCGCGTACCACGATGTCGGCGCGCCGCCGGTGCCGCCGCCCACCGTCGACCGGCCAGTCCGGCCGGTCCGCCGGAATCCACCACCGGCCGGGGACGTGACCCAGGTGCTGCGCGAGCTGGCGTCCCGGGTGCAGCGGGTCACCGGCGTCGAGCCGTTCAGCGTCGACCTGACCCACGACGACATCGGCATCGCGGTGAGCAAGGTGTTCGCCCCCGGCCTACGGATGTTCGACGAGCGGGCGCTGAGTACCCGACCGGGGGTGCCCCGTGACTGACGTCGTCTTCATCGGCCCGAGCCTGCCCGCCGACGAGGTCGGTCGGCTGCTGCCCGACGCGGTGGTGCTGCCCCCCGTCGCGCACGGCGACCTGCTCCGCCTGGACGTCGCCCCGGGCGACCGGGTCCTCGTCATCGACGGGTTCTTCCTGCAACACCCGCCGGTCCGCCACCGGGAGATCCTCGACCTGCTCGACCGTGGCGTGACAGTGGCCGGCGCGGCCAGCATGGGCGCACTGCGCGCCGCCGAGCTGTGGCCGTTCGGCATGCGTGGCGTGGGCGAGGTCTTCCAGCTCTACCGCGACAGGGTCGTCACGGGCGACGACGAGGTGGCCGTGGTGCACGGCCCCGCCGAGGACGGCCACCGCGCCCTGAGCGTTCCGCTGGTGAACATCCGGGTCGCGCTGCGCCGCGCCGTCGCGGCCGGCGTGCTCAGCGACACCGAGGCGGTGCTGCTGCTGAACATCGGCCGGGACCTGCCCTTCCGTCGACGGTCGTACCGGGCGCTGGAGCGCAGCGCGCCACCCGAGGCGAAAGACGTGGTGGACCGGTTCCTCACATGGCACCGGCAGGACCCCAGCGACGCCAAGGGCGCCGACGCGCGGCTGCTGCTGTCGATGGCGGCGGACAACGCCCCCGAGCTGTGCCCGGCGCACCCCGGCGACCAACCGATCGACAACCTGAACACCCGCTTTCTCGACAGCTGGCGCTCCCGGTTCGCCGGCGAATCGGTCGGCGGTCACTGGACCAGCGACCGGGAGGCCGCCGCGGTACTGATGCTGCTGCATCCCGAGTCGCCGACCTGGCACCGGCGGGGAGTGCTGGCCGGGCTGGCCGAGGTCGACATCACCGACCCGGCGGTCGAGGAACGCGCCAGCGAGGTGGCCCGCCGACGCGGGCTGACCGGTGCCCCGGCGAGCGGGTGGGACTGGTTGACCGACCGGGAACGGGATCTCGACGACCGCGAGGCGGTGCTGCGGGTGCTGGTGCGCGCGTTCGGCACCACGCCGTACCGCAGCCTGGCGCTGTGGATGGTCGCGGCGCCGCTGCGTACCCCCGCGTTGCTCACCGCGGCGCGGCAGGTCGCGGCAACCGCGGCGTCGCTGAACGAGACGCTCGTCCCGCGGACCACGGGGCGTCGCCGCCCGGGTGGTCGGCTGCACTTCCGCACCGAGATCGTCGACGCGTGTTTCGCCCGGCTGTGGGGCTGTGCCGTCGACGAGATGGAAGCGGCGGCGTGGGACCGGGGCTTCGTCGACCTCGCGGCGTTCCGGTACGCCGCCGAACCGTTGGTCGCGTACGTCAAGGCGTTCGGTTCCCCGCGACTGCCCACCGTGGGCACGCGGGCGCAGGAGGGCACCCTGGCCGGTCCAGCGGCCCGGGTCGGCTGAGGAGGCGTCGATGAGCGGCACGGTGAAGGCGGCACTGATCTACCCCCCGCTGACCGATCCCACCTCGGGATACCACTCCCTGAACTACCTCGACTCGTACGCCCGGGCGCAGGGGCACCGGCCGGCGGAGATCATCGACGCCAACATCGAGGCGTTCCACCACTCGTACACCCCGTCGGCGTACGACTGGCTGCGGCGGGAGCTGTCCCGGCTCTCGATCGACGACCTCAGCGGCCCGGACGCGCTGATGGCCCGGGCCAACCAGCTCGGCCTGCCCGACCCGGATCCGGAGCGGCTGCGTCGGTCGATCGGCGTGCTGCAGGATCCGACCCTGTTCTACGACTACCGGCACTACCAGGACGCCGTCGAGGGCGTGATCTCCTGGATGGACGCGCTCGGCACAGTCGGGTTTCCCGGACAGTTCCACGCCGGCTTCCGGCTCCACCCACCGCCGATGATCTCGATCGGTTCGGTGGCCGCGCTGACCGACGAGGCGCTGCTCGCGCGGCTCAACCGGCCCTTCCTGCCGTACTACGAGGACGTGCTGATCCCACGGCTGGCGGCGGGCGGGCACCAGGTGATCGGCATCAGCGCCACCTACCAGTGGCAGCTGCCGTTCGCGCTGTGGATCGCCCGACTCGTCCGGCAGGCCTGCCCGGACGTCTTCCTCATCGCGGGTGGCACGGAGATCTCCGACGTCTGGAAGTGCGCCAGCAAACCCGAGTACGTCTTCCAGGTGCTCGCCGACTTCGACGCGATAGTGGTCGGCGAGGGGGAGAGCGCGTACACGGAGATCCTGGACGCGGTGGCGGCCGGCACCCTGCCGGCCGGGCACCCCAACGTCCGGCTGCACCCCAAGTACGGCCGCCAGCGTCAACTGCCGCTGCGCTACGAGCGCCTGGCGCAGGTGCCCGTACCGGACTTCTCCGGCCTGCCCTGGGACCTCTACCTCAGCCCGGAGAAGTTCGTCTACTACTCGCCGACCCGGGGCTGCTACTGGAACAAGTGCACGTTCTGCGACTACGGGCTGAACACCGACGGTCCCACCAGCCCCTGGCGGCAGGACACGGTGGGCACCATGATCGCGGACGTCACCGAGCTGTCGAAGTTCGCCAAGTTCATCTACTTCTCCGTCGACGTGCTCGCCCCGGCGACCATCCTGCGCTTCGCCGAGCAGGTCGTCGAGCGAGGGCTGGACTTCCGCTGGGGTGCCGAGATCCGGCTGGAGAAGTACTGGTCCGACGAGCGCTGCGAACTGCTGCGGCGTAGCGGCTGCGTGGCCATCTCGGTCGGCTTCGAATCCGGCAACCAACGCATCCTCGACCTGATCGACAAGGGCACGAAACCCGAACAGGTACGCCGCACCATGACCGCGATGACAAAGGCCAACATCGGTGTGCAGATGATGGGCTTCACGGGTTTCCCCACCGAGACCCGCGAGGAGGCGCTGGACAGCGTCACCTTCCTGCGCGACAACCCGGACCTGTGGACCCTCGGCGGGCTCGGCGACTTCATGCTCACGCCGGGCGCCATCGTCGCCAAGGAACCCGAACGGTTCGGCATCACCAACGTGCGGCCGGTGGAAGGCTCCGACATCGTCCGGATGCTCAAGTACGACGAGCCGGTGACCGAGGCGGCGCAGGCCGAGGTCGCCCAGGCCAAAGCGGGCCTGAACCCGGGGCACTACCACCGTCCGTGGCTGGGCAGCACCGACACCCCGCACACGTTCTTCTACCACGACCGGTACGGCACCGCGGTACGCGGCGTTCTCGCCAACGACCGGGTCCGGCACGACACCGACGACCAGACCGAGTTCCTCGCCAACGGCTCCTTCGTGGAGCGCGACGATGAGCAGGTCTGGGAGGCGTACCGGCGAATCCGCTCCGACGAGCAGGACGGCACCCCGGGCGACCTCCCGGCGGACCGGCACCTGTTCCGCCGGGTCGACGGTCAGGTGTTCGCACTCAACCGCAGCAGCCGGCTGTTCCTGGACCTCTTCAGCGCGCCGCTCACCCTCGCCGAGGCGCAGCGTCGGCTCTGGGTCGTCGAACCGACCGTCGCGGACCGGGTCTGGCGGACCTTCATCGGGCAGCGGCTGATCCGCCGGCACCGGCTCCCCGCCGAGCCGGCGCGGTGAGCCGACCTCCCGGCGCCGAGGAGGGCAGACTTGCCCGAGCCGGGCGAGCCCGTCACCACGAGCATCCCGTTCTGCCTGGTCCGTAGCCAGCCGACGATCGCCAGCAGGGGATCGCGTCGGCCGGCGAAGTGCCAGCCGACGTCGGCGGGCAGGTCGATTCCCCGGTACTTGAGGACGAAGTGCTGGGCGGCGCGGCTCGACAGCGCTCTCCGCCGCCACTGTTTCGTTGGCACGCTGCCGTTCAGGGACACCGCGTTGTAGTGCGGATTCGGCAACCGCACTGATCCCACCATGTCGTGCTGCGGTGCCTGGCTCAGGCCCAACTCATCGAACCGGGCCGTGACCGCGTCGACGATGTCCATCGTGTAGACATAGCGGTCGTTCTCAGTCCACCAGGTGTCGTCGCGGAGCACTCCGGCGAGCGCGGTCGTGAATGCCGCCTCTCTGGCCGGCTGGTCGTGATCGGCTGATCCGATCACCGCGAGGCTGGGCTTGCTGCGCGGGTCCGCGAAGGTGTACCGCTGGAGTTCCGCACGGAACGCCGCGGCGATGTCCTGCACTCCACCGGCCGCGCTGCACGCGTCGATGAGCAGGAGGATCTGCTTCACCTTCTTCGCGGCGAGCAACTGTCCCAGCGTCCGGCCGGCCACTGCGTTGTCGTCGCGCGGACGGGTCGGCGTCTCCCGCGACCAGAGGTAGAGATGGTTGCCGTGCGTGCTGCCATGACCCGCCCAGTACAGCACCACAAGCTCGTCCGAACTGGGTGTCCACTCGCCCGACGCTCGCCGGATCGCCGGCTCGGAACCATCACGGGCCAGGTCGAACGGGTCGACGGTCAGACCGAATCTGCCGAACTCGGCAACCGTCGCCGCGACGGCGGGGGCAGGATCCGCAGCGGAGCCACATGATCGAACTCGTCGATGACGACCGAGGCGATGCAGCCGTTCCCCGTCGCGGCGAGCGGTGGGCCGACAATGACTCACTTCGGAGGGCGCCGGCGGTCGACGGACCTGAGCCTCGCCCTCGACGCGACCGGCGTCGCCTACCACCCGGACCTCCCCGACCTCGACGTGTCGGCGTTTGCCGGAGACGGCACCGTCGCCCCGTTCTCCTGCCTCCCGGCCGGGCACGACTCGACTGACAAGGCGACGTACTGGCCGGTGCGGCACTCCGGGTTGCAGAGCGACCCCCGCGTGCTGGACCACCTCGTCGATGCCGTCAACGGGATAGACCTCGGCGCCGCGCTCGGCCCCGAGCCGGAGCTGAGCCTGACCCTCCCCGAAGTGGTGCGGCGGGCTTGCCCTGCCCCATCCACGTCACCGCCGATGTCGAAGACCTGCCGTTGCGGCTGCACATCGAAGACCCGCACGGCCGGCCACTGAGCCCGCCGACGGCACTTCGGCTGGCCGGTGACGGTTACCACGCCGCCCCCATGCTGCCGGGAGGAGCCTGGCACGTGTCGGTCCGGACCTCGGGGATCTCACCAGCGACCGAGGTTGGCGACATCGTCGTGGCGGCCGGCACGATCTGAGGCTTCCTGACAACCGTGGCGGCTTTCGAGGCGGCACCGAAGCTGTCGCCGACGATGACGCCCTGTGCCCGGTAGGTGAGGAAGCGGGCCAGGCCCGGGGTGTACGCGGCTCTCAGGCCGCTCCGGCGCTCACCGCGATTTCGCCGTTCATGCCGGCCGGGTAGAAGCCACCCGAAGTCACCGAGGTCGGGCTCAAGTACACGATGTTCAAGACGGACTGGGCCGCTCGGCCGTAGCACATCCCATTTTCATCGGTGGGGATGAAATTCGGGTCGGCCGCCGTGCCGACGTCCTGGTCGTCATCCGTCGGACCATCAAGACTGTTGCGCGCGTCAGAGATTTTTCGTACCGAGTCGAATACTGTCTCGTCGGTGAGTCCGGCGCTGTAGAGCGCGGATCGGACAATCCCCGCGTGGTACGCCTCAGTGGCCAGCAGGCCGGCTGCCGCATCCAGGTACGTTTTGTTCGACAGCAGTGACGCGGAGCCTTTGAACGCCGACACTCCGACGTCTTCGAAGAGGAACGCCGCAAAGAGGAAGTTGAGGTCGTTCGCGTACGGATCAAAGCTTTCGCCCTGCTTGATCAGACCAGCGGCAGTCGCCGCCGCGGTGAAGCTCGCGTCCAGCGAAATCGCGGGACGAGCAACGGCGGCGTTGCCGAGCGCGGACCGCAGAAAGGCCACGTGCTGCATCTCGTCAGCGGCGATTTCCTTCGCGAACCTCTGCACGAAGTTGCTGCTGAAGTTGACTGAACCTCCGCCGGACACCTCGCCGCGCACCCCGTTGCCGGTAGTCATCTCGTCGGGAAGCCCGGATCCTGTCGTCGCGCGGAGATAGAACTCAGCTTCGAGATATTCGAGATTGAGCGCGAAGTTGAGGATAGCCGCGTCGCTCGGCGAGCCGCCACCCGCCGGGTCGGCTGCGCACACCCCAGGATCTACCAAGGCCGTTAGCCTTCGCCGATCAATTTCGGATTCTGCACTGCGTGACACCGCCTCAGAGATGAACCACTTGTCCATGCTGCCTCCGTTTGGTGCATCCAGGTGCTAGCTGTCCGTCTCAGCCAACCTGGCGGAAATGGATGACTCTCACGTTAGCTGCGCGACGAACCTCAGGAATTGATTGTGGAAAGGCGGTACGAGGCGAATCCAGCATCGACTACGCTCCGCGCGATGAAACTGCACTCACACCGGACCAGGCCGCCAACGTCCGCGCGCATCAGCCTGCGTGGCGCTCGAACAGAACGTCGGCGTCCTTCCAGCACTCGTGCGCCTTCGGGGGCGCGAGAGCCCGCGCCTGCCGGAACTGGTCCTTGGTCATGCCGCTGCTCCGGGCCTGGTAGGCGTCGAGGGCCAGTTGACGACGTGGGGGATCGGAGTCGGGGGCCGCGTAGAACTTCCCGTCCCGCAGCAGGGCCTTCACCGCATCCGGTCCCATTCCCAGCTCTTCACCGATCGCGGCGCGGCTCATCCCCGACTCCTGAAGGGCGACCGCCCGCTGGCAGCGCTCAAGTCGTGCGGCACGTGTTGCGGCGTTCGCGTCGGGGTTGGTGGTGCGGGGTGCCGGTGAACCGGGCTTCCTGGGGCGCTGGAGCCGTGGATCGCTTGCTCCGCCGAACAGGGCACTCGGCACCGGCCGTGCCTCACCGATGATCCACGACGCGAAGACGTTGTGCAGGTTGCCGAGGTCCGCCGAGGTCACGCCGACGAGGCGGATTCCCGTGCGAGCCGCGAGTTCGATCTTCCGCGTCATCTTGTTCGCGTAGGCCGGCTCGTCCGGGAGACCCCAGGCCTCGACGTAGGTGCCGTCGTCGAGCAGCCAGTCGGCCCGCAGGCCCGTGGTGTTGAGGTCGGGATCATAGGGCCAGTAGGGCTCGACCTCGTGGGCGATGCCGTTCACGGTCAGGAAGTCGTCGACGTGCCGTTCGAGGAGGGACCGGCACAGGTGGCCGTCCGAGGCGACGGTGACGGTGCCGCGCGCCAACTGCACCCCGTCGCCGAGCAGTCCCGCCCGCTTCAGCCAGTCCGCCCAGATGAGCGGCGCGCGCTGCTCGGCTCCGGCATCCGCACGGCGGACCCGGGCCCGCGGAACGTGCATGCGGACGAGCATGGCGCGATCCGTGGCGGTCGGTTCCGCTGTCGACACCAGCCGCGGGATCTGCGCCTGGCTGGGCGGGCCGCCCAGCTCCACGGCGAGCTGCTGCAGGCACCAGAGGGCCAGTGGTTCCCACGACTCGTCGGCGCCGCGGTCGACCAGGAACCCCTTCACCGCCTTACGGGCGCATCCGGAGCAGTACGCGAGCGGCCTGGCTCCCGGCTCCTCGCGCCGGGTTGCGGTCAGTGCGTCTCTGCCGCAGAGACGACAGGGAACGGGCTGCTGACCGTGCTGGTACTCGCCGTGGTCGTGCGGACCGAACAGGGACTCCAGGTCACGCAGGTAGTAGCTGTCGTGGTGGAGCCAGTAGGTGTCGTTCTCAGCGAAGATCCGGTTCTGCTTCTCGTCGGTCCACCGCAGGGGCGACAGCTCGGCCAGCCCGTTGGGAAACACGTCCCGGTGACGGGCCCACATCCGCCACACCTGCTGCTCGGCCAGGTCCGACGCCCGGCGTGACTCGGTCGCGTACCGGTCGGTGACACCGAGGTGACGGAGAAACTGCTGGGGATCGGGTGCGGCCCAGCGAGTGGCGACGGGGACGATGCCGTGCCGCCGCAGGAGGATCTCGGCGGGCTCCCGGTACGCGTCGGCGTGGACGTGAAGAACGTCGGTCCCGGGGTCGTACCACCCCATCGAAGGCCCGGTGCCACGCGGTGTGAGAAGCCACCGCGCACCCCGGTGCACCAGCACCGCGTCGGGAAACCAGTCCCCGACAACCGCGTCGTGTTGCGCGATGCCCGCGCGTTCGAGCGCGTCCAGAGCCGTCCGCCGGTGGCGCTCGTCGTCGAGGAACAGCACCCCGTCCTTGACCTGCCCGAGGCGGCCTCCGGCCTGGTTGACGACGTGGACCAGGTGGTTGCCGAACACGGACCGTTGCTGGACGCGCAGCGGTGTGGGGGAGACGTCGGCGGGTGTGGCCCGCCACTGGCGTACGTGGCCCTCGGCTTGCGCTTCGAGCAGCACGGCCTGCTCGACCCGTGCCGGCGGAACGTGCTCCCTTGCCTGTGCGGCCAGCACGGACGTGACGAGAGCGCGGTCCGCTCCCCGGCCCGCCGGGGTCCCACCACGGCGCAGGAAGTCGTCGATGAGCGCGAGCGCCTCTTCGGGTGCGGGCACCGACAGCTGCAACTCGCCGTCCGACCGACCGGCCTTCACCCGGGCATGGCAACCGATCTCCGCCGGCTGCGCCGCCCCCGCCAGGTCGTGGAAGCGGTCTCCTCCGACGAAGCGGTGGTCGGCGTCGTACACGAAGGCCATGTGCCGGTCCCGGTACGACCCGCCGTACGTGATCGGCTGGGCGATCGAGATCGCCTTGGGGTTGTAGTCGTTGTCCGGTCGGGGGACGAGCGCCACGACGACGTCGATCCACTCGTCCCGACTCCCGCCGCCGTGGCGCAGCAGCTCGATTTCGACGAACTCGGTGAACCGTGCTCTCACCCACGTCGCGAAGTCGACTCGGCGCTGCCCATGGGGGAGCATCCACAGGCCGTGCTCGGCGCTGAACGTGATCGCTGCTGACACGAGAGCGAATGATGCCAGGGATGATCAAGGAAGCTGCGGGGGGTCGGGGCACGTCAACCTCGTGGCGCTGGCCGAGGTCACTGTTCGCCGAATCGCTGCGAGGATCCGATGGCAGACACGTCCGTGTGCCGGCGCAGCGAGGTCCGTGGGCTTCCGTCGTGCCGCCGCGACAGCTGCGGTATCTGCTTCCGCACTTCCCGGATGGTGTCAACAAAGGCCGCGACATCGTCGCGTTCTTCTCGCACGACGGAATGCCTCTGTCGTAAACAAGACACACGAACATCGGCCCCGGCGAGCTGAGCGGAAATCGGTTGGCCGACGTATTGATTGGCGTACCGGAGCAGCGCGATGCCGGCCTGGCGGAAGGTCTCATCTTCCCATCGGGCGCCTCGGCCGGTCACTGAGGACAGACGCCGGAGACACCCGGGCCGAGCTGGGCTTCGTCGTCCACAAGGGCCGTCCAGGCCACCATCGTCGATCGGCGTACGTCATGCCCGAAGCGTCGGATGAAGCTCCTACCACCCATCCGTCCGATGTGGTAACTCGGCTCGGACGCGACGACCGTGCGTTGATTGACGGTGAACGTTCGGGTGTCTTTGCCGACTGTCCATCTTGGTATGGTCGAGCCCAATCCTGGGGGGAACGATGCCGGAAACCGAACTTGTCAGATTTGTTGTCCGTGACGGCACCTCGGTCATTGTCGAGGTGGAGGAGGAGCGCCGGGGCTCGACTCCCGCTGGCAGGCGGGTGAATGGCGTCCGGGAGGCGCGGGAATTCTTCGAGGCGAACCTGACTCATATTCGCGATGCGGCCGAAGCCGTCCTCGCCGACCTGCGCAGAGCGTCCAGCCCCGACGAGATCAAGATCGGATTCGGGGTGAAGTTGACGACCGAGGTGGGCGCGGTGATCGCCCGTTCCGCGGTGGAGGGCAACATCTCGGTTGAGCTGCTCTGGCGCCGCGACGACTCCACGGACACCCGCACGCCATGACCGGTGTGGATGAGGCGTGGCGCTTGGAGGTGACCGGCGCCAGCACGGGGTGCGGCTTCGCCGTCACACCCACCCGCGCGCTCACCTGCGCCCACCTCATCGCACCCGGCCAACGGCAGTGCCGGGTCGCCTCGCTGCCCGGCATCCGTGCGGTGGACGTGCCCAGTGCCTTTGACAGCGGCGTCAACCCGGTTCCGGACGTTGCCACGATCGACATCACTGGTCATCCGGCGGACGCCGTCGCGCCGATGGGGCCGGCAACCCGACCCGCTCCGGGAACGATCCTCGACCTCTTCGGGCTTCCGGACCGCGGCCAGGAAGGCCGCCGCAGCCAGGCGCGCGTCTCAGGCCCGAGTCGCACCGGCGAATGGCTCCAGATCGACGCCGTCCACGGCCACACGGCATGGGTCGAGCCCGGGTTCAGTGGCGGTGCCGCCACGGACGCTGCCACGGGACTCGTCGTCGGCATGGTCGTCAGCGCGGACAGGTCGCTCGCGGAGCGATCCGCCTGGATCATTCCCAACGACACCATCGTCGGGAGCGCGCCGTGGCTCGCCGCTGTGCTCGCCGACCCGCTCGCCGGAGACCCCGACCACGTCGCCGTGCTGCGGTCCCTCGACGCCCGGCGCTACACCGCGGCTCTCGACCGCCTCCCCGATCTGCACAGCAGGCACCGCCGCAGCTCGGATCTGTACTACTACTGGGCACTCGTGCTGCTCCAAGGTGTCCGCCCGGCGAACCACTCCGGCGAGGTCATCGACGGCATCGAGCGGCTGCTGGGCGAGGCATGCCGCCTCGACCCGGGCTCGGCACACGCGAAGGCGCTCCTGGCGCTGGTCCGTGAGGACTACTACGGTCTGCGCAGCCTGCCGGTGTCAGGTCGCGACGGCCACTACGACCCGGCCACAAGCCACGTGTCGACCGGCCACGCGATCGAAATCGTCAGCCACGTCCCGGCGACGGAGTGTCTGACCTGGCGCAACCTCTATCGGCGATCCATGGGATGAGTGGCATGACACAGAACCACACGACGCAGAACCCCACTCGGCAAGAGTTGGTACACAAGTACTTCAACCTGGTGCCGCAGAAGCCCTCGTACGTCGGGGCCCTGATCGCGCTCGGCGGCGGCGGCCTGCTCCTGGTCGTCGGCCTGTTGTCGCTCGTCGGTGCCTCCGCCGACAGCGGCCTGGCTGGTCTGGCATGCCTTGGCTGCCTGGGCATCCTCGGCGGTGGTGCCGCCGTCGTCTTCGGTGGGATCAAGCTCGCCGGGACGTACTCGGCCTACAACTCGGCGGTCGCCGCGGCCTATCCCCGCGCCACCGACAGCCAGATGGACGGCTGGCTGCAGGAGGGTGAGAACTACGCGGCGGACGCCGGTCGTCGGCGGTTGAACCGGCACCCGGGCGAAGTCACCCTCAAGTGGGGCGAGAACCTCCTGGTCTTCCACGGTCTGCCGCCGGAGATCCCGTACCAGATCGCTCGTGGTGCTGACGGCGTCCTGCGCGCCTCGCTCTACAAGATCCTGGTGGTCTACCTGTCGAACTATCGGCTCCTGACCTACGAGTCCATCCTCGACATGCGGACCGGCGCGACGGTCAGCGACGCGACGAAGGAATACCACCTGCAGAGTGTGGACGGCCTGGAGACCGCCAGTGACCGGGTGAACTTCTTCCTCCCGCCGGCGAACCAGGCGCCGCCCCCCGGCCAGCCGATGCCGCAGAACCCGACGGCGATCCCGATCGCCACCGCCACCGGGAGCATCGTGCACGTGACCGGCAGGCAGACGCTGCGGCTCATGGTCGCCGGACGACCCGCCATCGAGCTGGTGATGGGTATCTCCGCCACCGACCAGCTCCACATCGAGGGTGTCTCGGGCTCGACCACCGAGGGCATGATCCATACCCTTCGGGAATACCTACGCCGTCACAACGGCGGCATCTCGGGGCAGACGAGCATGCCCAGCAGCCTCCCGCCGCTGCCACCGCTCGGCCCGGAGTGACGCCGACGACGTCGGCGCGGTGACCACGAAGGTCGACGACGCTGGGGTCAGCCGTGCCGGTGGCGCGCTGGTCCCGGTGTCGTGTGGGTATCGCCCGATGCACCGTGGGTCGCGGGAGACACCACCTGACGCAGCGCGGACACGGTGAGCTGACCGAGGCTCGGCACCTGGACCGCCCCGAGCTGCCCCTGGTCACCGACCAGCACCACCGGGCATCCGGCGGCGACCGCGCTGGCAACACCCGTGGGGGAGTCCTCGACGACGGCGCAACGGCCGGGCGGCAGACCCAGCCGCCGTGCCGCCAACAGGTACGGGTCGGGGGCGGGCTTCGTCCGCTTCACGTCGTCGCCGCAGACCACCACGTCGAAGCGGGGAGCACCGGGATGACCAAGCAGAGCGTCGAGGATGTACCGGCTGCTCGACGTGACGAGCCCGACGGGCACACCGTCCGCCCGCAGCGCCGTGATCAGGCGTACGCCGTCGGCCTGCCAGCTCGTCGCCCGGTCACGGTAGAGCTGCCGCACCGCCGCCTCGACCTCCGCCACATCTGCCGCCGGGTCCCACTCGGACCAGCCGATCCGGCGGTGGATCGTCGTGATGGCCTCCAGCGCGGTGAGGCCGAGCAGGCCGTCAGTCGCCCCGGCCGGAACGGGCTGTCGCCCGTTGATCAGGGCTACGAAAGCGGACCGCCAGATTGGCGCGGTATCGACCAGGGTGCCGTCGAGGTCGAACAGCACTGCCCACTCATCCATGCCGGTCATGCTGCTCCTCGGTAGGCCACGAATCAACGCGCCATCCTGGCTGGGCCAGGATGCTGGCCGATACGATCGGCGAACCGCTTTCCCGACGGAGGATGTGCTGATGTACCGGGTCGAGCAAGCGATCGCCTTCGTTCTCGACCGGGCGAAGGCCGACCCCGTCGGACTTGCCTTCCTGGTCGGGGAGCGGTTGATGCTGACCTGCGCGCACGTGGTGAATGTGGCGCTGGGCCGTCCCGCCCGACAGGTGGAAAGAGTTCCGAAGAACAGCCGCGTCTCGCTGCATTTCGCTCTGCTGGGGGCGTCGAACAGTTGGATCGAACGCAGCGCCGAGGTGGTGGCGTGGTTGCCGACCGGTGACGACTTCGACGTGGCTGACGTCGCGGTGCTCAGGCTCGGCGAGGGCCTTGCCGGCAGTGGCGCGGAACCGCTTCGCATCCGGGCGGACCTGAAGGACCGTTACAACGTGCCGGTGCAGATGTGGGGGCCCGGCCAGGGGCGTGACCTGGGCAGGCATGTGCAGGGCCGGTTGCTCGGCGCGGTCGGCAGACACCGGTTGCAGGTCGACGAGGTGGTGCACCGGGTCTTTCGGGTTCAGCGCGGGTTCAGCGGAGGGCCGGTCTGGGATCCCGCCACCTCCGCGGTGTTCGGCATGCTCCAGGCGATCACCACCGACGACTCGGCCGAGGTGCTCGTGCTCGACGGCGCCTTGCTGGAGCGAGCGTTGGCAGCGGTCGCCACCGCGCGACCCGGTCTGGTGCTGATACACGACCATGGCGAGGTCCATTACGACGGCACGCAATACACCCTGCGCCAACGGCGTGTGCTGCACCACGGCGGCACCGCCCCGCGCGCGAAGTACGAGATGAAAGTGTCAGTGCAGCGCTTTCTCAACGACGAGGCCGTTCGTAATCTGCGCCACCACGCGCAGCACCCACTCAGTGTTGACGACCCTGTTCGTGACATCGGCCTACGGGCCTGGTGCGTTTTCGACGGTGAATCCCATCCGATGGATGCCAAGCCGACAAAGGTGCGGCACGAGGAGATCAACTTCGACCTCTGTTTTCCGGCGTCGAAACTGCTGACCCCGGGGCAGCAGGTTGTCGTCGAGTACACGTACCGCGTCAGTGACGAGATCTGGGGGCAGTGGTACAAGCGCAACATCAAGCCGAACACCGACCGGTTGTCGGTGGAGGCGCACCTGCCGACCGAGTTGGAGCCGGAGTGCTGGGGCGTGACCTCGCTGCCGTCGGAGACGGACCTCGAACCGTTGCCGGACGTCCAGATACGGGTCGAGGATGACCACACCATCTACTCCTGGGACCGAACCGCAGAGGAGGACGACCTCGCCGAGGAGCGTCGCATCCGGCTGGACTGGTTCTTCTGGAAGCGCATCCCGGACAGCAGTGTCTGCGCCGACGCGCCGAGCGTCCTTCGGCAGTTCGGCATCAGGCAGCTGCGGGGCGCGGCACGCGGGCGACGGGCGTCGGAGCTGCCGGTCAAGACGCGGGAGATCAACTTCGACTCACCGAGCGACCGGCTACTGGCCGGGCGGGTGCTCGCGCACCTGCGCCGCGTCGCCGGATGGGTCAACCGGTACCACTCGTTCAAGCCCGAGGTGAGTATGGGGATCGCCGCCCCTCAGCTCGGCATGGCCTACGCCATCGCGATCGTCAAGGTGCCAGGTTCACGGGACTACATCGAGCTGATCAACCCGAGCGTGCTGGAGCGGACCGACGAGGAGGTCCGCGACTATGAGGGATGCCTGAGCTTCTTCGACGTCCGCGGCATCGTTCAACGGCCCTACGGTCTTCGCGTACGCCATCGGACCGCAGCGGGCGACCTGCGAGACGTCGTACTCACGGGAGGGCTCGCCCGCAGCGTCGCTCACGAGATCGACCACCTGAACGGCAAGGTCTACACCGACGCTGACCGCATGCCCGAGGGCGAGGAGCCTGTCGACGTCCCCCGTTACCGTCGGCTGCGGGAGGAGGGCGCGTTCACCGCGCCGGTGCCCCCGACGCAGTTGAGGTGGCAGCAGCCAGGGGCTCACTCCGCCGCCAGGTGACGTTCACGGTGAACGTCGCCTCGGTGGTTCCCTTGGTGAAGATGAGACCGGTCTCTCCGCCGATGGCCAGGCCGAGTTCGACGGAGATCTCATCCGGCGCCGCCGCCGACCGCAGCCGGCCGATGACGGTACGCAACGCGGGCAGCACCCTCTCCAGCGACGCGGTCAACGTGGTCGCCGCCCACTGGCCCCGGCCGTCGTCCGCCGCGGCGAGTTCGATCCCCGCGAGGTCGCGGCGGTCCACCTCCACCTCCACGTATTCATCGCTACCCTCGGCGACCGGAACCTTGAGCAGCACAGTGCTCATGCACTCTCCCCGGGTTTGATGTCACGAACCGTGTCTGTCGTCTGAGCAATGTGTAGCAGTTGATCGCCCGTCAGCGGAAGGCGAACGGGTCGCGGCCGGTGCGCCGGGGGCGATCCCGGTCCACGGTGCTGGCGCGGACGCACCGCGTTGGTCAGACTTGAGCTCGATGGGGGGACGGGCGATGGACACCTCCGCTCAGGACGAGGCCGCTGCGGCGTTCGTCCGGGAGCTCGCGTACTGGCGCCGCTACCGCGCGATGTCCAAGAAGACGCTCGCCGGCCGGATCGGGTTCGACCCCTCGTACGTCAGCCACATGGAGAGCGGGCGGCATCAGCCCACAGAGGAGTTCGCCCGCCGTGTCGAGGCGGTGTTGGAGACCGGGAACCGCGTGTGGCAGCGGTACGTCGTCTTCGCCGGCACCAGACGGCAGCGTGGTCTGAGCCTGGCTCCCGCTCCTACCGCGATCGCGCCGCCGGCTGGCCCGCACCTGGTGATCGAGGAAGAGTTGGCCTCCCTCGCCCTCGTCGACGGCTGGTACGAGTGCCGGATCTGGCGGCACCTGCACAGCGTCGGCACCGAGCCGATCACCCGGCACACGGTGCAGATCGACATCGACCGGTTCCCCGACGACCCCGAACGATCCATGGCGTTTCACGCCCGCCATCCGCTCAGCACCGACGAGGTCGACTTCCGGGCCTCGATCGGCGTCGACCAGCCGGAACCCATGAAGTGGAAGGTCACCCGCAGCCGAAACGCCTTCCTGAAGATCGTTCTTCTGTTCGGCAGCGACGGGGTTCCCTACCCGCTCTATCCTGGTCAGCGCACGTTGATCCACTACGCCTACCGGGTGCCGGAGTGGAAGTTCGGCGACTGGCTCCAGCGCGACATCCGGCTGCCCACGCGGCGACTGAACATCAGGCTCTCGTTCCCCTCCTCCAGCCATCCTGCGGTCTGGGGCAGCGAGACATCCTTCACCACCGATGTGACGACCGACGTGACTCCGTCTTCCCGAGAGCGCGACGGTCTGGTCGAGTACGAGTGGGAGGTGCCCCGGCCCCGACTACGCGCCCAGTACCGGCTGAACTGGCGCTACCCCGATCTGAGTCTGCGGTGACCGGAGCGACGCGCCCGCGCGCAATGCGCGGGGTCAGCCCTCGCCGGGGCGGACCAACCCGCTCTCGTACGCGATGACCACGAGCTGGGCGCGGTCACGGGCGTTCAGCTTGTGCAGCAGGCGACTCACGTAGGTGCGGGCGGTGTCCGGGCTGAGGTGCAGGGCCGCCCCGATCTCCACATTCGACCGGCCGGTGCCGACCTGTGCCAGCACGTCGCGTTCCCGCCCGGTGAGCCCGGTCAGCCGGGCCGGGTCCGCGACGGGGGTGCGGGCCGCCGCGGCGATCACCCGCCGGGTCACCGCCGGTGACAGCAGCGCGTCCCCGCCGGCCACCACGCGGACCGCGTCCCGCAGGGCGTCGGGCGGGGTGTCCTTGAGCAGGAAGCCGGCCGCGCCGGCGCGAATGGCCTCGAAGAGGTACTCGTCGTCGTCGAAGGTGGTCAACATGACCACCCGGACGTCGGCCAGCGTCGGGTCGGTGAGGATGCGCCGGGTTGCCTCGATACCGTCGCCGCCGGGCATCCGGACGTCCATCAGCACCACGTCGGGCCGGTGCTCGCGAACGACCGCCAGGCCCACTCGGCCGTCGCCGGCTTCGCCGACCACGGTGATGTCCGCGGCGCGTTCCAGCAACGCGCGGAGCCCGGTGCGCACCAGGTGCTGGTCATCGACGAGGACGACGCGTACGTCGCTCATGCGGGGACCCCGGCCAGCGGTAGGTGGACCGAGACGCGGAAGCCGCCCTCGGCGGTCTCGCCGGCGGCGAAGGTTCCGCCGAGCAGGGCAACCCGCTCCGACATGCCGCGCAGCCCCTGACCCGTCTCCACCCCGGCGGCGCCGGGAGATCCCCGGCCGTCGTCGACGACCTCCGCCGACAGCCGGGCCGGGGTGGCCCGGATCGTCACCGTGGCGCGGGTGGCGTGGGCGTGGCGCAGCACATTGGTCAGGGCCTCCTGCACGATCCGGTAGACGGTGCTGCCGACCACCGTGGGCAGGGCGTCGACAGGACCGTCGAGACGCAGCTCGACCGCCAGCCCACCACTGCGCACGCCCTCGACGAGCGGGCCCAACTGGGTGAGACCGGGGGCCGGCTCGCGCGGTCCGGGTTCGCGGCGCAGCGTGCCCAGCGTGGCCCGCAGCTCGGCCATGGCGCTGCCACTCACCGCGTGGATCGCGGCCAGAGCGGCCTCGGCCTGTCCGGGCTCGGCATCGGCAAGGGCCTCCCGGGCCACCGCCGACTGCAGGGTGACCACCGACATCGTGTGTCCGAGCGTGTCGTGCACCTCCCGGGCGATGCGCAGCCGCTCGGCCTCGACCTGCCGGGCGGCCTCCCGACGGCGTTCCTCGGCCGCCGAGGCGGCCTGCCGGGCCAACGCGGCCCGTAGCGAACGCCGGTTGCGCACGGCGTCACCGAGAGCGATGACGGCGAGCATCAGGGCCGCCTCGGAGCCGAGGCCAGCACCGATCACGACGGAGATGTCGTCTCCCTCGATGAGCCGGGCGGCCACCGAGACGGCCAGCAGGCCCCCGCCGACAGCGGCGGCCGGCTGCACCCGACCCCGCTGGGCGGCCAGGTAGAGGATGGCGGCGGCCGGGGCGGCCACGCCGACCGGCGGCAGCTCCAGCGCGTAGTAGCCGAGGATGCCGGCTGCGGTCGCCAGCAGCGCCGGAACCGTCCAACGCCGGGCCACCAGCAGCAGGGTGGCCCACCCGGCCCCGAATCCGCCGGCCAACGCCGCCTGGGCGGCGGACGCGTCCTCGGTCACCACCGCCGCCGTCACCAGGCTCAGGATGGCGACAGCGAGCAGCGCCTCGGTTCGGGTGGGTGAGGTGGCCGGCACGTCCGTGAGCCTAAGTCGGTGCGGACCCGCGCCGCTGCCGTCCGCAGGCAACACCCCCACCCCGCCAGGTACGTCGAGAAGCGATGCCAGCTCGCGCGGCTGCGCGGCAGACGGTGCCGAGTCGGCGACCTAGCGTCGACGGCGACATCACCGATCGTGCCCACCAGGGCCCGGAAATGACGGAGAAGTGCCACTGTGTCCCGTATCAAGCTGACGTGGATCGTGCTCATCGTGCTCGTCTGGGCGGCGATGATGTCCTTTGGTGGGGTCGCGGCCGAGACCGTGATGCTCTACCCGAACATCTTCGGTGACGCGCCCGCCTCGCTGGACCGGGCCCGCGAGTTCCTGGTCGCCGGCGGCCCGAGCGACTACTTCCCACCGCTGGGCGCCTCGGTCGTGCTGACCAGCCTCGCCGCGACCGCCCTCACCTGGCGCAATCGGCGACTGCGGTGGTACGTCGCGGCAGCCGCGGTGGTCTTCATCGCCTGCGAGTTCCTGTTCTCCGTGGTGTTCTTCTGGCCGCGCAACGAGATCATGTTCGTCGACCCGGTCGGCACGCACTCCCCGGAGTATCTGCGCCAGGTCGCCGAGGAGTTCGTCGCCGGCCACTGGGTACGCCTCGCCGGTGGCGCGGTGACCTCCGCGCTGGCGTTCACCGCCCTGCTGCGTTTCGCCCGGGAGACCGCACCGGTACGGGGCGAGCGATGAGCGCCGCGCGGCGTACTCTCGGGTTCTCGTGGCCGGCCCTGGTCGGGCTCGCCGCGTTGGCCGTACCGCGGGTGATCCTGCACGACCTGCACGTCGTGGAGGGAGGGCAGCCAGCCGCCGTGCTGCTCGCGGTCGTACCCCTGATCTGTTGGGTGGCCGCCGTGCTGTGGCGGCGTCCGCCGCGTCCGTTCCTGACGGTGGTGGTGATCGGGGCGGTCCACGGTGTTCTTCTCGCGGTTGGTCACCAGGTGCTGTGGGACGAGGCGTTCGGCGCGACCGAGCCGAGACTCGGCACCGTCGACCCTCGGGCGCAGGAAGCGATCCTTCGGGTGGCGGCGGTGTTCTCCAGTCTCGTCACCGGGGTGCTCACCGGGGTGGTGGCCGGGGCGGTGGCGGCGGCGCTGAGGCGCTTCGTCATGGGGTCGCGGCGAGCCGCCGAGCAGCCGGTCGAGCAGACGTGGGGCGGCCCGGACGACGCGCGGGGGACTCGGCCACCGCACTGCTGACCGGTCAGAGCATCTCGGTGCGGTATTCGGGAGCCAGGTCGGCCGCGCGTCGCCGACGCTCTGCCAGCTCGTCATCGGTGAGCTGCGGCGGCGGTGCGTCTTTACCGGCAACCACGTCGCCGACGCGGAGGAAGTATTCGTCCTGTCCCGCAGGGGTGCAGACGCACAACATGCGGGCGGGCGCGCCGGAGCTGTTGCGGAAGTTGTGCGGCGCGTTGGCCGGGATGTTCACTGTGGAACCGGCGCGGACGAGGTGCCTCTCCCCGCGGAAGGTGAACTCGATCTCGCCTTCGAGGATGGTGAACATCTCCTCGAAGTCGTGCCGGTGCGGTGGCGGTCCTCCGCCGTCGGGGATCCGCATGTCGATGAGGCAGTACTGCCCGTGGGTCTGCTCGCCGGTGACCAGCATGGCGTAGGTGCCTCCGGCGAGGGAGAGGTAGGTGGTCGCGGGGTCGTCGGGGTCGGCCACCGTCAGCGTTCGGTTCGGATCGTCGTCCGGGATGGTCGGGGTGGCCCGGTTGCGGTCGGTCATGCGGCTGTCCCTCCTGGTGTGGCTGCGCGAGGTGAACGGCGCGTGTTCCCTCGTCGCCGCGCTGCCTGGCCCTTACCCCGGATCCGGGGACTTCTCTCCTCACGAGGTGATGAACCGGCCTCGCGGCGACGGCTCGTTCGATTGTCGGGGGTGAGGCCAATCCGGTGCGCGTCCGCTGACGCAACTCCTTCCGCTGCCGCGTCGTTGGTGCGACCAGGGGCGGATGGAGGCGGTCGATGGCGGCGGGGCGGGGTGCCGGGCTACTGCGTCCGCCGACGAGTTCGGGCCGTGCGACGTTCCTGGAACTGTTCTTCGATCTGGCGTTCGTGGTGGCCCTCACCCGGGTCTCGCAACGGTTCGCCGGACTCGGCGAGGACACCGGCTGGACGCTGGTGCTGGGGTTCGGGCGGACGCTCCTGCTCTTTCTGGCGCTCTGGCTGATCTGGTCGCACACCGCCTGGATCACCAGCCGTTACGAACCGGAGCAACCGGTCATTCAGGCCGTCGTGGTCGGCACCATGTTCGCCGGTCTGATCATGGCGGTGACGTTGCCGAGGGCGATGGAGGAGCGGGCGCTGCCGTTCGCTGCCGCGTACCTGATGGTGATGGTGGTGCGGCCGTTGGTGATCGCCGCCGCGCTGCGTGGCCATCCGCGACGGCTGGTGCCGTTCCGGCTTGCCGTGTGGGCCTCGGCGAGCGCGCCACTGTGGTTGGCCGGCGCGCTGGGTCCGGACGACCTCCGCCTGCCGCTGTGGGTTGCCGCTGTCGCTGTCGACTACGTCGCGTGGGCCCTGGGTTGGCCGCTGCCCTGGCTCGGGGCCTCGAAGGTGGCCCGGTGGCGGATCGCCGGGACGCACCTCGCTGACCGGTATCAGCAGATGTTCCTCATCGCACTCGGTGAGTCGATTCTGGTCATCGGCGTGGTTTTCAGTGGCACGGACTATGCGGCGGACCGGGCAACTGCCTTCGCTGTCGCGTTCGCGACCAGCGCGCTGCTCTGGCGAATCTATTTCCACTGCGCGGGTCTGCTCCTGACCGATGCGTTGGACCGGGTGGCCATGCCCGCTCGGCTGGGCACGGCGTTGGAACGGACGCACCTGTTGCTCGTGCTCAGCGTGCTCGTCACGGCGGTCGGCTACGAGTTGGTGATCGATGATCCGTTCGGGCGGCCGAGGCCCAATTGGCTGCTGTTCGTGGTCGGCGGTCCGATGCTCTTCCTCGTCTCCCGTGTCCGGTTGGAGTACGAGATCTTCGGGAGGGTGTCCCGGTCCCAGCCGATCGGACTGGTCGCTCTGCTGCTGTGCACGCCGGCGCTGGCCCACTGGGCGCCGATGGTCGGGCTGAGCGTGGTGGCCGGGGTGCTGGCCCTGGTCGCGCTTGTCGACGCGTGGTGGCGGCGGGGGCGACCGATGGAGGCTCCCGGGTCACCGACCGGAGGGGAGAAGCCCGACGTCGGCGATTCCGAGGCGTGACGCGGCAGCGGGCCCCGGTCAGGCACCGGCGGCTGTCCTAGTACTATTAGGCCGTAACCTGATAGTGCTAGGCAGCTGGGGGAGGGGTCATGGAGAAGCGAGGGCTCACGCCGGAGCGTCTGACCCGAGCGGGGGCGGAGCTGGCCGACGAGGTCGGCTTCGACGAGGTCACCGTCTCGGCGCTCGCCCGGCGGTGCGGCGTCAAGCTCCCCAGCCTGTACTCGCACCTGAAGAACTCACATGACCTCAGGGTCCGCATCGCGCTGTTCGCGCTGGACGAACTCGCCGACCGGGTGGCCGATGCCGTCGCCGGTCGTGCCGGCCGGGATGCCCTGGCCGCGTTCGCCGAGGCCTACCGCGACTACGCCAGGGAACACCCGGGCCGTTATGCCGCCGCTCGGCTCCGGCTCGATCCGGAGACGGCAGCCGCGAGCGCCGGCGTCCGGCACGCGCAGATGGCCCGGGCGATCCTGCGGGGCTACGGGTTGAACGAGCCGGACGCGACGCACGCGGTCCGCCTGCTGGGCAGCGTCTTCCACGGCTTCGTCAGCTTGGAACTGGCCGGCGGTTTCGCGCACAGCGCCCCCGACGAGCGGGAATCCTGGGACTGGATCGTGGATTCACTCGACGCGCTGCTGCGCAGCCGCAGCGGTTCCTGACGGGGTGAAGGGCCGCCCGTCCGCGCGTGGTTCGCGGCGCGGCGCGCCGATGAACACCGACATCCCTCGAAAGGCTTGAGGCAATGACCACCGATCATCGATGGACCACCCCGATCACTGCGGACCTGCTGCGCGGCGTCGTCGACCTGGAGACCACCACGCGCGGTCTGCTGCCGCATCGGCTGACCGTGCGGGCGCGCCGGCAGATCCCCGACGACCAGTTGGCCATGGCCGAGGCCCAGCCCTCCGGTGTGCGACTGGTCTTCCGGACCCGGGCCACCACCATCGAACTGGACACGCTGCCCACCAAACGGGTCTACCAGGGCTTCCCGCCGGCCGCGGACGGCGTCTACGACCTGCTGATCGACGGCCGTCTGGCCGCGCAGGCCTCGGTGTCCGGCGGCAACGTCCGGACCGTCACCGACATGTTCACCCAGACGTCGGTGCTCGCCGAAGGACCGGCCGGCACCGCTCGCTTCGCCGATCTGCCCGCAGGTGAGAAGGACGTCGAGATCTGGCTCCCGCACACGGAGATCACCGAGTTGATCGCGCTGCGCACCGACGCGCCCGTCGAGCAGAGCCCGCCCAGCCGCCGCAGGACGTGGCTGCACCACGGCAGTTCCATCAGCCACGGCTCGAACGCCGGTCATCCCAGCGCCATCTGGCCGGCGCTGGCCGCCGCAGCGGGCGGCGTGGAGCTGGTCAACCTGGGGTTCGGGGGGAGCGCACTGCTCGACCCGTTCACCGCCCGCGCCATGCGGGACATTCCGGCGGACCTGATCAGCGTCAAGATCGGCATCAACATCGTCAACAGCGACGCGATGCGGCTGCGCGCCTTCACCCCCGCGGTCCACGGTTTCCTCGACACCATCCGGGAGGGGCACCCGAGCACGCCACTGCTGGTCGTGTCCGCCATCCTGTGCCCGGTCCAGGAAGACACGCCCGGCCCTCTCGCACCGGACCTCGACGGCGGGAGGCTGCGGTTCACGGCCACCGGAGATCCGGCCGAACGCAGCGCCGGGCGGCTGACCCTCACCATCATCCGGGACGAACTCGCCAAGATCGTTCAACAGCGGGCCGCCGACGACCCGAACCTGCACTACCTCGACGGACGTGACCTCTACGGCGAATCCGACTACGCCGAATTTCCCCTCCCTGACGAGGTCCACCCCGACGGTGCCGGACATCGCCGCATCGCGGAGAACTTCGCGCGGCTCGCGTTCGGCGACGGCGGGCCCTTCGCCACGAAGACCCGATAAACCCTTCGAGTACGCGGACAGCAGCCGGCCCAGGCCCGCGACGTGCCGGCCCGGACGCGGGTCGACTCTGGGTGAACAGAACGATCGGTCTTGACGATCGGGGCGCCGTTCGCTACCGTTCTCAGAGACAGAACGTTCGTTCCGCCTAGCGGCAGTTGACTGTGCGGCGGTGACCGAAGGAGAGCGCCATGCCCACCAAGATCACTCTGATCATCGGGAATCCCGCCAACCCGGACGAGTTCGAGAAGGTCTACGCCGACGTACGCCGGGCCGCGGAGACGTTCCCGAAGCTTCAGCGGGTCGAGTCGGCCAAGGTGTGGCCGAAGGAGGACGGCACGCCCACCCCCGCGTACCGGACGCTCGACCTCTACTTCGCCAGCTACGAGGACGCCTCCGCCGCGGTCGCGACGCCCGCCGCCGGCGCCGTCTTCGGTGGGCTCCAGGGCGCTCAGGTGGAGATCACGGGGCTGTTCTCGGACGTCGAGTAGCCCCGCCCCTCCAGGGGCCCCGCACCCCGCTGAACGTCAGTTCGCTCCGGAATCCTCGAGAGGATGACATGACCACCGTTGCCGTTCCCGGCATCTCGACGACGGCCGCCGCCCTGCGGCGGTTGTACTTCGGCCGCTTCGCCTTCGCCATCGTCTGGGCTGCCGTGACCTTCCCCCTCGCGAAGCACCTCAACCCCCTCACCGCCACGCTGCTCGTGCTCTACCCGCTGTTCGACGTGGCCGCCGCCATCGTCGACGTCCGCGCGTCGCGGGCCACCGGATCGCCCACCCTGCTGTACGTGAACGTCGCGATCAGCCTGCTCGCCGCGGTCGGCCTGGGCATCGCCGGTACGTCCGGCGTCCCGGCGGTCCTGCGGGTCTGGGGTGCCTGGGCGGTCGTGGCCGGGCTGGTGCAGCTGATCGTCGGCGTCACCCGCCGTAAGATGGGCGGCCAGTGGCCGATGATCATCAGCGGTGGTCTCTCCGTACTCGCCGGTGGATCGTTCATCGCGGCGGCCTCGGCGGACAACCCGGCCCTGACCAACGCGATCGGCTACGCCATCCCCGGCGCCATCTTCTTCCTCATCGCAGCCATCCGCCTCGGCCGCACCGCGAAGGGCAACTGACATGGAGAGCGCCACCTACGACGTCGTTGTCATCGGCGCGGGACCGGTGGGGGAGAACGTCGCCGACCGCGTCGTGCAGGGCGGCCTGACCGCCGCGATCGTCGAGCGGGAACTGGTGGGTGGCGAATGCTCCTACTGGGCCTGCATGCCGACCAAGGCGTTGCTGCGCAGCCAGACCGCGCTGCGGGCGGCCCGCCAGCTGCCGGGTGCGCGCGAGGCGGTGACCGGCGAACTGGACGCGGCGGCCGTGCTGCGCCGCCGGGACTCCATCGTGTCGCACTGGACGGACGACGGGCAGGTGTCCTGGCTGAACTCGGCGGGGATCACGCTGTATCGCGGCCAGGGACGGATCAGCTCCGACCGGACCGTCGAGGTGACCGGCGCGGACACCGCCCCGACCTTGCTCACCGCCCGACACGCTGTGGTCATCGCGACCGGCAGTAGCGCCCTGCTGCCGGACGTCTCCGGTCTGGGCGAGGCGGCACCGTGGACCAGCCGGGAGGCAGCCGCCGCGAGCCAGGTGCCCGGGCGGCTCGCCATCATCGGTGGTGGCGTGGTGGCCACGGAGATGGCGACCGCGTACGCGGGCCTCGGCTCGGCGGTGACGGTGCTCGCCCGGGACGGACTGCTCACGCGGGCGGAGCCGTTCGTCGGCGAGCGGGTCACGCAGTCCCTGCGGGAAGCCGGCGCGTCGGTGCGTCTGGCTGCCGAGGCCGCGTCGGTGAGCCGCGACGGCGACGGCACCGTGCACATCACGCTCACCGACGGCGAACAGGTCGACGCCGACGAGGTCCTCGTCGCGATCGGCCGTACGCCGAACACCCAGGACGTCGGCCTCGACCGGATCGGCCTGAAGCCGGGTGCCTGGCTCACTGTCGACGACACCCTGCGGGTGCTCGACGACGCCGGGGCGTTGATCGGCGACGGGTGGCTGTACGCGGCCGGCGACGTCAACCGGCGGGTGCTGCTGACCCACCAGGGCAAGTACCAGGCTCGCGCGGTGGGTGACGTCATCGTGGCGCGGGCCACCGGCGAGGCGGTGGACGACCGCCCGTGGGGTCGGCACGTCGCCACGGCCGACGCGCGCGCCGTGCCGCAGGTCGTCTTCACCGACCCGGAGGTCGCGTCGGTGGGGCTGACCGCAGCCGCCGCCAAGGCGGCCGGGCTGCGGATCCGGGTCGTCGACTACGACCTGGCCGCCGTCGCCGGGTCCACGCTGCATGCCGAGGGCTACCAGGGGCACGCCCGCATGGTCGTGGACGAGGAGCGGCGGGTGATCGTCGGCTTCACCCTCGTCGGCCCGGACGTCGCGGAACTGCTGCATGCCGCGACGATCGCCATCGTCGGCGAGGTCCCACTGGACCGGCTGTGGCACGCCGTGCCCGCGTACCCGACCGTCAGCGAGGTCTGGCTGCGCCTGCTGGAGGCGTACGGCCGCTGAGCTGAGCCGTCGCGGTCGTGCGCGCCGTCACCGGCCGCGCACGACCGCGGCGGACTTTTGGCGGCTACCGTGCCGCCTGACGCTGCGCGTTGATCCTGAGGAGCCCTTGGATGCCACTCAGGAACGTCTCGGACACCATCGTCGGGTCCGAGAGGCATCCGGCCGCCATGGCGCCGTCGCGGAGCATGACGAAGTGACGCGCCGCGGGATCCGCCGTTTCTTTGTCGACCTGCGCCATGAGCATGGTGATGGTGTCCAGGAACCACTGCCGGTGGGCCATGAGTTCCTTGTGCACGGGATGGTTCGCGTCGGGATATTCCGCTGCGGCGTTCAGGAACGCGCACCCCCGGAACCCGGGGGACTGGATGTTCTGCGCGATGGAACCGGCGATGGCCAGCAGCGGATCGACCGGCGACCGGTTGGCGGCGAGAGCCTCGTCCACCATGCCGCGCTCCATCTGCTGCACCTCACGCAGATAGGCCAGAATGAGGTCGTCCTTGCTGGGAAAATGTCGATAGAAGGTGGCCCTGGTCACCTTCGCCTCGGCGATGATCCGGTCGACGCCGACGGAGTGGATGCCCTCCGTGTAGAAGATCCTGGTCGCCGTGCGGAGCAGCCTGAGTCGTGCCTCAGAGGGCCGGGCCTCGGGTTCTTCGCGCGTCATCCACCCATCTTAGCGAATAGAACGTTCGGTCGCGCCGCGTGACGTGTAGACCGGCGCCGCTCAATTCCTCGATCTCGGCGACAGTGGCCAGACAATGCTGGATTCTGAATGCGGCAATCCGCCGGATCCGGGATGCGCGGCTGATGCGCGCGGCCCGGTCGATTCGGCTCTTCGCGCCAGCCCTGGCGAACGGCGAGGCACCTCGAAAGGAATCCCAGATGAGCATTGCTCCTGACATGTCTGCCCAGGGTGCGGGGATGCCGACAGTGGTGCTGGTCCACGGGGCATTCGCCGGCTCGTCGAGTTGGAACGGGGTGATCGCCGACCTCAAGCGTCGGGGCTATCCGGTCATCGCCGTCGCCAACCCGCTGCGCGGTGTGCAGAAGGACGCCGCGTACGTTCGGGCTCTCCTGGACAGCTTGCCCGGTCCGGTCGTGATGGCCGCCCATTCCTACGGCGGGCTGGTCATGACCGAGGCCGCGGACGGTGCCGCCAACGTCAAGGCTCTGGTGTACGTCGCCAGCGTGAGCCCGGAGGCGGGCGAGAGTGTGATCGGGTTGCTCGGCAAGTACCCCGGAAGTCAGCTCGCAACGAGCATCGCGATGGTCGAGATCCCCGCCGACGGGGGCGGCACGACAATGGATCAGTACATCCTGCAGGACAAGTTCCCGGAGGTGTTCGCCGCCGACGTCGACCGCGGCACCGCCGAGATCATGGCGGCGACGCAGCGACCGGCCTCGGCGAGCGCCCAGGAGGAGAGCGTCACCAGGGCCGCCTGGAAGACCATCCCCTCGTGGACCATGGTCACCACCGAGGATCAGGGCATCCCGCCGGACCTGCAGCGTTTTCTCGCCGATCGGGCGGGGTCCACGACGGTGGAGATCGCCGCCTCCCACGCTGTGGCGGTCTCCCGACCCGGCGCGGTCGCCGACCTCATCGACAGCGCCGCCCGCGCCACCATGAGTTAGGGGTGGACGGCGTCGGTAGCCAGTTGCCGGATACCGACGCCGTCCGCGCCCGTGCCACTCAGGGACCGCCGACCACGCCCTGCCGTCAGCGGGCGGCTGGCTGGACCCGCTCGAACCGCACCCGGCTCAGCCAGCCGGGAAGGTCACTGAGCACGTACAGTTCGCCGTTCACGTCGGTGCCGATCGCGGTGGGTTGGATGGGGAAGTTGCCGATCGTCGCGGACTCGTACCCGCCGGTGGGCTTGGGACGCACGGCGAACGCGAGGGTCGAGCAGTAGTCGCTCGCCACGTAGACACCCCGCGCCTCCGGGGTGGCGGACCCTCGGTACACCACGCCGCCGGTCACCGAGCAGTTCTCCGTGAGGTAGTGCTCGTACTCGAAGACCGGGTCGGTGTACCGCGTGCCCGGCCGGCACTGCGTCTGGTCGAAGACCGGAGTGCCCTCTCGGCAGGACCAGCCGAGGTTCGCCCCACGCTGCCACGGCCGGATGTGGTTGATCTCCTCGACCAGGCCCTGGCCGACATCACCGATCCACAGCGAGTTGTCGACCGGGTCGATGGAGAACCGCCACGGGTTGCGCAGCCCGAAGACCCAGATCTCCGGCCGTGCACCTGGCGTGCGGACGAACGGGTTGTCGGAGGGCACGCAGTACGGCTTCCCGCCGCAGGCGCGGTTGACGTCGATCCGCACGATCTTGCCGAGCAGGGTGCCGAGGTTCTGACCGGACTTGAACGGGTCGTTCGCGTGACCGCCGTCGCCGAGTGACCAGTAGAGGTAGCCGTCGCGGTCGAACGCCACCTGTCCGCCGTTGTGGTTGCCGTATTCGGCGTGCTCCTGGGTGAGCAGCACCTGCACCCGGTCAGGGGCCCCGATGGGCACTCGCGCCAGGGTCAACGCCCCGGCCGGCAGGCTCGTGTAGGCCACGTAGAGGATTCCGGTCCGCGCGAAGTTCGGTGCCGGCGTGATGCCGAGCAGGCCGCGCTCGTTGTCCGAGGTGTCGATCCGGGAGGTCAGGTCGAGCACCGGCTCGGCCGCCAGGCCCGTGTCGGGGTGATAGGCGCGGACGGTGCCGTTCTTCTCCGCGATCAGCATCCGGCCGTCCGGCAGCCCGGTGATCGCGATTGGCCGTTGCAGACCGAAGGCCACCTGTTCGGAGACCACGGTCAGCTCGGCGAGGGGCACCGCGCGGGTGCGGGATGGGCCGGCCGCGCCGGCTACCGGCGCCGGTGGTAACAACAACGCACACAGGGCCAGAATGAGCAGCCCGGCCAGCATGGTGGCCGGGCGACGACGCCGTCGCGACATGTTTCAGCTCCTCAAGCAGGGTGGAGGTACGGGACGCAATCTGGGAGCGTTCCCACGATACATCGATTCGCACCAATCTCAAGCCCGTGCTCGCGCCGCCTCGGGCTGGGTGGCCGGACGAGTCCACGTTGAATACCGTCGATGTTGCACGAGCGGATCAGACGTGTTGGAATGGCTCATATCGCCGCAGCGCGGGGGCAACCGCGCTGGGAACGGCCAGCACGGGAGCATCGCAGTGCCAGCAGGGCGTCGCTTTGGCGGGCGCTCGCATGGCGCATCGCCGGGCCATCTCCCTGTCGACGGGCACGTGCCGGGCAGGCACCCCTCGCCCGCCCGTGCCCATCTCCGGTCCCTGTCCCCGGCGGTTGACGTGCTCGACGTCTGACCTGCCAGGGGCGTCCGATGTGGTCTGCCAGCGCACCAGAAGCGGCGACGAGGTGAGAAGCAATCATGATTTCCCGAGAGAGTTTCGCGGGCTGGTACCGGAACCGCTTCGTGTGGGTGGCGGTGATCGTGCTGGCGGTGTCGATCGGCGCGGTCGTACTGGTCAACCGGGCCGAGTCGACGACGGAGCCGGTGGATCTGCAGGGCCAGATCACGGCCCGGATGCGTACCACGCTCGAACAGGCGGACCCGGGGCAGCACAACCACGCGGGGCACGGTGCCCAGCAGGCGGCCACCACGGAGAAGCCGCCGGTGATCTGCGGGGTCCGCGTCTACGGCTACGAGCCGTCCGACGTCACGGCGCTCGCCGACGTGCGCACGGTGTACGGCTTCCACCTCTGCGGCGTCGCCGAGCAGAAGCGGCCCTGGGACGTGGCGGTCAAGCTGGCCGGGCCCGTGATCATGGACATGTCCACCCAGCCTCCCGGGATCCAGGTGGTCGAGGCGACCGCCGACGTCATGTTCGTCGACCGGCTGCGGGAGATGTTCCCGGACAAGTACGAGGAGGTGGCGCTCAAGGAGGCGCTCACCGAATCGGAGATGGCCGAGCAGCGCCGCCGGTACGACGCCGCGGCCGGGCTGTGACCATGCCGGACGGTCGGGCGGGGTGGTCGTACCCGCGGGGCCGCCGGTTCCGAACCTGCGGCTGGATGTCTCCTTCGCGGGTCCTGCGGTAGCGGCGAGCCGAGGGGGCGCCGTCGCGCGCGATCCGTTCGACGGTGCTGCGGATCTCGGTGTGCCGGACCGTCGTTGGCGCGTCGTCGGGTCAGCGGTCAGTGCCACAGTGCACGGCGGGTGGCGGTGATCCGGCCCTGGTGGGCGGCTTGTCCTTCAGCGTGCCCGACCGGTGGGCCCCGCCAGCTTGATCCACATTCGACCATTTATGGATCCGTATTGATATTTACGGTCACGGATGTAACAGTTGGTTTGGGAGCGTTCCCATTGTGATCTCTCGTACCGAAGAGCGGAGGATGAACAGTGCGTTCACACAAGCCCGATCAATCCGGTGGGCGATCTCGGTCACCCGTCCGTCAGTCCATCCGGGCGGTCGTCCTGCTGTTCGCCATGGTGGTCGGCACGCTGCCCTGGACCGGCGCGGCCCAGGCCCACGGCACCATCATCAACCCGGCCAGCCGGGCCTATCAGTGCTGGAAGACCTGGGGCAACCAGCACATGAACCCGGCCATGCAGCAGCAGGACCCGATGTGCTGGCGGGCGTTCCAGGCCAACCCCGACACCATGTGGAACTGGATGAGCCAGCTGCGGGACGGCCTCGGCGGCCAGTACCAGGCCCGTACCCCGGACGGGCAACTGTGCAGCAACGGCCTCTCCCGGAACGACTCGGTGAACCAGCCCGGAGCGTGGAAGGCGACCAACGTCAGCTCCAACTTCACGGTCCAGCTGTACGACCAGGCCAGCCACGGTGCTGACTTCTTCCGGGTCTACATCACCAAGCAGGGGTTCAACCCGAGCACCCAGAAGGTCGGGTGGGGCAACCTCGACCTGATCGCGACGACCGGGCGCTACGCGCCAGCGCAGAACATCTCGTTCAACGTTTCGGCCTCCGGGCGCTCCGGAAGCCACGTGCTGTTCGTGATCTGGCAGGCGTCGCACCTGGACCAGGCCTACATGTGGTGCAGCGACATCAACATCACCTGATCGGCGAGATCGGCAACCGCAACACAATCCGGCCCAGGACGGTGACGTCCTGGGCCGGATTGTTCCTGGGCCAGAGTCCGGCGCCGACGATCGAACGTACGGCATGAAGACGTCGACCCGGCCGGTGTTCAGCCGCAGATCGGCGGCGCGGGCGACTACGGCGTGAGGACCAGTTGGCCGAGTTCCTGGGTGCACCGGGTGAGCGCGACGTACAGGCCGTTCCAGCCGCGCGGTTCAGCGGCGATGCCCTGCGGGTCGACCAGTAGCGTCGCGTCCCATTCCAATCCCTTGGACTGGGTTGCGGTGAGCACCGGCACATCGCTGACCACGGCGAGGAGTTCGGCGACGCGGTCCGCTGGGGCGATGACGCCGACAGTGCCGCCCTGCCACCGTTGTCGCAACCGCCGCACTGCCTCGACGACGGCACCGGAGAGCTCGGCAGGTGTGATCGTGAGTTCCCAGGGGGCGATGCCGGAGGAGCGGACCGCTCGGGGTGGCGTGCCGTGGCTGCCAGCCTTCGCCAGGACCGGTCCGGTGAGGTCCATGACCTCGCGCGGGGTCCGGTAGCAGATGGTGAGTTCGGCAGCGGTCCAGCGGTCTCCGAAGACGGCCCGCACCGCTTGTGCCCAACTGGTGTGCCGGTGCGCTGCCTCGGCCTGGTCGATGTCGCCCACGGCGGTGATGGAGCGGCTGGGGCACCGCCGCAGAACCATCTGCCACTGCATCTCGGACAGCTCCTGCGCCTCGTCGACGACGACGTGGCCGTACACCCAGCCACGCTGTCGCCGGGCGCGGTCGGCGACGAACTCGCCCTGCGGTTGCGGGGTGTCGACCTCGCCGAGCAGTTCGGCGAGGGCGTCGAGCAGAGGGATGTCGCTTGGTGCCCATCCGGCCGGCTCGGCCGAGACGGCGGCGATCTCCTCGGGGGACAGATGTGGGGCGAACCGGGCCAGCAGGGCGGGATCGGTCAGCAGACCAGCCAGCAGGGTCTCGGCATCGAGGGTGGGCCACCATGCCTCGATGAACCGGGCGACAGCGGCGTTCTCGGCGATGCGGGACCGCAGATGCTCGACCTCCTCCTCGGAGAGCAGCCCGTCGACGTCGCTGCCGGTGGACGTCCGGGGGGCGTGGTGCTCATGCTCCATGCTCTTGTCGACGCGGGCGAGGATGTCCTCGAAGCCCTCCTCCATCTCGTCCATCAGCGCCTCGCGCTGCTCGGCGACGACATCGGCGAGGAGGTGGTGCACCTGCTCGGCGAACGCCGCGCGGGCGCGGTGGTACGGGCGTCCCTGTGTCGCCGAGGCGAGCGCCTGTGCCACCGTCGCGGCCGCGATGACGTAGAACTCGCCATCCCAGCGCAACGTCAGCTCGCGGGGCCGGGGGAGTAGTGACGCGACGTAGCTTTCGAGCGTGGCCTGCCAGAGCGCGCGGCCCTTGATCTCGGCGAGAAGCCGGCTCTCGTCGCGACCCACCTGGACGTCGGCCAGCAGGGTGTCGCAGGTCGCCGAGACGACGGCGGTCTCACCGAGCGCGGGCAGCACCTGGGCGATGTACTGGAGGAACCGCGGCGAGGGGCCCAGGACCAGGACCGCCTGTTCGGCCATCTTCCGGTACGTGAACAGCAGGTACGCGACGCGGTGCAGGGCAACCACCGTCTTGCCCGTGCCGGGGCCACCCTGAACGATCAGCGGGCCGGTCGCCTCAGCCCGGATGATGTCGTCCTGTTCCCGTTGCAGTGTGGAGATCGCCGTCGACATACGGCCCGTGCGCCGCTGGTCGAGAGCAGCCAGGAGGGCGCCTTCGCCGACGAGTTCGCCGGTCATGCTCCCGTCCAGCGGCTCGTCGTCCACGCCGACGACTGTTGATCCCGTGGTGCGGATGTGCCGGCGCCGTGCCTGACCCTGTGGGTCGCCGGCCGTCGCGGTGTAGAACGGCCGAGCCGCCGGGGCGCGCCAGTCCACCAGCAGTGGCTCACCGCCCTCGTCGCGGAGACCGATCCGGCCGACGTGCCGCACCGTGCCGTCAAGGCTGTCGAGGCGACCGAAGACCAGCCCGTCCTCTGCTCGCCGTAGCTCGTCGTACTGTTGGCGGAGCATGCGCTGCCGGGCCTGCTCCATCGGGTCCACTGCCGCTGTCGAAAGCTCGACCCGCAGGTGGTCGGCCAGCCTGTCCCGCCGGGCCGTGGCCAGGTCCAGAAACGTCTGTTCCTCGGCGACCGCGGATCGCAGCGCGGCACCCTCTGCGGCGGCGGTCAGGTGGCCGTCCGGCGTCTCGTCGTTGACGCCGGCGGTGCTGTTGCTCGGAGCAGACTTGCGGCGCATTCGCGAATCCCCGTATCGGTCCCCCTCGGCCCGGACGGGCCGCCGTGCATTCGGCGGCAAGCATAGAGTCGATGGCCATCACCGCCCAGGAACTCCGCCCGCAGAGACGGGAATCTCAATCCCTTGCGGGTCCCGGGGCTCAGGTGGCCTCCGTCAATAACCACCCCGCTCTGGAGACGGTGGACTGGCCCGCCCGAGCGAGGTGAGTCGATCAGCGTTCGCCGCTGTGGTCAGCCCAACGTGAAGGTCACGTCGTCGACGTCGAAGGCGGTGACGCCGTTGCCGGCCGTCTCGCTGCTGAGGAAGCTGACCGTCGCGGTGCGCTCGGTCGTCGCCGTCCCACTCGACATGGTGTACTGCCGCCACAGCGCCCCGCCGTCGAAGGCCAGCGAGAACCTCGTCTTCGGCGGTATTCCGGTGACCGCCATTCCGACGTTCAGGTAGTCGCCCCGGCTGATCTCCGTGGTGGTGGTCCGCACCCAGAAGCTGACCGTCAGGTCGCAGTTGGCCGGCACGGTGACGGTGGTACGCAGCAGGTCGCTGCGCGTCACGTCCAGCCCCGCGAAGGTGGCGTACCCGCGCCCGGTGTGTGCGGGCCGGGTCGCGTCGCCGAAGACGACGATGCGGGGGCCGGCGCTCCAGCCTGTCGCGCCGCGCTCGAACCCCGGGTTCGGGTGGATCTGCCCGGCGCAGGGCGGGTCGGCGACCGGCTGGCCGTGGGATGCGCTGCCCGTGGTCAGGAGCAGGGCCGCGGCCACTGCGGTGGTGACGAAGGCTTTCATCAGGTCTCCCCGCGTGAATACATTCGAGATGGTCGATATGTATCGACGATGCGCGATGGACGTGGGCGCGTCAAGCCCTTCCCGAGGTGGGCTCGCACGCGGGGTGACGGGCGACCGGCGCTACCGGCGGCGGCGGGCGTCAGCCTCGGTGTCGAGCAGGTCGTTGAGGGTCAGCGCGGAGTTGATCAGGGAGAGGTGGCTGAACGCCTGCGGATAGTTGCCGATCTGCTCCCCGGTGGCGGCGATCTCCTCGGCATAGAGGCCGAGGTGGTTGCTGAAGGTGAACATCTTCTCGAAGGTGAGTCGGGCGTCGTCGAGGCGGCCGGAACGGGCCAGCGCCTCGACGTACCAGAAGGTGCACATGTTGAAGGTGCCCTCGTGGCCGGGGAGGCCGTCGGGGGAGTGGACCGGGTCGTACCGGTGGACCAGGCTGTCGGAGACCAGCTCGCGTTCGATCGCCAGCAGGGTGGACTGCCACAGGGGGTCGCTCGGCGTCACGAAACCGACCGCCGGCATGGCGAGCAGCGCCGCGTCCAGCACGCTTTCGTCGTACGCCTGCACGAACGTGCCCCGGCCCCGGTGGTATCCGCGGGCCATGACCTGGTCGTAGATGCGGTTGCGTTGTTCGGTCCAGCAGGCCATGTCCCCGGGGCGGCCGGTGCGGGTGGCCAGTCGGATCGCCCGGTCCAGTGCCACCCAGGACATCACCCGGCCGAAGGTGTAGTTGCGGGGGTGGTGCCGGCTCTCCCAGATGCCGGCGTCGGGCTGGTCCCAGTTGCGGCAGAGCCAGTCGACCAGCCGGACGGTGCTCTTCCACACCTGGTGCGAGACACGGATGCCCTGCTCGTCGGCGAGGTGCATGGCGTAGAGCGCCTCGCCGTGGATGTCGAGCTGGAGCTGGTCGGCGGCGCCGTTGCCGATCCGCACCGGGCGTGATCCGCGGTAGCCCTCCAGATGGTCCAGCACCTCCTCGTGCAGGTCGGAGGATCCGTCCACCCGATACATGATCTTCAGTGGATCCTGGTGGTCGCCGGCCTCGCGGATCCGCTCGTCCAGCCAGTTCATGTACCGGCTGACCTCCTCGGTGAAGCCGAGGCCGAGCAGCGCGTGCACGGAGAAGGACGTGTCGCGTACCCAGGTGTAGCGGTAGTCCCAGTTACGGGTTCCGCCGACCAGCTCGGGCAGCGCGGCGGTGGGCGCGGCGATCATCGCGCCGGTCGGCGCGTACGTCATGAGTTTCAGCGTGATGGCCGAGCGCTCGACCATCTCCCGCCAGCGGCCGGTGTAGCGGGAACGCTCGAGCCAGCGCCGCCAGTAGTCCTGGGTCCACTCGAACATCCCCTGGATCTCTTCGGGCGGGAAAATGCGCGGTTCGCTGCCGCCCGTCTCCAGGACCACCCCTCCCGTGTCACCTTCGTTCAGCGTGCCGTACGCGACCAGGTCGCCGCCCTCAAGGTGGATGTCACCCTGCTCGGAGATCAACCGCCGCACGGGGTCGACCGGGTTGAACGTCAACGTCGCCGACCGGCTGCGGAAGACGTAGCCGTCGTGGTGGCGCTCCAGTTGATGCTCGTCGCGGGCGTAGTTGAACCGCGGTCGGCACTCCACCCGGAAGCGCATGCTGCCCCGGACCATGGTGACGAGGCGGACCAGGCGGTGCGCGTCGGTGACCCGCTCGCCGGTGACCGGCATGAAGTCCATCACCTCGGCCACACCGTCGGCGCTGATGAACCGGGTGATCAGGATGGGCGTGCCGGGGAGGTAGAGCTGCTTGGTCACGTACCGCACGTCGTGCGGCGCGATCTGGAAGTAGCCGCCCTTCTCCTTGTCCAGCAGCGCGGCGAAGATGCTCGGCGAGTCGAATCGCGGCGCGCAGAACCAGTCGACAGTTCCGTCACACGTCACCAGCGCGGCGGTCTGCAGATCGCCGATGAGCCCGTGATCCTCGATCGCCGGATAGCTGTCCACGTCTCTCCCCGGTTCGGCGGCGTCCTGCGCATCGAACCTAGGGAAAAGATTGTCGACTTAGGTGAGATTCACGTTCTGCCACCCTGTCGCGTGCGCCGGCGTGCGCCGGCCGTCCGGGCGGCCCGTGACGATCATCGGAGCGCAGGCTCTTACGGAGTGCCCGGGCTCGCCGGGGAGTCGGCGAACCTGGTGACGAGGAGGTCGATTCGTTCCTCCTGGCCGGCTGGGGGGATGCGACCGCTCTCCGACAGGACGGCGATGCCGTGCAGGGCGCCCCAGAGGACTTCGGCGAACAGCTCGCGGCGCTCGTTGGCCGGGGGAAAGCAGCTGACGAACTCGTCGAAGCAGGCTCGCAGCGGGGCCGGTGTCTCGGCGCTCGCGAACGTCAGTTCGGTGGGCAGGATGAACATGGCCTGGTAGAGGGCGGGGCGTTCGGTCGCGAAGTCAAGGTAGGCGCGGCAGACGGCGCGCAGGGCGTGCGCGGGCCCGGGGGCGGCCTGCCGTGCGCGGCGCAGGTGGGTGGCGAGTTCGCCGAACCCGTCCAGGGCGACGGCGCTGACGATGGCGTCCTTGCCGTTGAAGTGGCTGTACAGCACCGGCTGGCTGTACTCGACCCGGTCCGCCAGCCGTCGTGTCGTCACCGCCTCCCAGCCTTCGGTCTCGGCGAGCTCCCGCGCGGCCGTGATGATCAGCTGGTGGCGGTGCGCGCGTTCACGTTCACGGCGCTCGCTGATGGCGGACATGAGCGAATTCTAGCAACGCTAGACATCCTGCCGAAGGCAAACTATCTTCGCTATCGAATCTAGCGACGCTAGATATCCGTCCAGGAGGAGATGCTCATGCTCACCACCATCGCCACCGTGCTCGCCGGCCTGATCGGCGCGGGCATCATCGTCATCGGGGTGCGCGCCTTCTGGGCGCCACAGGCCGCAGTCGGCTTCGGCATCCCCGGCACGCCCACCGAGGACCGCAGCTTTCAGGCATGGCTGACCGTCAAGGCCGTGCGTGACATAGCGTCCGGGCTCTTCGTCTTCATCCTGGTGGCGGGAGCGACACCCGAGCTGCTGGGCTGGTTCATGCTGGCCGCCGCCGGCATACCTGTCGGCGACGCCCTGATCGTGTGGCGCAGCAACGGCCCCAAGGCGATCGTCTTCGGCGTCCACGGGGCCACGGCCGTGGTGATGCTGGCGGTCAGCGTTCTTCTGCTCGTCGCCTGACCACTGCCTGGCGACGGGTCCGCGCGCCCCGCGCCGGCTCGCCCCCCGCGTGGCGCAGGACGAAGCGCCGGCCGTCTGGCCGACTGGGCGTCAGCGGTGCGGGCGGCAGGAGGAGCGGATGACCAGCTCCGTCGGGAGCCGGATGTGGGTGTCGCGCTCGACGCCGGCGATCAGGTCGACGAGCAGGCGCAACGCCTCGGCGCCCATCCGCTGCAGCGGCTGCATGATGGTCGTCAGCGGCGGGTTGACGAGCGCCGACTCCGGCACGTTGTCGAAGCCGATCACCGAGAGGTCGTCGGGCACGCACAGGCCCATGTCGCGGGCCACGGCCATCGTGGATATCGCCGAGAGGTCGTTACCCGCGAAGATCGCGGTCGGCCGGTCCGCGAGGCCGAGAAGCTCCGCGGCCGGGCCGGCCGCGGTCTCGATCCGGAACCCACCGGGGCGGACGAGCCGCTCGTCCACCGGCACGCCGGCTTCGGCCATCGCACTGCGAAAGCCGGCCTCGCGCAGCTGCGCCGACATCAGGTCGGTGCGTCCGCTGATGTGCCCGATCCGGGTGTGGCCGAGGGAGAGCAGGTAGTTGGTCGCCAGCACCGCACCGGCGAAGTTGTCCGAGTCGACGGTGGGTAGGTGGGACGGACCGGTGTGCGGGTCGACGGCCACGACGTGGAAGTTGTTCTCGGTCTCGACCACTGTCGGCGTGACGATCACGGCGCCGTCGATGAGAGTGCCGGAGAGCCGGGCGAGCGAGCGCCGCTCCCATCCGACTGCCGCGCCCTCGCCGTCCCCGCTGGAGTAGGCCAGTAGCTGGTACCCACTGCCCGCGACCTCCTGGGACGCGCCCTTGAGAAGCTCGGTCGAGAACGGCTCGAACTCGGCCAACAGGATGCCGAGCACGTTGGTCCGGTGGCTGCGCAGGCTCTGCGCCCCCAGGCTCGCCTCGTAGCCGAGCTCGTGGATGACCTGTTGGACGCGCTCCACCGTCGCTCGGGCCACGCCGTATCTGCCATTGACAACCTTCGATACGGTCGCGACCGAGACGCCGGCAGTGCGTGCGACATCGGACATCTTGACGCGCTGCTGAAACACCACGTCGATGATGATAGGGCCGCAGTCGACGAGGTGTCGCCGCCGATTCGAAAACGTTATCGATACCGATTGACATCAAGTTACATGACTGTAAAACTTCGCCGCAGGCCGAGTACCGCGACTGAGTAGTCGAGGAGACATCGATGGCAACTAAGCGACGTAGAAGTGCCGCCCTGGCACTGTTGATGACAGGTGTTCTCGTTGCCGCAGGGTGCAGCGGCGGCGGCGAAGAGGCAGCCCCTCAGGGGGAGCTCTACAAGGACCCGGTGACGCTGACCTGGTGGCACAACGCCTCGCAGGACGGGCCCGGCAAGACCTACTGGGAGAAGGTCGCCAAGGACTTCTCCGCACTCCACCCCACGGTCAAGATCGAGATCGAGGCGATCGAGACCAACCAGCTCCAGCGCACCAGGATCCCCGCCGCGCTGCTGAGCAGCGACCCGCCGGACATCTTCATGACCTGGGGCGGCGGTGAGATGACCGAGCAGGTGGAGGCCGACTACCTCAAGGAGGTCACCGACCAGGTCAAGGACGAGGTCGCCAACATCGGCAGCGCCGCAGAGATCTGGCAGGTGAAGGGCAAGCAGTACGGCCTGCCGTTCCGGATGGGCATCGAGGGCATCTGGTACAACAAGGACATGTTCGCGCAGGCGGGCATCTCGGCTCCGCCGACCACCTTCGAGGAGCTCAACGCCGCTGTCACCAAGCTCAAGGCGATCAACGTCGTTCCGATCGCCGTGGGTGCCGGTGACAAGTGGCCGGCCGCGCACTGGTGGTACAACATGGCGCTGCGCGCCTGCTCGGTCGACACCCTCAAGAAGGCGGCCACGGAGAAGACCTTCGACGATCCGTGCTTCGTGAAGGCCGGCCAGGACCTGAAGGCGTTCATCGACACCAAGCCGTTCCAGCCCAACTTCATCGCCACGCCGGGTCAGAACGACCCGACCAGCGCCAACGGCATGCTCGCCAACGGCAAGGCCGCGATGGAGCTGATGGGTGACTGGAACCGCGGCACGCTCGACACCGTCGCCACGGACAAGACCAAGCTCGCCTCGTTCCTCGGCTGGTTCCCGGTGCCGGCGATCTCCGGTTCGCCGGGTGACCCGAAGGCGGCCCTCGGTGGTGGCGACGGGTTCTCCTGCTCCAAGAACGCGCCCGCCGAGTGCGTCGAGTTCCTCAAGTACATCGTGAGCCCCGAGGTGCAGAAGGGCTATGCCGAGACCGGCACCGGCCTGCCGGTGGCCAAGGGTGCGGAGGGCGCCGTGAAGGATCCCGCGCTGACGTCCATCCTGCAGGCCACCTCCGGATCGAGCTACGTCCAGCTCTGGTTGGACACGGCCTACGGCAGCACCGTCGGGACCGCGATGAACGACGCGGTCGTCGCCATCTTCGCCGGCAACGGGACGCCTGAGAAGGTCGTCTCGGCGATGAAGGCGGCCGCAAGCAAGTGACCTCCGCCAACCAGATCCGTATGCCCGCCGGCGGCGCTTCCGCGTCGCCGGCGGGCCCCCGCCAGGCTGGGCGCGCGTCCGCCCGCCGCGCCGACAACCGCCGCAAGTGGTACGAGATCATCGGCCTCACCACGCCAGCGATCCTCATCTACGTGATGTTCGTGCTGGTGCCGATGGGCTTCGCGGTCTACTACAGCCTGTTCCGCTGGCGCGGGGTCGGGCCGCCCACCGAGTTCGTCGGCCTGAGGAACTACACCCTCGCCTTCCAGGATCCGATCTTCCTCGACGCGTTGCGCAACAACGCCATCATCGTGTTCGGGTCGCTGCTGATCCAGGGCCCGATCGCCCTGGGCGTCGCCCTGCTGCTCAACCGTCGCTTCCGTGGGCGCGCCGTGTTCCGCCTGCTGGTGTTCGTGCCGTACGTGCTCGCCGAAGTCACCGTCGGCATCATGTGGAAACTGCTCCTGACCGGCGACGGCACCGTTGACGCGCTGCTGCGGTCCCTGGGCATGGGCGGGCTGGTGCAGGCCTGGCTCGCGGACCTGGACGTGGTCATCTGGACCCTGCTGGCCGTCCTCACCTGGAAGTACGTCGGCTTCGCCATCATCCTGCTCCTCGCCGGTCTGTCCAATGTGCCCGACGAGCTGACCGAGGCGGCGTCCATCGACGGCGCGAGCTGGTGGCAGATCCAACGGCACGTCACGATCCCGCTGCTCGGCCCGACGATCCGGATCTGGATGTTCCTGTCCATGATCGGTTCACTGCAGATCTTCGACATGATCTGGGTGACCTCGGTGCCCGCGGTGCGGTCCCTCGGCGCATCGGCCACCATGGCGACCTACATGGTCGACAACGGCTTCTTCGCCCGGCTGTGGGGCTACGGCAACGCCGTGGCGGTAATCCTATTCGTCATCTCCTTCGTGGCGGCGCTGCTGTTCCAGCGGTTCCTGCTCCGCCGCGACATCGAGGGCGCCATCACCGGAAGGGCGAAGTGACGATGGCCGTGAACAGCGTTCTCCCCCAGTCCAACGGGCGTCGTCAGATTTCCTGGGGCACGCCGCTCACCTACGCGATAGCCCTCGCGATCGCTGCGGTGTCGATCGCCCCGGTCATCTACGTGGTCATCGGCGGTTTCCGCACCACCCCGCAGATCGTCGCGGACCCGGCCGGCCTGCCCGACCCGTTCGTCTGGGACAACTACGCCCGGGTGCTGACCCAGAGCAACTTCTGGCGGCAGGCGTTCAACAGTGCAGTCATCGCCCTCGGCACCACGCTGGCCGTGGTCGTGTTCGGCCTGGCCGCCGCGTTCGTGCTCGCCCGCTACCGCTTCCGCGGGCGGGAGGGGCTCTACACCTTCTTCACCCTCGGTCTGCTGTTTCCGGCCGGGGCGGCGATCCTGCCGCTCTACCTCATGCTGCGGGACCTGAACCTGATCAACTCCTACTACGCGGTGATCCTTCCGCAGGTCGCCTTCTCGCTACCACTGACGATCGTGATCCTGCGTCCCTTCCTCTCGGCCATCCCGAGAGAGCTGGAGGACGCCGCCGCCATCGACGGTGCGAGTCGGCTCGGTTTCCTCTGGCGTGTCGCGATGCCGCTGTCGCGGCCCGCGCTCGTCACCGTTGGCGTGCTGGCGTTCGTGGCGAGCTGGAACTCGTTCCTGCTGCCGCTGCTCGTCCTCAGCGACGTCGACCTGCACACCCTGCCGCTGGGCGTGCAGAACTTCTCCAGCCAGTACACCACCGACACGGCAGGCGTCCTCGCCTTCACCTCGCTGGCGATGCTGCCGGCACTGCTGTTCTTCACGCTCGCGGAGAAGCAGATCGTCGGTGGCCTGCAAGGTGCGGTCAAGGGCTGAGCGGCAGCGGTACGAGCACAACCAGAGAGGCACAGCATGACTGAGGTCCACGAGGTGGTGGGCGGGCCGGCGCCGGCTCAGGCAGATCCGAACCACAGCCGACAGGGCGGGCGCGACGGAGGGGATCGCCTCCACGACCTCCTCGGCCGGATGACGATCGAGGAGAAGATCGCCCAGCTCGTCGGCTTCTGGGAGAAGGAGGACGGCGAGGCGGTCGCACCACTGCAGGGGGAGTTCGGCGACAACTCCAAGCTTGAGGACTTCTCCCGGCACGGGCTCGGTCATCTCACCCGCGCCTACGGCACCCGTCCCCAGGATCCGGCGCAACGCGCGTCCTGGCTGTGGAAGTTCCAGCGGGACCTGGTCACCGGGACCCGGCTGGGCATCCCGGCGATCGTCCACGAGGAGTGTCTCACCGGGCTGTCGGTGTGGAAGGCCGCCACCTTCCCCACCCCGCTGGCCTGGGGTGCCGCGTTCAACCCCGAACTGGTCACCGAGATGGCCGCGGCGATCGGCGCCTCGATGCGGACTCTCGGCGTCCACCAGGGGCTCTCCCCGGTGCTCGACGTGATCCGCGACCCCCGCTGGGGTCGGGTGGACGAGTGCATCGCTGAAGACCCGTACCTGGTCGGCACCATCGGCACGTCGTACGTGCGCGGCCTGCAGTCGCAGGGGGTGCACGCCACCCTCAAGCACTTCGTCGGCTACTCCGCCTCGCGCGCCGGGCGCAACTTCGCCCCGGTGCACGCCGGCCGACGGGAACTGGCCGACGTGCTGATGCTGCCGTTCGAGATGGCGATCATCGACGGCGACGCGCGGAGCGTCATGCACTCCTACACCGACATCGACGGGGTGCCCGTCGCCGCCGACCCGACGATGCTGACCGGCATCCTGCGCGACCAGTGGGGCTTCGACGGCACCGTGGTCGCCGACTACTACGGGGTCGCGTTCCTGAACCTGCTGCATCACGTGGCGAGCGACCACGCGGAGGCGGCCGGGCAGGCGTTGACGGCCGGTCTCGACGTCGAGCTGCCGACCGGCGACGCCTATCTGACCCTGCGGGAGTCGGTACGGACCGGCGGGATCGACGAGGCGATCATCGACCGCGCGGTGCTGCGGGTGCTGCGCCAGAAGCTGGACCTGGGCCTGCTCGACGCGACCTTCAGCGACGAGCCGCCGCAGGCGATCGACCTCGACTCACCCGAGCACCGGTCGATCGCCCGCCGGCTCGCCGAGGAATCGATCGTGCTGGTCGCCAACCGGGACGCGCTGCCACTGCCGGCGGGTCGGCGGATGGCCGTCATCGGCCCCAACGCCGATCGGCAGAGTGCGCTCTTCGGGTGCTACTCGTTCCTCAACCACGTCCTCGTCCAGCATCCCGGCGTGGAGACCGGCATCGAGGTGCCGACAGTGCTCGACGCCGTGCGGGTCGAGTTCGGCGACGACCTCGTCACCTGGGCCCGGGGCTGCGACGTGGACAGTGACGACCGGTCCGGCTTCGACGAGGCGGTCGCCACGGCGTCCGCCGCGGACGTCGCCGTCCTGGTCGTCGGCGACCACGCCGGCCTCTTCGGACGCGGCACGGTCGGCGAAGGGTGCGACCGGGACGACCTGGAACTGCCCGGCGTCCAGCGCGAACTGGTCGAGGCGGTGCTGGCCACCGGCACGCCGGTGGTCCTGGTGCTGCTCACCGGGCGGCCGTACACGATCGGTTGGGCGCTGACGCGCTGCGCGGCGGTGGTGCAGGCGTTCTTCCCGGGCGAGGAGGGCGCCGGGGCGATCGCGGGAGTGCTCTCCGGGCGGGTCAACCCGTCGGGCAAGCTGCCGATCACCATGCCCGGGCCGGCCGGGGCGCAGCCCTACTCGTACCTGCACCCCACCCTCGGTCAGGGCAACGAGGTGACCAGCCTGCCGGCGATACCCGTGGCGCCGTTCGGCCACGGGCTGTCCTACACGACGTTCGCGCACACCGATCTCACCGTGTCCGGCACGGTGCCGACCGACGGGGCGATCGGGGTGAGCGTGCGGGTGACGAACACCGGCGCTGTCGCCGGCGACGACGTGGTCCAGCTCTACGGTCGCGACGTGGTCGCCTCGGTGACCAGGCCGTTGGCGCAGCTGCTCGGCTACCAGCGGGTCCACTTGGAGCCGGGTCAGTCCGTCACTGTCGAGCTGACCGTCCCCACCACCCGTCTGGCCTTCTCCGACCGCACGTACACCCGGGTCGTGGAGCCCGGCGAGGTCGAGCTCTGGGTCGGCACCAGCGTGCAGCGCGACACCCAGGCGGTGACCACACTGGTCGGTGACACCGTCCCGGTCACCAACGCCTCCCCACGCTGGACCGTCACCACCATCCGCTGAGACCGGTCCGCCGGCCGTCCCTCCAGGTCGGCCGGCGGACCGCGGTCACTCGGGTGCCGGCTCGCGGCTTCGCCGATCTCGCCCGGCCGGTTCGGTCACGCCGGTGCCGGCGACCCCGCCGTCGCGGCGGTCGTGCCGCGGGCCGAGCTGGCTGATCTCGTACCCGTCGGGGTAGCTCCTGGCCCGGATGCCGTCGGCGAACAAGGCCGTCGCCCGTGGCGCGCCGAACCACCGCTGCGACAGTGAGCGCGTCTTCAGGGCCAGGTGCAACCCCGCCCGGACCGGCCAGGCCGGCGTGTCCACCCGCGTCGCGCGCCGCAGCGGCGCGTCGTACAGAGCACTGACCAGTGCGTCTCCCAGCGGCGCGAGCATCCGGGGGAGCCGGGCGAGCATCAGCATGCGGGTGGCCCGTTCGATGGCCGCCGCGTCGTCGTTGGGTTGCAGGTGAGCCGCGTCGTGCGCGTCGAACCAGGTCTCGAACTCGTCGTACGACGCGGGGATGTCGGTGATGCCCATCCGTCGGCCGAGTTCCCGGTAGAACAGGTACGTGGCGTGCCGTTCGTGGCAGCAGGGTGGGCGCCAACCGTACGCCTGCAACCACCGTGTGGGGATCACGACCAGGCAGCCGAGGACGTAGCGGAAGTCGTCGTTGCTGATGTCGTACGGGCGGTGGATCTGGTTGACGCGCCGCAACGCGTCACGGCCCCGGGGCTGCTCGAAGCCGTTGAGCACCATCTCGTACATCAGCAGGCCGGTGTCGTCGATCCGCTTCTGGGTGCGTTCGGTCAGCTCACCGGTGGCGGCGTGCACAGTGGCGATGGCGGGGACGGAGAAGGACCGGTTGAAGGCGAGGTTGAGCCCGAGCTTCATGTCCCACGGGAACTCGTGGCGCAGCATCGTCTGGTAGATGTCCAGGTAGTCGCGCTCCGGATCGAGAGCGCGGGTACGAGTCAGGTTGTCGTAGCGGCCTCTCATCGGTGGGCGTCTCCCATGGTCGGCCCTGGTGACCGGCGGTTCGGGGCCCCTCCCGGTGCCGGTTCCTCCTCCGGGAGGTGAGCACCCGTCCAGGTGACGGTGGCCAGCCGGGCGCCGAGTAGCCGCCGTGCCCGGGCGGTCTGCCGGGCGTTCGCGTTGACCAGCACCGGCTGCTGCGCGGCGCTGAGGATGGGGAGATCCGACAGCGAGTCGCTGTAGGCCACCCGCCACGGTGGCGTCACCCCGTGGGCGGCGAGCTGCGTTACCTTGGCCGACCCGTGGTTGTGCACGATCAGCTTCGGCCCGCGAATGCGCGAGGCCACGAGCTCGACCTCGGCGAGGCCGATCACGTCGAGCACCGCGCGCGCCAGGGTGTGCTCGCAGGCGGTCACCACGATGACCCGGTCGCCCGCGTCGAGGTGGGACCGGACAGTGCGCAGGCCGGGCCCGATGATCCGCCCCGGCTCTTCGCCGAGGTCCGCGCCGAAGCGTGCGAGCTCTGCGGTCAACTCGTCGGCGTTGCGGCCCGACAAGCCGATCCGGCTCACCCACCGCGCCGCCCACGGACGCGCCGCGGGAACGGCGGCGACGGGCGCGAGGAGGACCAGTAGCGCGACGGCGAGCGGCAGCCGGGCGCTGGCGAAAGCAGTGCGGCGCAGGAACAGGCCGAATGCGTCGCCGCGCAGCAGCACACCGTCAAAGTCCACGATCACCGTGCCGGCGGTCGACGCCCCTGTCGCACTACCGACCACTGTGCCACCGGCGGTTCGCCATCAGTCGAGTGTACGGGCGGCCGGCGTCGGCGGCGGTGTCCGACCGCCCGGCACTCGACGGTGAACCCGCCAGCGACGCTCAGTACGGATATCCGGGAATGTTGAGTCGCACGCTGTACAGCCCGGAGTCGCCCCACGGGCCCGACGTGATGAAGAGGGTCTGCCGGTCGGGACCGCCGAACGCGACGTTTGTCGTGCCGGTGTTACCGGGCCGGATCGTGCCGAGCGGGGTGCCGGCCGGGGAGTAGACGTGCACCAGCGAGTCCCGACCCGAGGTCCAGTAGACGTTGCCGGCGCAGTCGATGGTGCCGCCGTCCGGACCGCCGATGTAGTTCACGAAGACGCTGCGGGCGCCGACGCTGCCGTCGGGCTGGACGACGTACTTGTAGATCTTGTTCTCGGCGTAGGCGCCCACGTACAGTGCGCTCCCGTCCGGCGACAGCGAGATCCCGTTGGGTTGGCGCAACGTGTCGTCCACCAGCGACACCTGCCCGCCGGAGACGCGGAAGACGCTGGTGCGCCCACTCATCTGGTCGGGCCGGTTGCCGCGCTGGAAGTTCGGGTCGGTGAAGTAGACGACGCCGTCCGATCGGACCGCGACGTCGTTCGGCGAGTTGAACGCCCGGCCCTGGTAGTTGGCCGCGACGGTGCTGCGGGTCCGGTCGCTCAGCCGGTACGCGGAGACGCTGCGCTGGTCGTGGGTGGCCGCGACGAGCTGCTGGGCGTCGGCGGTGAGCGCGAGCCCGTTGCTGCCGGCGTTGGCGATGAACGTGTCGAAGGTCGCCGGCGGGGTGAACCGGCGGATCGTCGACGGCTGGACGTTGTACGGCCCGGTGCCGGCGGTCATGTCGGACATCAGCAGGTAGCCACCGTCAGCGACCCAGACCGGCCCTTCGAGGAAGGTGAACCCGCCCCGGATCCGCGGAGCCGTCACGGTGCTCGCCGGCAGCGGCGGACCGTAACTGACGCCGGTTGGGCAGGCCCCGGGCGGTGCGCCGGGCGGACCGGCGAGTGCGGCGTGCGCGCTGGCCTGCGCGGCGTGGACGGCAGCACCGGCGGGCACTGTGGTGGTGGTGACCGCGAGGCACAGGCCAGCCAGCGCGGCAAGGGTGGGACGCCAGGTCATCGAACACTCCAATCGGCGTCGAGGGTGGCGATGGCCGGCGTGCAAGGTCGGGGGCTGGCACGGCGTGAGGACGGGGCCGTCGACGTGAATATTCGGGAGCCTAAATCATGAAGCAGTGGTCCGCAGCGGTTTTGCCGTCAGATATTTCGAAGCGGATCCGGTTTGTAGACAAAGGCGCTGGTCAATGCGAAAAGGGGGCCGTGGAATAGTTCCGATCGGACCACAGTGGAGTGTCCGGCGGTGGTCCGGACACCGGGCCGGGACGTGGCGCAATAGGGTTGGGCCATGACCGGCCTGCTCAGTGGTGCCCGAACCGCAGCCAATCCGCTCCGTCAGCTCACGATCGACCAGCTCCGGCAGCGGACCAGCCTCAAGTGGCGGGAACACCCCGACGACGTGCTGCCGCTCTGGGTGGCCGAGATGGACGTGCCCCTGGCCGAGCCGGTCGCACTGGCGATCACCGACGCCGTCGCGCGCGGCGACACCGGCTACACCGCCGGCACGGCGTACCCGCAGGCGTTGGCGGAGTTCGCTCGGCGGCGGTGGGGCTGGGACGGGCTGGCCGTGGAGCGCACCGCACTGGTGCCCGACGTGATGCACGGCGTCGTCGAGGCGCTACGCCTGGTCACCGAACCGGGGGACGCGGTGGTCGTCAACTGCCCGGTCTACCCGCCGTTCTACGAGTCCGTGGCGCACGCCGACCGCCGGATCGTGGAGGCGCCGCTCGGCGAGACCCTGCGGATCGACCTCGGCACGCTGGAGGAAGCGTTCCGGCGGGCCCGCGCCGGTGGACGGCCGGCGGCGTACCTGCTGTGCAGCCCGCACAACCCGACCGGCGTCGTGCACACCGCGGCCGAGTTGACCGCCGTCGCCGACCTCGCCGAGCGGCACGGGGTGCGGGTGGTCGCCGACGAGATCCACGCGCCGGTGGTGGCCGGCGGAGCGCGGTTCGTGCCGTACCTCTCGGTGCCCGGCGCGGAGACCGGCCTGTCGCTGATGTCCGCCTCCAAGGGATGGAACCTGTCCGGCCTGCGCGGCGGGCTCCTCGTCGCCGGCCCGGCCGCGGCCGGGGACCTCGCTCGCGTCCCGTTCGGGGTCAGCGTCAGCACCAGCCACCTCGGCGTGATCGCCCACACCGCGGCCTTCCGCGACGGCGGCGAATGGCTCGATTCCCTGCTGACCGGCCTGGACGACAACCGTCGGCTGCTTGCCGACCTGCTCGCCGAGCACCTGCCGGCCGTCCGCTACCAACCCGGTCAGGGCACCTACCTGGCCTGGCTCGACTGCCGGGCGCTGGGCCTCGGCGACGACCCGGCCACCGTGTTCCTCGACAGTGCCCGGGTGGCGCTCAACTCCGGGTTGGCGTTCGGCACCGGCGGTGATGGGCACGTCCGACTGAACCTGGCCACCGCGCCGGAGCTCATCACCGAGGCGGTACGCCGGATGGCCGGCGTCGTCGGCTGAGACCGGCACGGATGTCGGTAGGTCGCTCTACGGACCAGCGGGGCCCGCAGGCTCACCACCGCACTGGCCGGCCGACCCACTGATCCGCGTTCCGCCGGGCCGGGACACCCCCGGCCCGGCCGAGTGGTCCGCCTTCCGACCGTACTTCGCGGGGGACGCAACCTGATGGTCGTCCGGCCCCGTCGAGCTTGCGGAGGAGGGAGCCTTGATGGTGGATGCCGAGGGTGAGTTCGTGGAGTACGTCTCCGCGCGACTGCCGCGCCTGCATCGGACCGCGTTCCTGATGTGCGGTGACGCCCATCTGGCCGATGACGTGGTGCAGCAGACGATCACGTCGCTCTACGTGAACTGGCGCCGGGTCAGCCGGGCCGACAACGTCGACGCGTACGTCCATCGGATGCTGGTGCACAAGCTCGTCGATGAGAAGCGCCTGAGCTGGGCGAAGGTCCGGTTGTTGGGGTCTGCGCCGGTGCCGGAGCGCTCACCGGCGACCCCGCATGACGACCTGGCCGAGCGGGACAGCCTGCTCGCGGCGCTCGCCCGTCTGCCGCGCGGCCAGCGCACAGTGCTGGTCCTGCGGTTCCTGTGCGACCTGTCGCTGGCCGACACGGCCGCCGCGATGGGCTGCTCCGAAGGCAACGTGAAGGCGCAGACGGCCCGGGCTCTGGCGGCTGTTCGCCAGGTGCTCGACGTCGCCGAGATGTCAGTGAGGAGTCCGAGATGACCACCGTGGACGATCAGCGGTTCGCCGCGCTGCTGCGGTCGGTGTCGGTTCCCGAGCCGCGGGTCGACGTGAGGCGGGCCGTCCGCGACGGCCGGCGCCGCCGCCAGCGGCGCCGCGTCGCCGGCGCCGCCGCCCTGACGGTGCTGGCCGGGGTCGGCGTCGTGGGTGCCGTTCAGGTCGGCGGGACCGCCAGCTCGCCGGCGCCGACCACGCCGGCACTCGCGGTGTCGCCGGCCGCTACCGGGTCGGCCGCCCCCCGCCCGCCAGTCACCTGCCAGGCGTCGTGGTTGTCGCAGCCGATCGACGGTCCGGTCGCGGTGGCCGTCGGAGTCGACCCCACCGGGCGGTACGTCGTCGGCGACATCGGCACCGGGCAGGAGGACGGGCGGGTTGTGCTGTGGACCGACGGCAGGCCGGTCGTCCTGCCGAAGACCGCGCGGCACGCGGCAGCGGTCAACGCCAGCGGCCATGTGGTGGGCACCGACGGCGACGGCACCGGCTGGGTGTACCGGGACGGGAAGCTGCGTTTCCTGGCCACCCCGCCCGGCTTTGACGCGGTGCTCGTGCACGCGGTCAACGCCCGGGGTGACATCGTCGGGACGGCCCGCAGGTCGGACGACTCGCACCAGGCCGTGCGGTGGTCGACGGCGCAGCCCCAGACGTACCGGCTGATCGGCCAGCGGGGGTCGACCGCGACCGGGATCACCGACGACGGCACGATCGTCGGCGGAATGGACCAACAGCCCTACCGGTGGACGCCGCAGGGCGTCGGTGCGGCGCTGGCGGTGCCCGAGGGCTACCCGCGGGCGTCGGTCGAATCGGCGCAGGGCGAATGGGCGGTCGGAATGGTACCCGGCGGCAGCAACGGCGGCGCCGTGCAGATGCTGCCGGTGCGGTGGAACCTCTCCACCGGGGCGGTGAGCCTGTTGCCCTTCCCCGGGGCCAGCGGCATCTCCGCCGAGGGTGAGGTGCTCATCGGCGACGGCGCGCCGCTGATCGTCGCCCCGGACGGCACCTCCCGCCGGCTGCCGGGCCGACCCGAGGTCCGCGCGACCGAGCCGGGCACGTACACGGCGGAGGGGATCAGCGACGACGGTCTGACGGTGGTCGGGGCCGTCTACGAGAACCAGGCGTACCGGCCGCTGGTGTGGCGCTGCGGACGTTGATGGGTTGAGCGGCCCCGTTCACCGTCGCGGTGGGGGACTGCCGGGGAGCGTGCCTCCGGGTCGTTTCAGCCGACCGGGCCCGTGGGTACGCTCCCACCCGCCTCAGGCGATGGTGGACGGTCGCGGTGCCCTGGTGACCACGGCGCTGGCGAGCAGAAGCGCCACCGCTGGGAGGAACGCGCCACCGATGCCCAGCCCGAGCAGCAGCCCCCAGCCGGTGATGACGAGCGCGGCCACCAGGTCGGCGGCCACCGTCAGCCGACCGAACCGCTGCGCGAGGACGGGCAGCACCGCCGCGACGACGGGGACGCCGAGCAGATAACCGGCCGCGGCGCCCGAGTCGTCCACTGTGAACGGAGCCAACGCGGCGGCCACCAGCACGGTGATCGCCAGGGCCGACCAGCGGAGCACCGACCGGGTGTCGGCCGGTCTGCGGAGCAGGACCACGAGACCGACGAGCAGGACGCCCACGACGGCCCCGACGCTCACCACACCGATCATGATGTTCTCCTCGACCGCCGCAGGTGGTGTCTCATCGAAGACGGCGGATCGTCGTCTCTGCGTCCACCATACGGCTGCCCCGGCCACCGGCACGAGGTCAGAACATCAGGCGCGTCCGTGCCGGGTCTGGGCGGTGTCAGCCGGCGTCCAGCACCTCCCGCAGCCGCGCGGCGAACTCCTCGGGTTTGCCCGCGTAGCCGAACTCGCCGCCGAGGAACCCGCCGTGGTGACTCGGGAACACCACGGCCTCCTGGCCGAGCAGCGCCGCGAGGCCCAGTGCGGTGCGCGCGGTGTACGTCCCGGCCGACTCTTCGCCGACCGCGACCACGATCCGGGTGGGCGCGGCGGTGAGCACCTCCGCGTCGGGCCGGTAGTCGGTGATCGCCCACGAGTTCTGCGACAGCAGCGGATCGTCGCGGCTGCCGTCGTCGTCGGCGGTCATGCCGAACATCGCAGGGTCAGGGGTGGGCTGGGCGAAGTAGGCGTCGGTGAACTCGCCCTGCCAGGAGGTCATCGCGATGAACGCGGCCATCCCCGCGCCCGAGCCCTTCGCCTGGTACGCCTCGTAGAAGCCGGCCCGGGCGCGCTCGGCGGCCGTGGCGTCGGGGAGCACGGCGTTGATCGGCGGTTCGTGCGCCACCAGGGTGGCGACGTCGCCGGGATGGGTGGCGACCAGTTCGAGGGCGGTCACCGCGCCGCCGCTGCTGGCGAAGAGGTCGACCGGACCGACGTCGAGCGCCTCGACGAGCGCGTGCAGGTCGGCCGCCTGCTGCTGCGGCGTGTGGTCGGACCGACCGTCAGTGCGGACGCTGCGGCCCAGGCCACGCGGGTCGTAGGTGAGGACCGTGCGGTCCGTGAAGTGCGGGGCGAGGGCGGTGAAGCCCTCCGCCGTCATCGGCTGGCCGATCAGGAGCAGCGCACGATGGACGCCGGTGGGAGGTAGCGGGCCGCGGACGTCGTAGACCAGGTCGACGCCGGGAATGTCCAGGGTGTGTGTCTGGATGTCCTGCATCCGATGAGACTACGGCCGGCCAGGGGAAATTGGCGGCGGCTGGCGGAGCGCGTCGTCGATGATGCCGGGCATCCGCCGGGCCACTCCCGCGAGGAGGTCCGCGACCTGGACGCGCGGGTCGTCGCGGGAGTCGACCATCACCAGCCCCGCCAGGGGTGACACCCCGGTCGGCAACGCGGCAGCCCGGTTGCCGCCGGCCGCCGACGCGTCGCCGTTGGCGGCCAACACCCGCTGAAGCCGGGTCAGCCGGTCGGCCGTCAGGGCACTCTGCTCGTCGTGGGTCACCAGCACCTGCCGCTGGCCGCCGCTCCAGGAAAGGACCGTTTCGGCCAGCGCCGGCAGCAGCGGCTCCAGCGGGGGAGGGACCGTGCGGTCGTCGGCGTCGAGCCTGGCCACCACGGTCCGCACCTGGTTCGGGCGGAGCCCGCCGAGGACGGCGTCGGCCACCGTGCCGAGGCCGTGTCGCCGCAGCGCGTCCCGGGCCTGGAAGAACCGCCGCACCGTCTGGTCGACCGGAAGCCGCCGCTTCATGCGGACCAGATCGACGAACGCCGACAGGAAGGCAGTCCAGTCGCTTCCGGTCGAGCGCCCGGCCGCGTACAGGGCGAGAGCGGCCGGATGGTGCTCGCGAGCCAGGCAGGTGCCTGCCGCGTACGACGGCTCGGTCAGCAGGAAGTCCACGATCCGGGTGACGAGGAAGAACTCCTTGTCGATGAGGTGGACGTGCGCGCGGCCGGCCAGCGTCGCCAGGAACCACTCCAGTGCCTCCTGCGCGCCGGAGCCGCGCAGGAACCGGCCGGACTTGAGCTCGTGCGGCGCGAACCGGAACCCGGACCGTAGGGCGGTGATGATCGCGACCGCCTCGTCGGCGGCCAGGTCGACGCTCGCGTGCGTGATCACCGGGGCGGTCGAGTGCAGCAGGTTCGTACCCGAGAATCCCGACTCGTCGCAGGCGATCCGCACGACGGCCCCGACCACCACCGCGCCGCCCGGCGGTAGTCCGCCTTGGAGGGGCGATCTCACCGCCGTCCTCCTGCCATGCCGCCCATGGTCACCCGTGATCCGGCGGAGAACAACCCGATTGTGGAGGCGAGAACGCTGGGCGGTGCCGGTGCTTGGCGCGGGGCGCAGCCGGATCGCCGTACATCTGATGTATGTCCTCCCGGGTGGGTCGTCGGCGGCAGCATCGTGGCCCATTGCCCGGCGCTGCCGCCTCGCTGCCTCGCTGCTCACCCTCCCGTGCATCTTGCTGACCGGGCACAGGGGCGCGGTGTCCACGCATTGATCGACCGTTGCCTATTCTGTGGCCCCGGAGTAACCTTCCCGAAACACATCAGATGTCTGGCGCGTCACTGCCGGGCGTCGGCCTGCTCAGGCAGGGTCCCGGTTGGCCCCACCAAGCGGATCCCCATGTCGAGTCCCACAGTTGTCACGCTTCGGGGTGGCCGGACTGGTCACCGTTTGGAGGATCGATGTCAGACCTGACCCGACGGCAAGCCCTCAAGATCGGCGCAGCCGGCGCGGGTGGCGCTCTCCTGCCGGTGCCCTGGACCGCCGTGGCACGTGCGGACTCGGTGGCGCCGCCGCAGGTGCTGGCCGCCGGTGACCTCGCGCTCTGGTACGACGAGGGGGCCGGCACCGACTGGCTGCGGGCGTTGCCGATCGGCAACGGCCGACTCGGCGCCATGGTCTTCGGCAACGTCGACACCGAGCGCCTTCAGCTCAACGAGGACACCGTCTGGGCCGGCGGCCCGCATGATCCCAGCAACACCAGAGGCGCGGGCGCGATCGCGGAGATCCGGCGGCTGGTCAACGCCAACCAGTGGACCCAGGCCCAGGATCTGATCAACCAGACCATGATGGGCAACCCCGGCGGTCAGCTGGCCTACCAGACCGTCGGTAACCTCCGGCTGGCCTTCGGATCCGCCAGCGGAGCGTCCCAGTACGACCGGACGCTCGACCTCACCACCGCCACCGTCACGACGACGTACGTGCTCAACGGCGTTCGTCACCAGCGGGAGGTGTTCGTCAGCGCGCCGGATCAGGTCATCGCGATGCGACTGACCGCCGACCGCAGCGGCTCGATCAGCTTCACCGCCACCTTCGACAGCCCGCAGCGCACCACCGTGTCCAGCCCGGACGGCACCACGATCGGCCTGGACGGCATCTCCGGGAACATGGAGGGCATCACCGGCCAGGTCCGCTTCCTCGCCCTGGCCAACGCGACAGTCAGCGGCGGCAGCGTGTCCAGCTCCGGCGGCACCCTGCGGGTGACCAACGCCAACAGCGTGGTCCTGCTGATCTCCATCGGCTCCAGCTACGTCAACTACCGCAATGTCGGCGGCGACTACCAGGGCATCGCCCGGCAGCGCCTCACCGCCGCGCGGGCCAGCAGCTACGACCAGTTGCGCAGCCGGCACGTCGCCGACTATCAGGCGCTGTTCGGCCGGGTCACCCTGGATCTGGGGCGCACGTCCGCTGCCGACCAGACGACGGATGTCCGGATCGCCCAGCACAACAGCGTCAACGACCCGCAGTTCTCCACGCTGCTGTTCCAGTACGGCCGGTACCTGCTGATCTCGTCGTCGCGGCCCGGCACCCAGCCGGCGAACCTCCAGGGCATCTGGAACGACTCACTGGCCCCGGCGTGGGACTCGAAGTACACGATCAACGCCAACCTGCCGATGAACTACTGGCCGGCCAACACCACCAACCTGGCCGAGTGTCACAACCCGGTCTTCGACATGGTCAGAGACCTTGCGGTCGCCGGAGCGCGGACCGCCCAGGTGCAGTACGGCGCCGCCAGTGGCTGGGTCACCCACCACAACACCGACGCCTGGCGGGCCACCGCCGTGGTGGACGGCGCGTTCTGGGGCATGTGGCAGACCGGTGGGGCCTGGCTGTCCACGTTGATCTGGGACCACTACCTGTTCAACGGCGACATCGAGTTCCTGCGGACGAACTACCCGGCCATGAAGGGCGCGGCACAGTTCTTCCTCAACACCCTGGTCACCGAGCCGACCCTCGGCTACCTGGTGACCAACCCGTCGAACTCGCCGGAGCTGAGCCACCACTCGAACGCCAGCGTCTGCGCCGGCCCCACCATGGACAACCAGATCCTGCGGGACCTGTTCGACGCCTGCGCCCGGGCGAGCGAGATCCTCAACGTGGACAGCACGTTCCGCGCCCAGGTTCGTGCCACCCGGGACCGGCTCCCGCCGATGAAGGTCGGGTCGCGGGGCAACATCATGGAGTGGCTCTACGACTGGGTGGAGACCGAGCCCAACCACCGGCACATCTCGCACCTGTACGGGCTGGCCCCGAGCAACCAGATCACCAAGCGCGGCACCCCGCAGCTGTTCGAGGCGGCCCGGCGGACCCTCGCCCTGCGCGGCGACGACGGCACGGGCTGGTCGCTGGCCTGGAAAATCAACTTCTGGGCTCGGATGGAGGAGGGCAAGCGGGCCCACGACCTGATCCGCTACCTCGCCACCACCGCGCGACTCGCGCCCAACATGTTCGACCTGCACCCGCCCTTCCAGATCGACGGCAACTTCGGGGCCACCGCGGGCATCGCCGAGATGCTGCTGCAGAGCCACATCGGCGAGCTGCACATCCTGCCCGCGCTGCCGCCGGCCTGGCCGAGCGGGCGGGTGACCGGCCTGCGCGGTCGGGGCGGGCACACGGTCGGCATCACCTGGGCGAGCGGTCAGGCCACCGAGATCCTCGTCCGACCGGACCGGGCCGGCACCGTCCGCCTGCGCTCCCGGATCCTGACCGGCACCGTCACTGTCGTCGACACCGCCGACGGTACGGCGGCCCGCACCACCCGGATCGAGTCCGACCTGATCGAGGTCACCGTGCAGGCCGGGCGCACCTACCGGGTCACCAGCTCCGGGGCCACCACACCGACGTTGGAGCAGAGCTTCAGCAACGTCGGCATCACCAGCGACAGCAACACCAACGTCGGCAACTTCGACGGCGGCGGGGCGTCGCTCTCCGCGCAGGCGCTGGCGCAGGCCGGTGCCAGCCCGGGAGGCACGATCAGCCGCAACGGGGTCACCTTCCGCTGGCCCAACGTCAGTTCCGGGGCCTCCGACAACGCCATCGCCTCGGGCCAGACCATCGGCATCAGCGGCACCGGCAGCACGCTGGGCTTCCTGCTCACCGGCACCTACGGCTCGGTGTCCGGCACCGGCACCGTGGTCTACGCCGACGGCACCCGCCAGACGTTCACGCTCAGCTCGCCCGACTGGTACGGCGGGCCGCACTCCGGGGGAACGGCGGCCATCGTGTCCGCGTACCAGAACCGGCCCAACAACGTCCGCCAGAACACCGCCGCGTGCATCTACTACGTCGGTGTCGGGTTGCAGAACAAGGCGGTGGCCTCGGTCGTGTTGCCCAACATCAGCGCCCGACCGGCGACGAACGTGCCGACCATGCACATCTTCGCCATCGCGATCGGGGGCTGACGGCAGGGGCCGCAGCCTCGGGGGAGCGTGACCGGGTCCGTCCCAGCTGGGACGGGCCCGGTCACGGATTTCGGGGGCGCTGTCGGGGTGGATGCGGTATGCCGCTCATCAGCACATCGACATGCCGGGCCAGCCGGAGCGCACGGTCAGCGGACGCGTTCCCCGTGGCTCTCGATGCGGAAGTAGTCGAAGGCGACGTCGAGGTCGGTGGAGGTGCCGGCCCGGTTGAAGGCCAGCAGCCCGGCCTTCGTCGGCTCGACGTTCAGCGTCTGCGAGCCGATGTAGCGGTAGACGCTCCCGTCGCTGGAGTAGTAGGCGCGGTAGCGGTCCCCGACCTTGGTCAGGCGCAGCCAGATGGCCCCGTCGGCCCCGACGATGCGCTGGGCGTCGGCACCGGTGATCTCCAGCGTCGACGCCGTGCCGTTCTGTTCACGCAGGAAGACGATCCGGGTCTTGTTGATGGCCGCAGTCGCGTTGCCCATCTCCCAGGCGAGCTTCACGTAGTTGTTGTCGTCCGCGTACCCGAGAACACCGCCCTGCTCGTTGTTGCCGGCGAGGGGACGGGAGAAGACCACCCGGGACTCGGCCGTCCAGTCGCCGTCGACGTCCTGCAGGGCCAGGTTCCTCGCGGTGTTGACGTTGCCCTGGAGGTCGCCCTGCTGGGCGGTGACGACCAGGGACCCGTCGGCCAGTCGTTGCCTGCTCTCGTCCGGCCGGACCCACTGCCACTGCGGGCCGAGCGGGGTCGACTCGAACTCGTCGCTGCCAGTGAGGGTGGTGTTCAGGTCCACCGTGTAGACCGACGACGCCGCGCCGTTCGTGACGGTGACCCGGGCCTGCCCGGTGGCGTTGGCCGCCTGCTCCACCGCGACCGAGGCGGCGGGGTCGGCGGCGCTGGCGGTGACCGTCGGCACTGTCGTGGCGCCGGCCGGCGTGAGGGCGTTGTAGCGCAGCACCGTCGGCGCGAAGGACGTCAGGCGCCTGCCGTCGACGCGCAGCGCCGTCAGCGTGGTGTCGGGCACCAGGTTGAAGACGTAGTTCTTCACGAGAGGCCCGAAGAAACTCTCGGTCGTGACCTTGACGACCGCCTGCCCGGGTACGCCGGCCGCCTGGGAGATGATCTCGTAACGGGCCTTGCGGTCGGCGGTCCGCACCTTCGTGATGGTCGGCGAGGCCCCGGCCGGCAGCGGGATGGTGTACGAGGCGTCCGAGAGGTTGAAGCCGCCGAACGTCTTCCCGTTCACGACGATCGTCGCCGACAGTGGCGCGTCGTCGACCGGGATGTCCCGCCCGCTGAACTCCTTCCAGTAGTTCACCGAGGTGTCCCGCCAGTCGGCGGCGTCCGCCTCGTGGACCGCCAGCTTGGCACGCACCTCGGCGAACCGGCGCGCGTCGATGTCGGGCTGGAGCGCGTCCCAGGTCTCCCGCATCCAGGTCACGTACTGCACGCCCATCTGGTAGCGGTAGACCAGCTCTGCCCAGAACGTCCGCCCGCTGTCCATCCGATGGCCCCACGGCACGTGGTGGAACCACATCAGCAGGTTCTCCGGGATCGAGTCGATGGTGCCGTAGCGCTGCTGCAGGCGGGGGAAGTACTGGGCGGCCAGGTTGCTGCCGGTGGGGGAGCGGTCGAAGCCCAGACCGACGCTGTCGGCCTTGTTGTAGTAGATCGGGCTCCAGTCGTCGCGGCCCGCCCAGTCGGCGGGGTCGGGACGGTAGTGGGCGCCCTCGGCGAACTGGTGACCGATGCCCAGCGGCGTCTGGTAGCTGACCAGCGACTCCCACGAGCCCATCATCATCTTCCGGATGGTGTCGACGACACGCCGGTCGTTGCTCCAGGTCATCCGCGTCCAGTCGGTCGCGATGTCCGCCGAGTCGAGGATCCAGTCCCACGCCTGACGTCCGAAGGCGAAGAGGTTCGCCTGGGCGAAGTGGTGCCCGGTCAGGTTGTCGGCGTTGCCGAGGTTCGCGACACCCACGATGGCGGTGTCCGAGTGGTGCTGCGCGGTCCCGTCGACGATGTCGCCGACCAGCCGCTCCTTGAGCAGCTTCCCGTTCGCGTCGGTCGCGTACGTGTCGGTCTTGAGGATCTCCTCGTACATCGGGCCGAGGTAGGTCAGCATCCAGTTCTGGCCGGTGTACTCCTGCGTGATCTGGAGTTCCAGGGCCTGGTTGGTGTTCTCCATCCGGCCGAACATCGGGTGGATGGGCTCGCGGGCCTGGAAGTCCAGTGGCCCGTTCTTGGTCTGCAGGAACACGTTGTCGGCGAAGCGTCCCCGGCTGCCGTCCGGCTGGATCTCGTCGTCGATCGGCCCGAACTCCAGGTAGGCTCGCTTGAGCCGGTCGTTGTCGACGTCGGCGTTGTAGACGAACGTCCGCCAGTGCACCGTCATCCCGAGCGGGGCCACCGCGGCGGCGATGGCGTTGGCGCCGTCACCGTGGTCGTACCCGAAGTCCTGTGGCCCCGGCTGGCCCTCGGAGTTGGCCTTCACGGTGAGTCCCATGAAGTCCGGGATCGCGGCCTGGATCTGCTGGGCCCGGCGGTGCCACCAGCCCCGGAAATCCGCACCGTACGGGTCGAGCTGGCTGTTGGTCAGCGTGTCCGGCGCGAACCGGCTGTCGGTGGGCGCGGTGTACCGGATCGACAGGCCCAACCTGATGCCGTACGGCCGCAACGCGTCGGCGAGGGCCGCCTCCTGCGCGATGCGGGCGCTCGTCAGGTACGCGTTGTCGGCGTTGACGTTGTTGATGGTGATGCCGTTGATGCCCAGTGACGCCAGCGCCCGGGCCATGACGAGGTAGCGGTCGAGGATGACGGGCAGGTTCCGGCCGGCGCTGGCACCGGTCGCGGCGAAGTTGAAGATCGCCCCGCTCTCCCCGTTCAGCCCGCCCAGCCCGGAGGCGTTGTTGCCCGCGTAGAGACGCTCGGTCTCCCAGTTGTTCAGCAACCGGTGCTTGATCTTCGGTGACTCCGCGACCCGGAGGTGGTCGATCGGTTTCCGGGTCTGGAGGAGTCGGAGGAAGGCGAAGGTGCCGTACAGCGCGCCGAGGTCGGTGTTGCCGGCGATGACGGTGAACCGTGCCCCGCCCTTCGAGACCGAGCGGACAAGGTAGCCCTCGTCGCCCACAGTGGCCAGATCGCGGGTCGCGACGGTACGGCCCACCAGCGGTGAGCTCGCCGGTGTGCCCACCACCACCGCGCCGTCCGGGACCGTGCCGTTGTCGGCCGGCAGCGTCGGTGTCGACTGGTCGAGCAGCCCGTTCAGGCCGCGTACCAGCTCGTCCCGAGCGGCGCCCAGCGTGGTCTCGACGAGCTTCTCGGCGGAACCGGGAGCCATGGCGAGGTCCGTGGTGTGCCGGTGCAGCGTGGTGGCGTCGGCGTTCTCGACCACGACCGCCGTGGCCGCGCGGCGGTAGTCGCGCAGCAGCTTCGCGTCGTCGACCGGCACGTAGCGCAGCCACAGGTCGGAGCCGTCGTAGTCGTCGGGTGACGCAGCCGCGGCGACCGGTGTCGCGGCGACCGGTGTCGCGGCGACCGGTGTCGCGGCGACCGGCGTCGTGGCGACAGTGAGGGTGGCCGCGACGGTGGCGAGCACCGTGCCCAGCACGATGAGGGTTCGCCGTAGCCGGGGCACCGAAGCTCGGTTCATCGCCATCTCCTCGTTCGTCCGCTGGGGACGCCGCTGCGCCCGTCCCGCGAGCGCCCGACGTTGACGGATGGATGCGCGTCGATCGTGGGCGGCGCTGCCGCGCCTCGGCAACCAGTTGTCGTTTCTTGTCGTGGGCCGGGCGGCCTCACTGCCGGCGGGCCGCCGGGTCCGGTGCGGACCGGTCCCGCGCCCACTGCGGGCGGACGCGACCCGGGCCCGGGTTACGCGTGGCCGTCGAGTCGCGCACCACGAGGCGTACCGGCAGGACCATCGGCCGGCCGGTGTGCCCGGGCGCCCCCGCGATCATCGTGAGGAGGTGCCGGGTCGCGGCCGACCCCTCCGCGTAGAGCGGCGCCGCGACCGTGGTGAGCCCGGGCGTCACGATGTCGGCGGCGAGGATGTTGTCGAAACCCACGACGCTCACGTCACCCGGAACGTTGACGCCCATCCGGCTGAGGCCACGGATGATCCCGATGGCCATCTGGTCGTTGAAGGCGAGGACCGCCGTCGCCGGGCGGGCGAACAGCTCCCGCGCGGCCCGCTCACCGCCGGCCATGGTGGGGCTGAACGGTCCGATCTGACGGACCTTGATCTCCAGCTCCATGCCCGCCTCGAGCAGCGAGCGCCAGCGGATGCCGTTGGGCCAGGACGCCTGCGGCCCCGCGACGTAGGTGATGTGGTCGTGCCCCAGCTCGCCGAGGTGCTCGGCGGCCCGCCGTACCCCGCGGGGGTCGTCGGTGACGACGCACGGCACGTCGGCGAGAGCGCGGTTGAGGACCACCACCGGCCGCTGTTTGGCGACCATCCGGATGGCCGAGTCGGACATCCGGCTGCTGGCCAGCACGATGCCGTCGACAGTCGACATGGTGCGTTCGACAGCCGCCCGCTCCAACCGGTCGGACTCCTGGGCGTCGATCAGCACTGTGGTGTACTCGCCGTCGGTCGCCGCCTCCTGCGCGCCGCGCACGATCTCCGCGTACACCGGGTTGGTGATGTCGGCGATGACCAGCGCGATCATCCGCGTGCGGGACGTGGTGAGGGCGCGAGCGAGGGGGTTGGTCCGGTAGCCCAACCGCTCGGCGACCCGTCGGATCCGATCGGCGGTCTCGGAGTTGACGCGACTCGGTCGCGAGAACGCGCGGGACACCGTCGAGGGTGAGACGTCCGCCTCGGCAGCGACGTCGTAGATCGTGACTCTCTTTTCCGGCGGCCTGGTGTGGTCGGGCATCTGCATGCTCCTCCCGGCTACGCGCAGTGATCATGGTATGGCGGCCGTGAATACTCGGCAATGCCCCCGCAACAATCCGGCCGCCCGATCGCATTCGCACGAGGCAATACATGGCAACCCGTTGCCGCCGTGGCGCGCCGGCTGAATCAATCAGCACCGATGACACCTGGCGGAGGGAACGGCTCATGGGTATGACGCGGCGCGGCGCTCTCCTGGTCACGGCATCGTCGCTGCTGGTGGGCGCGGTCGGGTGTGGAGCACCCGAGGCTCCCGGTGACACCACCGGCGACACCACTGGCGAGGTGCCACAGCGGCCCGGCAAGGCCGTCACCCTCAACGTCCTGGACGTGGCGGGCAACCTCCAGTTGACCCAGGGGATGATCGACGAGTTCGTCTCGAAGAACCCCGACGTGATCTCCCGGGTGACGTATTCGAAGGCACCGGCACCCGAGCTGGCCGGAAAGATCAAGGCCCAGCAGGGGGCGGACCGGGTGGACATCGGTCTCGTGCTGACCGGCGTCGACGGCCTGGCCGCCGGGATCGAGCAGGGGCTCTGGATCGACGTGTTGCCAACCTTCCAGGACCGCCTCGGCGGCATGCGCGACTACCTGGCACCGGCCGCCGCGATGCAGCAGCTCGCCGGCAACGCGGGGGTCACCGTCACCTACTACCCGTCCGGCCCGCTGCTCGAATACCTGCCGTCCCGCCTTCCGACGCCACCCACCAGCGCGGACGCGCTGCTCGCCTGGGCCAAGGCCAACCCCAGGAAATTCCAGTACGCCCGCCCGGCCAACTCCGGCCCCGGCCGGACGTTCCTGATGGGACTGCCCTACATCCTGGGCGACTCGAACCCCAAGGACCCCACCGCGGGATGGGACAAGACGTGGGCCTTCCTCAAGGAGCTGGGCCAGTACGTCGACTACTACCCGTCCGGCACCACCGAGACGATGAAGAACCTCGCCAACGGCACCGCGCACCTCATCGTCAGCACGACCGGTTGGGACATCAACCCGCGGGTGCTCGGCACCGTGCCCAAGGAGGCCAGGATCACCCCGATCGACGGCTTCCACTGGGTCACCGACGCGCACTACGCCGTCATGCCCAAGGGCGTGTCGACCGACACCCAGGCCGCGGTGCTGGCCCTGTTGGCGTTCATGCTCACCCCCGAACAGCAGGCGAAGGCGTACGACGAGGGTTACTTCTACCCGGGCCCGGCGATCAAGGAGGTCCAGCTCTCCTCGGCCCCGCAGAAGAGTCAGGACGCGATCCGGGAGTTCGGTCGCCCGGAGTACGACGCGCTGATCGCCGGAAACCCGACCGAGGTTCCGCTCGACGCGAAGAGCCTGGTGGCGGCGTTCAGCCGCTGGGACCGTGAGATCGGCGGCGGGAAGGTCAAGCAGGGATGAGCGCCTTCTCCCAGCTGCGGCTGGACGGGGTGTCCCGACGGTTCGGCGGCCAGGCCGCGCTCACCGAGCTGGACCTGACGATCGGGGCGGGGGAGTTCATCGCCCTGCTCGGCCCGTCCGGCTGTGGCAAGTCGACGGCGTTGAACTGCCTGGCCGGGCTGCTGCCGTTGACGGCGGGGAGCATCTGGCAGGACGAGCGCCGCATCGACACACTGCCGCCGGAGCGGCGCGGCTTCGGCATGGTGTTCCAGAGCTACGCCCTCTTCCCGCACCTGACCGTCCGGGCGAACATCGCCTTCGGGCTGCGTATGCGGCGGCTGCCCAAGGAGGAGACGCGCCGGCGTACGGACGAGGCGGTGCGGCTGGTGCGACTGGAGGACCACGTCGACAAGCTGCCCGGTCAGCTCTCGGGTGGACAGCAGCAGCGCGTCGCCATCGCCCGCGCCGTCGTGTTCGAGCCGTCCCTGGTGCTGATGGACGAGCCGCTGAGCAACCTCGACGCGAAGCTGCGCCTGGAGATGCGGACCGAGATCCGCCGGCTGCACCAGTCGCTGGGGCTCACCACCGTCTACGTGACCCACGACCAGGAGGAGGCGCTCTCCCTGGCCGACCGGCTGGTGGTGCTGCGGGAGGGGCGGGTGCAGCAGATCGGCTCGCCGCGCGAGCTGCACACCCGACCGGCGAACTGGCACGTCGCCGACTTCATGGGCTACCGCAACCTGTGGCGGGGGCGGGTGGAGCGGCGGGACGGCGCGCGGGCCACCGTCGAGTCGTCCGGGCACCGTCTGCTCGGCGAGGTGGTGGGCGACGTCCAGGCCGAGGCGGAGGCAGTGCTCGCGGTGCGCCCCGAGGACATCCGCGTCGACGGGCCCGGCGAGGCCCACAACGCCCTGTCGGCGACCGTCGAGGTGGTGGAGTATCAGGGCCGCGAGTTGGCGGCCGAGGCCCGCACCGACACCGGGCTGCTGCTGCACCTGCGCACCGAGCGGCGGATCGCCCCGGGCGACCAGGTCAGGCTCGGGGTCGACCCGCAGCGGCTGCTCGTCTATCCCGCCGACGCGGCGGCGGCGCAGACCAACCGCGTCCCGCAGGCCTCGGGGGCGACGCGGTGAGCCGGTCCGGGCGGCCGCTGACGCACTGGCAGCACCGCCTCGCCGAGCGGGGCGTCGACCGTCAGCTCTGGTTGCTGGTCCCGGCGCTGGTCTTCGTCATCGCCCTGTTCCTCTACCCGTTCTTCTACGGGCTGACGCTCTCGTTCCAGCCGACCACCGGCGGGCCGTTCAGCGACTACGCCCGGTTCTTCTCCGACTCCTACGAGCGGGGAACGATCGGCATCACACTGCGGATCGCGTTGCCCGCCGCGCTCCTGAACGTGCTCGCCGCGGTGCCGATCGCCTACCGGATGCGCGGCCGGTTCCGGGGCAAGCGGTTGGTCACCACCCTGCTGGTCGTGCCGATCACGCTCGGCACCGTCCTCACCGCCCAGGGGTTGTTGAACTTCCTCGGCCCGACCGGCTGGTTCAACCGTGTCCTGCTGGCCACCAACCTCGTCGACGAGCCGGTGCGGCTGACCCACAACTACTGGGGTGTGTTCCTCTCGCTGGTGATCACCGGCTTTCCGTTCGCGTTCCTGCTGGTGCTCTCGTACCTGTCCGGCATCGACCCGACCCTGGAACGGGCCGCCGCGACGCTGGGCGCGGACTGGCGTCACCGGTTCACCCGGATCACCCTGCCGCTGCTGATGCCCGGCCTCGCCACGACCTTCTGCCTGACGTTCGTCCTGGCGTTCAGCGTGTTCCCGTCGGCGGTTCTGGTCGGCAACCCGGCCGGTGAGACCCGGGTCATCTCCCTCGCCGCCTACCAGGCCGCGTACGAGCAGTACGACTATCCGTACGCGTCGGCGATCGCCATGATCATGGGCTTCGTCGAGCTGGTCGTCATCGCTGTGGTGCTGGCCGCCCGCAGCCGCTTCTACACCGGCTCCACCGGAGGCAAGGGCTGATGGCAACGACCACCCAGGCGCCACCGGTGCGGCCCCCCGCCCCCAGCACCGACCGGCGGCGGCGCATCGCCGCCCGGCCGGCCGCCTGGATCGTGTGGGGCGTCGTCATCTTCTTCTTCCTCAACCTGCTGGGCGTCGTGGCGTCCGTGCTGGTCAGCTCGTTCGGCAGGCGGTGGTTCGACACCTGGCTCCCGGACGGCTACACCACCGACTGGTACGTCCGGGCCTGGGACGAGTTCGCGCTGCTCCAGGTCATCGTCGTGACCCTGGAGGTCTCCGTTCTCGTCGTGGGCCTCTCGCTGGTGATCGGCGTGCCGGCCGCCTACGCCCTCGCGCGACGCTCGTTCCCGGGCAAGCGGCTGATCTTCCTGGTGTTCCTGCTGCCCATCCTGATGCCCCCGATCACGTACGGCATCCCGCTGGCGACAGTCCTCTACAAGTTCGGCCTGGCCGGGCACCTGTCCGGGGTGGTGCTGGCCAACCTCGTACCGTCGGTGCCGTTCGTCATCCTGACCATGACCCCGTTCATCGAGCAGATCGACCCGCGGATCGAGAGCGCCGCGCGGATGTGCGGCGCCGGCCTGCGCACGGTGTTCCTCCGGGTCCTCACTCCGCTGCTGGTGCCGGGCATCCTCGCCTCCGCGATCCTCGTGCTGGTCCGGACCGTGGGGATGTTCGAGCTGACCTTCCTGACCGCCGGGCCCGACTCGCAGACCCTGGTGGTGGCGCTGTACTACTCGATGTCCGCGTCCGGGATCCGGGCCCAGCAGTCGGTCGACGCCATGGCGGTCATCTACACCTCGATGATGCTGGTCCTGCTCGTCGTCGCACTGCGCTACGTGAACCCGACCCAGCTCGTGGCGCAGGTCAAGGACGAGCCGGAGCACTGAGCCCGGTGCCGGCGTCGAGGATCTCACCCAGACGACCCGCCACCGTGACGAGCGTGGGCAGCCTGGTCCGCAGACCGCGGTAGGCCGTGGCGAGCGCCGGGTCGACAGTGACGCGGTCGCCGCCGGCCCCCGGGTCGAGCTGGGTGACCGCCGCCTGGAGGTCGGCGGTGTGGCCGATCGCGAAGAGCCCGAGCGCCGCCGCGCCGAGGGTGACCTGGTCGGCCGCGCCCGCCACCTGGACGGGGCAGTCCAGGACCGCCGCCATCACCTCGCGCCACAGCGGAGACCGGAAGGCGCCCCCGGTCAGCCGTACACTGCCGATCGGCGTCAGCTCGGCCAGCCGGTCACGGACACCGCCGAGTTGCAGGCAGACGCCCTCCACGGCGGCCCGGACCAGGTGAGCGCGTGAGTGCTCGCCGCGCAGCCCCAGGAACGCGCCGGGCGGCGCGCAGCCCTCCGGCGCGGCCGGGTCGGCCCACAGGTACGGCAGCATCACGACTCCGTCGCTGCCCGGTGCGATCCGCGCGGCGAGATCCAGCAGCGCGGGGGTGGCGTTGTCGTCGCCGAGAACCCGTGCCGCCCACCGCACCACGTTGCCGCCGTTGCCGACCGACCCGCGGACGACCCACGCGTCCTCGGTCAGCGCCGCACAGGAGAAGGTCTCGGCCGCGTCGGTGCGGGGTGCCCTGACGACGGTCCGCAGAGCCCCGGTGGCCCCGAGCGTCAGGCCGCCGACGGTGTGCTCGGTCGCCGCCGCGCCCAGGCTCCGCAACGGACCGTCACCCGCACCCACCACGACGGGTGTGCCCGGCGGCAGACCGACCGCGCGCCCGGCCGCCGGCGACAGCCGCAGCACCGCCGTGGTGGGCAGCACCGGAGGCAGTTGGCTCTCGGACACTCCGGCGAGGTCGAGGACCGCGGAACTCCACGCCCGACGGTGCACGTCGAACATCCCGGTGCCGGATGCCGAGGACAACTCGGTCACCAACATCCCGGTGAGCCGATGGACCACATAGTCCTTGAGGCCGACCCACCACCGGGTCGCCGTGCAGAGGTACGGCTCGTGCCGGGCGAACCACAGGAGCTTGCAGAGCGGGTTTCTCGGGTGCACCGGCGTACCTGTCGACCGGTGCAGCTCCCGGCTCTGACCGGACGACAGCAGTTCGCGGGCCGCCTCCGCCGACCGCGTGTCACGCCCGGTCAGCAGCGGCGTCACCGGCGTCATCGCCGCGTCCAGCCCGATGAGGCCGTACCTGGCGGAACTCAGCGCGAGGGCGACCACCTCCGCCCCGGCGGTGCCGGCCACGCACGCGGAGGTGGCCGCCAGGGTGGCCGCCACGAGCACGTCCGGCTCCTGTACCCGCCAGCCGGGCACCGGCTCCACCACCGGGTACGCCCGGGTAGCGACGTGTCGGGCGGTGCCGTCCAACGTGAACGCGACCGCCCGCGCGGCGGTGGTGCCCACGTCGACTCCGACGATCACCCGACGCTCCGGCTGCATCCGCACATGGTCGAGCGGCGCTGCGCGGGCCGGCAAGCGGTTGCGCGCAGTTGTCGTCACGGCGGTGGCAGCCGCCGGTCGGGCTCGGAAGGGTCGGGCTCGGAAGGGTCGGGCTCGGAAAGACCGGGCACCGCCGACACGGGTCGTGACAGGATCGTCGGCATGTCTGCTCGGGCGCTGAGCTTCGGGATGGTGGCGAAACGGTACGAGCGGTACCGACCGGGGTACCCCGTCGAGCTTGTCGACCTGGTGTCGACGTACGCGGGTCGGCCGATCCGAACGGCCCTGGAGATCGGTGCCGGCACCGGCAAGGCGACCCGGCTGTTCACCGCCCGGGAGGTCACTGTCACCGCGACCGAGCCGGACGGGGCCATGATCGCCGAGCTGCGCCAGCACGTGCCCGCCGACGTTCGGACCGTACCCGCCGCGTTCGAGGACCTACGGCCGGGCGCGGCGAGGTACGACCTGGTCTACGTGGCGGCGGCACTGCACTGGACGAGACCGGAGGGTCGCTGGTCGCGGATGGCGGCGCTGCTGGAACCGGGCGGCGTGTTCGCCTCGTTCGGCGGACCGGTCCAGCTGACCGACCCGGCCGTGGCGGACGCCGTCCGCGCCGTCCGGGCACCGTTCCTGGACAGCGACGAGATCCCGTCTCCCGACGGCACGCCCCCGGAAGAGGCCATGCAGTGGCCGGGCACCGAACTGCGCCGCTCCGAATGGTTCACCGATGTCCAGCAGAGCGTGATCGGGCGGCGTCTGACGATGAGCGCGCGCGACTACGTCGGCTACCTGTCGACGGTCTCGGCGTACCTCGAACTGCCGAGCGAGGCGCAGGGGCGGCTCTTCCGCCAGATCGAGCAGATCCTGCCCGAGACTGTCGAGCTCAGCGCCGACATCGTCGTGCACCTCGCGCGTCGACGCACCGAGCGGTAGCACCACCGGGCGGTCAGACCAGGAACTCCTCGCGCATCCGCGCACCCAGGTTGATCCCGCCGACCGTCCGTGGACCGGCCGGATCGTGCACGGCGACGGTGTTGTTGCGACGCATCAGCTCACGGACGGCAGGTGGCAGTCGCGGCGGGTCGTCCATGGCCACCAGGACCCGCCCGGCGCTGGAGATCAGGCGATCGGCCAGGGCGGCGGCGTCGGTGTCCACCCGCACCCGGCCGTACTCCCAGCCGGAGGTGGTGAGGTCGAGCACCTCGAACACGCGGGTCAGCAACGGGTTCGGGTCGGTCACCCGGTCGAGCCGGGGCGCCCGGCTGCCGACCACCGTGACGGCGGCCGCCACCTGCGCGTACGGGTGGAAGCCGCACGGCAGCGCGAACAGCGGCCAGCGCAGGGCCGGGCCCGCCTCCTTCCACAGCGGCCGGTAGTTGCGGCGGTGCACCAGCAGCCGCCGGCCCGTCCGCCGGTGGATCTCCTGGGCCTGGGCCTGAAGGTCCACATGGGCCTCGTCGGCGACCTGACTCACGATCCGGGTCGCCACCACCAGGCCGTCGTCGCTGTCCAGCGAACCGGTGAGCGCCTCGACCTGGTCGTTGAACCGGATCCGCGCGTGGGAGCCGTACCGGGACTGGACGTCGTGCAGCAGCGCCTGCTGGCGTCCCGGGTCGAGCTGGACCCGCCTACCGCCCAGCAACCGACGGAGCCAACGCATGTCGCCTCGATTCAGCAGAGCCGTCGCGGACGGCGGCAATGCTAGTGCGTCGCCTCTTCCCGGTGTCGCCAAGGGGGTTGATCGACTCCGCTGTCCGGGACGGCGCTCACCGGCGACGGGGCGTGATCAGCCCCGACTCGTACGCCCACACGACCAGTTGGGCCCGGTCGCGGCAGTGCAGCTTCGTCATCGCCCGGTTGACGTGTGTCTTGGCGGTCAGCGGACTGATCACCATGCGCGCGGCGATCTCGTCGTTGGTCAACCCACGGGCGACCAGCTCGACGATCTCCTGCTCCCGGGCGGTCAGCACGTCGCGGCCGGCCGTCGGCTCGGCCGGCGGTGGGCCGGCCACGAACTCACTGATCAGCGTGCGCGTGACGGTCGGCGCGAGCAGCGCGTCCCCGCGCGCGACGACGGCGACGGCGTGCAGCAGGTCGGCGGGGTCGGCGTCCTTGAGGAGGAAGCCGCTGGCGCCCGCCCGCAGGGCGGCGAAGACGTAGGAGTCGAGCCCGTAGTTGGTCAGGATGAGAACCCGGATGCCGGCGAGGTCGGGATCGGCGGCGATGCGCCGGGTGGCCTCGATGCCGTCGAGACCGGGCATCTGCACGTCCATCAGGACGACGTCCGGGCGCAGGCGTCGCGACAGGTGGACGGCCGAGCTGCCGTCGGTCGCCTCGCCGACGACCTCCAGGTGGTCCTCGGCGTCGAGCAGTGCCCGGAAGCCGGCTCGCATCAGCGCCTGGTCGTCGGCGAGCAGCACCCTGATCATCGCGGCCCCGGCGGCCGGCGGGTGCCGCGCGCTCCGGCCCGGCTCGCTCGGGCCTGGCTCGATCGGCCGGTCACCGCGGGCCGTCCAACGGGAAGGTGGCCCGCACGGTGAACCCGTGGTCGTCGTGCGCGGCGGCCCGCAGGGTGCCGCCCAGTGCGCTGACCCGCTCCCGCATGCCCCGCAGACCCACGCCCGGGGTCAGCGGCTGGCCCGGTGACGCCCGACCGTCGTCGGTGACCGCGACGGTGAGCCCCGCCGGGGCGTACTCCACCTGGATGTGCGCGGTCGCGGGGCCGGCGTGGCGGGCCACGTTGGTCAGTGCCTCCTGGATGACCCGGTATCCGGCCTGGTCGACCTCGTCGGGCAGGTCCCCGCGCTGACCGGTGACGGTCACCTGCACCGGTACGCCGACCGCCCGGGTCCGCTGGGCCAGCTCGTCCACCCGGGCCAGCCCGACGCGATCGGCGTCGGTGGGCGCGCGCAGGACGTCGAGGGTGGTCCGGAGTTCCCGCATGGCAGCGCCGCTGGCCTCCTGGATCGCCAGCAGGGCGGCCGACGGCGCCTCGCCGTGTTTGCGGGCCAGGTGCACGGCGATCCCGGCCTGCACCTTGATCACCGAGATGCTGTGGGTCAGCGAGTCGTGCAGGTCGCGGGCGATGCGCAGCCGCTCCTCCCCGGCACGCCGCAACGCCATCTCCTCGCGGGTGCGTTCGGCTTCGACTGCCCGCTGCTCGACCTGCTCCAGGTACGCCCGACGCTGCCGTCCGACGAGCCCGGCGACGTTGGCGGCCACGAACCAGCCGAACAGCAGGGCCGTCCGTTCGAGGATCACCTGCCCCGGCTGGCCGGGCGGTGCCACCGAGACGTCGCGGGCCAGGAAGCCACCGAGGAAGACGACGCTGGCCAGGACGGCGGCCGACCGGTGCCCCTGCCAGGCGGCGAGGTACACCGCGCCGAGAACGGGGAACGCGGCGGACACCCCGGGGTGCACCCGGAGGTGAACGGCCAGCATGGCGACGGTGACCACGCCCAGCGCCACCACCGGGTAGCGCCGGCACGCCGCCAGGGCCACCGCCATGGCCAGGACCAGGGCGACGTCGAGCACCTCGACCGTCGCGGCGTCCGGGGTGAGCGCGGCGTTGCCGAGCAGGAGGACGCCGAGGGCGAGACCGCCGAGGGCGTACGGGAGGTCGCGGCGCATTGTCGCACTGTAGAACGGCCGCCGCCGGTGCAGCATCCCGCGAGCGTGGTACCTGCCGCGTACCACGGACGCGGTATCGGCGACCCGGCAAGTGTCTGCGCCGGAACGACGCTTTCCCGGTCTGCCGCAACAAGCATCGAGCCCATGACATACCGCTTCTTCACCCCCACGCCGACGAGGGCGGCCACCGGCCTCACCGCGGCGGTCTACCAACAGTTGCGCGACGACTTCCTCGGGCCGTTGCCGACCTTCCAGGCGCTGTCGGCGGTGCCGGAGGTGCTGGCCGCGACCTGGGCGTTGATGCGGGAGGCGCTGCTCGCCGGCGACGCTTCCCGGGTCGAACGGGAACTCGTCGCGACCGTCGTGTCCCGGGCCAACCGCTGTCAGTTCTGCGTCGACGCCCACGTGCTGCTGCTGCACGCGCTGGGCGCGTCGAAGCTCGCCGAGGCCGTTGCCCGGGGTGAGACGCCACCCGAGCCGGAACACACCCGGCTCGTCGAGTGGGCACAGGCCAGCCGCAGTCCCAGAGCCGCCGACTGGACCAGCCCGTACCGGGTGGAGATCACCGGCACCCTGCTGGTGTTCCACTTCATCAACCGGGTCGTCTCGGCGTTGCTCGACCCCGATCTGCTCCCCGGCGGCCTGCAACGCTCCCCACTGGTGCGCTCGGTCGGAGGCCGGCTCTACGCCAGGGCGGCCCGGGAGCCGAAGGAACCCGGCCGGAGCCTCCCGCTGCTCGACGCCGACGCGACGGCGGCGCCGGCCTGGGCGGGGGACAGCCCGGTGGGTGTCGCCTACGCGTCGTTGCGCGACGCCGCCAACCGTGGTGGGGAGCTGCTGGGCGAGGTGGCGCGCGAGACCGTCACGGCGACCGTGCGCTGGGAGGACGGGCGGTTCCCGGCCCGGCCCGCGGACTGGGCCGTCGACCTGGTGCGGGACGTGCCGGGCACGGACCGCATCGGGACGCGGATCGCGTTGCTGGCGGCGTTCGCTCCGAGCGCGATCAGCCCGGGCGACGTCGCGCTGTGGCGGCTCTCCCACCCGGCCGACGCCGACCTCGTGCGGCTGGTCGCGTACGGGGCGATCACGGCCACCGATCATGTCGCCCGGGCTCTCGCCTCGGCGCACCTCTAGGAGGTATTCCATGCGCAAGGCTCTCGTCGTCATCAGCGCGCTGACGCTCGTCGCGTTCGCCCTTCAGTTCATCTTCGCCGCGGTGGGCGGGTTCACGAAGCCGGCCGGCGACGGCGCGTACGCGTTGCACAGCGTCAACGGCATGGCGGTCATCCCGGTTCTCACACTGCTCACCGTCCTGTTCGCCGCGCTGGCGAAGGCGCCGGGCCGGCTCATCGGGCTGGCGGTGCTGCCGGTCGGCCTCGTCGTCCTCCAACCGCTCATCGCCATGCTCGCCAACGGGTTCGCCGACGCGTCGGGCGTCAGCACTCCGCTCGGCCTCACCATCGGCGGGCTGCACGCGCTCAACGGAATCATCGCGGTGCACGTCGTGGTCGGCGTCCACCGGGCGGCCCGGAAGCTGGCCGGCCTGGTGCCGGCCGAGGCCGGGGTTCCCGCCCGGGAAGTGGAGCCGGCGTGAGCACCGGGTCGCTGCTCGCGGTCGACCTCGTGATCGCGGTCCTCGCGGCCGGCGCCTGGTTGGGTGGTGGTGCCGCGTCCGTCGCGCGACGCCGCCCGCTCGCACTGGGACTGGCGGCGGTCGCGCTGGTCGCGACGCTCGCCCGCGCGATCACGATCACCGCCCTGGCCCGCGCCGGCTGGTGGTTCGCCGCGGAGAAGGTTCTCATCGCCGCCCCCCTGTCGCTCGCGGCGGTGGCCGTCGCCGGTCCGCGGCTGTTGCGGGCCCGGGGTGACGTCCGGGCCGTCGCGCTTGCGCTGCTCTTCGCCGGGTACGCCACGGGCAGCGCCCTGCTCGTGACGGTCCTGCACGGCTATCCGGCGTCGGCGGGGGCGGGGCTGCTCGCGGTCGCCGGGGTCGTCGCGGCGACGGTGATCTCGGGGCGTGCCCTCGGCGCGCGCCCGTCGCGGCCGGTGTCCCGGGTGGCGGTCGCGGTGGCGGTCGCGGCGCTGGTCACCGGAACCGGGCTGACCGTCGCCCCGGAGACCGCCCCCGCCGTACCGCACGATCATGGCTTTCCGGCGGCGACCCGGATCTCCGCCGAACCCACCAGACGGTTCACCCTGACGGCCGGGACCGCCACTGTGAACGCGGGCGGCCGGGACGTGGCGGCGTGGGCGTTCAACGCGCAGGTACCCGGACCGGAGTTGACCGCCACCGTCGGCGACATCCTGGAGGTGACGCTGCGCAACCGGGACATCGGGCGCGGCGTCACGCTGCACTGGCACGGGTACGACGTGCCGAACGACCAGGACGGGGTGCCCGGGGTGACCCAGGCGGCGGTGCGACCCGGGCAGGAGTTCGTCTACCGGTTCCGCGCCGACCAGGCCGGAACGTACTGGTACCACACGCACTCGGCCTCCGATGTCGGCGTCCGGATGGGTCTCTACGGTGTGCTGGTGGTGCGACCGGGGTCGGTCAGCGGCCTCGACGTCACGGTGCCGGTGCACACCCTGGCGGGGCGTCCGCTGCCCGCGCCGACAGTGCAGCGGGTGGAGGCCGGCGTGCCGGTGCGGTTGCGGCTGATCAACACCGACAGCACCACGCACCGGTACGCCCTGGCGGGGACCGCGTTCCTGGTGGCCGCGATCGACGGCGTCGACCTGCGGGGCCCGACACCGCTGGTGGACACCGCCGTGCTGATCCCCGCCGGGGGCCGCTACGACCTGGTCTTCACCGCGCCGGCGACCCCGGTGTCGCTGTTCGTCGACGGACGGGCGGTCTACTCGACCGGCCCGGTGTCGACGGCGACCGGCGCCTGGCCGGTGCTCGATCCGCTCGGCTACGGCGCTACCGCGGCGGTGCCCTGGCCCCGGTTCGACCGGACGTTCACCCTCGTTCTCGACCGCGGCCTCGACCTGCGCGGATTGCTGCCGCGCTACGCCCACACCGTCAACGGCGCGGCCGACCCGGACATCCCACCGCAGGTCGTACGCCGGGGCGACGTCGTGCTGTTCACCATCGTCAACCGGTCGCAGGTGGTGCACCCGTGGCACCTGCACGGCCACCACGTCCTGGTGCTGGCCCGCGACGGCGAGCCGGCGGTCGGCAGCCCGCTGTGGCTGGACTCGTTCGACGTCCGTCCGGGCGAGGTGTGGAAGGTGGCGTTCCGGGCCGACAACCCCGGGATGTGGGCCAACCACTGCCACAACCTGGCGCACGCCGATGCCGGGATGACGCTGCATCTCATGTACTCCTGATCACGGATGCCGGTAGGTTTCAGCCATGACTGAGGACACCTTCCGCTCGGTGGCGATCGAGCGCTCCAGCCTGGGCAACTACGTCGTGCGGAACGTCCGTGGCGGGTCGGTGTCGCTGGGCACGGGTAAGGACGGCAGTTTCACGCCGGTGGAGCTGCTGTTGGCCGCCATCGGCGGCTGCACCGCTGTGGACGTGGACCACATCACCAGCCGCCGTGCGGAGCCGACCGGTTTCACCGTCGCCGTCACCGGTGACAAGATCCGCGACGAGGCGGGCGGCAACCGGATGCAGAACCTGCGGGTCGAGTTCACCGTGACGTTTCCGGAGGGCGCGGACGGCGACCAGGCCCGTGCGGCGCTGCCCCGGTCGCTGCAGCAGTCGCACGACCGGTTGTGCACCGTCTCCCGTACCGTCGAGCTCGGCACTGCCGTGTCCATCGTCGAGTCGTCCGCGCCCACCGCGGAGTGATCGTCACTGAGCCCGGCTACTCAGGTCCGGTGCGGTCGTTCGTGTGAGGGTGACGGGATGCGTCGACTACTTGTGCCACTGCTGATCGTCCTCGCCGCGGCGGTGGCCTGCGCCGAGCCGAACGCCCGGCCGGGGCAGCCGGACCCGACGGAGGCGGAGCCGGTGCCCACCGAACTGCTCGCCGACGGCAGCGTCCCCTGGGCCGACCTGAAGATCACCGACGAGGACCTCAACGGCCGCCCCGCCGAGCCGAGGAGGCCGGCCCGCGGCAGCGAGCCGTGCCGTGCGGAGCAGCTGACCGGCCGGCTCACCAGCTGGACCCGGCCGGGCACCGGCGGTGAGAAGCCTCGCGGCTTCGACGCCGCCATCGGCAAGCTCATCGGCGAAGTGGACGTGCGGAACGCGTCGAAGAAGGAGTGCACGCTGCAGGGCGAGGTGCCCACCAGGATGCTCGTCGGCGGCCGCGAGGTCCCGATGCTCTACACCCACGGCATCAACGAGGAGGGCCGCTCCCGGGTCGTTGCCGTGCCGGCCGGTGGCCACGCCAGCCTGCGCCTGGACTGGTCCGGGCCGTTCTGCCAGCCCCTCGGGCTGTTCGAGCTCGCGATCGAGCTGCCGCACGACGGGGGCACCCTGCGCGCGCCGGTCACCGCCGATGAGCGCCCGGGCTGTCCGCAGGGGGAGGGGGTCAACCCTCGCGCCCGGGCGACGTTGTCCGCCAGTGGGTTCACCGAGCCGGTGGCGATGTCGAAGCCTCCGTCCTCGCCGCTCGACCAGCTCACCGTCGCTGTTCAGGGGCCGCCAACCGCCGCCGCCGGTTCGCGGGTCTCCTTCCGGGTGACCCTCGGCAACCCGACCGACGGTCCCCTCGCGTTGGACCCCTGCCCGGCCTACCTGATGGAACGGTTCTCGCTCGGCGACGCGACGAACGACGCGGTGAACTCGGCCCAGCTGTACCGGCTGAACTGCCGCCCGCTCACGCAGATCCCGGCCGGCGGCACGGCGGTGTTCGAGATGGTCGCCGAGGTGCCGGCCTCGATGCGGGCCGGGCGCGAGCTGACGGTGACGTGGAAGTTCTATCTGCCGCACTACGTGCAGCGCAGCGGTCAGTTCGGGGTGCTCACCCTCACTGTCGGCTGAGGAGCGCCGCTCCGGGTCCGCGCAACGGGAAAGTCGGCGGTGAACGAGAAGCAGGCATAGATGTTGTTGATGGTATGGGAGCGCTCCCGTAACATACCCGACGCGGCCTGTTAACGCTCACATTCAGTCACTGAGCAGCGACCATCACCACCGGGTAGGCCGCCGTCCCGCGAGGAGGGTGCAATATGACCAGATCCAGAGCCACCAATGCCGGTCTGGTTGTGGCCGGCGTCGGTTTACTGGTGTCGTCGACAGTCGTCGCCGCGCTGCCGGCCGGCGCTGCGGCCGAGGGTTGTTCGGTGAGCTACGCCGTGTCGTCGCAGTGGCAGGGCGGCTTCGGCGCCAACGTGGCGATCACCAACCTGGGTGATCCGTTGAGCAGCTGGACGTTGACCTGGTCCTACGGTGCCGGGCAGACGGTGACGCAGGCCTGGAACACATCGCTGACGCAGAGCGGGTCAGCGGTGACGGCGAGGAACGTGAGCTACAACGGGTCGGTCCCGACCAACGGCACTGTGTCGTTCGGGTTCAACGGGTCCTGGACGAGCAGCAACCCCAACCCGACGAGCTTCGCTCTCAACGGCGTCACCTGCACCGGTGGCACGACGACCCCGCCGACCACCCCGCCGCCGACCGACCCGCCACCCACCGACCCGCCGCCGACGACTCCACCGCCGACCCAGACGTGTGACCTGCCCTCGTCGTACCGGTGGTCGTCGACGGGTGCGTTGGCGCAGCCGAGGTCGGGTTGGGTGTCGTTGAAGGACTTCACCGTCGCCCCCTACAACGGCCAGCAGCTCGTGTACGCCACCACCCACGACACCGGGACCCGGTGGGGCTCAATGAACTTCGGCCTTTTCTCGAATTACTCGCAGATGGGTTCGGCGAGTCAGAACGCGATGAACTCGGCGACGGTGGCGCCGTCGTTGTTCTACTTCGCGCCGCGCAACATCTGGGTGTTGGCGTATCAGTGGGGTGGGCCGGCGTT